>CBINON010000030.1:0-60150 GCA_966252325.1 uncultured bacterium | reverse complement strand
GACTGACCCGACTGACCCGACTGACCCGACTGACCCGACTGACCCGACTGACCCGACTGACCCGTCCGACCCGTCCAACCCGACTGACTTGCCCGCTCGTAAAAGTGTTCATTTGAACATTTTTATTTCCGCCTCATGATTCTTCCGTGCCCCTCACCATCTCCAGCACCCTGCGCTGGCTGTTCATCGATCTGAACAGCTACTTCGCCAGTGTCGAGCAGCAGCTCCACCCGGAGTTGCGCGGTCGACCCGTGGCGGTGGTGCCGGTGCTGTCGGACTCGACCTGCGCCATTGCCGCCAGTCGCGAGGCGAAGCGTTTTGGCATCAAGACCGGCACGAACATCGGCGAGGCCAAGCGGCTCTGCCGCGACCTCGTGCTGGTCGAGGCCCACCACAACGCCTACGTCGAGTACCACCACAAGATCCGCGACGAGATCGAGCGCCACTACCCGGTGCATGTCATCGGCTCGATCGACGAGGTCGGCTGCCTGCTCGACAGCCGCCATGCCAACGAGGCCGCCGCGGTGGCCCTGGCGCGGCGCATCAAGCGCGGCCTGCGCGAGCAGGTGGGCGAGGTCATCACCTGCTCGGCCGGCATCGCCCCCAACCGCTACCTGGCGAAGACGGCGAGCGACCTCACCAAGCCGGATGGCCTCGAGATCGTGCGGCTGGAGGACCTGCCCGGCCGGCTGGCGCACCTGAAGCTGACCGACCTCTGCGGCATCGGCCGCAACATGGAGCCGCGCCTGCACGAGGCCGGCATCCACGACTTCCTCGATCTCTGGCAGGCGCGCCCCGAGAAGCTGCGCCGCGTCTGGGGCGGGGTCGGCGGCGAGCGCTTCTGGCACCAGCTCCACGGCGGCGATCTCGATGACGAACCGACCACGCGCCGCACGGTCGGCCACAGCCACGTGCTGGCGCCGGAGTTTCGCAACCCGCCCGAGGCGGGCATCGTCGCGCGCCGACTGCTGCTCAAGGCGGCCAGCCGCATGCGCCGGCTCGGCTACCGCGCCACCGCCCTGCAGCTCGCCATCCGCTTGGAAAACCGCCTGCGCGGCGAGGCCCAGCAGCGTTTCCCCGCCCTGTCCGACAGCCATGCCCTGCTCGGCCTGCTCGCCGGTCTGTGGGAGCGCCTGCTCGATCCGGCGGGCCGCCAGCGGGTGCTGAAAATCGCCGTCACCCTGCACGGCCTGGAGCCGGCCGACGCCCCCGAGCAACTCGACCTCTTCCCTTCCCTCGGCCTGACCGTGACTGCCGACCGCGAGCGGCGCGAGCGCCTGTCGCAGGTGCTCGACGACATCAATCAGAAGTTCGGTCGCGACAGCCTCGCCCTGGGTTTCCTGCCCGATGCAGTCAAAACCTTCTCCGGCACCAAGATCGCCTTCACCCGCATCCCGGACGCGAGCGAGTTCCACGAGTGACCCGGCTCAGCGCGCCGGGATGCGGTTCAGCGTGTAGGCGGCGTAGTTGCGGCGCAGCGGCGTGGCATCGTCGCGGCTCTTCACGTCCGGCAGCACGAACTCATGCACGTAACCCGCGCGCAGGTTGGCGCAGCGCACGGTCAGCTCCAGGCCGTCGGCCGACAGCGCCCAGTCGGACAACTGCAGCGGCTGCGGATCGATCTCGGGGCTGCCGTACTTCGCCGTGTAGGTGTAGGTGAAGCTCTGCGCCTGGGTGCGATTCCAGTCGGTCGCCGCCACCGGCCGGGTGAAGGTGAAGCGGAAGCCGTCGGGCCGCGCCTCCAGCTTGGCGACCTCCAGCGGCGTCTTGCCGGTCCAGACCAGGCGCTGGATGCCAAAGGGCCGGTTGCCCTGGCTGTTCCAGCCGCGGTTGGTCTGACCAACCGCCAGCGAGCCATCCTGGAGGAAATCGAGCGACAGCACAGCGCACTGCAGGTCCTGGATGAAGGGAAACACCGCGCCCTGGTATTCGCCGTCGACCTTTTCCAGGAAGACGCGATGCAGGCCGGAGATGACGAACTCGCCGACAAACAACTGCTGCGCGAACGGCCCGAACTTGCCGCCGGTGAGGTCGCAGCGCAGGCCGGTGGGGCTCTGGCCGGCCTTGACGTAGGGGAACCAGACGGCGGGCGGCTGATAGCCGGGAATGACGCGCATCGCCTCGGCCGTGGTGATGCCCTCGGGCAGCTTGCCCGGATGCTTCACCGGCGAGTCCGGTCGCTCCATGTCCTGCAGGCTGTCGCCATGGCCAAAGAACGCGCCCTTGCGGACATGCACGAGCGGGTTGGTCGGCATCCAGTTGCCCTGCTGATCGGTGACAAAGATGTCGCCCTCGGCATTCGTGCCGATGCCGGACGGACTGCGATAGCCGGCGGAAAAGCCGGTGGCGCGACCTCCGCCCTTCGGCGTCATGACCGTCCAGCCGCGCCACAGCGGCTTCTCGGCATCGGTGCCGGCGCCCTTCCACTTCTTGCCCATCGAGCTGTTCAGGCTGTTGTGCAGGTTGCCCTCGCGATCGAACACCGGGCCGTAGGCATACTCGTGGTAGGCGCCGGAAACGCCCCAGCCGTGCGCGACGGCGAGGTATTCATCCGCCTCGCCATCGCCATCCGTGTCCGCCAGGCGGGTCACCTCGGAACGCTGGGTGACATAGAGATGGCCGTCGTGCCAGGCCAGGCCGAGCAGCTCATGCAGGCCGGAGGCAAAACGCTTGTAGCCGAGGTTCTCCACCGTCGGCGGATCGGCGAGCGGGTTCTGGATGATCCAGACCTCCCCGCGCCGGATCGCCACGGCGAGCCGGCCATCCGGCAGCGACGCCATGCCGCCCACCTCGAGGTTCAGCCCCTTGGGCACCTCATAGGTCAACACGCGATAAAAGGCATCGTCCTGCGCCTGCAGCCCCGGGGCCAGCAGCGCCAGCGTCGCGAGCCATGTCTTCCACTTCACCATGACAGCACCTCCTTGGTTTCCTCGCCGTTGCGCTTCAGCGTGCGTTCAAAACTGCGCCCGTCGGCCGCGGGTCGCAGCGTGTCCTCGATGAGCACGCCGTCGCGCCGATACAGCAGCACCGGCACGCCATCCGCTCCGAGCCGGTAACCGGCGAACTCGCCGCCGGCCGCGCCGGGCAACTCATGCACGTCCTCGCCCAGCGGCTGGATCGGCGTCATCTCGCGGCTCTGCCAGTTGCTCATGGCGTCGAGGAAGCGCCCGCGCCAGACCAGTCGCCAGCGGCATTCCAGGGCGTCGAAGGCGGCATTCAGGCCCTGCGGGAAACCGACGCCGATGGCGTGGCTGCCCGCGCCTTCGATGAAGCTGCGGAAGACGATGGGTTTACCGGCCTTGGCGGGCAGCAATTCAAAGTCCTCGGTCGACAGCAGTCCCTCGGGCAGCGGCTGCCCCTCCAGCTCGCGCAGGTAGGTCCAGATCGATTCAATCTCCTGGTCGGCCTTTTTGCGCCCCAGGAACAGCGGCGGCATCATCGTGCCCGGCTGCGCGGCCTGCGGATTGAGCAGCAGCTCCTTGAAGTACTCGGGCTGCAGGCGCTCGACCGTGTGCGTCAGGCGCGCCACCGGCGGGCCCAGCGACTTGCGATCCTTCAACCCATGGCAGGACACGCAGGCCAGCCCGGTGGCCCCGAGCAACTGTCGCCCCAGCTCGGCGCGGTGGTGCTTCTGCAAACCGCTGACATCGATCGCCACCGGCGTCTCGCGACGGTCGGCCTCGGCGAAGAGATCGACCAGCTCGCGCGTCGCCGCCTCGCCGAAGTTCGGCATGCGCGTGTTCAGGTAGGCGCGCACCGAGCCGCCCTCGCCAAACAGCACCTTCTCCAGCCAGCCGCGCGTCAGCTTGCGACCGACCCCATCGAGCCGCGGCGGCAGGTGACCGAACTCGCCGAGCGAACCGGCGCCGGGGTCGTTGTAGGTGAAGTATTGCGCGCGCGGATCCTCCGGACCGCCCTTGTGGTTGCGGTCGTGACAGGCGTAGCAATTCAGACGCGTCATCTGCCAGTCGGCCCGCTGCGCCGCGTTGGCCAGATGCGCCGGCTTGCCGCCCGTCCGCAGCTCGGCGAGGGCGAGACCGAGGGCGCGCTTCTGCAGGTCGTTGAGGTCGTAGCGCGGCACACCCGCAGCCGGACTGACCGACAGACACCCGCGCGCGGGATCAGCTTCGGCCAGAGCCTTGACCGTCTTGACCAAATTGACCTCCTTGACCGTCTTGACCTCAGCAACACCCGGCATCTCATGACAGGCGCTGCAGCGCCGCGCATGAAAAACCTCGCGACCGCGCTCCACCCCCTGCTTGGGCAACTTCAGGGCTGCGCGTTCGTTGACGATCGGCGGCGTGCGCCCCAGGTGCAGGTAGGCGGCGATGTCGGCGGCCTCCTGCGCGCTCAGGTGCAGGTCGGGCATGCGACCCGCCGGGCGATGCGCCAGCGGGCGCAGCAGGAAATCGGCGAGCGCCGCCTCGTTCCAGACATCGGCCAGCACGATCGGCACCGAGGTGTTGCCCGGTCGATCCAGTTCGGCGTCGGCCGCCAGACTCTCGGGCCGGTAATCGCTGGCCGGTTCATGGCAGGCGACGCAGCCGGTCTTGTGATACAGGTCCTTGCCGCGCGCGGCATCGCCGGCCGGCGACTTCGGCAACTCCGCTTGGGCGGCGGTGAGGAATTCCACCAGCGCCTCAACGTCCTCGTCATCGCCTTCCGCACCGGTGAACAGGCCGGGCATCTGGGTGCCCTTCTTGACATGCTGCGGACTGCGGATGAAGCGCCAGAGCGAGTCGGCATCGAAACGCGCCGCACTGCCGTCGAGCTTCGGTCCCGGTTTCGCTTCCAGTCCCCAGCCCGCCGGTGCGGCGTGGCAGGCCGTGCAGTTCAACTCGGCCAGCAGCAGGCGACCGCCGGCCACCAGGTGCGCGTCGGTGTCCTGCGCCAGGTAAAACTGGTCGAAGGTGAAGACGTGGGCGTGGTTGACCGGCTCCGCCATGAGCGGGTGCGCACGCACCGGCGACCCGCCGAGAAGGGCGAGCAGCGGCGCGGCAAGCAGGGGCAGGCGCTTCATCGGGCGTCGGTTCACAGGCCCATCTTCGCGCGTTCGGCATCGAGCGCCTGGATCCACGGACCGACGAAGTGACCGCTGTCGTGGTAGGTGCGACCCGAGTACATGTGGCGGTCGATCACGCAGGGTTCGTTGACGTAGATGCCGCCGCAGACCTCGAGGTCAAACTTGCACTTGGCGACGGTCGCCATGCGCAGGCCGTTGACGATGCCGGCACGCGCCGGGATTTCGACGCCGTGGCAGACGCTGGCGCAGGGTTTGCCCTGCTCCCAGAACCAGCGGGTGATCCGCAGCAGATCCTCATCCTCGCGGATGTATTCCGGCGCGCGGCCACCGCTGAAGAAGATGCCGACGTATTCCTCCGGCACGATGTCCTTGAAGGCGACATCGGCGTCGATGCTGTAGCCCTCCCATTCCTTGGTGATCGTCCAGCCGGGCTTCACCTCGTGCAGGACCATCTGGTACTTGCGCTTCTCCGGCGCGGCGACCACCGGCTTGTAGCCGCCCTCGATGAGGCGGTAAAACGGATACAGGGTGTCGACGGTCTCGGTGGCGTCGCCGACGATGAGCAGGACTTTGGCTTCGGGCATGGGGTGGGTGGGGTGGGAATGAAGTGAGGGATGGGATCAAACCGCCGCGGCGATCGGATCGAGGAAGGTTTTTGCGCGCACGATCTCCGCCGTCGTCTCGGCGGCGGTCGGCAGGATCGGAATGCCGCGCGGGGTCGGGTGCATGAAGATCTCGGTCGGGCCGGTGAAACGGATCTGCTTCAACGCGGCGAGCAGGGGTCGCCAGTCGAGCTTGCCGCGACCCGGCATCTGCTGGAGTTCCTCGTCCTTGGGCATCGGTTTCATGCAGCCCATGCCGTGCTCCCAGGCATAGAAGAGCGACATCTTGGCATCGATGTGGCGGATCAGCTCGGCCAGCAGCGCCGGCTCCTGCGGCAGGTGGTAGGGCGCCAGGGCGACGCCAAGACCGTCGATGCCACGCGCGGCGTCGGCGAACCAGCGCAGCGAGTCAGGCGAATCGATCAGGTTGTTGACGTGGTTCTCGATGGCGATCGTCACGCCGGCCGCGGCGGCCTGCGCGGCGTGCGGTTTCATCTTTTCCACGAAGTCGGCAACATTGCGCTTGAGCTGGTCGGCCGGCACCTTGTACTCGCCCTTGCCGCCGGTGACGATGAAGCGACCGCCGAGCTTCTGGTTGACGCGGATCTCTTCTTCCAGACCAAAGGGCCCGAGGTCGTAACGTGTCGAGCCGGCCAGGGTCAGTCCATGCTCGCCGAGCAGCGCGGCAAAGCGGTCGTGACCGATCTCGTCGATCTCCTCGCGCTGCGTGCCGTGTCGGCGCGGCCAGAGGTCGATGCTCGTGGCGCCGGTCTTCTTCACCTCGGGCAAGATCTCGGCGAGCTTGAGGCTGCCATACATGCTCGAGGCGAGCGCGTAGTTCAGCTTCCAAGCGGCGCCCTGGGCGCAGGCGGGCGCGGCCGCCAGGGCGGCGAGCGAGTTCAGGAAATGGCGACGGTTCATCGTGCAGAGTTTAACGCCGGCTGACGCGGGCTTTCATTCAGACTTTGACCCGGGGTTTTCAGGTTTTGCGGCTGCGTCGAAACGCCCCGGGAGTCACCCCGCTGCGCTGGCGGAAAGCCTCGGCCATGTACTGCGGATGCGCAAAGCCGCAGCGCGCGGCGATGGCCGCCAGCGTCAGGTCGGTCTCCGCCAGCAGCTTTTCCACCGCCACAAAGCGCAGGCGGTTGATCTCCTCGCCCGGGCTGCGGCCGATGAGCGCCTTCATGCGCCGTTCGAGCACGCTGCGCGACAGGGCGACCTCGCGCGCCACGCGGCTGACGTCGATGCCCTCGGTGGCGTGCTGACGGATGAAGCGCAGGGCGGCGGCGATGCGCGCATCCTCGACCGCCACGATGTCGCTCGACTGGCGCGTGACGATGTCACCCGGCGCCAGCAGGTGGGTTTCCCCCGGCTTCGGCACGTGCCGGCCCGCCATCCAGTCGCCGAGCAGGCGCGCCGCCTCGCGCCCCACCGCCTGGCCGCGCAGGCGCACGCTGGACAGCGGCGGCGAGGCGGTTTCACAGAGCATGATGTCGTTCTCCGCGCCGACCACCGCCAGTTCCTCGGGCACGGCGATGCCGGCGCGGCGGGCCGCATCGAGCACCCAGAAACCGAGCTGGTCGTTGACCGCAAACACGCCGGCCGGTTTCGGCAGCGCCAGCAGCCAGTCGGCGAGGTCGCGCTGGTGCTGCTCCCAGTTTTTGCGGCGCGAGCGGAACACCGGGCAGTCCCCGCCCGCCTCGGCCACGGCCTCGACAAAGCGTTCGCTGCGCTCCAGGAAAAAGGCCTCGGCCTCATCCAGGCAGCAGCCGAAGTGGCGAAAGCCGCGCGCCCGGAAATGCGCCGCGACGCGCGCGCCGATGACGCTGTTGTCCATGCCGACAAAGGGGAACGGATGCTCGAGCACGGTGGTGCGCAGCTCCACCACCGGCAGACCGGTGGCGATCAACCGGCGCAGCAGACCGGCATCGGCCGTGCGCGCCAGGATGCCGTCGCCACGCCAGTCCTTCAGCCAGTCGGGAAACCGGCTGCGCAGGTCGCGCGGCTCCAGGTAGAGCGACCACGGCCCGTGCTCCGCCACATGCCGACGAATCCCGCGCACGATGTCGCGCCCATACGAGCGCGAGGTGTCGACCAGGATGGCCACCTGGGGAATGGATGCAGCGGTGCGGGAACGGGCCATGACAACCCGCCAAGCTAATCCGGCTTTCGCCCCGTCGTCCACTGCGGGTTGAGCCTGGAGCGAAGGGCGTAGAGACCTCTCAGCTCTCAGCCTCAAGCCCCTGGGGCACGTCGAGGCCTAGCACCCGCTACCGGGAGCGCCACTCCTACTCAGGGTGAAGTTTGTCGCCACCCTCCGAATCCGACTCGGAACGGGTAGCGGGTTGTCCAGCACTGTATTGTCCTTCTATTTCGCTGGACCACTGATCTTGAGTTCCTCAGAAAGCTTCTTCGATGTCATCGCATGAAGATCGACTTGCACAACAGCCGTCCCTTCATAACCGTTGTCACGGGCCTTGCCCGCGTGCGGTCCATTGATCTTCAGGTGCAGAGTGTGGTTGTCTCTCCATTCCGTGGGATAGATCCAAGGATTGTCCTCTCCCGCAGCCATCTCAGGCATGGCAATTGGGTGAAAGGACTTCCCGTCCCAAGCGAAAAGGTAGGTGCGAAATAACTTCGAGTATCCGGCTGAAATCGCGAGTATCCGCGAATCCGGGCTCCACCGGAGGTGGTCGTCGTAAAAATCGAGAATGTCAGCCCCGTCAATTTGAGGCGGAGAAGCATACAGTGTTTTTCCGTCCTTCTGGGTGATCTCCAGCCGCCTCGTATTCGTGTCAGCCACCTTCACGATTCGCACCTGAAACACCCCGTCCGGGGATGCGGTTCTCACGTCTTCCGGCACTTCGCCAGCGAAGAGTGATGACGCCAATGCGAGACTTATAAGGATGGACTTCATTTTCATAACGAACGATTTAGGCGAGACGCGCGGGCCGTGCAACGGCCCGCGTTGTCTCGACCGACTGGTTCAGCTCTCTCTTCATCACCAAATCTTCCACCATGGTTTTGATGTCGAGGGTGAACCGTATATGTGACATTCCTTCACTCGGGCCTCGTCTGGCAAATCGGCGCTCGCATACGGGATCACGTCCATGAAGAAGCCTGGAGGCAGCAACAGCTTCATCTTACCCAAAAGATCCTGCATAACCTCTGGTATTTTTCCTTTCGTCTCAACGCCAACAATGAGCACCTGACGCGCATCAGAATCGCCCTCGATGAAACACTGGGGAATGTAGGCTTCACGAATCCCGGGCACTTGAGCCACAACCTGACCGAGTGCATCGGCGATGACGTCTGCCATCGGCCTCGCCGGCACACCAAAGAAAATCTTCGTATTTCGTGAGATCGTTCGATCGCTCATGATATTCCGCCGAACAGTATCCTTCAGCCTTCCGTTGCCAGAACAATTCCTCCACCCAGAGGCTGTTCACGCACAAAAGCCACTCGGGCGGGCAGACGGGGTTCCGGCAAGGCTGGCATGCGCCAAGGCTCTCCGAAACGAGCAGGCCGGTCAAGAAAAAGCTCCGCAGGCCATCCTTCATCAACAGCCCTCTGCGGGATCGTTCAAGCCCGAGGAATGTCCAAGATCCAACAAGGAAGTCCCAATGACGAAGGTTCCCGCGTTCCGGACTTGGGCGTTGGCCATTCCTTGTTCGACATTCATTATTCCTTTCCCCTCATCCCTTTTCCCTTATCTCTCCCCCATGCTCCGCCTGCTCCACCTCGCCCTCCTGCTCGCCCTGCCCGTGGGGGCGGCGACGCTGAAACGGGCGCGGGCGCCGCGGAACGCCCCCAACGTGCTGTTCATCGTCGCCGATGACCTGCGCGACTGGGTGGGCTGGATGGGTGGGCATCCGCAGGCGCAGACGCCGCACATGGACCGGCTCGCCCGCCGCGGCATGCGCTTCAGCAATGCCCACTGCAGCTTCGCCCTCTGCAATCCCTCGCGCACCAGCCTCCTGACGGGCCTGCTGCCCTCCTCCAGCGGCGTCTTCGGCAACGAGCAGGACTGGCGGCGCAGCGTCCAGATCACCGGCAAGGCCACCCTGCCAGAGCACCTGCGCGGCCTCGGCTTCCTGAGCGCCGGCGCCGGCAAGATCTTCCACGCCAACCACGGCGGCCCGGACTCGCGCCTCACCGGCTGGCACGGCGGTCGCCGCGGCTTCGAGCAGGACCGCGCCTGGGACCAGCGCTTCCCCGCCCCGGGCATTCAGATCCCCGAGCTGCCGGTGCCGACCGGCCAGAACTACAACGGCCTGAACATCTGGCACTGGGACTGGGGCGCGCTCGACCTGCCCGACGTGCTCACCGAGGACGGCGCCGTCGTCCAGTGGGCCGGCGACTTCCTCCGCCGCAAGCAGGACCGGCCCTTCTTCCTCGCGGTCGGTCTCTACAAACCGCACTCGCCCTGGTACGTGCCGCGCGAGTATTTTGACCGCTTCCCGCTCGATAGCATCGTCCTGCCCAAGGTGCGGGAAGACGACCTCGACGACCTGCCCGCCTCGGCCCGCGCCCATGCCAAACCGGGCAGCCATCACGACCGCCTGCTCGCCACCGGGAAGTGGCGCGAGGCCGTGCAGGCCTACCTCTCCAGCATCGCCTTCTGCGACGCCATGCTTGGTCGCCTGCTCGAGGCCCTCGACGCCGGTCCGCATGCCGAGGACACCGTCGTCGTCTTCACCTCCGACCACGGCTGGTATCTCGGCGAAAAACAGATGTGGCACAAAGGCCGCCTGTGGGAGGAAGCCACCCGCGTGCCGCTGACGATCCACGCCCCGGGTCTCACCCATCCCGACAGCGCCAGCGCCGAGGCCGTGTCGCTGCTCGATCTCTACCCCACCGTCTGCGACCTGCTCAAGGTCGCCAAGCCCGCCCACCTCGACGGTGCCAGCCTGCTGCCCCTGCTCAAGGATCCCGCCGCCCGGCGCGACCGGCCCGCGCTTACCACCATGGGTGGCGGCGACCGCGCCGGTTATGCCGCGCGCGACCGCCGCTGGCGCTACCTCCGCTACGCCGACGGCGGCGAGGAACTCTACGACCACGACAGCGACCCGCACGAGTGGGTCAACCTCGCCGACCGTCCCGAGCACGCCGCCATCAAGCAGGCGCTCGCCGCGCATTTCCCCCAAGAGTTCAAGCGCGCCAGCCGCCCCGCCCGCGAGGTCGTGCCCGCCCCCAGCGGCGACGGTTCCCAGCACCTCAGCCTGCAGATCGGCGATGAACTCAGCGCCGACGAAGCCCCCCGCCTCGCCGGCCGCGGTTTCGCCCTCGACGCCGCCTTCGACTTCGATCCCGCGGTGGATGGCGACAGCACCCTGCTCGCCCAGGGCGACCGCCAGCTTGGCTGGGCCCTGCACTACGTCGCCGGTCGCCCCACCCTCACCGTCTTCCATCAGGGCGAAGCCACCGCCATCCAGGCCAGCCCCTCCGCCGCCGGCCCCTGCCAGTTGCGCGCCTCCCTCGATGGCGACGGCCTGCTCTCGCTCGCCGAACCCGGCCGCAGCGAAGTCCTCGGCCTCGCCCCCTTCACCGGCGGCTTCCCCACCGATCCCAAGGCCGGCCTCGCCGCCGGCCAAAGCTTCGGCATCCTCCCCCTCGCCGACCACCCCAACAGCACCCCCTTCGACGGTGCCGTTCAGCGACTCAGGCTGACCCTGCTGCCGGCGGAGAAGGAGTGAGGGGAGCGGACCTCAGACGATCGCCCTGCTTGAGCGAGGGCTAATCCTCAGTTCAGTTTGCCGCAACAGTGCTTGTACTTCCTTTCGCTACCGCATGAACATGGAGCATTCCTATCTCTCCCCTTCTGTTGCGGCTTCTTTATAACCGGCGAGTTGGTAACTGCAACCTTGGCTTGTCTCATGAAAAGCCGAGGACTCGCCACAGGAAACCACTTGCTCAGCAGAAAGGAGTCTGCTGCAGATGCAAGCATCCCCGAAGCCGGTTCCAGCGCGCCCCAAGTGGTAGTGGCGGCAAATCGGATAATTTTTGCTGGAAGTGACTCCAGCAGACTTTGGTTACCAACACTATCTATGTAGCGCTGGAGAGTCTCCTGCGCTGTATCCCCAGGACTACCACAAGACAGCCATTCACGAAAAGACTGGGCGTGTTTCGTTTGGCGCAGGTCAAGTATCTGGCGCGCGCTCAGTTGTCGACTACCGAAAGCCGCCCCAAGATCCGGCACTCCTGAAACCTGCTGAATCTGCGCAAAGGAGGCACGGCCGTGGGGAGAAAGGCCAATTCTCTGCCCCTTCGCCAGTAAGACCGATAGCGAGGAAGAGTCACCTGTAATTTCATTAGCCTCCGTCTTTCCCGCAACCGCAAGCAGGAAGTTCTCGAACACCACTCGAAGCAATGCCATGATCTCAGCTAAATCTTCATTCTCCGATGGAACATGAGGATTGAATACGACGACGGCATTAGGTTTGCTACCGCGCAGGTTTTCAATGGCTCGCCCTGCATTGCGAATTGACAACATCGTCTGCAGGTATGGACTGCCTTTAATATCCCGATAAGCTTCAGCACGGACGCCTTCCAATAATGGTTCTGTATCGAGCTGAAACGTCCGATCCAGCAAAAGTGTCCTATATCGAGCCCGCGTTTCGAGCGTAGAATGCGGGTTAAGAGAAATAAATGCCGCATCGATGGCCTGATCTAATGGCAAGTAATGGCTGATTGCCAAGTTGGGGATCGCACGCTTGTTCTCAGGACCTTCACCAAACTTGTAGAAAAGGACCCCCGCAGTTCCTGCGTAGCCGAACCATTGATCAAATCTAGCGAATACAATGACTCTTGCCTCAAGCAACTCCAACAGGACATCGTCGCCAAGCATGAACCGCAGCACAGATAAGATCTGAAGATTGCCGGTTGGTATGACAATCTGGTCGTACATGAGCAGATAATCAGCCAGTCGAGCCCAGTACGACCGACTGTTTACCATCATGTCAGAAGCACGTTCTTGGCTCTGGATCATCGGCCAGATACCAAGGTCTGTTGCGAGAAGCCGGCGCATGGCGTGAGGTGTTTTTCTGATACCTAAAAGTGTCTTTCACCTTCCCGTTGCCAGAACCAGCTCTCCACACAGAGGCGGTTCACGCACCAAAGCCGCCCGGGCCAGCAGACGGGGTTCCGGAAAGAATTGCATGAGATGAAGCTCTGCGAAACGGGCAGGCCGGTCAAGAAAAAGACTCTCGGGCGAGGCTAAGGAAACTCCCCAACTCACGCCAAGGCGCCAAGACACGAAGGGCTAGAGCATCTCCGGCTTTCTCAGCGCCTTCGCGCCTTGGCGTGAGCCCTTCCGACTCTGTGCGCTCCGTGCCATTCGGGGTTCCAACGCCTGCGGGGCGTCACCGTTCCCTCCGCAGAACCGAACCGCGACGCGGTTCCGGCTTGCAGCCCAGGCGTGGACGCGCAGCGGCCTCGCCTGGGAACCCCGCCGCCCCATCCATTTCCCGCCCCGGACCCCACCGGGGTCCCGTCCGCTCTGGCGACCCGTCCCTGCCCCGCCACCCGACGGAACCCCTGCTGGGTTCGCGGCCCACCGACACCGGGGACGCTCCACGTCCCAGGGAAGCGCTCGCGGCGCTCGGCATCCCTGGGCTGCAGGCCGCAAGCCCGTTGGGCTTGGCGATGCCATCCTCAGGCCGTGCGACCCGTCCGAGTCAGCATGCCTCAGGGAGAAAGACTCGACGGCCCCGACACAGCGGGGCTACCCCGGGCCTTCAGGATCCGCGTCCCATCAGCGTCTCATCAGCGGTTCCTGACCGTTTGCCGCGGCCCGACACCCTCCGCTCCTCGCCCCATGCCCTGAGCGCCTTTTCGCCCTGGCTCCGGTGCTTGTGCCGGCCTCAGCCTTAAACCAAAGGCCTCAGTGCAACTGGCCGTCAAAAGTCTCTCAAATGGCATGGGCAAGTGTTTTGATGGAGCACGTCCCGCATCAGCCGCGCGCGTAGCACGTTGGCTGGATGCGATGCTCAGCCACCCGATCCTTTGAGCAACCAAAGCGTAGAGCCTAAAATCCAAGATAGGAATAAAATCATGGAGGCACTCTGAATGATGGCTGATTTCCCGCAGTGGTTCACATAGCTTTCAGGCAATCCTATCGTGGAAAGTTTGCGAACCATCATGCGCTGTGAAATAATCGACGATGCTGCGATAAGCAATATGTAGATCACCAAGCCAACAGACATGACAAAACCAGAAGGCTTCAAATAAGCAAATCCCCCGAAGGCTAAGAGCAGGATGACTGTCGGAATCATCTGAATAAAGTAGCTCTGCGAAGAGCCGTCGAGTAATTTCACTTTATCCTCATTTGAGAGCGAGGCCTGCGCCTTGCGGTCGTAATGGTGAATCGCCATTTGAATGACGAGGAACAATCCAAGGGGTATTATCGTATTCATTTTTTGGCACCTAAATTCTTCCACCTCTCATTACCAGAGAAGTCCTCCATCCAGAGTGTGTTCACGTAAATAGCCGCCCAAACAGACCGACGAGGTTCCGGAAAGACTGGCATGCGACGAGGCTCTGCGAAACGGGCAGGCTGGTCAAGAAAAAGACTCTCAGGCGAGGCTCGGGAACCTTTCCAACTCACGCCAAGGCGCCAAGACGCGAGGGTCTGGAGCATCTCCGGGTTTCTTTGCGCCTTCGCGCCTTGGCGTGAGACCCTCTGCCGGCCCACGGGAAAGCCACGGCGCCGACGCAGCGGCGCCCTACCCTATCCGCCTCCGTGTGCTCCGTGTCCTCAGTGCGAGACCGGCTTGAGCCAGCAGGCCCGGCAAGTTGCCCCTTCCTGCGGCCCGACACCCTCCGCTCCCCGCCCCATGCCCTGAGCACCCCTCCGCCCCGGTTCCGGTGCTTGCCGCCGGCCTCAGCCGCCCTGATTCGCAAAACCACCGCCTCTTTTTCTCAAAAAGCGCCGCACTTGTCTCAAAAAGGGGCTTCCAATCTCCAATCCGAGGTCACGGTGCCCGCACACCAAGCTTGTCACCCCGGCATGTCTGCCAGAATCATGGGCACTACAAGATGGGTACCCCGGCAAATCTGCCAGTTTCCCTGGCACTACAAGATGGGTACACCGGCAAAACTGCCAGTTTCCCGAGCACCGCAAGATTGCTCCACGCGCAAAACCGCCAGTTTCCCGGGCACCTCAAGATTGCACCGCGCGCAAAACCGCCAGTTTCCCGGGCACCTAAAGATTGCTCCACGCCCGAAACCGCCAGTTTCCCGGGCACCTCAAGATTGCACCGCGCACAAAACCGCCAGTTTCCCGGGCACCTCAAGATTGCTCCACGCGCAAAACCGCCAGTTTCCCGGGCACCTCAAGATGGCTCCGCGCGCAAAACCGCCAGTTTCTCGGGCACATGCAGCCCACTGTGTCCACGAATCCTCCCGAATCATGGGCACCGCGGGGTCACCGCCCCCGCCTACTGCCCAAGCCACTGAGCCGGCACAGCGGTGCCCGCCCCTTCTGACTTCGTGAACTTCGTGCCATTCGTGGTTTCCAAGCGGGTTGGAACCGCTGATGGAAAGCCGAGAAGGGCTTGCGGGTTCGCCGCGGGCAGTCACTTGCTGGCCTCCTGATAGGATCGGACGATCAGTCGCTTCCGCGAGTCTGGCTCCGGAATCAGCGAAACCTTGGAGAAGGCCCAGCCGCCGACATAATAAACAGCAATGGCCTTCTTGGCACTCAGAGCCTTGAGAGTCGGCTTCAAATCAAGGCCCGCCCCCCAGTTGTTCCCCGCCAGCACAATGTTCGGTGTGTCCATCTGGGTCTCCTTTCGATGGTCGGCTTCGTAGAACCGGTTCAAGAACTTCACGACCTGATCCCTGGTGCAGTAGCCGTCCAAACCACTGATCTGATACCTGCCAAAGGTCCCATCCGAAGCTGGCATCCAGCAGATGATCAGAATCGAGTTGTTGATCTGCCGCATCACCTTGGGTTCTTCACCGGAATCAAACATCTGGTAAAGACTCATCGGCTGCCGGGGATCCCTCAGCGTGTCTCCATAACGCTGTGCAGGAGCCGCATCCTCGGCAAAACACGGCAGGCTCGCAGCACTGATGATGGCGAAAAGCAAGGCTCTCATGGCATGTGGCGAAGCGAAGTTGAACGGCTTCCTCTTGGGTCGGTCATGGGGGTCGGTCGTCATGGCGGGGAAGCCTCGCATGTGCTCTGAAGGAAATCGCGGATCCGTTGATCGCGACCCGGATGCAACTGGTCGCCGATGGCCATCATGCCGTTGGCAGCCCAGAGCAAGGCGTATCCCGCAAGCGGCATGATCACGGTCCAAAGGAAAAGGATCGAAATCAAGATGAGGCCCCCGCACCAAAGGGCCATGAAGACCTGAACCAGCCGGTGATGGGCCATGCGTCCCCTGACCATGGAACCCGTGGCTGTCGCCTCGACTCGGCCTTGAAACACAGGCGCAAAGCTGTCCCTGAACAGGCCTGTCGCCCAGTGCACATGAATGCCATCGCCGCGCACGTATCCGGCCGCTCCGTGGGCACCCCAACCACGAGACCGAAGGCCGTGCTTAAATCGCTCCATCAACTCGTGTTGACTGGCCCCAGAGTGAAACTGCAGTTCCACCCCACGACGGAAGAAGGTCGCCAGCCTTGGGGGCAGAAGGCGGAGGACTCTGGAGATGCTCATGGGAACTTGATCCGTGGTTGGCGATGCCCGGCGCGACCGGTGAGGTGGGGATTGAGTGAAGCGTCAACCTCCCGTTGCCAGAACGAGTTCTACGCCCAGAGGCTGTTCACGCTGTTCGGTCGGGAGTCCTGAAAGGCAGGCACGGGAAAAGGCTCTGCGAAGCGGGAAGGCCCGTCAAGAAAAAGACCGAGCCCGAGGGATCTCAGATTTCAGATTCATCCAAGCCCGGAAGTCTGACGACTTCCGCTACCCAGACCGCGGGGTCACTGCCCCCGCCTACAGCACGAGCCACGGCACCCCGCCGATGCACGCCCGCTGCTCCCTCAGCCTCTGCGCTCATCGGCGACATCTGCGGTTCAAAGCGGGCTTGGGAATCACGCCTGGCACAAGGGGAGTGCCGTCATGCCTTGTGGGGCCTGGGCCACATGAGGAGCGCCAAGCCGCCAAGTCCTGAGTCTGCCTTTGCGTTCCTTGCGTTCTTTTGCGGCTGAAGACGGTCCCCGTTCTGTCCCTTCTGCAAAATCTGCGCTCATCGGCGACATTTGCGGTTCCCCTTCTGACCCATCTGCGAAATCTGCGCAATCTGCGCAATCTGCGGTTCCCCTTCTGACCCATCTGCGCAATCTGCGGACCTTCCGGGTTCCCGGTTGCTGTCCCCGGCTCCCGAATCCCTCAACCATCCGCCATCAACTCCCCCCAGCTGCGCCATCTGCGGACCTTCGGGGCTTCCGGATTCGTGATTGCCTTTCTCCGCTTCCGGGGCATTTCATCCTGCATGTCTGACGTCGTTGTCATCGGGGCCGGCCCGGCCGGCTGCACCCTGGCGGCGCTCCTTGCCCAGCGCGGCGTGGCCTGCACCGTGTTCGATGACGATCAGCGACCCGATCTGCTGGTCGGCGAATCCCTCATCCCCGGGGTGGTGCCGGTGTTCCGACAGCTCGGCATCGAGGATCAGGTGGCGGCGATGTCGATGCGCAAGCCGGGCGCCTCGTTCTTCGATGGCGCCGACGGCCCGCGCATCCACTTCAGCTTCACCAACGTCGCCGACCACCTGCCGCCCTACGCCTTCAACACGCCGCGGCCCGAGCTCGACAACCTGCTGCGCCGGCGCGCGGAGGAACTCGGCGCGCGCTTCCTGCACGCCCGCGCCCAGCTCGAACCGTGTGAGCGCGACGGCCAGCCGTCGGTGCGCCTCAGCGAGGCCAGCCGCGCCCTGGCCGGTCTGCCGGCCGGCGCCGAGCCGCTCGTCATCGACGCCTCCGGTCGCGCGCGGGTGCTGGCCCGCCTCCTGAATCTGCCGGCCCGGCGCGGCGGCCGCGATGATGTCGCCCACTTCGCCCACTTCGAAAACTTCCCGCACGACGAGGTGCCGGAGGGCCAGGTCATCATCTCGCTGCTGCGCGCCGGCTGGAGCTGGCGCATCCCCCTGCCCGGCCGGTTGTCGGTCGGCGTGGTCATCCGCAAGGACGCGGCGCGTGAACTCGGCGCCACGCCCGAGGAGCGACTCGAGCGCAT
Source organism: uncultured bacterium (assembly GCA_966252325.1). Classification (GTDB taxonomy): domain Bacteria; phylum Verrucomicrobiota; class Verrucomicrobiia; order Verrucomicrobiales; family Verrucomicrobiaceae; genus Prosthecobacter. The sequence goes on along the minus strand of CBINON010000030.1, from coordinate 42,344 downwards.
CCTGCGCGAGGATCCGGCCTTTGGCGGCCGCGGCGCGCAGGCCCGGCGCGTGACGCCGGTGATGACCTACACGAACTACCAACTGCTCTCCGAACGCGGCCACGGCCCGGGCTGGGTGCTGCTCGGCGACGCCTTTGGCTTTGTCGATCCCATGCTGTCGCCCGGCCTGTTTCTCTCGCTGCAGGGCGCGCGCGAGCTCGACGACTGCGTGTTTTCACGCGGCACCGATTTGCTGCATCAGCCGGCCGCGCTGGCGCGCGCGCTCGACACCTACAGCCGGCGCATGATCGACTGGCACCAGGCATGGACCGAGCTGATCGCCTACTTTTACGACGGCCGCATCTTCCGCCTGCACCTGGCCGGACGCCACCTCGCGGAGAAGCCCTCGCCCTTCAACATCGCCAGCCACATGGAGCGCCATTCCAAGCGCCAGATTGCCAGCATGGCCTCGGGCGGGCGCACGCGCTCGCGCTACAGCCGGCGGCTGATCCGACTGCTGTCAAAACACCTCATCTGGGGCGTGCCGCCGGCCGTAACCTTTGCGGTGCGCGACCGCCTCGCCGCCTGAGGGCCTGTGCCCGCTGGCCGTTCAGAGTTCCTTGATCCGCAGGTTGCGGAACCAGGTCTTGTCCTTGTGATCGGTCAGCATGATGCGGCCCTTGCCGGGCGCGAAGCCGACCTTGGACTTGAATTTGCTCTCGGCAATCTTGGCCTGCCAGTCGGCGGAGGTGGTGTCGGCCTCGCCGACCAAGACGCCGTTCAGCCAATGCTGGAGCTTGCCATCCCTGGCGACGATGCGGCTGGCGTTCCACTGGCCGGGCGGGTTGACCGGGGTCTTCACCGCCGGGGCCTGGATGTCGTAAAACGAGGCGGTCAGGCGCTTGGCGCCGTTCTTGGAATCCGGGTGCTTCTGGTCGTCGAGCATCTGGTACTCGATGCCGAGCCACTCCTTGCCGCCAACCTGGGTGACCCAGTACTTGACGCCATTGTTGCCGGCCTCGGCGATCTTCCATTCCCACTCGAACTCGAAGTTCGTGTATTCCTTGTCGCTGAGCAGGTTGCCGCCCACGCCGTCGAGCACGAGCACGCCGTCCTCGATCTTCCAACCCGGGCCCGGCGCCTTGCCCCCCGCGGCGGTCCAGCCGGCGAGGCTCTTGCCGTCAAACAGCGACACGGGTTCGGCGGCGTGCAGGCCGAGGGCGAGCAGGGAGAGAAGGAACAGCGATTTCATGAGGCCGCATCCATGAGCGGGCCGGGCACCCGGTCAAGCGCCGAGGTGGGCGGCATAGGCGGCCTGCACCGCACGGGTCAGCGGCCCCGGCGTGGCCAGCACCCGATCGTCGATCTCGGCGATCGGATGCACGTCGCGGGTCGAGGAGGTGAGGAAGGCCTCCTCGCAGCGCGCCAACACCTCCACCGGCAGGGCGGTCTCCGCGCAGGCGATGCCGGCCGCCGCACAGGCCTGCAGGACGAGCAGGCGGGTGACGCCGGCCAGGCAGCCCGAAGCCAGCGGCGGCGTGTGCAACCGGCCGTCGACCACGACAAAAATATTCGATCCGGTGCCCTCGCAAAGTTCACCGCGGGTGTTGGCGAGCAGGGCCTCGCCACAGCCGCGGCGCTTCGCCTCGGCAAGGGCGATGACGTTCTCGGCGTAGGAGATGCTCTTCACGCCGGCCAGCGCGCCCTTCTCATTGCGCGTCCATGGCACGAGGCAGACTTTCTCCGTGGCCGGCCAGCTGTTCAGCGGCGTCGCCGCAACCAGCCGGGTCCCCTGCCCGGCGCCGCGATCGGAGCCGAGCGGTCCGTCGCCGCTGGTCTGGGTGACACGCACCCGCGCCTCGGTCAGGCCGTTGGCCTCGACGACCGCGACGATGGCCTCGGCAAACTCCGTTTCGCTCATCGCCAGCAAGCCCATCTGCGTGCAGGAGCGCAGCAGGCGCTGCCAGTGCTCGCGCAGACCGATCACGCGACCACCGCGCACGGCGAGCGTCTCAAAAACACCATCGCCCACCAGCAAGCCGTGTTCGAAGGGCGAGATCCTCGCTGCTTCAGCAGACAAGAGGCGACCATTGAGCCAGATCTGGACGGGGGCAGGCATGACCGGACATGACGCAGCCCGGGCTTTCCTTCAAGCGGCGAAAACAGTCCATGACTTCGGCGCGGCTTGTGAAATGGATGGCCATGCTCCGTCTGGAAAACGTTCACGGCCCCCGCCTCGCCCCGCACCTCGACGCCCTGGGCGCCCTGCGCATCGCCGTGTTCCGCGACTACCCCTACCTCTACGACGGCACGCTCGAGTACGAGCGCGACTACCTGCGCACCTACCTGACCAGCCCGGACAGCCTCGTGGTGCTGGTGTTCGACGGCGAAACCGTCGTGGGTGCCAGCACCTGCCTGCCGCTCGCCCAGGAGGGACCGGAGTTCCAGGCACCCTTCCGCCAGGCCGGTCTCGCGGTCGAGGACATCTGCTACTTCGGCGAATCCATCCTGCTGCCGGCCTACCGCGGCCGCGGCATCGGCAAGCGCTTCTTCCAGCGTCGCGAGGAGCACGCGCAAAAACTCGGCGCCCGCCTGACAACCTTCTGCGCGGTCGACCGGCCCGACAACCACCCTCTGCGACCGCCGGACTACCGGCCGCTCGACGACTTCTGGACCTCGCTCGGCTACCGCCGGCGCCCCGAGCTGCGCGCCGAGTTCGTCTGGAAGGAGATCGGCGAGGCAACGGAATCGCCCAAACGCCTGACCTTCTGGACCCGGGACTGGCCGTGACCCCTCACTGGCGCACCGCGAACAGGTGCATGGACGTGCCGTGCGGGTTCAGCTCGACGTAGTTGTCGGTGCCGCTCCACTCGTAGAGTTGGCCGTGCATGAGGTCGTGCACCTGGAAGGGCCGGTCGGGATCGAGGCCGAGCGCGGCCAGGTCGAGGTGCACGAGGCCGGCAACGGTCTGATGGCCGTCGAGACTGACGACGCAGAGCAGGCGGTCGGCGAAGTCCGGCGTGCACTTGCTGTAGCAGAGCATCTCGCCGTGGTCGGCGCCGTGGAAGACGAGGTTGTCGTAGAGTTGCAGGGCGCGGTGCTCGCGGCGCAGGCGGTTGAGGCGGCCGATGAAGCCCTTGATGTTGCCCGGCGCGTTGTAGTCGCGCTGCTTCAGCTCGAACTTTTCCGAATCGAGGTACTCCTCCCTGCCCGGCAGCGGCGCGTTCTCGCAGAGTTCATAGCCGGCGTACATGCCCCAGGACGAGGACAGGGTCGCCGCCAGTGCGGCGCGCAGGCGGAAGACGCTGGCTGGCGCGTTCTGCAGGTAGTAGGGATGAATGTCGGGCGTGTTCGGCCAGAAGTTGCCGCGGTAGTACCAGCGCATCTCGCCCTGGGTCAGCTCCGTGGCATACTGGGTGAGACCCGCCTTGTCCTCGCGCCAGGTGAAGTAGGTGTAGCTCTGGCTGAAGCCGATCTTGCCGAGCACCTGCATCATGCGCGGCTTGGTGAAGGCCTCGGCCAGGAAGATGACCTCGGGATCCTTGCGGTGCACCGTCTTGATCAGCTCCTCCCAGAAGGCCACCGGCTTGGTGTGCGGATTGTCGACCCGGAAGATCTTGACACCCTTGTCGACCCAGAACAGCACGACGTCGATCAGCTCGCGCCAGAGGTTCTTCCAGTCGGCGCAGTGGAAGTTGAGCGGGTAGATGTCCTGGTACTTCTTCGGCGGGTTTTCGGCGTAGCGAATGCTGCCGTCCGGGCGCTGATAAAACCACTCGGGATGCTCCTTCACATAGGGATGATCCGGCGAGCAGTTGATGGCGAAGTCGAGGGCGATCTCGAGACCACGGTTCTTCGCCTCGCCCACCAGCCAGACAAAGTCCTCGAGCGTGCCCAGCTGCGGCTCGACCGCGCGGTGGCCGCCGGCCGGGCCGCCGATGGCCCAGGGACTGCCAACATCCCCCGGCAGCGCGGTCAGGGTGTTGTTGCGACCCTTGCGCGCCGTGATGCCAATCGGGTGGATCGGCGGGAAGTAGATGACATCGAAGCCCATCTCCTTCGCGTCATCAAGGCGCGGCAGGCAGTCGCGGAAGCTGCTGTGCCTGTCGGCCCGCCCCTCGGCGCCGCGCGGGAAGAATTCATACCAGGCCGAAAAACGCGCGCGCTCGCGCTCGACGATGACGCCGAGTGGCGCGGAGGTGGTCGACAGCGAGCGGTCGGCATAGGCGTCCATCAGGGTCTGCAGTTCCAGCGACTGCAGGACGTCGAGCAGGCCGGCGGCCGGACGGCTGGCCAGCAGGTCGGCAATCTCCTCGAGTTGGGCGGCCGCCTCGGCGGCACCGGCGCCGCGGGCGCGACCGGCAGCCTCGCGCAGCAGGCGCGCGCCTTCCAGCGCCTCGACCGGCACATCGGGATCGGCGGCCTCGACGCGAACGACGAAGGTTTTCTTCCAGCCCTTGAAGCTGTCGGCCCAGGCCTCGACGACATACTCCCAGCGCCCCACCTTGCCGAACTCGCAGCGGCCGTGCCAGCGGTCGTTGTCGATCGGCCGCATGGGCGCCTCAAACCAGCGGCGGCTGCCCTGCGCGCGCCAGCGCAGCACGGCGCTCATCACCACATGGCCGTCGGTGAAGGCGTCGCACCAGACATCCAGCGGCTCGCCGACGACGCGCTTGACGGCATGACGGCCGCCCTCCAGGCAGGGGTAAAAGTTTTCGAGAACGACGGTGGGAGCGTGGGCGGCGGACATGCGTGGGCACATGGAGCGCCGGCACGCACGCGCCGCAAGCGCGGAAATGCCGCGAACCCGCGATCAGCGACCCGTCAGACGGTTCCAGAGCTTGCGCGCGCCGGTGGCCGCCGGCTTGGCCGGGGCGGAGGCGGAGCGACCCGAAGACGCCGGGCCTCGCGGCTTGTCCTGGCGGGGTTTGTCGGAACGTGCCTCGGACTCCGGACGCGAACGCCCGCCGTCGCGACCACCACGACCGCCCGTGCGACCGGACTCGGCATCGCTCGAACGCCCGCGCTGGCCCTGGCGACCGCCGCCACCGCCCTGACGTCCGCCGCCGCCCCCCTGGCGACCGCGCGGTCCGCCGCGGCGTTCCTCGCGCTCCGCTTCCGCGGCGGCACCCGCCGGGGCTGCCGCGCGATAGTCGAAGCCCTCGAGCTTCTTGCGCACGAGGCCGCGACCGATGAACTTCTCGAGCTTGCGCAGGTCGTCCATTTCGTCGGGGCTGACAAAGCTGATGGCATCGCCGATCGCCTGGGCGCGGCCGGTGCGGCCGATGCGGTGGACGTAGTCCTCGACCACGTGCGGGAAGTCATAGTTCACCACGTGCGAGATGCCGTCGACATCGATGCCGCGCGCGGCGATGTCGGTTGCCACCAGCACGCGCACCTTCCAGTCCTTGAAATCGGCGAGCGCGCGCAGGCGCTGGTTTTGCGAGCGGTTGGCATGCAGGGTGGCGCAGGTGACGCCGGTCTTTTCGAGCTTGCGGGCGATCTTGTCGGCGCCGTGCTTGGTGCGGCTGAAGACCAGCACCATCTGCATCTTCTCGTCCTCGAGCAGGCGCTCAAGCAGGGCCTGCTTCAGGTGGCGGGGCACCTCGTGGACGAACTGGGCCACCGTTTCCGCGGGGTTCGACCGGCGGCCGACCTGGACGAGCTGCGGGTGCTGCTGGAACTCGCGGGTCAGCGCCTCGATCTCCTTCGACAGGGTCGCCGAAAACAGCAGGGTCTGGCGCTTGGTCGGCAGTTGGCGCAGGATGCGACGGATGTCGGGCAGGAAACCCATGTCGAGCATGCGGTCGGCCTCATCGAGCACAAGGTGCTGCAGGCCGGTGAAATCGGCGCAGCCCTGGCTCATCAGGTCGAGCAGGCGACCCGGGCAGGCGATGACGATGTCGGCGCCGGCGCGCAGGGCATCCTTCTGCGGCTTCTCGCCGACACCGCCAAAGACACGGGCGATGCGCAGCGGCAGGTGGCGGGCGTAGGCGAGCACGTTTTCCTCGATCTGGGCCACCAGTTCGCGGGTCGGCGCCAGGACCAGCACGCGGGTGCGGGCGCGAGCGTTGGCGGGCGGCGCCTCGGCGAGGCGGGTGAGGATCGGCAGGGTGAAGGCGGCGGTCTTGCCGGTGCCGGTCTGGGCGATGCCGATGACATCGCCGCCCTTGAGCACGGCGGGAATGGCGGCGGTCTGAATCGGGGTCGGCTCCGTGTAACCGGCCTCCTGAATGGCTTTCAGGATGACGGGAGCGAGACCGAGGGCGGAAAAAGGCATCGGTCTTCATACCCGCAAGCCGGGACGGGCGCCAGCCGGGATTTGCCAAAGTGCGCCGCTCAGTCGAGCCGCCGCACCTGCACAACGACCTCGATGCGACGGCTGGCCGTGCCGCGGAAGCGACCACTGACCGGCTTGGCATCGTCGTAGTCGCGGCCGATGGCGAGCTTGACGTAGCGGGCATCCGCCTCGCGGTCATGCGTGGGATCCCAGGCCTTCCAGCCGAAGCCGGGCAGGAAGACCTCGACCCAGGCGTGCGAGGCCTCGTTTTCATCGCCGGTGCGGCCCCCGTAGAAATAGCCGCTGACGTAACGCGCCGGGATGCCGCGGCTGCGGCAGAGGGCGATCATGACATGGGCGTAGTCCTGGCAGACGCCGCGGCGGTCGCGCAGGGCCTCGGCGGCGTCGGTGTGCACATGCGTCCAGTCCGGGTCATAGGCGAAGGTCGCGTGCACGTGGTGACCGAGCCGCACGGCATCCCCCCAGAGATCGCCGGCCTCGCCGTGGAGGGCGTCGGCCGCCTCGCGCCAGATGGCGACGTTCTGCGGCACGAACTTCGATTCGACGACGAAATCAAAGTAGTTCTCGTGCACCTCGGGGGCGGCAAGGCTTTCGGGCACCAGGCCGGAGGGCGGCGCGCCGCGCGGGTCGACGCGGGTTTCGACGACGGCGACCGACTCCACCTCCAGCCGGTCGTGCGGTTCGTGCACCTCGAAGTGATCGACGCGGTTCAGGTAAAAATCGTGGTGGGTGTGCACCGGCACCGCCGGTGTCAGGGCGAGTTCGAAGGAGACGCAGCGCTGCAGCGGATCGGAGACCGGGCAGAGGCGGGCGTCGTTGTAGCTGTCCTGGACCGGCCCCTCGTAGAGGAAACGCGTCAGGTGGCGGACGCGCAGGCGCAGGCCGGCGGCGGGAGGCGTGGATTCGGTTGGGGGCAAGACGGGAATGGCGTTGCGGGGATGAGGGCGGCGTGCAAGCAAAATCCGCTGTCAGCCGGCACACTGCTGCTGCTGTTCCTGCTGCTGGTGAAACCGAATCTCCGCCTGCAGATCGACCGGCGGCGCGAACATGAAGGCGTCGTAGAGATGGGCACCGAAGGCACCGATCTCGTCCTGAACCTGCATGAGAAACTCGTGCAGGCCCTGCTGGATGATGTCCTGCACGGTGGTGAAGTGCAGGTTGTTGAGAAACTTGCCGAAGCGGCGTTCGCCGGAACTGCGGTACTCGCCCGCCGGCACGTCGGCGATCAGGTGGGCAAAATGATCCATCTGCTGCAGGCAGAACAGCAGCGAGCGCGGGAAACTCGCCTGGAAGATGAGGAACTCGATGACCTTGGCAAAGAGGATGTCGGCGACGTAGAAGCGCCGGTAGGCCTCGACCGCGCTCGCCGAGCGCAGCACGGCCTGCCACTGCGCGGCATCGACCGCGCCGCCGACGTCGGTCACCTTCGGCAGCAGGATGTGGTACTTCATGTCGAGCAGCCGCGTCGTCTTGTCGGCGCGCTCGAGGTACTTGCCGAACTGGATGAACTCAAAACCCTCGCTGCGCGAAAAGGTCGAGACGGTGATGCCCTGGAAGAGATGCGAGTAGCGCTTGATCTGGTCGTAGAAGGCGCTGGCGCCGTCGTGCCAGACCCGGGCGGCATCGGCGCCCTTGATGAAGTGGTAGGCCTCGTTGAGCACCTCCCACATCTCCGTGGAAATCTGGTCGCGCACCTGGCGGGCGTTTTCGCGCGCGCTCGAGATGCAGGAGAACAGCGAGTTGGGATTTTCCGAGCGGAAGGTCAGGAACTCGGTGACGCTGGCGCTGTCGGCATGTTCATACAACTGGAAGAACAAATCCTCGTCGTCGGTCGAACGCAGGATCGGCAGCCAGTGCTCCTTGAGCGTCTCGTCGGAGACCTGGCCAAAATCGAGCAGGATCTGCAGGTTGACGTCGACCAGGCGCGCCACGTTCTCGGCGCGCTCGAGGTAGCGACTCATCCAATAGAGACTGCCGGCGACGCGGGAAAGCATGATGTTCGCCTGCTTGTGGCGGGCGACCTGTTCGTGCGGAAGCGGATAGGGGGGCATGGTTGGAGTCCGGTGCGGTTCAGGAGGCCTCGTGACGCAGCACCCAGGTGTCCTTGGAGCCGCCGCCCTGCGAGCTGTTGACGACCAGCGAGCCCTTGCGCAGGGCGACCCGGGTCAGCCCTCCGGGCGTGACCACGATCTTTTCGCCGCAAAGGATGTAGGGGCGCAGGTCGATGTGGCGGCCCTCAAAGCGGTCGTCCACCCAGGTCGGGTGACGGCTCAGCGAGATGGGATTCTGGGCGATGAAGTTGCGCGGGTTCGCCTCGATCTGGACGCGGAAGTCGGCGATCTCCTGGCGGCTGGCCCAGGGGCCCATGAGCATGCCGTAGCCGCCGGCCTCGTTGGCGGACTTGACCACCAGCTTGTCGAGGTTGTCGAGGATGAAGGCGCAGTCCTTCGGCTCGGAGGCCAGGTAGGTGTCGACGTTCGGCAGGATGGGTTCCTCGCCGAGGTAGTAGCGGATCATGTGCGGCACAAAGTAGTAAACCACCTTGTCGTCGGCGACCCCGGTGCCGATGCTGTTGGCGAGGCTGACGTTGCCGGCGCGGTAGGCGTTGACCAGGCCGGGCACGCCGAGCAGGGAGTCGGGCCTGAACACCGAGGGATCGAGGAAGTCGTCGTCGATGCGGCGGTAGATGACGTCGACCTTGACCAGGCCGGCGGTGGTGCGCATGAAGACCTTGAAGTCGCGCACGACGAGGTCGCGCCCCTCGACGATCGGGATGCCCATCTGGCGCGCGAGGAAGGCATGCTCAAAGTAGGCGCTGTTGAAGACGCCGGGCGTCAGCAGTACGCACTGGGGGGCGTCGCGACCGTCGAAATGCTTGGGCGCGCAATGCTGCATCACCTTGAGCAGTTCGGCCGGGTAATGGCTCACCGGCCGCACACCGCTGGCCTGGAACAGCTCGGGAAAGGTGCGCTTCAAGGCGGCGCGGTTCTCGAGCATGTAACTGGCGCCGGACGGACAGCGCAGGTTGTCCTCAAGCACGAGGTAGCGGCCATCGCGATCGCGGATCAGGTCGCTGCCGCAGATGTGCACGTAGACATCCTTGGGCACCTCGAAATGCATGAACTCGCGGCGAAAATGCTTCGCGCTCAGCACGTACTGCGGCGGGATGACGCGGTCCTTGAGGATCTTCTGCTCGTGGTAGATGTCGTGCAGGAAGAGGTTGAGCGCGGTCAGGCGCTGCACCAGGCCGCGCTCGACCACGTCCCATTCCTCGGCGGAAATGACCCGCGGCACGCAGTCGAAGGGAAAGATGCGCTCGGTGCCCTGGGCATCGCTGTACACGGTGAAGGTGACGCCGCCGCGCATGAAGGCGGCCTCGACCGCCGCCTGTTTGTTGCGGAACTCGCCCGGTTCCACCGGGTTGAGGGCGTCGGCGACGCCACGGTAGTGCGGCCGCACGGTGCCGTCGGCCTCGAACATCTCGTCGAAGAAGTCCTCCGGCTGGTAGTTGTCGAAAAGCATGAGGATGAGTCGCTTGGGTTGGCGGTTCGGTGATAAGCAGGACTGAGGCCAACTCCCGCTCGCGATTTGCCGCCCCTGCGGCTGAATTCAGAAAAGCTCGTTCTGACCGCTGAGCGGCGGCACCAGGCCGAGCTTGCGCCAGGCGGCGGGCATGGCGACCCGGCCGCGCGGCGTGCGCTTGAGGTAGCCTTGCATGACCAGGTAGGGCTCGTGCACGTCCTCGAGCGTACTGGCGTCCTCGCCGACGGCGACCGCGACGCTGCCGAGGCCGACCGGGCCGCCCTCAAACTTGTGGATGACCGCCTCAAGGATGCGCAGGTCCATCTCGTCGAGGCCGGTCTCGTCGATGTCGCGCATCTCCAGGGCCTGGCGCGCGACCGTGCCGGTGACCTGGCTGTCGGCCCGCACCTGGGCGTAGTCGCGCACCCAGCGCAGCAAGTGGTTGGCAATGCGCGGGGTGCCGCGCGCGCGGCGGGCGATTTCGTGCAGGCCCTCGGCGTCGGCGGCGACGCCGAGCAGGCGGGCCGAGCGCTCGAGGATGCAGCCAAGTTCCTCGGCGGTGTAGTAGTCGAGCCGGTTGGGGATGCCGAAGCGCGAGCGCATCGGCGCGGTGAGCATGCCGGCGCGCGTGGTGGCGCCAACGAGGGTGAAGGGCGGCAGGTCCAGCCGGATCGTGCGCGCCTTGGGCCCCTGGTCGATGATGATGTCGAGGCGGAAGTCCTCGATGGCCGGGTAGAGGTACTCCTCGACGCTCGGGTGCAGGCGGTGGATCTCGTCGATGAAGAGGATGTCGCGCTCCTGCAGGTTGGTGAGGATGCCGGCCAAATCACCGGCGCGCTCGATCTGCGGACCGCTGGTCGTGTGCAGGCGCGAGCCGACCGCGCTGGCGATGAGGTTGGCGAGGGTGGTCTTGCCCAGGCCGGGCGGGCCGCAGAGCAGCACGTGGTCGAGCGGTTCCCCGCGCAGGCGCGCCGCCTCGACCATGACCAACAACTGCTCCTTCACCTTGGCCTGGCCGTGAAACTCCGAGAAGTCGCCCGGCCGCAGGGCCAGGTCGAAAGGGGTGTCGGCTTCGTTGAGGGCGGGATTCACGCTCCCCTGCTTTAGCGCGGCCCGGCGCCTGTGGCAATCGCCTGATTCGGCCGCCCCCGGGGCTTTTGCGAAATCCGGCGCACGCGAAAGCGTTGTAATCGATTCGCTCCGCCCGTAAGGAATTCGCACCGCCTCATGAACGACCGCTACCAAATCCTGTCCACGCTGGCCACCGGGGGCCGCGGCACGGTGTTCCGCGCCTTTGACACCTCGCAGAACCGGGATGTCGCGCTCAAGCGCCTGCACGCCGAGGGCGCCGGCAAGGAAGACCTGCTGCGCGAGGCGCGCCGCCTGTATGGCATCCGCCACCCCAACCTCGTCACCGTGCTCGACTACGGCGAGGACGAACAGGGCGCCTACCTGATCATGGAAATGCTCAAGGGCGAAAGCCTGGAGCAGCGCCTCGCCAAGGGGCCGCTGGCGCTTGAGGACTTTCGCGAGTTGGTGCGCCAGAGCCTCGCCGGCATCGGCGCCGCGCATGAGGCGGGCCTGCTGCATCGCGACCTCAAGGCCGGCAACCTCTTCGTCCTCTGGGACGTGCACAACGCCTTCCGCATCAAGATCGTCGACTTCGGCCTGGCCCAACCACTGGCACCCGGCGGCGCGCCCAACGAATCCAGCGCCGGCTCGGTGCACACCATGGCCCCGGAACTCTTCGCCGGCGGCCTGATCGACGCCCGCACCGATCTCTATGCGCTCGGCGTCCTCTACTACCAGGCGCTGACCGGCCGCATGCCGTTTGAAGGCGACAACCGCCCGCAGATCGCCGCCGCCCACCTGCAGCATGCGCTGACGCCGCTCGCCGAGCATCGCCCCGATCTCTCTGCTTCACTCTGCCACTGGATCGAAAGCCTTCTGAGCCAGGATCCCAACGACCGGCCCACCGATGCCGCCACGGCCCTGGCGCAGTTTGAACGGCTGTCGCTCGAGGACCGCCCGTTGGCCGCTGCCGAGGTCATTGAGGAAGCCGTGCCCATGATCGCCGTCGCCGAGCCGGCCGACGCTGAACCGGCCCACGTCGAGATCGCCGCGCTCACCACGCCATTTGTGGCCCCGGCCGACACAACGCCCCTGGTGGCGGTGAGCGACACCACACCGCTCGTGGCCCCGGCCGACACCGCTCCCCTGCTCTCCCCTGCCGACACCGCTCCCCTGCTCGCCGCGGCCGAGCCTGCACCGCGGGCCCGCACGGTGTACGCCGACGAACCGCCGCCGCGCCCGGCGCCGCCACGCGCCCGCGAGCCCAAGCCGCGGCGCTCGGCCCTGCAGATCATCCTGGTCGCCTTTGTTGTCATGCTGGTCGCCCAGTTCGCCTTCATCAGCTGGTACAAGCACAGCAAACGCGAGGAACGCGCGGCGCGCTTCGCCGAACTGGCCGCGCTGGATCACCCGGCCGGCTCGGATCTCGACACCCGCCTGCTGCTGGAGTTTGTCGACGACCCCACCACCCAGGACATGGCGGCGGCGGCCCTGGCCAAGCTGCAGGGCGGCGACTACATCGATTCGCTCGTGCTCGAGCACCTCGAAAAGGTGCGCAACTTCCCCGCCTGCGAAAAACTGATTCAGGTCATCGGCCAGCGCCGTCACAAGCCGGCCTTCGCCACGGTGTTCAGTTTCCTCGAAGACGGCCGCGGCCAGGTGCGCCAGGCGGCCTGGACGGCGCTCGGCACACTGGCCTCGGCCGCCGACCTGCCGCGCGTGCTCGCCGCCGTGCCCAAGGCCTCGCAGCGCGATCACGACGCGGTCGGCAAGGGCCTGGTCGCCGCGGTGCAAAACGCCGAGGACCGCCGCGCCGCCACCCAGGCGGTCATCGCCGCCTGGCAGGCCGCACCGGGCGACTCCCCCCACCGTGCCCTGCTCTTCAACGTGCTCACCCGCGTCGGCGGCAACGACACCCTGGCCATCATCACCCAGGCAATTGCCGATCCGTCCGAGCAGGTGCGCCGCGCCGCCATCACCCTGCTCGCCGAGTACCCCTCGCACGACCCGCTGCCGGCCATCGCCGCCCGCTTCCCGGCCGAGACCGACGACACCTGCCGCACCTACCTGCTGATCGCCGCCATCGAGCTCGTCAGCCGCCCGGGCCCGCTCTCGCAGCAGGCCCTGTTCGGCCATGGCCAGGAGCTGTGGAGCCAGGCGCGCGACAGCGCCGAGCGTCGCTACGTGCTCAGCCTGCTTGGACGCATCTTCACGCCGGCAACCGCCGAGTTCTTCGAGCGCTACGCCGAGACCCTGCAGGGCGGCCAGCGCCGCGAGGCGCGCACCCTGGCCAAGTCCTTCCGCGACAAGCTCGCCGACATCATCGCCGTCGCCTCCGGCGCTGAAGCCACCGTGCTGCCGGCCGACCGCGCCGAGTACCGCCTCGGCGGCAAGCTCACCCAGCGCGACGGCGCCCTCGTCGACTGGAGCGATGCGGGCGACTGGGCCGCCTGGCTGGTCGAACTGCCCGCGCCCGGCAAGTACGAGATCCTCATCCATCAGGCGCACGAGGGCACCGCCACCGGCACCTACGAGGTGCAGCTCGGCGAAACGATCCTGCCCGCGGCCGTGGTCGACACCGACGGCGCCTTCAAGGGCTTCATCCTTGGCGAGATCGAACTGCCCGCCGCCGGCATCTACAAGCTCTACTTGCGCCCGCGCCAGCTCCCGGCCAGCGGCGAACTGTTCCGCGTGCAAAAGCTCTCGCTCAAGCCCGCGGGCTGAAACGCGCTGGCAACCGGCGCCGCCGCGGCTTAGTCTGCCGCCCCATGCGCCCGCTTTGCCTTTTCTTTGCCGCCCTGCTGCCCGCCCTCGGCGCGGACTTTCCCGAGCCTTTCGACACCGAGACCAAGCTCGAGAAATTCCTCCAGCCCGAGGCAGCGCTCGCCCAACTGCGCCTGCCCGCCGGCTTCGAGGCCGTGCTCAGCGCCGCCGAACCGCAGGTGCGCAACCCGGTGGCGATGGCCTGGGACGGCCGTGGCAGGCTCTGGGTGGCGGAATGCTACAGCTACGGCGAGCAGGCCTTCGATCCGACCCTGCGCGACCGCATCCTGATCTTCGAGGACCGCGACGGCGACGGCCGCTTCGACACCCGCAAGGTCTTCACCGACGAACTGCAGCAGCTCACCAGCCTGGAGATCGGCCACGGCGGTGTCTGGGCGGCGACGCCGCCGCGCATCGTCTTCATCCCCGACGCCAATGGCGACGACATCCCGGACTCGGCACCCATCCCGCACGTGGAGGGTTTCAAGGTGCCGCCGGACAGCTACCACAACCTCGTCAACGGCCTGCGCTTCGGTCCCGATGGCTGGCTCTACGGCCGCTGCGGTGCCACCGGCGCGGCCGAGGTCGGCGTGCCCGGCACGCCGGAAGACCAGCGCATCCCCGTGCGCGGCGGCATGTGGCGCTACCACCCGCAGCGCCGGGTCTTTGAGGCGATCACCTCGGGCAACACCAACCCCTGGGGCCACGACTGGAACGAGGTCGGCGAACTCTTCTACGTCAACACCGTCAACGGCCACTTCTGGCACGCCACCCCCGGGGCCCACTTTGTCCGCGCCCACACCCTCGACCCGAACCCGCGCGCCTACAGCCTCATCGATCTGCATGCCGATCACTGGCATTTCGACACCGCCCTCGGCTGGCAGGACACGGCGCGACGCAAGGACGTCAATCTCTCCGACACCCTCGGCGGCGGCCACGTCCACATCGGCGCGATGTTCTACCTGGCCGACAACTGGCCGCAGGCATACCGCGGCGAGTTCTTCACCCTCAACCAGCACGGCCGCCGCGCCAACCAGGAGCACGTCGAACGCCACGGCTCGGGCTACATCGCCCGCCATCGCCCCGACTTCTTCCGAACCGGCGACGCCTGGTTCCTCGGCCTCGACCTCAGCTACGGGCCCGACGGCGGCGTCTTCGTGCTCGACTGGAGCGACACCGGCGAATGCCACGAGCGCGACGGCGTGCACCGCAGCAGCGGCCGCATCTACAAGCTCCAGCACGGCAAACCCAAGCCCGTGACCGTGGACCTCGCACGGCTGTCGCCGGCCGAACTCGCCGCCCTGCACACGCACGCCAACGAATGGTTCCCGCGCCGCGCCCGCGTCGAACTCGCCGGCCGCCCCGACGCCGCCGCCGCGCGCGCGCCGCTGCGCGAGCTGCTCGCCAGCGCCAAGGATCCGGTCGTGCGCCTGCGCGCGCTGTGGAGCCTGCAGGTCATCGGCGGCACCGACGAGGCCCTGCTGCGCGGCCTGCTCGGCGATGCCAACGAGCACCTGCGCGCCTGGGCCCTGCGCCTGCTCGCCGATGCCTGGCCGCTCGACACCCTCATGAGCGCGCGCCCCGCCAACTTCGGCGCCCAGACGGTCGCCGACGCCCCGAAGCCGGAGGCCTGGGTGCCGGAACTGGCGCGACTCGCCCGCGAGGACAGCTCCGCGCTCGTCCGTCTCACCCTCGCCTCCCTGCTCCAGCGCCTGCCGGTGGAAAGGCGCGCGGAGGTCGCCGCCGGCCTGATCGCGCGCGCCGAGGACGCTGATGATCCCAACCTGCCGCTGATGATCTGGTACGGCCTGATCCCGGTCGCTGACACGCATCCGCAACACCTCGTCGAACTCGCCCGCGCCTGCGCCCTGCCGGTGACCCGCCAGTGCCTGGCCCGCCGCCTGGCCGAGGACATCGAGACCCGGCCGCAACCGCTCGAGGCCCTGCTCGGCTTCGCCAGCCAAACCGCACCGGAGCTGCAGAGCGACCTGCTCGCCGGCCTCAGCGCCGCCTTCACCGGCTGGCGCAAGGCGCCGAAGCCGGCCGGCTGGGACAAACTCGCCGCCCAGCTCGCCGGTCGCGCCGACCTGGCCGACACGGTGCGCGAGCTGAGCGCCCTGTTTGGCGATGGCCGCGCGCTCGACGAGGTCAAGCGTCTCGCCTTCGCCAAGGAAGCCGCCATGACCCAGCGCCAGGCCGCCCTGCGCACCCTCATCGACAGCCGGCCGCCCGACCTGCGCTCGATCTGCGAGAAGCTGCTCAACGAACGCTACCTGAATCCGCTCGCCGCCGCCGGTCTCGCCCAGTTTGGCGATGCCAAGGCCGCGGACCTGCTGGTCAAGGCCTGGCGCAAGTTCCATCACACCGAACGCCACCAACTGCTCGAGGTGCTGACCACCCGCCCGATCTTCGCCACCGCCCTGCTCAAGGCGGTCGCCGCTGGTGACATCCCGCGCAGCGCCGTCACCGCCTACCACGCCCGGCGCATGCGCGAGCTCGGCGATGCCGACCTGGACCGTCGCGTCACCGAGGTCTGGGGCGAGACCCGCGAGAGCGCGGCCGACAAGAAGGCGCGCATGGCCGAACTGGCCGCGGCCCTGACGCCCGACGTGCTGGCCCAGGCCAACCGCGGCAACGGCCGCGTCCTCTTCAATGCCGCCTGTGCCACCTGCCACCGCCTGCACGGCCACGGCGGCGCGCTGGGCCCCGACCTCACCGGGGCCGGTCGCGACAGCCTGCATTACCTGCTGGAAAACCTCGTCGATCCCGGCGCCCAGGTCGCCGCCGACTTCCGCCTCAACGTCGTGACGATGAAGGACGGCCGCGTGCTCAGCGGCGTGCTCGGCCCGCGCGGGGGTCGCACCCTCAGCCTGCGCACGATGACCGAGACGCTGACGCTCGAGAAAAGCGAGGTCGCCGAAACGCGCGAGCTGCCGGTGTCGATGATGCCCGAGGGCCTGCTCAATGCCCTGACGGCGGAGCAGGTGCGCGATTTGATCGCCTACCTCATGCACCCCAGCCAGGTGCCGTTGCCGGTTGCGCCGTGAGCCCCCGTCCGCCGTGTTCCGCCCCGCACGGGCGGAGCGGGGCGGCTCAGGACTGCGCCTTGGGCGTCGGCAGGAAGGGCGCGCCGAAGGCTTCTTCGAAATCGTAACCGCCGGCGAAGTCCTCCAGGCTGTCGCCGTCCTTTTTGCCGAAGTAGCCGGTGTCGATCAGGTTGTAGACGATGTTGCCGATGTCCTCGCCGCGCTGCAGGCCCCAGTCGCGCAGCAGGTGCAGGGCCATGGGACCGTATTCCTCGAGCGCGTGCAGGCGCACGCCCTCCAGCACTTCCTGGCCGCTGACATGCTGATCCTCCTGACCCTCGCGGAAATGCTTGACCGCCACATGCAGCGCCTCGCGCACGAACTCGTAGGCGTGCGGGTCGTAGCGCGAGTCCTTGGCGACAGCCTCCTGGACGGCCTGGAAGAACAAGAGATCGGTCATGGGGTGAAACGGGAAGCGGCGCGGAGACGGACTCCGCGCCGCGGCTTGCCTGGCGGCGTAACTCAGGACCAGCCGTGGGCGGCGCGGACCTTGAGCATGACGTCGAGGATCTTGTTCCAGGTGTCCGGCGTCTCGAGCACGGCGTTCGGGAACATGCAGCCGTCCCAGCAGATGTGCTGGATGCCGCGGCTGGAGGCGTCCTTGAGCCAGTAGCCGGCCGCCTTGACGATGTCGAGCTTGCCGTTCGGATCGTCGGCGCGGCAGTGCTTGCCGGTCTTGTCGTGGGAGCCGGCGCCGTGCACGGTGCCGTCGTTCTGGGCGACGTGGAAGTCGATCGTCCACGGGCGCAGAGCGTCGGTCATATTCTCGTAGGCGGCCCAGAACTCGGCGTCGCTGTAGCCTTCCTTGAGCAGGGCGTGCTCGGGGGCGTTGTAGCCGAGGGTGTAGAGGTAGGTGTGGGCGAGGTCGGCCTGGAAGCCGAAGGCCTCGGGCATGCCAACGCCTTCGAGGACGTCGAGCATGTCCTTCCAGGAATGCATGCCGGCCCAGCAGATTTCCCCCTCGGCGGCCAGGCGCTCGCCGTGGTCGGCGGCGATCTTGGCGGCCTTCTGGAAGGTGTCGACGATGCGGGCGGTGTTCGCCTTCGGGTTTTCGCGCCACTTGGCCACGCCGAACTCGGCGCTGTCGACGCGGATGACGCCATACTTGCGCACGCCATGATTGTTGAAGACCTTGGCGATGCGGCAGGCCATCGTCACGGCGTCGAGGAACTTCGCCTGCGCGGCGTCGTCGCCCATGGCGGAGTCGCCGACCGTGCCCGGCCAGACCGGGGCCACCAGCGAACCGACCGAGAAGCCCTTCGAGGCGATCAGGTCGGCAATGCCCTTGAGTTCGTCGTCGCTGGCCTGCGGGTTCGTGTGCGGCAGGAACAGGAAGTAGTCGATGCCCTCGAACTTCTGGCCGTTGACCGAGGCGGCGGCGGTGAGGTCGAGCATGCGCTCCAGGCTGATCGGCGGCTCCTGGTCGGGTCCGTCGCCTTTGCCGACAAGACCGGGCCACATGGCGTTGTGAAGTTTGGGAAGGGAATGGCTCATGGTGGGTGGGAAGTGGGGATGAATTGCCCAAGGGCGGGCAAATGATAACGAAGCGAACGCCCAAGGCACGCAAAAAAAGCCGCCCGGGGGCAAGATGGCGGGGGGCGGCTGGCCGAACGCCCCCTGGCGGACATCCCCGGCCTTCAGACAAATCGGGGCGGTGCCGGCATTCTGAGAAAGCCCTATGTGTTGGGACCATCCCCCTCCTTCGGCCTTCAGGGTCCCATACTCGGTTTAGCACCGCTGACTGGATTCTGATGGCAAAGGATACCCTATCCTCAACAACTGTCCATGAAAAGCCTCTCTTCCAGACCCCTCGATGGGATCATCCGCAGCATTTACATTCAATCTTCAGAAGATCGTCAGGCCGGTTCGGATTAAAGTTAAAAGCAAACTCTTTTGACCATGTCGATTCGGAGACAATCTTCAACACACCCTTATACTCCTTTTTTTTGAGAAAAACCCTGCACTTACAATCGTCGCTTGCAAATCCCAACTCGGAAGGCACCTCGACATAGTCATCAAATATCTGAAATGGCGCAAAGACCTGTTCCTCTCCAGGGAAGATGTCAATTTCCATGCGGTCGATCGATTCTCTTGCAACGCTCCAAATAATTCGATCTTCAACTAGATCTGTCACATGATTATTTGTGATGAATGCCGCCTTTTTGCACCCTTTATTGTTAGAAGGCGGAGGCAATACGTCCGAATGATCATAATATACGGTGATGTATAAAATGGCGCGTTTCACCTGCCAATTCGATGAATTCGCAACGCGGCACTGCACATTCGCTCCATGAAGCCGCATAAATCGAATCTTCAGCATACGCGTGGTACGCCATCTGACATAGATCGGGAATGCAGCATTCACTAAAAAACTCATGATGCCTCCCGCTAACGCTCCAATAATTGCTGCAGTCATTTTTCTTCCCCTTCGTTTAGCTGTATTGCGTCTAGTGTCTGGAGATTCGGACTCACCAAGACCTTGCGTTTTCAACAACCGCTTGAAAGCGCAGACTTAATACCCGAAATTCTTTTATAGAAACATCCTTCATGCGGAAATTCCCGTCAAGAAAAAGACGCGCCAGCCTGTCGCAACTCGGATCTTGCGGGATGGGCTCAAGCCCGGTGCACGCCCCCAACCCACCCGCGATCCGCCTCGAACCGCGACGCGGTTCCGTCATGCAGCCCAGGCGTGGACGCGCAGCGACCTCGCCTGGGTCCTGCGCCCACCACAACGGGTCGTTGGCCGCAGCGGACCCCAGCGGGGTGCCGTCAGGATTCGGTGACACCTTCCAGCACGACGGAACCCCTGCAGGGTTCGCGGTTCACCGGATCGGAGGTCGTTCAACGCCCCAGGGAAGCCCTCGCTGCGCTCGGCATCCCTGGGCTGCATGCCGCAAGCCCGGGGGGCTTGTCGTGGGAAACCCACGGAACCCGCGCGGTTCCTTGGGGACAAGGCGTCCGACCCCGCCTCCAGCAGAAACCACGGCGCCGACGCAGCGACGCCCTACCATCCATTTGCGGTGTTACTTCCTTCGGCCTGCGGTTGTCCATCTGCGCCCATCGGCGACATCTGCGGTTCCCCTTCTGCGAAATCTGCGGACCTGCTGGGCTTGGGGATATGACAGGACGAGGTGGCAGTGCGGCGCGGAAGCGCCGCAGTCCAGGGCGCTGCGCGCGGTCGGGGGCGTGCCGATCCCTTCCCCAGCCCTGCGGTTTTTCCTCCTCTGCGGTGCTCGTTCAGACGAAGTGGACCAAGAGTGTCCGCGCTCCCCTCAGCACGGCGCTCTGGGACAGAGCGCCCTACCTTGGGTGCTTTCCGTGTCTTCCGTAGGCTCTTCAAGGCTTCGTTCAGAAACAGCCCGTTACTGCACGCTCGGCTGATGGGCGGAGTCGTCCTGCAGGGCGAGGAATTCGCCGGCGAGGAAGAGGGAGCCGGTGACGAGGGTGCGTTCCGCGTGCTGGCGGGCGAGGTCGAGAGCTGCCGGCAGGCTGTCGGCGGTTTGGCAGAGCTGGGGGTCGCCACCGGCGGCGCGGTAGGCCTCGAGAATCTCGGCGGGCGGGACGGCGCGCGGGGAATCGAAGGCGGTGAAGATCCAGCGCGCGCCGAGGGGCAGGAGCGGGCGCAGCGTCTCGCTGTGGTCCTTGCCGCTGGAGCCGCCAAAGACGATGACGGCCGGCTCGCCGGGAAAGGCCTCCTGCCAGGCGGCGACGAGCGCCTGCGCGGCATCGGGATTGTGGGCGCCGTCGAGGATGAGTCGCCCCTCCTCCAACCGCTGGAAGCGCGCCGGCCAGACGGCGTCGCGCAGGCCGGCCTCGATCACGGCGGGCGACAGGTCGAAGCCGGCGACCTCCAGCAGGGCCACGGCCACGGCGGCATTCCAGCGCTGGTGCGGACCGGCCAGGCCGAGCGGCAGGCCGTCGAGC
Source organism: uncultured bacterium (assembly GCA_966252325.1). Classification (GTDB taxonomy): domain Bacteria; phylum Verrucomicrobiota; class Verrucomicrobiia; order Verrucomicrobiales; family Verrucomicrobiaceae; genus Prosthecobacter. The sequence continues at coordinate 21,698 of CBINON010000030.1, read as the reverse complement.
GGCGTGTCGACAAGGCGCAGCGCCACGCCGCGCTCGGCGGCGGTGGCCTGCAGGACCGCCAGGGCCTCGGGCTGCTGCGGAGCGCTGACCGCCGGCACGCCGGGCTTGAGGATGCCGGCCTTTTCGGCGGCGATGGCCGCCAGGGTGTCGCCGAGCTGGGCCATGTGATCCAGGCCGATGCGGGTGATGGCGCAGGCCGCGGGCAGCAGCGCGTTGGTGGCATCGAGCCGGCCGCCGAGGCCGGTTTCCAGAATGACCCACTCGCAGTGGCGGGCGCGGAACCAGTCGAGGGCGAGCGCCAGGGTGAGCTCAAAAAAGGTCGGCGCCGGCTGCCAGTCGGCCACGCGCTCGCGCAGGCGGGCCAGCCCGGCCTCGATCTCGGCGTCGGTGATCGCGCGTTCGTGATCGCGGATGCGCTCGTTGAAACGGATCAGGTGCGGCGAGGTGAACAGGCCGACCCGGAAACCGGCGGCCGAGAGCACGGCATGCAGGAAAGCGCAGGTCGAGCCCTTGCCGTTGGTGCCGGCGACGTGCAGGAATTTCATGCCCGGCGACGGCAGTTCGAGCTCGGCAAGCAGGTGGCGCACGCCGTCGAGGCCGAGCTTGATGCCGTAGACCTGGGTGCCGTAGAGCCAGGCGAGACCGGGCGAGAGCGGGGCTTCGTCAGCCATGGCTCCTCCCCATTTCATGGACGAGCAGGGTCAGTGCCGCCAGCGAGGCCGTTTCGGCGCGCAGGATGAAGGGTCCGAGCGTCACCGGCAGAAACCCTTGGGCACGCGCCAGCTCCTCCTCGGCCGGGGTGAAATCGCCCTCCGGGCCGATGACCACCCAGGCCTCGATCGCCCCGGCCCCGAGGCCGTGCAGGGTGCGGCTGGCTTCCGCCAGCGAGGGCAGGATTTTCAGGGCGCCGGCGGGTGCGGCGGCGATGGCCTCCGCGAAGGGCTTGGGCGCTTCCAGCTGCGGCAAAAAGGGCGTGTGGCACTGCTTGGCGGCCTCGAGCATGTGGCGACGCCAGCGCGCCATTTTCTTGTCGATCTGCTCGCTGCCCGGCTGCACGACCGTGCGCGCGGTGATGACGGGTCGCACCGAGGCGGCACCGAGTTCGACCGCCTTTTCGAGCAGCCACTCGAAGGGTTCCGTCTTGATCAGGGCCGGCAGCAGGTGCACGGCCGGCGGGCGCGCCGGGGTCGGCAGTTCCTCGACGACCGCCGCCGTCACCGTCTCGCGGGCGACGGTGGTCAGGCGGGCGCGCACGACGCGGCCGGCGCCATCGAAGATCTCGATTTCATCGCCCACCTGCCGGCGCAGCACGCGCGCGCAGTGGCGGGCCTCGTCGCCGGAAAGGACGAGGTCCCCTTCCCGCCAGTGGCCGGGGGGCAGATGAAAACGCGGCAGCGACATGCCCGGCTTTTCGCACGCCCCGACGGTCTTGGCAACGGCCTTGAATTTCCCTTTGCGCCGGCGGGTCCCGCCCCTACCTTGTCCTCCCCCAAACACCCCACTGAACGATCATGCCCACTTACGACTACCAGTGCCAGACCTGCGGCCATGAGTTCGAGGCCCGCCAGTCCATGAAGGACCCGCATCTGACCGACTGCCCCGTCGCCGGTTGCGCCGGCCCGGTGAAGCGCAAGATCGGCCTGGGTTCGGGATTCATCTTCAAGGGCAACGGCTTTTACATCACCGACTACCGCAGCGATTCCTACAAGGCCGCGGCGAAGAAGGACAGCGAATCGAGTGCCTCGTCGAGCAGCTCCACGCCGGCCGCCAGCCCCGCGCCGGCTGCCCCGGCGCCGGCGGCCAAGACGACCTGAGGCGGCCGGAGGGGCGTCGCTGGCGCGTTGACAAGTTCCGCTTTGGCGTGAATTTTCACAAGTGCAGCAGCGAATCGACATCCCCCGCAAATCGATCTACCGCCTGTCCATCTACCAGCGCTGTCTGAGCCGGTTGAAGGAAAACGGTGTCGACACCGTGTCGTCCGACGCCCTCGCCAAGGCGGCGGGAGTCAAGTCCACGCAGTTGCGCAAGGATCTGACCTACTTCGGCCAGTTCGGCACGCGCGGCCTTGGGTACAACGTCGAGGTGCTGAGCAACACGATTTCCCAGGTGCTCGGCCAGAACCGCCTGCAGCCGGTCATTCTGGTCGGCGTCGGCAACCTCGGCTCCGCCCTGCTCCGCTACGGCGGTTTCCGCAAGGAGGGTTTTGAAGTGGTCGCCGCCTTCGACCTCGAGCCGCGACGCATCCCGGGCGTCAGCATCCCGGTTCTGCCGATGGCCGAGATGGCCGAGTTCATCCGCGAGAACCAGGTGAAGATGGCGATCCTCACCGTGCCCTCGAGCAGCGCCCAGAGCGTCACCAACGAAATGGTCGCCGCCGGCATGCAGGCCATCCTCAACTTCTCGCCGACCGTGCTCGATGTGCCGGAGAACGTCGTCGTCAACAGCGTCGACCTGGCGGTCGAACTGGAGAACCTGAGTTACTTCATCCGCTGAAGCAGGATTGAGGATTCTTGATTCTTGATTTTGGGGAGCGGGCGAATCCTGCCGGCGTTTGGAGCCCTCCCCTGTTTTCACTCGCGGGCGAACTCGCGCTCGAGGGCATCCAGGTAGCGGGCGATCGGATCGGTGCGCTCGGGCAGTTCCTTCTGCAGGGTCTCCGGCAGCTTGAGGTAGTCCTCGAACACGCCGGACATGAACAGGGTCTCGTTCGCCTCGTGCAGGTCCAGCAGGTCGCGCACCGCCTTGCTGCGCGTTTCCGCCTCGCGAATGCGCCGGCGCAACTCGCGGATGCGGGTGTCGGCGCCCTTGGTCCGACCCTCGCGCAGGTCGCCGAGCAACTGGCTGGCGTCGGTGACGATGGGGCGGAACAGCACCGCTGCGCGATTCTGCAGGGCCGCGAGTTCGCGGATGTTGCCCTCGAGGATCGTCTTGGCATCGGAGCGACGCAGAACCACGGCGTAGTCCTCCAGAGCCACCTCGGCCGCCACCAGCGAATCGTCCGCCGGCGCGGCGGGCGCGGTTGGCTTCGGCGGGGTCGGTTTTGCGACGGCCGGCTTGGGGTCAGCGGGCTGGGCTGCGTCGGCCTTCGCGGCCTCCGGCTTGGCGTCCGCGGCCTTGGCTTCCTCGGGCATTGGGGCCTCGTCCGGTTTCGGCTTGGTGCTGTCGCCCCAGAGCAGGCGACGGAACAGCGAGGGCTTGCGCGGCGCGTCGGCCTCGTCCGTTTCCGGCGCCTCCATCTTTGCCTCACCCTCCTTGACCGCACCCTCCTTGACCTCAGCCTCCTTGACCTCAGCCTCCTTGACCCCAGCCTCCTTGACCCCAGCCTTCTCCGTTTCAGTCTTCACCACCTCGGGCTTGGCTTCCGTCTTGGCGTCTTTCTTGGCTTCCGTCGTCGGCTCGATCGGCGTCTCCTCCGTGGGCTCCGGCTTCTTGCGGCCCAGGCGCAGTCCGAGGAAGTCCATGGCCAGCACCGGCTGTCCCGAAGTCGCGCCCACCGACGCCAGCCAGGCGGCGGTGCGCGGCAGCGGCGCCCGCGCGGTGGCCGGCTTGGCCGGTTCAACGGTCTCGTCCTTGGCTGCCGCTGGCTCGGTCGATTCCCCGGTTTTGCCGGCAGGAGATTCCGGTTGGGCAGGCGCTTCCAGCTCAAGGGTCTCCGCGCGACGGAACCAATTCAGGGGATTGAGCAGTGACGGCTTTTCGGCCGGCTCCACCTTCGGGGCCGGCTCAGCGGCGGGCGTTTCCGGCTTGGCTTCGGGTGGGGCCGCCGGCTTCGCTTCCGGCTTGGCCTTGGCGGTCGGCGGCATCGGCTCGTTGATGATGATCGTCACCGGCGCATCGTCCTCGACGACCGCCTCGGGGGCTTTCGGTTTGGCGACAACCGGACTCGGTGGCAGCGGCTCATTCTTGATCGCGGTGGCCGGCGCCGGTTTCAGGGCGGCTTCCTGCTCGACCTTCGGCGCCTCCGGCTGCTTGACCTTGGGCGTGTCGCTCGGCTCCACTTGCGGCGCTTCCGGCTCCTCGACCTTCGCCGGGTCATCATCACGACCGAAGAGACGCCGCAGGAAGGAGGGCTTGTCGAAGGGCTGCGCTGCGGGCTCCGTCGCAGCCTGCTCAGCCGGTGGTTCCACGTCCTTCTTGTCGGCCGCCTTCGTCCCGGCGGCCGGTGCCGCCGTCTTGGCAGTCTCGTTCTTTGCGGTCTCACCCTTGACGGCCTCGGCCGGTTCCTCCACCAGGCCCTCCATCGACGCCTCCTCGAGGGCGGCGGCGATGACAGCATCGGGATCCTCCTCCTTTGGAGCCCTCGAGAAGGGATTCAGGCGGCTCAGGAAAGAGCGTTTGGGCTTGGCGTCGGTCTCCACTTCCGCAGCGGCCGTCTCGGCCTTGTCGTTTTCCGGCTTGTCGGCTTTTGCCGGGGCCGCCGGCTTGGGGGTCGGGGGCGATTCGACGCGGGCCACGACCGGGCGCGGGCGCGGCACCTCGGAAGCCTTGGCGCGGTAGTGGAAGGTGAGCGCGTGATCGAGCTGCTCGAGGGTGTCGGCGATGCTGAGCGGCTCGCTGAGAGTCGGCGAGGCGAGCGCCGCGAGCTGGAGCGACCACCACTTGTTGAGGCTGCTCGGGCTGCCGGCGATGGCCGGGAAATGTTGATCGAGCAGCTCGCGCTCCGTGCGCGGGTCGGCCGCCAGGGCGGTCAGGAACTTCGCCATGCGCAGGCCGCCATCGGGCTGGTCGAGCAGAGCGAGCACAAGCGCACAGCAGGAGGTCTGGTAGATGGTGCGCGAGAGCGCGTCCATGGCCACCGGCGAGGCCTCGATGATCTCCTCGATGCCATAGATGCGGCCGCTCTTGAAGATGGCGGCGAAAAGCGTGCTCGGGCGGGTGCGGCTGCGGAACTCCAGGGCCTCGAGGATGCCGGTGAACAGCCAGTCGGGCAGCAGCAGGGGGCGCTGCGCCTTGATTTGCTTCTGGTCGCGCAGAATGCGTTCGGCGAGCAGGGCGCGGACGATTTCGCGGCGGGCATCCGCCTGGCGCAAATCGGGCCGCAGGTGGATCGTCACCTGCAGGTGGAAACCGCCGAACTCGATCTGCGAGATGGTGGTGTCCACGGACTTCCCGGCCTTGAGCGCGGACTCGCCGCTGTTGAGCAGGACCACGATCGGGATGCCCCAGGGCGTGGTGTCGCGCAGCAGCTTGCGAACTTCGGTGGCGATGTCCTCGCACTTGCTGGAGAAGGCGCTGCGCAGGGCGAGGTCGTCGCCATGGACGATGAACTGGCCGCTGGTGCTGGTCGAACTGCCGGCTCGCGGGCGGGCAACGGGCACGCGCGGCACCTCGCCGGGCAGGCTGGGTCGCGGCGGCAGTTCGGTGTTCACCGCGGGCAGCGGCGCCGCCGGCGGCGCTTCGAGCTGGCCGGGGGCCGGCGGCGCGACGCGAGGGGCTGGGACGGCGGCGGGAGCGACCGGCGGCGGCACGGCCTGCTGGGCGCGCACGGGGGTCAGGGCCGTGGCGAGGAACAGGAGGGCGAGACGGGACGGGCGCATGGACATCACGGAAAACGCGGATCGAGGACGAGCCGGCCTTGGGCGACGCGCACCTGGTTCATTTGAAACAACGCGCCGATCTCCTCGGCGAAGACGCTGCCGAGCTGGCGGAGCAGCGGCTGCAGGGGGCGCAGCAGGCCGCGCGGGACTTCGAGCCGGCCGTAGCTGCCGCCGATGAGCTGCACCTCAAAGGCCGAGTCGCGGCGCGCCGCCTGGAAGCGCAGGCTGACCGTGCGTTCGGCGCCGGCAATGTCCCAGACGAGGGTCGCCTCCAGCACCTCCGGCTGCAGCGACACCGCCAGGCGACGGAACTGCGTCCAGCGCTCCAGCGGCGGCCGGGCGCGCGCCTCGAGCACGCGCGCGAGGTATTGATTGAGGTCCGGCTCGCTGATCTCGAAGACGGCCGAGCGCTTGATGGCGGCCTGCTTCAATTCATCGAGCACGTCGCGCGGGCGCTTGGCCGGTTCGCCGGGCAGCGGCGCGGGGGCCGGCCGGTGCGCCACCCAAGCGGCGCCGGCGAGCGCGGCGAAGGCGACGAGGAGGGCGAGATGGACCAGGAATTTCACGGCGGCGCGCGGTTGGCAAAGTCAAGGCGTAGCACGAAAGCCGGGCTTTGGGAAGCGCGATCGCGGCTCACAGCCCGCCGAAGCGGCGCTGGCGCTGGCCGTAGTCGCGCACCGCCTCAAGGAAGTGCTCGCGGCCGAAGTCCGGCCACAGGGTCGGCGTGATCCAGAGCTCGGTGTAGCTGAGCTGCCAGAGCAGGAAGTTGGACAGGCGCAGCTCGCCGCTGGTGCGGATGAGCAGGTCGGGATCCGGGTAGTAGCGGGTGTACAGGTGCTTGCTGAACACCTCGCTGTCGATCATGCCCTTGTCGAGATGGCCGCGCTCGATGCTTTCCAGCAGGCTCTTGACACCGTCGAGGATCTCCTCGCGGCCGCCGTAACTGAGCGCGAGGATGAGGGTCAGGCCGCTGTTCTGGGCGGTGGCCTCGATCGACCGGTGCAACTGGTCCTGGCAGGACTTGGGCAGGTCGTTGAGCCGGCCGATGGCCTGCAGGCGGATGTTCTGCTCGATCATCTCCGGCGTCTTCTGGCGCAGGAACTGTTCGAGCAGCTTCATCAGCGCGGCGACCTCGCGCGCCGGGCGCTTCCAATTCTCGGCCGAGAAGGCATAGAGGGTGAGGAACTCGACCCCGACCTCGGTGCAGGCCTCGGTGACGCGGCGCACCGTTTCGGCGCCGGCGCGATGGCCCTCCGTGCGCGGCAGGCCGCGCTCGCGCGCCCAGCGACCGTTGCCATCCATGATGATGGCGACGTGGCGCGGGATGACCTTGAGGTCTTTGGCGGCGGCGGACATCGGCGGGATCAGGCCTCGTAGACCGGCAGGGCGGCGGCGTCAAAACCGCTCACGCCGGCTTCGGCGGCGATTTCGTTGAGCGCCTCGACCTCGGCGGCGGTGAACAGCAGGCCGCCGGCCTTGGCGGTGTGCGCGGCGTTCTGCGCCTCGGGTTGGCCGGGCAGCAGGCAGCCCTCGTTGCCGTGACCGAGGATGTCGCCGAGCACCGCCTTGAGGTTTTCGCTGAAGTTGCGACCCTTGGCAAACAGGCCGCTGCTGATCGCGTCGGGATGGATGACCTGGAAGTAGAAGCTGCTGGTGCGCTTCTCGCCGGCCGGGAAGGGCTGCGACTTGATGTCGGGGTGGGCGCCGCCACCGCGCAGGGTCGGCAGGCTGCCGCCGATCATGGCGCCCATGAGCTCGATGAGCAGCGACAAACCGTAGCCCTTGTGGGCGCCGAAGGGCAGCAGCCAGGCCGCCTCATTGGCGTCGGTGGTCGGATTGCCGGCGGCATCGACCGCCGCGCCGGGAGGCAGCGGCTTGCCCTCGCGCTTGAGCTGCTGGACGCGGCCCATGGCGACGGTGCTGGTGGCCCAGTCGATGACGACCGGAAAACCGCAGGCGTCCTGGGTCGGCAGGCCCCAGGAGTGCGGGTTGGTGCCCAGCACCGGGAACTTGCCACCGAAGGGCACAACCTCACCGAGGGTGGACGTGCAGTTCGTGTAGGCGATGTAGCCCTTGCGCGCCGCCTCCATGACGTAGCCACCGCCCCAGAGGTAGTGGAAGGCGTTGTCGACGCTGACCTGGCCGATGCCGTACTGGTCAGCCATGGCCATGCAGCGCTCCATGGCGCGGAAGGCGACGCTCTGACCGAGTTTGAGCTGGGCGTCCCAGACCTCGCTGGCGGCGAACTTCTTTTCGATCACCCGGATCTCGGCGCCCGGCTTGCAGCCGCCGGTGGCGCTGCCGAAGAGGTGGTCGAGGTGCAGGGCCTTGATGGCGTTGTGGGTGCGGATGCCATGGGCCGAGGCCATTTCGCAGAAGCGGGCGGCGTCCTCGGCCTCGTCGGCGGTGTAGCCGCGGTGCAGGTAGGCGGCGCGGACGAGCTCGTTGTGGGCGGCGGTCGGAACAGTGAGATAGGACGTGGGCATGGCGGATGGGGGCGAAGAAGGCACAGCTTGGGCGCAATGCACGGGCTTTGCAAGCCGGCGGCAGCGTTCCTTGTCGAGGCTCAGAGTCCCTTGGCGAGGATCTCCGGCGTCAGGTTGAGCGGCAGGCGCAGGGTGCCGCCAAGGCCGCCCGTGCGGTCCTCATAATGGTAGACGCGCACCGGCTCCTGCCCTCCCCGGCCGGCCAACACAAAGAAGTCGAGGCGCAGCAGGCGCTGTTCGCCGGGCGGGGTCTCCACCGGCTTGACCTCGAGCACGAGTTCGTTCGGACCGCTGCGCAGGCCGCCGATGACGAACAGCTTTTCGGCGTGATCGGTCATCGCCGGGTAGTCATGGCCATTGATGCGCATCTTGGTTTCGTAGCCGAAGGACTGGAAGGTGCAGCCCGCCATGTGCTCGGGCGGCTCGCAGAGTTTTGGCACGGCCGGGGGCGTGCCGGGCGGGGTGAAGTCGGGCCAGTCGAGAAACTCGGGCCGGCCGCCGTCCTTGATCTGCCGGGCGATCTCAGGCTGGTCGTTCAGGCGCAGCAGCTTGCTGCTGTCGAACTTCCAGCCGCCACGCTCCTGAAAAAACTTCAGCATGAGCACGCTCTCCGGAATGAGCGCCGGATCGCCGCCCATGTCGACCTTGCCAAAGAGCAGCAGGTGCGCCGTCGCGCCGACCGCCTCCGCCTCGAGCAGGCGCAGGCCGGTCAGTTCCGGCGGCTGCACCGGCACCTCGAACACCGCGCCCGGGAAAGTCTTTTTCTGGCTGACGATGAGGTTGCGCGTGACCACCTGCCGGTAGCTCGTGATCGCCGAGGCCCAGGCGCGGGCATCCTGGGTGGTCATCGCCTTGCGCCAGTTTTCATAGGCTCGGGTGAGCTCGGCCGTGAGCGCGGCATCCTGGGCGGCGGTGGGTGCGACCGCCAGCAGCAGGGCGGTGCAAAGGAGACGAAGGGGCGGCATGAACACCCGGCAAATACCATGCACCGACCGAGTCCTGCCAGGAAAAGATGTTGCTGCCGGGGCCTTTTTGGCAAAAGTCACGTCTTTGCCACATTGATTCATGGAAACTCCCGGCGCAGGTCCCCTCAAACCGCCCCCGCTCGACCGCAATCGGGAACTTCTGAAAACCGCCCACGAAACGGTTTACAAGATCATCGGTGAAACCCGCCTGCCGGTCTACATCTGGCAGCCGGATCCGGCCAAGGTGCCCGAGGGCCCGACGGCGGTGGCCGCCTTCTTCTTCAGCAGCGGCTGGGACAACGGCCAGGTCGCCCAGTTCGCCCCGCACTGCGTCTACTTCGCCTCGCGCGGCATGATGACCATGGCCTTCGACTACCGCGTCGCCGCCCGCCACCAGGCCGGCCCGCTGGAAGCCATCGCCGACGCGCGCAGCGCCCTGCGCTGGATCCGCCTCAACGCCGCCGGCCTCGGCATCAACCCCGGCAAGATCGTCGCCGTCGGCGGCAGTGGCGGTGCCCACGCGATCGCCGCCGCGGCCATGCTTGACGGCTACGACGACGCCACCGACGCCCTCGACTGCAGCCCGGCGCCAAACGCGCTCGTGCTGTTCAATCCGGTGCTCGACACCTCCAAGCACGGCTTCGGCCTCGAGCGTTTCCCCGACGCCGCCAGCGCCAAAAAGGCGAACCTGCTGCGCGCGATCCGCACCGGTCTGCCGCCCATGCTGCTCATGCACGGCACCGCCGACCGCGTCGTGCCCTACGTCGGCACCAAGCAGTTCGCCAAAAAGAGCTCGCGCAAAAAGAACACCTGCCACCTCGTCGAGTTCGAGGGCATGGGCCACGGCTTCTTCAACTTCAACCTGTCGTTCGAGAACTACGAGGCCACCCTCATGGCCATGGACGACTTCCTGGTCAATCTCGGCTTCATCCCGCCCGATCCGGAGGCCCGCCTCGGCAGCCTCGACTGAGGCCGCTCACAGCGCGTCCGCCGGCAGCAGCCAAACGATGAGCCGCTTGCCCGCGGCGCGCTGCGGATCGGCGAGCACCTCGCTTTCGTCCGCCTCATCCAGCGAACGCGCCAGCAGCGCCGCCAGCTGGGCACTGAAGCCGGCGCTCTGCGGCTGCCCCTCCGGATCGCCAAAACTCAGCGCCGGATCGTCAAACACCCGGCGCAGGCCGTCGCCCACCACCAGCACCGGCGATGCGCGGTCGGCCGGCAACCCGCTCAGGGCCACCAGACTCGCGGTCTCACCCCCCAACCTCGCCTCCGCCAAGTCGCCCAGCAGGGCCGTGGCGAGGTCGCCCACCGCCTCGCGCTCGAGCACCCGGGCATCAACCAGCGGCGTGGCATCCGCGGCCACCCGCGGCCACTCGCGCCGCACCCGCGCCGCCACGGCGAGCGCGGTCTGCTTCATCGCCTCGGGCGTCCAATGCCGGTCCTGCAGGAAATACGGCGGCTGGCGACGCCGCGCCTCCCAGAGCGCCGGCGCCGGATCCAACACCCGCGCGCCGGCCGCCTCCAGGGCCGCCAGCTTCGCCGGCAGATCGGCCGGACGCAGCGGTCCGGCAAACTTCGCCGGCAGCAGGGCCTCGGGCTGCAACGCCAGTTTCGACGGCACCGGTACGACCAGCAGTTCGGTCCCCTGCCCGCGCCACATTTCCAGGAGGGCGCCCAGCTGCTCGCTGCGACCCGCACGCGGCGCGCGTGTCAGTCGCTCGAGTTCCCCGGCGGCGAACCACCAGCCGTCGCCGCCCACCAGCACGGCGCGATCGCCCTCGCCCCACCATGCCCGCTTCCAGTCCGCCGCCAGGCTCGCCGTTGCCGTGCGCGCCGGCTGCCCCGCCAGCGTGGGGCCCAAAACCAGCGCAACCAGCCCCAGCAGCGGCCCGCAGCCCAACAAGAGCCAGGGCCGGCGGTGCAGGGGGCGGCGCACGCTGGCCAGCAGCAGGGCACTCAGCCAGGCGGCCCAGAGCAGGGTGATTTCCCAGGCACCGCCGATGCGCGCATCGAGGGCAAGGGTGTAGGCCGTGCGTTCGCCCTGACCGGCGAGCAGGCGCAGCTTGGCGGCGGCCTCGGCGAAATCAGCCGACAGCAGCAGCACGGCGGACAGGGCCCAGCCGGCGGCGACCCCCACCGCCCGCAGCGGCGGCGGCACCGGCCCGGCGAACAGGCTGCGCCCGCCGCGCGCGGTCTCGGCGGCGATGAGCAGCGCGTGCAGGCCCAGCCAGGCCAGCACGGGCGCGGCCCAACCGCGCCAGAGCAGCGCGGTGGCCGCCACCAGCAGCAGGCCGGCGAAAGCTTGTCGGCGCGCACTGCCGAGCCGACGCCCCGGCAGGCAGAAACGCCGCCAGAGCCCGGTGAAACTGCCGGCCCGAAACGGTGCGCGAAGGAGGTCGGGCAGACGCTTCTGGCCCAGCAACGCAATCGCCGTCAGCAGGTCGGCCGCGCCGGACAGCAACAGGAAGAGCTGGGCCGAGTAGGCCAGGGTGGAACTCCAGACCGACCAACCGCTGCGGGCCAGCGGCGCGGCGGCAAGGGCATCGGTCACCAGGCCCTCGAGCGGCAGAACGAGCAGCAGCAGCTTGGCCAACCCCGCGCCGGCCAGGCCGGCCATCGCCAGCGGGCCGCGGACCCGTGACCGGCGCGGGCGCAGTTTCAGGCCCACCCCCAACAGGGCGATCGGCAGCAGGACAGTCAGAGGGGGTGTTGGCAGCACGGCAGCGACCGGTGGCCGGGCAGAGGCGGTGTGCAACCGCAAAGCGCGTCAGCGTTGGCGCGGCTCGGAGCGATTGAAGAACGACGGCAGGGGCAGGCGCAGCGAGGGGGCATTCTTCGGCGCCTCGGCGGCGTCCTTGTCGCGCGGCACCCCCTTGAGCAGGCTCGGCGTCCAGCGCGTGTCCTTGATGGTGCCCTCGCCGCGGAACTCGAAGAGCTCGCTGAAGGGCCGCAGCACGAGCCCCGGCAGGCCGCGCACCCGCACCTGGGTGGTGAGATCGACGGCATCCTCGATGAAGTTGATGCGCCCGCGCGAGGCCAGCTTGAAGACACTGGTGAGGGCCTCGAAGTTGTCGGTCGTGACAAAGCCGTCGGCGACCTGGAAGGTGCAGTTCGCCTCGGTGGCGACGTTGTAATCCTTGATCTTGCCCGGCAGCAGGTTGTCGAGCAGCGGCGTCAGCGGCCCGAGGATCGGCACGGCGTAGAGGTTGCCATTGAGGATGATGGCCGCGCCCTCGCCCTTGAGCTGCTTCCAGTTGTCCTCGCGTCCCTCGAAACGGAAATGCCCGGTGAGATCGCCCTCGGTCTCGGCGGTCTTCGAGTAGATCTGCGCAAAGCGCTGGAAACTGACGCCGTCGAGGCGCAGCTCGCCGCGGTAGGGCCGCGGCGGTGCGCTGTCCTGCAAACGCCCCTTCAGGTCGAAGCTGCCGCCGAGCAGCTGCGCCTTGACGTCGAAGTTTGTCGTCTCGCCGGCACCGGTCACCTTGGCTGTGACATTCTCGAACGGCACGTTGCGGCCGAACACCTCGCGCGGGAAACGCGCCGCCTCGACATCGACGGCAAACTCGTCGCGCCCGGGTTCCACGCTCACCTGCCCGCGCGCGTTCATCGCCCCGCCGTTGACGCGGCCGCGCACGTCAAAGCTGAGATTGCCCGCGAGGATGTGCAGGTTGCCCTGCGGCGCGAGAATGGCGTAATCCTCTCCCAGCACGCTGTAGTAACCCTCGCCCTGTTCATGGCGGAAGCTGACCTTGAAATCGCTGTCCTCGCCGCCCCGGTAATCGATGAGCCCGTCGAGCTCGACGGCGGTGTCGGCCGGCAGGCGGTACTTGGCGATGTGCGCCGCGGTCTTGGGTGCGAAGCAACTCGTCACCGCCACCGGATCCACCCCCGACTTCAAACCGGTCAGCCGCACCCAGTGCGCATCATCGTCCACCTCGATGTGGGCGACCTCGGCCACGCCCTCCGGCCGCTGCAGGCGGACGTTGCGGTAGTGCTGCTTGGGATCCTTGAACTCGACCTCGGCGGTGAGCAGGTCGAGATCGACGCCGCGGTACTTGAAGTTGCGCAGCTCGCCGCGCCCCCGGTTGAGGCACTGCTGCAGGTCGGCCTTCGGCCCCGCGCCCTCGAGTTCAAAGAAGATGTTGGAGCGCGGACTGAACTCGAAGCGACGCAGGATCTCGCGCGTCTTCTCCATCTGCGCGAACGGCAGGAAGGCATTCGGATCCATGCGCAGCAGGGCGCGGTAGCGGAAGCCCTGCGCCTCGTGGGTGAGCACCTGCGCGCTCAAGGTCCCGGTCTGATGGCGCAGGACGAGGTCGCGGATGTACACGCCCTCGGGGGCGACCCCAAACTTCGCCGACAGGCCGTCGAAGACCGCGCCGCGGGTGCTGAAGCGGCCGCAGTCGAGGCTGCCCGTGACCCGCACCGGCCGCTTGTGCGGCGCCAGCTCGCCATCGATGAACCAGACGCCGTCGAGCGCCAGGTTCGGGCTCTCATAAAGCACGATCTCGCGCAGCCTGTCGCTGCTCAGGAAGGCCTGGGCCAGACCGGGCAGGTCGGCGCTGGAGCTGAGGTGAAACTTCAGTTCGGGCGAGGCCATGCGCCAGGTCGCATTGGCGCTCACCTGGCCGGTGGCATCGCGCAGGAAAAACCGTGTCAGATCCATCAGGCCCGACCGATATTCGGCCTCGGCCACGACCTCGCGACAGGCATAGCTGCCATAGCTCATGCCATCGGCCTCCAGCACCAGCCGGGCATTCATCTCCAGCGGCCGGTCGATCTCACCATGCACCTCGAGGGTCAGGCGCGGCGGCGTGGCAAACTGGAAGCGCTGCAACCAGTCGAGCCCCTTCTGGATGCGCTGCTGGTGGTTGCGCAGCACCTTGATGCGGTCCTGCAGGGTCAGCTGCGGCTTGTCCTGCGGCTTGTCCTTGTCCGGTGCCGGCAGTTGCAGATCGCCCGACAGATTCAGGCGGATGCCGGACAACACGCCCTCGGCGTGGCGCAACTCCAGCCGGCGATCATGCAGGAAGGCGCGCGCGCTCAGGTCGCGCACCTCGAGCATCGTTGGCTCGGCGAAGGGCGCGTTCTCGGGCGGCTCCACCGGGATGCTCAGGTTGGCCTGGCTCAATTCAAAGCCCTGCACCTCGAAACGCTTTTCGAGCAGGCGACCAAACTCGACGTCCATGCGCAGGCGGTCCACCGAGACCAGCAACTGCCGGCGGTCGGCCCGCGAGTAGAGGCGCACGTCGCGCGCCATCAGGCCGCCGAAGGGATCGAGCACGAGGCGGCGGAAGTCCATGTGCAGGCCGCGCTCGCCGAGCCGGGCGATGACGTAACCGCGCCAGCGCTCGCCAAAGGCCTCCGAGCCGGCATAGACGCCGGCCGCCAGCAGACCGCTGGCGATCGTCAGCTTGAGCAGGCGCCGGAGAAACCGCTTCATGACAAGCTGTCACCATAGCCGCCGGGCCGGCCCTGACAAGGGTTTCAGGAGGCCGCAGCCTCGCGCTCCTTGGCCTCGAAGTTTTCCCGCGCCTGCTTGCGCGCCGCCGAGACGATGTGATTGCAGGCCTCCATGCACAGCAGCGGGATGGCCGCCGCACCCTCGCCGGCATGCCCGGCCTCCGCCCCGAGCTTGGCCGCGGCCGGCCCGTAGAGCGACTGTCCCTCGGCGAGCGGATAAACGATGCGGCGCAGGCACTTCGTCGCCGTGTTGCAGCAGCGCCCCAGGATGGCGCAGGCCTGGTCGTCGGTGATGCCGTTGGCGAAGCGGTACATGCCGGTCTGGCGACCGAGCAGGGCGCGCAGCGGCACCGGTTCCAGGCTGCCGCGCTCCTGGGCCAGCGCCATGCCGAGCGCGGCCGGATAGAAGAACTCCAGGGCCAGGCGCACGCCGGCGAGGTCGGGCAGCACCAGCCGCCAACCGCGCTTCAGGTCGGGCGCGGTCTTGATCGGGCGGAACGCGCCGGCGGCATCGTAGCGGGCGAGGGCGCGCGCGTCCTCCGGCTGCGCGTGCGTTTCCAAGGCCGCCGCGTCCGTGTCGCGATCGTCCCGATGACGCAGCTCCCAGCCGCCGTCCGCGGCGGTCATGACGACCTGGCCGATGGTGTGGCGTCCCTGCTCCAGCCAGCGCGCCAGCGCCTGTTCCTGGGCCGAGACCTGTGCGGCCGCCGTCCCCTGCCCCGCCTCCGGGTGACGGCGGTCAAAATCGCGCACCTGATCGAGAATGACCTCGGCCAAAAGCGGCTCGGTGCCGATCGCGCCGCTGTAGTAGAGGTGGCGACCATGCATCTCGATCGGGTTCTGGCGGAACACCTCCATCTCGCTGAGGGCCTTGCCCGGTTCCTTCTCCATGCCCAGCAGCACCGGGATGTCCTGAAAGCTGTGCAGGCCGTCGGCAATGAAGAACGGCACCACCACGACATTCGGCGCGCTCGTCAGCTGCACCCAGTCGGAGACCAGCGGCGCCTCCTCCATGTAGGCGTCAAGCACCTCGGCAAAGCCGTAACCGCCCTCGCGGATCAGTCGCACTTGCTCCTGGATCGCCTTGGTCGAGTTCTCGTTGAGGCTGGTGCCGTGGCCGACAATGACCAGACTGGTCTGGTCGCGCGGCACACCGGGCGCCACCTCGTCGGCCCGCTGCAGCAGCAGGCGCGTCATGTTCGGGTGGATGCCGACCGGATCGCAGTAGCAGAAGGTGCGTCCGTCGCGGTGGGTCACCGGCCCGTCGAGCCGCAGTTCGCGCGGCAGCACCTGCTGGCAGAAGTAGCCCTCGCTGATGAAGTTCGGCACGATGTAGACGACCTCGCCCTCCACCGATTCAAAAATCTCGCGCATCGTCGGCTCCTCCTTCCAGAAGCAGCAGGCGACCTCACGAAAAACCCCCAGGCGCCGGATCGTGTCGGCATGCTGATGGGTCGGCGCGCTGGAGTCGGGGTTCACGGTCGAACCGTGACCGACGATGATGAGGGAGGCGTGGGAATGGGAGTTCAAGCAGGAAGGGATTACGCGGGAAAGTCAGCGAAGGACGAGGGGGAACGACACGGGCCGGCCATCAAAGCTCACCGGCAGACGGATCGCCCGCGCCAGCAGGTCGAGGTAACGCGCGCCGGGGATTTCATGACCGCCGAACTGCGCCAGGTGCGGCGTCGTCCACTGGGTGTCATGCAGGACGAAGCCGCGCTCGCGCAGCCGCCACTGCAGGTGCACCAGCGCGGTCTTCGAGGCCTGCGGTTCGCGACTGAACATGCTCTCGCCAAAAAAGGCGCCGCCGATGGCGACGCCGTAGACGCCGCCCATGAGCCGGCCCTCGCGCCAGACCTCGGCGCTGTGGGCGAAGCCGAGCCGGTGCAGCTCTTCGTAGCTGTCGAGGATGGCGTCGGTGATCCAGGTCTCCGCGCGGTCGGCGCAGCCGCGCATGACATCGCCAAAGGCGGTGTTCCAGCGCACCTCAAAGGGACTGTGGCGCAGGAACTGCAGAAACCGCCGCGGCACATGGAAATCGGTCACCGGCAGGATGCCGCGCATCTGCGGCCGGTACCAGGAAACCGTCCCGTCGTCCTCCCCCATGGGGAAGGCCCCCTCGCAGTAGGCGCAGAGCAGTTGGACGGGATCAAGCATGGCGGGCGGCCCCAAGGTAAGGACGCGCCCGCCCCAATGCAACCCCGGCTCAGCGACCGAGCGCGCGCCGCAGCACCGGCTCGAAAAGGTCGGCCTGGCGCATGAAGCCGAGGTCGCTGGCATGCGAGGCATCGGTGGCACCCTCGGTGTCCTCGCCGTACAGCTTGTCGCCCTCGATGTAATGCAGGTTCTTCACACCCTCCTTGACCAGGCTGTCGTAGGCGGCGCGCAGGGCGGCGTGGTTGTCGGTGTGGAACTGGCGCTTGAGCGGCGTGATCCAGTCGTTCGTGAAGCGACGGTCCTCGACCAGCACAATCGGCGTCTCGGGCTTGGCGGCGCGCAACTGGCGCACCAGCGGCACGCACTTCTCGGTCACCTGCGCCGGCTGCATGTTCGGCAGGCAGTCGATCACGTACACGGCGGCGTCGAGCTGGACCAGGTAGTCGCCGACGGCGCTGTCCATGCGGCCGTTGCCGGAGAAGCCGAGGTTGACCACCGGCAGGTCGAAGCGGCGACCGAGGATGCCGGTGTGCACCATGCCCGGGCGGCTGGCGCAGGCGCCATGGGTGATGCTGGTGCCGTAGAAGACGATCGGCCGCGGGCGCGGCGCCTGGCCTTCAAACTTCGCGCCCTTGGGCACGCCGATCGACAGAAATTCGACGCCATTGTACAACGGCAGGTAGGCGGCATACTCGCGGTAGCCGGGCGCCAGGTCCTTGATGATCTCGGCCTTCACCTCCTGGGTCGCCGGCTTGGTCACCTGCACCCACTTCCAGCGGCCGTCGCTGTCGCGCGCATACAGATCAACACCGCTGACGCCGGTGGCCGGCATGTGTGGCATGCCGAGCTTGTCCTTCATCAGCTTGTAATGCACGTGGATGCTGGTGGCATCGGTCTTGAAGCGCACCATCATGCCGGCACTGTCGCGGCTCAGGCTCCACACCGCCGGCGTCACCTTGCCCTCGGCATTCGCCGGCAGGCGGTCAAACCAGCGCTTGCGCTCCTGCTCCGGCAGGATGCGACCCTCGACGCCCCAGGCGGTGACGTCATGCCAGTCGAGCTCGACCGCCGCGGCCTTGTTGACGCCCATCGCCGGGTCGAGCTTGGCAATGTCGGGCTTGGCCGGCGCCTTCTGGGCGTGGACCACGGAAACAAACAACGGCAGCAGAAGCAGGGAGCGCAGGGTTGGCATAGAAGACGGGAAACGTCGCCAAATGCTCGCTTCCTTCGCCCGGACGAGCAAGGCCCCTCAAGACGCCACAGAATCGAAGACCAGCCCGCGCACCGCCTCCTGCGCCCCGGACAGCAGGGCCGCCGCCGAGCGCCCCCCGGCCGCCGCCGACGCGGCCAGCACGACCTGCAGCGCCCCGGTCGCGCCCAGGCATTCGCCGAGCACGACCCCGGGCGACACACTCGCCGCCCCGGCCAGGGCCGCGGTTTCATCGCGATCCAGAACCGGCACGCCGCAGCGACCGTCGACCACGTGCTCCACCGCGCCGCGCCAGGCCTTGGCCATTGCCGCCAGCGCCTGCGCCCGCTCGACCGGCCCGCGCACCGGTTGCTCGATCACCTGCGCCAGTCGCGGGCCGTCGCCTTCGACACTCAGCAGCAGGGCCGCCGCGCCCTCGCCCGCCACCAGGTCGCGGTGATGGTAGCGCACGGCCTCGGCGCCCAACCAGTCGCACTCCTCGGCCGCCAGCACCAGGCAGTGATCGACCAGCCCCTGCGCCAGCCAGAGCCCGGCCAGTTCGACCGCGTCGAGGATCACCGAGGCATCGCCGAGCAGGGTCGACACCGGGCCGTCGGCACCGAGCTGGGCGGCGACGTGCGAGGCCGGCGCGTTGTAGACGGTTTCCGGAAAGAGGAGCGGGCTGGCGAGTTCGGGCGTGTCGAGCACCTCCTGGTAAAAGCGACCCGAGAACTGCACGCAGCCGTTGAACATGCCGACCACCAGGCCGAGCCGGCCCGCGCCGACCCCGCCGGGAAAACCGGCCTGCTCGAGGGCTTCAAGCGCGGCGGCGAGGGCAAACTTGCTCACCGGACTGGCCCGACGCAGGCGCGGTGCCTTGGGCAGTCGGTCGGGCGGCGGCGCGGGCACGCGGCGCACAGGGCAGATCTCTTCGCGCGGGCCGATCGTGCGCGGACAATCCTGGGTCGGCAGCGGCTGGCCCGCGCGCACGGCGTTTTCGAGTTCGGCCAAACTCCAGCCGGCCGGCGACACCGCCCCGAGCCCGGCCACGCGCAGGACCGGCGCCGGCGACAAGGCCGCCGGTCGCGGCGAGGCGGCATCGGCGCTGCGAAACACCAGGCTGGCGTTGGTGCCGCCAAAGCCGAAGGAATTCGTCAGCACCGCCCGCAGCGGCGCCTCGCGGAAGTGGCGCACCAGGTCAAAGCTCACCGCCGGGTCGGGCTTGCGCACGTTCAGGCTGGCCGGCAGCCAGCCGTCGCGCAGGGCGAGCAGGCTGATCACCGCCTCGACCGCGCCCGCCCCGCCCAGCAGGTGGCCCATGGCGGATTTGGTCGAGCTGACCGCGAGGCGCGCCGCGTCGGCACCGGCCCAAGCCTGGATGGCCATGGCTTCGGCGACATCGTTGTGCGGCGTGCCGGTGCCGTGGGAATTCAGGTAATCGATCTCGCCCGGCCTCAACCCGGCCATGGCGCAGGCACCGGCCATCGTGCGCACCGCCGCCCGCCCCTGCGGATCGGGCTGGGTGAGGTGATGCAGGTCGGTGGCGGTGGCATACCCCGCCGCCTCGGCCCAGGCCAGCGCGCCGCGTTCGGCCGCCGCCTCGGCGCTTTCGAGCAGCACCAGCGCCGCGCCTTCGCCAATCGCCAAACCGTCGCGGGCGGCATCAAAGGGTCGCGGCACGCCATCCGGCGCCAGGGCGCGCAGGCTGTCGAAGCCGGCAAAGACCAATTCGGCCAGGGCATCGTAGCCGCCCGCCAGCACCCGCCGGGCCCGACCGCTGCGGATCATCGCCATCGCCTCGCCAATGGCATTGGCGCCGCTCGCGCAGGCGTTGGAGACGAGGCGCACCGGACCGCGCCAGTCGTACTCCTCGGTCATCAGCCGCATCTGCCGCCAGGGCTGGTAAAACTGCACGCGCGTCACCTGCCCCGGCAGCCGATGCGGACTGCTGCGCGCCTGGCGAAAGTACTCCTGCCCCAGCGGCATGGCTCCGGCCGAGGTACCGACGACAAGGGCATCGATCCCCTGCAGGTCCGCCAGCCCGGCACTGGCCAACGTCTCGCGCAGGGCCAGCAGCAGCATGCGCGTGCCGCGATCGGCCAGGTGCTGGCGACGCCGCGGCAGTTTGGCAAACAGGGCCTCCTCGGGCAGGTCCACCTCCGCCGCCGTGCGCGCCACGCGCCGACTCACATCAAACAGGGTCACCGGTCGAAACGCCTGCCGTTCCGCGCGCAGGGCCCGCGCATTGGCCGCCGTGTCGAGTCCCAGCGGCGTCACCAGGCCGGCGCCGGTGACAAAAATGCGGGAGTCGGAGGGCGGAGTCACGGGAAAGAAACGACGAGGTCCGGCGCGCGGATTCCCGGGCTTGCAGTCGCTGCGCGACCAGGCAGGATGGCGATTCCGCGTTGCACGCAGTAGCGGCGCGCGGCACGGAGTGTCAAATGGTTGCTGAACGCTGGCAGAAAATCCTCGACGCCCAGGGCGACGCCATCGCCCTGCGCCAGCCCGGGCGAACCTGGACCTTTGCCGGGATCGACCGCGCCGCCCGCGCCCGCCCGGCGGAAACTTGCCCGGTGCTCGGCCGCTTCCACCTCGCCCGCGGCGATGCCGCCAGCCTGGCCACCGCCCTGCTCGCCGGCTTCCTTGACGGCCACCCCGTGCAGGTCGTCGAGGCCGACCGCGAACGCCGCCTGCCCGCCGCCCCGCCGCCGCCCGGCACCGCCCTCGTCAAACAAACCGTCGGCAGTTCCGGCCGCCGCCGCTGCCAGTTCTTCAGCCTGCCCCAAGTGCTCGCCGACACCGACCGCCTGCACGCGGCGCTCGGCCTCGCCGAACTCGACGGCGCCGTCGCGGCGGTCAGCGTCGCCCATTCCTACGGCCTCAGCACCACCCTGCTGCAACTGCTCGCCCACGGCCTGCCGGTCCACTGGCTGCCCTCCCCCTTCCCCGCCGGCCTCAGCGAAGCCCTCGCCCTGCCGGGTCGCCGACTCCTTCTGCCCGGCGTGCCCGCCCTCTGGAATGCCTGGCTCGATGCCGGGATCGACTTCCGCTCGGTCGGCCGCGCCGTCAGCGCCGGCGCGCCCCTGCGCCTCGACCTCGAGCAACGCCTGCACGCGTGCTCCGGCCTGAAGCTGCACAACCTCTACGGCACCAGCGAAACCGGCGCCGTCAGTGTCGACTTCAGCGACCGGCCACGCACCGATGCCAGCGACCTCGGCCGCCTGCTGCCCGGCGTCCGCGCCCAGCCCGGCCCCGACGGCCGACTCTGCGTCGCCAGCGATGCCGTGGGCCTCGGTTACGACGCCCCCGAGCCGGGCGAGGTCTTCGGCGACGGCCAGCACCTCACCTGGGACCGGATCACAATGGAGAACGACCACCTGCACTTCCACGGCTTCCTCGGCAGCGGCATCCAGGTGGCCGGGCGCAAGCTCAGCCCGCACGAGGTCGCCGCCCGCTTGCGCGCCGCCTCCGGCCTGCCCGGCATCGAGGTCCGCGGCGAACCCAGCCGCGACCCCGAGCGCGGCCAGGACATCGTCGCCGTCGTCGACCTCCCCCCCGACCAGCTCACCCGCGAATTCAAGACCCGCGCCTGCGCCAGCCTCGCCCCCTGGGAAACCCCGCGGCGCTGGGTTTCCAGCTTGGCTTGACCTCATTGACCTCATTGACCTCATTGACCCTCCCGCCCTTGCCAGATTCGACACAACTCTGGCGAATCACGCCATGGATGCCCGGGCCTGCACGACTACGATTGCCCTTCACCCAACCCCCACGAACCCACCCCAACGACCATGGCCGACATCCAGACCAGCGCAGCTGACAAGAAGGAAAAGGAATACTTCACCCACGTCCCCCAGGAGACCCCCGGCTTCTTCCTCAAGGGCAGCCACCAGTATGACTGGGG
>CBINON010000029.1:0-60719 GCA_966252325.1 uncultured bacterium | reverse complement strand
CGGAGCCTTGAGCCGCCGCTGTCGCATGCCTGCAAACAACCCCCAACAAGCCGCCGCGTCAACCCATTTATCAATAAAGGGACAGACACTTTAAAAGAAATATGAGCTCCGAGGCTGAGGGGCGGGGGTGGGGTTAGCCCTGGAGGGTTTCGACGCGCATCCAGGAGGGCTTTTCGCGGACGCAGGAAAGGGCGGCGATCTCGGTGAGGGCCGCCTGCATGTCGCCGAGGCGGGCGTCGTGGATCATCAGCACGATGGTGGTGCGGCCGCTGGTGTCCTCGAGGTCCTCGGGTTGAATCATGGAGGAGATGCCGATCTGGCGTCGGCCGAGCACCGCCGCCACCTGGGCCATGACGCCGGGCACGTCGTCGACGGTGAGGCGCAGGTAGTAGTGCGAAACGGTGTCTTCGACCGGTTTGCTTTTGCCGTACAGGCCGTGCGGCACGAAGCCGCTGTGGCGGGCGCCATAGACAAGCACGGCGGCGGCCTCGCAGAGGTCGCTGATCACCGAGCTGCTGGTCGGGTCCTGGCCGGCGCCGCGGCCGTAGAAGAGGGTTTCACCGACGATGTCGCCGTGGACCAGGACCGCATTGAAGCTGCCGCTGACGCTGGCCAGCACATGGGACAGTGGCACCAGGGCGGGCTGGGTGCGCACCTCGACGAGCCCCGCTGCATCCGCACGGATGACCGACAGCAGCTTGATGGTGTAACCGAGACGCTGGGCGAACTTGAAGTCGGCCGGGTCGATGGCCTCGACGCCCTCGACATGAACCTTGTCCTGCGGGATCCAGAAGCCGTAGCTGAGCGAGGCGAGGATGATCGCCTTGTGGGCGGCGTCCCAACCACTGACATCGAGAGTGGGGTCGGCTTCAGCATAGCCCTTTTCCTGGGCCTCGCGCAGGGCGTCGGCATAGCTCAGGCCGGCCTGACTCATGCGCGTCAGGATGTAGTTGCAGGTGCCGTTGATGATGCCGTGGATCGACAGGATGCGGTTCCCGACCAGACCCTCCTGCAGAACCTGAATGATGGGAATGCCGCCGGCCACCGCCGCCTCGAAGTAGATGGGCACCCCGCACTGCTCGGCGAGGGCGAACAGTTCCTGGCCGCGCTCGGCGAGCAGGGCCTTGTTGCCGGTGACGACGATTTTTTTTGCGCGCAGGGCGGCGCAGACCAGTTCGTGGGCGGTGGTGGTGCCGCCAATGAGCTCGACGATCACCTGGATCTCTGGATCCTCGACAAGGGTGCGCCAGTCGCTGCCGACGAGCTCCGCCGGTACGGCGACGTCGCGGGCGCGCGCCGGATCACGGACGACGACGCGCTTGACGCGGATGTCGGCACCGGTGCGCTGGCGGATGAGGTCGCGGTTCTTCTCGAGATTCTTGAACACGCCGGCGCCGACGTTGCCGAGACCGGCGAGGCCGACGTGAATGAGGCGCTGGGGGACGGGGACGGTCATGGGAAGGGGCGGAAAGCGGAGGGAGTCAGGCACCGAGCTGGCGGGCCCATTCAATGGCGCGCAGCATGCCGGCGGCCTTGTTGACGGTTTCGCGGTATTCGTAGGCGGGATCGGAGTCGGCGACGACGCCGGCGCCGGCCTGCACGTAAGCCTTGCCGTCCTTGAGCACGCAGGTGCGCAGGGCGATGCAGGAGTCGAGGTTGCCGTCAAAGCCGAAGTAGCCGACGGCGCCGGCGTAGGCGCAGCGCTTGCTCTTCTCAAGCTCATTGATGATCTCCATGGCGCGCACTTTCGGGCTGCCGCTGACGGTGCCGGCAGGGAAGGTGGCGCGCATGACGTCGTAGGCGTCGCGGTCCGCGCGCAGGCGGCCGTCGACGTTGCTGACGATGTGCATGACGTGGCTGTAGCGCTCGATGATCATGAGATCGCTGACGCGCACCGTGCCGAATTCGGCGACGCGGCCGACGTCGTTGCGGGCTAGGTCGACCAGCATGATGTGTTCCGCGCGCTCCTTCGGGTCGTTGAGCAGTTCGTCAGCGAGGGCGTCGTCCTCGGCGCGGGTCTTGCCGCGCCAGCGGGTGCCGGCGATCGGGCGAATGTCGATGCGGCCGTCGAGGCATTTGACGTGCACCTCCGGCGAGCTGCCTACCAGCGCGAAGCCCTGCGGGAACTGCAGGCAGAACATGTAGGGCGAGGGATTGACGTGGCGCAGGGCGCGGTAGAGGTCGAGCGGTGTGCCGGTGTAATCCGTTTCGAAGCGCTGCGAGGGCACGCCCTGGAAGATGTCGCCTGCGCGGATGTACTCCTTCATCTTCACGACCATGGCCTCGTACTCCTCGCGCGTCGTGTTGCCGGCGGGGGCGGGCAGTTGTTCGTTGGAGACGGGCGCAATGGCCTGCAGGGGCTTGACCGCGAGCGGTTCGGCGAGCTTGTCCATCAGCCGGGCGATTTCGGCCTGCGCCCAGGCGTAGGCGGCCTCGAGGTCGGTGTGCTCGTCGGTGTGAACATTGGCGACGAGGGTCATGCGCCGCGTGCGATGGTCGAAGATGACCACCGTGTCGGTGATCATGAAGACCATGTCGGGCAGGCCGAGTTCGTCCTTGGGCGGCGGCGAGAGGGTCGGTTCGAAAAAGCGCACCATGTCGTAGCCCAGGTAGCCGACGGCGCCGCCGTGGAACACTGGCACGGTGTGTGGTTCCGCCGGTCGGAAGGCGGCCATCAGCTGCTTCAACTCCTCGAGGGGATCGCTCGTGGTGGTGAAGCGGCGGCTGGTGCCGCGCTCCTCGATGTCGATCTCGCGGCCGCGGGCGGTGAAGATGAGGCGCGGCGAGCTGCCGAGCAGGGAGTAGCGGCCCGAGTGCTGGGTCAGCTCGGCCGACTCGAGCAGGAAGCCGCAGCGGCCGTCGTGGATTTTCTGGAAGGCGGAGAGCGGTGTCTCGTAGTCGGCCGTCAGCTCCGCCGTCACCGGCACAAGGTTGCCGCGCGCGGCCAGGGCGCGGAAGGCGGCGAAATCAGGCTGGAGATGCGGGGCGGACATGACGGCAGGGGCGCGCATGATGGATGCGAAATCCCCGGCGGGCAAGGCCGATGGACGTGGCGGCGGCGGTCAGGGGGCGGCGGCCGCGGCGGCACCGGAAAACAGCGGCCGGGCTTTTTCCACGGACTTGGCCACGCCCCAGGCGAGCGGGAGGGCGACTACGAGCCAGATGAGGGCGGCTTTCATGGTTCAGGCGGCGTCCTTGACGTGGTGTTTGGGGTGGACCGGGCGGACGAGCAGGTTGGCGACGAGGCCGACCATGAGCAGTCCGCACATGAGGTAAAAGGTGTCATTGTGGGCCTCGGCGCGTGGCACACCGGCGGCGACGCGGCGGTCGTAGAGGCCGTTGATGAGGCCGGGGCCGATGACGGCGGCCATGCTCCAGGCGGTGATCAGGCGGCCGTGGATGGCGCCGACCTGGTGGGTGCCGAACAAGTCCTTCAGGTAGGCCGGGATGGTGGCGAAACCGCCGCCGTACATGCTGATGATGACGGCGGTGCAGGCGACGAAGAGGGTGCGGTTCTGGGTCTGCTGGGTGTAGGGCAGCAGGGCGTAGAGCAAAGCACCGAGCAGGAAGTAGAGGCAGTAGACCGTTTTGCGTCCGGTGTAGTCCGAGACCGAGGACCAGATGAAGCGGCCGCCCATGTTGAACAGGCTGAGCAGACCGGTGAAGCCGGCGCCGATGGCGACGCTGACGCCGAACATGTCCTGGCACATGTCGGCGGCGCGCCCGAGGATGCCGATGCCGGCGCTGACGTTCATGCACAGCACGATCCAGAGCAGCCAGAACTGCGGGGTTTTCCAGGCGGTGTCGACGGCGACACTGGCGCTGGTGATCATGCCGCCGGCGGTGGTGGGTTTCGGTGTAAAGCCAAGGGGGCGCCAGTCGGCCGCCGGCACCCGCACCAGGGCGGCGCCGAAGATCATCAGGCCGGAGTACAGCAGGGCCATGGTGAGCAGCGCCTGCATGGCGCCCTCGCCGGGGCCGCCCGCCAGCGCATTGAGCGCCGCCTTGAGCGGGGCGAGCCATGGCGAGGCCGGCTCGGGGTCCTTGAAAAATTCCATCAATTCCTGGGCCAGAGGGGAGCCGACCAGGGCACCGCCGCCGAAGCCCATGATGGCCATGCCGGTGGCCATGCCGGGCCGGTCGGGAAACCACTTCACCAGGGTGGAGACCGGGGCGATGTAGCCGAGGCCGAGACCGATGCCGCCGACAAAGCCGTAGCCAAAGAGGATCAGGCCGAGCAGTTTGAGTTTCACCCCGAGGGCCGCCAGCAGCAGGCCGCCGCAGAAGCAGAGGCAGGCGGCGACCATGGTCTTGCGCGGGCCCGAGCGCTCGACCCACTTGCCGAAGACCGCCGCCGAGATGCCCAGCATCATCAGGGCGATCTGGTAGGCCCAGTTGACGCTGGAAACCGGCGCACCAAGGGCCGCGGCGAGCGGCTTGTTGAAGACGCTGAAACCGTACACCTGGCCGATGCAGAGGTGCACGGCGATGGCGGCCGGCGGCACGCGCCAGCGGGAAAATCCGGGGCCGGCAACGGTGGCTTCGCGGGAGAGAAGGGACATGAGCGTGCTGTTTAGCGGGCCGGGCGGGGGCTGGGCAAGCAAAAAGCCCGAAGGCCCCGCCGAACCCGGGCTGGACAGGCGCGCCGGGCCGTGACAAGGGGGAGCCCGCATGAAACGACAGACGATCGTCACCCTGGACCTGGAAGGCGTGCTTGTACCCGAAATCTGGATCGCCTTTGCCGACAAAACCGGCATCGCCGAGCTGCGCCGCACGACCCGAGACGAGCCGGACTACGACGTCCTCATGCGCGGCCGCCTCGCCCTGCTTGACGCGCACGGCCTGAAGCTGCCGGACATTCAGGACGTGATTGGCACGCTGGCGCCGCTGGAGGGCGCGAAGGCCTTCCTCGACGAGCTGCGCGCCCTGACCCAGGTGGTCATCCTCAGCGACACCTTTGAGGAATTCGCCCAGCCGCTCATGCGCCAGCTGGCCTGGCCGACCCTGTTTTGCCACCACCTCGAGGTGGATGCCGCCGGCCGCATCACCGATTACCGCCTGCGCCAGCCCAACCAGAAGCAGCAGGCGGTTGCCGCCTTCCAGTCGCTCAACTACCAGGTACTGGCCGCCGGGGACTCCTTCAACGACACCACCATGCTCGCCCAGGCCGACACCGGCTTCCTGTTTCACGCCCCGGAGAGCATCCGCGCCCAGTTCCCGCAGTTCCGCGCCTTCGATCGCTACGAGGATCTGCTCGCCGCCTTCAAGGCCTGCCTCTGAGCGGCTTTTTTTGGCAAAGCGGGGCAGCGCGCTCAAGGTTGGCCCGCTTGCGGCGTTTCAGCTGCATGAAGCCGCTGCTCGCCTGCCTGCTGTTCGCCCTTTCCCTCCAAGCCGCCGACTGGCCGCGTTTTCGCGGCCCAACGGCCGACGGCAAGGCGGCCGGTCCCGAGTTGCCGCTCGACTGGGGCGCGCGTGAAAACCTCGTCTGGCGCACGGAACTGCCGGGGCCGGGTTCCTCGAGCCCGGTGGTCAGCGGCGACCGGGTTTTCCTGACCTGTTACAGCGGTTACGGCCTGGATGCCCGTGACCCCGGCGACGCCGGCAAGCTGCGCCGGCATGCCCTCTGCCTCGACCGCGCAACGGGCCGCATCCTCTGGCAGCATGACATTGAAGCGCCGGTGCCCAACAAACCCTACACCGGCCAGTACATCACCACCCATGGTTATGCCTCCGGCAGCGCCGCCACGGACGGCACGGGGGTATTCTTCTTTTTCGCCCACGCCGGCGTGCATGCCTTCACGATGGACGGCCGCAAGGTCTGGGAGAAAAGCGTCGGTGAGAAGGCGCATGACTGGGGTTCGGGTGCCTCGCCGGTGCTGCATGGTGACCTGCTCTTTGTGAATGCCGCCCTGGAGAGCGACACTCTGTTTGCGCTGGACCGTCGGACCGGTCGCGAGGTGTGGAGTGCGCGGGGTTTTCCCGCCTCCTGGAACACGCCGCTGTTGGTCAAGACCGGCGGTCGCGAGGAACTGGTCGTCAATGCCAGCGGTCGCCTGCGCGCCTTCGATCCGGCCAGCGGTCGCGAGCTTTGGTTCAGCCAGTCCATTCGTGCCGCCGAACTGTGTCCTTCGGTGGTCATCGACAACGACAGGCTCTTTGTCATCGGCAGCCCAAAGGGGGAGGCCATGGCGGTGCGTGCCGGCGGCAGCGGCGATGTCTCAGCCAGCCATGTGCTCTGGCGCACGCCGCGCGGCTCGAACGTCAGTTCGCCGGTGTGCCACGAGGGGCACTTGTATTTTGTCAACGATTCCCGCGGCACCTTCCACTGCCTGAAGGCGGACAGTGGCGAGGAGGTGTACGAGGGCAAACTGCCGGGCGTGCGCGACCGCTGGTATGCCTCGCCGGTGCTGCAGGGCGGCCGGCTGTTTTATCTCAGCCGCGGCGGACGTGTCGCCGTGCTGGCCGCCAAGCCGCAGTTTGAGGTGCTGGCGAACACGGTCCTGGCGGACGACGGCAGTGTTTTCAACGCCAGCCCGGCGGTGGTGGAGGGTCGCATTTACCTGCGTTCGGACCGCTACGCCTACTGCGTCGGCGGTCGTTGACCGCGCGGTCATCATCGTGGATCTGGCGGAGCGGACGGGGCTCGAACCCGCGACCTCCAACGTGACAGGCTGGCGCTCTAACCGACTGAGCTACCGCTCCAGATCCCGATGACAAGGGCCGACATGCTACAAGGTCTGGCGCGGCTGGCAAATGGAAAATGGTGCGCGACCGCAAAATGTTGGCGAGGCTTGCTCAGACCGCCTTCATCACGCGCCGCCATTTGCACTTTCCCCGCGGCGCGCTAAGGAAATCGTCTCATGCCAGACCCCGCCAACCGCCTCGACTCCTGCTTCGCGCGCCTGCGCGCGGCCAACCAGCGCGCCTTCGTGGCCTACATCTGCGCCGGTGATCCGACGCTGGAGGCGACGGTCGACGTGGTGCTCGCCCTCGAGCGGGCCGGAGTCGATGTCGTTGAGCTGGGTCTGCCGTTCTCGGATCCATTGGCAGACGGCGTTGTCAACCAGATGGCGGCTGATCGCGCGCTGAAGGCCGGGGCGACCACGGCGGGCGTGCTGGAGATGATCCGGCGCGTGCGCGAGAAGTCGCAGGTCCCGCTCGTGCTGTTCACCTACCTGAACCCGGTCTATGCCTACGGCTACGAGCGGTTCCATCACGAGGCCGCCGCCGCCGGAGCCGACGGCATTCTGGTGCTCGACCTGCCGCCGGAGGAGGCGGAGGAAAATGTTGAATTGAAGCCGGTGCCGGACCTGCATCACATCCAGCTCATCGCGCCGACCAGCCCGCCGGAGCGCATTGCCCGCATCGCGCGCAGCGCCGAGGGGTTCATCTATTACGTCTCCCGTCTCGGCGTCACCGGTGCGCAGACCGAGATCGCGGGCGGCATTGCCGAGCAGGTGGCCGAGATCCGCAAGGTGACCGGGGTGCCGGTCTGCGTTGGCTTTGGCGTTTCCAACCCCGAGCAGGCGGCCGCAGTGGCCGCGATGGCCGATGGCGTGGTGGTCGGCAGCGCCATCGTCAAGCTGATCGAGAAAACCGGCGCGTCCGCCGACCTTGCTGCCGGCGTTGAAAGTTTTGTGGCGCCGCTCGTCGCCGCCGTCAAGGCCCTGCCCTGATCCTCCCACTCCCATGACCCTGAACTTCACCAAGATGAACGGCGCCGGCAATGACTTCGTCATGCTGGACAACCGCCACCTCGGCCTCGCCCTCTCGCGCGAGCAGATCGCCCGCCTCTGCGACCGCCACCGTGGCATTGGTGCCGACGGCCTGCTCTGCGTTGAACCCGCGGAGGGCCAGGGCGATTTCAAGATGCGCTACTACAATGCCGATGGCGGTGAGGCCGAGATGTGTGGCAACGGCGCGCGCTGCTTCGGTCGCTTCGTCAATCGCCTGCATCACGACGAGCTCAGTTTCGTGCAGTTTGAGACCCAGGCCGGCCTGATTTCCGCCGAGTTTGAAGGCGAGCAGGTGCGCATCAACATGAGTGCGCCCCACAGTTTGAAGCTGGGGCAGGAACTCACGGTTGCCGGCCAAACACTGACCGTGCACAGCGTCAACACCGGCGTGCCGCACGCCGTCGTTCTGGTCGATGACCTGGAAAGCGTGCCGGTGCGCGAGTGGGGCGCCGGCTTGCGCTACCACGAGGCCTTTGCGCCGAAGGGCACCAACGCCAACTTTGTGCAGGTGCTCGGCCTCGACCGCATTGCCATCCGCACCTATGAGCGCGGCGTTGAAGACGAGACCCTGGCCTGCGGCACCGGCATGGTGGCCTGTGCGCTGATCCATCACGAACTGACCGGCGTGCCCAGTCCGGTGGCAGTCAGCGTGCGCGGTGGCGACACCCTGCGCGTCGGCTTCGAGGAAACCGCGCCGCACGAGTACAGCAGCGTCACCCTGCTCGGGCCGGCGGACTTTGTCTTCCAGGGCACCGTCGAAATCTGAGGGTTCGGGAGACCCAAGGCCGCAGGTGGCCGCGCAAAGGCCTTGAACTGCGGCAAAAGCGGCCTTTGGTCAAGGGTTCGGCCAGATTGCTGCGCCGGCTTCGGCCGTGCGGCGGCCTCGCGCCCCTCCAGCCCGTTTTTTCCACCCCCATGTTCGCCGGCACCCACACCGCCATCGTCACCCCCTTTCGCAACGGCCAGATCGACGAGGAGTCGCTCAAGCGGCTTGTCGATTTCCAGTTCGACAACGGCGTCACCGGCGTCGTGCCCTGCGGCACCACGGGCGAGTCGCCCACGCTCGACTACGAGGAGCATGACCGCGTCGTCCGACTGACGGTCGAATACGCCCGCGGCCGCGGCATTGTCATGGCCGGCACCGGCGCCAACAGTACCCGCGAGGCGGTGGCCCTGACCCAGGCGGCCGAGGCGGCCGGCGCGACGGCCTCGCTGCAGGTGGCGCCCTACTACAACAAGCCGACGCCCGAGGGGCTGTTCCAGCATTTCAAGGCGGTGGCCGAAAACACCTCGCTGCCGATCATGTTGTACAGCATTCCCGGCCGCTGCGGCATCGAGGTCGGTCTGGACGTGCTCGAGCGACTGGTCGCGGCCTGCCCGAACATCCGCGCCATCAAGGAGGCCGGTGGCAACCCGGAGCGCGTCAGCCAGATGCGCCAGATCCTGCCCTCGAGTTTCGAGATCCTGTCCGGCGACGACGGCCTGACGCTGCCCTTCATGTCGGTGGGGGGTGTCGGCATTGTCAGCGTCGCCTCGAACGTCATTCCGCGCCAGATCAGCGACATGGTCAAGCTGGCCCTGCAGGGCGATTATGCCGGCGCGCGCGTGCTGCACGAGCAGTATTACCCGCTGTTTGCCGCCTTCCTCAAGCTTGCCACCAATCCGATCCCGGTGAAGACCGCGATGGCGCTGGCCGGGCATTGCACGGACGAGCTGCGCCTGCCGCTGGTACCGATGGAAGCCGCCAAGGTGGCGGAGTTGAAAGCCGTGCTCAGCAAGCTTGGCCTGATCTGAGTCAGCGCCCGCGCCAGGCCCGCCAGCAGGACACAAAGCCCTTGGCGAAGTCCTGCGGGCGTTCCGCCACCCAGGTGTCGACCAGCTCCGGAGCGAACCATTCGCCGCAGGCGATTTCCTCGGGCGGGCAGCGCATCGGGCCGTCGTGACGGGCGATGCGCAGTTCGACGAATTCATAATCCGTGTGCGCCCCGGCCGGCAGTTCGGCGGCGAGTTCGGTGCCCGCAACCTCAATACCGTTTTCCTCGCGAACTTCGCGGATGGCGCAGTCGGCGTAGCTTTCGCCGGCGTCAAGGTGGCCGGCGGCGCTGCTGTCCCACTTGAGGGGGGCGACATCCTTGAGGTGCGAGCGTTTTTGCAGGAAGACTTCACCGCGGCGGTTGACGACGAAGATGTGCACGGCGCGGTGCAGCAGGCCGCGGGCATGGACCTCGCCGCGGCTGAGCTGGCCGGTGACCTCATTGCGCTCGTTGACGACATCGAACAGCTCGGAGGCCTTCTGGCCGGCATCGGCCTGCAGGCGTTGTTCATACCAGCGGGTGAGGCGCACCCAGTCCTCAAGCGGCAGTTCCTCGGCGCGCATGGAGGCGGGGCGGCCGAGCGTGTCGGCGAGGGCCTGCCAGCCGCCGGGTGGCTCGGGCAGGAGGTTTTTCAGCTGCTTGCGGCGCTGGCTGAAGCCCATGCGCACGAGGCGGTCGAACTGGCGGCGGTCGCACACCGGCAGGTTGGCGGGATCGCGCGGGGTCAGGCGCACGACGGCGCTGTCCACCTTCGGCCGCGGCCTGAAGACGTCGGGGGGCACGATGCGCAGCAGTTCGACGTTCCAGTCCTTCTGGACGAGCACGGAGAGGGCGCCGTAGCCGTCCTCGCCGGCGCGCGCGGCCAGGCGCTGGCAGACCTCCTTCTGCAGCATGAACACCGCGCGCGTCACCGGTGTCGGTGGCGTCAGCAGGCGCTTGAGGATCTCGCCGCCGACCGAGTACGGCAGGTTGCCGACGACGCGCACATCGCCGTGGCGGTACCAGGGGCGCAGGTCGACGCGGGTGGCGTCGGCGTGCAGCACCTCGACGTCCGCACGGCCGGCAAAGCGGTCGGCGAGCTGCGGGGCGAGTTCGTTGTCCTTTTCGATGAGCAGCAGTCGCTGGGGCCGGCCCTGCAGGTGCTCGGTCATGGCGCCGAGGCCGGGGCCGGGTTCGACGACGAGGGCCGCGCCGTCCGGGTCGACCTGGTCGGCGATCCAGCGCGCCATCTGCGGATCGACCAGGAAGTTCTGGCCGAGGCTTTTGCGCGGGCTGACCTCCCGGCCGGCGATGACCTGGCGTTTTCCGTTTCTGCTCATGGTCCCACATGGCACCGCCGCCGGGGCGCTGGCAAGGGAGAAGCGGATGTTCGTCGTTGATTCGCCGGCCGGAAGCGGCAGGGTGGCGGCCATTCCATGCTGAAGGAACTGCACGACTACCTCTACCATCTTGAGCCGGATGGCGGCCTGCCGCTGAAGGGCACGGGCGTGGCGCTTGGCCTGCTGCTGCTGGCCAAGCATGCCTGGGCCTGGCGCAACGCCGAGCGGGCGCAGGCCTTCCTGCGCGCCTTCCCGCGCAATTACGCCTGGGGTGCCGGCCTGCTGACACTCAGCTTCTTCTGGAGCATGATGTGCCTGGCCAACATCGACATGGGCGAGTTCTTTTTCCTGCGGAAGTGGTTCCTCATGCTCGTGCCGATCGCCTTTGTGCTGGTGCTGGTGCATGTGAAGGAGTTTCTCGCCGTGCGTGCCTTCGGTTCGCTGCTGCTGCTCGCCGCCGGTCCGGTGCTGTGCGCGGCCTTCCTGCAGCCGCAGATCACCCGCCTGCTGCTGCCGGCTCTCGCCTATGTCTGGATCCTGGCCGGCATGTTCTTTGTCGGCATGCCCTTCCTGATGCGCGACTGGATTCAATGGCTGCTCGCCAAGCCGGCGCGATGGAACGCCGCCGTCTGGGCGGGCATGATCTACGGTGCCGTGCTGCTGCTGCTGGCGCTGACCACCTACTGAGCCATGGCGGCGGGCGGGCGCGTGCTCATCATTCGCGGGGGTGCGGTGGGCGATTTCATTCTCACCCTGCCGGCCCTGCGCCTGCTGCGCGAGTCGCTGCCGGACAACCAGGTCGAGGTGCTCGGTTACCCAGGCATCAGTGCGCTGGCGGTGGCGGCGGGGCTGGCCGACCGCACCCGCGCCCTCGAACATGGCGCCATGGCGCGACTGTTCGCGCGCGGGGCCGCCATTGATCCGGAGTTGGCGGCCTACCTGGCCGGCTTCAACCTGGTCCTCAGCTACCTCTACGATCCCGACAGCATTTTCCGCGACAACCTCGCGCGTGCCGGGGTCAAGACCCTGATCGAGTGCCCGCACCAGGTGCAGCCGGGGCTGGGGCATGCCTCCATCCAGCTTGCCCGGTCGCTGGAGCGGCTGGCGCTGTTTCTGGAGGATGGCGACTGGCGCCGGCCGTTTTTTCCGCGCTCCGCGCCTGCCACCGGGGAAACCGTCATCGCCCTGCATCCCGGCAGCGGTTCGGAGCGCAAGAACTGGCCGCTGGAGCGCTGGCTCGAGGTGGCCGCCGGCCTGCGCGCCGGCGGCTGTCGCGTGGTTTTTGTCACGGGCGAGGCCGAGGAGGCGCGGGGGCAGTTGGCGCGGATTGCCGCCGGCTGGGAGGTCTGGCATCAGCGACCCTTGCCCGAGCTGGCCGGCTTGCTGGGCGGGTGCGCCGGTTTTTTGGGGCACGACAGCGGCATCTCGCATCTGGCGGCGGCCTGCGGGCTGCCCTGCCTGCTGCTCTTTGGTCCGACCGATCCCGGGGTCTGGGCGCCGCCGCAGACGGGGGTGCGGGTGTTGCGGGCCGGGTCGGGCGATCTGTCGGCGCTTGCGGCCGGTGAAGTCGCGGCTGCCGCCGGGCAGTGGCTCGGAGAAATCCGGCTCGAGGGCAAGACCGTCTTGTGACAGGCGCGTGACGTGCTATGCGTGGTCCATGTCAGCTCCCGTTTCCCCCCGTTTTCGCACCCTCCTGATTCTCGGCGCCCCCGGCAGTGGCAAGGGTACCCAGGGCATGGTTCTGGGCAAAATCCCGCGCTTCCACCACCTTGCCTGCGGCGACGTCTTTCGCTCGCTCGATACCCGCACCCCGCTTGGCCAGAAGTTCGTCGAGTACTCGAGCCGTGGCGAGCTCGTGCCTGACGACGTCACTGTCCAGCTCTGGCGTGCCAACATCAAGCAGCGGGTCGACAGCCACAACTTCAAACCGGAGATCGATTTCCTCGTGCTCGACGGCATCCCGCGCAACGTCGAGCAGGCGAAGCACATGGAGGCCGACATTGAGGTGCTGAAGGTTTTCCACCTGTCCTGCCCTGATCGCACCGAACTGGCCCGCCGCCTGCGCAAGCGCGCGCTCAAGGACAATCGCTTCGATGACGCCAGTGAAGCGGTCATCCAGAATCGCTTTGCCACCTACGAGGCCGAGACCAAGCCCATCCTCGAGTACTACTCCGGCGATCGCATCGTCGAGATCGATGCCAGCCAGTCGCCGGCCAAGGTGCTCTACGACATCCTCGGTCACGTCATGCGCATGGAGGCCTGGCAGCAGATCGAGAAGATGAAGGCCTGAGGCCGCGTTCCCGCATGCGTCTGCTTTTCATCGGTACCGGCGACATCGGCCTGCCCAGCCTGGAGTGGCTCATCGCCACGGCCAAGCATGAACTGGTCGGTGTGGTCACCCAGCCCGACAAGCCGGCCGGACGGCGGCTTGTGCTGACACCGCCGCAGGTCAAGGTGCGCGCCCTGGCTGCCGGCCTGCCCGTGCTGCAGCCGCCGAAAATCCGCCTCGCCGTCGAGGAACTGCGCGCGTTCGGTGCGGATGCCGCGATTGTTGCCGCCTACGGTCAGTTGCTGTCGCCCGAGGTGCTGCGCGTGCCGCGCCTGGGCTGCCTGAACCTGCATGCCTCGCTGCTGCCGCGTCACCGCGGCGCCTCGCCGATCCAGGCGGCGATCCGCGAGGGCGACGCGGAAACCGGCATGACCGTGATGTACATGGACGAGGGGCTCGACACCGGCGACATCCTGCTCATGGAGCGCACGCCGGTGCTTGCCGATGACACCGGCGGTCGCCTGCACGACCGCCTCGCCGCTCTGGCACCGGTCGCTTTGGAGCGGGCGCTCGACCTGCTGGAGGCAGGCACCGCCCCGCGTGTTCCTCAGGATTCGGCGCTGGCCACGCATTGTGGCAAGCTGCGGCGCGAGGACGGCCGGCTCGACTGGACGCGATCGGCGCCCGAACTGGAGCGCCTCGTGCGCGCCTACGATCCCTGGCCGGGCACCTTCACCCGGCTTGCCAATGGCGCCGTCTTGAAAATTCATCGCGTCAGCGTGGCACCGGTTTCCGGTGCGACGGCGGCGGCGGGCGACGTGCTGGCGGTGGATGCGAAGGCCGGCCTGATCGTCCAGTGCGGCGACGGCTGCCTGCGACTGGAGGAGGTGCAGGCCGAGGGAGGCCGTCGGTTGCCAGCTGCCGACTTCCTGCGCGGACATCCGGTCAGCGCCCGCCTCGGGTGAGCATCAGGTCAGTGCGGCAGTCCAGGCGGCTTCCTTGAAGCCGACGAGGGTCAGGCCACGCTGCGGATCCTGGGCGAAGGGACGCTTGATCAGGTTGCCGTTGCCGGCAAGCAGGCGCAGGGCCTCGTCGGTGCTCATGGACGGCAGGCGGTCCTTGAGGCCGAGCGCGCGGTAGTCCTGGCCGGAGGTGTTGAACAGGGCGCGCAGCTCGCCGCCGAGATGGTCGAGGGCGCGACGCAGCGCGTCGAGCGAAGGCGGTTGCTCGCGGATCGGGTGTTCCTCGAAGGCGATGCCTTGCGCGCGCAGCCACTGGACGGCGGCGCGGCAGGTCGAGCAGTTGCGGTAGGTGTGCAGGGTCAGCATGAGGGGCGAATCACCAGGTCTGGGCGCCGGCGCCGGCGAGTTCATGGGTTTCCGCCTCCTCCTCGTCGGTCTCGAGCGGGGCGAAGCGCTCCGAACGGAAGCCGAGCTCCTGCTTGACGCTGGAGTGGGGATCGTCGGGATTCTGCAGTTCCTCGAGCAGGAGCAGCAGGTCGAAGTCGGCACCGGTCAGGCGGATTTCAGCGTCGTCGGTGACGGAGAACACCGGGTTGGAGCGACCCGCGCGCACGGCGCGCACGGTGTAGGTGCGGTCCTTGCGCGGCAGGGCGCGGTAGAGGTCGTAAACCCAGGGATCGAAGCGGTCGTCGATGCAGACAACCTTCTGGCCGGTTTGGAACATGGGGGAAGATTCAGGGGGTGGGGGATTCGCGCAAGTGCTGGTGCAGGCGGCGCAGGACTTCGGCGACGACGTCCGGCTTTTCCGCGCAGCCGTGCCAGTGGGGCACGACGCGTTCGCTGCCGGTGTCGAGATGGGCGCTGCGGTAGGGCACGACGAGGTCGCTGCTGTCCTCGAGCGTGCGGCCGTTGGCGCGGCCGATGATGGAATGGTGCGGCACCGGGATCGGCTTGGCATTGAGCACGTCGAGGTAGGGATGCCTGGGTGAAAGCGAGGAGAGGCTGAGGAAGGCGAAGGGCCCCCAATCCTTGATCTGCGGCTGCAGGGCGTCGGTGTTGCCGGAGAAAAGGTCCTTGGCCAGCAGCAGGGAGTCGACCGGCAGACGCACGAAGCGGGCGAGGCGCAGGGCAAAGCCCTTGTCGGCGAGTTCGCTGCCGCGGTGCGGCACGGTGATGAAGACGAGTCGCGCCACCTCCGGGCGACGCTCAAAGATCAGGCTGCGGGTCAGTCGGGCCCGATCGCCCGCGGACAGGCGCATCGCCTCCGGCGGCTTGCGGAAGTGGGCGTCCCAGAAGTCCGTGCCGCTGTCGACCGCCTGCATGCGGCTGAGCAGGCCGCCCATGCTGTGGCCGACGAGGACCATGCGCTCGAGCGCCGCGGACTGCGCCTTTGGGTCGAGGCGGTTGCGCGCCTCCGCGAGCGAGTCGCGCAGGCGCAGCGAGGTGGCAGGCACGGACATGCCGGTCGGGTAGAGGAAGTACCAGGGCTGGTAGCGGGCGCGCAGGACTGGATCGGCGTAGATGGCGTTGATGCAGGGGTACCAAATGTGCGGGTCCGACATCAGGCCGTGCACGAAGACCACGGGAATGCGCTGCGGGTCGTAGGGGTCGAGCTGGTAGATTCGGCTGTCGGCGAGGGTTTTCTCCGGGTAGAATAGGCCGACCAGCGAAAACTT
Source organism: uncultured bacterium (assembly GCA_966252325.1). Lineage (GTDB taxonomy): Bacteria > Verrucomicrobiota > Verrucomicrobiia > Verrucomicrobiales > Verrucomicrobiaceae > Prosthecobacter. Next base: position 44,943 of record CBINON010000029.1, on the reverse strand, counting down.
TTTCAGGAAGCCATCGTCGAGGGCAAGGGCCTTGGCGGCGGTGTAGTTGGCGGCGAGCGGCCAGTCGCGGCCGGCGACGCGGCGCCGCGGCTGCTGCAGCGGGTTGATCAGGCGCAGGCGCACCTCGCGGGGCTGGCCGGGGAGCGGTGGGCCAAACTCCAGCAGGGCGGTGAGGGCGAGGTGGGCGCCGTTGGGAGGCAGCAGAGGATGGGCGTCGGGATCGTTGAGCTGACCGACCACCGGCACGCCCAGACCCTCGAGGCAGACCTCCTCGGCGCGGCCCGGCCGGACCTCGGCGGCGAGGCGCAGGTTGGCGAGTTCGGGGGCGGCCACGGGTTCCGCGTGGTTGTCGCCGGTGAAGCGGACCCGGTAGGCGCGCTCGCCGGCGTGGAAGAGGGCTCCGTCGCGCCACTGGTAGGGGGCCTGGGCTCGATTCCAGGTGCGCAGCAAGCCGGCCAGGGCTTCCTCATACTCGCTTTCGGCGCGGCTGCGCCGGGCACGATTCGGAGCATTGAGATCGCTCCAGGCCGTGGCGGCCGCGTCCAGGCGGGCGCCGAGGCCGGTCTGTACCGAGTCGCTGAAGCGCCACTGCAGGAGCGGGCGGGCGCGCGGACTTTTCGGCGGGGCCAGGCAGCCGGCCAGGGCCAGGGCAAGCAGCAGCGGCGGCAGACGGCGCAGGAACAACGGCATGCGTGTCAGGGCTGGCGGCGGGTCTGCTCGGCCTCGTACTTCCGGCTGTAGCGCACGAAGGCGAAGAAGGCCGTGGCGACGGCGATCCACAGGCCGGCGAAACCGTCGAGGAAGCCGCGGCGCAGCACGTAGGCGCGGAAGAAGCGCCAGAGCGGCCGCAGCACCGTCGGCGCCAGCCGCCAGTGGGCCAGTTCCGCCTCCTGACGGGCCAGGAAGACATCGGCGAAGCCGTTGATCTTCGAGATGTAGTGGCTCATGTCCCGGAAGGAATAATGATGCAGGTCACCCTGCAGGCGCAGGGTGGGCCGTGCGGTGGCGGGCAGCACCACCTTGTCATGCTCGGGGCTGCCGCCCCAGACCGCGCCCTCGCGGCGGAACAGTCTCAGTTTGCGATCCGGATACCAGTCGCCATGGGTGATCCAGCGGCCGAGGAAGAAGACCTTGCGGGCCATGACGCCGCCGTCGTGCTGCTCATGCCGGCCCTCGGCGAAGAAGGTCTGGATCGAGCGGCGCAGCTCGGGCGACAACTCCTCGTCGCAGTCGAGGGCCAGCACCCAGGGGCGGGTGCAGAGGTTGAGGGCAATGTTTTTTTGGTCGCGATGGCCGAGCCAGTCCTGGTGCTGGACGCGGGCGCCGAACGCGCGGGCGACGTCGAGGGTGGCATCGGTCGAGCCGGAGTCGACGACGACGATTTCCTCGGCGAGGTCGGCGGCGCTGGCGAGGCAGCGCTGCAGATTGAACTCCTCGTTTTTCGAGATGATGCTGATGGAGAGCGGCAGGGGCATCGGCGTCTCGGGTCGGGCCTGCCGCACGGCCGGGGCCGCGCAGGCGGTCGCCTCACTGCACCTTCATGACGCCATTCATGAGGACGGCGTGACCGGGGAAGGTGCAGAGGTAGGGATACTCGCCGGCGGCGGGAGCCGTGAACTCGATTGTTTCCGTCTGGTTCGGCTGCAGCAGCTTGGTGTGGAACAGGATCTCCGGAGCCGTCGGGATGAAGCCCTTGGCCATGCCGTCGGGTGCCGTTGCCATCTGCATGGCGAGGCCCATGAGCTTGTCCTTGGAACCGGCGGTACCGATGACGATGTTGTGCGGTTGCGGCACGGTCGGGTGGACGTTGTTGAAGGTCAGCTTGACCTTGGCGCCGGCCTTGACGGTGAACTCCTTGGTGTCGTAGGCGAGCGGGTTGGCGGTGTCCGGCTTGATGGTGATCTCGATCACCTCGGCCGCGGCAGCGGGGGCGGCCGGCGTGGCGGCGGGAGCCTCGGCAGCGGCAGGGGCGGCAGCGGCCGGCGGCGGGCTGGCCGCTTCCTTCGAGCCGGCGGTCTGGCGGATCGTGCCGATCATCAGCGCCCCTCCCCAGAAGAGGGCGAAGCCACCCACGGCGGCGGCGATGACGATGTTGGCGACGCTCCAGAAGGAGCCGGATTCCGAGGGCTTGGACGAGGAGTGGGCGGACATGGCGGCAGTTGGGGGAAACTTCACCCAAGCACAAAGCTGGCCGAACGCAACCTGCAAGCGCCGGCTCAGAGCGGGCGCCGGTAGCCGTCGCAGCGATTGTGCCAGCCGGCCAGCCAGCGCTGTTCGCGGCGCTCGGGCGGGGCATTCTGGACGCGGCGGGCGAGCACACGCTTGGCGGAGTCAGCAAAGGCGGCGGGGGTGGGCGCCGGCATGTCCTCAAGCACCTGCAGCAGCCCCCAGCCCTCGCCTCGGTAGCGTTCAGCCGGGGCGGTGCCTTCACCCTTGAAGTTCACGTAATCGATCAGGCAGAAGGCACCCTCCGGGATGGCCAGCAGGCTGCGGAAGCCGGCTTCGACGCGCTGCGGCTGGCGGGCCTGGGCGAGCATCTTGGGCAGGGCGCGCTGCAGGCGCGCGAGGATGAACTCGGTCTGCAGGCCGACGCTGCCGGCGAGCAGGGACCTCAGCTCGCGCTGGCGCGGGCCACCGGCCTCGGCCTCAAAGGCGGCCTTGCTGTCCCACGGGCAGGGGCCGTGCGTCCAGGCGGGCATTGGCACGCCGCGGGCGGTCAGAAAAGCCGCCAGCGGCGGGAAGCTCTCCTCGAATGGCCCCCGGCGGCCGGCCGGGTACCAGATGAAATGGCCGATGCCGAGCGAGGCGAAATCCTCGCCGGCATTCCAGCTGGTCAGGCCGGCGACGCTGCCGGCGCATTCGTTCTGCCAGATGCGCTGGCCAACGCGCTGCAGCTGGGCCGGGTTCAGGCGCGGACCGACGGTGGCGGTCGGCAGTGGCGGGGCGGCGGTGCAGGCGGCAAGGCCGAGGGCGAGCAGGGTGCTGCGGAGCAGGAGGCTGGCGGGTGTCATTTTTCGATGCTGAAGCCGCGCCAGCCGGCGGGGGCCGGCAGCGCGTGGGTTTCGCGTTCCTTGATCAGGGAGCCGAGATTGCTCTCGTCGATGGCGGCAAGAAAGTCCGCCAGTTCGCCGGCCTCGCGCGCAGCCGCCTGGAGTTCGACGCGGCCGTCGGGCAGGTTGCGGACGAAGCCGGTGACCTCATAGCCGGCGGCGATCTGCTTGACGGTGTAGCGGAAGCCGACGCCTTGGACGCGGCCGGAATAAAACACTTGCTTGGCGGTCATGGAGCGTCTGCGGATACTGCATTCATGGCCGCTTGCAAGGCGGATGCCGTGGCATCGTCGGTGGCATCGATGAGCAGTACGCCGCGGCCGCCGAGGTTGCTGAGCAGGCGCAGGCTGCGGCCCGGCGGCCGCATCACCAGCACGGTGCCGTCACCCGGCTCGGGCTCGACATCCCAGCGCTGCAGCAGGCAGGTGCGCAGTGCCGTGCGGAAGCGTTCCGCCTGCGCCGCATCCTGCCAGAGGGTCTGCCAGAGCGCGTGATCGCGCGGGTGCTCGGGCGCGGCGAAGGCGAGCAGGCGGTCTCCCCGCCAGCCGCGCACGGCGGCGGACGCCACCTCGTCGCTGTTGTAGGCGCGCAACGCGGTCAGGCAGGCAAAGGGACCGAGGCAGTCGTCCCAGAAAGGCGGGGTGCCGTCGGCGGTGAGCGGCGGCAGGGACAGCGGTTCGGCCGCGCTGGCCTCGCCACTGAGGAAGCGGGCCGGGTCGGTCAGTTCCGCGGCGCCGGCGGGCGGGCGCGAGTAGGCGGCATCAAGCTGCGCGAAGCCGCCCGTGCCGTGCAGGTCACGGGCAAATTCAAAGCCGCGGTTGAAGGGGTGGAGGTACAATTCCCGCAGGAAGACCGGCAGCGCCACTTCGTTGAGCGGATGATCCGGATCCTCGGCGGGCATGCTTTTCGGCGGTTGGCCGGCCTTGTTTTCCAGGCTGAACAGGAAGCGCGTCAGGCCGGCGTCGCCCGCCAGCAGGGCCTCGCGCGCCAGTCGCGCGTCGGTGCTCAGCCGGGACTTTTCGGGAAACAGCACCTCGCCGTACTCGCGCAGCAACTGGCCGAAGGCGACCGCCAGCGGCCGGTCGGGCGCCGGCTTGCCGGGGACGGGTGCGGCATCGACCACGTGCAGGACACCGCTGCCCGGATCGTACCAGCCGCCGAGTTGGCGCGCCAGCAGGGCGGCGCGCAGAGGCAGGGGATCCACGGGGCGGTCGATCCAGCCGAGGGCGTTCAGTGCCAAGGCCAGGCGCGGGGCCTCGTCGCCGGGCTGGCGGCGGCGCAGCCAGTCGAGGATGCGTGCCTCGACCTCCGCCAGCGACGCGGCCGTGACGGTGAGAGGCAGGGCCTGCAGGCGACGGAATTTCAGCAACTCCAGGCTCAGGCCGGCAAAGTCGGGTGGGTCTTCGTTGTCGTCGGTGGCGGCCATGGGGGGTGCCCCCGGGGCCGTGCCCTGGGCCAGGCGCTGCTGCAGGCGGGCATTCTCCTCCTCCAGCACGGCGTTCTGGCCCTGCAGGTATTCGACCTGCCCCTCGAGCAGGCGCACCTGTGCGGCCAGATCTTCCGTCGGCGCGGCGGATGCGTTGGCAGCGGGCGCTTGGGCGCGTCCATGCAGCCAGATGCCGAGCCCGGTGCCGGCCAGGGCAAGCACGAGCAGGAGCAGGGCGGGCGAGGGCGGACGACCCCTCATGACAGACTGGGGAGAGCGCTCACGCGGGGCGGATCAGGGCTGCACCCGGGGGGCCTGGGTGGGCGGCTCGGGTTCGAAATCGAGCACGTTCTGGTGGGTGCGCAGCGCCTGGCGCGCCTTCTCGAAGAAGCCGACGAGATCCTCGTTGTTGGCGGTCTTCTTGTCCTCGATCAGTTCGGTCAGCTTGCGCAGGTGGCCCTCGGCGTCGAGGTTGACCGCGCGCATCGAGCGCTGGGCGCCGGCATAGACCTCGTTGAACTTGCCCTGCGCCTCGGTGAAGGCGCGGCGGGCGCCCTCCTCGCGGTAGTACTCCTTCTCGGCCTCGCGGAAGTCCTTGCTGAACATGCGCTTGAAGAAGCCGAAGTTGGACTTGGGTTTTTCGCTGGTGCGAGTGGCGGCGGACTCGAAATACTCTTGCAGGGCGGTGAACTCCTGCAGCGGTTTCTGGTACTGCTTCTGCAGGAAGCCGATGCCGCTGGTGATGACGGTCAGCTTTTCGACCTCGATCTTCGACAGTTGCTGGCCGGCCTTCACCTTGCCTTCCAGCAGGTTCAGGTACTCCATCGTCTGGCGGTTGCCGGCGAAGATGTTCTCGAACTCCTTGTAGGCCTGGGCGATCTGCTGGCGCTGGCTCTGGCGCAGTTCGGAGAGTTTTTTGTCGGTTTCATCGTTGAGCGCCTGCAGGGCCTTCTGATGCTGGTCGTTCTGCGCCGCCAGCGAACTCTGCAGTTCGCGGTCCTTGGCGTCGAGTGCCGCAGCGTGGGCGGTTTTCAGGGCTTCGATCTCCAGGCGCAGGCGGCCGGCGTCGGAGTGGTAGTGCCAGATCCCGTAGCCGAGCGACAGGATGACAAGCAGGAGGGCGATGTTGCGGGGGTTCATGGGGTTTTTGGGGGGAAGGGCCCGGGGGGGACGGTGAGGCGCGCAGGCGTGATTCCGGGCGCTGGCCTGCGGTTTGTCCTGGCAGGCGGCTTTGCCGGCTTGCTTTCCTGCCAAAAATCGGCTTTGAAGGGAGTCCGTCAACCCTCAACCATGGAAACCCTCGAAATCGCGCGCCTGTGCGCCCAGTACGCCGCCGACAAAAAGGCCGCCGACATCGTCCTGCTCGACCTGCGGGGCATCTCGCCGGTGACCGACTTTTTTGTCATTTGCACGGCCACCTCGAATCCGCAGCTGCGTGCGGTGCGCGACGAGATCGTCGAGCGCCTGCGCGACGACCACGGCCTCAAGCCGCTCGGCGGCGACGGCAACTACGAGAGCCAGTGGCTGATCGTCAATTACCCGAACGTGCTGGTGCACGTGCTCAGTCCGGAGAAACGCGAGTTTTACCGACTCGAAGAACTCTGGGGCGACGCACCGCGCCTGCCGCTGGTCGAGGAGGCGGCGGCACCGGCGGCTTCGGCGACGGCTGGCAAGGCCGCCGCGGCTCGCAAGGCGACCCTGAAGCGTTCGCCGGGCCGCACCACCCGCAAGACCGCCGCCCCCAAGCCGACCGCCAAAAAAGCGGCGACGAAACCGGCGGCGGTGAAGAAGGCTTCGGCCAAGGCTCCCGCCAAAAAGGCCGCGGCGAAGAAGGCGCCAGCCAAAAAAGCGCCGCGCAAGTCGGCGGAATGACCGTCAGGGCTCCGGATAGGGAGCCATGCCGTTGAGGCGGATGTCGTCGAGCTCACGCGGGGTCACCGTGCGCGGCTGGAGCACATACTGCGGCTTCGGCCGGAAGGCCGGTTCGCGCAGGCTTTTGAGGATGAGTTGCACCGCGTAGTCGACGAGCAGCGGCTGGTAGATGCTGGCGTCGAGCACACCGGCGTTGACCAGCGTGTAGCCGCCAGCGCGGCCACCATGGCCGTCGGTTCCCACCACCAGCACGTTTTCTCGCATGTCCGCGGGCAGTGCTTCGATGACGCCGGCCGCCATCAGGTCGTCGTGCGCATACACCGCCTCGAACGCGCCTTGCAGACGCAGGGCCTCGCGCACCCGTTCGGCGGCCTGCTCGCGCGTCCAGAAGCCGGGCGCATCATGCACCAGCACCAGACCGGGCGTTCTCGCCAGCTCAGCACGGAAGGCGTCGTCGCGAGCCTGGCCGACTGCCGCCTCCTCGTCGCCGCGGATCTGCACGACCCGGCCCTGCGGCGCCGGCAGGCCGAGCTCCTGCGCGCGCCGCTCCAGGGCGCGGCGAATGAGATCGCCGGCGAGCCGGCCAAGCTCCTTCTGCGGGCAGAGCAGGACGGTGTCGCAGTCCAGCGCGGCCGCGCCCTCGCCGAGGCCGATGACGCGGGTGCCGGACTGCCGCAGCTCCGCCAGCGGTGCCGCCAGGGCCGCGGCATCGAGCGGATCGACCAGCAGGAAGTCCGGCTTTTCCCGGGCCGCCGCCCGCAGCTGCTGGAGTTGGCGCGCGGCCTTGCCGTCGGCCGGATGCAGGACCAGGTTCAGACGCGCGTCGGCCTCCGCCAGCAAGCGTGTCAGCACCAGGCGCTGCATCTGCTGGTAGGCCGTGCGGTCGCTGGCGGCGAGAAAGTGGACCGCGATGGCAGGCTCGGCCGGTTCAGCGGCGCGCCGCCATTTGCAGGCCGGCAGCAGCAGGGCAAATGCGAGCAGGGCGGTTCGGCAGAGAAGGACGGGCGCGTTCATCGCTGGTTGAGGCGTCGGAACAGCCAGCCGCCGGCCGTCAGGAAGATGACGTTCGGGGCCCACATGATGAGGTGCGGGTACAGGTGCGGTTTGTCGCTCAGGGTGTCGGCAAGGATGATGAAGACCAGGTAGACGGTCGCCGTGATCAGGCTGAGGGCGAAGCCGGTCGAGGTCTCGCGCCGCTGCGCGGTGACGCCGAGCGGGATGCCGACGAGGGCGAAGGTGCAGCAGGCCAGGGAGAAACTGTAGCGCTTGTTGAGCTCGGTGAGCGAGCGCATGCGCTCCTTCGGCTCCAGCGGGCCGCCCTCGGCCCGGCCAAGCACCTCACTCCACAGCGTGTCGGTGCTCTTCATGCTGGCGTTGACGCGCACGCTGGAGTTTTTCAGGCGCGACAGCGGGAAGAGCAGGGCGGTGCGCCCCGCGCGCAGGAAGTCGGCCTTTTCCAGGCGCTGCTGGTCGTCGTAGCGCAGTTCCTCGATTTCGGCGTCCTCGAGCACCATGACGACGTCGATCACGCCCGGCTGCGATTCGAGCACGGCCGAGCGCGCGCGGATGACCCGGCGCGGCAGCCGGCGTTCGAGCTCGACGATGTGCAGGTCGAGCAGGCGGTCGCCGTCGCGGCCGCCGGTGTGGATGATGAAGCCGGGCACCTTGTCGAGCACCTGGCCGGGCTGGAACAGCGCCGCCGGGTTTTCCAGGGCGACCTCATAGAACATGCGCTTGATGCGGTCCTTGGCCATCGGCGCCAGCGAGAGGTTGACCCAGTAGCAGATGCCCGACAGGGCGGCGGCGAGCAGGAAGACTGGCAGGCAGATGCGCGGCATCGACCAGCCGGTCATGCGCAGCGACACCAGCTCGTTGTCGGCCGACAGCCGGCCAAACACCAGCAGGATGCCGGTGAGGAAGGCCCAGGGTATGGTGAAGATCAGCGAGAACGGGATCACCAGGGCCACGAACTCGAGGATGAAGGCGAAGGGCAGCTCGGTGCCGCCGAGCAGTTCATCGAGTTTTTTGTAGACGTTGCCAAGCACCATGACCCCGCTGAGCAGGAGCACCCCCATGAGGGTGGCGGACAGGACTTGCCTGCCCAGGTAACGGTCGAAGATGCGCAATGCCATGAACATCCCAGACTAGGCCGCGTTCGCGGGCTGGCAAGGCTGGCTTGGCGGGGGGATGCTGATGCGCGGGGTTGCCCCCGGCGCGGTTCTGGCCGATGGACTCCGCCCGCTGCCCGCCATGCTCTCCGTTTCCAACGTCGCCAAAACCTACGCCGGTCGCACCCTGTTCAGCGGTGTCTCCTTCCACATCAACCGGGGCGAAAAGATCGGTTTGATCGGCCCGAACGGCGCCGGCAAGTCGACCCTGTTCTCCCTGCTGCTGCGCGAAACCCCGCCCGACGAGGGCCAGGTGACCATGGAGAAGGGGCTCGACTTCGGCTTCCTGCCCCAGGAAAGCGCGCCGGTCGACGACGTCACCGTGCTCGAGCTCGCCACCAGCCACGTCACCGAGCACCACCGCTGGGAGGCGGAACCGCTGGCCAAGCGCATCCTCAGCGGCCTGGCCTTCCGCGAGAGCGATTTCCACCGCAGCGCCCGCACCCTCAGCGGCGGCTGGGTCATGCGCGCCCACCTCGCCCGCCTGCTCGTCCAGGAGCCCGACCTGCTGCTGCTCGACGAGCCGACCAACCACCTCGACCTTGAATCGCTGATCTGGTTCCAGAACTACCTGAAGAGCTACCCGGGCGCGATCCTCATGATCTCGCACGACCGCGAGTTCCTCAACCAGCTCACCGACAGCATCCTCGAGATCGGTCACGGCCGTGTCACCCGCTACCGCGGCAACTACGACGACTACCTGCGCGAGAAGGCGGCGCGCGAGGAGCAGTTGCTCGGCGCCTACGAGAACCAGCAGCGCGAGATCGCCAAGCTGAAGACCTTCGCCGACCGCTTCAAGGCCAAGGCGAACTTCGCCTCGCGCGCCCAGGACAAGCTGAAGATGATCGACCGCATGGAGAAGATCGACGCGCCGGTGGCGGCGGCGAAGACGGTCAAGTTCCGCTTCCCGCAGCCGCCGCGCAGCGGCCAGCGCGTGCTGCGCCTCAGCGGCCTCGACTTCGCCTACGGCAACCAGCCGGTGTACCAGGGCCTCGATTTCGAGGTCGAACGCGGCCAGCGCCTGGTCCTGGTCGGCCCCAACGGCGCCGGCAAGTCGACCCTGCTCAAGCTGCTCGCCGGCGCGCTCGAACCGCAGGGCGGCAGCCGCGAGCTCGGCCACAACGTCCGCCTCGGCTACTTCGCCCAGTACCGCGGCGACGTCCTCAACATGAAGCACACCGTGCTGCAGTCGGCCATGGACCTGCCCAGCCGCCCGGGCGAGCAGTTGGCGCGCACTCTGCTCGGCAGTTTCCTGTTTCACGGCGACGACGTCTTCAAGCCGGTCGCCGTGCTCAGCGGCGGCGAAAAGTCGCGCCTGGCCCTCGTTCGCCTGCTGCTCGATCCGCCCAACCTGCTGCTCATGGACGAGCCGACCACCCACCTGGACATGGGCAGCATCGATGCGCTCATTGGCGCGCTCTCGGACTACGAGGGCACGCTGGTCTTCATCAGCCACGATGTCCACTTCATCCGCGCCATGGCGCGCGGTGTCATCCACATCGCCGGCGGTGTGCTGACGCCCTACGCGGGCGATTACCAGTACTACCTCGACAAGACCCGCGCGACCTCGGCGCGCGAGGCGCTCACCGCCGGTCTCGGCAACAGCCAGCCCGGCGCCTGGGCGGCCGCACCCGCGCGGCCGGCCGCACCCCCGAAAAGCAAGGAACAGCGCCGTCTTGAGGCCGAGGCCCGCAACGCCCGCAGCAAGGTCCGCCGCGAGGCCGAGCAGCGGGTTGCCGCCGTTGAGGCCGAGCTCGCCGCCGTCGAGAAGCGCAAGCTGGAACTGGTCGCCCTGCTCCAGGATCCGGCCACCTATGCCGACGCCGCCAAGTTCCGCGACTTCAGCGCCGAGCTGGAGGCGGCCGAACCGCGCATCGCCAAACTCACCAGCGACTGGGAGGCGGCGGCGACGGCTTTGGAAAAGCTCGGCGATCCGGCCTGACCACGGCGTTCAGAGCCGGAACAGGCGGCGGGCGTTGTCGTGCAGGATCTTGCGCTCGACCGCCTTCGAGGGCGCCAGCTTGCGGATCATGGCGATCGTCTGCGCGCCCTGGCAGCCGGGGCCGCGGCCGAGATGGTCGTTGCAGTCGCTGCCGTACAGGATCTTGTCCTGGTGACGGTCAAAAAAGGCGGTCGTGTGCGCCTCGTCGCGGGTCAGGGCGTTGAGGCCGGAGCCGGCCGACATGTCGGCGAAAAGATTTGGATAATCGGCCAGGTAGCGGTCGGTCAGGCCACCGGGCGTGACCGGTCCCTTCGGATAGAGGTTCTTTGGCTCGTGCTTGAGGTCGATGTTGCCCCAGAAGGTCTGGGCATGGCCGATGAAGTTCGTCTTCGGAAACTTCGCCAGCATCGTGTGGAACCGCTCGTAACCGAGGTTGTAAGTCTCATGCTGGAAGTGCAGCAGGATCGGCACGCCGTAGTCGGCGGCGAGGGCGTACAGCCGCTGGCTTTGGGGTGAGTCGCATTCGACGTGAAATTTTTGTTCGGCAATCAGACGGGCGCCGAGCTTGAGCCACTTCTCGATCTCGACGGCGGCGCCCTCGAGGTCGGTCACCTCGTTGACGCCCCAAATGAAGCGGTCGGGCTGTTCCTCCGCCAGGCGCCGGCAGGTGTCGGTGGTGCCACAGCCGGCGGCGAGGCCGTTCGACTTGCCATCGTGGGTCGACCGCGTGCGCATGGGGGTGCCGGCGGGCAGCAGCAGGGTCGTGGTGACCCCCATGGCCTTCTGGTGGGCGATGAGGTGGGCATCGTCGCGGCCGCGGTAATTTGTGTGCTGATGGATGTCGATGACCGGCTCCGGAGCGCCCGCGCTTTGGGCGAAGGACGCGGCGGCGGCGGAGAGGCTGGTGGCCAGGAAGGCGCGGCGGGTGGCGGAGCACATGGCAGGCTTACGGCCTGGCGAGCCCCTTTCTTCGCAACCAGGGCACAAGCAGGACGCTGCCGGTGATGAGCGCGGCGCCGAGGTAGAAGCCGCCGGTCATCTTTTCTTCGGCCCCGAACACCAGCATGGCGAGCAGGATGCCGTAAACGGGTTCGAGGTTGTAAATGACGTTGACGCTGAAGACGTCGAGGTGACGCAGCACGACCATGTAACCCGCGTAGGCGCCGACCGTGCAGACGCCGGACAGCACGAGCAGCCAGGGCCAGTCGCCGGTGGCCGGCCACGCGGGGGCGGCGCCGGCAAAGGGCAGGGCGGCCAGTGTCACGATCAGCGCGCCGGTCATCTGCCAGGCGCCGATGACGGCATAGTGACGGCGGGCGGCGACCTGTTTGCTGAAGACGATGAAGAGCGCCGCCAGCAGGGCGGCGAGCAGGCCGAGCGTCAGGCCCTGCCAGTGGCGGAACTCGACCTCGTAAATCAGCCAGACCGCGCCGACCACGATGACGCCGACAAAAAGTTCGAGCGGTCGCCAGCGCCGGCTGCCGTTGATCCAGGGCTCGAGCAGCGAGCACCAGAGCATGGCGGTGGGCAGGGCGGCAAGGCTGACCGAGGCGGTGGCGACCCGTGCCGAGGCGAAGAAGGCCACCCAGTGCAGGCCGAGCAGGGCGCCGAGGCCGAGCAGGTGGCGGGCATCGCGGGCCGGCAGGCGCAGGGGGGCGCGCAGGGCGAGCGCAAGCAGGGCGAAACCGGCGACCGCGAGCAGGGTGCGCCAGAGCACGAGGTCGGCCGCCGACAGGGCGACGAGTTTGCCGAGGATGGCAGTCAACCCCCAGGCGAGGGTGACCAGATGCATGAGCAGGGAGTAGCGCATGGAGGGCGGCCGGAGCCGCACGGGGGCTCCTCTCAGGCCAGCAGCTTTTCCAAATCCCCGGCCGCGGTCACCGGTGCCTGGCAGGTGTAGTTCTGGCAGACATAGGCGGCGGGCGCCCCGCCGACCGGTTTCATTTCCGCCAGCGCGGCGTTCTGCGTGCCCAGCCAGGCCTGGTGCTCACCGCCGTCGGCGTGGAGCAGGACGGCATTCGGCAGCAGGCGACGGTGCACCACCTCGGCGAGCGCTCGGAAGGCCGGGCTGGCCTTGTCGCCGGCGAGCACGATCTGCTGCTTGCCGCGCTCCAGGAAGTCAGCGGCCATGACCAGCACCGGCACGGAGGAGGGGGCGGTTTCCAGCGTGGCGCCAAACAGGGCGATGATGCGTCTCGCCTGGTCCTGCCAGGCGGGGCGGTCGAGCATGGCGGCGAGGCGGGCGAGGTTGAGGGCGGCGAGGGAATTGGGCGAGGGCTCGGCGCCGTCGTAGTCCTCCTTGATGCGCAGGACCGAGTGGGCCATGTCGGTGTGCACGCTGTAGTAGCCGCCGCGTTCGCGGTCGAGGAAGAGTCCGTCCATCTCCTCCTGCAGGGCGGCGGCCCAGCGCAGCCAGCGGCCGTCGAAGCCGGCCTGGTAGAGGTCGAGCAGGCCGTGGATCAGGCAGGCGTAATCGGTCGCGAAGGCGCGCGGACCGCGCTCGCCCTCGCGCCAGCTGCGGTGCAGGCCCTTGCCGGGTTCGGCGCAGAGCTGGTCGTGCAGGAAACCCGCCGCACCGGCGGCAAGATCGAGCAGGCCGGTGTCGCCGAGCGCAGCGCCAGCGCGCGCCAGACCGCAGATCATGAGGCCGTTCCAGGCGGTGATGACCTTGTCGTCGAGGTGGGGTCGCGGACGCTTGGCGCGCGCCTCAAAGAGCACCCTGAGGCCGTCGGCCAGGATCTCCTGAACCTCCTCGACCGGCTTTTTGAAGAACTCCGCCGTCTTCTTGGCCGAGAAGGCCTTGAACAGGGTGTTCAGGCCGGCCAGTTCGCCCTGCGGATCGCTCTCCGGGCGGGCATTGCCGTCGCGTCGCGCTCCGTAGGCATAACGGAAGATGCTGCCGCGCTCGCGACCGAGCAGTTCGTCGATCTCCGCCGCCTTCCAGACGTAAAATGCCCCCTCGTGCTTGTGTGCATCGCCCTCGGCGCGCAGGCTGTCGGCATCCTCCGCGGAGTAGAAACCGCCGTCGGCATGGCGCAGGTCGCGCACAGCGTAGGCGGCGATTTCCCGGGCCACGCCGGCCAGGAAGGCCGAGCCGGTGACCAGGTGACCCTCGGCATAGGCCCAGAGCAGCTGGCCCTGGTCGTAGAGCATCTTTTCGTAGTGCGGGATGTGCCAGTAGCCGTCGACGCTGTAGCGGTGGAAGCCGCCGCCGACATGGTCCCAGATGCCGCCATTGGCCATGGCGCGCAGGGTGCGCGCGCACATCTCGCCAGCCCACTCGGACTCGCTGCGCCGCTTTTCGTCCTTCGCCCAGGCGAGGTGCACGCGCAGCAGCAGGTTGATCGAGGTCGAGCGCGGGAACTTGGGCGCGCCGCTGAAGCCGCCCTCATGATAGTCGTAGCTGCTGGCGAGATCGTCGTAGGCCTTCTGCACGACGGCGTCGGTCTTCACCTCCTGGCCCGTGTTTTCGCCGTCGAGAAACTCCTGCAGCTTGCTCACCGAGCGCTCGGCGCCGGACAGCACCTTTTCACGGTCTTCGGTCCAGGCCTTGTGCAGTTCCTTGAGCAGGTTCAGGAAACCGATCCGGCCCTGGGTGTTTTCCGGCGGGAAGTAGGTGCCGCCGAAGAAGGGTTTCAATTCGGGCGTCAGGAAAACACTCATCGGCCAGCCGCCGCCGCCGCTCGCGGCCTGCACGTAGGTCATGTAGGTGAGGTCGACGTCCGGTCGCTCCTCGCGGTCGAGCTTCACCGGCACAAAGTGGGCGTTGATGAAGGCGGCGATCTCCTCGTTCTCGAAGGATTCGCGCTCCATGACGTGGCACCAGTGGCAGGTCGAGTAGCCGCTCGACAGGAAGATCGGCTTGTCCTCGGCCTTGGCCTTGCTCACCGCCTCGTCGCCCCAGGGCAGCCAGTTCACCGGGTTGTGCGCGTGCTGCAGGAGGTAGGGCGATTTCTCCTTCGCGAGGGCATTCGTGTGCTTGGGGGTCGACATGGCTGGGGAGGGTAACGTGCCCAGTCCGGCCCGGGTTGCAAGGCGGGCCGCGCGGTCCCGGCGCAACATCGCCGCCGCCGGCGGGGTATATGCCTTCCCGATCATGCGCCTTTTCCCCTGCCTGCTGCTCGCTCCCGCCCTCGCCGCCGCCCCCCTCCAGGAAACCTGGCAGACCGGCTACACCGGCACCGATGCCTCCGGGCCGCACGTGCTCGGCTGCTGGAGCTTTGATTCGGGCCAGGAACTGCAGGATCGCTCGGGCAAGGGCAATCACCTCACCCTCAACGGCGCGGTCACCGTCGCGGAAGGCCGCTTCGGCGGCGCCCTCGAGTCGTTTGAAGGCATCCCGGTCGCCGACAAACCCCACCAGGCCCGGGTGACCAGCGCCGGCCGGCTCTCGCCCACGGGCGCCTTCACCCTCGAGATGTGGGTGCAGCCGAAGCCCGAGTTCGACAAGGGTGCGCGCTGCTACCTGGCCGACAAAAAGTACGTGCCCGACAACCCTACCGACTATGCCTGGCAGCTCACCGAGGCCGACAAGGCCGGCCTGCGCCGCCTGCTGGTGACGCTCGGTTTTGGCAGTCATTCGGAGTCGTTTTTCTCCGAGCCGCTGCGCCTGCCGGCCGGGGAATGGCATCACCTGGCCTTCACCTACGATGCCGCCGGCACGTTGACCTTTTACCTCGACGGCTCCACCCACACGCGCGTCACCAAGCCCGGGCTTGGCGCGGTCGTGCCCGGCCGGCGCGGCCTGGTTCTTGGCGACCGCATCGGCAGCAGCTACGCCGGCTTTCCCGGCCGCATCGACGAGGTGCGCCTCTGCGAGGGCGCCTTGAAATTCGAGCCGGTCGAGCTGGCGATCGAATCGGCGCGCGCCGTTTGGCAACGCCTGGAGCGCGCGGAGGCGGTGGCGATCCTCTGCACCAACCTGCGTCGCGAACCCCTGAAGGGCGCGCAGCTGAACGTCGAGTTCGGCGGCAAGGCCGAGACCTTCCTGCTGCCCGACCTCGCGCCCGGCGCGAAGCACACGGCGCGCTACACGGTCAACACCGCGCTCAAGCCCGGCAGTTATCCCCTGCGCGCGACGCTGGGCGCCGGTGGTGCCACCAGCGAGCGCACGCGCGAGTTCCGGCTGCTCGCCCGCCCGCCCGCCGGTCGCATGCCGGTGCTGATGTGGGGTGCCAATGCCGAGGAGATCCCGCGTCTCAAGGACCTCGGTTTCACCCATTTCATCGGCCTCGGCACCCAAGTCGGCGACATCTGGACGCAGAAGAAGGATGTGCCGCCCGGCGATGCCGAGTTCATCGCCCGCCAGCGCGCCGGCCTCGACGAGGCCCTGGCCGCCGGGCTGGGCGTCATCGCCAGCGTCGCGCCCTCGCGGCTGTTCGAGAACCGGCCCGAGTTCCACCGCCTCGGCCGCGACGGCAAACCCTTCGCCCGCCACGACATCTGCGCCTCGTTGCCGGAGTTTCCGCCCTTCTTTGAAAACGTCGGCCGCAGCCTGGCCAGGACCTACGGCAGCCATCCGGCCTTCACCACCGTGCTCATCGACACCGAGGTGCGCGATGCCTCCCGGCCCTCCTTCAATCCGGTCGATGTCGCCAACTACCGCGCCTTCGCCGGCACCGACATCCCGGCCGAGGTCGACCTGCGCACCGGTGTCGACTGGACGAAGCTGGCGGACTTTCCCGCCGACCGCGTCGTCGCCGACGATCATCCGATCCTGAAGTACTACCGCTGGTTCTGGACCGTCGGCGATGGCTGGAACGGGCTGCACAGTGCCCTGCACAAGGGCGTCAAGTCGGCCGGCGGCCGGCAGTGGACCTTCTTCGATCCGGCCGTGCGCCAGCCCTCGGTCAGCGGCGCCGGCGGCACGGTCGATGTGTTGTCGCACTGGACCTACACCTACCCCGATCCGCAGCGCATTGGTCTGGCCACCGACCAGTTGTTTGCCATGAGCGCCGCCTCGGGGCGTCGCCAGAAGGTCATGAAGATGACCCAGCTCATCTGGTATCGCAGCCAGACCGCGCCGATCGGCAAGACCCGGCCGGAAAACCCGGTGGCCTGGGAGGATCACGATCCCGACGCCGCCTACATCACGATCGCGCCCATGCACCTGCGCGAGGCCTTCTGGACCAAGATCGCGCGGCCGGTGCAGGGCATTATGTACCACGGCTGGCAGTCACTCGTGACGACGGCGAACAGCAGCAGCGGCTATCGCTTCACCCATCCCGACACCCAGCACGTGCTGCGTGAGCTCGTGCGCGAGGTGGTGGAACCGCTGGGGCCGGCGTTGTTGAAAATCCCTGATGAACGCCGCGAGATCGCCTTCCTGGAAAGTTTCACCTCGCAGGTCTTCGCCCGCCGTGGCGGCCACGGCTACAACGCCACATGGTCGGCCGATCTCTGGCTCGCCCTGCAGCACGCGCACGCGCCGGCCGATGTGATTTTCGAGGAGACCCTGCTCAAGGACGGCCTCAGCGGCCGCAAGCTGCTGGTCATGCCGGAGTGCGACGTGCTGAGCAAGTCGGTCGTCGACAAGATCCGCGCCTGGCAGGCGCGCGGCGGGCGCATCGTTGCCGATGAGTTCCTCTGTCCGGCCCTGAAGGCGGATGTCGTCGTGCCCAGCTTCCGCCGGGTCAAGAAGGCGGCCGAGGACAAGGCGAAGGTGCTCGGGATCGCCGCGACCCTGGCGTCCAAGCTGCCGGAATTCGGCGTCATTCCGGCGGTGCGGGCCGACAGCCCGGAGGTCATCCTGCGCACCCGTCGCGCCGGCGACAGCCAGTACGTTTTTGCCATCAACGACCGGCGCGAGGCCGGAACCTATGTCGGACAGCACGGCCTGGTGCTCGAGAACGGCCTGCCCACAGAGGCCACCCTGCGGCTGGGGCGCGACGGCGTGCATGTCTACGATCTCACCCGCGCCCGCCAGGTGATTCCGCGCCATGAGGCGGACGGTGGGGTGAGCTGGAAATGCGCGCTCGGTCCCTGCGATGGCCGGATCTATCTGGTGTCGCCGAAACCTCTGCTGCAACTGCGCGTCGAGGCCCCCGCCACGGCGCGCGCCGGCCAGCGCGCGGAGGTGACCGTGCACCTCACCACGACCGGCGAGGCGCCGTTCAGCGGTGTTGTGCCGGTCGAGGTACGCCTGCGCGACGCCAGCGGCCGCGCGGCCGAGGGCGACGGCTTTTACGCCATCGAAAACGGCCGGCTGAGCCTGCCGCTCGATCTCGCACCCAACGAGACCCCGGGCACCTGGGAGATCCGGGTGCGCGAACGGGCCTCGGGCATGGAGGCGGTGCACTGGCTGAAGGTGGAGGCCGAGTCGGCGGCGCTTAAGGACTAGGAAAATTTCTAGAAGAATGGCTTGATTGCCGGGCGTCCTCTGCGGAGGATGGCGCTGTCATGCGCCGGCGCCGATCGCAGTCCGAGGAGGTGGGGTTCAACATCACCCCGATGATCGATCTCACCTTCCTGCTGCTCATCTTTTTCATGGTCACCTCGAAGCTGAGCAAGGAGCAGAAGAAGATGGACATCGCCCTGCCGCTCGCCGCCAGCGCGGTGCGGCCCGAGGATCTGTCGAACCGCGACATCATCAACCTCGACCCGCAGGGCGTGCTGCACGTGGGCGACCGGCCGCTCAGCGACGAACAGATGCGTGATCACCTGCGTGCCCGCTTCCGCGCCAGTCCGCCGTTGAAGATCTACCTGCGCGCCGACCGCGAGACGCCCGGCAAGCGCATTAGAGAGTTCATGAAGCTGGCTGGCGAGGCCGGCGCGGTCAGCGTCATCTTTGGCACCCGCCCGCCATGAAACGCCGTCGCCGCATGCCCGCCGCTGCAGTCGAGGTGCCAATGGGCCCGATGATCGACATGGTCTTCCTGCTGCTGGTCTTCTTCATGGTCAGCGCCCGGCCACTCAAGCCCGAGGCCGACATCCCCATCGGTCTGCCCGGCGCAGCCGCCCAGGACGAGCCGCTCGACGTGCCCGATGAACACACGATTTTGATCCGCGCCGATGGGGCCATCCTGCTCAATGAGGCGCCCGCGGCGGAGGCCGGCGACACCGCGCTCGACGGCCTGCATCGCAGCCTGTTCCGCCTGCGCGAGGCCGCGCGCTTGGCTGGCAGCGAGATGCTGGTCACCCTGGCGCCCGAGGATGCGGCGCGGCACCAGCGTCTCGTGGATGTGCTCAACACCTGCGCACGGGCCGGCATCCAGGGAGTCACCTTCGACGATCCCGGCGGGGAGGAGGCAGTGCCATGATGCCGTCGGTCGAGGCGCCGGCCGCGCCGGTCGTCAACCCCGCGCGCGGCAACCGGCGCGGCGTGATCGTGTCGATCCTGCTCATCAGCCTGGCCGCGCATCTGGTCGGGCTGGCGCTGTTTGGACTCTGGGTCGTGGCAAGGCGTTTTGCCAAGCCGGAGGCGGTCTTTGAGGTGCGCGAGACCCTCAAGATTCCGCTGGCGGAAACGCGCGAGCACCGCCTGAGCCTGGCCGCGCACGAGGCGGCGGCGCCAAAGCCGGTGCTGATGGACAAGATTGTCAGCACCCGCCCGGCTCTGATCGATCTGCCGGAACTGCCGCGCTTCGATGCCCAGAAGATGCTGCCGCTCGATCCCTCGGAACTGGTCAGCGACCAGCTCGCCAGCCTCACCGGCAGCGCCGGTCTCGGCACCGGCCTGGGCGGCGCGCTCGGCGGCCTCGGCGGCAGCGGCAAGGCGGCCGCCTTCAGCTTCCTCGGGCTCAAGGCCGAGGGACGTCGCCTCGTCCTGCTCTTCGATGTCTCCGGCAGCGTCGTCAACAAGGCCGCCGCCAGCGGCATGCCGCTCGCCCGCATCAAGGAGGAGACGCTCAAGCTGATCGACAGCCTGCCCGCCGGCTCGCGCTTCGGCCTGATCCAGTTCGTGCGCAACTACAAGCCCTTCCAGAAGGAGCTTGCGCCAGTCACGCCCGCCATGCGCGCCCAGGCCCGCGAGTGGATGGAGACGCAGTGGAACGAAAGTGGCCAGATGCCGCGCGGCGGTCGCGGTGTGATCAGCCCGGAACCGAACGGTCTGGTCTGCGTGCTCGATGCCGCCTTCGCCCTCAATCCGGACGTCGTGTTCCTGATCTCCGACGGCGATTTCTGGCAGACCTACCCGCGCGACCGGCGCATCCCGCACGAGGAACTCGAGGCCCGGGTCAAGGAGCTGCAGCAGGGGCGTGCGGCCAAGGTGCCACTGCACTTCATCGGCTTCCAGATGCGCGAGGAAGACAAGGACGCCTGGGAACGGCTGGCGCGCCGCACCGGCGGTCGCCTGCGCGAGCTCAAGTGAGCGGAACTTCGTAATACTCGAGCGCCCACTCCTTCATGTAGCGCACGCGCTGCGGCACGAAGCGGTACAGGATCAGCTCGGGATTGTCGATGTCGCGCAGGTAGGCGCGCAGCAGCGGATTCGAGTCCCAGATCTCGCGGCGCAATTCCGGGTCGGTCACCAGTTCGGCGGTCGCAGTGATGCGCACCTGGTTGTGGCCGTCGTCGACATAGCACAGCTCGGCGCGCGGGTTCGCCGCCAGCTCGGCGGTCTTGCCGTAGCGACGCAGGTTGGCGACATAGACCGTGAAGCCATCCGTGCGCACCGGCGAGACGGGGCGCACACGCGGTTGGCCGGCGTCGTCGGTGGCGAGCACGGGAAACTTCGCCGCCTTCATCGTGGCGCGCGCCAGGTCGGGCAGTTCGGCGGGATCGGGGGGCGGAGGCAGGGGCATGAACGATGCATGCCAAAAGGCCGCGCCGAGGGCAAGACGGAATGCGGCAAGGTCGGCGCCGCGCCGACGTTGACCGGTGATGCCCGCCCGCCTTGCCGCCCTGCTGCTGCTGGCCCTGCCCGCCCTGGCGCAGGCCGAGATCCACACCGCCCAAGGGGTGTTCGCCGGCGAGGTGACAACCGAGACCGTGTTGCTGCAGACCCGCCTCACCGCGCTGCCGGGGCCGGACCTCGATGCCGATGGCGACCTGCCCGGCGCGGCCGGTGTCGCCTGCTTCGAATACGGCACCGATCCCGCCTTCGCCGATGCCCGCCGCACCGCGTGGCTGAAGGCCGAGGCAGCGGGCGATTTCCTCGTGCGCGCCCAGGTGACCGGTCTGCAGCCGGCAACGACCTATCACTATCGTGTCCTGGCCGGCACGGATGAAGCCTCGGCGAAGCCGCTGCGCAGCGGTCGCTTCAAGACCCTGCCCGGGGCCGTCTCCGACGCGCCGCTGCACTTTGTCATGGGCAGTTGCATGAACTACCACGCGTTCATGCATGGCAAGGCCAACGGCGGCGGTCCGGTCACCGCCACCGCCGAGGACAAGCGCCTCGGTTATCCTGCCTTCGCCGCCATGGCGGCCCTGCAGCCGGACTTCTTCATCGGCACCGGCGACATCGTCTATTACGACCACCCGGCGCCGACCGCGGCGAAGACGCTGCCGGAACTGCGTCGCAAGTGGCACGAGCAGTTCCGCTTCCCGCGCCTCGTCGAGTTCTTTGCCGTCACCCCGGCCTTCTGGTCCAAGGACGACCACGACTTCCGCTTCAACGATGCCGACCTCGGCGGCCCGCGCGCGCCGGATGCGGTCACCGGCATCGGCCTGTTTCGCGAGCAGATGCCCGTGCATCCGGCAGGCGACCTCAGCTCGCCGAGCTACCGCACCCAGCGCATCCATCGCCACGTCCAGCTCTGGTTCCTCGAAGGCCGCGACCATCGCTCGCCCAACGCCCAGCCCGACGGACCCGACAAGACGCTGTGGGGTCGCGAGCAGCGCGAGTGGCTGCAGCGCACGCTGAAGGCCAGCGATGCGCCGTGGAAAATCCTCATCACGCCGACGCCGATGGTCGGGCCGGACCGCAACAGCAAGAACGACAACCACGCCAACCTGCGCGGCTATCGCCATGAGGCCGATGCCTTCTTCACCTGGCTGCGCGCCGAGGACATCCCCAACGTCCTGACCTTCTGCGGCGACCGCCACTGGCAGTATCACAGCATCCACCCTCTCGGTGTCGAGGAGTTTTCCGTGGGGGCACTCAACGATGAAAACGCCATCCGCGGCGAAAAGCCCGGCGGCAAAAACACCACCGATCCCGCGGGCCTCATCCGCCAGCCCTATCTTTATCCGAAACCCACCGGCGGTTTCCTGCACGTGCGCACCAGCACCGGCACGCAGGGGCGCGCCAAACTTGAGATCGAATTCCGCGATGACCACGGCGAGGTGCTGCACCGCGTGCTCAAGCGTGCCGACTGATTCAATGCTACCCATGAAAACGCTCCTCCTGCTGGCCCTGCTGGCTCTCACCGCCGCCGCCGCCGACAAGCCGCTGCCGAACGTCGTCATCCTCTATGCCGATGACATGGGCTGGGGCGACCTCGGCGCGCAGAACCCGGACTCGAAAATTCCGACGCCGAACCTCGACCGGCTCGCCGCCGAGGGCACGCGCTTCACCAATGCGCACAGTTCCTCGGGCGTCTGCACGCCCAGCCGCTACGCCCTGCTGCACGGTCTCTACCACTGGCGCAAATTCCACGGCATCGTCAACGCCTTCGATCCGCCCATCCTCGATCCGCAGCGCCTGACCCTGGCGGAGTTGCTCAAGGGCAAGGGCTATCGCACCGCCTGCATCGGCAAGTGGCACCTCGGCTGGGATTGGCAGGCCATCCGCCGGCCGGGGGCGACGCCGGTGCTGGACAAAAAGGGCCGCACGCGGGTGTATGCGCCCGATGCCTTCGACTGGTCGAAGCCGGTGCCGGGCGGACCGCTCGACCACGGCTTTGATTTCTACTTTGGCGACGACGTGCCGAACTTCCCGCCCTACGCCTGGATCGAGAACGACCGCCTGCTGGCGGCGCCGACCGAGCCGCTCAACATCACACCGAAGACCGCCGAGGGGTCCTGGGAGGCGCGCCCGGGTCCGATGGTCGCCGGCTGGGATTTTTATGCCGTGGTGCCCCGTCTCGCCGAGCGTGCCGAGGAATGGGTGCGCGCGCAGCGCGGTCGCGAGGGGCCGTTCTTCCTCTATGCGCCCTTCAATTCGCCGCATGCACCCATCGTGCCGTCGCCGGAATTCACCGGCACCTCCAAGGCCGGTGGCTTTGGCGATTTCATGAGTCAGACCGATGCCGCCGCCGGGCGCATCCTGCGCGCGCTCGAGGAGATCGGCGCGGCCGACAACACCCTGGTCATCTTCAGTGCTGACAACGGCGCCGAGAGCTATGCCTATGAGCGCGTGCGCGCTTTCGGGCATCGCAGTTCCGGGCCTTTTCGCGGGGTGAAGCGCGACCTCTGGGAGGGCGGTCACCGCGTGCCCTTCCTGGTGCGCTGGCCGGGCGTGGTGCCGGCCGGGCGGGTGAGCGATGCCCTGCTCAGTCAGATCGATTTGTTTGCCACGATCGCGACTGCGGTCGGCGCGGAGATTCCGGCCGGTTCGGCCGAGGACAGCCACGATCAGCTGGCCCTGCTGCGCGGCGGCGAGACCAGCGCGCGCGCCAGCCTGGTGCACAACACGAATGAGAAGGGCTATGCCGTGCGCCAGGGCGACTGGGTGCTGATCGATGCGCCCACCGGGGGCGTCACCCGCGTGCCGCCGTGGGTGGACGAGGCCAATGGCTACACGAAGAACGATCAGCCCGGCGAACTCTACCACCTGCGCGAGGATCCCGGCCAGAAGCACAATCGCTTCGCCGAGCTGCCGGACAAGGTCGCCGAGCTGCGCGCCGAACTGCAGCGCATCCGCGGTAACGGTGAGGTGCGGCCGCTGGCGCCGTAAGCCGGCTCAGGGCGCGGCGATCGGCCAGCTGTCGGTGCGGAAGGGCGAGGCCGGCAGGCCGGCGCCGTTGACGAGGTTGGCGTCGGGATTGGCCGCCCAGGCATAGCGCACCACCACCGGCGCGGCGATCTCGGGATGCGCGACCATCACCGTGTCGCCTTCGATCCGCGCCTGCGCCGGCCGCCACTGCTGGTCGGCGCCGGCGACGACAAAACCGCGCAACGCGCCGCCGCCGCGGGCCGCGAGCCCCCCGTCGGCGTGGTCGAACTTCAGCACGACCTCGCCGCCGCGGACCTCCTGTCCGGCGGGCAGGGGGCCGGACCAGGAGGGCAGGTCGAGCCCATAAACCTTTGCCTTCGCCCAGAGCGCCAGCCGCTCGCCGACGCTCTTCTTGTCCTTGGGATGGTTGTCGTTCGCCTCGCCGACATCGATCGTCACCGCCATGCCGGTGTTCGGTAGGCTCAGGCTCTTCAGCATCGCCTCGCGCACCAGCGGGCGTGGCGCGGTCTGCTCGAAGTTCGGCAGCTGCACCCAGGCAAAGGCGAGCTCGCGCTGCCACTGCGCGCGCCAGTCCTTCACCAGCAGCGGCAGCTGGGTCGCATACAGGCTGGCCTTCTCGACACTGCCGCAGTTGTGCTCGCCCTGATACCAAATGACACCGCGCAGGGCAAAGGGCACGAGCGGGGCGATCATGCCGTTGAACAGGTTGGCCGGCCGGTTCGGGTCGCGCTCGGGATGCAGCTCGGCGCGCGGCGCGCGCGACACGGCTTTGCCCGCCGCCTTCGCTGCAGCGGCCTTTTGTTTCCAGGCGGCCAGACGCTTGGCGTGCGCGGCCTTGGCGGCGGCCTCGTCAAAGGTCTGCGCCTTGCGGTTCCAAGTCTCGATCTGCGCCTGCAGCGCCGGTACTTCGCGCTGCACGGGTTCGCTCGTCCACGCGGCGATGTCGGTGCCACCCCAGGAGGCGTTGATCAAACCGACCGGCGCGCCGAGGCTGCGCTGCAGGTCGCGGCCGAAGAACCAGGCGACCGCGGAGAAGTCCTGCACGCTGACGGGCGAGGCCACCACCCACTCGCCCTGGCAGTCGGCCTGCGGTGTTTGCGCGGTCTGGCCGCGCACGGTGAACATGCGGATCTGCGGCACACTCGCGGCTTGGCTCTCGGCCGGCGGGTATTCGCCGCGCTTGAACAGGAAGGCCATGTTTGACTGGCCCGAGGCGAGCCAGACCTCGCCGATGAGCACGTCCTGCACGACGAGCTTGTTCTTGCCCTCGACCGTCAGGGGCAGGCCTTCCGCCTGCGCCTTCATCGGCGGAAAATTCGTCTTCCAGCGGCCATCGGCGCCGGTGCGCGCGACCACGCGCTGACCGGCGAGCGACAATGTGACCTCCTCGCCGGCATCGGCCCAGCCCCAGATCGGCAAGTTCACCCCGGCCTGCAGGACCAGGTGATCGGAGAAGATCGCGGGCAGACGGACGTCGGCCAGCGCGGGGCCGGCAAGCAGGAGAAGGCAGCAGAGGCGCAGGGTCATGGCAGGCCATGACACGATGCGCCGGGACCCACTATTTCAGCAGGCCGCTGTCGGTGAGCCATTCCGTGAAGCGCTCGGGCCACTTGGCCGCGGCCCCCGTCTTGCCCGGGCGATAGCCAAAACCGTGGCCGGCCTCGCTGTAGATGTGCAGCTCCGCCTTCACGCCGGCGGCCTTGTATTTCAGATACAGCCCTGCCATGCCCTCGGCGATATCCGGGCGGTCGCTGTAGCCGCAGGCGATGAAGACCGGTGGCATGCCCTTGCGCGCCTCGAACAGGTGCGAGGTGCCCGGATAGATGAGCGCCTGGAAATCCGGACGAGAGCCCGCGCGTTCGATCGGATCGGCGGCGTCCGGCTTGCCGGCATCGTTGGCCATGGCGGCGAAGGCGGCGAGCTCACCGCCGGCGGAGAAACCGAGAATGCCGATGCGGTCGGGCCGGATCTGCCATTCGCCGGCGCGGCTGCGCACCAGTCGCAGGGCGCGACGCGTGTCGGCCATGGCATGCTCCTGGATGGTGTAGGTGCTGTCCGGTTCGCGGGCGAGCCGGTACTTCAGGACAAAGGCGGCGATGCCGCGTTCGCGAAACCACTCGGCCAGTGCGCCGCCCTCGTGACCGAGGCAGAGTTTGCGGTGACCGCCGCCGGGGCAGAGAATGACTGCCGTGCCCGTGGCCTTGCCGGGCTCGGGCAGGTAGGGCGTCAGGCTCGGGTTGTGGACATTGCTGACGTTTTCGCCCTCGAGTTTCTCGGGTTCACCCGCGCGCTTTTCCGAGCCCGGGGCGCCGTTGGGCCAGAGCGGCAGCGGCGTGGGGGCATCGGCGGCGGAGAGGGCGAGGGGCAGCAGCAGGCAGGCAAGCAGGGGTTTCATGGCGGTCAGTCTTTGACGAGGATCTGGAAGAGGTTGTGGTAGCGATCGGTCCACAGCGGCACATCGGTCGGCTCGGATTCATCGGGCGAATCGGCCGGGGTGTCGGCGAGGAAGGGGGCGTTGTTCGTCAGCAGGACGTAATCGGTGCTGTCGTGGTCGCCCTCGGCCTCGGTGAGCACGCGCGTCCACTTCCAGCCCAGGGCCTCGGCCTGCTTCTGCACCACCGGCGCCAGCGTCAGGTAGGTGTTGGTGACGTGCACGACCAGGATGCCATCGGGCGCGAGGTGACGGTGGTAGATCTCAAAGGCCTCGCGCGTCAGCAGGTGCATCGGGATGGCGTCGCCGCTGAAGGCGTCGAGCAGCAGCACGTCGAACTTCTGGTCCGGCTCGCGCTCGAGGGTCAGGCGGGCGTCGCCGATGTGGACACTGACCTGCGCGCCGCGCGCCCGGGCGTCGGCCAGGTAGGTGAAGTGCTTCTCCGCCAGCCGGACGATCTCCGGGTTGATCTCATAAAAGCGCCAGTGCTGGCCGCCGCGCGCATAGCAGGCGGCCGTGCCGGCGCCGAGACCGACGATGCCCACGCGCGCGCCGTCCTTGGTGCGGATGCTGTCGAGCGCGCGGCCGATGCCGGTGTGATGACCGTAGTAAGTCACCGGTTCCTCGCGGAAGGTCGCGCCGAGGTTCTGCATGCCGTGGACAATGCCGCCGTGCACGAGGGTGACGTAATCGTTCTCCAAACCGCTGTCGTAGTCCTTGTCGACGTAGAGCGCGCCGTAGAAGTTGCGCACGCGCTCCACGCGCGGATCCACCTGCAGCGTGGTGCCGGACAGCTCATGGATGCTCCAGCCGCCGCCGGCAAGGATCGCCAGCGCCAGCGGCACGCCCAGCCACTTCCAGCGCAGGCCGAGGAAGGCCCCGGCGAGCGCCAGGCTGGCGATGCCGAGCCCGACGAGCAGGCCCAGCGGCCACTCGAGGTAGGTGTCGAAGTAGCGCGGCGCCGCCAGGCTGACCAGCAGACCGCCGAGCGCGCCGCCGGCGGACATGAACAGGTAAAACTCCGTCAGCCGCGCCGGCTCGGGCTTGAGGCGGGCGAGCTCGCCATGGCAGACCATGCAGGCGAGGAAGAGCGCGCCGAAGCTGACGAACAGCTCCACCCGGTAATTCTGCCAGTCGCCAAACGGCAGGCTGACGGTCCAGGCCTTCACCGCCTCATTCCAGCCGTGGTCGCGCAGCGGCGCCCAGGTCCAGGTGTCGGGCAGGTGATCGTAACCCGCCGCCGCCGCCAGGGCCGCCAGCGCCAGGCCCGCCCAGACCGGCCGCAGGTACCAGCGCTCATGCTCAAAGCAGAGGATGAAGGTCAGCAGGTACAGGCTGAGCGGCACCACCCACATGAAGGGCACCACCGCCACGTCCTGGCAGACATGGTTGGTTGCGGCCAGCAGCAGCACGCTCGCCACCGCCGGCAGCAGCAGCCAGAGCAGGCGCCGGCCGAGCTGTTCCCAGAGCAGGCGACCCCAGCGCCGCAGCGGACCGGGGGCAGGGGCCGCGACCGCGTCCGTGGCGGCATTGGTGGCTTCGGCGGCGACCGCGTCAGGGATGCGGCCGTTGCGCCGCGCCAGCACGAAGGACAGGGCGGCGAACAGGATAAAGGCGGCCGACCAGATCCAGGTCTGGGTGATGACCTCCAGCCGCGGTTCGATGAGGAAGGGATAACTCAGCAGCGCGGCCAGCGACCCGATGTTCGACAGCGCGTAGAGTCGCCAGGGCAGGCCGCCGGGCACCGCGCGGGTGAACCAGACCTGGGCCAGCGGGCTGGTGCTGGAGAGCACAAAGTAGGGCAGACCCACCGTGCCCAGCAGCAGCAGCAGGATGCGGCCCGAGGGATCCTCGCCGCCGGACGGCTTCCAGGCCGCGTCGGGAGCGATCGGCAGGCAGGCCGCCGCGCCGAGCAGCAGCAGACCGTGGACGATCATCTGCGTGCGCGGCGCCAGCCGGGTCAGCAGGTGGGCATAGGCATAGCCGGCGAAGAGCAGCGCCTGGAAAAACACCATGCAGGTCGTCCACACCCCCGGGCTGCCGCCGAACCAGGGCAGGATGAACTTGCTGATCACCGGCTGCACCTGGAAGAGCAGAAAGGCGCTGAGCAGGCTCAGCGAACCCAGCAACAGACCGATCCGGGCGCGCGCATCAGGAGAAGGGGAGGACATGCAGCGCGCAGGCTTTCACGGTCCCGCCGGAAATCCAAGGCTTTTCTGGAGCCTCCAAATGGTAGGGCCCCGCTGCGTCGGGGCCGTGATGCGGGGGGAGAGAATCATGAATATCCAACAAGGAATGATCAACGCCCAAGTGCCGGGCATCAAAAGGGTAGGGCCCCGCTGCGTCGGGGCCGTGACGAGGGGGAGGGAATATCGAATATCCAACAAGGAATGATCAACGCCCAAGGACAGCGCCTCAAAATGGTAGGGCCCCGCTGCGTCGGGGCCGTGATTCGGGAGAGGGAAGATTGAATATCGAACAAGGAATGACCAACGCCCAAAGGCCGAACCTCAAAAGGGTAGGGCCCCGCTGCGTCGGGGCCGTGATGCGGGGGAGGGAATCTCGAATATCCAACAAGGAATGACCAACGCCCAAGGGCCGGGCCTCAAAAGGGTAGGGCCCCGCTGCGTCGGGGCCGTGATGCGAGGGAGGGAACATCGAATATCCAACAAGGAATGACCAACGCCCAAGGACTGAGCCTCAAAAGGGTAGGGCCCCGCTGCGTCGGGGCCGTAGCTTGAACCGAGAACCGAGAACCGAGAACCGAGAACCTCGACGGATCGAGTCGGTCTTTTGCTTGACGCGCCTCCTCGTTTCCAAGAGCCTGCTCGCATGCCCGCCCTTCCGAAACCCTGCCAGCCTGCCCGGGCGGCTTGGGTGCGTGAACAGCCTCCGTGTGGAGAACTTGTTCTGGCGACGGGAGGCTGAAGGATACTGTTCGCCCAACTACCCGAGTCTCGTGCCCGCCGACGAACAACATCGCTCAGCTGAAAGTTGGGGACAACTCTCACACGTCCCGGCATTCTCACCGAGGGCCATCGCGTCCATCTTGTTCATTGGAGGCCTGCTGACGGAGCTTTTTCGACACTGGCTAGTGAGTCTAGGAGGGCATCGCGGCCCGCCACCTTTTGGCCCTCCCGAGGTTGGACTTATTGTCGTAGCACTCTGGCTAATCCGGGCCATCGGAGCGTTACGGGTCATTCACATGAGTAGCTGGTGGATTTCTATTGTCTGGCACGCACTCTTTACCTTGGCCACATTTTGGTCTTTTCCTTTCGTTCTTGCGTTAGCCGACCTCAAGTCGATCTACTTTCTATGGCCACACTTCTGGCTAGCGAGCGCACTTTTTCTTTCGATTGTCGGATTACGAGCCGAGCGACAGTTGCGGCTAGCCGATAGGGCATTGAACCACCGTGGAACATGATGCGAGAGCAGACCAATCACCAACCCAAGAGCACAACGGATGCAGGCAACGGCTCGAATGGCGTCGGCCGTCTCATCGACGCTTCCCATTCAATGTCGCCTGATCCGGAACGTTCAGCGAATCCTCGACTGCCAAAATGACGACGGTCACTATCCAAGTCCCGAAGGAAGGAGCATCGGTAGAGTTGATGCTTGTTGGCGGCGCCCGCTCAGGGGAGGCGACCCTGATTCTGCCAGATGGTGTGATTGTTCGGCCTCCACCGCTTGAGTGGCAGCTTCCGGAAGGGATTACCCTAGAGGCTGATCGATACGGATGGACCGCGGATCTTTCCACCAAGGATGCTTCGTTTTTTGGGCATGCGGTTGTCTTGAAGATTGATACATCTGCTTTGCCAGTGGGCGGGCCTCCACCGCCTCCCAGTCGCGCCGAACTCTCTTTAGCGTCGGTGATCATTCAGAATCTTTCGACCCTGCTGAGCCTGTGTGCAGAGAGGTTTTCTGAGGATACGCGGCGGTATGATGGCACAGCCGTGCAGCATGTGCGCGATCCTCACATTTGGATCTCGACGGAGTTTATCGGAGAGGGCTCTTTATGGTCTTTCGTTGTCAGCCGGGATGATGCTCCAGACTTCGGTTATCACCTTGAGTTCGACGGGCTGAGATACTTGGGCATCTCCGCTGGCGACTAAGCAACCGTCCACCATGAACCCACAGTCGCCGAACAAAACGGATCCAGGCAACGGCTCGACTGGCATCGGTCGTGTCATTGCCGCTTCCGGCCCGATGTCGCCTGATCTGGGTCGTTCTGAGCACGAGTGATCACCCCCGCATGTCAGCCCTTGGCTTCCAAGCTTTGGCTCGCGCGGAGGCGCTGAGGCGCGGGCAGGAAGGGATAACCCCGGGTTCACCGCTGGCTCCCATGCATGAACCCGCTGCGCTGCGGGCGTGTAGGTGGGGGAAAACCCGGCGCATGGCGGATGCCATGTACATTTGCGGCGCGGGTTGCCGTTTTTTCCCGGGGTTCGGTGCGCCGCGCTCCCTTTGAAACGCAACCCTACCTCCCGACTCATGAAGACCGATCCCTCCACGGAAGTTGAACTCAGCCGCCGTTCCTTCCTGAAAACCACGGCCTCGACCGCGCTCGGCGGGGGCCTCCTGGCGGGTGCTTCGGTGCCGCTGCGTGCGGCGGGGGCGGCTTCGCGCAGCAACGTCATCGCACGCGAGAATGCCAAGGAGGGCACGCTCGACTGGCAACTCACGCGTGTGCGCCTCGACAGTTCCACCGGCTTCCGTTCGCCCTGGATCGAGGGCTACTGCTCGAAGCAGAGCGTCAAGGCGGGCGAGACGATCGACATCAGGGTCTCGACCGAGCCGGCGGCGAAGTTCACCCTGGAGATCTTCCGCACGGGCTACTACGGCGGCAAGGGCGCGCGCCTGATGCAGGTGCTCGGGCCGTTCGAGGGCAAGGCGCAACCCATGCCGAAGCCCGGCGCCAAGGATCTGCACGAGTGCCGCTGGGAGCCGGCGACGACGCTGACCATTCCGGAGGACTGGGTCAGCGGTGTCTACCTGGGCCGGCTGACGACGCTGCCGGATCAGCCGGACCGGCCGTACTGGCAGAGCTACGTCATCTTCATCGTGCGCGATGATCGCCCCGCGGACCTGCTGTTCCAGTGCTCCGACAACACCTGGCAGGCCTACAACCGCTGGCCGACGCATTACTCGGTCTACACGCATCCGAAGGGCAATCAGGGGCCGTGGGCCGATGTGAGTTTCGACCGGCCCTACGGTCGGCAGTCGCAGTTCACCGGCATCGTCAATGATCCGCTCTCGGTCGGCTCCGGCGAGTTCACCTCCTTTGAGCAGCCGCTCTCCTACTGGCTCGAGGAGCAGGGCTACGACGTGACCTACTGCTCGAACAGCGACCTGCTCACGCCGGAGCGCGGGCTGAAGTGCAAGGTCTTCCTCAGCGTCGGCCACGACGAGTACTGGGACATCCGCCAGTTCCGCAGTGTCGAGAAGATGCGCGACGCGGGCGTGAACCTGATGTTCCTCTCCGGCAACTCGGTGTGCTGGGTGACGCCGATGCGCGCGGGCTTCGATGGCCGCGAAAACCGCATCCTGTTCCGCGGCGGCCCCTATGGCGGCAACCAGGAGTATGTGAAGGAGCGTCACCAGAACAACGGCCCCTTCCGGGAGAGCGGCCCCGACGAGGGCCTGCTGATGGGCGCGCGCAATGGCCGGCCGATCAACGGCGGCGGCGACTGGATCGTGACCCGGCCCGAGCACTGGATCTTTGAGGGCACGGGCATGAAGAAGGGCGACCGCATCCCCGGCCTGGTCGGCTGGGAGTACCACAACCTGCCGGCGACGGAGATCCCCGGCCTGGAGGTTATTGCCGAGGGGCCCGTGTGGGTCAGCGGCGAAAAGCTGTCGAACTACACCGCCACGGTCTATCCAGGTCCGAAGGGCAACTGGGTCTTCAACGCCGCCACCATCTTCTGGTGCCAGGCCCTCAGCCATCCACCCGGCCACACCCTGCCGTGGTCGCACTGGTCGCGCCCGCACGGCCCCGATGAGCGCGTGCAGAAGATCACCCGCAACTTCCTCAACAAGGTCCTCACCTGATGCGGTGGCGCGGCCGGCTCCGCACAGTCCGTCCGGCCAAGGGACTCAAGCCAGGGCTCGCACGGAGGACGCGGAGGGCAGGGGGGATTCTTTTTAGCCGCAAAAGAGCGCAAGGAGCGCAACAAGGCTGGCTGAGAGCCTTTGTGTTCTTTGGGTTCCTTTGCGGCCAAACTCTCCGGGCTATCCTGGGGGGCGGGAGTCGGACGGCGACACCTTGGGATCTCCAACCTCGATGAAGGAAGCGGCGATCCTCACCCCGATGGCAGCCTTCAACGGTCCCAAGTTCGGGCAGGGCTGGGTGCACCAAGAGTGTTTAGGCTGGACATGGGCATGCAAAACCAGAAAATGCTCGCATGACAATGACGACTGATGCACGGGCTGCCCAGCCAATCACGGCGCATCCGTCAAGACGTCGTGCACTGACCTCACCCCCTGCAGGACAGGTCGCGTTCAAAGATGGAAATTGCCATTTTGAGGGCGACGTCTGCGACGATGGGGCGCAACGGCATAAGCTCGGATCCCCATCCCATTGAGCCAACGAATCATGACGTGGAAAACGACAATGACGGTGATGGTCTCTATGATCATTTTTTGGCGTGGGCTGATTTGGTCTTATCACCACGGCGATGCAGAGGGGCACGAGCGAATTGCCTTTCAGCGGCTTTTGGAAGCAACACAGCTCTACATGTCAAATCGCGAAGATGAGAACAGTGCCATTTTGTATCTTGATGCTGCCATGAGGTTCATGGAGCGCTTTCCCGAGAGGTCGCTTCAAGCAGTGGAGGCGTCGACGTTTGAGATGGCCCTTGGTCAGCATCGCGAGGCCTTCGAGGCCATGTTTGAAAGCACGGTTGTTTATGAGGTGACGCCATCTGGGTTTTTCATGCGTGATGACAAAGGCCCCCAGGCAACCGTTCGTGTGGTTCTAATGGCGAGCGATGATTTGGATCTGCATGTCGAGGCTGGGCAGTCTGGTCGAAAGGCCATGGCG
The DNA here is from genome assembly GCA_966252325.1 of uncultured bacterium. Classification (GTDB taxonomy): domain Bacteria; phylum Verrucomicrobiota; class Verrucomicrobiia; order Verrucomicrobiales; family Verrucomicrobiaceae; genus Prosthecobacter. The sequence goes on along the minus strand of CBINON010000029.1, from coordinate 12,234 downwards.
GATCTTTCGAGGGCGATGCTGAGATACCTGAAGAAGGCGAGTCATCCACAAGAACCAATAATGAGGTGAAAGTGTATTCTCACAGGATTGACCATGCAAGGCATCCCACCAACCACTGATTTGGGTTGTTTTTGACGATTGAAGGTGATGCGATTGTGTCCTTGAGTTGTGAACTCCACTGAACGACGGTGACAGATCAGCCCATGCAAAGTAGAACTCGACTTTTTGTGTGGGTTGGCTTGTTGCTGGCCATGGCGTCGCCGTTTGGGTTCCCTCGAATCATCGCCAGCTGCAGGTTTGCCTTCCGCATGCATCAGCCTCATGCGCCTGCCGAAGGGCCGGGCTATACGGGGATGTCCGGCTTGAGTCTTGCCAACGTGACTTTCCACAAGGGGCTATCCAGCGGCCATCTCAGGCCGTATGACTTTTTGAGGGAGCTCTGGCTGGCCGATACCCTCTCAAGTTCCGGCTACTACTTTTTTGCCGATGAGCTTCTGTTGTCGGAGGCGACGCAAAAAACGATGCTTCGCCTATTGAGCGACCCCACCACCTTTCGACCCTACAGTGCCGGCAAGGCGTGTGGTGGCTTTCACGCGGATTTTCTTCTGAGAAGCCATCGGGAACCTGAAGCGGATTGCCTGGTCTGTTTGGGATGTGGTGAGGCCATCTGGATTGTGGGAGGGGAAATGTCACTGTTCGATTTGACCGATGCGGCTTGGAAGGATTTGAGAAGGGCGTTCTTTGCGGGTCATTCGGAATGAGAGATTCGGGAATGGCGGACATTCGGCTGTCTCGACTTCAGTCGAAACGCGAGAAAGATACATCCGCGTCCGCCGGGCGCGCCTGCTGTGAGGGCGCTTGCGCGCGACGCCTCAGCAGATCACGCGCCGGTTGACCCATGAGACCCCCTGGGCTGGGTGTGCGAGATGCCGACGCCATTTCAGGCTGGACAAGCGTCCGGCGAATCCGGAAAATGAGGCCATGGAAACTTGGGTGAGTTGGGTGCGACGCAAAACGAAGGGTATCCCTTCTGGCAACAGGTTGCAGGCTGGCCGCATGACCCGTGCTGCTCCATCTGGGGGTTTGATTTTCCTCGCCTTTGTTGTCTCCATGGTGCTCATGGCGTGCACGCCTGAACCGACGGGTCGGGTGCATCTGCCAGTGGGGATGCCTATGGAGACACAGGAAGATTTGAGGAATGTGTTTCTTGGTATCAGGATTGAGACGCCTGATCGATGGCGTCTGAGCGATGAACAGAAAGCCCCTTTCTTGACTTATGTAGCGCAGGCCTGTGCGCTGTCAGATCTTGAGGGAATGCGTGACCTGAAAATTGAAGTCGGGGCTGATGTCTGGCGGATCATGAAGGCAAACTTTCCTGAAAGCAGGGTCTTTTTTGAGGATCCACGGATTGTCAGGGATGGGTATGTGCTGCCTGCGGAACTTGTGAAAGGCATGATTGCGCTGATTCGGAAGGTCTGATGAAGAAGCTTGGATTCATGCAGGCATTTGCCCGCATACATCCCGCTGCACGCTTGAAAAGGCATTGAGGTTTGCGCGTCGTCTGGTGGGGGTGTTGAACCGGCCCTGGCTCGCACGGAGGACGCAGAGGACACGGAGAGGCAGGGGAGTTACACCTCCGTGGGCTCCGTGTCCTCCGTGCGAAACCCTCTCGTTTCAAACCCATGCCTTGGCCAGCGCGCCTCGGCTGAGGGGCTGGCCGGGCGCGTGTCTCACTCGAACACGACGGTCTTGTTGCGGAAGACGAGGACGCGGTCGCGGACGTGCCACCAGAGGGCTTTGGCGAGGACGGTTTTTTCCAGGTCGCGGCCGAGGCGGACGAGGTCCTGGACGCTGTCCTCGTGGCTGACGCGCATGACGTCCTGATGGATGATCGGGCCCTGGTCGAGGTCGGCGGTGACGTAGTGGCTGGTGGCGCCGATGATCTTCACGCCGCGTTCGTAGGCCTGATGGTAGGGCTTGGCGCCGACGAAGGCGGGCAGGAAGCTGTGGTGGATGTTGAGGATCTGATTCGGGAAGGCCTCGATCATCGCCGGGCTGAGGATCTGCATGTAGCGGGCGAGCACGATGGTGTCGACGCCGGCGTCGCGCAGGAGCTGGATCTGGCGGGCTTCCTGGGCGGCCTTGGTCTCCGGGGTGACGGGCAGGTGATGGAAGGGGATGCCGAAGCGCTCGGCGGCCGGGCGCAGGTGCTCGTGGTTGGAGACAATGAGCGGGAGGTCGACCGGCAGGTCGCCGGCCTCGTGGCGGGCGAGCAGGTCATACAGGCAGTGGCTGTCCTTGCTGACGAAGAGGGCGACCCGCTTGCGCCGGCTGGCGAAGTGCAGTTGCAGGCGCATGTCGTGGCGGCGGGCGAGGGGCTGCAGGCGCGGCTCGATCTCGGCGGCCTCGAGGGTGAAGTTTTCCAGGCTCCACTCCAGGCGCATGAAGAAGGCGCCCTGATCGGGGTCGATGTGCTGCTGCAGGTCGATGATGTTGCCCTGATGGGCGAAGATGAAGCCGGTGACATCATGGACCAGGCCCGGGCGGTCGGGGCAGTGGATGAGCAGGGTGGCGGTGTCGGCGGGCATGGAACCTGACGGATAGGGGGAAAGCGCGAGGGGTCAAAGGAAAGCGCGGGGGGCGCTCGCACAGGGTTTTGACTTTTGCCGCGGACGCGTCTCCTTGCGGCCAACCCGCTGCTTCTTCGCCCCATGACCGCTCCCGCTCCCCGTTCGCCGCGCACCCTCATCGTCATGGGCGTCTGCGGCTGCGGCAAATCGCTCATCGGCGCGCGCCTGGCCGCGGCCCTCGGCGGGGTGTTCGAGGATGCCGACGATTTTCACACCGATGCCAGCAAGGCGAAGATGCGCGCCGGCACGCCGCTGACCGACGACGACCGCTGGCCCTGGTTTGAGCGCCTGCGTGCGCGCATCGAGGCGATGCGCGAGCAGACGCCGGTGTATGTGCTGGCCTGTTCTGCCCTGAAGGCGGTCTACCGTGAGCGCCTGCGCGCGGGCGACGGCCCCGACGACCTGGTCTTCCTGCACCTGAAGGGTTCCCGCGAGCTGATCTTCGGGCGCATGTCGGCGCGCCATGGGCATTACATGCCGGTGTCGCTGCTCGACAGCCAGCTCGCCATCCTGGAGGAGACGCCGGACCTGTGGACGGTGACCATCGACCGCGAGCCGGAGGCCATCGCCGCCGAGATCCTCGACCGCCTGAAGGGGGCGCAGGCATGAGTGCCTCGCCCTGGCATCGCAGTTTGGCGGCCCGGCACGGCCTGGCCATTCTCATCTTCGTGACGGCGGGTTCCCTGCTGCTGCTGGCCTGGCTGGCGCATCAGCAGCGGGCGGAATCACGGCGCGAGTTTGCGGCTTTGGCGCAGCGCCATGCCGACTTTGTCCGGCGGCTGAACCTGCCGCGCAGTCCCAAACTGGCGGTCGACCTGAGTGCCCTGCTTGGTTTGGACATTGCCTTCCGTGCTCGTGACGGCGCCACCTCCGGTGTCGCGCTGCCGGAGGGGTTGCCCTCCCAGGCGGTGGAGCCGGTGCGTCTGGCGGGCGGTCGCGAAGCGGTGGTGCTGGGCCTCGATTCCGCTCACGACATGGTGTTCCTGCGTGATGAGCCGCCGCTGACCCTGAGCCTGCGCCGGCCGGCGACCCGCCATGCGCTGTTTGCCTTTTGGGGGTTGTCGGCCGCGCTCGCCTGGCTGGGCGCGCGCCAGGTGGTGCGACCGGTGGCGGCGCTGACGCGGGTGTTGCCGGGGTTTTTCGGTCGGGAAGGGGAGCCGCCGCCGGAGGTGGCGCGCGCGGATGAGGTGGGGCAACTGGCGCGGGCGCTGACCGAGGCGCGCACGGATCTGCACGAGGAGCGGCGTCGGCGCGAGCAGTCGGAGCGCCTCGCCCTGCTCGGCCGGGTGGCCACCGGCCTGGCCCATGAGATCAAGAACCCGCTCGCCTCGATCCAACTGCACGCCCAGTTGATCGACACAGCCGCGCTCGACGCCGATTCGGTGCGTTCGCTGGGGCATGTGCGCGCGGAGACCGAGGTCATCGAGGGCCTGGTCAACCAGTGGCTGTTCCTGGCCCGCCCCGCGCCGCCGCAGACGGCGTCGCTGGACTTGCGCGGCCTGGTTGCCGAGACGCTCGACACCCTGGCGGCGCAGGCAAGGCATGCCGGCGTGGGGCTAAACCTTGAGCCCGGGCCGGCGGCGCCGGTGCGCGTGGATCGCGCCCGCCTGCGCCAGGCGCTGCGCAACGTCCTGCTCAACGCCATCCAGGCCATGCCAGGTGGCGGGGTCGTGGAGCTGGGCCTTCAGGTCGGCGAGGGCCGGGTCCGGATCACCGTGCGCGACCACGGGCCGGGTTTCAGTGCCGCGGCGCTGGCCCAGGCCACGGGCCTGTTTTATTCCGAAAAAGAGGGCGGCATGGGCGTGGGATTGAATGTTGCCGGCGAGATCTTTTCCGCCCATGGCGGGGCGCTTACGGTCAAAAATCATCCGCAGGGCGGGGCGCAGGTGGAAATGGTCTTGCCCTGTGTCGAACTTATCGATTCATAAGGCTCATGCCCCGGGTACTCATCATTGAGGACGATCACGCGCTAGCCGCCGCGTTGGCGGTGGTGGTGCGTCGCTTGGGCGCCGAGCCGGTGGCTGCGGCCTCCGGGCAGGGCGGTCTGGAGAAGGCGCGACGGGGTGGTTTTGATGCCGTGTTGTTGGACATTGGGTTGCCTGACATCAGTGGCTTGAAGGTGCTGGAGGTTCTGCGTGGCGAGGCGGTGCCGCCACCCGTCGTGGTGCTGACCGCGCACGGCACCCTGGAGCATGCCCTGGAGGCGCGTCGCCTGGGCGCGCACGAGTACTTTCTCAAGCCGGTCAGCCTGCCCGACCTGCAGGGTTGCCTGCGCGCCCTGCTGGCGACGCCGGCGGCGAGTGCCGCGCCCACGGTCGGGACGGAGCTGATGATCGGTGCCGCCCCGGAGATGCAGCGCGCCTTTGCCGTGCTGGCCCAGGCCTGTGCAACCCGTGAACCGGTCTTGATCACCGGCCCGGCCGGATCCGGCAAGACGCTGGCGGCGGAGATCATCGCCCGTCATGGACCCGGAGGGGGCGAGGCACGGTTTTTCCGCTGGGACGAATGGCCCGAGGCCGAGGCGCGCGCCGAGCTGCGGCGCCGGCTGCAGGAGGAGGGGGGCAGCCTGCTGGTCGAGGAGGTGGCGCGTCTGCCGCTGCCCCTGCAGGCGGATCTGGCGCAGGCGTTGCGCGAGGGCGGGCCGCGACTGCTGGCAACGACGTCGGCCGACCTGCCCGAAGCCATCGCGGCGGGGCGGTTTCGCGAGGATTTGTACTACCAGCTCGGTGTGCTGCAGTTGCGGCTGCCGGCGCTGGCGGCGCGCACCGAGGACATTCCGGCGCTGGCGGCGCATCTGTTGAGTCGGGCCGTGCCGGGGCGCGAGCTGGTGCTGGACCCGGCGACGCTGGCGGTGCTCAAGGGCCATGACTGGCCGGGCAACGTGCGCGAGCTGGCGGCGGCGATGCGCCATGCCGCGGCGGTGTGCGCGGCACCGGTCGTGCTGCCCCATCATCTGCCGCCGGAGCTGGCCGCGGCGCGGGTACCGGCGGGGATGGCGCTGGAAACGGCGCTGGATCGGGCGCTGCTGAGCTGGCTTGACTACCGTTTGTCGGCGGAGGCGGCGCCGGATTACGACACCCTGCTGGCCGAGGTGGAGCGGCGTCTGCTGGCCGACCTGCTGCGCCGGCATGAGGGCCGGCCGACGCATCTGGCGGCGGCGCTGGGCTTGAACCGGGCGACCCTGCGCAAGCGCCTGCGCGACCTCGGGCTCGGCAACTGACTCAGATCCAGGTGTTGGCGGGGATGACCGCGTCCTTCGGGATGATGACGATGCCGTCGCGGATGTAGAAGTTCTCGTGGTCCATGTGCTCCGGCTTGCCCTCGGGGGTGATGACCACGTTGTCGCCAATGTGGACGTTCTTGTCGATGATGGCGCGTTCGATGCGGCAGTTGCGGCCGATGCCGGGGGCCGGACGGTTGGGGTCGGTGCCGTCGGCGCCGGCGTAGTAGTCGGCGCCCATGAGGATGGTTTCGCGAATGGTCGTGCCGCGTTCGATGATGGAGCGCAGGCCGACGACCGTGGTTTCGACATGGGCATCGGTGATGATGCAGCCGTCGGAGATGAGGGCCTCGCGGATGGTGGCGCCGTTGATTTTGGTGGCGGGCAGGAAGCGGGCGTTGGTGAAGATGGGCGCGCTGGAGTCGAAGAAGTCGTACTGGGGCACCAACTTGCAGAGGTCGAGGTTGGCGTTGAAGAAGGAGCGGATGGTGCCGATGTCCTCCCAGTAACCCTGGAAGTTGTAGGCGTGGACGTGGTACTTTTTCAGGGCCTCGGGAATGATGTTCTTGCCGAAGTCCATCAGGTCGTTGTCGAGACTGTCGATGAGGGCCTGGCGATTGAAGACGTAGATGCCCATGGAGGCCTGGTAACGCGCTTCCGTGGTGGGCAGGCCGAGTTCGCGCTTGGTTTCCTCCGGCATCTGCAGCGATTGCAGCACCGCCGGATCCTTGGGTTTCTCGACGAACTCATGGATGCGCCCGCTGGTGTCGGTCTTCATGATGCCGAGGCTGGTGGCATCCTGGGCGTTGACCGGCAGGGTGGCGATGGTCAGGCTGGCACCGGAGGCGAGATGCTGGTTCATCACCTGGCGGAAGTCCATCCGGTAGAGCTGGTCGCCGCTGAGGATGAGGAAGTACTGGTGGTCGCCCTCGAGGAAGTAGCGCAGGTTTTTGCGCACGGCGTCGGCGGTGCCTTGGTACCAACGCTCGCCCTCCGGGGTTTGCTGGGCGGCGAGCACCTCGACGAAGCTGCGGCCGAAGGCGTCGAACTTGTAGGTGCGGGCGATGTGGCGGTTGAGCGAGGCGCTGTTGAACTGGGTCAGCACGAAGACCTGGCGGACGCCGGAGTTGATGCAGTTGCTGATCGGGATGTCGACCAGGCGGTACTTGCCGGCGAGCGGCACGGCCGGTTTGGCGCGGTCCTTGGTGAGCGGAAACAGCCGCGTGCCGGCGCCTCCTCCCATGATGATCGCGAGTGTCGAGTTCCTAAGAATGGCACCGGTTTGAATGCGGTTCGGCATGATGAAGGAGGTGTGTGAGCGACCAGTTTTCCCTGAAACAAAGACCTGAGGCAAGCGTTTCCATCGCCTGTTTTCACCGGCGGCGCAACACGCCCCGCAAACTACTCCGCCCAGCCATGCCTTCTTCCCAGAATCACCTGCCCATGCTTGTTCTTGTCGCCGCCTTTCTTGGCGCGGGGGCGCTTCCGGCTGTCGATTTCGAAAAGCAGATCCTGCCGGTGCTGGAAAAGAAGTGCCTCGACTGCCACAAGGCGCCCTACGAGGAGGACGGCCGCGTCAAGAAGCCCAAGGGTGGTCTCCGCCTTGACGCCGCCTGGGCGATGCTCAAGGGCGGCGAGACCGGCCCGGCCCTGGTGCCGGGGGATGTCGCCAAGAGCTACATGTACGAGGTGGTCACCCTGCCCAAGGACGACGACATGTTCATGCCGCCGAAGGGCGACCCGCTGACGGCGGATGAAATCCAGCTGCTGAAGGACTGGATTGCCGCCGGCGCCGATTTCGGCGGCTGGAAGGGCAACCTGGAGGGCGCGCCGCCGGAGTCGGCCGCGCCGGCCAAGCCCGCCGCGCCGAAAGTGCGTGAGCACGATCTGCTCTTTACCGAGCTGGAAAAGGACCTGAAGCCGGCGCCCGCGGAGGCGATCGAGGTCGCCAAGGCCGCTGGTGCCCAAGTCAGTCCGCTCAAGGTCGATGGCGCCCTGCTGCGCGTGGATTTCCTCACCGGTGTCTCCCGTTGCAAGGACGAGAACGTCGCCGCGCTGGCCGGCCTCAAGGAGCAGTTGGTCCGGCTCGACCTCGGCCGCACGGTCATCACGGATGCGGCTTTGCAGAGCCTGGCCGGGTTCCCGCGCCTGATCGCACTCGACCTGCGCCAGACCGCGGTCACCGATGCCGGCCTGGCCGCGCTCAAGAAGTTGCCGAAACTGCAAACGCTGAACCTGTTTGGCACGGGCATCACCGATGCCGGCCTCAAGCAGCTCGCTGAACTGCCGTCGCTCAAGCAGGTCTATTTGTTCCAGACGAAGACCACACCGGCCGGGCTCAAGCAGCTCGCCGCCGCCCGCCCGGGCCTGCAGGTTTCCGGGGCCAAGTGAGCGGTCGACCAGTCGCCCGACTCGTTGCACGGCGGCTTCGGGCGTTGTTGCGCGGGTTTCCCGCAGGTTTGTGGCATGGAAGGCGCGAGTCCAAACGTTTCGACTGGACGCGGCCGCCGTTTCCTGCTGGCCTGATGGCACATGACCTCCTTCCAGACGCTCTTCCACCGGCTCAAGGCTGAGCTGCAGAAATCCATCGTGGGGTATGACGAATTGCTCACCGATGTCCTCGTCGCCGTTTTCGCCGGCGGCCATGTCCTGCTCGAGGGCGTGCCCGGCCTCGGCAAGACCTTCCTGGTGCGCACGCTGTCGCAGGTGATCGGCCTGGAGCCGGGCCGCGTCCAGTGCACGCCGGACCTCATGCCGGCCGACATCCTCGGCACCCACATCGTCAACGAGAACGAGCATGGCCGGCGCATGATGCACTTCGAGAAGGGGCCGGTGTTCAAGAACCTGCTGCTGGTCGACGAGATCAACCGCGCCACACCGAAGACGCAGGCGGCCCTGCTGGAGGTGATGCAGGAGCGCAACGTCACCACCGGCGGCGAGCGCCACCCGCTGCCCGAGCCCTTCTTCGTGCTCGCCACCCAGAACCCGATGGAGATGGAGGGCACCTACCCGCTGCCCGAAGCCCAGCTCGACCGCTTCATGTTCAAGATCAAGGTGCCGTTCCCGGACTTGGATTCACTCGTCGAGATCTCGCGACGCACCACCGGCTTTGAGGAGCCGCGCCTGGAGACGGTGCTGCACGGGCCGGAACTCATCGCCCTGCAGCAGGAACTCTCCGCCGTGCCGGTGGCGGAGCCGGTGGCGCGCTATGCCTCCCGCCTCGTGCTCTCCACCCACCCAGAGCAGCCCGACGCCCTGCCCGAGGTGAAGCGCTACGTTTCCTACGGCAGCAGCCCGCGCGGCCTGCAGGCGCTCATCCGCGGCGCCCGCGTCTGGGCGGCGGTGCACGGCGCCTCGGCGGTGTCGACCGACGACGTGCGCGCGCTCGCCCAGGTGGCGCTGCGCCACCGCATCATCCTCAACTTCGAGGGCGAGGCCCAGCAGGTGAAGGTGGACGACCTCATCGCCAAGCTGCTCGACCAGGTGCAAACCCCGGCCCGGGAGGCGGCCTGACCGTCGCGCCATGAGCGAGGCCGCCATCGCCCGCGAGGACCTGTTCGACGCCGCCTTCCTGGACCGGTTGCGTTCGCTCGCCGTGCGCCTGCGCAAGCGCCGGATGCTGACCCGCCGCGGCGCGCAGTCGACCCCGGCCACCGGCTTCACCCGCGAGTTCAAGGACTACCGCCACTATACGCCGCGCGAGGACTACCGGGCGATCGACTGGCGCCTGTATGCCCGCCTCGACAAGCTCTTCGTGCGCCTGTACGAGGAGACCCAGGAGCTCAACCTGCATGTCATCGTCGACACCAGCGCCTCGATGGCGCGGCCCTTCGCCGACAAGCGCCGCCAGGCCCTGCGTTTCGCGGTCGCCCTCGCCTACCTCGGCCTGGCCGGCCAGCAACGTGTCAGTTTCTATTCGCTCGGCGCCAGCGTCCGCCAGGAACTGCCACCGCTGCGCGGCCAGGGTCATATCGAAAAAATCCTGCAGACGGCCGCGCGTCTGGAATTTGGCGGTCTCACCGATCTCGAGCGTGCCTTTGCTGACTTCCGACCGGCGCGCCAGCGCTATGGGGTCATCTTCGTGCTCTCCGACTTCTTTGGTCGCGACCTCGACGCGGCGGCGCAGGCGGTGAAGCGGGCTGCGGCCTGGCCGGGCGAAACCCACTTCGTGCAGATCCTGCATCCCGAGGAGCGCGAGCCGAAGATCGAGGGCGAGGTCGAACTCGACGAGGTGGAGACCGGCGAGCGCCGGCGCTTTTGGATCACCCGCCGCGAGGTCGCGCGTTATGCCGAGACCTTCGACGCCTTTTGCGATCACCTGGCACGTGCCTGCGCGGCGCACCGCATTGACTTCATGCAGTGCGGTGCCGACGAACCCTTTGAGGATCGTTTCCTCGACCTGTTGAACCGCGGTTCCGCCCTGGCCGGCGGCGTTTGAACATGCGCTTTCTCGCCCCTCATTTCCTGCACCTGGCCTGGCTGGCGCTCATTCCGCTGGCGCTCTACCTGTTCAAGAAGAAGGCGCGCCGTTTGCCGGTCTCGACCCTGCTGTTTTTCCGCTCGCTCGCCCGCGAGCACCAGGAATCGGCCTGGCTGCGCCGGCTCAAGCGCTGGTTGTCACTCCTGCTCACCCTGCTGGTCCTGCTGCTTGCCATCCTCGCCCTGGCGCGACCGGCGGCCGACAGCGGTCTCGACACGCCGCCGGCGGTCGTGCTGGTGGTCGATGTCACGGCCGCCATGGCGGCGCGCGATGGCGAGGGGCGCAGCCGCCTTGACTTGGCCCGCGACCTTGCCCGCGCCCGCCTGCGCAGCCTGCCCGACCAGGCGGTGCTGTCGCTCGTGGTCGCCGATGGCGGCGCCCAGGTGCCGCTCTCGCGCAGTCGCAACCGGCGCGAATGCCTGCGTCTGCTCGACGCCTTGCAAGCGCTGCCGGTGCCGCCCAACCCCGAGGCGGCGCTGACGGCGGCGCGGCGGCTGGCCGAGCTGGAAGAGGGGGCGCGCATCTGGCATTTCAGTGACCGCCCCTTCGAGGCGACCGGCGATCCTGCCCTGGAATTTGTCTCCGCCGCCCTGGAGGCGCCGCTCAACGCCGGCATCACCGCCTTCCAACTGCGACCCGCACCGCTGGCCCATGACCGGCACGAGGCCTTCGTCAAGGTGCAGGCGGCCCGGGCCAATGCCCGACCGCTGGCGGCCACGCTGGAGGTGCGTGTGGCGGGTCGGCTGACGCAATTGCGCGAGCTGGAACTGGCTCCCGGAGCGGAAGCCGCCTTGGTGCTGCCTTTGGAAGGGGTGCGCGGTCAGCGGCTGGAGATCCAACTGCGCGCCGAGGGCGACTGCCTGGGCTGGGATGATGCGGTGGCGGCCGTGCTGCCGAAGACGCGGCCGCTGGTGGTGGCGCGCGTGTCGGCGACGCCCGATCCCTTCACGGAGCTGGCGCTGGCCTCGCTCGTCGAGGCGGGGCGCATCGAACTGCTCAAGGCCGCCCCCACGGCGTGGCCGCTGCCGGACAAGCCGGACGTCTATGTGTTCGACCAGTGGCTGCCGCCGGAGTGGGCGGCGGACCGACCCGCCATTCTGCTGGATCCGCCCGCGGCGACGAAGCCGTTGCCGCTGCGCCGGCTGGCCGGGGCGGGTCTGCCGCATGCCGGCGTGCGCGCTGCCGCGCCGGACCATCCGGTGCTGTTCCGGGTCGCTGCCGGCCGGGTGGCGCTGACCCAGACGGCCGTGCTCGAGCTCGGCGGCACCCTGGAGCCGCTGTGGATGGCCGGGGGCGAGCCCGTGTTGGCCGCGGGTGAACGCGACGGCCAGCGCCTGGTCGTTGCCGCCTTTTCGCCCTCGCGCTCTGAGCAGCTCGCCCTGCTGCCGGCTTTCCCGCTGCTGCTCGGTAATGCGCTGTATTGGTGCGCGGAAGGTTCCGCAGCACTCGCCGGGGTGGCAACCCGGCGGCCGGGCGATCTTGTCGAGGAAGAAGGATTGCGGCGCTGGCTGGAGTGGGATGGCAGCCGGTTCACCGAAACGACCGAGGTGCTCGAGGGCGGGGTGCGTCGGCTCAGCCGGCTGGGGGTCTGGGAGACGGCCGAGGGTCGCACCGGGGTCAGTGCCCTGGTGTCCGCGGCGGTCAGCGACCTGCCGGCGCGTGGCGCTGTGGAATCCACTGAGGAACCGCCGCCCGCGGCGACCGGTTTGGCCGCCACCAGCCTGCCGCAGTTGCTGATCTGGGCCGTGCTGGGAATCCTGCTGCTGGAGAGCTGGCTGTTTCACCGCAAGGCGGTGTATTGAGGGCGGGATGGACGGGGGCTTGACGGGCTTGACGGGCTTGACTGACCTGACTGACCTGACTGACCTGACTGACCTGACTGACCTGACTGACCTGACTGACCT
>CBINON010000028.1:0-60790 GCA_966252325.1 uncultured bacterium | reverse complement strand
CTTTTCCTCGAGGTCGTCGAACGCATGCGCGCCCACAACTCGGCGCGCTACGGCGTGCCCGCACCGGGCAATGCCTTCTGCGGGACGGAGACCATTGAACCCGCCGCTGCCGCCGGGATCTTCGAAGAGCTGGTGCGGCCGCAGGTCGAAGCCGGCCGGCTGCGCTTGGAGCGCGGCTGGGAACCCGAGCGGGTGACGGTGGCCGACGGTCGTGTCACCGGTGTGAGCTTCCGTCGCCCGGACGGCGGTGATCCCGCCGCGCGCCTGGACGTGCGCGCCGGCCTGACGATTGATGCCTCGGACTGGGGGGATGTCATTCGCCTGAGTGGTGCCGCCTACGGCGCGGGCCCGGACCTGCGCGCGCGCTTCGGCGAGCCCAGCGCGCCGGAGGTCTTCGACGAGGCGGGTCGCCAGGAGATGAACCCGATTTCCTGGTGCCTGGTGCTGCGTGAGGCGGAGGGCGACCAGACCGTGCCGCGTCCGCGCGGCTACGACCCGCGCTCGTTCGCGGCTCTCGACAAGACGCCGCCGTGGGTCGACAGCGACATGAGCGGCGGCATTTACAGCATGACGGGTTGGAGCGTGTACACCCATCGCCGCCTGGTCGACCGCTGGCACCTTGATCTGCCGGTGGGCACGGAGGCGACCTTCCTCAACTGGCCGGTGCAGGACTACCCGCTCTGCCAGTTGCCGCAGCGCGTGGTCGAGGCGCTGGAGAACAGTGAAGCCGGCGCCTCGCGCAAGAACCTCGCCGAGCTGAGCCCGGCCCAGCGCCGCATCGTTTTTGAGGATGCCAAGCAGCACGCGCTCGGCCTGCTGCATCACCTGCAGACGGCGGTGCATGAGCGGGTGGGCGACTTCCCGCAGTCGTTCCGTTACCTGCGGTTGACCGACGAGTTCGGCACGGCCGATCGCCTGCCGCCGAAGCCCTACGTGCGCGAGGGGCTGCGGCTGGAGGCGCTGTACATGCTGCGCGAGCAGGACATCCGCGCGGAGACGCGCGAGCCGAAGTGGGCCAGGTTCCTGCCGGAGGACGCGGTGTTCGGCTTTCAGTTCAACATCGACTTCCATCCCACGCGCCGGCGTTTCCTGACCGGTGATCGCAACGGCCCCTGGCAGTACATCCACACCCCTGAGCGCGGCTGGCACACCGACACTGATCGCGCGGTCTTCCCGCTGCGCGGGCTGGTGCCGGTGAAGATGGACGGCCTGATCGGTGGCGGCAAAAACCTTGGTGTCAGCAGTGTTGTGCAGTCGGCCCTGCGCCTGCACGGCCAGATGATGCATGCCGGCCAGGCCGCCGGCACGCTGGCCTGGATCTGCCTGCGCGACGCCTGCCAGCCGCGCGCCATCGCCGCCGATGCGGCGCGGGTCCGCGAGGTGCAGCTCCGTCTCGTGCGCGGCTGCGGCGGTCCCGGCGTGCTGCTCTGGCCCTGGCAGGATCTGGCACCGGTCGATCTGCACTTCGAGGCGGCGAACCTGCTCGCCGTGCGCGGGATTTGGCGTCCCGAGGCCGACAGCGTCTTCTTCGAGCCGGCGCGTGAACTGACCCGGCGCGAACTGGCGCGACGGCTGGTGGACCTGCTGGATGTCCTGCGGGCGCGACCCGCATTGCCGGCAAAGCCTGTCTATGCCGACGTCCGTGTCGACGATCCCGATCGCGCGGCCATCGAGGCCATGGTGCTCGGCGGCGATTTCCAGCCACTCGCCTCGCACTTCCGCCCGGACGCGCCTGCGACCTGGGCGACCCTGCACGCCTGGCTGACGCGCAGCGGTCTGGCGGCCTCGCCGGGGCTGGTGGAGAAGGGGCGCGCGGAACTGTCGCTGACCCGTGCCGAAGCCGTGCAGCATCTCTGGCGGGCCCTGCGCCTCGCGCCAAGCCAGAAGGAATAGCCAATATCCAACAAGGAAGTCCCAATGACGAAGGGGCGCGGGTTCCGGACTTGGGCCTTGGACATTCCTTGTTCGAGATTCATTATTCCCCTCTGCGGCCCGGTCCGGCCGGTCTTGCCAGTCCGGCGTTTTGGCGCTAGATTAAAAATTCCCGCCGCGCGCCGTGCTCACCCACCAGACCATCGACCCGAACCAGGGCGACGACCGCAAGCCCTTCCTGCTGCTGCGGCCGTTCGTGGCCGCCTGGCAGTGGCTGGTGCCGCCGACGCAGGCCCATGCCGACCGGCGCAGCACGCGCAGCCTGTGGATCGCCGGCGGTCTGATCGCGGTCTTCTGTCTGACACTTGCCGCGCTCGGTTATGCCTATGCGCGTCCGCTGCGCGAGGCCTACAAGGATTGGAAGGCCGAGCGCTTGGTCCGCGAGGCGCGCGAGCTCGCCGCCAATGGCAATCTGGTCAATGCCGTGTTCAAGGCCCAGGAGGCCGTGGTCATGGCGCCGCAGAATGTCAGCGCCATCCGTCTCAACACCGAATTCCTGACGGCGATGCGCAAGCCCGAGGCGCTGTACTTCCTTGATCGCCTCGATCAACTCAACGCCACCACCCTGCAGGATCGCAAGACCCGTGTGCGCGCCCTGCGCCTGCTCAGCCGCGACAAGGAGGCGGCGACCCTGCTCGAGCAATTGCTGGTCGACAACGCTCCCGACGAGGGGCTCATGCAGTTGGCCGAGGAGGTCTGGGGGCAGGGGACACCCGCTCCGGCCCTGCTCGCGGCGCTGCGCAGCTACGCGGAAAAGCATCCCGAGGATCAGGCCCATCGCCTGCGACTGGCGCGCCTGCTGACCCGCGCCGAGGGCACGGCCGATGCCGCCGAGGGACTGCGCCTGGCTTGGGAACTCGCCGAGGACGACGGCGACACCGGTCTGCAGGCCCTGGAATTTCTCGCCGAGTTCGAGCGCCTGCCGCCCGAGCAGTCGGCGCGCCTGATCCAGCGCCTGCGCCAGCATCCCAAGGCCGGTGGCTGGCACCTGGCCGAGGCGCTCACCCGCGAGGCGCGCCTGGATCCGGCCAAGCGCCCCAAGTACATTCAGGAAGCCATCGAGCAGGCGCGCGGCAAGTCCCGTGAGGAGTTGCTGCCGCTGGTGCGCTGGCTGGTCGAGCAGCGCGAGTTCGCCCAGGTGGTCGCCCTGGTGAACGAGGACGAGGTGAAGACCTACCTGCCGCTGCTGGAGAACTACCTGACGGCGCTGACCTTCCTCGGTCGCTTCCAGGATCTCGAGCGACTGGTCATGGACCCGGAGGTCAACGCCATCCTGAACCAGACCCTCAAGGCCTTCTACCGAGCCCACCTCGCCTTCGTCACCCGCAAGCCGCCGGCGCAGGTGCGCGAGGCGCTGTCGTCGGCCCGCGCGGCGGCGGAACTCGAAAAGCGCGGCGATCTTTGCCTGCGGCTGGCCCAGTATGCCGAGGCGCGCGGCCATGCGGACATCGCCCTTGACGCCTACCGCAGCGCCGCCGCCATGCGCCAGACCGAGCGCGAGGGGTACCAGGGCCTGATCCGCACCGCGGAGTTGGTGGGCAACAGTCCGCTCATGCTGGAATCCGCGCGCGAGGCCGTGGCGCGCTGGCCGGACGATCCGGTGTACCTGGAGCGCCTGCTTTACGTCAGCCTGCTGACCGGCACCGGCATCGAGGCCTCGCTGGCCGAGGCGCAGCGACTGCTTGAGCAGCGGCCCGACGACGCGGTGCGCCTGCTGACGGCCGCCCTGGGTCACTGGCGCCTGCGCGATCCCGCCGGTGCGGCGGATGCCCTGGCCAAGACCCAGCCCGCCGGTTTGAGTCCCGGTCAGCGGGCCGTGCTGGCTGCCATCACCCGCGGCCAGGGCACGGCCGAGGCCGCGGCTGCGGCGCGCAAGCTCGCGCTCGCCATTGATCCCAAGGCGCCGATGCTGCCCGAGGAACGCCGCTGCCTGGAATTGGCCGTGCGCTGATACGCTGTCGCTGCATCAACCCGCGGTCAACCCAGGTGCATGGGATCGACGTCCCAGCCGACGGTGATGTCGGCCGGCAGGCGGGTGGCCTGGATGACCGCGCGCAGGTGGGCGCAGAGCGGCCGGATGGCGGGACTGCTGAGCAGGAGCTGGAAGCGGTGCTGGGCGTGCGCGCGTGCCAGCGGTGCCGGTGCCGGCTGGCCAAGGTAGGCGCCCTCGGGCAGGCCCTCCTGCAGGCGCTTGCGCAGGGTCTGCAGGGTGAATTCCGCCTGGGCCTCGTGCGGGCCGCGCGCGCTCAGCAGCACCATGTGGCTGAACGGCGGGTAGGCCAGGGCCTGGCGCTGCTCGAGTTCCTGCTCGGCGTAGCCCTCGAAGTCGTTGTGACGGCTGAACTGGATGGCCGGGCTGTGCGGCGCGTGGGTCTGCACAAAAACCTCCCCCTTGACCTCGCCGCGACCGGCACGGCCGGCCACCTGGACGAGCAGCTGGAAGGTGCGCTCGGCGGCGCGGAAGTCGGGCAGGTTCAGCGCGGTGTCGGCATTGAGCACGCCGACCAGGGTGACGTTGGGGAAGTCGAGCCCCTTGGCGATCATCTGAGTGCCGATCAGCAGATCGAGCTTTTGGGCGCGGAAGTCGCGCAGGATGTCGCGCAGCTGGTTCTTGCGCTGCATCGTGTCGGTGTCGACCCGCGCCGTGCGCGCCTGCGGAAACACCTCGCGCACGGCGGCCTCGACCCGCTCGGTGCCGAAGCCGGCGTATTTCAATCCCGGTTCCTTGCAGGCCGGGCACTTCGTCGGCGGCAGGCGGCGCGACCCGCAGATGTGGCAGACGAGGCGGTGATCCTTCTTGTGCAGGGTCATCGGGATCGCGCAGTCCTGGCATTGCACGACCTCGCCGCAGGCCAGGCAGGACAGGCTGGTGTTGTAGCCGCGCCGGTTGAGGAAGAGGATGGTCTGCTCGCGCTTTTCCAGGCGGTCGGCAATGGCGGTGCGCAGGCGTTGCGACAGGATGGCGGCGTTGGCGACCGAGACCTCCGTGCCGCGCCGGCGCTCCAGGCGCATGTCGACGACGCGGATCAGCGGCATCGATTTGCCGTCGGTGCGGCGGGTCATCGACAGCAGCCGGTACTTGCCGGTGCGGGCGTTGTGCCAGGACTCCAGGCAGGGGGTGGCCGAGCCGAGCAGGACCGGGCAGCCCTCGAGCCGGCCGCGCACGACGGCGACATCGCGCGCCTGGTAGCGCGGCGCGTCCTCTTGCTTGTAGGAGGGCTCGTGCTCCTCGTCGACGATGATCAGGCCGAGGTTCTCCAGCGGCGCGAACACCGCGCTGCGTGCGCCGATGACGATCTCCGCCCGGCCCTCGTGGATCTTGAACCACTCGTCGTGGCGTTCGCCGTCGCTGAGGTGGCTGTGCAGCACGGCCACGGCGTCCTTTTTGTCGGAGAAACGCGCCTTGAAGCGCTCGATCGTCTGCGGCGTCAGGCTGATTTCCGGCACCAGCACCAGCGCCGTGCGGCCCAGCTTGAGGACCTCGGCGATGGCCTGCAGATAGACCTCGGTTTTGCCGCTGCCGGTGACCCCGTGCAGCAGCATCGGCTTCGGTGCGGTCTCCGGGTCGGCATGCACGGCTTCCAGCACACCCGCCAGGACCACCTGCTGCTCCTCGGTCAGCGTCAGGGCCTGGCTGGGCAGGAATTCCTCGGTTTGAAAGGGGTCGCGCTCGACCCGCACCTCGCTGCGGGTCACCCAGCCGGCCGCCAGCAGCGGCTTGAGGATGGCCGTCGCCCGCGGCAGTTCGCGGCGCAGTTCGCTGAGGGTGGCTTCACCGCCGGAGGCACGCAGCTTTTCCAGCAAGCGGGCCTGCATTGGCGCGGTGCGGTGCAGCTTGTCGAAGGCGTCCGGCGTGGGTTCCCGTGCCAGCTTCAGGTGGCTGTCGGTCAAAAAACTCTCGGGCTTGCTGCGCACCGCCTGCGGCAGCATGGCGCGCAGCACGCGGTTGAGTGGCACGACGTAATAACCGGCGATCCAGTGCGCCAGGCGCAGCAGGCCGGGGGTGAACATGGGCCGCGAGGTGACCAGGCTGGCGATCTCCTTGAGGCGGCCGGCGTGTTCGCTGGCCTCGGGCAACTCGATGACCACGGCGGTGACCCGCTGGTGCTGCATGGGCACCGTCACCCGCGACCCCACCCGGATCTGCGCGGCGAGCTTGTCGGGAATGCGGTAGTCGAGCTCCAGAGCCGCCGCCGTCTCCACCTGCACCCGCGCGATCCGGCCGAGCGGCGCCGGGGCATCCGGCGTCGCTCCGAACAGATCGGAGGCGGGACCCTCGGTGGCAGGCGTCGGCATGACTGCCAGATTCCCGCGCCACCGCCCGCGCGCAAGCAGGAAGCGTTGCGAGAGCATCCCCCGACCTTTGCACGGCTTGACCAAGACACGGAACGGCCGGAGGCAGAGACGCGTAGCCCTCCAACCGGCTGGATACGCCCTTTTCCCTGATCCTTATTCCTTCTTGCCCACCCGATACAGCGCCTTGTCGCTGCGCAGCAGCAGGCCGTCGGGCAGGATGGCCGGGGTGCCGTGGAACTGCGAGTCGTCGGAGGCGAAAACGTTGTGGGCGAGTTTTTCGAAGGTGGCACTGGCGGCCAGGACGTAGGTGCCACCGCGGCGCGAGACGCAGTAGAGGCGGTCGCCGACGCGTACCGTCGAGGCATAAAAGGGTTTGCCGCGACCGCGGCCGCCGCCGCTGTCGATGACGCGCTCGCGGTAGATCTCTTTGCCGGTGGCGGCATCGAGGCAGAGGGCGAAACCGGCGTCATTGACGACGTGCAGACGGCCCTGATGCAGCACAGGGGTCGGCACGTAGCTGCTGGAGTTGGTCGACCACAGGATGTGGCTGGTGGTGACGTCGCCCTTGCCGCCGAGTTTCACGGCAACGCTGCCCTGGGTCGGGTAGCCGCCGAACAGGTAGGCCGTGCGGCCGTCGGTGACGATGCCGGGCGAGACGTTGCCGGGCAGCTGGTGGCTGGCGAACCAGCGCAGCTTGCCGGTCTCCGGGTTCAGGCCCCAGACCTCCTCGGCGAGGGCGAAGACCAGGTCGGTGCGACCCTCGGTGGTGATCACCGACGGCGTGCCGTAGGCCATGCCGATGGCGTCACCATCGGCCTTCCAGACCTGCCTGCCGGTCTTTTTGTCGAGGGCGACCAGTGCGCGGCTCTCGTCGGCGGCATTGACGATGAGCAGGTCGCCCCAGAGGATCGGGCTGGCGCCGGACCCCCAGCGGTTGCGGCCCGAGCCGGTGCCAAGCGGCGTGTGCCACACCTGCTTGCCGTCGTGATCAAAGGCGAGGGCGCCGGTCTTGCCGAAGAAGACATAGACCTGCCCGCTGTCGGCCACCGGCGTGTGGGTGGCGTAGCCGTGCTCGGTGAGGAAACCCTGCCAGGGATCCTCCTCGGCCTTCGAGGGCACGACCTGTTCCCAGAGCTTTTTCCCCGTGGCCAGTTCGTAGCAGAGCAGGTGGCGCTGCAGTTTCGCCGGATCGTTGGCGCCCTCGCGGTCGCCGTAACCCGACCAGCAGGTCAGGAACACCTTGTCGCCCTGCACGACCGGGCTTGACGAGCCCGGCCCCGGAGTGGTCACCTTCCAACGCAGGTTCTCGCTGTCCGACCAGGTCAGCGGCACCTGGGCCGTGTCCGACACCGCCGTGCCCTCCGGGCCCAGGAAACGTGACCAGTCGGCGGCGGACAGGGAAGTGGCGAGCACGAGGGCGGGCAGCAGGGTTTTCATGCCGGCGTTCAACCCGGGATCGGCGGCGGGGTTGCGCGCGGCGGGACTGGAGCGAAAGTTTCAAGTTCCAAGTTTCAAGTTCCAAGTTTCAAGTTCCAAGTTTCAAGTTTCAAGTTCCAAGGTGGCAAGGCCCTGGCGGAGAGATCGCTGCTCCAAGCGTATCCTGCTAGAGTGGCGAAGCCTGACGCCCCAGCCCATGAACCCGCCCCCCATCGATCCCCAGGTCCGCATCGGTCACGTGCATCTCAAGGTCGCCGATCTCGAGCGTGCGCTCGGCTTTTACGGCGGTGTGCTGGGGTTTGAGGTGACCCAGCGCTACGGTCCCGGTGCCGCTTTCCTCTCGGCGGGCGGTTACCATCATCACATCGGCCTCAACACCTGGGAAAGCCAGGGGGGCTCGCCGCCGCCGACGGGCACCACGGGGCTTTACCATCTGGCCATTCTCTACCCGACACGGGCCGCGCTCGCCGATGCGCTGCGGCGGTTGCAGCAGGCGGGCATCACGCTCGATGGCGCCAGCGATCACGGCGTCAGCGAGGCGCTCTACCTGCGCGACCCCGACCAGAACGGGGTCGAACTGTACTGGGACCGACCCGAGGCCGAGTGGCCGCGCGGGCCCGACGGCCGTCTGGCGATGCACACCCGGCCGCTTGACCTTGCGTCCCTGCTCAACGAGGATTGAGGTTCCTGGGAGGAACCGATGGCCATCTCACCCTGGATCGATACCGCTACGGCAGACAGTCCCGACGGGCGCCATGTTGCCGTCTATGACCGTTCCGTCGAGATCGCGATGGGCGGTCCCACGGTCGGTCGCCTGGTCATCCGGCGGCGGGATTCGGGAGCCCAGGTCGCGGTGTTCACCGATGCCGGCGCTTCTTTTGTTTGGGCTGCCGATGCCCCGGCGATCGCCTTTCCGCGCTGGACCCTCGATCGCATGCAGCGTCTGGCGGTCCTGCAGTTGCCGACCGCCCAGGCGAAGACGTTCGAGACGCTGTACTCGGTGCTGGAACTGCACGCCTTTGTCGACGGTGTGATCCTCGGGGTCGATTCGCCCATTCATCAGCCCCGCGAGATCCGGGTGCCGGCCTTTCCCTGAGGCATGGGCCTTGGCGGGTGCGGCGGGTGCGGCGGGCATGGGGCGCAGGGCCAGTCCCTCGGGCCGGTTTGGAGTGGGGCTCCGGAGGCTGCATCCTCCCGGACGGGGGCCAGCGCCTGCCTTTCCGTGTGACAAAACGCCCGTTTGCCATCGGGGGGAAAGCTGCTAGTCTCTGCGCCCCCCTCCCCCCTGTTCCCCTCATGACGCCCCCCTCCAAGATCCGCAACATCGCCATCATCGCGCACGTCGACCATGGCAAGACCACGCTTGTCGACTCGCTGCTGCGCGCCAGCGGCAACTTCCGCGAAAACCAGGCGATCGCCGAGCGCGCCATGGACAGCATGGACCTCGAGCGCGAGAAGGGGATCACCATCAAGGCCAAGAACACCTCGGTGCACTGGAACGATCACATCATCAACATCGTCGACACCCCCGGCCACGCCGACTTCGGCGGCGAGGTGGAGCGCGTCATGAAGATGGTCGACGGGGTCATGCTGGTGGTGGACGCCTACGAGGGGCCGCAGGCGCAGACGCGTTTCGTGCTGAAGAAGGCGCTGCAGCAGGGGCTGAAGCCGATCGTGCTCATCAACAAGATGGACCGCCCGCACATCGAGCCGCACGCGGTGCACGACAAGGTGCTCGAGCTTTTCCTCGAACTGGAAGCCACCGAGGACCAGTTCAACGCCACCTTCGTCTACGGCAGCGCCCGCGCCGGCTGGGTCACCGACAAGGCCGACGGCGAGCCGCAGGAGATGACCTTCCTGCTCGAGCAGATTGTCAAGCACATCCCGGCGCCGGTCGCCGATCCGAATGGCAGCTTCGAGATGCTGGTCTCCAACATCGACTGGGACAACTTCGTCGGCCGCGTCGCCATCGGCAAGGTCACCCGCGGCTCGGTCAAGATGGGCGACCGTGTCTGGCTGCTCGGCAAGACCCCCGACGAGAAGCCGAAGCCGGTCAAGGTCACCAAGGTGTTCCAGTACACCACGCTCACGACCAGCGACAGCGTCGAGGGCGGCGCCGGTGACATCGTCGGCATCAGCGGCTTCGAGGACGTCGACATCGGCCAGACCGTCACCGGGGCTCCGGACGCGCCGGCCCTGCCGTTTGTGGCCATCGACCCGCCGACCATTGTCATGCAGTTCGCCGTCAACGACGGCCCGCTGGCCGGCCGCGAGGGCGACCACGTCACCTCGCGCAAGATCAAGGACCGCCTCGACCGCGAGCAGAAGATGAACGTCACCATCAGCGTGTCCGACACCGACACCGCCGGCATCTTCAATGTCAGCGCCCGCGGCGCCATGCAGATCGCCGTCCTGGTCGAGCAGATGCGCCGCGAGGGCTTTGAGGTCCTGCTGTCGCGCCCGATGGTCATCACCCAGAAAATCGACGACGTGCTCTGCGAGCCGTACGAGACCCTCTACGTTGACGTGCCGGACGACTACCTCGGCGGTGTCATGAAGAGCATCTCCGAGCGCAAGGGCAAGATCGAGGACATGAGCGCCCACAACGGCCGCACCAGCCTGCAGGCCTATGTGCCAACCCGCGGCCTGATCGGCTTCGAGTTTGAGCTGATGAACCTGACGAGTGGTCACGGCATCCACAGCCACCTGTTCCGCGAGTACGCCCCGCACGCCGGCCACATGCAGACCCGCAGCACGGGCACCCTGGTCAGCAGCGAGGGCGGCGAGGCCACGGCCTACGCGCTCGACACCATCCAGGAGCGCGGCAAGCTCTTCGTCACCGCCGGCGACCAGGTCTATGAAGGCATGATCGTCGGGGAAAACCCGCGCACGGACGACCTGCCGGTCAATCCGACTCGCAGCAAGCAGCTCACCAACTTCCGCGCCTCGGGCAGCGACAAGGGCATCCAGCTCACCCCGCCGATCCTGTTCAGCCTGGAGCGCGCCATCGAGTACATCGCCAACGATGAACTCGTCGAGGCGACGCCGAAGAGCATCCGCCTGCGCAAGCGCATCCTCGATTCCAACGTCCGCCTGCGCGAGCGCAAGCGCATCGAGGCTGAACTCGAGGCGGCGGGCTGAGCACAGGCGCGGTTTCGGGTTCCGCAATCCTGACTGGGCATGGCATGACGAATCCCTACCGGCATTGCAGCCGCTGCGGCGGTTCGGACCTGCCGGCGGCGGGCCCGCGCGAGTTCGTTTGCCGCGCCTGCGGGTACCGGCACTTCATCACGCCGTTCCCGGCGGCGGTGGCGCTGGTGCTGGATGAGGCGGGGCGCCTGCTGGTCTGTCGCCGCGCCCACGAACCGGGGCTGGGGCGCTGGAGCCTGCCCGGCGGGGTGATTGAACCGGGTGAAACCGGCGAACAGGCCGCGGCGCGCGAGGTCGCCGAGGAGACCGGGCTGGAACTGCCGCCGGCGGCCTTTCGGCATCTGGCCACACTGCCGAACGAGTACGCGTTTCAGGACTACCTCTGGCCGACGCTTGACCTCTTTTACACCGCGCAGGTGGAGGGCGCGCCCGCCACCCGGGCGGATCCTGCGGAAGTGGCGGAGATCGTCTGGCTGGCGCCCGATCAGGCGCTGGCGCTCGACTTCGCCTTTGAATCGAACCGCCGCGCCGTCGAACGGCTGCAGGCGGAGTAACCGGGCACCAAAAAAGCCCGGACCGGCGAACCGGCCCGGGCTTGAAGAGGGAGGGCACTCAACCGAGGTCGCTGATGCGCACCGGCTGGCCGCCGAGTTCGGCGCTGCGGTCGGAGGCGAAGATGACCTCGAAGCTGCGCAGCGACTCGGGGAAGCTGGTCAGCGGCATGTCCTTGGCCTCGTCGAGCGCGTCGAAGAAGGCCTGGAACTGATGCTGATAGGGATGGTCGCTGACGTCGCCGGAGTCGAGCATCGACATCGACAGGCTGCCCCAGGCTTTTTTGTCGGTCTTGATCTTGTTCGAGTGCAGCTTGTTGTCGAGCAGGCTGCCCTGGCTGCCGACCAGATGGGTGTGGAAGTAGTAGGGCTGCAGGCAGTCGACGACGGCCGCGGTCTTGCCGACGGCGCCGTTCTTGAACTTCACCAGGGTGACGCTGGTGGTGTCGTACTCGTAGGGGGCGAAGATCTCGCTCTTCGACTTGGTGCTGAAGCTGGTGACGCTTTCGACCTCGCCGCCCATGACCATGAGCAGGGCGTCGAGCGCGTGGCAGCCGGCGGTCAGCAGGGCGCTGCCGCCGTCCTTCTTGCCGATGTTCCAGCGGAACTGGCCGTACCACGGGCCGATGCCGTGGTAGTAGTCGACCTCGCCGTAGTGCAGGTCGCCGAGCAGGCCCTGGTCGATGATGGCCTTGGTCGACTGGAACTGGCCGGAGAAGCGGCACTCGAAGCAGACGCAGCCCTTGACGCCGTTGGCGGCGGCGGCGGCGACGATTTCGCGCACCTCCTGCAGCGAGTTGGCCATCGGCTTCTCGAGGATGATGTGCTTCTTGGCATTGGCGGCGGCGACCGCCTGGTTGCGGTGCTGGCTCGGGTAGCTGGTGATGTCGACGACGTGGATGTCCGGGTCGGCGAGCATGGCGTCGACGTCCTGGTAGGCCTTGATGGTGCCGCCGTGCTTGGCGCTGAGTTCCGCGCTGTCGAGCGGGCGCGAGGAGTAGATGGCGGTGACCTGGGCCTGCTGGGTGGCGTTGATGGCTTCAATGTGGGCGGTGGCCGCCCAGCCGTAACCGATGATGCCGACGTTGTATTTTTTGCTCATGGGGGAAGGGAAGGGAAAAGGGAGAAGAGTTAGAGCAGGAACTTGGTGACGCCGGGCATCGGCATCGGGGTGGGCTGGAAGCTGTCGCCCCACTTCAGGGTGTCGGGCGCGAGGTCCTGCTTGCAGTCGAGCATCTGCTGCCAGGTGATGAGCTGGCCGGTGTAGGCGGCCTCGCGGCCCATGATGCCGACCAGGGTGGAGAGCATCATGCGGTCGCCGTCGTTGATGACCTCGCCCTTGCGGATGGCGTTGAACAGGGCCTCGTGCTCGAGGTCGTACATGTTCTTTTCCTCGCCGCGGAAGCGCCAGCGCTTGGCTCCGTCGATGAAGGGGGTGCCGCCCTTGCCGATGACAAGCACGCCCTTTTCACCGCGGATGATGTCCTGGTTGTTGCCCTGGCAGCCCTTGATCTGGCGCGAGGCCATGTTGCAGATGACGCCGTTCTCCCATTCGTAGGCGGCGTGGAAGTGGTCGAAGATGTTGCCGCCCTCGGCCGGGATCTGGCGGCCGCCGGTGCCGATGCAGGACTGCGGCGGCTTGTCGCCCATGGCCCAGCAGATCTTGTCGACGCTGTGCACGGCCTGCTCGACGAGGCTGTCGCCGCTGAGCCAGGAGAAGTTGTACCAGTTGCGCACCTGCCATTCGACGTCGCTCATCTCCGGCGTGCGGGCGCTGGCCGGCGGCATCGGCTTGACCGGGCCGGTGTGGTAAGTGGCGTAGACGCTGGTGATCTTGCCGATGTCGCCGCCGAGCGCGCGGCCGAAGGCCTCCCGGCGCGAGGGGCTGTAGCGCCAGCAGAAGCCGGCGACGAGGTTGAGCTTCTTTTCCTTGGCCTTGTTCACCGCCGCCATGGCGAGGTGGTAGCCGATGGTGTCGACGGCCATCGGCTTCTCGGCGAAGATGTGTTTGCCGGCGTCGACCGCGGCCATGAGGTGCATCGGGCGGAAGCCGGGCGGGCTGGCGAGCAGCACGACATCGACGCCGCAGTCGATGAGCTTCTGGTAGGCGTCGAGGCCGATGAACTGCTTGTCCGGCTTGACGTCGACACGGTCGGGGAACTTCTGCGAGAGGCTGCTGATGCTGCGCTCGATCTGGCCGGCGTCGACGTCGGCCATGGCGACAAGCTTGCCGTTGTATTCCGCGCCGAGAGCCTGGGCGGCCGCACCGGTGCCGCGGCCGCCGCAACCGACCAGGCCGATGCGCAGGGTTTCCTGGGAATCCGCCTTCTGCTGGGCGCGCAGGGTGGTGGCGGCGGTGATCACGGCGGCACTGCCGGCGGTGCGGGAGAAGTCACGGCGGGTCATGGAAGACGGGGACATAGGAAGAGAAGAAATCGCCGGCAGCATGGACGACCTTTCAGGCGCCCGCAAATCCCGCCGCATCGCCGGGGATATCAGTGCAGGAAGCGGAACTCGGGCGTCGCCCAGAGGGTCTGGATGAGCTGCGCCCAGGCGTCGCGAGCCTGCTCCGGGCCGTCGTTGCCGGACACGGCACCGTCCAGGTAATCGCGGGCCAGGGCCCGTTCCTGCGCCTCGGGATCGCGACTGAGGGCGAGCCGCCAGGCCTCGCGCAGGGCGGCGTCGCGCGGGCCCTCCAGGGGCAGGCGACCCGCGGCGGCGCGTGCCAGCTCGATGACCTGCGGATGGTTCATCAGGTACAGGGCCTGCGGGGCGATGGTGCTGGTGGTGCGCTGGGCGACCGGCTGGTTGATGTCGGCAAAGTCGAAGACCTCGAACAGCGGGTGGCGGACGTTGCGGAAGGCGGCGGTGTAGACACTGCGGCGGCGGTCGTCAAAGGGGTGGTTGTACTCGAGGTTCTGCACCCCGGTGTCGTTCGAGTCGACCGCCTTGGCATCGGCGACATTGGGGCCGCCCCAGGGGGTCTCCAGCACGCCGGCGCCGGCGAGCATGGCGTCGCGCAGGCACTCGGCGTCGAGGCGCTTGCGGTTCATGCGCGAAAGCAAGCGGTTGTCGGGATCGCTTTCCACTGCCGGTCCCTTGCTGCTCATGCGGTAGGTGCGGCTCATGACGAGTTCCTTGACCAGGCGCTTGAGGTTCCAGCCCTCCTCCATGAAGCGCACGGCGAGGTCGTCGAGCAGTGCCGGATGCGAGGGGGCCTCGCCGGTGACGCCGAAGTTGTCGCTGCTGCGCACCAGGCCGGTGCCGAACAGCCACTGCCAGACGCGGTTGACAAAGACGCGGGCGGTGAGCGGTTGGTCGCGCGCCGTCAGCCATTCGGCGAGCTGCAGGCGTCCGCTTTGGTCGGCG
The DNA here is from genome assembly GCA_966252325.1 of uncultured bacterium. Taxonomy (GTDB): domain Bacteria; phylum Verrucomicrobiota; class Verrucomicrobiia; order Verrucomicrobiales; family Verrucomicrobiaceae; genus Prosthecobacter. The sequence goes on along the minus strand of CBINON010000028.1, from coordinate 46,055 downwards.
GGGATCACCGGGGCCGGTCCCTTGAGGGCGGCCTGGATGAAGCCGCGCGGCACCGGCGCGCCGAGGTTGCGGATGCTGCCACGGATGTGCACGCGCGCATCCTCGGGCTGGCTGTCTTCGCTGACCGACATCACTTCCGCGCGACTGGGGCCGGTTTTTTCGGTCTCCGTGATTTGCTTTTGCACCTCGGCCAGGCGCGCCTTGACGCGTTTTTCGCCGTCGCCGGTTTTGCCAGTGGCGAGGGCCGGCGTGGTGTTGCCACCCTCGGGCAGGAACTGCACGGCATCGATCGTCACGACGCCGTCGGCACCGGCCGTGGTGATTTGCACGAAGCCCTGGCCGTTCGCCTCGAAGCGCCAGGTGCCGAGGCTGGCGAACTGCAGCCCCTCCATCTCGGCGGCGGTTTCGGAGAAGAACACCGTCTCCTCGCCGTCGGCATGCAGGAGGTCGGCCTGCACCCGCCCGGCGCGATCGGGACCGCCGATGAAGGCGACCCGGATCTCGTAGCGGCCGGCCTGGGTGATTTTCGGCGTGAAAGTGATGGTGCGCTCGGCTTTGCTGCCGGTCCTGTCGTGCACATAGCCCTCGCCAATGAAGGGTTTCACCAGGACCGAAGGCTTCCAGTCGCCAACCTTCGCGGCCTGGCTGTCGTCGATGACCAGCCCGGGCAGGTCGGCGATGGCGATGCGGGTCTGCCGGCGCAGGCTGGCGCCGCCGAGGTCGCGCAGTTCATTCTTCAGCCTGGCCTGCTCGGCCTTGAGTTCCGCCAGCCGCTTTTCCTTGGCCTGCAGCTGTGCCTCCTGTTCACCCTCGTAGGGCAGCGGGGTGTCGATCCAGTGGGCGACGTTGTCCGTGTAATTTTTCAGGGTCTGCGTGCTGCGCAGGATGCCGGCGAGGGCGTAGTAATCGCGCGTCGAGATCGGGTCGAACTTGTGGTCGTGGCAGCGGGCGCAGCCGATCGTCATGCCGAGGAAGGACTTGCCGATCGTGTCGAGCTGCTCGTCGACGATGTCCATGCGCAGCATCTGCTTGTCCTGCTCCTCGTAGTTCGTGGGCCCGAGCGCAAGGAAGCCGGTGGCGGTGAGCTGGCGCCGGCGCTCGGCGCTGTCGCGGGCGGGCAGCAGGTCGCCGGCGACCATTTCGCGGATCATGCGGTCGACCGGCGCGTTGTCGCGCAGGCTTTCGAGCAGGTAGTCGCGGAAGCGCCAGGCGTCCTTGAAGGGCAGGGAGCGGCCGCCGCCGGAGGATTCGGCGAAGCGGGTCAGGTCCATGAAGTGGGAGGCCCAGCGCTCGGCGAAGGCCGGGCTGGCGAGCAGGCTGTCGACCAGAGCCTCGTAGCGGAGCTTGCCACTGGCAAGGCCCTCGACCTGTTCCTGGCTGGGCGGCAGGCCGGTGAGATCAAAGCTGAGGCGGCGCACCAGCGCGCGCGGATCGGCATCGGGCGCGGGCTTCAGTCCTTTTTCCTCCAGCTCGGCAAGGATGAAGCGATCGATGGAGCGCACCGGCCAGTCGGTCTGGCGCACGGCGGGCGGCGGCTGGGCCACGGGCGGTTGGAAAGACCAGAAGCTGGCGTCAGCCTTGGGCGAGCCGGCCAGCGAGCTGGCGCCGGGCACCGTGTCGCGCGGGTCGTGCGCGCCGCTGGCGATCCAGGTGCGCAGGTCGGCGAGATCGCGGTCGCTGAGCTTTTGCTTGGGCGGCATCTTCAGGTCGCGATCCTCGTAGCTGACCACCTTCCAGAGCAGGCTGGTGTCGGGGGCACCGGGCACCAGGCTCGGGCCGGAATCGCCGCCCTGCTGCCAGCCGGCTCGGTGATCGAGACGCAGTCCGCCCTTCTGTTTGTCGGCCCCGTGGCATTCCGTGCAGTGCTCGGCGAGCAGGGGCCGGATGCGTTTCTCGAAAAAGTCCGCATCAGCCGCGCCCAGCACGGGGGCGGTCAGCAAAGCCAGGCAGGTGGCGGGCAGGGAGGTGGCTTTCGGCATGGGACCCGAAGGCTAACGGGCGCCCGCAAAAGGCTCTTTCAGCCCGGCGACGAAGGTTGGGGTGGCGACCCGGCGAAAGGCGGCTGGTGGCCGGGGCGTTCCTGTCGCACACCCATGAATCCGTCCCGCTCCCTCGGCCTCTGTCTCGCCCTGTTCAGCAGTCCCGTTCTGGCCGACTGGCCGCAGTGGCGCGGGCCGGCGCGCGATGGGGTTTCCACGGACACCACACCGATCGCCGAGACCTTCCCCGAGGCTGGTCTGAAGAAGGTTTGGGAGAGCGGCTTCATCCCGAGTGACCACTACGGCGGCCACGGCAGTCCGGTGGTGGTGGGCGAGCGGGTCTATCTTTCCGTGGTCTGGCACGAGCGCGTGCCCTCCGAGTCGCGCGAGATCGACACCGAGGTCATGCAGCAACTCAACCATCGCGGCACCTCGCCGGAGCTGCGCGAGAAGCTGGAGGCGGCGCGCCTGTCGCTCAGCTCGCGCCTGCGCGGCGAGAAGCTCGACGCGTGGATCCAGCAGTGGACCCGGGAGAACCTCAACGAGAAGGAGCAGGTTTCCCTCGGCGGCTGGGTGGCCTCGCGCTTCCGTGCCGGTCGCACGGCCTTTCCGCTGGAGGAACTCGACAAGGTCTCCAAGCGCCAGGGCAAGCCCTTTGCCAACGCCGACGAGTTGCGTCGCTGGATGGACGAGGAAAAGCTGAGCGAGCCGCTCAAGCAAAAGCTGCTCGCCGCCGTGCCCAACACGGTCAAGGTCGCCAAGGACGTGCTGGTCTGCCTCGATCTCAACACCGGCAAGGAGCTGTGGAAGTTTGAGGAGGCGGGCAAGCCCACCGGCCGCAGTTCCAGCAGCACCGCGGCGGTGGTCGATGGCCAGGCCTTTTTTGCCGGCAGCACCCACCTCTACTGTGTCGGTGCCGAGGACGGCAAGCTGCGCTGGAAGGCGGCTCTGCCGTCGGGCGGTCCCGCCGCCTCACCGCTGGTGGTGGATGGCACGGTGTTCATGGCCGCCGGTCATGCCCAGGCCTTTGAGGCGAAGGACGGCAAGCTGCTCTGGGAACAGAAGAGCGCGCGCGGCAACACCGGCAGCCCGGCTTGGTGGAAGCCGGCCTCGGGTCCGCCCGTGCTGCTGGTGGTCGGCGGCAACAGCCTGTATGGCCTGGCCCCGGACAGCGGCGAGGTGCGCTGGACCGTCGAGGGCGGCGGGCAGTCGACCCCGGTCAGCCAGGGCGACTGGCTGGTCATCTACAGTGGTGCCAAGGATGTCGGCCTGCGCGCCTACCAGTATCAAAAGGACGCCGCGCCCAAGCCGGTCTGGTCGCACTTCTGGGTGACGGTGCGCTACAGTGGCAGCCCGATCCTGCACGAGGATCACGTTTATCTCACCTGCGGCGGCAAGCACCAGTGCGTCGAGCTGGCCACCGGCAAGATCACCTGGCTGGAGAACGAGGTGAACAGCACGATCACCTCGCCGATCCTGGCTGACGGCAAGCTGCTCGTCTATGAAAACAACGGCTCGCACCTGCGCGTGCTGCGCGCCAAGCCCGATCAGTACGAGACCCTGGCGCGCCTGAGGATCGACGGCATGGGCTGCACCTCGCCGGCGCTCAGTCACGGCCGACTCATCGTCCGCCAGAAGGAGAAGCTCGCCTGCTACGACCTGCGGCCGGTGCCGTGAGGCGGGCTGCGGAAGTCACTTTTTCTCGAGGTGCAGGAAGATGTTGCTTTCTTCCAGCTCCCACGCGCCCGCCGAGAGCAGACCGAGGAAAGGCAGACCGATGAACAGGCCGCCGACAATGTCGAGCATGCCGGTGCTGCTGATCTGTCGATCGACGGATTTCGTCGCCGGCAGATAGCCGGGTGCCGTCGCCACCAGGGCCAGCGTTTTGTTGCGTTGCGCCTTGACGGTCTGGGGAGTGGTGCCTTGGGGGGTGCCGTTCACGATCAGGCTGGCCGGCACGTTGGAGTTGACGATGACGTTTTGGTGCTTGCCGACTCCGAGCGAGCAGGAGGACAGGCAGACAACCAGTAGGCCGGCGACGAATGGACGAAGGGGGGACATGAGAGGAGGAGGATTGGGAATTTCAGCCAAATCAGCATAAAACGGTTTGTCCACCAAGGGAAATCCACCTGTGGGGCTTGAAAAAAGCGGCATGGGTGAATTGCCTGCCTTGGGGGCGGCAGGGGGACTGGCTTGGCCGGTCGCCTCAGAACGTGTGGATGAACAAACCGGAGCGCAGCTTCGGCTCGAACCACGTGCTCTTCGGCGGCATGATCTGGCCGGCGTCGGCGATGGCCATGAGCTGGTCCACGGTCACCGGGTAGAGGCTGAAGGCGACCGCGTGCTCGCCGCTGTCGACCAGCTTTTCCAGCTCGGCCGTGCCGCGGATGCCGCCGATGAAGTCGATGCGCTTGCTCGTGCGCGGGTCGTCGATGCCGAGCACCGGTTGCAGCAGGCGGTCCTGCAGGATGCTGACGTCGAGCACGTCGATCGGGCTGGCATCCGGTGCCGGCTGCCACTGCAGCGCGTACCACTGGCCGCCGAGGTACATGCGGGCGTGGCCCGGCTGGCTGGGGGCCTTGTCGGTGGCGGGCGCGATCTGGAAGATGCGACCGACCTCTTCCAGGAAGGCTTGCGGGCTGCGGCCGTTGAGGTCCTTGATCGCGCGGTTGTAGGGCAGGATGCTGAGTTCGTTGCCCGGGAAGAGCACGCACAGGAACCAGTTGTAGTCCTCGTCGCCGCGGTGGGCCGGGTTCTGCTCGCGGCGCAGGCGGCTGACGCGCCAGGCACTGGCGGCGCGGTGATGGCCATCGGCCACGTAGGCGGCGGGCACAAGGCGGGCAAAGGCTTCCTCCAGTTCGGCCGTCACGCAGGCCGGCAGGCGCCAGACCTGGTGGCGGACGCCATCCGGCGCGGTGAAATCGTGCTGGGCCGGGTTCGCCGCCATGTGGTCGGCAATGGTGCGGTCGATCGTCTCCTGGCCGCGGTAGGTGAGGAAGATCGGGCCGGTGTTGGCGCTGAGGCTGTCGACCAGGCGGGTGCGGTCGTCCTCCTTGTCCTGGCGGGTCTTCTCGTGCTTCTTGATCAGGTCCTGCTCGTAGTCCTCGGTGTGGCAGACGCCGACCAGGCCGGTCTGGCTGTGGTTGCCAATGGTCTGGCGATACAGGTAAAGGCAGGGAGCTTCCTCGCGGACGAGCACGCCGTCGGCCTGCAGCTTTTCAAAGGTGGCGCGCGCCTGGGCATAGACGGCGGGCGAGTAGGGATCGACCTCGGCCGGCAGGTCGATCTCCGCACGGTCGACATGCAGCAGGTTGATCGGGTTGTCCTTGGCGAGGGCGTGGGCCTCCTCGCGGTTGACAACGTCGTAGGGCACGGCGGCAACGGCGGCGGCGTGCTGGGGGGCGGGGACAAGACCTTGGAAGGAACGGAGACGCATGGGCCGGCCATCCTTGACGGGCCGGGGCGGAAGTCAATGGGGGATGGCGAGAGCGATGGAGACTGGCGTGGGTGAGGTCCGCGGCGCGTTGATTGTTCGCGAGGGATTTTCTGAGGAATCATAGTTTCAAAAAACCCCACAAAATCTTTAAGAAGGGTGCGCGAGGGTTGAGTTGATTCTAGTTTGAGGTGTATTGGCCAATCCTTGATTCATGAATCCCTCTTCCGGTCCTCTTTTCATTCGTCACGAAGGGCACACGCCGCGCGAGCGCAGCATCTGTGGCTGGCGCGATCGCCTGATCAGTCGGGAGGACGCCGAACACGGGCCGGCGGCCTGGGCACACGCGGTGGACATTGACGGTGCCAAGCCGCACTATCACAAGCGCTCGACCGAGTTGTACTACGTGCTCGAAGGCACCGGCGAGATGGTGCTCGACGGTGTCGTGCACCCGGTGGCGAAGGGGTCGCTCATTCACATCCCGCCCGGCGTGGTCCACGGTGCGCGCGGCCAGATGCGTGTGCTCGTCGTGGGCATTCCGGACATTGCGGAAGACGACACTTTTGAGCCGGAGCCGACACGTGCTTGACCCGCGCAACGGAAATGGCGTGAAGGGCCGGCGGTCCCTGGTTTTGGGCGGCCGGGAAATGCATCCCGTGGGTTGGCCTTTCCTGTTTCGGTTCTCACACGGCTGCTCTAGGCTGGGGACATGAAGCGCTTGCTGCCCCTGCTCGTGCCGCTGCTGTCGCCGGCGGCGGATTGGCGTTCCCTGCCGCCCCTGCCGGATGCCGAGGGCTTTGCGGGGGTGTTTGCCGGGGTGAGCGACGATGCCCTGCTGGTCGCCGGGGGAGCGAACTTTCCCGATGCGCCGCCTTGGCGCGGCGGCACGAAAACCTGGTATGACACGGTCTTCGCCCTGACCGACCCGGAGGGCGACTGGCAGCGGCTGGGCCGCCTGCCGAAGCCGAACGGTTATGGTGTGTCGGTGACGACCCCCGATGGCGTGATCTGCGCCGGGGGCAGCGATGCGACCGGGCATTTCCGCGAGGTCTTCCGCCTGCGCAAGAGGGGCGACGCACTGCACATCGAGTCGCTGCCGCCGCTGCCGAAAGCCAGCGCCCTCATGGCGGGCGCCGTGCTCGACGGCACGCTTTACCTTGCCGGCGGAGCGGAACGCCCCGATGCCACGCAGGCCCTGGCGGTGCTGTGGTCACTGGATCTCGCCAACCCGGCGGACGGCTGGCGTGAAGGCACGCCCTGTCCCGGTCCGGCGCGCATCCTGGCGACGCTGGGCGCGCATGAGGGAGCCCTCTACTTGTTCAGTGGCGCGGCTTTGAAAGCCGGGGCCGATGGCAAACCCGCGCGCGAGTGGTTGCGCGATGCCTGGCAGTTCCGCCCGGACCAGGGCTGGCGACGCTTGGCCGACCTGCCGCGGGTCGCTGTCGCCGCCCCCGGACCGGCGCCGGTGGTGGAGGGGCGCCTGTGGGTGATCGGCGGTGACGATGGCGCCAACGCGGCCTTTGAGCCGAAGGACCGGCACCCGGGTTTTCCGCGCGACGTGCTGGCCTACGATCCCCGGACCAACACATGGGCGCAGGCCGGCGAGGTGCCGTTCTCGCTGGTGACGACGGCCCTGGCCGAGTGGCGTGGGCGACTCGTCATCCCAGGTGGGGAAGCGCGGCCGGGCAAGCGCTCGCCGCGGGTCTGGAGTTGGGAACGGCCGCGGTAAGCTGAGGCGGGGGCCTGGGCTTCAGCGGAAGGGGCGCTGTGCCTCGCTCGTGACGCCGACTCAGGGTTGAATCACCCCGGCGGTTTTGCCATCGGTCGCATTCCAGCGGTAGACCTTGCCGTCGAAGCCGCCGGCAAAGACGGTTTTCGCGTCGGCCGTGATGAGCACGCTGGTCAGCGGCGCGCCGACGCTCGTCAGCTTGCGTTCCTTGGCGGTCGCGCTGCGTTGGGCGCCATCGTGCTTTTGCAGTTCGGTGAACACACTGCCCAGGCCCTTGTCGGTGATGGCGGCGAGAGCCTTGCCGTCGGGCGTCCAGGCGACCCCGACGTAGACCGATTTTTTGTCGCCCAGCGACACGTCCTGCTCGCGGCTGGCGACGTCCCAGACCTTGACTTCGCGGTCGGCCCCGGCCGTGGCGATCTGGCTGGCGTCGTGGTTGAAGGCGACCGAGTGCACGTGGTTCGTGTGGCCCTCGTAGAAAGCGATCAGCTTGCGCGTCGCGGTGTCCCAGAGGCGGGCCATCTTGTCGGCCCCGCCGCTCAGCAGGCGGTCGCCCTTGGCGGACAGACGCAGCGAGCTGATGTTGTCGTCATGCGCCTTCCAGGTGGCGAGCAGGGCGCCGCTGGCGAGATCGAACTGGCGCAGGAAACCGGCACCGCCGGCCTCGCCGTCGGCCGCGAACACCTGGCTGGCGGTGGCGGCCAGGGCGGTGACGTTGCCGACCAGCGACTGCTCCAGGCGGCGCACTTCCTTGCGCTGGCCGACATCCCAGACGCGGACATTCTGGTAGCCGCCGGAGAGCAGGGTGCGGCCATCGGGAGTCCAGGCAAGGGATTGCACGGGCTCGACATGGCCTTCGAGGTAGGCGGCCACCGGCGTGTCCTTGGCGGCGAGGTCGATGAGTGCGATGCGCTGGGCGCGGGCGACCGCCAGGGTCTTTTCATCGGGCGACAGCGCCATGGCCAGCACCGGCTGCCAGGCCTCGGGCATGGGGGTGAACTTCACGGCCTTCGGCGCGGGGGGTTCATTGAACACGGCCTCGTCCCAGGGCGCACCGGCGGCGATCCAGGCCTTGAGGGCGTTGAGTGCGGCGGTATCGAGCTGCTTCTTGGGCGGCATGTGCGGATCCGCATCGGCCAGCGCGAGGTGGTAGAGCGGGCTTTCGTCGGGTTTGCCGGGCACGACCGCCGCACCGTTGTCGCCGCCCTTCATCATCTTGTCGTGGGCATGGAGCAGCAGCCCGCCCTTGGCCTTGCCGGGTTTGTGGCAGCCAAGGCATTCGTCGCGCAGCACGCGCAGGGCGGCCTGGGTGTCGGCCTGGGCCGAAACGGCCATCGTGGCAAAGAAGAGAAGCAGGGCGGAACGCAGCATGGGGGAGGAGGGATACGCGGGACCGGGAAGGGGTTTTGCGGAGGCTGCGGGTGGGCGTGGTGATGGGGAAGAAAGACTGAATGTCCAACAAGGAATGACCAACGCCCAAGTGCCGAACCTCGAACCTCGAACCGAGAACCGAGAACCGAGAACCGAGAACCGAGAACCGAGAACCGAGAACCGTTTTCCATTTTCCCGACTCGAATTCGGTCTATCTTGCAGGCTGATGCGCTGTTTCGTGATCTTCCTGGGCCTGCTGGCGGCGGTGGCCGCCGGGCGAGCCGGGGAGCGCTTTGATTTCAGCGGGCCGGGCATGGCGACCACCTTTCGCATCGCCTGTTACGCCGGGGATCGGGCGACGGCGGAGAAGGCGGCGGCGGCCTGCTTTGAGCGCATCGCGCAGCTGCAGGCGGTGTGCACGGATTACGATCCGACCAGCGAACTGATGCGGCTCTGCGCGCCGGAGGCGGTGCGACCCATGACGGTCAGTCCGGACTTGTTCAACGTGCTGGAGCGGGCACAGGCCATGGCGGTCGCCACCGGGGGTGCCTTCAATCCGGCCTGCGGGCATCTGAGCCAGCTCTGGCGGCGCACGCGGCGCACGGGCAAGCTGCCGCCGGTCGAGCGGGTGCGGCGCGGCCTGGAGGCGGCGGCGCGCTGGCGCGAGATTCGTCTGGAGCCGGCGACGCGCGAGGTGACGCTGCCGCCGGGCACCCTGCTGGATCTGGGGGGCATTGCCAAGGGTTATGCGGCCGACGCCTGCCTGCGCCTGCTGCGCGAGCACGGCCTGGAGCGGGCGGTCGTGCAGGCGGGCGGCGACACCGCGGTGGGCCAGCCGCCGCCGGGCGCCGCCGGCTGGCCGGTCAAGCTGCGCACCTTCACCCGGCCCGGCGAGGACGATGACCTGCGCGAGTTGACGCTGGCCGACTGCGCGGTGTCGACCTCGGGCGACCTCTACCAGTTCCTCGAACTCGACGGCGTGCGCTACTCGCACATCGTTTCGCCGGTCACCGGCCTGGGGCTGACGGAACGCATCGCCTGCTCGGTGATCGCCGCCGACGCCACCACCAGCGATGCCCTGGCGACCGCGCTGTGCGTGCTCGGTCCCGAGCGCGGCCGGGAGCTGGCGGCGAAGCTGGGGGTGCAGGCGATCTATGCCCTGCCGCCGAAGCCCTGATCAGACGCGGCGCAGCTTGTAGGGGTAGACCTGGTCGGCATTCCACTGGCAGGCGTACAGGTCGCCGGCGTCATCGACGCCGACATCGTGCACGTTGCGGAACACCGGCTCGTTCTGCAGCAGCAGGCCGACCTGCCCCTCCTTGTCGAGCTTGGGTGCGTGCGCGCCGGGGGCGGAGACGACGCGGTTGTCGCGGTCGAGGATGACGATGAAACCGCGCTCGCGCCACATGCGGTAATCGCCCGGCTTCATGCCGAAGCAGACGCCGGAGAGCAGCAGGTCACCAGCCAGCACCGGCCGGCTCAGGTAGGCGCCCGGCAGGTAGACGGAGCGAATGTACTCGCCGGCGAGGCTGTACCAGTGGAACTCGTTGCGGATGCGCTCGGTGCAGAGCACGAGCGGCTCCGGGCCGCGCCGGTCGATGGCGACCCCGTGGGCCTGCATGAACTTGCCGGCGTTCATCGCCTGGGTGCTGATGCCGCCGAACTTGCGCACGAACTTGCCCTGGGCGTCGAAGTGCAGGATGAACTGCGAGCCGTAGCCGTCGGCCACATAAAGGTCGCCATTGGGCGCGGCGGCGGCCTCGGTGGGCGCATACTTCAGGTTGGGCTCGTAGGCGCCGCAGGCGTGGGCGTGCGGCAGTTGCAGCACGGCCTCGCCGGTGAGGGTGGTCTTCAAGACGGTGCCGCTGCCGGGATCGCAGAGCAGGAGGTGCTCGCCGCCGCGGCTGGTGTCGAGGCTGAGACCATGGCCCGAGCGCCAGTTCAGGGTCCAGGCGTCGAGCACGCGGCCGTCTTTGTCGAAAATGAGCACATTGTTCTTGGCCTCATCGGTGATCAGGAACAGCCGCCCCTGCGCGTCCTGAACCATCTCGTGGCAGTTCTTCACCGGGTGCTTGGCGCGGTCGGCCTGGCACCAGTTCAGATCGACCTGATAGCGGTGCGCGCCATGGCCGATGACCGCGCCCTGCAGGGAGGTTTTGCTCTGGGCGCGCACGAAGGGTGCGGCGAGTCCGGAGGCGGCGGTGGCGAGCAGGCGACGGCGGTTCATGCGGCCAAAAAAGCCGGGGTTGGCGCGGCTGCCAGAGAAAACCGGCGGTCAGGGGCTGAGGCGCTCGATTTTCCAACCCTCGCCCTCGCGGCGGTAGCGCAGGCGGTCGTGCAGGCGGCTGACCCGGCCCTGCCAGAATTCGAATTCTTCGGGCTCGAGCACGTAGCCGCCCCAGAAGGGCGGGCAGGGGATGGGGCCGTCGCCAAAGCGCTCGCGCATTTCCTTCTCGCGCTGCTCCAGCCACTCGCGCCCGGGGATGACCCGGCTCTGCTCGGACACCCAGGCGCCGATCTGGTGACCGGCGGGACGGGCGGCGAAATAGCTCTCCGCCTCGCTGCGCGGCAGCTTGCGCACCACACCGCGGACGCTGACCTGGTGGTGGCGCGGCGCCCACAGGAAGACCGCGCTGGCGCGCGGGTTGGCGGCAAGTTCGCGGCCCTTGCGGCTGTCGTAGTTGGTGAAGAAATGCAGGCCGTCGTCGTTCAGGCCCTTGAGCAGGACCGTGCGTGCCGATGGACCGCCGTCCTCGCCGATCGTCGCCAGGGTCATGGCATTCGGCTCGGCCAGGCCATGATCGAGGGCGTCCTTCAGCCAGGCGCGGAACAGCTCCCGCGGATCGGCCGGGGCGGTTGACTCGATGAGGCTGTCGAGTTCGTAGCTGACGCGCAGGTCGCGCAGGGTGTCGGGCGGGAAATCCATCATGATGCTGGAAGAAACGCGCGCCAGACCGTTGCGGCAATCCGCAGTTTGCGCCTTGTTGGGAAAATCTTGCCATGGCCGATCCCACTGGACTCCTCAGCGACCTCGACCGCACCCTGCTCAGCGCGGAGCAGATCCATGCCCGCGTCGGCGAGCTTGCGGCGCGCATCGAGGCGGACTACCGCGGCCGCCTGCTGACCGTGGTCGCCCTCATGGACGGCGCCCTGTTTTTTGTCGCCGACCTGCTGCGCCGGCTCGACCTGCCGGTGCGGCTGGTCAGTCTCGGCGCCAGCAGCTACCACGGCGGCACGAGCTCCACCGGCGAGGTGCGCCTGGCCTGGCCGCCCGGGCTGAGCCTGGAAGGCGAGGACGTGCTGCTGCTCGACGACATCTACGACACCGGCCTGACCCTGGCCACTCTGCGCGAGCGCCTGCTGGCCGAGCGACCCGCCTCGCTGCGCCTCGGGGTCCTGCTCAACAAGATCCGACCGCGCACGACCGAGGTGCCGCTCGACTACTGCGGCTTCGAGATCGGCGACGAATTCGTGGTCGGCTACGGCATGGACTACCGGGGCCGCTTCCGCAACCTGCCGTGCATCGGCATTCTCAAGCCATGAACGGACGCGTGCTGTTTTTCTCCCTGCTGCAGGACATCACCGGCTGCACCGAACTGGCGGTGAGCGAGGCACCGGCGACCGTCGGCGAACTGCTGGAGCGCGATCTTTTCGCGCGCTGGCCGGCCCTGCGCGAGTGGGATGCGGCCCTGCTGCTGGCGCTCGACCACGCCTACGTGCGCCGCGAGGCCGCCCTGCACGAGGGCTTCGAACTGGCGCTCATGCCGCCGGTGCAGGGGGGCTGAGGCCCCTGGTTCAGCCGAACATCAACCGGCCCATGACGACCGACAGCATCATGCCGACCGCGTCGGCGGTGAGACCGGCGAGGATGGCATGGCGGATCTTGCGGATGCCGACCGAGCCGAAGTACACGGCGAGCACGTAGAAGGTTGTCTCGGTCGAGCCGAACATGATGGCGGCGGTGAACTTCAGGGTTTCACTGGCTTCCGGCCGCGTCAGGATCTCGTTGAGCACGCCGACCGAACCGCTGCCGCTGAGTGGGCGCATGAGCGCCATGGGCAGCAGTTCGACCGGGAAGCCGATCAGGTTGAGCAGCGGTGCCAGCAGCAGCTCGAGGATGAGCAGGGCGCCGGAACTGCGGAAAATGGCGAGGGCGACCAGCATGGCGACCAGGAAGGGCATGATGCGGGTGGCCATGGCGAAACCCTCCTTGGCGCCCTCGACGAATTCCTCGTAAACCTTGACTCCACGGTTGAGGGCGACGGCGAGCGTCACCACCAGCAGGAGCGGGATGGCGGCACCGGAGCCGGCATTCATCAGCCGGCGCCAGGCGGGCGGCTCCTCCGGCGTCTCGGGGGGCTGCACGGCGGCGGCCGGTGCCTGGGCGCGGGCCTGCGAGGCTTCCAGCACCTGGGACAGGCCGGTGGCTTCGAGGGTGCGTTCGCGCAGCGAGGGCGGACCGAGTTCGAGGACCAGGCCGGCGCCGAACAGCAGGAGCAGCAGGCCGGTGAGCAGGCGGGTCTTGCGGCCGGTCGGGCGCGGGCTCTCGGCAGCCGCGGTGGCGGCGCTGTCGGTGTCGTCGGGCCGCGAGCGGAAAACCGGCAGGCCCTGCAGGCCGCGCGCCACCAGGATCGCGGTCAGGGTGGTGCCGGCGGTGGCAAGGATGGTCGGCACGATGACCTGGTGGGCGCCCTTCACCCCGGCTGCGGTCAGGTAGTTGAGGACGCTCGACGGCAGCAGGGTGAAGGCGGCGGTGTTCATCGCCAGGAAGGTGACCATGGCGTTGCTGGCGGTCTGCTTGTGCGGGTTGAGCTCCTGCAGGTGGGTCATCGCCTTGAGGCCGAGCGGGGTCGCACTGTTGCCGAGCCCGAGCATGTTGGCCGACAGGTTGAGGATCATCGAGCTCATCGCCGGGTGGTTGGCGGGCACGTCGGGGAAGAGCCGGCGCATGACCGGGGCCACGAGGCGCGCGGCGGCCTCGAGCAGGCCGGCCTTTTCCATGAGGCGCATGACGCCCAGCCAGAACATCATCATGCCGGCCAGCGGCAGGGCGATGCCCATGACCGCCGTTTCGGTCATGGCCAGGGCCGAGGCGGTCACGCCGCTGTCGCCGGAAAACCGGCCAAACCAGGCCGCGGCGACGAGGCCAGTGAGCAGAAGAAGAGCCCAGATGAGGTTGAGCATGGCAAAAAGGAGTTGAGAACGGTGCGCCCGGCAGGGAAAACACCACGTATTCCTGACCGTAAAGCGCGGCGGCCGCCCTTTGGCAAGAACCAACCCCGCTGCGCACCCTGCTACCGAAGTTTCTGCAATGCCCGCCACCATCCAAGTCGCCAGCCTGCGCAGCGGCGTCACACCCCACGTGATCCGCATCTGGGAGCGTCGCTACGGCGCGCTCACCCCGACCCGCACCGGCACGAACCGCCGGCTCTACTGCGACGAGGAGATCACCCGCCTGCGCCTGCTCCGCGAGTTGACGGAATGCGGCCACCGCATTGGCAGTGTCGCCCGACTCGAGACCGACCAGCTTGATGCCCTGCTGCAGAAGAGTCGCGCCGGCACCGCCGTGGCGGCCGGTCTTCTGGAGGCGCCCCGCGCCGAACCTGCGCCCGCCCCTGGCGCCGGCGCCACGGTCGAGCAGTACATTCAGGCCTGCATGGAAGCCGCCAAGGCCTACGATGGCGAACGCCTGCGCCGCCTGCTGCAGGAGGCCCGCCTCGAATTCGGCCTGCGCTGCTGCGTGCACCAGGTCGTCTGCCCCCTCATCGAACGCATCGGCCTGTCCTGGCAGCAGGGCAGCCTGCGGCCGGGTCATGAACACATGGCGACCGCCGTGCTGCGCGAGTTCCTCGTCACGCCGGTGCCCGGCAGCCAGACCGCGCCCTCGGCGCCGGAAATCATCATCACCACCCCGGCCGGCGAGGTTCACGAACTCGGCGCCCTGCTCGCCACCGTCTCCGCCCGCGACCTCGGCTGGCGGGTCACCTACCTTGGCCCGAACCTGCCGAGCGAGGAAATTGTCGCCTGTGCCCGCGGCCGCAACGCCCGTGCGGTTGCCCTCAGCGTCGTTTACCCGCCCCACTGCCCGGTCATCGAGGGCAAGCTGCGCAAGATCCGCGAAATGCTGCCGTCGTCGACCGCCCTGCTGGTGGGAGGCCGCGCCGCCGGCAGCTACGCGCCGCGCCTGGCCGACCTCGAGATCCACTGGGCCTTCGACCTGACCGCGCTTGACCACCTGCTGGTCCGACTGGCCACGCCGGCGGCGGCTTGAAGCAAGCGTCAGAATCAGGGTTTCGGCCGGTGCGCTGCAAAAGTCTTTTGGTGGTGGCGCATGAGCGTCAGGCCGTCCTTTTCGTAGCTGTCGACCGCGCTGTGGCCGACGCCCTCGAGGCTGAGGAAGCCGTGCTCGATGCCCAGCGTCTTCAGGTGCTCGGCAAAGGCCAGGTTGTCGGCGTAGTTGAAGCACTTCGTGCCATCCCAGAGCAGCAGGCTCAGGGCGGGACGCTCCTGCCGCGCCGCGTAGGCCTTGGCCAGGTCCCAGGCGTTGTAGCCGAGCGGCAGGATGCGCAGGGAGTCGGACTCGCGGCCCTCGTGGTCGCGGATCGTCCGCTCCGGCCCGTAACCGGAACCGCCGGGTGCCCCCGACAGGAACAGCTCGGGATGCTTGAAGAGGATGCGCGTCGCGCCGCGCCCGCCCTGTGAGTACCCCTCCAGGGCCCGGCCCTCGCGCGTGCCCCAGGTCCGCCAGGTGCGATCGATGTGCGGGATCAGTTCCTTGACGAAAACCGATTCCCCGAGGGCGTTGGGGCGGTCGGTCATGTCATACCAGCTCACCGGCCCGCCGTTGGGGAAGACATAGATCGTCGGCTCGATCTGCCCGGCGCGGATGGCTTTGTCGATGTGGGCTGCCAGGCGCACGGCCTTGTTTTCCGCCCCCGGGCGACCCCCGTGCAGGTGGTAGACCACCGGGTAACGCTGCGCACCGCTGTCGTAGCCGGGCGGCAAATAGACATAGTAGCCGACGTCGATGCCCATCGACGGACTGCGGAAGGTCGCATGGCGCACGCCCTCCGGCAGGATCTGGCGCGCCCACGCGGCGTTTTCCATCGGCGCCACCCAGCGGAAGGGCGCCGGCGGCTTCTTGCCGGTCTTGGCCTGCTGGGCGAAAGCAGAGGGCAGCGTCAGGACAAGCAGGGCAGGGAGCAGGAGGCGGAACATGGACCTGAAACAGCCGCGGCAGGGCCGGTCTTGCCGGGAGAACAGGAATGATGAATCTCGAACAAGGAATGTCCAAGGCCCAAGTTCAGAGCTCTGTCTCCTTCATGATTGGGACTTCCTTGTTGGATATTGGAGATTCTCTCTGCTGGGAAGACACCGCGGGGCAGCCCGGCCAGGCCCGGAGAAAGGTGGAAGGCCAGGCAAGGGGAAAAGGCGGCAAGCCATGGATCCGCTACTCGTAAACCTCCCTGCGGTGTCCAACGGCGACCACCAGCACCAGAAGCTCACCGTCCCTGATCTGACAAAGGATGCGGTAATCGCCGACCCGGTAGCGCCACAGCCCGGCCAAGTCCGCCTTCAAACCCTTGCCGAAACGGCGCGGATCATGATCACCGGTGACCCGCTCGTCGAGGTAGGCGACGATGTCGCGCTGGGCCTGTTTGCCGAGCTTGCGGAGTTCCTTCAGCGCCCGTTCGTCGAACCTATAGACCCAGCTCATGCTTCACTTCCTCGGCGGAATAGGTCTTGGCCGGACGCTCCAGACGTTGCGTGGCCAGATAGAGATCCTCCAAATCCTCCAGGTGTTCGAGGATCGCTTCGCGCGCGTAGAAGGTCTTGGTGCGTCCGGTCTTTTTGGCCAAACGTTCCAATCGGCCTTCGATTTCGGGATCGAGTCGGATGGCAAGCATGAGGAAAGTCTACATCCGCTATACGTGTATAGCAAGCGGCGAAGCCGACCGTGGCCGGGAGAACAGGAATGATGAATATCGAACAAGGAATGTCCAAGGCCCAAGTTCTGAGCTCTGCCTCCTTCATGATTGGGACTTCCTTGTTGGATATTCCCTCTGCTGGGAAGACCCCGGGCCAGGCCAGGGGGAACAGGAATGATGAATCTCGAACAAGGAATGTCCAAGGCCCAAGTTCAGAGCTCTGTCTCCTTCATGATTGGGACTTCCTTGTTGGATATTGGAGATTCCGTCCAAAAAAAAGGCCAGGCCTGTGAGGGCCTGGCCTTTCTGGATGGAGATTGGAAATCTGCGGGATCAGGCGGGCACGCCAGCCAGTTCGCCGGGCAGGCCGCCTTCCTCCTCGTCGTCCTGCTTGGCCGGACGGTTTTCCGGGGTGGTGGGCAGGGGCGGCGGGGTGGCGGCCTTGGTGGGCGGCGGCGGCGGGTTGAGCATGCGGCCGTGCTCCATGATGTCCTTGATCTGGCTGCCGTCGAGGGTCTCGAACTCGAGCAGGGCGGCGGCGATGGCGTCGAGCTTGTCCTTGTGCTGGAGCAGCATCGTCTTGGCCTTGGCGTAGGCGCCGTCGATCAGGGTCTTGACCTCCTCGTCGATCTTCTGGGCGGTCGCACCGCTGTAGTTGCGGCTGCGGCCGAGGTCGCGGGCCAGGAACACGGCCTGGTCGCCCTCGCCATACTCGATCATGCCGAGCTTGTCGCTCATGCCCCAGGCGCAGACCATGTTGCGGGCGATGTTGGTCGCCTGGCGGATGTCGCCCATGGCGCCGTTGGTGACGTCGCCAAACTGGATCTCTTCGGCCACGCGACCGCCCATGGCGACGACGAGGTCGTCGAGCAGCTCGCTCTTGCGGTGGGTGAATTTGTCCTCCTCCGGCAGCCACATCGTCGAGCCGAGCGACGGGCCGCGCGGGATGATGGTGACCTTGTGCAGGGGATCGGTGTGCTCGAGGATCTCGATGAGGATGGCGTGGCCGGCCTCGTGGTAGGCGGTGTTCTCCTTTTCCTTGTCGCTCAGCGCCAGGCTGCGGCGTTCGCGGCCCCAGCGCACCTTGTCGCGCGCCTCCTCGAGTTCGGCGGTGGTGATGGCCTTGAGGTTCTTGCGGGCGGCGAGCAGGGCGGCCTCGTTGATGACGTTGGCGAGTTCGGCGCCGGAGAAGCCGGGTGTGCCGCGGGCGACCTTCGACAGGTCGGCGTGCTCGGACAGCTTCACCTTCTTGGCGTGCACGTTGAGGATCTCCTCGCGGCCGCGCACGTCGGGCAGGCCGACCGTGACCTGGCGGTCGAAGCGGCCCGGGCGGAGCAGGGCGGGATCGAGCACGTCCGGGCGGTTGGTGGCGGCGATGATGATGATGCCCTCCTGGGAATCAAAGCCGTCCATCTCGACGAGCAGGGCGTTGAGGGTCTGCTCGCGCTCGTCGTGACCGCCGCCGAGGCCGTGGCCGCGGTGGCGACCGACCGCGTCGATTTCATCGATGAAGATCAGGCAGGGGGCGTTTTTCTTGCCCTGCTCGAACATGTCGCGCACGCGGCTGGCGCCGACGCCGACGAACATTTCGACGAAGTCCGAGCCGCTGATCGTGAAGAAGGGCACGTCCGCCTCGCCGGCGATGGCCTTGGCGAGCAGGGTCTTGCCGGTGCCCGGAGGGCCGACCATGAGCACGCCCTTGGGGATCTTGCCGCCGAGGCGCTGGAAGCGCTTCGGGTCCTTGAGGAACTCGACGAGTTCCTGAACCTCATCCTTGGCCTCGTCGCAGCCGGCGACATCCTTGAAGGTGACCTTGTTGCGGTCCTGGGAGAGCATCTTGGCGCGGCTCTTGCCGAAGCTGAGGGCGCCGCGGCCGGCCGACTTGAGCTGCTGGCGGACCAGGAAGTAGAGCAGGAACAGCAGCAGGAAGATCGGCAGCATGGACACCAGCATGGTGCCCCACTGGTTGTTTTCGTAGCGCGGGATGAGCACCAGCCCGTGCTGGTCCATGAGCGCCTTGAGCTCCTCCTTTTGGTACTGGATGCTGACCGGCACGCTGAACGGCACCGAGACGGGTTCCGCCTCGCGCGCCGCCTTGCCCTTCAGGCCCTCGGGCGCCTTGAACTGGAAGCCCTTGATGTACTCGGCGGTCGTGGTGTCCTGCTGGATCAGTTCCAGATCGCGGGTCTTGTCGATCTTGTCCTCGCGGACGAGGTCGATGAACTCGCGGTAGGTGATGCTGGTCGCGCGCGCGCCGTCGCCGCGGACCAGGAGGGCGGAGCCGACCAGCAGCAGCACCATGGCAAAAAGCAGGAAACCGCGCCAGTTGAAGGGCTGGTCGGGGCCGCGTCGGCCGTTGGGCGGTTCGTTCCTGGGCGTGAAATCGTCAGACATGTCGTTGTGGGGGGGATCCTGGAAGGGAATACGCACGCCAGCCGGGCGGCGGCGCGCGGGGTTTTCAGTTTGGGATTGGTCGGCGCAAATGCCGGCATTTCAAGCGCGGATGCGCTGGCGGACGGCCTCGAACAGGCAGACACCGGTGGCCACGGAAACGTTCAAGCAGGGCACCTTGCCGACCATGGGAATGCGGACCAGGAAATCGCAGTGCTCGGCGGTCAGCCGGCGCATGCCCTCGCCCTCGGCGCCCATGACAATGCCGATGCCGCCCTTGAGATCGAGGTCGTAGAGCGACTGGGTGGCCTCGTCGGCGGTGCCGACCAGCCAGACGCCGAGCTTTTTCAGCCGGTCCATGGCCCGCGCCAGGTTGGTGACCCGGACCAGCGGCACGTTTTCGGCACCGCCACAGGACACGCGCAGGACGGTGTCGCTCAGCGGGGCCGACTTGTCCTTGGGCATGACCACGCAGGCGACGCCAGCGGCGTCGGCGGTGCGCAGGCAGGCGCCGAGGTTGTGCGGGTCTTGGATGCAGTCGAGCACCAGCACGAGCGGGTCGGGCTTGCCGTCGAGCAGGAAGGGCAGGTCGTCCTCCTCATAGATGCGCACCGCGGCGGGCGGCGCCTGGCTGTGGCGGTTCTGACGGGCGGTCGGGGGCGAAGGGCGCATGGGGAATCAGGCTGCTGGAGCGGCAGCGGAAAGGGCGGTCACTCGCCGGGCAGCGGCTGGGTCGGGAAGGTTTCCACCCAGGGCAGGCCGTGGGCGTTGAGGTCGGCCATGAACGGGTCGGGATTGAGCTGCTCCAGGTTCCAGACGCCGGGCTGGCGGTACTCGGCCGGGTTGGTAAGCAGTTGCTTGGCGGCGATCATCGCCGGCACGCCGGTGGTGTAGCTGACGCCCTGGCTGTTCGTCTCGCGGTAGCAGTCCTCGTGGTCCTTGATGTTGTAGACGTACAGGCGCTTGAACTGGCCGTCCTTGCCCTCCCCCTCGATCCAGTTGCCGATGCAGGTCTTGCCCTTGGTGTCGGCGCCGAGCGTGCCGGGCTCCGGCAGCAGGGTCTTGAGGAACTCGATCGGGATGATCTCGACGCCCTTGTGCACGACCGGGTCAATGCGGGTCATGCCGACGTTCACCAGCACTTCCATGTGCTTGATGTAGGCGTCGCCAAAGGTCATCCAGAAGCGGGCGCGGCGCATCGGGATGTGCTTGGTCAGGCTCTCCAGCTCCTCGTGGTAGAGGCAGTAGATGTTCTTCGGGCCGATGCCATCCGGGAAATCGAAGCTGCGCTTGATCTCCAGCGGCTTGGTCTCCACCCACTGGCCGTTTTCCCAGTAGCGACCGTTGGCGGTCACCTCGCGCAGGTTGATCTCGGGATTGAAGTTCGTCGCGAACGCCTTGCCATGGTCGCCGGCGTTGCAGTCGATGATGTCGAGGGTGTCGATGCGGTTGAAGTGGTGCTTCAGCGCGTGGGCGGTGTAGACGTTGGTGACCCCCGGGTCAAAGCCGCAGCCGAGCAGGGCGGTCAGGCCGGCGGCCTTGAAGCGCTCCTGGTAGGCCCACTGCCAGTGGTACTCGAACTTGGCGACGTCGCGCGGCTCGTAGTTGGCGGTGTCGATGTAGTGCACGCCGGTCTCCAGGCAGGCGTCCATGATGGTCAGGTCCTGGTAGGGCAGGGCGACGTTGATGACGACCTCAGGCTGGAAGTCCCGGATCAGGGCCACCAGTTCCGGGACGTTGTCGGCATCGACCGCCGCCGTGCGGATGGGCCGCGACAGTTCGGCGGCGATGGCATCGCACTTGGCCTTGGTGCGCGAGGCCAGCAGGATCTCGCTGAAGACTTCCGGGAGCTGGGCGCACTTGTGGACGACGACACGGCCGACGCCGCCGGCACCGATGATGAGGACTTTTGCCATAGGGGGCTGCAGGGTGGCGTCGGCGGCGGCGGAGTCAAGCGGCGCCGTGCGAAGAAATCCCTTGGCAGGCCGCCGGAATTTCCGAAGGTGCCCGCCTATGTTTTCCCTCGCTGACAAGACCGTCGTCATCACCGGAGCCGGCTCCGGCATCGGCAAAGCCATCGCCCTGCTCTTTGCCCGCCAGGGCGCGCGCGTCGAGGTGCTCGACCTCTCGGCCGAGGCCGCCCGCGGCACGGCCGAGGAAATCCGCGCGGCCGGCGGCGACGCCACCGAGTCGGCCTGCGACGTCGGCAACGGTGCGGCCGTGAACACCGTCATGGACGCCATCGCCGCCCGCCGCGGCCGGATCGACGTGCTGGTCAACAACGCCGGCATCGCCCACATCGGCACTCTGCTGACCACCGAGGAAGCCGACCTCGACCGCCTGTACCAGATCAACATCAAGGGCGTCTTCCACTGCGCCCAGGCCGCCGTGAAGCGCATGGTCGCCCAGGGCGGCGGCGTCGTGCTCAACCTCTGCTCGATCGCCGCCAACATGGGCCTGCCCGACCGCTTTGCCTACTCGATGACCAAGGGCGCCGTGCTGACCATGACCTACTCGATCGCCAAGGACTTCATCGGCCAGGGCGTGCGCTGCAACTGCATCTGCCCGGCACGCGTGCACACGCCGTTTGTCGATGGCTACCTGGCGCGCACCTACCCGGGTCGCGAGGCGGAGATGTTCGAGAAGCTCAGCGCCGCCCAGCCCATCGGCCGCATGGCCAGCCCGGATGAGGTCGCCTCGCTCGCCCTCTACCTGTGCAGCGACGAAGCCTCCTTCGTCACCGGCTCCGCCTATCCGCTCGACGGCGGCGCGGTCAACCTGCGCTGAGGCGACGGCATCCCTTCACCGGCCGGGCCCCAAAGATTTTGGCGCCCGGCTTGACTTTCCCTGGGGCGACGGCATCACATCCGCTCCTCTCCCGACTCATGCCCGCCGCCAGCCCCCAACCCCTGTGGATCGCCCGTCGCTCCTCCATCCATCACCAGGGGCTCTTCGCCCGTTCCGACATCCCGGCCGACACGCCCATCCTCGAGTACACCGGTGAAAAGATCACCAAGGCCGAGAGCGAGCGCCGCGGCCAGGCCCTGCTGGAGAAATCGCGCGAGACCGGCGGTGCCGCCGTGTACATCTTCACGCTCAACAGTCGCTACGACCTCGATGGCGGCACGACCGGCAACGCCGCGCGCCTGATCAACCACTCCTGCGATCCCAACTGCGAGGCCTTCATCGAGCGCGGCCGCGTCTGGATCTACTCCAAGCGCGCCATCGCCAAGGGCGAGGAACTGACCTACAACTACGGGTTCGATCTCGACACCTGGGAGGATCACCCCTGCCGCTGCGGCACCGCCCGCTGCATCGGGTTCATCGTCGACGAGGAGCACTGGCCCAAGCTGCGTCGCATCCTCAAGAAGCGCGAGACGACCACCCAGAAGCTCGCCGCCCTCGAAGCCCGCGCCGCCGAACTGCAGCGGCAGTTGGATGAGATGGAGGCGGGGGAAGCGGAGGTGAAGAAGGGGGGCAAGAAAGAGGTCAAGACAGTCAAGAAAGAGGTCAAGACTGCGGTCAAGACTGCGGTCAAGACTGCGGTCAAGAAGGCCGTCAAGACAGTCAAGAAAGCGGTCAAGGAGGAGGTCAAGACAGTCAAGAAGGCTGTCAAGACTGCGGCTCCGGCTCAGAAGCGCAGCCGCAAGTAAGTGCCCAGCACGGACTCGTGCGACCACACCGCTTGCTGGCGGACCGAGAAGATCATGTAGAACAGGTCGAGGTCGGCCCGCTCCGAGAGGCGAAAGGTCAGGCCCAGCGGCACGGCGCGGTTTTCGAGCGACTGCCGATTGGGCAGGTCGCTGATCCATTCATGGCTGACAAAGCAGCGGGTCAGCGGCCCCAGCGGCTGTTTCAGCGTCCACGCCGCCTGCAGACGGTGGCGCGTGCGATGGATGTCGGCCTCCTCGCGCTCATTCCAGCGCCACTCCATGCGGTTGCGCAGATCGATCCGCAGCTGCGGGCCAAGGTTGACGTGCGGGTTCAGCTCCAGTTCCGGTCGCCCCTGCCAGAAGCGCTCCCCGGTGGTCGAGCTCTCGATCTGGAGCAGCGACAGCCCCAGCCCCAGGTCCAGCCAGGGCAGCAGCGCCTGGCGATGGCGCGGACTGGCGATCTGCACGTAGGCCCCGTCCTCGTCGTCCAGGCGATTGCCCAGGAACAGCCCGGTCGAGGAGGAGTCCGTCCGATGAAACTCCAGCAGGCTCCACGCCCACCACTCGTCGCCACGCAACGGCACGGCGAGCAGGAGAAAGAGCAGCAACAAACGGATCATGAACAAGCCTGAAGCACGGTCCATGCCGTCCGGCAAGCCAGGGATGGGGGAGGGGGTAGGGGAGTTGATGGTTGATGGTTGATGGTTGATGGTTGATGGTTGATGGTTGATGGTTGATGGAAAGGGTAGGGCGCCGCTGCGTCGGCGCCGACGTTCGCCGCAGGCGATGCCTTTGGGGCGCAGGACCCCACCGCGTTGTGGCCACAACGCGCCTACGATCCCGAGTAGGCGTCTTCGCCAGAAGACGGGCTTTGGGGCGGCTTGGCTGCCGTCCCCCCCTGAAATCCGCAATCCCTCTCCACCGTCCCGATGCCTTGACAGGTTTTAGCATAACCATTAGGTTTTAATGCGCATCATGGAGCATGTAAAATCTTATGGAAGAATGGATGTATTGCGCATCTCGCTAGCCTGCGAGGTGCAGCAGCCTTCTCCATCGCAAGAGGAGGCGCTGTCATGAGTGAGGCGCAGGCAGGCGATGCAGTTCAACCAGCGCCGCATCTGTATTTTGTGGATGAAACGGGCGACGGTGTGATTTTTGACGGTAAGGGCCGGGTGCTCGTTGGCACGGGCAAGGTGCAAGATTATTTCACGGTGGGCATGGTGGAATGCTGGACGCTGCAAGCCCTCACGGACGAGTTGGCTGCCCTGCGCACCCAGCTTCTGGCCGACCCGTATTTCAAAGGTGTGCCCTCCATGCAGCCGGAGGCGAAGAAGACCGCGCTTCTTTTCCATGCCAAGGACGATCTACCCGAAGTGCGCAGGGAGGTCTTCAAGGTGCTGGAGCGTCACGACTTCTCCTTCTACGCTGTCGTGAGGACCATGTCAGCGGTGACCCGGCGGGTAAAACAGCGCAATGAACGGGACCCAACCTACCGCTATCGACCGACGGAACTCTACGATAGTGCGGTGAGGCGCCTTTTTGACCGCAAACTTCACACACGACCCGCTTTCGATGTGATTTTCGCCAGCCGTGGCAAGGCCCGCACCCTGGCGCTGCGGGAGCATCTGCTGAAGGCCCAGTCGGCATCCCGTAAAGCCGCAGGAACCTACCCGGATGCGGCAATCCATGTGAGAGCCATGCCTGCGCACCAGCATGCCGGACTTCAGGTGGTGGATTACTGCCTTTGGGCGTTGCAGCGATTGTTCACCCGAGGGGAAAATCGCTTTCTGTCTCTGATCTGGCCGAAAGTCGGCCTCATCGTCGATGCCGATGACATCTCAGAGAAGCCCTACGGCACCTACCACACCCGCAAACGATCGCCTCTCGATGCGCAG
This sequence comes from uncultured bacterium, assembly GCA_966252325.1. Taxonomy (GTDB): domain Bacteria; phylum Verrucomicrobiota; class Verrucomicrobiia; order Verrucomicrobiales; family Verrucomicrobiaceae; genus Prosthecobacter. The sequence continues at coordinate 21,676 of CBINON010000028.1, read as the reverse complement.
ACAATAAAAAGTCGGAAGGTAGAGGATTGAGCGGCGAACCGACAATCACACGGCGTGGAGCCGAATTTCACCTTCCGACGAGAGTAGATTACCCAGAACCCGGAAGAACCGCCAATGAAATTTGCGCCCCACCGTTTTTTCAGGCCTTCTGGATCACGGGCGTGCCCGCCCTCAGGGCTAGGGCGCTGCTGCGTCGGCACCGTGGCTCCCGGGTAGGGCGCTCTGTCCCAGAGCGCCGTGCTGGGCAGGCTGCAGGCGGGGGCAGCGACCCCGCAGGATCCCGTCGAGGCGCCTTCAGAAGGGTTTTCGCTCGGAGGACGCGGAGCCCCACGGAGAGAGGAGGCGGGGAAGATGATCGAGGATCGTTGATGGTTGATGGAAAGGGTAGGGCGCCGCTGCGTCGGCGCCGACTTTCGCCGCAGGCGAGGACCGGGAAAGTAGCCATCACACTCCGTGTGATGATCCCTTTCAAACCCCTCACTCGGAGAGTGAGGACTACGATAAAGGCCTCGGGAGCGCAGCGACCCCAAGCCCCAACCTCTGAGCCTCGGTGCATTTGCCAAGAGGCGGGGCTTTGAACCATCCGGCGAGCAGGCTTCGCCATGCGCGCGCCCCGGTTCCGAAGGGACCGCGGCCACGCCTGGCCGCTGCAGCCGAGAGATCGCACCGCAGAGGCAGGAAAACGCAGAGATCGGATCGGTCGGGCGCTCTGTTCCAGAGCCCCGTGCAGGGCAGGAGGTAGAGGTGAACGGAAAACGAAGACCTGAGGGTCTTGTTTATTTTATAATAAGATGTTTAAATAAGATAAATTCGAATTTTACGATTCCCTGCCGTCATGGCGTCTCACCCCCCCAAGCCAGACAAGCCCGATCTTCCCGGGCGGCGGCTCTCTCGTGGACGCACCCGTGCAGGGGCGACTTTTCCTGTTCCGCCCCCAGCGGCCACCCTGCCTGCGAGTTACGCGGCCACGCTTCAGGAGATCAAGACGCATCTCCGCAGTGCGCGTGTTCGTGCTGTCCTTGCCGCGAACCCCATCGTCATCGAGTCCTACTGGCAGACCGGTAGGATCATCCTCGCCCGCCAGCAAGAAGCGGCCTGGGGCGCCAGGGTCATCGACCGGCTCGCCGCCGACCTGCAGGCGGAATTCCCGGGCATGTCGGGCTTGTCTGCTCGCAACCTCCTTGCCATGAAGGTCTTTGCCCGCGAGTTCCCCGAGGGTCCAATTGCGCAACAGCCTGTTGCGCAATTGCCCTGGGGCCACGTGCTCCAGATCCTGCAGCGGCAGAAAAACCCGGCTGCCCGCGAATTCTACATCCGCGAGGCCTTGGTCCACGGCTGGAGCCGCAGCGTTCTGGAGAGGCAGCTCAAGAACCAGCTTCATCTGCGCTCAGGCAAGGCACAGAACAACTTCTCCCTCACCATGCCCCCAGCGGACTCGGACATGGCTGAGCAGATTTTCAAAGACCCCTACCTCTTTGATTTCCTCGGCACTGCCGATCCCCGGCGCGAGGCCGAGGTGGAGCAGGCCCTCGTCGCCCATATCCAGCGCTTCCTGCTGGAGCTTGGCACCGGCTTCGCCTTCGTAGGTCGTCAGATTCCGCTGGAAGTCGGCGGCCAGGACTACCCGCTGGACTTGCTCTTCTACCACCTCAGGCTGCGGCGTTACGTGGTCATCGAGCTCAAAGCCAGCGCCTTCACCCCGGGCGATGTCGGCCAGCTCAACTTCTACCTCTCCGCTGTCGACGACCTCCTGCGCCACCCCGATGACCAGCCCACCCTTGGCCTGCTGCTTTGCCGAAAGAAGAACAAACTCGTGGCCGAGTATGCCCTGCGCGGCCTGGACCAATCCATCGCCGTCGCCGAATGGCAGACCCAGCTCACGGAATCCCTGCCCGAAGAGCTGCGCGGCAGCCTGCCCAGCATCGAGGAAATCGAGGCCGAACTTTCCCGCGATTTGGAATCGGAGAAACAGTCATGAGCGTCCCCACACAGCGTGTGAGGAGAACTTGAGGATCCCGAGAGGAGCGCGGCCACGCCTGGCCGCTGCAGCCGAGAGGTCGCACCGCAGAGGCAGGGAAGCGCAGAGATCGTATCGGTCGGGCGCTCTGTCCCAGAGCACCGTGCTGGGTCTGTAGGCGGGGGCAGCGACCCCGCTGGATCCCGTGCAGGCGCCTTCGTCCGAAAAGCGGGGCTTCGGCACTGGCGTTCCCTCAGACATCTGAAATCTGAAATTTGAGATCTGAAATCCTCATGCCCTGCCGGCCTTCAGAACTTGCCTAAAGAGTCGGCTGCGGGTTAAATCGGTAAAGATTCTGCGTTCTTCGTCATCGACACCCATGCCCCGACCTCCCAAAGCCAAGTCTGCCGCCAAGGATTCCACCGCCAACCTCGGCTTCGAGGCCAAATTGTGGCTCGCTGCCGACAAGCTCCGGAACAACATGGACGCGGCGGAATACAAGCACGTTGTCCTCGGGCTCATCTTCCTCAAATACATCTCAGACAGCTTCGAGGAGCACCGCGCCAAACTCCTCGCCGGAGAAGGCGACTACGCCGGGGCGAATCCCGAGGACCCGGACGAATACCGCGCGGAGAACATCTTCTGGGTGCCGACTGCCGCGCGGTGGAGCTACCTGCAAAACAGCGCCAAGCAGCCCACCATCGGTAAGATCGTCGACGAGGCCATGGTCGCCATCGAGCGCGACAACCCGCGCCTGAAAGCGGTCCTGCCCAAGGACTATGCCCGCCCCGCGCTCGACAAGCACCGCCTCGGCGAACTCATCGACCTCATCGGCACGATTTCACTCGTGGCCCCGTCGGAGCAGGCCGAAGGCAAATCGCACAGGTCCGTGGACCTGCTCGGCCGCGTCTATGAATACTTCCTCACCCAGTTCGCCAGCGCGGAGGGGAAGAACGGCGGGCAGTTCTACACCCCGTCCTGCGTCGTGCGCCTGCTCGTCGAGATGCTCGCGCCCTACAAGGGCCGCATCTACGACCCCGCCTGCGGCTCCGGCGGCATGTTCGTGCAGTCGGAAAAGTTCGTGGAAAGCCACGGCGGCAAGCTGGGCGACATCTCCGTCTATGGCCAGGAGAGCAACGCCACCACGCGCCGCCTCGCCATCATGAACCTCGCCATCCGCGGCATCGAGGCCGACTTCGGCCCCGAGCACGCCGACACCTTCCGCCGCGACCTCCATCCCGACCTCCGCGCCGACTACGTCCTCGCCAACCCGCCCTTCAACGACTCCGACTGGTTCCGGAAGGACGACGACGTGCGCTGGCAGTTCGGCGTCCCGCCGAAGGGGAATGCCAACTTCGCCTGGGTGCAGCACTTCATTCACCACCTCGCCCCGCAGGGCATGGCCGGCTTCGTCCTCGCCAATGGTAGCATGTCCTCCAACCAGTCCGGCGAAGGCGAGATCCGCAAAGCCCTCATCGAGGCCGACCTCGTGGACTGCATGGTCGCCCTCCCCGGCCAGCTCTTCTACAGCACGCAGATCCCCGTCTGCCTCTGGTTCCTCGCGAAGAACAAAAACGACGGCAAACGGCGCGACCGCCGCAAACACACTCTCTTCGTCGACGCCCGCAAACTCGGCACCCTCTCGACAAACGTGACCACTCATGAATATCAGCATCGTCTCGCAGCCTGAAACGCAGCTTGGAAATGAAATCGATGCGCTGCTAGAGCAGGACGCCATCTACCCTCGAATTGTTTTCGTGTCCGCATTCGTTGCCCTTGGCACGATTCTGCGGCTGCGTGAGCGTCTACTCGAACAGATCAATGACGGGGCTAACTTGCGCTTTTCGGTCGGTATCGACTTTGGGGGGACCAGCCGCGAAGTGTTGGAAGAACTCTTGCGATGGGGATGCGAATCATTCGTGTGTCATCATCCAAGCCCGCAGGCTACTTTTCATCCCAAAGTGTATCTGTTTGAAGGCGAAGCTTCAGCGACACTTTTTGTCGGGTCAAACAATCTGACGGATGGTGGCTTTTACTCGAACTTTGAAGCAGCGACACGCTACGACTTCGACTTGCCAGCCGACGCAGCCGAATACGAGCGAATCGTTGGGCCGCTGGCTCCATTTCTTGAGCCGCAAGGAGATACCGCTCAACAACTCAGCGCCGAACTGATTGCGACGCTACTTGCGCGTGGTGAGCTGCCTTCGGAGGCAGAGGAACGACGACGACGTCGAGAGCAGCGCGCGGTTCGCAGAGCGCGTCGCGAAAATGTTCCTGAAAGCCCTTTTCGAACTGACTTGATGCCTCCATTGCCGCCGCTTCTACCTGCAGAGCTGCGGAGAGAGATGCGACAAAACGCGGCACCAGAGCCGGAGGTCCAACCCGTAGCGCCGCCTCCGCAACCACCGCCTCCGCAAGTCGTTCAACCAGCAGGGCAACCTCAGGTGCCGGTCCCTCCACCGCCTGGTGGCATTTTGGTTTGGCGCAAGCAACTGACAAGGAGCGACGCATCAGATGTTGGCCCCAACACGCATCCAAAAGCTCAGGTTGTATTGAGCCAAGCTGATTTCGAGAGCCCGCCTGGTCATCCCATCGACCAAACCACCTACTTCCGAAATTTGTTTCGAGATTTCGATTGGGAACCTGAAACTGGACGGCGGCGGCAGCCAGACCAAGAGCATGTTTTTGTTCCATTCCGGATCTTCATCCGCGGACAGGACTATGGCGTCAGGAATCTCGAAATTAGCCACAAACCTGCCGGCGAAGCCGACCAAGCGAATTCTCCCACAGTATTACGTTGGGGCGGTGGATTTAACCCCATCATCAGGGGCCTGAACCTGACCGGGGCTATTCTCTCGCTTTATGAGATTGACGACAACGACGCCGATTTTCTCATCAACATCACAGACGCGTAAGTCACCAATAGGTCAGTTCGCCTCAGCAGGGATTTCTATTTCTTCCACGGACGGAACCCGGTGGCGACGATCGCGGAGTTTTACCCACGCACCATGCAGCGATTCTTGGTCGTTTCGGCTTACGCCGAGCCTTCCTAAGACAAGCGCGTCCTGCATTCGCAGAAACTCAGAGTCATCAGATGCCGCACGAAATCTTTTATCTGCGGCCTTGAGTTCGGCAGACGTCGCCTTGATTACAGGCACTAGAAGCCGCTCGATCTCTGATGGAACGAGTTCAAGGACTCCACCACCGTAGTGCCTGCCTTCCATCTCAGCAGTGAGGCAGGTTAGGCTATTCACGAAACCAAGGACCAGCGCCTCCGGCTTGATGCCGAGAGGGCGAATCCGGTAGGCAGTATCGGTCGTGTAGGCGTCAGCGCTGTTGAGCACAAGTCGAGGGTAGTGGTGCGCTCGCTTTAGCATGGCGACTGGTGCCGAATAAACTGACGGGACTTTATACCATGTCTTCCTTGTGCGGCACTTGAAACGGGTGTGGAGCTTCTGGCTTAGCCCAGTGTCCAGATAGTCCCTCACGTTTTGCGGCAACTTCTCGATCTGCTCTTCCTCAAACCATAGGAAATTTGCCGGCAGACCAGTCTCCTTGTTCACCTCGTGGTCTGAGTCGGAATAGACGAGGCCCTTGACGTGATCGCTTCGTCCAAACATCGGGTGCGCCCAACGCTGCAACGCAAATTCTGAGACAGTTGCATCGGGCACGAGGAAGAACTTGTTCGCCCCTGTCACAATTCCCACGTCCACAGACGCTATATCTGCGAACTTCTTTACCTCATCGTGGGCTTTCAGTTCCGCAAGGAGCGCCCGTTCGCGAAGCGACAGGAAGACCGGCATCCATTTCCCCTCGATCGTGACGCCGTTTGTGTAGGCGGCGTTCTGGAAGTATTCCTCCGGGTCACCCGCGAGTGCATCGCGCGATTTTACCGGGACAATCGCGACACCTCGGCTTTTCTCCACCAAGTCACGCTTCTTCTCAGCCATCAAGAGGACGGTTCCCTGCAAGGTGTCGTCGAACCAGATTTCCTCGGGGTCGAGAATGAGAATCTTCGAGCATTGCTCTGCCAAATACCGGCGGAGGGATTGGGCATGCGGGATATGGAAGATTTCCGACGGTATTACCATCGCGAGACGCCCACCCGGTTTGAGCAACCGGATTGAAGCCAAAACAAATGGCACCCACGCATTGGTGTGCTTTGTGAAGGGCAGCTTGAGTTGGCCGAATATCTTCTCGGCGAGCATTTGCTGCTCGGCTGGCAAATACTGGTAGCGAATGAACGGCGGGTTGCCGACTACGGCGTCGAAGCCTTCCTCGTTTTGGCCGAAAAACAGATACCACCGCAGGAAATCGGTCCTCTGCATTTTAACTGGCAGACTTGTCCGGGCAGACGCCTTTTCCGCTTCCTCTTCATTGAGTTCGCAAGCGGTAACTCGCTTTAAGCTCGGAATCCTGGTGTCTTCAATCGCGTCCAGAAAAGCTCCGTCGCCGCAACTTGGTTCAAGAATGGACTTGGGCTTCGATACCTTGACCCACCGCGCCAAAAACGACGCGATTGCGGGTTGAGTGTAGAACCCGCCACGGAGTTTCTGTGCTGACTCAAATTCGATGAAGTTCATTTCGTTTTGACTGGGTCACTTCTTTACTCCGTAGGCCGCTGGGTCCTCGTGAAGCATGTGGATTGCCTGCTCTGCCGCAGGGTTGTCCGCGTGCTCGAGGCGGAACTTCTCCACGATCCGGCGTGCCTCAATTTCGTTGGCGTCGAGGTCGAAGAACTTCGCAATCGCGGCGGCCTGCTCCGCCGTGAGCAACCGTTGTCCCAACTCTACCTTACTCAGATGCGCCTGGTCCATTTCAGCAGCGGCAGCGACGACTCGAAGCGGCAATTCCTTGCCTTCGCGTAAGCCACGAAGCCATTCCCCGAATCGTTGGGAGGGCACAGTGTAGGTTGCTTTCTTCTGTCTAGCCATTGTTTGGCTAGATACAAAGAGGCTGGCCTTGATGCAACACATTTCTTTCGAGAAGAGCGCGGGGGTGGTCTGGCACACGCAGGGCAGCGGCAAGAGTTTTACGATGCTCTTCTTCGCCGCCCGCGTGATCCGCGAGCCCGCGATGCAGAACCCGACGCTGGTGGTGCTGACCGACCGCAACGACCTCGACGACCAGCTCTTCGGCCAGTTCCAGCGCTGCCATGACATCCTCGGCCAAACGCCGGTGCAGGCCGCGAGCCGCGACAAGCTCCGCGAGCTGCTGGCAGTGGCCAGTGGCGGCGTGGTCTTCACCACGATTCAGAAGTTTCTCCCCGAGAAGGGCGAGAAGATGCCGGAGCTGTCGCCGCGCCGGAACATCATCGTCATCGCGGATGAAGCGCACCGTTCCCAATACGATCTCATTGATGGTCTCGCCCGGCACATGCGCGATGCCTTGCCGAACGCGAGCTTCATCGGCTTCACCGGCACGCCCATCGAGAAGACGGACGCGAACACGCGGGCGGTCTTTGGCGATTACATCAGCATCTACGACATCCAGCGCGCCGTCGCCGACAAGGCCACGGTGCCGATCTATTACGAGAGCCGCATCGCCAAGCTGGGCCTGAACGCCAGCGAGCTGCCGAAGCTGGACGCGGAGTTCGAGGAGATCACGGAAGGCGAGGAGTTGACGAAAAAGGAGAAGCTCAAAACCAAGTGGGCCGCGCTGGAAGCGCTGGTGGGCGATCCGAAGCGCCTCGCCCTCATCGCCGCCGATCTGGTGGCGCATTTCGAGAAACGCACGGAAGCGATGGACGGCAAGGCGATGGTGGTCTGCATGAGCCGCCGCATCTGCGTGGACCTTTACGAGGCGATCATCAAGCTGCGGCCCGACTGGGCCAGCGCGAAGGATGACGACGCCGAGGCGGAGAAGGGCAAGGCCTGCGTGGTGAAGGTGATCATGACCGGCAGCGCCGACGACGGCCCCGAGTGGCAGCCGCACATCCGCAACAAGGAGAAGCGCCGCAAGTTGGCGAACCGCTTCAAGGAAGCAACGTCCCCGTTCCGCATCGTGATCGTGCGCGACATGTGGCTGACGGGCTTTGACGCGCCCTGCCTGCACACGATGTATGCCGACAAGCCGATGCAGGGCCACGGCCTCATGCAGGCCATCGCCCGCGTGAACCGCGTCTTCCGCGACAAGCCGGGCGGTCTGGTGGTGGATTACCTCGGCCTCGCCGATCAACTCAAACACGCCCTCGCCAACTACACCGAAAGCGGTGGCAAGGGCGATCCGACTTACGACACGAAGCAGGCCATCGCCATCATGCTGGAGAAGCACGGCATCGCCTGCGACATGCTGCACGGCAGCGATTGGAAGAAGGCGGTGGGCGACGGGAAGAAGACGCTCTTTGCCCTGCCTGCGCTGCAAGAGCACATCCTCCAACAGGAAGACGGCAAAACCCGCTGGAACCAGGTCATCACCGAGCTATCCCGCGCCTTTGCCCTCTGTGCCGCGAGCGATGAGGCGACGGAGATTCGCGATGACGTGGCCCTTTTCCAAGCCATCCAGGCCGCACTCAACAAGAAGGACAACGGCAACCGCAAGACGCCCGAGCAGATCGACGCCGCCGTGCGCCAGCTCGTGAGCAAGGCGATCACGACCGACGGGCAGGTCATCGACGTCTTCACCGCCGCCGGATTGCCCAAGCCGGACATTTCCATCCTGAGCCACGGCTTCCTCGCCGAAGTGCGCGGCCTGAAGCACAAGAACGTCGCCGCCGAGCTGCTGGAGAAGCTGCTGAAGGACGAACTCAAGGTGCGCTCGAAGCGGAACCTCGTGCAGAGCCAGCTCTTCAGTGAGAAGCTCAAGAAGACGCTCAACGCCTACCACAACCGCGCCATCAGCACGATGCAGGTCATCGAAGAGCTGATCAAACTCGCCAAGGACCTCGACGCCGCCACCAAGCGCGGCGAAGACCTCGGCCTGACCGACGACGAGATCGCCTTCTACGACGCCCTCGCCGCCAACGAATCCGCCGTGCGGGCGATGGGTGATGACAAGCTGAAGGTCATCGCCGCCGAACTCATCACCCAAGTGCGCAAGAGCGTGACCATCGACTGGACGCTGCGCGAAGGTGCGCGGGCGAAGATTCGCGTGATGGTGAAACGCATCCTGAACAAATACGGCTACCCGCCGGACTTGCAGGAGGAGGCCGTGAAGATCGTGCTCCAGCAGGCGGAGCTGCTGTGCGCGGAATGGGTGTGAGGCAGCGTGAAAGGGCCAAGGAGACGATGGTTCTTCCATGCCTGCGTTGCAGTCAACGTTTCTCCGGCAATCGGGGCGTCAACCCGGCAAGCAGGCTTCGCCATGGTAGCACACTGGTGGGCGCCGTCTGCGAATTCTGGGTCATCTGTGGACCTGTTCTAGGGGCTCTGGCGAAGCTGCCCACTCGGGGCTCATGCGGGGTCACTGCCCCCGCCTACAGACGAGCCTCAGCAGCGCCCTACCGTTGGGTCATGGCTTGACTCACCCCCTCAGCTCCACCGCCGCGTTGTGCCCGCCCATGCCGGAGGCGATTTTCAGGATCGTGCTGGTCGGGGGCAGAGAGATGGGGGTGGCGGGCAGGGTGACACCGGGGGGGCAGGTGAGGCCGGGCAGGTTGCCGGGTAGGTTTCCCTGGCCCATGGCGGCGGCGAGGAGGGCGGTGTCGAGCAGGCCGCTGGCGCCGAGGCTGTGACCGGTGAACGGCTTGAGCAGCAGCAGGGGCGGCAGGCGGTCGCCAAAGGCGGTGCGCAGGGCGGCGACTTCGGCGGTGGCGTGGTTGGGGGTGCCGGTGGCGTGGGGACAGATGAGGGCGGGGGCGGGCAGACCCTGCAGCAGCTCGGCCAGGCCACGGCCGTCCTCGGGGACCATGAGGGAGTCGTGGGCGTCGCTGTTGGCGCGGTAGTCGGTGACTTCCGCCCAGCCGTCGCGGTCGAGCTCGAGGGTGAGGGCGACGCCGGCTTCGCCGGGCTGGAATCCGGCGGTGGAGGGGGCGAGGGGATCGTTGCGCTCGCTGCGGGCGAGCAGGCGCGTGTCGGCGAAGTCGCGCAGGAGCTCGGGGAGCAGGGGCAGGTCGACGGCGAGGACGAGGGCGCGGCGGGTCACTCCGGCTTTCAGGGCCATCCAGGCGAGGCCGAGGGCGTCGAGCCCGGAGGAGCAGCCGTTGGAGAGCAGCTGCCAGGGGCCGCGCAGGCCCAGCTCAATGCTGGCGGCGGCGGCGATCTCGCTGTGCATGCTGTTGCTGGCGCTGAAGCGGCGCGAGGGACGTCGCCAGGCGTGGGCACCGAGGAGTTCGCCGGCATTGCCGCGACTGCTGGCGGCGAAGAGCCAGGCGCCGGCGGTTTGTTCCGGGGTCCAGCCGGCGCGTTCGACGGCACGGCGGGCGACATGGACGGCGAGGTTGCTGGCGGCGCCATAGCGTCGGCCCTTGAGGGGACGTCGGTCGGCGATGCGACCGACCAGGCGGCCGTCCTCGGGCACGAGGCCGCTGCGGCCGTCGCGCCAGGCCTGCAGGCAGGTGTCGAGGTCGCCGCCGAGGGCGCAGACGGTTTCGGCGGCGGTGATGACGACGCGGCTCACAGGTCGAAGATCTTGCCCGGGTTGAGCAGGCTCTGGGGATCGAGGGCGCGCTTGATCTGGCGCATGAGTTCGTAGCTGGCCTCGCCGAGCTGGCGACGGATGAAGGCCTTCTTGGCGAGACCGACGCCGTGCTCGCCGGTGACGGTGCCGCCGAGGCGGAGGGTTTCGGCGACGATCTCCTCGAGGGCGACCTCGACCCGGTGCATCTCCTCGGTGTTGCGTTCGTCGGTGAGGAAGGTCGGGTGCAGATTGCCGTCGCCAAGGTGGCCGAAGGTGCCGACGCGCAGGCGGTGGCGCTCGGCGCACTGGCGGATGAAGCCGACCATGGTGGCCAATTCGCTGCGCGGCACGGTGACATCCTCGAGGATGGTGGTGGGGCGCACGCGGGCGAGGGCGGAGAAGGCGTTGCGGCGGGCGGCGGCGAGGCGGGCGCCCTCGGCTTCATCGGCGGCGGCGCGCACCTCGCGGGCGCCGTGGCGGCGGGCGAGGTCCATGATCTGCGCGGCTTCCTCCTCGACGACGACGGGATGGCCGTCGGTCTCCATGAGCACGAGGGCCTCGACATCGGTGGGCAGGCCGATCTTGGCGTAGTCCTCGACGCACTGGACCGTGACGCGGTCGAGGAACTCGAGGGTGCAGGGGATGATTTTGGCGGCGATGATGGCGGAGATGGTTTCGGCGGCCTTCTCCATGCTGTCGTAGAGGGCGAGCATGGTCTTGCGCGCCTGCGGCCGGGGCAGGAGCTTGAGCATGACCTCGGTGATGATGCCGAGCGTGCCCTCGCTGCCGACGAAGAGGTCCTTCATCGAGTAACCGGCGACGTCCTTGACGCATTTGTTGCCGAGCCAGGTGGCGGTGCCATCGGGCAGGACGACGCGCAGGCCCATGACGTAGTCGCGGGTGACGCCGTATTTGAGGCCGCGCAGGCCGCCGGAGTTCTCGGCGACGTTGCCGCCAATGGTGCTGATCTTCATCGAGCCGGGATCGGGCGGGTAGAACAGGCCGACCCGGGCGGCGGCATCGTCGATCTCCTTGGTGATGACCCCGCACTGGGCATGGAGGGTCAGGTTCTTTTCATCGATCTCGAGCAGGCGATCCATGCGCGCCAGGCAGAGGACCAGGCAGCCGGGCAGGGGCACACTGCCGCCGCTGAGGCCGGTGCCGGAGCCGCGGGTGACCACCGGCACGGCGGCGTCGCGGGCGGCGCGCACGCAGCCGGCCACCTCCTCGGTGGTGAGCGGGAAGATCACCGCCCCGGGGCGCTGCTTGAGGGCCGCGGTGCCGTCGAAGCCGTAGGGCAGGATGTCCTCGTCGCGCGTCAGGACGCGGTCGGGCGAGAGCAGGGTGCGGAGTTGGTCGAGCAGTTCGGGGGTCACGGCGTTCACCCGCGCAGTCTGGCCGGCGATGCCGGGTGCGCAAGCGCCGTGGCGGGGCACGCACAAAACGCTGGCGCGCCGCGGTCAGCGCGGTTCATAGTCGGGCATGCGCCACCGACACCTGCTCCGCGACCGCGTCCAGTTTGCCGACACGGACATGGCCGGCATCGTGCATTTCTCCAACTTCTTCCGCTACATGGAGCGGGTGGAGCACGACTTCTTCCGCAGCCTGGGGCTGTCGATCTGGGACGGCCACAACGAGGTGGCGCCGGAGGATCGGGTGGGCTGGCCGCGGGTGCACGCCTCGTGCGACTACCGGGCGCCGTTGCATTTCGAGGAGGAGTTCGTCATGGAACTGCTCATCGAGGAGGTGCGCGCGCGCACCCTGCGCCACCGCGTGCGTTTCTGGAAACTCGACGGCAGCCTGGCGGCCGAGGGCGTCATCGTCGCCGCCTGCGTGCAGCGCGACGCCGCGACCCGGAAGATGAAGGCCGTGCCGATCCCCGAACGGCTGCGCACGCGCCTGGAAGCGGCACCGGCCGAGCTGCTGGCGACGCCGGCGCAAGCCCCTGCGGACGTTTTTCACAAATAGGGTTTGCGTTCCCGCCGGGGTGAACGATGACTGCTGTCAGCAAGTTAACCTGATAAAGGCTAAATTAAGTTGTTCATCAGGTTGATTCTTTGGTGTTCTGAAATCCGATAACGGAGCTTATGCAGGCCCCCGCGGTGCTTGCTTCAATCAAGCTAATGAACACGAAAATGTATGTGGGCAATCTGCCCTTCAACGCCACCGAAGACGACGTTCGCACTCTCTTCTCCGACTACGGCACTGTCACCGAAGTTTACCTGCCGATGGACCGCGAGTCCGGCCGCCCGCGCGGCTTTGCCTTCGTCACCATGGACAGCGCCATGGCCATGAACGAGGCCATCAAGGCCCTCAACGAACAGGAGTACGGCGGTCGCAACCTGACGATCAACGAAGCCCGTCCGAAGGAAGATCGCCCGTCCTACGGCGGCGGCCGTGGTGGTTACGGCGGCGGCGGTGGTGGCGGCGGCCGTGGTGGCCGTGGCGGCTACGGCGGCGGCGGTGGTCGCTACTGAGACCTGCTGACAGCCTGACTTTGGCGGCATCCCGGCGACGGGATGCCGCTTTTTTGTGCCGTGGTTCAGGCGCGCGAGGCGCCGGCATAGAGCAGGCCGAGAAAAGCCCCGTAGAGAGCCCCCCGCCACCAGGTCGCCGTGAGCGGACAAGCGCCGCTGCGGCAGGCATTGAAGTGGCCGAACAGGCCACCGAGCACGGCACCGAGAGCGACAAACAGCAGGGGGCGGCTCATGCGTGGGCGCGGCGATTGGCCATGAAGTAGAGCACGGGCACGGCCATGCGACTGATCAGCAGGCTGGCGATCTCGCCGGCCATGAGGGCGATGGCGAGACCCTGGAAGATGGGGTCGGCGAGGATGACCGCGGCGCCGACGACCACGGCCATGGCGGTGAGCAGCATGGGCCGGAAGCGCACGGCGCCGGCATCGATCACCGCTTCATCGAGCGGCATGCCCTCGCGCAGGCGCAGCTCAATGAAGTCGACGAGGATGATCGAGTTGCGCACGACGATGCCGCCGCCGGCCATGAAGCCGATCATGCTGGTGGCGCTGAAGAAGGCGTCCATCAGGCCGTGCGCGGGCAGGATGCCGACCAGCGAGAAGGGGATGGCGACCATGACGATGACCGGGGTCAGGAAGCTGCGGAACCAGCCGACCATGAGCACGTAGATGAGGATGAGGCAGGCGCCAAAGGCCGCGCCGAGGTCGCGGAAGACCTCGATCGTGATGTGCCATTCGCCGTCCCATTTCATCGACGGTTCGGCGTCGCTGAAGGGCATGGACGCATTGAGGATCTTCAATTCGGCCCCGCTGCCACCGAAGGCGCGGGTGTCGAGCTTCTTCAGCGCCTCGTTCATCTGGAAGATGGCATAGACCGGGCTTTCAACCACGCCCGCGACATCGCCGATGACGTAGGTGACCGGCATGAGGTTCTTGTGGTAGCGGCTCTTCTCGACGGTGACGTGCTCGACCTTGACCAACTCGCGCAGTGGCACGAGCGGCGAGCCGTTGGCGCCGGGTTCCGGCAGGACGTTGGCATCGCCGGAACGCACGCGCAGGGCCAGCAGCTCCTCGGGCGCGGTCTTGGCGGCGCGCGGCAGCTCCAGACGGATCGGCACGTCCTCCTTTTCCTCGGGCTGGTGCAGCAGATCGACGCTTTCGCCGTCGACGGCGATTTTCAGCGTCTGCGAAATGGTCGCCGCGCTGATGCCGTGCAGGGCGGCCTTTTCCTTGTCGATGACGAAGCGCGCCTTCTGCTGGTCGGCCTCGACGTACCAGTCGACGTCGACCACGCCCGGGGTGGCCTTGAACAGGTCGCGCACCGCCTCGGCGAGCTTCAGGCGCGCGGTGTCATCGGGTCCGTAGATCTCGGCGACCAGGGTTTGCAGCACTGGAGGGCCGGGCGGCACCTCGGCGATGGCGACACGGGCGCCATGGCGGGCGGCGATGGCGGCGACGGCCGGGCGCACGCGCTTGGCGATGTCGTGGCTCTGGGCGGTGCGCGCGTGCTTGGGCACCAGGTTGATCTGCAGGTCGGCGACGTTGGCGCCGCGGCGCATGAAGTAGTGGCGGACCAGGCCGTTGAAGTTGTAGGGCGAGGCGACCCCGGCGTAGATTTGGTAGTCGGTGACCTCCGGTTCGGTGCGGATGACCGCGGCCATCTCGCGGGCGACCGCGGCCGTCTTTTCCAGCGAGGAGCCCTCGGGCATGTTGAGGATGACTTGGAACTCCGACTTGTTGTCGAAGGGCAGCATCTTCACCTTAACCCAGCCGAGGCCGACCGTGGCCATGCTGCCAAGCAGCAGGGCGGTGATGCCGAGCAGGAAGGCCCAGCGCCAGCCCGTGTGATGGAGCAGCGGGCCCATGACCCGGCGGTAGAGCTTGGTGAAAAAGTCCTCGGGATGGTCGCTGGCGTGGTGGGCCTGCGGCGTGGGACTTGACGGCTCGGTCTCATCCGTCCGACTCGTCCGATCCGTCCGACGAAACCACCCCAGCATGCGAATCGACGCCCAGGGCGTGACCACAAAAGCGATGAGCAGCGACCAGAACATCGCCGCGCTGGCGCCGATGGGGATGGGGCGCATGTAGGGGCCCATGAGGCCGCCGACGAAGGCCATGGGCAGGACCGCGGCGATGACCGCAAACGTGGCGAGGATGGTCGGATTGCCGACCTCGCCGACGGCTTCGACGGCGATGGTGCTCCAGCTGCGGCCCTTGTTGTGCGGCAGGTGGAAGTGGCGGACGATGTTTTCGACGACCACGATCGCGTCATCGACGAGGATGCCGATGCTGAAGATGAGGGCAAAGAGGGTGATGCGGTTGAGAGTGAAGCCGTAGAGGTAGAAGACCAGCAGGGTGAGGGCCAGCGTGGCCGGGATGGCGACGGCGACGATGCCGCTTTCGCGCCAGCCGAGGGTGAGCCAGATGAGCAGGGCGACACTGAAGACGGCGATGCCCATGTGCAGGAGCAGTTCGTCGGATTTCTCCGCCGCCGTCTCGCCGTAGTGACGGGTGACACTGACCTCGACGTCGGCGGGAATCAGGCTGCCCTTGAGCGTCTCGACCTTGCGCAGCACGTCCTCGGCGACGGCGATGGCGTTGGCGCCGGGGCGTTTGGCGAGGCTGAGGGTGACGGCGGGTTCGTCGCCGGCGGGTTCGGAAGACCGCAAACTGGCGTTGGCGCCTACACCGCGACCGAAAAAGACATAGTTGGACGGTTCCTCGCCGCCGTCGACGATTTCGGCGACCTCGCGCAGATACACGGGACGGCCGCTGAAGACACCAACGACGACATTGCCGACCTCCTCGGCGGTGCGCAGGAAGGCGCCGGTCTCGACGAGGACCTCGGCGTTGCCGGTGGTCAGGCCGCCGGCGCGGAACTGGCGGTTCGCCTGCTGCAGCATCGGCACCAGGCCGGCCGGACTGAGGTTGCGGCTGGCCAGCTTGACGGGATCGAGCAGGACGCGCACGGCGCGGCGCGAGCCGCCGAGCAGGGTGGTCTCCGCCACCAGCGGCACTTGTTTGACCGATTCCTCCACCTGCGCGGCCAGGCGGCGCAGGGTCAGGTGGTCGTAGTGGCGGCTGTGGAAGGTGAGGGCGAGGATGGGAACGTCATCGATGCTTTTCGGCTTGAGGATCGGCGGGCTGACCCCCATTGGGATGCGGTCGAAGTTGGCGCGCAGTTTTTCGCTGACCTTGACCAAGCTGCGCTCGGGGTCCTCGCCGACCTTGAAGCGCACGATGACCAGGCTCTCGCTGTCGCGCGAGGTGCTGTACAGGTACTCCACGCCGGGCACCTCCCAGAGCAGCTTTTCCATGGGCCGGGTGGCGCGCTCCTCAATCTCCTTGGCGGTCGAGCCGGGCATGGCAACCAGGACGTCGATCATCGGCACCTTGATCTGCGGCTCCTCCTCGCGCGGCAGCAGCACCACGGCGGCGGCGCCGAGCAGGACCGAGGCGATGACGATGAGCGGCGTCAGCTTCGAGTCGATGAAGGTCGCGGCGATGCGACCGGCGATGCCGAGGTGGGCGGGTTGGGAAGATTCGCTCATGGCTGCACGGTCACGGGTTGGCCGTCGGTCAGGCGGGCGGTGTCGCGGATCACGACTGCTTCTCCCGCCTCCAGGCCGGAGAGGATCTCAACCCGGCCGTCGAGGGTTTTGCCGGTCTTCACCAGGCGCAGGGCGGCCTGGCCGTCGCGGGCGACAAAGACGAGTTCCATCTGGCCGCGTTTCACCACGGCGCTGCGCGGGACCAGCAGCAGCTGGGTTTCCGCCACCGGCACCGACACACGGCCGAACTGGCCGGTGCGCAGGCCGTCGACGGCCGGCAGGTCGAGCTTGATGCGGAAGGTGCGGCTTACCGGGTCGGCGACCGGTGAGATTTCGCTGACGGTGCCCTCGATGATCTTGGCGAGGCGCACCGGCAGCTTGGCGCCGAGTTGGACGCGGTCGAGGATGGCCTCGGGCAGGTCGGCCTCGAAACGCAGCGAGCCGGGAGCCTCAAGTTCGAGCAGGGGTTTGCCCGGCATGGCGAGGTCGCCGACGTCGGCGAGCTTGCGCGTGACCACACCGTCGAAGGGCGCGGTGACGCTGGCGTAGCCGAGCATGGTCTCCGCCTCGGTGAGGGCGGCCGTGGCGACCTTCACGCGGGCCTCGGCCGCCTCGAATTCCTGGCGGGTGGTGGCGTTGCCGGTGATGAGCTGGGCCTGGCGGTCGAAGTCGCGCCGCGCCTGATCAAGCAGGGCGCGGGCCTGATCGACCTTCGCCTGGATTTCCTGGACGTCGAGGCGGGCGAGCAGTTCGCCGCGCTGCACGCGCGCGCCGGGCGTGGCGGTGTATTCCAGGACGCGGCCGCTGACCTTGGCCTCGACCACGGCACGCTGCTTGGAGCGCACGGTGCCGACGACCTCCTCGGTGGCGGCGTGGGATTCGAGCACGGCGGCCTGGGTCTGCACCGTCACCGCCGGCAGGGCGGGGGCGGGGGTGCCGGTGGGGGTCGCGTGCCGCCCGCAGGCGGCGAGGAGCAGGAGCGGGAGCAGATAGGGTTTCATTTCGTGGCTGAGGTGATCATGGTCATGCCGAGGGCGCGGCGTAAAGCGGCAATCGCCAGGCGGCGGTCGGTTTCGGCCTCGGCGCGGCGCACGCGCGCGGCGGTGAGGGCGGTTTCGGCGTCGATCAACTGCGCAGCGAGCGCCAGGCCGGTTTCAAAGCGCTCGCGGGTGAGTTGCACGCTTTCCTCGGCGAGTTGCACGCTCTTGGCGGAAACGACCAGGCGTTCCTCGGCCTCGCGCAGTGCGGCGCGGGCCTGCTGCACCTCCAGGCGCACGGCCAGGCGCTGGCGGCGCATGGCTTCCTCGGCGGCCTGGTACTCGGCCTCCGCCGCGTTGACCCGGCCGCGGGTGAGGCCGCCGTCCCAGACGTTCCACTGCGCCATGACGCCGACCGTGTAATTGGAGCCCTGGCCGTCGAACTTGCCGCCGCGGTGGTGTTCGGCGCTGCCGAAGGCGTTCACGCTGGGCTTCCAGCCCGCGCCGGCCTGGCGGATGCGGGCGGCGGCGGCCTGGGCGGCACTCTCCGCGGCAAGCACTTCCGGACGGCTGGCGGCGGCCGATTCGGCGGGCGTCTGCAGGGACGGCAGATCCCGGGTGGCATCGACCTCGCCCTGCTCCATGCCGAGCAGCATGGCCAGCGACTGGCGTGTCAGCGTGCCGGCATTTTTTGCCCGGGCGAGATCCTCGCGCGCCTCCGCCAGGCGCACTTCCAGGTCGAGGGCGTCGGTTTTCAGGGCGGCGCCGGCCTCGAGGCGCTTTTGACTGAGCCGCAGGTTGGATTCAAAGGCGGTCACCGCCGCCTGGGCCGCCTCGATCAGGGAGCGCGTGCGGTGGATCAGCAGGAAGGTGCGCGTCACCTCAAAGGCCAGCACTTGGCGCACGGCCTCGGCGCCATGGCGACTGGCATTCAGTGCCGCCAGTGCCGCGTCGCGGCCGGCGCGGTTGCGGCCGCCGGCGTAGAGGGGGTAGGTCAGGGTGGCGCCGCTGGCCCAGTCGTCGGCGTCCGGCACGTCGTTGAAGTCCAGGCCGGAGCTGAAGCGGCGCTGGTTGAGGGCCAGGCCGAAGACGCTGACCGGCTGGTTGGTGCGCAGGTAGCCGCTCTGCACGCTCACCTGCGGCTGGAAGACCGCGCGGGCCTGGGCGAGCGCGGCCTGCGAGCCGTCGAGGCGGGCGGCGGCGATGCGCGCGTCCGGACTGTCGGCCAGGGCGCGGTCGATGGCCTGGCTGAGCGTCAGCGATTCCGTCGCGCCCGCCAGCAGGGGGGACGCGAGCAGGGCGGCGAGGGCGCTCAGCCGCAGCATGAGCTGCCTCCTTTCCCGACGCCGAGTTTCTTGAGCACGGTTTCCGCCGGGCAGAAGCCGGTGAAGGCGGACTGCAGCAGGTTGGCGCCGACAAAGGCGGTGAGCCAGAGCCAGTTGGGGCTGACGTAGTGGGCGAGCGCGAGGCTGGCCAGGATCATGGTGCCGGCGAGGGCGCGAATGGCATTTTCGAGTTTCATGGTGTGGGATGGGTTGGGGGAAGGGATCAGGGCGCGACGGGATGGCGGCTGTCGTGCTCGCTCCAGCCGTGGGCGGCGAAGGCCGAGACGATGCGGGCATGATTCTGCGCGATTTTGGCGGCTTTTGCCGTGCGTCCCTTGACGGTCATGCGCACTCCCTTGGCGGTGGGGGTGAAAACATGCTCCATCTCGGCATAGTGATCGCAGTACTCGGCGAAGGCCGGGTCCCAGCGGCGCACGCTCAGGCCCGAGGCGAGGCGTGACTGCATCTGGCCGACATGCTTTTTCAGGGCGGCGGCCAGCGCGGGATCGTCGCTTTCGGTGAGGGCGGTGTAGCCGTCGGCGGTCAGCTTGACCTCGCGGCGGATCTGGTCGTGGCCGTCGAACAGCGTGTGGATCGTCTCGCGCGCCTCCGCCGGCAGGCCCCGGCCGGGTGGCTGGGCGCAGGAGCAGGCGGCAAGCAGCGTGCCGAGCAGGATGAGTGACGGCCGCAGGTGCCGATGTTTGGGATGAGTCATCAGGGTTTCTGTTTTACTGTATGACTACATACGCATATAGCAACAAAAGCGCAAGCGGCTTTTCATGGGGGCGGTGCGAGCCGCCTGGCTGGATGCCGAAGTTTGGTTGCAGATTCCAAGTTCCATGTTCCAAGTTTCAAGTTCCAAGCCTGCCACCTCGTTCCCCCCAGCCCGGCCCGAAGGTCCGCCGATGTCGCAGAGGGCCGCTGAGGATGCGGGGAAGTTGGCGGAGAGCGTGGGGTAGCGCGCTGGATCGACTGTAGGCGGGGGCAGTGACCCCGCTGTTTGGACTGGCAGAAAAGTAGCCATCAGACTCCGTGGGATGAGTCCCCCCAACGCCTCACGCGGAGTGTGAGGACGACTTTGAAGATCAGAAAAGACGACGGACGCCAAAACCCTCAGCGCCTCTGCGCGAGCCATCGGTAGGGCACCTCGTCCTCAACCTACCGTGCAGCACAAGCAGAACGCCTTCTCCTCTCTGCGTGCGATCTCCTCTCTGCGGTGCAGTTCTGGGCCTTGGGGCATCAGGGGCGCCGTTCCGACCCCACCCGCGTGGTGGCCAACGCGCCTACGGCCTGTGTCCGTGCCGTTCGTTTCGTGATCACGGAGCCATGGGTGGCTGGAAGACTTGCAGGCCTGTCACGGTGGCGGTGCCCGAGCGGGCTGGCACCAGGCGCAGGCGGTGCGGGCCGTTGGGCAGCATCTGGGCGAGGCGGACGCTGAAGGGTTCGCCGGCGGGGCCGGCAAAGCGGACTTCGTCCAGGCAGGCCTGCCTGACCTCAAAGGTGAAGCGGTCGCCGCGGCGGTTGCGCTCGGCGCGACGCCAGAGCTCCGGTTCGATGACGATCTGGCCGCTCGTGCTGGTGAAGGGTTGGAAGGCGTTGCCGCTGCCGTCGGCGCCGGTGACGCTGCCGCTGAGCTGGTAGTCGCCCTGGTCGCTGGTCATCACCAGGGTCCAGGTCTGCGGCACGAGGTTCTTGCCGAGGCTGAGGCCATGCGGCGACTGGTCGCGCGGGTTGGCGCCCTTGCCCTCCCTGGCGTTCTTGGGATCCGGCTGCACGTAGCTCATCAGCCAGGCACCGACCTCACGGGCCGGCTTGTCGTCGATGAAGACGCGGAAGCTGGCGCCGTCGGGCGAGCGGGTGCCGAGCAGATCGATGCGGTTGCCGGTGAAGCTGGCGGTGAGGGAGCCGTCGGCGGCGCGCTCGGGCTGGATGAGCCGTTCGCGGTCGGTGGCATCGTAACTGAAGCTCTCCGGCACGCGCAGGTGCGCCAGCAGGTTCCGGTTGATGATTTCCGCGCCGTAATCGCTCTGATGCACGGCGTCCTTGAGCAGGGCGGTGACGGGCAGCTGGTTGGCGCTGAGGTAGGCGGCCCAGTCGCGGCGGTTCTCGACAAACTCGACGTTGTGCCTGCGGCAGACCTCGCGCACGGCGGCGACGTCCTGATCCGCCGCATTCTCGGACTTGCCCCAGAGGGGGATGTCGCGCTCGCGCCAGTGGATGCTGGGCACGAGGATGTCGGCAGTGGTGTGCCGGCGCAGTTCGACGATGAGCTTTTCGAGGTCGGCGGGGTCGCCGATGGTGTAGGTGATGACCAGGTCCGGCTGGTCGGGGATGACCAGATGCCGGGCCCAGCCGCGCAGGTACTGCCAGGGGCAGGAATTGCCGACCATTTTGCGGTACTCGACCCGTGTCGTCTTCGGGAAGCGCTTCGGCAGTTCGCGCTGCCAGAACTCGCCATTGCCAAGCATGTTGGTGTAGCTGGAGCCGATGGCCCAGATCAGGAAGGGTCGATCCAGGCCCTGCTGGAGCTTGTGCAGGCTCAGCGCCAGATGCTGGCCGTCGCCGGCCCCGGCCTTGGCCACATAATCGGCGGCACCGTCCGGTTTGCCCTTGGCAAAGACCGGCTCGTCGGTGACCAGACTGCGTTCCGCGGCGAACGTGGACAGGGGCAGAAGCGCCAGGGCCAGCGGGGCGAGGAATCGGTGCATCCTGCCGAAACGCCGCCACCGGGCGGTCATTTCATCGCGGTGTCCGTGCTTGACCGGCCGTGCTTGACCGACCGTGCTTGACCGACCGTGCTTGACCGACCGTGCTTGACCGACCGTGCTTGACCG
>CBINON010000027.1:0-61569 GCA_966252325.1 uncultured bacterium | reverse complement strand
AGACGCAGTGGTAGTAGGCCGTGTCCGAGAACGCCCCATCCGGAGCCTTGAGCCGGCGCTGTCGCATGCCGCCAAGAAACACGCCACCCGCCACACGTCAACCCATAACTCAATAAAGGGACAGACACTTTATAATACACCCCCGCCCGTCAACACCACCTGCCCGGCCTGCACTTTCTCCATGGAATCGCCGCTTCCGGAGACGGTGACATAGGCATCCGCCTGACCTGAACCGAACAGGGCTTCCAGTTCAGCGGTGGTCGATTCCACCACGCCATCGACGCCGCCCTGGAGCTGCCTGCTGTTCTTCTGCGAGACCCGATTTCAGGCTCTTATGTCAAAGCCATCTTTGGCGTTTGCAAAGCAAGCTGGCCCCGGGTCGCCACGTGTTCTTGGTGGGGCGAATCCCACCGTTTTCCCATGCGCCAAGCCTTCCTTCGCCTTCTGGGGGCTGTCATCCTGCCGATGACGGCCGCTGCCGAGCGACCGCCGAACCTGCTGCTGATTTACCTCGACAATCTCGGCTACGGCGACATCGGTTGTTATGGCAACCGGGAGGTGCGAACGCCGCGCATGGATCAGCTTGCCGCAGAGGGGGTGCGCTGCACCGACTTCTACGTGGTCAGTCCGGGCTGCACCCCCTCGCGGGGCGCACTGCTGACCGGTCGCTATCCCCCGCGCAACGGCCTGATGCATCAGCTTGTCACCTCGGAGAACTGGACTGGCATCGGCCTTCCCCACCGCGAGCGACTGCTGCCGCAATGGCTGAAGCCGGCCGGTTACGCCACCGCCTGCTTTGGCAAGTGGAACATCGGTTTCGCTCCCGGCAGTCGGCCCACGGAACGGGGTTTCGACGAGTTTTTCGGCTGCCGCTCGGGCAACATCCACTATTTCAAGCACACCTACCACGGCGAATACGACCTGTTCCGGGGCACGGAACGGCATCGGGTCGAGGGTTACAGCACTGACCTGTTTGCCGATGCCGCCGCCGACTGCATCCGCCGTCACGGCGAACGTCCGTGGTTCGTTTATCTGCCGTTCAACGCCCCTCATTATGTGAGCTCGGTGAACACCGCCCCGGGCGAAACCCCGCAATGGCATGTGCCAGGTCGCCATCTGGAAAAGTATGGCTGGCCGGCGGATGACCCCACCGAAAAACACCGGTATCTGGCCCTGGTCAG
Source organism: uncultured bacterium (assembly GCA_966252325.1). Lineage (GTDB taxonomy): Bacteria > Verrucomicrobiota > Verrucomicrobiia > Verrucomicrobiales > Verrucomicrobiaceae > Prosthecobacter. Next base: position 60,388 of record CBINON010000027.1, on the reverse strand, counting down.
CGCGTTGGATGAAGCCGTTGGGCGCGTGCTCGACAGCGTGGATGCCGCGGGCCAGCGTGAACACACGCTGGTCATGCTGGTCTCCGACATGGGCGCCATCCTGCGTCCGACGCACGGCCTCGGCGTGGCCTCCAATGCCCCCTTCCGCGATGGCGCCCCCTCGGTCTACGAAGGCGGCACCCGCGTGCCGGCGATCTTCCGCTGGCCCGGGCGACTGCCGGCCGGCCGGGTCTGCAAGGCGATGCTCTCGCATCTTGATCTGCTCCCGCTTTGCCTGGGGGCGGCTGGCCTGACCGTGCCGGAGGATCGACTCATCGACGGCCGTGATCCCCTGCCCGCCCTGCGCGGCGATGCGGCTTCACCGCACGAACGGCTGTTCTTCAGCTATGGCGACGCCTACGCCCAGCGTGCCGGTCCGCTGAAACTGGTACGCCGGAAAGCCGGCCTGCCTTGGGAACTCTATGACCTGGATCGCGATCCGGGCGAAAGCAACGACCTGGCCGCCGCCCTTCCCGGGGTCGTGGCGGAACACCAACAGCACTTTGACGCCTGGCTGGCCGACACGCGGCGCGACGCCAGTCCACCTCAGCGTGCCAAGGTTCGCGGAACCGTACGTTAGCCCCTCCTTCAGCCATCTGATTCCGTCGCAGGAACTTCCGGTGGCTGGTCAACACAATTGACCCGTCAGACGGCACCCAAACCGGCGTTGAACCAGGATGCCCCTGCGCTTGCCGCCCCTGTTCTGGCTTCTGCTGCCCTCGCTTGCCACCGCCGCCGAAACCCTGCGCACCGATCTCTGCATCTACGGCGGCACACCCGGCGGCATCGCCATGGCGGTGCGCGCGGCACGCGAGGGACTCGATGTGGTCCTGGTGAACCGGCACGACCACCTCGGCGGCATTCTGGCGAGCGGTCTCGGCGTCTGGGACACGCAGTGGGAGGGCCGGCGCGCGCCAATCTACGACGAGGTTCGCCAGGCGATCTTCGAGCACTATCGGACCACCTACGGCGAGGACTCGCCGCAGTATCGCGCCGCCCTGCCCGGCAAAAGCGGCCACACGAACGGCAAGTTCGAGTCCAAAGTGGCGGAACAGATCCTCACGGAACTTGTCGCCCGCGAACCTCGCCTGCGCGTGTTGCGTCACCGCCTGCCAAAATCTTTGCCACACGAGGGGCGCCTGCTGCGGTCGATGGTCCTGCAAACGCCGCAGGGCGAACCCGCGGAAACGATCGAAGCCACCGCCTTTGCCGACTGCAGCTATGAAGGCGACCTCCTGCCCCTGGCGAAGCTGCCCTACCGGGTCGGCCGCGAAAGCCGGGCGGAATTCAACGAGCCGCATGCCGGTCGAATTTTCCTGAAATCGATCAAGGAACGTCCCGCCCACGTCGATGCCGACACCGTGGCGCTGCATGCCACCCTGAAGCTGCGTCCCTTCAACGGGTACCAGGCCATCCTGCCGGATGAGCGAGCCGGCGAGGGCGACCGCCTGGTGCAGGCTTTCAATTACCGCACCACCCTCACCTCCGATCCCGCCAATCGTGTGCCCGTGGAAAAGCCGGCAGACTACGACCCGGAAGCCCTGAAAAAGCTCGAGTTCGGTTCACTCGTCCAACCCCTGCCCAACCAAAAGATCGGCTGGAATCGCCCCCAGCTGGTCGGACCGCATCAGGCGTATGTCGAGGGCGACTGGACCACCCGTCAACGCGTGATGGATGCCCACTGGAACGCCACCCTTGGCCTGCTGTGGTTTTTGCAGCACGATCCGAGTGTGTCGCCCGAGCGCCGCGCCTTCTTCGGCCGGCTCGGGCTCGCCAGGGACGAGTATGCGGACCACGGTCACCGCCCCCATGAGTTCTACGTGCGCGAGGCACGCCGGCTGGTGGGTCGCGCCACCTTCACCCAGCACGACGCCAGCCTGGCCAAAGGCAGCCTGCGCGCGCCCAGCCATCACGACAGCATTGCCATCACCGAGTGGTACTTGGACACGCACGCCTGCAGCCTCGACCGGCTCGACGGCAGTCTCGATGAGGGCAAGATGATGCTCCATCATGAAACCTTTCCCGGTCAGGTGTCCTACGACACCCTGCTGCCGGAGGCGCTCGACAACCTGCTCGTGCCGGTCTGCCTGAGCAGCACCCATGTGGCCTGGGGCACGATCCGGCTGGAACCCACGTGGATGCAGATCGGTGAATCGGCGGGGGTTGCCGTGGCGCTGGCCAAGGCGGACAGGGTTGCGCCAGCGCAGCTTTCCCGCGAAACACTGACACGCGAACTGGCCCGCCGCCACACGCTGCTGGCCTTCTTCAACGATGTCGATGTCGCCAGCGACGATCCACGCGTTGCCGCGGCCCAGTACTTCGCCACGCGCGGTTTCTTCGCCGACTACGACGCACGACTCGACGACCCGTTGACCGAGGCCTTGGCGAAAACTTGGCGTCAGGGCTTCGCCCGGCTGCAGGCGGGCGAACTCGACACCGCCGCCTTGACCCGTGCCGTTCAAGAGTCGGAGGCCCGGAATTCTCCGCTTGTCGCCACCACGCGCGGCGACTTCCTGCTCGACCTCTGGCAGCGGCTCGTCCATCCATGACGATGCCAACCATGCCGCTTCAACCTGCCCTTCCCCTGTGGCGTCCTGCACTGGCCGCCGCCCTGCTGTTCGCAACCCCATCCGCCGGTACCGCTGAACCCCGGCCCGATGGCCGACTGCTGGAACTGGCTTTGTCACCGGGGCCGGGCGACCGCTTTGTCTCGGCGGAGTTTTCCTGCTGGCTGCCCGAGGGTGTCACGCCCGTGCGTGCCGTCATCGTCCACCAGCACGGTTGCACCAATGCCTCGCCGGACAAGCATCCGCCGGTGACGCTCGACGCCCACTGGCGCGCCCTGGCACGGAAACACGGCTGCGCCCTGCTGGTGCCGATGTACCAGGTGGCCGGCAACTGCGACGAATGGAACGATCCCGACAGCGGTTCGGAGCGCGCGCTGTTCACCGCCCTGGAGGATTTTGGACGTCGCCTCGGCCGCCCTGAGCTGAGCAGCGCGCCCTGGCTGCTCTGGGGGCATTCCGGCGGCTCGAGCTGGTCGGCGCAAATGATCGTGCGCCACCCCGGACGGGTGCTGGCCGCGTCGTTCCGCGGCGGTTGCCACAAACAATTCGGTGTGCCGGAGTTCCGCCAGCGTTTCCTCGGGGTCGCCCGCGACCTGCCCCTGCTTTTCGTCTGGGGCGAACGCGAGTCCGTGCCACCTTCCAAGCACTATGTCTCCTGGGGGCCGATGAACCTCATGTTTCACGACCTGCGCAGCGCCGGCGGCCGGGTGACGCGGGTCATCGATCCGCTCTCAGAACACGGCTGCGACAATTCCCGGCTGATGAGCCTGAGCTTCTTCGACACCGTGCTGGCAGGCCGCACCGAGCCGGCGGTGTTTGCCGACCTGGAGAGCCTGGAGATCCGCAGCACGGACGCGGCGGCACGCCAGGATCCGGGGCTGACCTGGCTGCCGGGCCCGGCCTTTGCGGCGCTCTGGCGCGAGTTCTCCCAACAGGGCACACTGCGACCGGTCCAGCCGTCGCTGACCGCCCCACAACTGCAGCTTGAAGCCCTGCCCCAGGGGGGCGGTCGCCTGCACTGGCAGGTCGATCCCCTTGCGGCCGGCGGCTTGCGGGCGCTGCGGGTGTACCGCGACGGCAAGCTCTGGCGTGAGCAGGGCGTCAAGGCCGACGCCTACCTGGCGACCTCGCGCGACGCACCACCGCCGGAGTTGCTGGCGGATCGGCCCATCGAAGTCCCTGCCGCTGGCAGTTACGAGCTGAGCTTCCTGGATGCCGCCGGCAACGAGTCGCCACGCAGCGCCGCGGCGCGGATTCCCTGAACACAGGAGCCGCCGAATGGCGCCCACGACCGAGAGCGGCGGCTCCCCTGAGCGGGGAGCCACGCTGGGATCAGGGCAGCGGGAAGCGCTGGTTGGTGGCCGACACCTCGGCACGGATCTGGGCGAGCACGGCCTCGTCGTCCTTGTGACGCAGGGCGCGGTCGATCCAACCGGCGATGAGTTCCATTTCCGGCTCCTTCATGCCGCGGGTGGTGACCGCCGGCGTGCCGATGCGGATGCCGCCGCCGAGGGTGATCTTCTCGGTGTCGAAGGGGATGCCGTTCTTGTTCACCGTGATCGCGGCGCGGTCGAGGGTGTCGCTGGCGACCTTGCCATTGAGGCCGTTCGGGCGCAGGTCGACGAGCATGAGATGGTTGTCGGTGCCGCCGCTGACGATGCGGTAGCCGCGCGCGGCGAGGGCCGCGGCGAGGGCCTGGGCGTTGGCGACGACCTGGCGGGTGTAGTCCTTGAACTCGGGGCGCAGGCACTCGCCGAAGCAGACCGCCTTGGCGGCGATGACGTGCATGAGCGGGCCGCCCTGGACGCCGGGGAAGACCTGGCTGTTGATCTTCTTGAACAGCTCCTCGTTGTTGGTGAGGATGAGGCCGCCGCGCGGACCGCGCAGGGACTTGTGGGTCGTGCTGGTGACGAAGTCGGCGTGCTCCATCGGGCTCGGATGGGCGCCGCCGGCGACCAGGCCGGCGATGTGGGCCATGTCGACAAAGAGGTAGGCACCGACGCTCTTGGCGATCTCGGCCATGCGGGCGAAGTCGATGATGCGCGGGTAGGCGGAGGCGCCGGCGGTGATCATCTTGGGCTGCTCGCGCTTGGCGACCTCGGCGAGCTCATCGTAGTCGATGCGAGCGTCGTCAGGGCTGACCCCGTACTGGCAGAAGTTGTAGAAGCGGCCGGAGAAGTTGGCCGGGTTGCCATGGGTGAGGTGACCACCGTGGGCGAGGTTCATGCCCAACACCTTGTCGCCGGGCTGCAGCACGCTGAAGTACACCGCGGCATTGGCCTGGGAGCCGGAGTGCGGCTGGACGTTGGCGAACTTGGCGCCAAAAAGTTGGCAGGCGCGGTCGATGGCGAGCTGCTCGACGCGGTCGACTTCCTCGCAGCCGCCATACCAGCGCTTGCCGGGGTAACCCTCGGCGTACTTGTTGGTCAGGCAGCTGCCCTGCGCGGCCATGACGGCGCGGCTGGTGAAGTTTTCGCTGGCGATGAGCTCGATGTGATCCTGCTGGCGCTGCTGTTCGTCACGGATGATGTCGGCGACGGCGGGATCGGAGAGGGCGAGGAGGCTGAGGGGGTGGGCTTGGGTGTTCATTTTATCAACCCGGCGACCGTGACGGCCACCGGCAAAGGGGGTTTTCAGCCAGGCATCGACGATGGCTGCGGCCTGCTCGACGGAGGTGGTCTTGCCGGCGAGGCAGAGCACATTGCTGGCGTTGTGCTCGCGGGTGATGGCCGCGGTTTCCGGATCATGGACCAGGCTGGCCTGGATGCCGGCGTGACGGTTGGCGGCGATGCACATGCCGATGCCGGTCGTGCACACCAGGATGCCAGCATCGGCGCGACCGTCGAGCACGCGCTCGCTGACGAGGGCGGCGAAATCCGGATAATCGACCGACGCCGTGTCATGGGTGCCCAGGTCCTCCACCGCGTAACCGCCGGCGCGCAGGTGGGCGACGACGGCGTTCTTGAGTTCGAGGCCACCGTGGTCGGCGCCGATGGCGAGGGAGTGGGGCAGTTCGGGCATGGCAAAATCAGGCGGTCGGGACGGATCACCGGGCGTCGCCGGTGGCAGGCTTCCAGGTCTGTTCGATGTAGTTGAATACGCTTGGCAGCAGGCGTTCGAGGCGTGCCAGTGTCTCGCGATAGTCTTCCAAACCGCCGCCAAAGGGATCGGTCAGGTCACGTCCGCGCAGTTCGTCCTCGGCGGCGAATTCGCTGACCAGGTACATCTTGTCCTCCGCGTCCGGGTAGTCGTCGAGCAGGTCGGCGAGATGGCCGCGGCTCATGGCAAAGATGTGGGTGGCGTCGTCCACCAGATCCACGGTGACGGCACGGCTGCGGTGGCCGGACAGGTCGAGCCCGCGCTCACGCGCGAGTTCCTGACTGTGGCGGCTGGCCGGCTGGCCGGAAAAGGCGCCGACCCCGGCGCTGAGCACCTCGTAATCGTCGCGTTCCCGGGTCAAGTCGCGGAACAGCACCTCCGCCAGAGGACTGCGGCAGGTGTTTCCGGTGCAGACGAAAAGGACGCGTTTCAAGGGAATCCCAGCATGCCCCACGGGGGGGCTTTGTCAAAAGCGGAGTCGGGGCAAATGCTCGGCGCGGCTCACAAGCGGCGGGCCTCCTGCACCTCTAGCCCCGTCAGTTTCCATTCGCCGCGCACCGCCGTGACCGTCACCCGGGCCTTGTAGCGGTTGACCCGGGTGTGGGCGTGTCCCCAGTGCCCGACCGTGCCGAGGGCCGTCCACTGGCAGTCGGCGACAAACCCCTGCGGGACCGGCTCGACCGCATCGACTTCGGCACTGAACTCCTTCACGGTCACCCGCGCCCCCTCGCGTCCCTCCAGGCTGAGGGCCTCGATCGTTTCCAGGTAGAGCCGGCGCAGCAGGTCACCATCGACGCTGCGCGCGAGGACATCATAGATGGCCGATTCCGAACGGTGGTCGAAGGCGCGGTACACGTTCTGCAACAGCGGCGAAAGCACGGCGGCCGCCCCCTCCGGACGGTCCACCGCCGGACCGCCGCGCGCGCCCAGGGGCAGCATCAGGCGCGGCCAGAGCACGATGGCACCCGCCCCCCAGAGGATGGCGTAGAGCAGCCAGCCGCCAAACAGGCGGGTGCGCCGGCGGCGGGCCGACCAGGCAAAACCCGCCCCGGCCAGGCACCAAAGCAGGAAGCCGACAGGCAGTTGCCAGGCGGCGGTGGCGGTCCCCGGAACCGGCGCCAGCGGCTGCGGTCGCGGCAGGCGGCCGAGGCTGCGCCAGGTGAAACCGGGACTGCTGCGACTGATCTCGGCCGGCTCGCTTTTGGGACCATAGAGCACGCGCACGGGCAGCTTGCCGGAGGCTGGCAGATGCCCCTTCCAGGCGATGGCCACCTGCTCGGGCATGGGCGGCAGCTCAAAACTCCAGGCCAAACCCAGCATGGCGCCCGCCAGCGGCAGGTCCTGATCGCCCTCCACCGGCTGCGTTGCCCCCGGCTTGCCGGTCAGCAGCACCGGGTAGGCGGTCGTACGCGCCGCCTCGCGTCCATCGGCCTTCAGGCTGCACCAGGCCTCGGCCCGGGTCGCCATCTCCTTGGCCAGCCGCTGGCGCAGGGCCGGGCCGAGCCGGGACGGCAGCGGCTGCGCCGGATCGATGAGCCGCAAGGCGGTCGCCGCGTCGTAGAGAACCTCGAACCGCGCCTGATGGGGTTCCAGGTAGAGGTAGGCCTGAGCCACCGCCGCGGCCACGGGCGGCTCGGGTGAAACCGCGGGAACCGGTTGCACGGGCACAGCCGCAGGTTCCGGCTTGACCGTCTTCGGAGTCGCGGCGGCAGCCGGCGTGCCGGGCCGGGCCCGCTGCAGGATCTCCGCGGGCGAAAGCTGGAGGGTTTGCGCCGAGCCGACGCCCGCCCCGACGAGAAGAACGGCTGCCAGCCAGGCTGCACGCCAAGGGGCCAGCGCCAACCTGCGGAAAGGCACACGCGAGGCGAGCCTCTGCGGTCGCGGACAGGAAACAACCATGCGCAGGCAATTAGCGGGGGGAAGGCCGGACCGGCAACTGGGAACTGGAAAAAAGGCGGGCAACCGCCTGCAAAGTTTGGGTTGCGCGCGCCGGCCTGAAACGTTTAAACCTTCGGACCGTCAAACCCTGTGCTTATGAAACACCTCCTTGCCCTGCTCGCCGCCGCCGCCCTGTCGCCGCTCGCCGCCGCCGAACCGCTGAACACCGTCTGCCCGATCTCGGGCAAGCCGGCCAATCCGGCGATCACCAGCCAGTACAGCAAGACCGTGGCCGTCTGCTGCGACCGCTGCGTCAGCCAGTTCAACGCCACGCCCAAGGCCTACCTGCGCAACATCATCACAGCCAACGGCAGCCAGTGCCCGCTCAGCAAGAAGCGCGCGGACGCCTCGAAAAAGGTGACCTACCAGCGGCAGGTCGCCTTTGCCGACGCCGCCAGCAAGGCCGCCTTCGATGCGGCTCCCGACCGCCACATCACCCAGGTTCGCTGAGACCGCGAATCGCCAAAAAAAAGACCGGCGTCCCGCCTGGGGACGCCGGTTTTTTTATTCACGCCACACCGGCGCTCAGGCCGCCTCGTCGCGCGGCTCGATGAGGCCGTACTCACCGTCCTTGCGACGGAACATGATGGCGAGACGGTGGGTCTTCTGGTTGTGGAAGACCACGAACGGACGGTCGCTGATTTCCAGGTCCATGATGGCCTCGTCAGGGTAGAGCGGGCGCACCTTGTACTGCTCCTGGTGGATGTAGGAGGCCTCAATGTGGTCCTCCTCGGAATGCAGGTCGTCGGCGTGGAAGACATGCTGCTCAAGGTGGCGGATACTGCCTTCCTTGCGCGGGCGGTGGCTCTTCAGCAGGCGGGTTTTGAACTTGCGCATGCGCCGGGCGATCTTGGCAATCGACTCGTCGATCGAGGCATAGATGTCCTCGGTGGTGCTCTTCACTTCAATGACGATGTGATTGGCGCAGAAAAGGATGATCTCGGCGATCTGGCGGTGGTGTTCGACGTCGAGGACGACCTTGGCCTCAATGATGCGCGGATAGTCGAGGTGCAGGCCCTCGATCTTCTTGTGCGCGTAGTCGCGGATGGCGTCGGTGATCTCGACGTGACGTCCGGTGACGACGATCGGCAGGTTGACGTTGTGTTTTTGCATGGTGTGTCTCTTCGTTGTGGTTTGGGGGGTTGCGGAAAAAAAACCGGTCACATGGTGAAATCCTCGCCCAGGTAAAGCCTGCGCGCCTCGGGGTCGTTGACAAGGAAATCCTTTGTGCCGTGGCGGCGAACTTGTCCCTCATAAATGAGGTAGGCGCGGTCGACGATGTTGAGGGTCTCGCGCACGTTGTGGTCGGTGATCAGGATGGCCAGGCCCGCCGCTCTCAGCATGCGGATGATGTCCTGGATCTCGCTCACGGCGATGGGATCAACGCCGCTGAACGGCTCGTCGAGCATGAGCAGCTTCGGTTCCGTCACCAGGCTGCGGGCGATGGTCAGGCGGCGTTTCTCGCCGCCGGACAGGGTCAGCGCCAGGTTGTCGGCCACGTGGTCGATGCCGAACTTCTCCATGAGCTGGCGGCACTGGTCCTCGCGTTCCTGGCGGGTGAAATTCTGGGTCTCCATGACCGCGATGATGTTCTCGCGGACGGTCAGGCGGCGGAAAATCGATTCCTCCTGCGGCAGGTAGCCCATGCCCAGGCGCGCGCGCTTGAACATCGGCTGGTGGGTGGCGTCATTGCCGTCGAAAACCACCCGGCCACCGTTGGGCCGGACCAGGCCGACAATCATGTAGAAGGTGGTGGTTTTGCCGGCGCCGTTCGGCCCCAGCAGACCGACGATCTCGCCCTCCTTGACCTCGATGTCGACGCCGTTGACCACGGCGCGGCCATCATAAACCTTTTTCAGGCCCTCGGTGTGCAGCAGCATGCCGGGTTGCTTCCCCTCGGCCTGACCGGGGAGGGGCGCGCCTGCGGGCGGCGTCGAATCCATGGGGGGTGTTGCCGTCATGCCGTGCGTGTCAACGTCCGGGCTCGGGCAGGCCACCCGCCCCGCTGCCTTCCTCCTCACCCAAAATGACCGTGCGCGGCCGCCCGGTGGTGCGCAGCCGGCCGTCCTTCTCAAACACCATCAGGGTGTCGGGCTGCGTGGCCATGTGCAGGATGTTGCCCCGCTGCACCTGCGGGTAGTTGCTCATGGTGATGGCGCCAGTCAACCCGTCGTAGACGGCCTTGCGGCACTTGCCCATCTGCACTTCGCCCTCGGCGTTGCGCTTCTCAATCGTCACCGTCGACCCGGTCGCCACCGCCTTGCGGATGCCGCCATCGCGGGGTTCATCCCCGGCCGTGATGGCCGCGTCAGCGGACTTTTTGTCCGCTGGCTTCCCCCCTTTGGAGGCCTGCTTCTCCGGGTTCTCCTCGCGCAGCATCTCGACCACGAGTTCGTCGCACTCGATGTAGAACTGCGGATGGCGGGCCCGCACGTGACCGGTGTAGACAAACACCGCCTCGCGCAGGTTGAACACGGCCTCATCGGCCTCAATCACCACGGTCGGCTCGCGCGGCTTTGACGCCGGATCCTCCAGTGGCGGCAGCGCCTGCGGCTGCGGGCCGGAGACCGGCGCGGCCGGCGCCGGGGTGACCGCCGCCCCGGTCGCGGGCGAGGCGGGTTTCAGCCATTTTTTGGCCTCGGGCAGGAGGTTTTTTGCCGCATCGACCGCCTGGCGCTTGACCTCGGGCGACTGGACTGCCGCCTTGGCGGCCTCGGCAACGCCTTCCGGCACCTGCCCGGCCAGACCTTGAGCGGCGCGCAGGGCCTGGCCGGCAGCGTCCGCACCGCCGGCCTGGCGGAGTTTTTCCGCGGCGGCACGCAGGGCCGGGTCCTGTCCGGATGCCTGCTGAGCCCGGCCGGCAAACGGCAGGCAGGTCAACAGGAGGAGAAACGGAAAAAGCGTGCGCATGTCAGTCCTTGGCAGCGGGGCGGGTGGCAGCTTTGCCGGAGTCAGGCGCGCCCGTCAAGGCGGCTGTGTCGAAGATCCTCGTCGTCACACGGCCCTTGAGGGCACCGATCGAGGTGGTCGTGTCGAACACCAGGCTGTCGCCCTCGACGGCAAAGTCAGCGCGGGTGATGAGGGAACGTTCGCCGCTGCGCAGCACGCGCTCACCCAGGTGAAAGACCGCGGAAGACAGCCGCACCTGGACGTTGAAGGCCGGGGTCGCGCCAAAAACCTCAACGCGCGTGGGGCCGCAAACGAGACGCTCGTCATCGATGCGCGTGAGGGTGTCGGCCCCGAGTTCGAAGGCGGGTTTGCCGTCCTTGAAGGAGGGGATGACAACATCGCGACTCTCAAAGCCGAGCGGCACCATGCGACCGACCCCGGCGAGGCCGTCATCGGCTTCCTGGCCGGTCATGCCCGGGGCGAGCAGTCCCAGGGTGACGGCGAGCAGGCGGCGACAGGACCTCACGGCTGGGCCTCCCTTCGAACAATCTGGTGGAGATCGCCGAGCGTGCGCAGGATCGGCGCCAACTCCCCCAGCGGCACCTGATTGGGGCCGTCGGACAGGGCCTTCTCCGGCTCAGGGTGGGTTTCCATGAACACCCCGTCGCAACCGGCCGCAACGGCGGCGCGCGCCAACACTGGCGCCAGTTTGCCGTCGCCACCGGTGGCATTGCCAAGCCCGCCTGGACGCTGCACGGAATGGGTGGCGTCAAAAATGACCCGGTAGCCCAGTTCGCGCATCCAGTAGAGCGATCTCATGTCGGCCACCAGGTTTTGATATCCAAAAGTGGTGCCGCGTTCGGTAAAAAGAAAGTTTTCGCAACCGCAGGCGACCAGCTTGTCGGCAATGTTGCGGACGTCCCAGGGGGCCATGAACTGGCCCTTCTTGACGTTGACCGCCCGGCCGGTCTCGCCGGCGGCGGTGATCAGGTCGGTCTGCCGGCAGAGAAAGGCCGGAATCTGCAGCAGGTCGATGTGGTCCGCGGCGATCCTGGCCTCCTCGGGGCTGTGCACATCGGTGGTCACCGGCACGCCGAGTTCGCGACCAACGCGTTCGAGCAGGGCGCAACCGGCGCGAACCCCCATTCCTCGGAAGGACTGGCCCGAACTGCGGTTAGCCTTGTCGTAGGAGGCCTTGAACACCCAGCGCAGGCGCAGGCTGGCGGCCAGGGGGGCGAGGCGTTCCGCGACGCTCCACAGGAAGGCTTCGCTCTCGATGACACAGGGGCCCAAAACAAACAGGGGCTGCGTGCCGTCGACTGGCACGGCCCCGACCTTGACCACAGGAAGCGACGGCATGGTGTTCAATGGAATGACGCACGGGCTTGCCCGTGCGGGAAAGCAACTAAGCGAGGCTCCACCGCCTGACAACTGCCAAGACGCACGAACTTGCGCCGCCCCGCTTGGGGCGGCGCCGGGTCTCAGAGCTCTTCGAAGAGCAGCAGACCGGACAGGATGGGCGAACTCTTGGTCGTCGTGTAAGGCGGCCCCACCTGCGGCAGCTGTGGCAGCAGGAAGTAGCCGACGCCGACCCACTCGCCGTTGTCACGGATGATCATGCCCTGGAATTTGACGCCGCGCTTGACCTGGGAGAGCGGGCTGTACCCCAGCGGAGTGCGGTCGTTGAGGGTGAACGCCCCCGACACCAAGCCGGTCTTGGCGTTGGCCGCCACCTTGGTGGCCGCCGGGTTGACCATGGGCAGCGGCGCCAGCCTCGGCTTCGGCACGGTGATCTTGCCCTTCGGTCCGATGCTGAACTCAAGGTCGGGATTGAACCTGGTCAGAACGGGGTTCTCAAGGTCACCGGCGTCGGAGAAGCGAATGCGCGCGTTGTTGGTCTGCGGGCTGGGAGCAGCCGGCATGTCAAGAACCACACGATTGTTCGCGACGTCGGGCAGCAGATAGCGGCCACCGACGGCCACGAGCGGCACCGGCTCCTCAACCGGTGCGCCGACAACGCCAAAGCCGGCACGATAGAGGCGGTCCGTGGCCTTGAGGGCGGCCGGGCGGACCCAGGTCAGATTGTCACCGGTAAGGGTGTTGTCATCGGAGCTGGGCGTGCCGGCATCGTCGATCTGCAGGGTGCCGACAAGCGAACCCCCGGGTTTGAGCGCCTTGTACATGGGCTGGAAGAGGCCAATTTCGCCATTCGGCCCGAGGTGGGTGGCGACCGTGACCGCCTCGCCGTCCGGCATGCGACCGGCGATCTTCAGCTTGCCATTGGCCGTCGCTGTAAAGGCGGCGTAACCGTAGCCTTGCGGAACATTCGAGCTGCCCAGCAGACCGCTGTCCTCGGCGAGGGCGAGGCCGAAGGTGTGGTAGCCGACGTAGGCCGTGGCCGGCACGGCGGGGGCCTTGGTGCCCCAGCCCAGGCGCCAGCCACCGAGCACCTCACTCGGCGTGCCGCCGTCGCTCACCGAGCCGCCCACAACCTCGTTGCCCACCAGTTCGAGGGTCAGCAGGAGGGGCGCCGGCGCCGGTTTGCCCTTGCGCGGAATTTCGATGCTCAAGGTCGCGCTGTCTTCGCCCTCGATGTCGAGCGTGCCCTTGAAGCCGTAGCTGACGCCGCCGACGAGCAGCTTGCCGCTGTAGCTGGCCAGGGCGGTGACCGAGAAGTCGACGCGACCGCCGAGATTGCCGTCGACACCGCCGCCGCGATTGAACACACCGGTCCAAACCCCGGCCAGGGTCTGGCTGAAATCGTTGACGGTGAGCACCGCCGACTGCTGAACGCTGCCGTAGCTGTTGGCGACCGTAATGGTCACCGGGTACCCTCCCTTGCGGAGCGCCGTCGGGCGACCGCTGATGATGCCGGTGACGCTGTCGATGCTCAGGCCGGGCGGCAGGCCCGTCGCCGTGATCGAGCTCGGGCTCAGGGCGCGGTCCACGCGGTTGAAAGGCACCTCAAACTCGTAGCTGGCGAAGAGGGTGGCGTCGGTGAAGACGAAGGGTTCGAACTGCGGGGCGCCGCTGAAGACGCGCAGGTCGTAGCCGCTGCCCACCACCTCGTTGTCCGCAGTGCCCTTGATCAGACAGGTGTAGAGAGCGTCGTCGCTTGCCCCCACCGGGTCGATGACCAGTGTTGCATCACTGATGCCGCTGATGTGGGGATTGGCCTCGGGATCGATCGGCTCGCCGTTCTTCAGCCAGTTGAACTGGAGCGAGCTGTCGGGACCCGCCCCGACCCGGGCGATCAGGGAAGTCGACTCGCCGAGGCCCACCGGCGCGAGGCGCAAGGCGCTGTCAACGACGACGACCTCGGCCGGATCGCTGGTCGCCGTGACCGCGGTGTTGTTGGAGACCTCGCAGACGTAGATGCCACCATCGGTGACCGCCGACTGCGGAATCAGCAGAGTGTCCGAAGAACCCGAGGCAACGATCGCGCCATCGCGTTTCCAGGTGTAGGTGAGCGGCGGACGGCCCACGGCCTGAACCGACAGGGACAGGGCCTCACCCGCGAGCAGGGTCTGGGTGACGAACGGTTGAACCTCAATCCCGGGCTCCGGTTGCCCCAGGGTGAGGACCACCGCCTCGCTGGTGCGCGAGTTCACGCCATTGGTCACCACCACGTCATAGCTGCCCTCCATCAGGGCCGTGGCGCTGGTCAGGGTGAGGGTCGCCGACGTGCCTCCATCGATGGGCGTACCGCCCTTGCGCCACTGGTAGGTGAAGGGGGCGCCACTGCCGCGCGGCGTGCCATCATGGCTGACCGTGAAGCTGATGGTCTGCCCGAGGTAGGCGTTCGGGAAGGGCGTGAACTGGGCGACGGCAAAGCTCACCGGATCGTTGACACTGAGCAGGGCGCCATTGCTGACCGCCTCGCCGGCATCATTGCGGATCCGGACACTGTAAGTGCCCTCGTCGGCCTCGGCGACCGGATCGATCAGCAGCGTCTGGGAAGTGGCGCCATCGATGTCCTCGCCGTTGCGCATCCACTGGTACTGGAAGGGCTCTTCACCGGAGGCCAGAACGGTGAACTCGACGGCGGCACCGGGGTTGACCGTGCGCGGCGTCGGATGGACGGTGATCTGCGGCAGGTCCTTGACCTGCACCAGCACGGTGGTCGGCGCCAGCGTGGTGCCGCCGGCATTCGTCACGGCGACGCTGTACACGCCCTTGGTGTTGAAGTTGACGACCACCACACACTGCGTCGTCGTCGCCCCCTGGATGGTGACGCCATCGTCGACGAGCGGCACACCGTTGAGGTACCACTGGTAGGAAAGCGGTCCGGCGCCGGTGGCGGCGACATTGAGGGTGACACTCTGACCGGGATCAAAGATGCCGCTGGCCGGCGTGCGGCTCGGTCCGGAAGTCACGACCGGCGGCGGCACCGACATCGGCAGGGCATCCGCCTCGACGACCATGACAATGCCGTGAGAGTTGAACAGGCTGACGTCCCAGAGGAAGTTGCCGCCGAGCTCGAACAAGTTCAGGTCGGTGCCCGTTTCGTTACCGACCCGCAGACCCGGGCCGACATTAATGGCGCCGACGTAGCCGCCGCCATTGAACAGGCGGAAGATGTCGCCCGCCTTCGGCGTGTAACCATCGTTGGCGAGGGTGATCTGGCTGCCGGCTCCCCATTGGATCGTGCCACCGGCATGCAGCATGTCGTGCTGGGAGGAGGTGACCAGGTTGTCGAGGGCCGCAGCGAAGCTGTCGCCCGAAGTGGTCACACCGCTGCGCCAGGCGGCGTAGAGCGGGTCCACCGTGCTGTCAGCCCGCACCGCGGTGAGCGCGCCCGGGTTGTTGTAGGACGGGGCGCGCAGCTGCATCAGCAATTCGGAACCGGTGGCGAAAATGGCGTCGCCATCGACGAACAGGGTGCCGAGCTCGCCGCCGGCGAGGTCACCGGGGCGCAGGGAGGCGCCGGGCTGGAGGCTCAAATCACCACGCACCGTGCCGGTGCCGGCGATGCGGGCTCCCGCCTGAACCAGCGTGCCGGCGGCACCAAAGCGGCCCGTCGTTCCTGCACCGTCGCGACCCACCTGCAGGATGCCGGCGGCCACCGTGGTGCTGCCGGTGTAGTCATTGTCGAGGGTCAGAGTCGCCCAGCCCTGGCCGTCCTTGACGAGACTGAGCGCCGCGCCCGGCTGCAGCACGTTGGCACCCGGAGCGAGAAACTCGCTGTTGAGGGTGCCATCGCGGAAGAAGGCATCCCAGGCGGCCTCATTGACGGCCGGCGTGCCCTGATGGATGCGCAGCGTGCCGGGCAACCTGGCGGCGTTCTCGACAATCTCGGAGCTGGCGTTGACGTTACCGGACAGCGTGCCGGCGTCGCCGTAAAAGGCGCCGTTGCCGCCCTGGGTGATGAGCGATCCGATGGTGACATCACGCCCACCCGCCTGCAGGATCGAGTTGAAATTCATCGTCACCTCGTTGGCGGCGGTGAGCGCGTTGTTGTGTCCCAGGCGCAAAATCGCGGTTGAGTCGTGGTTGTAGACCAGGTTGTTGCTGACGGTGACGTCACCGGTCCAGGCGGAGTTGTCGCCGTTGAGGACGGCGTAACCGTAGGTGCGACCGGAGCTGAGATCGTTCACCGCGGTGTTGTTGTCGTCGCCCTGGACGAGCAGATTGCCGCTGGTCAGCGTGCCGTCGCGGAAACTGCCGTTGTAGTTGACGTAAACGTGCTCACCGCCGTTGCTGATGCCGACATCACGCACCAGCAGGACCAGGTTGTCGTTGAGGGTCACATCGCCGTGGAAGGTGACACGATTGCCGTTGGCGAGGTTGTCGGTGCCAAGGCGCTTGGTCTGCTGCGGATTGTACACGACGTCCACATCCTGATGGACTTCCATGATCCAGCTGCCATTGACGCCGTCGGGGTTTTGGATGAGCACCTCGGCGATGCCCTGGCGGTCGGTGTCGCCAAGGGTGATTTTGCGCCCGCTCAGGTGACCGCTGCCGAGCACGTCGGCCTGGCTGGCGGCATAGACGCTGCCCTCGCGAACCACCAGCCCGCCGGTCCAGTCCGGGCTGTTGGTGCGGAAATGCAGCTGGCCGGCGCCATCCTTGATGACATCGCCGGAACCGGTGATGTAGCCGGAGCTGTTGCCCAGGCGCAGCGTGGCGTTGTTGGTGACTGTGAACTGGGTGGCGCCGGAGAGCTTCAACACACCGTTGAGGTTCAGCGGCCGGCGGTTGCCGAGGTTGAACTGGCCGTCGAGTGCGGCCGCCGTGGCCAGGTTGGCGGTGATGTCGATCAAACCGCCGTAGGTGAAGGTGTTGTCACCCTCAAAGGTGAAGTGCTCCTCAATGTTCCAATCGCCACCGTTGTTGCCGTTGCCCAGGAAGAGCTGCGCGTTCGTGCCCTGACGGAAGATGGTGCCATCGGCGAAGGAGCGACTGGTGCCGAAAAGGGACGTGGTGCCGGCATTGGCGTCGCCGTTGTCGACCATGCCGATGAGTGTGCCCTCGCGCACATCCAGCAGCCCCTGGAAACCGCCATTGGCACCGATCAGCGTCAGCGCCCCCTGCCCCATCTTGATGAGGTCGCCACGATAAACATCCTGGGAGTTCAACGCCGCCTGGGTGCCGGTGAGGGCATCCCCGATGAACAGGTTGGCATTGGCATTGACGACATCGATCAGGCCGCCGCTGCCCTCCAGACGGATGCCACGATTCTGCAGCGAGGCCGTCGCACCCGTCCAGCGCAGGGCGCCGCCATTGAGGGTGAGTCGATCGTTCTGCACCGAAAGCGGATTGGCGCCGAGCGCGGAGACGTCGTCAATTTCCAGCACCGCACCGGTGATGATGGTGCGGCCGGTGTAGGTGTTGCCGGCGCTGAACCTGACCGTGCCGGTGCTGCCATACTGCCCCTCGCCGGTGGTCAGCGGCCCGGTGATGACGGAGTTGGCGGTGCCGGTGATGGTGCTGGTGACGTTGAGCACGCCCTGGCCATACTGGTGGAAGACCAGTTCGGGAGTCGAGGTGGTCAGGCTGCCACCGGTGATCGCCTTGTTGGAGCTGCCGGTGTTGCTGCTGACCAAGATGCCACCCGCCGTGTTGCCGGCACCGGCCAGCGTCAGGGTCTGCCCCGGGTTGATCTGCACCTGACTGGCTGCGGCGGAATCAAAGCGCAGCGTGCTGATGCCAATGCTGGCGGCAAGGGCTCCGGCGAAGCCGGTGCCATTTTCAGAAACGTTCATGCCGGCCGTCCAGGCGGAGGGCGCGTTCTGGTAGTCGCCGGCCAGACGCTGGCCGGTAAACGCCGTGACCGCGGTCGAGGCCGCACCCGGGACGTTGTAGGCAAAGTCATCGGCCGTGCGCGGCGTGCTGCCAAAGGTCGCCCACGGGATGGCGGTTCCCTTCTGAACGGCGGTGGTTGCCGCATTGAAGTTCAGGTTGATCAGCGGCGTGCCGCCGCCGTTGTTCCAGGCGACGAAGTTCAGGGTGCTGCCGACGGCACGTGTCAGGGTGGCATTGCCGTTGTTGGCGTTGTTGTTGCCGAGGTTGACGGTCATGTTGCGGCCGCTGCGCGCCTCGGCGATGACTTCACTACCGCCCAGGCGCAGCTGCAGAACGTTGTTGGCGGCGTTGGAAGTGGTGGCGTAGTTGACCGCAGTGTTGGCCGCCGTGTTCGCCTGCACCTGCAGGACACCGCCGCTGAGGATGGCGTCGTTGGGCCCAAGGCGCGCGACGTTCTGGCCGCTCTGGTCGACGACCAGGGTGCCGCCACCGAGCTCGAAGCTGGTGGTGCTGGCGGTGTTGCGGTTGGTGTTGCTGAGAATGACAGTGCCGCGGCCGACCTTGACAAAGCCGATGTCATTGAGCGAGCTGGCATTCCCCGGGCTGCCGACCAGGAGCATGTTGATGTTCACTGTGCCACCGGCGGCCGCATAGGCGCGCACCGGAGCCGGCGTCGTGGTCGCCGCAGGATTGCTGATGGTGAGAGTGCCGGTGGCGGCAGGATTGCCGAAGGTCACCGTGCCGCTGGTGTTGAGGCCGCCGACAAACTTCACACCGTTGCCGGTGGCACTCCAGGTCGCCATGTTGAAGTGCTGCCCCTCGCGGGTGAGAAAGAGGGCACCCAGTCCCATTGTGAAACCCTGCTGGGTGACACCGGAATTGAGGCTGAAGGTCGTGTTGGTGGAGTCGGCGGCCGGGATGCGGCTGAGGGCGGTGTTCGTCCAGAAGCCCGCGCCGTCGTTGCCGGCGGCCAGCGGGTCGTAGGTGACAAGCATGTTGCCGTTCGCAAGGGTGATGCGACCGGCGGCATTGTACTGCCTTTCCATCAGGATGTTGGATTCCAGTGAGCCGGCCAGGGTGACGCGCAGCACCTCATTCTGGTTGGTGCGGGTGCCAGGCAGGCTGGGCAGGGTCGAAATGGTGTCCTGAATCGGCACCGCCCTGCCGGTGACAGCATCCGCCTTGTCACCAAAGACACCGCGGAAGATCATGACGTTGTTGCCGGCATCGACCTGGACGATGCGCGAGAGCGTGGCATTCACATTGTGGGTGATCGGCGTGTTGCCGCCGTAAATGTCGCCCATGATGATGCTCGTCGCCGAGTTGGCGGCGGAGATTCTGGGCGTTTGCACCACCATGCCGGCGAGGTCGACGTTGTCGATGGTGACGTTGCTGAACCAGCGCGTCGTGTCGTTGTCGACACGCAGGACCTGGATGTCACCGGCGACCGGCTTGACCAGGACATTTTCGAAGGCCTCGGCGGTGCCGACCTGGATGCCATTGCCACTGTTGAGGCCGCCGAGACCCTCAAGGACGACGCCGTTGCCGGCCCCGCCGGCCCCGAGCGCCTGGCGACCGTTGCGCAGGAAGAGCGTGCCATTGGAAACGGTGGTCAGACCGCTGTAGGTGTTGGCGCCGTCAAGCACCACCTGGCCGGCGCCGGTCTTGGTCAGACCGCCGGAGCCGGCAATCGCCGAACGGATTTCAAAGTTGCCGAAGAAGGCCTGTCCGTCCGTGAAGCGGACCATGCCGTTCTGATTGTTGATGATCGCCTCGCGCCGGCCGAAATTCAGGGTGCCGCCGACGGTGAGGGTCGCCAGGCTCGTGGCATTGCCGGCCGTGAAGTAGGCACTGCTGACCATGCCCGAACTGATGTTGAGGGTGCCGTCGATGTAGAGCTGGATGTTGTGGGCCCCCACATAGCTGGTCAGGGTGGTTCCGTCATTGACGCCCGTGCCGCCGCCGTTGTGATCGGCAACCGGCCCAAAGCGCAGGGCGTTGATGGTGACGTCCTCGCGCACGCGGGTGTAGGTCTCGGTGAGGTTGACGTTCTGACCGGCGGAGCCGTTGAGCGTGTCGAGCAGGCCATCGGCGGGCGTGAAGTACTCGGAGGCATAGAGCGGCCGCAGGCTGTTGCCGTCGTAGGTCAGGAAGTGCGAGCCGGCCATGTTCTGCATGTTCCTGCCCTGATTGAAGTAGTCCGAAACGTTGGCGTTGTTGAAGCCCAGCTCGCGCACATCCTCGAGGTAGGTGTGCGGGATGATGCCCCCGAACAGGCCGATGAAGATCGGCTTGTTGGTCGCCATGGTGCCGGTGCCGACCTGCTCCAGGCCAACCGTGCTGTTGAGCTGGACGCGCACGGTGTCCGGCCCGGTGAGCGTGCCGAAGGTCGAGGTTGAATCCAGGTTGCGCAGGGTCAGCACCGCGCCCGGCGAGCGCGTGATGCGACCGAGGGTCAGGGTCATGGCGGTGCCGTCCTGGGTCGGCATGAGGTCGATGAAGTTGCTGCCGGACAGGACATTCACCGCGGCGCTGCCCGCGTTGGCGAGAGCCTCGCTGTTGTCGGTCGTGCCGCCGATGATGCGCAGCCAGCCATTCTCAAAGTTCAGGCTGGCAGCATCGCTGATGCGATTGTTGTGGTTGCCGCCGGACCCCTCGGCGCCCAGGAAGCTGGTCGCATCGAGACGGGTCGTGTTGTCGAGGGTGATCATGCCGCGGCGCTGCAGGTTGATGTTGCCGGTGCCGGCAAGCGTGGCCTGCGAACCGGCGAGGGTCAGCCCCCACTCGGCCCAGCCCTCGGCGTCCCCGTAGGTCTGGTAGTCGACCCCATTGACGGTGACCGTGTTGTCCTGCCAGCGCACCGCCGCAGTGCCGAAGCGCAGGACATTGACGTCGCCGCTGAAGGTGTTGTGGTTGGTCAGCCGCAGTTCGCGGTAGCCGGTCTTGGTCAGGCCGCCGGCGCCGACGATCTGGCCGCCGACGATGAGCTTGGACTGAACGGCTCCGGTCTGGTTGGACTGCTCGACGATGGTAAGCGTGCTGGCCGCCGAATCGACATGGAAGACGTTGCGCACCGCCGGACCGGTGAGGCTGATCTGGCCGTCGAGATAGGTGCGGGAACTGGGAATGGTTCCGGCGCCGGTGTCGATGTAGTTGTGACCGCCGTTGAGCGCCGCCAGAGCGCCATCCATGGCGATCGGCACCGTGTGGCGCAGATCCCAGTTGTTCCAGAGGTTGAAGCGGGCGCCAACGATCGGCCCCAGACCGAGGGTGGGGTTGGTCTTGTCGGCGAGGGTCTGGCCCGCATAGGCGACCGTGACACCGCCGGTGACATCCGCGGCGTGCAGGCCGTCAAAGGCGGTGACCGGGCCGAAATCCTTCTCGATGCGCAGGGTGCCCTCGCTGACGACAAGGCCGGCGACCGGGCTGAGGAAGAGCGGGTCGCGCAGGGTGACACCGACCCCGTTGGCGTCGTTGGCGACCGCGCCGGTGCGCACCGTCAGCAGGTGGTTGTTGCCGTCGATTGTCGCGCGGTTGCGGGTGAAGTTGCCATCGAGCAGGGAGCCGGCGGCGACATTCGAATGGTTGGGGTTCGTGTCGTAACTGCCGAGGACCAGGCGCGAGGCGTTGGCGAAGCCGCCGCCGCTGAGCGTGGCATTGGCGTCGAGCACGACATGGGAGGCGGTGCCAGCGCCGGCGGTGTTGCGCAGGGCGCCGGTGCCCAGATAGCCTTCACCGCTGACATGGATGATCTCGCGCAGGGGTTCGGCGAAATCGGCCCAGTTGAGGTCCTGGTCGCGCAGGTCGAGCGAGGCGCCGCTCTGGACGATGGTCTCGTTGCCGAGGCCGGCGGCGCCAAGCGCGCGCGGGTTGCCAAGACGGATTTCACCCGCGGCGATCATCACCTGCCCGAGCAGGGCCGGATTGGCATTGGGGGTTGTCGTTCCCGCCTGGGCGCCGGCAGAAACATCCTGGAACTGGTTGGCACTGACGGTCAACGCGCCATTGCCCGTCTTGGTGAAGCCGTTGCTGCCACGGATCATGCCGCTGAGCGTCAGCAGCGAGCCATTGGCCACGTCGACGGTCATGCCGGCACGGGTCGTGTTGTTGAAGGTGAGCGTGCCCGAGACCGTGGCGCTGGTGTTGACCGTGGTGGTGCTGACGAAGGGGCTGGCGCTGAGCACCGCGCCCTCGTCGAAGGACATGCGGTTGACGATGAAGTTGGAACCCGAAGGGGCGAGGCCGCGGAAATCCAGACGGCCGCCGGAGCCGACATGGATGCGGGTGCCGACACCGCCCAGGGCCGCGTGGTTGCCGCGCACGGCGAGCACACCGCCAAGAATGTCAATCTCCCCCACCCAGTTGTTGTTGTTGTGGAAGGTCGAGGAACCGCTGCCGGTCGTCACGCCAAAGAGCAGAACGGTCGAGGTGTTGGTCGGCGCCAGTTCAATCTTGCCGCCACCATTGAGCTGACCGAGGGCGTAGGTGAGGCCGGGATTGGCCACATTGAAGCGCAGGGTGGCGCCATCGGACAGGCTGACCGGGTTGCCGGCGCCAGAGCCGGGCGTCGTCTGATTCAGGTTGCCCAGTCGTGCATTGGCGGTGGAGGCGGTGCCGTCGCCGACCTGCAGGATGCCCTGCTGGACATTGATGCGGCCGGTCAGGGTGTTGGCGGCGCCGAGCATCAGGGTGCCGGGTCCGGTTTTGGTGAGCGCCTGGGCATTGGCCCCCTGGTTCTTGAGCACCGAGTTGATACTGAGCAGACCCGTGCCGTAATGATGGACAATCATGTCGTAGCCGGTGTTGCCGGCGTTGCGCTGGAGCAGACCGCCGCTGATGACCACATCATCGCTGACGTTGCGGGTCACGAGAATGCCGCCGGTGACCACCGACAGCGTGCCGGTCAGGGCCAGATTGACGGTACCCGTGCCGTTGTCATTGAAGCGCAGGCTGTTGATGGCGGCCGTGCCGACAGTGCCGCCCGCGGCGGGAACGCTGATGTTGTCGGCGACGGCGAGACCGGTGAGCACGGTTTTGTAGGTCTTCTGCGCGGTGATGGAATGCGTTCCGGCTCCGGCTGCCGTGTTCGCCCAGAATTCACCGCCCACTGTGGCATAGGCACCACTGAGGCTGGTGCTGGTCGAGGTGTTGGCCAAGACGCCATTGACCGAGCGCGTGGTGGTCGTGGCAATGTTCTCCGCGCTGAAGTCAATGGTGCCGTGCAGGTTGAGGTTGTTGTTGGCCGTGCGCGAAATCGCTCCCATCTGCAGCCTGGAGGTGAGGCTGTCCTCGCGAATCAGCCGGCTCGCGCCGTTGTTGAGGGTCGTGCCACTCACCACTTCCGTGTGACTGCCGCCCTTGAGCACGATCGTGCCGCCGGAGAAGCCGGTCTGGTAGGCCTGCCCCGGAACGGTGGGGCTGCTGCCAAGACCGGTGATGATGCCGTTGAGGCCACCCGACCAGCCAAGCTCGAGGGTGTGGCCGTTGGAGAGCTTGCTGTCATTCTGGGTCGTGTAATCCAGAACGAGGCGCGGCCCGGAGACGGCGGTGATGCCGGCGTAGGTGTTGCTGCCGCTCATGACCACCTCCCCGCGGCCGTAGAGGATGACGCGGCCTGAGCCAACGGTGCCGGTGATGGGCTGGGTGAACTGCAGCGTGGCATCCTCGGCCGCGCCCAGGCGCCAGTTGGCGTTGGTTCCGGCAAGGTTGACGGCGCCACTCCAGACGCTGCTGCCCTGGCCGATGGCCAGGCCACCGTTGCTGACACTGTTGGTGAAGCTGTTCTGAATGTTGAGGTCACCGCGCAGAAGCAGGCCTGCACTGCCGGTGCCGCTCACCGTCACCGGGCCGGTGCCGAGCGCGTCCGAATGGCCGATGGCAAGGGTGCCATTGGTGATGCTGGTGCCGCCGGTGTAGCCGTTGCCGCGGTTGATGACCCACATGCCCGGGTCTGCCTTGACCAGTGAGGTGGTGCCGGTGCCGTTGTCGTTGATCTGCGGATTGAAAAGGTTCTGCGCCAGGCGCGAACCGCGCAGGGTCAGCGTGTGGTTGGTGTCGGCCTGCAGGAAGGCGATCGCCCCCGTGTTGGTGAATTGGATCGAGGCAGTCCGATCGCCGAAAAGTTGCCCATCAGCCCAAAGCGCGTTGTTGCCGGCGCCGATCGTGAACAGGCGGTCGGTGGCCTGGTCGGCCGTGCCAATCCAGCGCAGACCACCCCCACCGGTGCCGGTGTCGAGCACCAGGTTGGAAGCCGCATTCGAGGAGGCGCCAATGCCACTGGCCTGACCGCCATTGGCAAGAAAGAGCACGTCGAAGCGGTTAGCCGCAGGAACGGCGGGAATGGCGGGGTTCGAGCCATTGGCAGGAATTTCAGGCACGATGGTGACGGTTGTCGCCCCGGTGTAGGTGTTCAGGTTGGTCAGTGTTTGAATGCGCGCCGCCGTGCTGTTGTTCATCCGGGTCAGGCCACCCAGCCCGCTGATCACGCCACCAAACGTCTGGTCCGATGAAGTCAGGGTCAGGATCTGGCCCCCGGCGATTTCGACGCTCGTGCCGGCGGTTCCCTGCAGGGAACCGATGGTCTCGGAAGCGAGGACGCGCAGGGCCGCCGGTTCGGCCGCGGAGCCCTCCGAGCCGGCGTTGCTGAGGTTGACGTTGGCGCCATCGCCGATGGCAGCACCGCCGGTGACTTCGAGCAGGCCGCGGGCGATGGTGACACCGCCGGTGAAGGTGTTGGCACCCGCCAAACGCCAGGTGCCAGCCCCCTCCTTGACCAGCGAAACGGTGACGACGTTGCCGTTGCTGTGCAGGCCATTGGAGATGACTCCGTTGATGCTGTTGCCACCCGTGTTGCTGCCGTCAAGGTACCAGCTGCGGTTGTTGCCCTCGCCGGTGGTCAGGTTGCCATTGATGACGATGACCTTGCTGCCGTTGTTGACGAGGCGGGCATGGCCGGCGTTGGTCGTGCTGCTGTGGTCGCCGGTGGTGAAGGTGATGTTGCTGCCAAAGGTGGCTGTGCCGACCCCCGGATCGTTGAACAAGAGGGTGCCGGCGGAGCCGAGACCGGACGCACCGCCCAGGTTGTCCGAGCCGCCATTGAAGGAGTAGCGCCGGCCGTCGAAGTTGTTGGTGCCGAGTTGAATGACGCGCGTGGCATTGAGGTTGCCGAGCACACTGCTGGTGCCGGTGCCGTCGCCGAGACTGCCGGCCAGCTCGAGCACGCCGACGCTGACCGTCACATCACCGCTGAAGTTGTTGCCTGCATGGGTCAGGGTCCAGCGGCCGGCGCCGTAGAGGTCGTTGTTGCCGGCGTTGGGGTTGACGGTGAGCGACAGCTTGCTGCCACCCTGATTGATCATGCCGTGAATGGCGTTGCCGGTGGCATTCTGACCGTGCAGCATGAGCAGCTTGTCGCCGTTACCATTGGAGAGAATGTCCCCGTTCAGCACCAGCGCCCCGCGGCCGCTGCCGGCGATGCGCACCGTCGAGGCACCGCCATTGAGGAGGAAGGTCCGGTCGGTGCTGTGACCGGCACCCGTGTATTCCAGCCGGGTCTCCTGGGTGCTGCCCGGCAGGCCGAGCTGAACCAACGAGCCGGCCCCCAGCGCGCTGGCGACACCGCCGTTCTGAAAATCGTTGACACGCACCGTGGAGATCTGCGTGGCCGAGCCGATGATGACATCCTTGAGGTAGTCGCTCACCCCAAACACCCCGTTCCACGCGGCGCCACCGACGGCGTCGTAGTGCACACCGCCATTGCCGTTGATCGAGCCGAAGCTGCCTCGCGTGCCGTTGTCGTTCACCCGCAGGAGCACATCGTCGCCAAGCAGCACCTGGCCGCCGGTCTGGCTCATCACCGCGCCCATGTCCTCGCTGTAGTTCAACTGCAGCGTCGCGCCGCGCAGGACGTAGAGGTCCTGGTCATCGTGCACCGAATCCTCAAACTCGCTGTTGATGATCAGCCGGCCGATCTGCAGGTAGGTGTTGGAGACGCTGGTGAGGGACTGGACCGCCGCACCGCTCTGGTCGCGCGCCGTCTGCACGGTCACCGTGCCGCTGGTGTTGAGGACCAGGGCATTGTTGCCGGAAACCACCCCCCAGAGGTCGTAGTCGCGCGTGCCCTCAAAGGCCACGAAGCCGTTGTTGATGATGTTGAGCCGGTTCGACTCGCCATTGTTGAGCGCGCCGGTGATGATCAGGCGACCACCGCCCTCGGACTGCAGGACCGCGCGCTGGGAACCAATGCCGACACCGGCGTGGTTGCCGGCATTGATCGTGCCGGAAAGGGTGATGCTGCCCAACCCCTGGCGCAGCAGGGTGGCATTGCGGCCGAAGGTGTTGTCCGAGTAGGGATTGAGGTTGATCGTGTTGGCGACGATCTGGTTGCGCGCCGAGTGAAAGCGCAGGTTGGAGGCGTTGCTGGTGGCCGCCTGCACGGTGACGGCGCCGGTGCCTAGCGAGCCCGTGTAGGTGTCTGTGCCGATGCGCAGTTCGGCGGGCGCATTGGCCAGGCCGGTCACGCCGCCCAGGCCGCCGAGGTTGCCGCCGACCACGGTGGTGCCGGTATAGGTGTTGTTGCCGGTGAGGTATACCGTGCCGCGGACCACCTGGAAGCCACCCGAACCGCTGATGCTGTTGGGAATGACCTGCTGGCCGCTGAGGCGCATGTCATTGGTGGAGGCGAGACCGGTGTTGATGACAATCCTGCCGTTGTTGACGACATTGCCTCGGCCGAGGGAACCGGAGGTCGGCGAGGTCGGCAGGCCACCGACAAAGACATCGGTGCCGGCACCCACTGTCAGGCTGTTGATTTGGTGGGCGGGATCAGACAGGATCAAACGGCCGGTGCCGCTGAGTGTCAGGGCGCTTGTCCCCATGGACTTGATGCGCCCATCCAGGGTGAGGGAGGCGGATGCGCCTCCGAGAACGATGCTGGCATTGCCATCAAGGATCAGACTGCCACCGAGGCTGGACGGCCCCGACCCCCTGGTGCGCAGGGTGGCCCCGTGCAGCACAACGGTCTCCGGTGTCTGCGCCGCATTCAGGCTGAGGGCGGCGCCGGTGGCAACGCTGGTCAGGCCGTCGGTCGACCCAAGGGCACCGGAGGACGCTGCGATCAGGGTGCCGTGCAGCACCTGGGTGGGGCCCGTGTAGGTGCTGTTGCCGCCGAGCGAGAGACTGCCGACACTGTCCTGACGCACGGTGCCGGTGCCCGTGATGTCGTTGTTGAGTTCGTAGGGATCATCCGGCCGGTTGACCACGAGATAGCCGTGGTTGATCACCGGCAGCGTGCCCCCAAGGCTGCCGCGGAAGGAGCCCGTCCCCACCTGCAGCACGCCGCCATAGATCGCCGTCTGCCCGGTGTAGGTGCTGCTGCGATCCAGGATGAGGGTGCCGGGACCCACTTTGGTGAGACGGGTGGGGTTGCCGTCGGTATCGGCGATGGTGGCCTGGATCGTCAGGGTGCCGCGCGGGTTGTATTGATGAATGATCAGTTCGCGCTCGACCCCATTGCCAGTGCTGCCGCCAAAGAGCTGCTCGGTGCCGCCGTTCCGGTCCCGGATGACGATGTTGTTGGCACCGACGGCCGGCGTCACCAGAATGCCGCCGGATTGGATCGTGGTGGTCTGATTGCCGGTGCCGCCAAGGGTGAGGGTGAGCGGACCGGGACTGTTGAAGCGCAGCGAGCCGGTGCTGCCGCTGAACTTGGGCCCGGCATTGCTGCTGTCGTCAAACACGGCCGTGACATCGGTGTTTTGACCGGCGGCGAAGCTGTTGCTGTAGGAGCCGAGCGCCCCGATGGCCGCCCCGCCCGCTCCGGGCACCGCCCAGCTGTACTGCGGCATGCCGAGTCCGTCGAGGCTGCGGTGGACGGCGTAACCGCCGAGGATGCCGCCAAGACCGGCCTGGCCGGCGCTGCTGGTGACGGCCGAATCGCCGTGCACGAGCAGGGTGCCGCCCGAGAGCGTGTTGCGGCTGAGCAGTCCCAGGTTGAGCAGGGCGCCGGTCTGGCCGCGCACGGTGCGCACCACCGAGCCACCCGCATCCACGGTCGTGCCGCCGATGATGACCTCGTCGCCGGCGTCGCCGATGAGGTGGACGCTGCCGCCATTGAGCACCAGGTTGCCGGAGATCAGGTTGCTGCCGCCCGCGCTGTAGTCCAAATAGAGAGCGGCGCTGCTCTGCACGCGGGTTGAGCCGAGATACTCCTGGTTGGAACGGATCAAAAGGCTGGCACCCGGAGCAAGGGTGACGGCGCCGTTGCCGCCAAAGCCGCCGCCCACGGCCGGGCTGCGGATGACGCCGGTCCAGGCGTTGTCGTAGATGGAACCCGCCGGCGCGGACGCCAGCACCAGCCGCTGGCCGGCCATGATGTCGACCGTGCCCGAGCCGCGGAGCGACCCGACGGTTTCGGTCAGCGCCACCGCCAGGGTGCCTGCCGCGCCAACCTGGACATGCACGGCGTCGCCGAGCGCGCCCCCGCGACTGTCATTGAAGGTCACCTTGCCGCCCAGCACATTGAGCTCGCCGCGCTGAATGGCATTGTTGTTGGCCAAGTCCGTTGACGCGAGAGTCCACCCGGCCGTGCCGATGGTGGCCGTCACGTTGAGGGTGCCGCGCCCCGAAAAGATGCCGTTGTAGGAACCGGTGTCGCCGCTGGTGGAGTGGATCGTCAGTTCGCCGCCGCGCAGGAAGACCGTCCTGATGCCCCCCGGGTTGGTGGCATTGAGGGCACCCAGGGTCTGGCTGGCACCGTTCAGGTCAAAACTGACATTGCGATTTTGACCGGCGGTGCCGGCAGCCAGCAGCAGCCGCGTGGTTGAGGGCAGTGAGCCGAACCCGGCGGCCTCCAACTGCCCCACCCCGGAGTGAATGCCGTAGGCGCCCAGTCGAAGGATGCTGTTGGTGTTGTTGATCTCGACCGCCTGGAGGGTCGTGGAACCGCTGTAGGTGCTGGCACCGAGCAGCTCGAGGGTATTGTTGCCGACCTTGGTCAGGCCTCCCGTGCCGGAGATGGCGCCGCCGTAGGCAAAGACCTGGTTCGCGGTCGAGTTGTCGAGAATGAGGTTGGTGTTGTCGAGGATCAGTTCACCGCCCGTCGCGCCGAGATGATTGCCCAACAGGGCGCCGGTGGCGCCGTTGGGGAAGGCGCGGCTTGCGCCGCGGCCACCACCGGCAAGAAAACCGACCACCTCATCGCCGCCGGAGGCGAGGGTCAGACTGGCACCGGGAAGGTTGGAAAGGATGATGCTGCTGCCCAGTCCCTGGCCGATCAAGCGGTTGTTGCCGAGGCCGGCAGAGCCGCCAACGACCATGCCGCCGGCCTCAACCTGAACACTGCCGTTGAAGGCGGCGGCACTGTTGTTGATCCAGGTAAACACACCGCTGCCCTCCTTGACGAGGGTTGCGGCCGTGCCGCCGATGATGCTGCCGGTGAAGGTTGTGGTGGCATTGTTGCCGCCGAAGGCAAGCGCCGTGTTCGAGGCCCCGCCAGTGAGCAGGATGGTGGCGGCATTGCTGCCACCCGCAAGCGAACCCACGCGCTCAAAGGGCGACGTGTTGAGCGCGTTGGAGGTGAAGTTCAGGGTCGGCGCACCGGCGGTGCCGAAGACAATGGCCCCGGCGTTGCTCAGCACGTCGTGGATGATGGTTCGGCCCCGGAAGTTGATGCCGCCGACCTGCACAACGCCGTCCTGAATGGTGAACGTGCCGGTGGTCGTGCTGCTGCCGGCGAGCACGGTCTTGCCGGCATCCGTCTTGGTCCAGTTGCCGGCGCCAGTCACGGGTGCGTCAAGCAGTTCGACCTCGTCAAGGGTCAGCGTGACGTTGCTGTTGACCGAACTGACCGCCTGATTGATGAGCACCTGGTTGGCACTGAGAATTTGGACAATGTAGGATCCGGCCGGAATGCCGGACCCGGAAATGGCCATGCCCGGCTTGAGTCCGGCCGTCGGGTTGTCGCCAATCAATCGCACAACACGCGTCTGGTCGTCGATCGCGCCGGAGATCACCACGGAAGCGCTCGCCCAGGTCGCGCCATTGCCGGGCAGCGGCCCGACCAGCGTGCTGGCAAGCATGAGCACGGTCACCGGCAAGCGCAGCCGGGTGCGCAGGCAGTTCATGAGCACCGAGGACAGGTTGTTGGCATGGCGGTAGGGTTTCATGCGGGATAGGCAGAAGGGGGGGCTCGAGTCGCTGCGCCTGGACAAAAAGCCGCCACCGCCCACACACCCGCGTGCACTGGCAGCATACTTCTTGTTGATTTTCATGGCGTTACGATCCCTTGGTTGAAACTTTGCCGACCCCCTCATGAAGATTGAGACCGTCCTGGCCGGAGGATTGCTCAACTTCGCTGGACAGAGGTCGTGGCGGATTTATGGCATTTTTTGGCGCAAGACCATGTAATCACAAAGTCATGTCCGGCTCCAAGCACAAAATTCCCCTGCCCCAGGAACGGGGTCGTTGGGCCACATCCCGAGGAACCGTCCAGTTCAACCGGTGTAGCCGCGGGGCGACTCAGGCGGCGTCGGGCAGCAGGCTGCCGTCGTCCTGGAACTGCAGTTCCTTCTCGACCCGCAGGTTTTCCACGATGTAGCTCTGCCGGTCGGGGGTGTTCTTGCCCATGTAAAAGGTGAGCAGTTCCTTGATCGTCTTGTGCTCGGGCATCATGACCGGCTCCAGGCGCATTTTCGGACCGATGAAGTGCTTGAACTCGTCCGGGCTGATCTCCCCCAGCCCCTTGAAGCGGGTGATTTCGGCGTTCTTGCCGCAACGGTGGATGGCGCGCTGGCGCTCCTCGTCGCTGTAGCAATAGAAGGTCTCCTTCTTGTTGCGCACGCGGAACAGCGGGGTCTGCAGGATGTGCAGGTGCCCGGCCCGGACGATTTCCGGGAAGAACTGCAGGAAGAAGGTGATCATCAGCAGCCGGATGTGCATGCCATCGACATCGGCGTCGGTGGCGAGGATGATGCGGTTGTAACGCAAATCCTCGATGTTCTCGTCGATCTGCAGGGCGTTGGCGAGCAGGTAGAACTCCTCGTTTTCGTAGACAATTTTACGACTCAGACCAAAGCAGTTCAGGGGCTTGCCGCGCAGGGAAAAAACCGCCTGGGTTTCAACGTCGCGGCTCTTGGTGATCGAGCCGGAGGCACTGTCGCCCTCGGTGATGAACAGGGTGCTGTCCTCGCGGCGCTTGTCCTTGGTGTCGAGGTGGATGCGGCAGTCGCGGAGCTTCTTGTTGCAAACCTTGGCCTTGCGGGCGCTGTCGCGGGCGGCCTTCTGGATGCCACTGATCTCCTTGCGCTCCTTCTCGTTGGCGTTGATTTTTTCCTGCAGGGCCTTGGCGACGTCGGCGTGCTTGTGCAGGTAGTTGTCGAGTTCCTTGACGACGGTGTTGATGATGTGGGTGCGCAGGTTGCGGCCGTCGGGCTCCATGTGGGTGGAGCCGAGCTTGGTCTTGGTCTGGCTCTCGAACACCGGCTCCTGGACCTTGACCGAGACGGCGGCGATCACCGAGCCGCGCACATCATTGGGGTCATACTGCTTGTTGAAGTAGGCGCGGCACTCCTGCACCAGAGCCTCGCGGAAGGCCGCGAGGTGGGTGCCGCCCTGGGTGGTGTGCTGACCGTTGACAAAGGTGTAGTACTCCTCGCCGTAACCGGTGCCGTGGGTGAAGGCGATTTCGACATCGGTGCCCTCCAGGTGGATGACCGGGTACAGCGGCTCCTCGGTGAGCTTGGCGGCGATGAGGTCGCGCAGGCCGTCCTTGGAGCGGAAAGTCTCGCCGTTGAGCTTGAGCGTCAGGCCCGGGTTGAGCCAGGAGTAGAAGCGCAGCATCTCGCGCACGTAATCGAGCTTGAAATGCACGTGGCTGGTGAAGCTCTCGGGGTCGGGCCGGAAGCGGATGCGCGTGCCGTCCGGCTCGTCGCAGGGCCGCGGACTGCCCGAATCGTGCCTCACCAGCCCCTGGCTGAACTCGATGGCGCGGGTCTGCTTTTCGCGCACGGCCTGGATTTCAAAGTAGGAGCTGAGGGCATTGACCGCCTTGATGCCGACCCCGTTGAGGCCGACCGAGCGCTTGAACACCTCGCTGTCATACTTGGCACCGGTGTTGATCTGGGCGGAACACTCCAACAGCTTGCCGAGCGGAATGCCGCGTCCGTAGTCGCGCACGCTGACCTGTTGATCCTCGCCGATCTCGACCTCGATGACCTTGCCGTAGCCCATGACGTGCTCGTCGATGCTGTTGTCGATCACCTCCTTGAGCAGGACGTAGATGCCGTCCTCGGGCTGGGAGCCGTCGCCCAGCTTGCCGATGTACATGCCGGGGCGCAGGCGGATGTGCTCGCGCCAGTCGAGGGACTTGATGCTGTCTTCGGTGTAGTTGTGGGCGGGGGACGACATGGGGCGCAAAAGGGGGTCAGGGCTTCCAGCGGCGGTACTCGACGACCTGGTGGGTAAAGGCGAGGAAGAGCAGGGCAAAGCTCGTGTAGTAGACGAGCGGCCGGGTGTCGATCAGGCCGGCGGTGAAGGTGCGGATGTGCTCGGTGCTGGCGAAGTAGTTGATGATGTCGACAAAGCTCTCCGAGACCTTGCGGCCAATGACGCTGATGAACAGCCCGGTCAGGAAGTGCAGCAGGCTGGCGGTGAAGGAAATGACGGCGGCGATGATCTGATTCGAGGTCAGCGCCGAGGCAAAGCAGCCGATCGCCAGGTTGAACAGGCCCATGACAAAGAGCACCAGGTAGCTGCCCTGCAGGGCGCCCGCCGGCATCTCGACCTGACCGGCAGTGATCCAGTCGATCAGCAGGAAATTCAGCGCGCTCGGCACCCACAGCAGGCAGTAGGTCAGGACCGCGGCCAGGTACTTCGACCAGATGACCTGCCAGGTGCGCACCGGGGCGGTGAAGAGGGTTTCCAGGGTGCCCATCTTCTTCTCCTCGGCAAACAGACGCATGGTCAGCAGCGGGAAGACGAAGAAGTAGGACAGCCAGAACCACATGGCGTGGAAGGTCCAGGTGACGATCGAGCCCTCGCTGGGCCCGCGCTCGAGGACCGACAGCGCGGCGCGCAGGCAGAAGCCGTTCAGCACCATGGCCAGGGCCAGGACGATGTAGGCCATGGGCGAGACGAAAAACGCCCGCAGTTCCTTTTTCAGCAGCACCCAGAAGATTCTCATGGCGTTTGGATCAGACGGTTCGAGGGGGTTCGGCGGCGGCAAGCTCGACGAAGACGTCCTCGAGGCTCGGCAGGCACCGGTGCAGTTCACGCAGTTCCCAGCCGCGCTGGCGGACCAGGGCCATGACGTCCTCGCGCACATCCCGTCCCGGCTCAACCCGCAGCACGTGGCGGCACCAGCCGCCCTCGGCCGGCTCCTCCAGGACCTTGCGCACCCCGGGCAGGCTTTCCAGGTCGGCAACGGCCGCCGTGCCGGCGCGCAGTTCGACAAAGACCTCGGTGAGGGTGCGCAGGCGCGCGGTCAGGCGCTCGGGCGTGTCGTCGGCCAGCACGCGCCCGTGATGGATCATGATGACTCGGTCGCAGAGGTTCTCCACCTCCTGCAGAATGTGGGTGGACAGCAGGATGGTGTGGGCCGGCCGCAGGCTGCGCAGCAGCTCGCGAACCTGGCGGATCTGCACCGGGTCGAGGCCGTTGGCCGGCTCGTCGAGGATGAGCAGCGGCGGCTGGTGCAGCAGGGCGTCGGCCAGGGCCACCCGCTGGCGGTAGCCCTTGGAGAGGTTGCCAATCAGGCGCCGGCGCACATCCGCCACCGAGCAGAGTTCCATGACCTCGCCGACCCGGCGGCGCATGTCGCGGCCGCGCAGGCCCTTCAACTCGCCGCGAAAGCGCAGGTACTCCTTGACCCGCATGTCGGTGTACAGGGGCGCGGTCTCCGGCATGTAGCCGACCGAGCGGCGCACGGCGAGCGACTCGCGGAAGACATCGTGGCCGTTGACCGCGACATGGCCGGAGGTCGGCGGCATGTAGCCGGCCAGGATGCGCATGGTCGTCGACTTGCCGGCGCCATTGGGGCCCAGGAACCCGACGATCTGGCCGGGCTCGACCTGAAAGGAGACGTGGTTGACCGCCATCCGTCCGGCATAGAGCTTGGTCAGGTCTTGGACGGCAATCATGGGCGGGGCGGTGGGCGGGCTGGACTTGGGCAAGCCCGCATTAAAGCCGTCATTTCGCGCCTGACAACCCGGGAACGCAGTGGCGGCGCGGAAGCAGCGCGACGCGATCGCCGGCAGCCCCCACCTGTCCGCCGGGACAACTTTTCCCTTGCACAGAGGCCCGGTTGCGGCATCTTCCCTGCTCCTATGGCAAAAACCGCTTGGCTCGAGCGCGAAAAGCGCAAACAGAAAACCGTCCAGAAATACGCCCAGCTCCGCGCGGAACTGAAGGCCAAAGGCGACTTCGTCGGCCTTTCCATGCTGCCCCGCGACGCCAGCCCGACGCGCCTGACCAACCGCTGCCGCGTGTCCGGCCGCCGCCGCGCCTTCATGCGCCGCTTCCAGATGTCCCGCCTCAGCTTCCGCGAAGCCGCCCTCGCCGGCCTCATCCCCGGCGTGACGAAGTCGAGCTGGTAGGATCCTGCCTGTCTCCGGGGTGCCCCGCATCCCGGCAGGCGGCGAAAGGTGAGAATGCCCGCTCATGCCCACCTATTCCTACATCGCCGAAAATCCCGAACAAGGATGCCCCTCCTGCCGGAGGGGTTTTGATTTGCGGCGGCCGATGAATCGGCCCGCCCTCACCCACTGCCCGCTCTGCCGCCAGCCGGTCAAAAAGCAGGTCAGCGCCTTCAGCACCCCCAAGGTGACCAAGCCGGTTTCGGTCAGCGATGCCAAAAAGGCCGGCTTCACCATTCTCGAAAAGCGCTGCGACGGCTCCTACGAACGCCTTTAAGGCGCCTGTGCCAGCCCGCCGCGGCGCCGACCATGACTGCCCTCCCTCCCCTCCCGCTCGCCCTCGGCGGCCCGCATGCCATCGAGCATGAGTGGAATCTCAGCGGCACGGAAATTGCCTGGTCGGCCTTTCTGGTCCTGTTTTTTGTCCTGTTGAACGCCTTCTTCGTGGCGGCGGAATTCGCCATCGTCAAGGTGCGCAGCACCCAGCTCGACGCGCTGGCCGAAGAGGGCAACGTGGCTGCCACCACCGCCCGCAAGGCCCTGCGCAACCTCGACGGCTACCTGTCGGCCACTCAACTGGGCATCACCCTCGCCAGCATCGCCCTCGGCATGATTGGCGAGCCCTACGTGGCCCGCCTGATCCAGCCGCTCATGTGGAAACTCGGCGTCACCAGCGAGACCCTCATCTCCTCGGTTTCCATCGGCATTGGCTTCGGCGTCGTCACCTACCTGCATGTCGTGCTCGGCGAGCTGATGCCGAAGTCCCTGGCCATCCGCAAGTCGCTGGCCACCACCCTGGTGATCAGCGCCCCCCTGCACTTCTTCTACGTGCTGTTCCGCCCCGCCATCTGGGTCCTCAACGGCACGGCCAACTGGCTGCTGAAGATCCTCTTCCGCCTCGAGCCCGCCTCGGAAAGCGAACTCGCCCACTCCGAGGAGGAACTGCGCCACATCGTCGCCGAGAGCGAGAAGTCCGAGGAGGTCACCGCCACCGAGAAGGACATCCTGCTCAACGCCCTCGCCCTCAACGACCGCTGCGTGCGCGACGTGATGACCCCGCGCAACCAGGTCATCTGCCTCGATGCCGGCGACGACTTCGCCGCCAGCCTGGCCACGGCCATCGAGCACAAGCACACCCGCTACCCGCTCGTCGAGGGCCATCTCGACCACAGCCTCGGTCTCATCCACATCAAGGACCTGCTCGGCCTGGTCGGCCGCCCGCAGCCGGACCTGCGCTCCATCAAGCGCGACCTGCCCATGGTGCCGGAGATGATGCCGATCGACAAACTGCTGCGCTTCTTCCTCGACAAGCACGTCCACCTCGCCCTCGCCGTCGACGAGTACGGCGGCACCGTCGGCATCGTCACCCTCGACAACGTCCTCGAGGAGATCGTTGGCGACATCCAGGACGAGTTCGACCAGGAAACCAGCGAGTTCCGCCGGCTCAGCGACAACGAGTTCGTCGTTGAGGGCATGCTGAACCTGTACGAACTGACCGAACAGGCCGGTTTGCACATCGAGAGCGATGAAGTCACGACCATCGGCGGCTACGTCACCCATCTGCTCGGCCGCCTGCCCAAGACGGGTGAAAAAGTCGACATCGAGGACTACGAGGTCACCACCACGCGCGCCGATTCACGCCGCGTGCTGCAGCTGCACTTCCGTCGCCGCGGCACCGACGAGGCGGCCGCAGCACCCGAAGCCGACTGAGTCCCGGCGTTTTCACCCGGCGGTGCACGTAGTTCTTGCAGGAGGGACGGCCGTCGCTAAACCGAGGCCATGCATTCCCACCTGCCGCGCCTCGGCCTGCTCGTCATCGTCTCCGGCCCCTCCGGCACCGGCAAAACGACGCTTTGCCGGCAGGTGTGCGACGGAGGCCGGGCGGTGTTTTCCGTGTCCTGCACGACCCGGCCGCCGCGCCCCGGCGAGGTGGACGGCCGCGACTACTTCTTCCTGGATGAGGCCGACTTCCTGGCACGGGTTGAACGCGGTGAACTGTTTGAGCACGCGCGTGTGCACGGCCGCTGGTACGGCACGCTCAAGAGCTACGTCTATGACAACCTGCGGCGCGGCATCGACGTCTTCATGGACATCGATGTCCAGGGAGCCGCGCAGGTGCGTGCCTGCCAGGACGAACTGGTGCGCCGCTGCCTGACCGACATCTTCGTCATGCCGCCCTCGCTGGAGGAACTGCGCGCGCGGCTGAGCGGGCGGGGCACCGAGGACGCGGCGGCGCTTGACCTGCGGCTGCAGAACGCCGGGGCCGAGCTCGAGCACTGGCGCGAGTACCGCTACAACCTGGTCAGCGCCAGCCGCGAGGAGGACAGCCGCCGTTTCCGCGCCATCCTGGAGGCCGAGCGCCTGCGCTC
This sequence comes from uncultured bacterium, assembly GCA_966252325.1. Classification (GTDB taxonomy): domain Bacteria; phylum Verrucomicrobiota; class Verrucomicrobiia; order Verrucomicrobiales; family Verrucomicrobiaceae; genus Prosthecobacter. Next base: position 23,614 of record CBINON010000027.1, on the reverse strand, counting down.
CAGCCTGGTGCAGGCCTGAAAAAGGCCGTCTCCGCAGCGCAGAGACGGCCTTCAGAAGCGGCCCCGAACGGGGCTTGCGGTCACTCAAAGACGCGGATGACGTGCTCGCGGTTGCCGAGCGAGAGCGCAATCACCGCCTGACCGGCGTCGTTGATCGATTCACCGGCCCCGCCGCCCGAAACACTGCCGCCACTGTAAATGGCGAGCCCAAGCACCTCGGTGGGATCCCCTTCGAACGGTGTTTCTTCACCCGTCTGGATCAACTTCTCCAGAGTTCCACCCACGATGCGATAGGCAGCACTGTGGCGACCCGTGCCGCTGAGAGTGGCCTGGAAAAGAATGGCCCCGCCCGGGCTGACCGAAAGACGCGACAGGATGCCGTAGTTGCGGCCGCTGGATGGCGCCGCATCCCCCTCGCGAGCCAGCAGCACGATGCCGCTGTCGGCCGTCCACCGGCAGAGCACACCGTCGTTCACAGCACTGGCACCGGCCAGCCAGCCGATGAAGACGACAGCGCCGTCGTTGGTCGCATAAAACTGCCCCAGGCGGCTCAGCGACAGACCGGCCACCACTTCGGTCACGCCCTTCTGAGCAACGACTCGCAGCTCGCCGGCATCCTCAAACAAGAGGGCCTGATTGGTGTCGCGCAGCGCCGGCTTGGACAGCAGGACCTGGAAGGCGTGTTTGCCATTGCCACTGCGAGCCACGGCCTGGAAGGTCTGAATCTTGGCCCCCCCCGCCCCGGGCACCGCGTCACCCTTGCGGGCAAGGATGCTCAAGCCGTCCTCGGGCACTCCAAGGAAAACCGCCTCGTTGGTGGCAGCGACGGTGCGCTGCTTCTTGTCGAGCGGATGGTTCTGCAGACGCGCCAGAAACACGCTGCTGAGACCGCCGGCCGAAATCTGACCGCTGATCTGGCCCATCCAGGCGGCGTTGCCGGTGACAGCCTGCACATCCTGCCCCTCGGCCACCAGACAGACACTGCTGGAACCATCGGCTGCCTCACTGTCAAGACGCGAATCCATCGTCGCCGGCTTGCCCGCCTCTTTGAAAACATAGTAAATCTGGTCGGCGTCATCGGTCACCACATTGGAGACGGCCGAATCCACGGTGCCGCCAGCAGACAAGGCAACCCCGGACTGCTTGATGAGCTCAAGCGAGATGCCATCCGGCGAGATCAGGCTGGCGAAACCGGCGCTGCGCCCCAGCGTGTTCTTGCTGGCGCGAATGTTGTCGACGGCAATGGTGCGCCCGAGCGGCGTCAGCAGCACGTTCTGGAAACTGCCGGCACAGTAGTAACCGCCAGCCACCGCATCCCCCTCGCGGGCGACGACACGCAGGGAGCCACTGCTGTTGGTCATCAGGATTGAATCATTTGCCGCGTTGACACCTCCCGAGCCGACTTTGGCGTAGGCAAGGAAACTGAAGCTGCCGTCATCATTGATGACACCGGGCATCGGACGATAGAGCACGCCGCCACCGGCCATGCCCTGGCTTTCATCAAGCGCCAGCCCGGTCTGCACCGTGTCCGTCTGCTTGGTGTAGGCAATCACCACGCGGCCCGCCGAACCGTCACCCGGCTGCGCGCCGTCACGGCCGGCACCACCACCACCGGCACCGGGGCTGGAACCATTCTGGCCCGACTTCCCCTTGTCACCGCCTTTGCCGCCGCCAACCGAGCCACCGCTGCCACCGGTCACACCGGAGCCGGCGCTGCCCGCGGAACCGGCACTGCCAAGTTGCGCCGCACCACCGCCACCACCACCGGCATTGGTGGCACCCTTGCCACCATTGCCCCCCGCAAAACGCGCTCCGGCGTCACCGAGACCCAGTCCCCCGCCAGCGCCGCCAGAATCCCCCCTGGCGCCAGCGCCACCCTGGGCGTAGACCGTCACAAATCTGTCACCGATCAGGAAGGAGTCGCCACCGGACGTGCCGTTGGGAATCCGCCCCTCACCACCAGCGCCGACAAACACAAGATAGTAACGCCCAGGCGTCACCGGGATGGCCACCCGCTTCGCATAACCGCCACCACCACCGCCGCCGCCGGCGGCACCATCTTTGGAAGAGGCTTCGTCATCGTAACCGCCGCCGCCGCCGCCACCCCAAGCCTCGACCGTCACGCTGGTGACTCCCTCCGGAGCCAAAAACCAGTCGCTGCGATCGTAAACCACGGTCTCGGCCTGAGCAGATGCAACCCATGCCCCAAAAAGCAGTGCCAGACCCGTGCCTGACAGAGCCTGCTGAACACGGGCTGCAAAAGTGCTTGGAGTGAAGTGCTTTTTCATAAGGTGCGGAGGTTGAAATTTATTTCGCTGTCGCCATCAAATGTCCTAGACAGCGTGGAGTCAGTTATGTTTAACTTTGGAGCAATTCAACGAAAAACCCGGAAAATAGGGCTAAAATCGCTTTGTTTTTTCTATAACGAATATATTAATTGCGATTATTCGTCGGTATTCCAGTTTCTGATAATCTCCAGAACCCGTTTTCCCGCCGCCTGATGGCAGGTGTCATCGAAGTCGAATGATTTGCAGGGAAGGCTTGAGTTTGCGCCAGCGTACCCGCTAAACTGCTCTTTCATGAATCCGCACATCTGTCGCACCCTCAGCACGCTCTGCTTCCAGGCCGGCATGCTCTCCATCCTGCTGTCGGTCTGGATCTGGTGGTTCCTCAATGGTGACGACCCCGAGCAACAGGCGCACGCCGAGCGCTTTGGCATTTTTGTCGGCCTCTGGGCTCCAACCCTGCTGATTCTGTCGAACCGGTTCGACCGCTATGCCGACAAGGCGCAACCGGTGCCGGGACTGCAGGAGGAATCGTCGACCGAAGGTTGATGTCACCGCCCATCGGCCGGCGAAGCTTTGCGCGTTGAAATCGCCCTGGCATGCGCCACCCTTGACGCACCATGCTCCGTCTCTTTTCCCTCAGCTTCTTCGTTGTCCTTTCCGTTGCCGCCCAGACACCGCCAGCCAACCACGGCCACGGCAGCGCCATTCCAGGCATCAAGCATGAGCTGTTCGCCGGAGTGACCGAGGCGGATTTTCTGCGACCCGGCAAGGCCGCCAAGAGCGTGCAAGTCACCCTCGTCGCCACCTTCAACGCCGCCAATTACGGCATGAACTTCAACGGCTGGTCGCATGGCAAGGCCGTGCTCACCGTCCCGGCTGGCTGGACCGTCCACGTCACCTTCATCAACCCGAGCCCGATCCCCCACAGTGCCATTGTCATCGAGCGAGCCGATACCAAAAAGCTGCAGGTGGCCGAGCCTTGGTTCGAAGGCGGAGCCACCCCCAAACACCTGACCGGCCAGACCTTCGCCAGGGCCGAGTTCAGCTTCACGGCCGATGAAGCCGGCGAATACGCCCTGGCCTGCGGTTTCCCCGCCCACGCGGTGGCCGGTCACTGGGTGGCGCTCAACGTCAGTGAAACGGCAGAGACGCCAACGCTGCAACTTGGCGATGGCAAGCCGGTCGAGGTGCGATGAACCTCGGTCTGGTCGCGGAAAAAATCTGCAGGCAAGACAAAGTCAGTTGCACAAACTCTCCGCCTGCTCCAGTATGCGTTTCCCCGCCGGGCGATCTTGATCGCCCCGCCAAAAGGTCGGGCCGTAGTTCAGCCTGGTAGAACGCTTGCATGGGGTGCAAGAGGTCGTGAGTTCGAATCTCGCCGGCCCGACCATCATAAACCACTCAAAACGAGGGTTTTAGGCAGCCAAAGGCTATCTGCAGTTTCTGCAATCCCTGCGAGGTTTAGCACAGGGTTTTAGCACACTTTTGGGGGCATTTAGCACAGGGTTTTAGCACACTTCTGCCGCCCCTCCGGCCACGGGTATCCCTCCCCTTTCATTTGGCCGGACTCTGCACCCGTGTCCGAAATCGCCTAATCAGGAATCCTCGCACCCCACGGCACCCGCCAATCAGACGGACATCCCCTCATTTTGACTCAGGCTTCAGGGTCTATGAAGGGTCTTTTCTTGCGCGGCAAATCTTGGTGGATTCGGTTCACGCCAATCCCTGGCGCTCCCCAGGAGCGAATCGCTCTTGGAACTGACGACATGGCAGTGGCGATTGTCCGGGCTCGGGAAATCATTGAGCGTGCCGAACAGGGGGCTCGCGAAAAGGCGGGCTCCTGCGAGGTGGAAGTCCTGAACTACCTGGAGGCGATCAAAAAGAGCGGGCTGTCCAAATCCACGATCACCTCCCGCCGCTACGTACTGACCTCGTTGATTGAGCATCTTGGGGTGAAGTCCCCGACCTCCATCACCCGCAGCGCGCTGCAACGCTGGTTCGACAAGCACAGGGAACGCAATCCCCACACGGCTGTCTCCTACCTGAACATCGCCCGCTTTTGGATGAAGTGGCTTGTGAAGACGGGACGGATCAACCGGGACCTGACGAAGGATGTGGAGATTCCCCGGCTGCCCATGCGGCAACGACGCAACTTCCTGCTCCCGAATCAGGCGAAGCTGCTTCTCGAAGCGGCAGAAACCCGGGACATGAAGTTCGCTCTCTATTGCGGCATCCACGCCGGCCTTCGCAAGCTGGAGGTCATCGAAGCTCGCAGCAACTGGTTCGATCTTGATGCCAAACTGCTGCATGTCCAAGCCACAGACACCTTCCAGCCCAAGGACCGTGACAACCGCACCATCCCGCTGACCGACGAGTTTGCCGAATGGCTTCGTGAGAACTACAGCTTCAACACGACGTTCATGCTCGCGCCAGAGGTGAAGCACGGCGACTACCGTTACAGGTTTGATTTCAGAACGGCCTACGAGTCGCTTGTGGCCAGATGCGGCCTTCCGAACACCACTTTCCATGATCTGCGGCGCACGTTCGCCAGTCTGCATGTCTCCCGAGGCACTTCGATCTACAAGGTGGCAAGATGGCTTGGTGACCGGGTGGACGTGGTAGAGGACCACTACGGGCATCTGATTCCAAATGACAAGGAGATCAATGCCGTCTGGAAATGAACCTACCTCGTTGCGCAACGAGGATGCCCCCCCTGGCCTCTCTCAACAAGCCAGGTTTTAATCGCAACAAGTTCACGAGAGGCAGGGGCATACTGCCATACCTTGCGGCACCGGGTTGCCTGTAAAACGCAGCCAAACGGCCAATCCAGGTAGAGTCCTGGGCTCCTTTCCCAAGGCTAGGCCTACCATGCAGCTGTCGGCTCGGTCAAAGGGCAGCAGCCTGCCGCCAAGCCATGTCGATCTCGGCAGCGGACATGCCAAGAGCCGCACCCAGCTGAAGGACAAGCGGGTGCTCACGCTCGTAGTCCGTAGCGTATTCCCACTCGATTCGAGCAGGAGTTCTGCGAGGCTCGGGCAGCGCCTCAATCAAAGCCGGAATCTGTTCAAGTAGCCCCGCGCCGTGCAGCCAGAGCCGCAGCTGGCGAGCCTTGATCGCGGGCAGTCTTGCGGGCGCATTGCCTGCGCTGCTGAGAATCTCAGCGATGCTCTCCTCGTTCGGAAGAGGATTGCCGTCAGCGGCATGGAACGCCCCTCCCGGCTGCATGATCAATGCACGACCGAGACGGCGCATGGCCATGGTAAGCCTTGCGAATTGAATGGCAGATTCACCAGTTCTGGAAACTGAATTGGAGGTAATCGTGATCATGGGGTCATCCGTCTTCCTTGCGGTTGGAGAAATGGGACCTGACGGCATAGCGCAGGCCAAAGGGCGCAGAAGGCGTCCAGCTGATCAGCCCGTTGGCTCCGTGAGCCAGATGCAGCTCAGGATCGAGCGTCTTGATGAGCACCTCATTGCGCTCGATGTAGCGTCGGTTGGCAAGGTCCCCGTGCCAAAGGTGGGAGGCATTGCCTTCCACAAAACCCATCGGGCGACCTGCGACCCACTTTTTCAAACGCGATGCCCAGGAGTTGTAGTGCGTCCAAAGGGACGGGTTCATTTGGATGTGCCCTGGGGTGTCATAGCCAAGGGCAGCGGCGGAAAAGCCGACATCTCCATTCCCGACGATCAGGTGTTCGTAGAGTCCCGGGGCAGCCGATAGCCAGAGTTCCCTGCGGGCCGCCATTGCGAATCCAGGATGGGCCTGACAGCGATGGAGCATCATCGGCTCACGAGCGATGCTTGGGCGCTCCATGATGACGCTGCCGCTCCTGCTGAGCCATCGGGCTGTGGCATAAGGCTGAACCACGGGATGAGCATCGAGGGCTTTGGCTGTTTGATTGAACCAATCAGGTTGATCGAAGAGCACGTCGGCATCCACCCAGGTCAACGCATCGAAATCGTGAGGAACCCTTGCCGCAGCGAGGTTCAGAAGGCACTCCTTCTGCATCATGACCTGATCGTTGTCGGCGGTGATCTGAGCCCAACCGGGCCTGCCTGCGGTTTGAAAAGGATGCCCCGGAAGCTGGGCTTCCGTGCCAAAAACTGGCAGATCCGATGTCAGCTCAAGGAACCTCAGAAGGTTGGCTCGTGGGCTCTCGAATCCGAACCAGTTGTAGTGGCAGGTGATGATGGCGAGCTTCATGGGAAATCAGTTGGTGTAGCGGCCCCGAACGCGCAGCCAAAGGCCCTCGTAGTAGGCCGTGGAACCGTAGGGTCCGGGGAAACCCGTATTGAAAGAAAGGTCGATGCGTGAACCCGCCGGCATTGGAACGCTGCCGTTGACCATCAGCGGAATTCCGAGCCCCTTTGGATCGGTGTTCTGGAAGACCTCATAATACCAGAACGATTGGGCGTAGAGAGAGCCCCAGGACGAGCTTGCCGGTGGCTCCGACCCATAGACGACCACGTTGGCCTCAAAGTAAGCGTCGGACCATCTTGGTGTGGCGTTGCGAATGGCCAGGCTCAGATCCGTGATGACGGCATCGCGCGGGAACACCAACGGCGAGCCTGAGTAGCTCGACTCAAAGCTCGTCGCTGCGAAGCCGCTTTGCATAAGCAGCAGCAAATCAAAGGACTGACCACCCACCCCGTTGCTCTGGATATAGGACACGAGGGCTGCATTGTCGGCCGGACTGCCGGAGATGATCTGCGACCATGAATGGTAATGCGTGCTCGGCGGGAAAGTGCTCGGCTTGCCGGTCACCTCGTTCCAGGAGCTCGGGAATGTGGTCGGCTTGCTCGTCACGTTCGACCAAGTGACGGTTTGGTTCGCTGCCGATCCGGCGCTGTTGATGGCGATGGTCTTGGCCGCCTCATTGATGGTGAAGGTGACGTTGGAGCCCGCCACCAGGCGAGACTTGATCCATGCCCACGCAGCATCTGCCGCAGGATCTGGAGCCGTGTCTCCAGGTCTGGAGGGTGAGTTTCGGATGGTAATGGGGAACGGCAGGCTTTTTCGTGGGGTCGGGCTTTCCCCTGGAATCTGCCATTCGACCTGAGCTGTTAGAGCGACCGCCGGACTGTCACCAATGGCCTCGCGGAGTGCCTGAGAGTCAGCGACAAGGGAGAATGAATAGGCAGCCGCTGATCCGACGCCTGTTGTCGTCCATGATCCGGCCAGGAGCACTGCGGGTCCGCTTTCTTTGCCTGGTAGCTTGGCGGTGAGTCGTCCTGTGGTGCCCGATGGCAGCTGAACGGTGATGTTTTCCAGCTCAAAGGTGAGTCGAAGGTTGAGCGAGGTGCCCAAAAGCCCAATCAGCGAAGGAAAGGCAGATGTCACGTTCGTCGTCGTGACATCGCCTGTGGCTGCATTGATGCAGAGGTGCTGCGGGTCCATGCCGCTGGCGGCATGTCAATCAACCAGTAGGCAGCACCATGTAGGTGACGTGTGCCCCAGGAAGCACGGCCACCGTGCTGTTGGCGATTTCGGAGGCAAAGCGCGCGATCACCTCGCCATCCGCAGCAGCAGTCAGCGTGCCTTCGATGATCGCCATGTTGCCCAAAAGGAGGCTGCTGGCATTGGCTGAGCTCGGAAGGTTGTAGGCGCTCAGGAAGTTCACTGTCTCGGATGTGGCATTGAGCGTGTAGCGCGAGTGGTAGTTGAGCAGGCTGAAGGCGGGACCGTTGATCGACCAACGGCTGCCCGTCGTGGTGGCGGCAGCGTTGTAGGGAATGTGAAACTTGAAGCTGTAGCGTTTGCCCGCTTGAACCGGAAATTTCAGCCCGGTGACATCCTGAAGTGTGTTCGCCACGGCGTTGCCATTGACCACACCTGCGGTGATCGCGACGGTGGCCGGAGTGAGGAGCGGCAACACTGAACCTTCAGGCACCGGCGCAGCTCCTGGCATCGTTTCCGTTCCACGCCAAACATTGTTGTGAAGCAGGAACTCCACGGTCTGAGATCGGTCCGTCCAAGGCAGGTTGTCGGATTCGCGCCAGGCAAACTCCGCCATCAGGCTCATTTTTCCCGTGTCGGAGTTCTCGCCGGCGGCATTGCCAATCCTGAGCAGATCATTGAGCCTTTCCGTGACGTAGTTGATGCGCGCTTCATAAACCAATCGTGAGCTGTCGAAGGTCCAGGAGTCAGCCATGGCGCAGGTCAGCTCGGGCTCATAACGGCCCCAAGGCTTCACGATGAATCGGAATTGCGAAAGGGCTGGAGCCATCCATGGCCTGCCATCGCGTAGCAGGACAAGCTGGATGCGTGTTCCTGTGCCCCGCTTTGCCCCAAGCATGGAGATCGGAGAGACAAAACCCTCCGCAACCAGGAGTTGAGCGGTGTCGGTGTCGAAGATGATTTTCATGAGGACTGCGAGCGTTTCTGGTTGAGCAGGTTTTCAAAATGCGCAGCCAAGCTGATCATGTCGGGAATCAGCGCGATCCCAGCTGCTCTGGGCCATTGGTAGGGGTTCTTGTCAGCGAGCTTGCCAATGGCTGCGAAGACGTAGGCGGCAAGATGTCGAAGGTCTCGGACACGCATCAGGCCGGTTGAGCGTGTGAACTGATAGGGTTTCACCGCTCGTTCTGCGTCCTTGTTGCGGCGGGAAAAATCGGTCACTCCCTTGGCCTCCCATTTCAAACCCAACTGAGGAAAGAGCCAGGTCGCATAGTCGCGAACAAGCCAGGCGGGGAGCACTCCGCGCGTGCGCTTCCATTCGTAGGGCTTGGGCTTTGGCGCGCTCATCAGTGAGGATTACCGGACGACCGCTTTAGGGACGTATTCCGTGGTGATCGAGGTGAGCCACAGCGGCTTGTCGAGCAGTTGCTCGGACTGGATGCCCTTGAGTGACCAGCCCCAAGGCCAGTTGAAGGTGAATCCTGCACTGGAATACCAGGGGATGGCGAAGATGTCTTTTACCGCTGGAGCATTCGCAGGCGTGAGGTGCCCTGGCAGCTTATCCGTAGGCGGCGGGTCTGATGAGAGAAACGTGTCCACGACCACGACGCGGCTGCTGTCGAGGTTCGTGTAGCGCTGGTCTGCCCATCCGGTGAAAACACCCTGCTCATCAGTGAAGGTCGAACCTGTGATGCTAAGGGTGGTGGAGGCATTGACCGGCTGATTGTTGACGGTGATGCGACGTTTGCGGGCTTTGGGCGCAAGCAGCCCTTTGCAGTCCAGGGAGACGCGCCAGATGTGGCCGTTCAAATCCTCCTTTTCGAGGCCTACGATCCACATGGCAGCAAAACCTGGTGCTATTGCTCCTTGGCTGAACTGCTCGGGTCGTGTAGTCAGCACGTCCATCGGTCCCTCGTCCCAACCTTCCTCGGGCTGCCGAATTCGGTTGGCCTCGATCTTGTCGGCAGATCGCGCGAGGCCATCGCACTGAAGCCGGTGAATGAAGACAGGGCCGTCAGGCTTAGTTTGGACTTCCTTGATCCGCATGTTCGGCCTTCGAGGCGGCGGACCGCCGTGATGGAAGGTGTCTTCCCGGTCGGTCTGCCAGACCTGAACGGAGCTGTCCAAGCCGTAGGGGCGAATCACCAAATCCTCGGGTTCAATTTCGAGGATTCGCTGACCATGTTCGATGTAGGCAGCAGTCTTCATTTCAGGGCCTCCAGGATTTGTGGCAGGATCTGAGCGACCATCTGCGCTGCCTGTTGCGTGGGTCCGTTCTCGGCGGGCGACTTGTCGCCGGCGGCATTTTGAGCCGCCCGCTGGGCAAGTGGGTTGTCCTGGCCTCCTCCCTTGAGTCCGGGCATGAAGCGGTCGTAGGAATCCTGCACGCGGGAACGAGCATCATCCACGCGCTGCAAGGCGCGGGTTCGTGCTTCTTCTGCCGTGCCTTGGCTGAGTGCGGAATAGCCTTGGATGCGCTGTCTCCCCTCACCTTGCCTGCCGGAAGCCTTTTCCTCCAAGGCACTCTTGGCTTGAGCGATGCGGAGGGATTCCTGCATGGACAAGCCGGTCTCCTCGGCAATGCGCCTGGCCTCTTGCTGAATGCGGGCCTGACGCTCCAAGGCATCAGCCTCTTTGTTTCGGCCACGGGAACGCAGTTCCAGAACCTGGAGCTCACTTGAAAGCCCGGCCTTGGCGATGTTCTGCTGGCTGGCCTTTTCCGCTTCAGCCTGCTGCTGGCGGTCCTTTTCCGAGCTGATTTGCTGTTCCAGGGAGAGGATGTCGCCGAGCAGTTTCTGTCGCTGAAGCTCTAGCTGAAGAACCTCCTCGGTATCCTGGCCACCCTTGCCCTCCATGTAGGCCTTGTCCCGAGCGGCCTTCATTTTGGTCTCGATGTCCGCCACGTTGCCCTTGGCCATCTCCAGGTTTTCCTCGGGCGTGAGCTTCTGCTTGAGGTTGGAATCCTTGGCTTGGGTGATCTGCTCACGGATGCCCTGCATTCGCTTCTCCTGGACCTCCAGCTCCTTCTGACCCTTCTCGATGCTGTCTGCTGCCTCCTTTTGTGCAGTGGCGATTTTCCTGGCCCAGTCAGCCGCCTCACGAGCTGCCGCACGCTGCTTTTCCTGAGCAGCCGCAGCCTCCTCCGATTCGACCTTGGATTGTGCCAACGCCGAGGCTGCCTGCTCAACTCGCTCAGTGAAGCTGCCGTCCAGACCCCCGAAGAGGGCGACGCCGGAAACGGCTGCAAAGTCAGCCAAGCTCAGAAGTGATTCAGCTGACCATGCCTTGAGCTTGAGCAACCCGCTATCCAGCTGGTCGTTGAAGTCGGCCAGGCGCTGAACCTGCTCGGCACTCAGAACAGGTGTATCAGCGAGCGCTTGCAGTTCCTCCCGGCCCTGCATGAGCAGCGGGATCAATTCAGCACCATTGCGGCCCATGAGGTCGAATACCTCAGCAAATCCCTCTCCCCGGCTGCGCGCGCTGATGAATGCCTCGGAAAGGGCAATCACCTGCTCCTCCAGGGACATCGACCTCAGGCTGGAGGCACTGATGCCAAGCTGCTTCAGAGCATCAGCGGTCTTCTCACTGTTTTCAGCGTCAGAAAGCGAACGCGTGAGCTTTGAAACACCCTTCACGAGGGTATCGACATCGCTGCCTGAGAGCTTGGCCATTGCACCGAGGCGCTGGAGACTCTCGACGCTCGTGTTGAGCTGCACGGATAGGTCGCCCAAACGGTCAAACTGGTCGATGACTGACTTCAGCCCTGCCAGTGAACCTACCGCAGCAGCCACCTGGCCGAACCCACCGACAACGTCGGCACTCATGGCCTTGCCCAAGGTGCTGCGGGCACGGCTAGCGAAGCCTGTCAGGATGCCCTGGGCCTTGGCAGCCCCGGCCTGCAGGTCGGTGTTGTCCCATTCGAGTTCAACCTTCGGTGCCGCCATGTAGCTGGCGAGTCCTGTCAATCGAAGCGTCGTCTGACCCGCTCCCACCAACGACCGACCTCGGACAGTCGCCGATCAGGCCACATCATGGCCTCGCCCTCCATCAACCGGAGCGCGTGAACGTAGGCCCGCCCCCGCGACAGGGGCAAATGCCAACGGATGAAGTCTTCCGTCCAGCCCGTGCCGCGCGCAATCACTGCCACGTACTGCGCCTCCGCCACGGGCAAGGCTAGTTTCCCAGGCAGCCTCGGTCCGAAGGTTCCGGCACCGCCCGGTTCACGCCCGCCTCATTGAAGATTTGCAGGGCAAGGTTCACAGCTTCCACATGCTTTGCCCGGGGCACATTCAAATCTCCCCAGGCTTCGATGGTTTCCAAAAAGAGCGGCAGTTCACCCCGCAGCGAACGCCAGTCCGATGGCTCGTGGCTGCACAACCAGAGGATTTTGATCGCATCACCCAGAAAGGTGGTGAGTTGCTCCAAGGTCTTTGCCAGAGGAAGCGCCCCGTCGGCAGCCCTGAGCTTGTAGAACAAGGCCTCACGGCCCGAGCTGTAACCATGAAGCAGCTTGGCCTCGAACTTGCCAGCTTCCTGGTTCCAGACCTGCCAGACATGTTCAGCCTCGAAGGCCTGTTCACGCTCTGCATGGGCTTTCTGTAGATCGACCTCAGGAACGCTGTCCCGATGAATCTTCCGGGACGTTTTCTTGGGCGGTGTAGGTTCGAGCTGAAGCTGTGAAGTCTGAGGTTTCATGCGATTTTGAAATGACGTTGGACCCGGTCGAGCATGTCAGTGCCTGCCTGCTCGGGAATGAAGGCTGAGCGAAGAGAGCGAGGCTTGCGAAGAAGCACACGGCGGCCTGTAGCTCGCAAATGCCTGGTGATCTGGTCGTGAACGCAGCGTGCGTTGTAAGCGGAGACCAGCGGATGCTGGGAATCATCGCGTTCCAAATCTCCATGACGCAGCTCCAGGATCAGTTTCTGGGCGTCATGCCTGATCCAGGATTCATCGAGCAGCTTCACGGAATGACCGAAGCGCGGGAGCCTGAACAGGCCGCCCTCATGCTCGACCATGGGAACACCGATCACTCCAAGGGCTGCCACCAATCCGGCATCAGCAGTTTCGATCAGTTCGTCCACCTCGCAAAGACTTGGGAGTTCATCGCCTTCACCGTAAAGAGTGGCGTGCCCGTCTTCGGTTGGAGTCAGACGGATGCGCTGCTTGTTGCGCAACGAGGATGAAAGCAGATTCGCATTGTGGCAGGCCCGAAGGCCGCAAAGAAAAGGATGAAGAGGATCTGCCTGCTGCAATGAGCCGGAATGCCAGCCGCTCATCAACCCGTCCACGGTCATGGAGTTCCAAAGGGATTGGAGTCCCACATAGAACGTGGTCACTTCCTCACCACTGCGCTCATCCAGAACCAAGTCAGTGCGCACGGGAAAGCCCAGCGACCCAAGGCAGGAGGCGATGGAGAGGCTTTGCGTGGGCCACCAGCTCTCGATCATGGCGCGATTCCAGGGAACATTTCAGCCGTGAAGCTGACCTGCGGCTCATCAGTGTCGCTCAGTTCCCGGGTCGGGTCCTTGAAGATGATCTTGCCCTCGGTAGGCGAGAATCCATGAATCGCTCCCTGAAAGTTGGCCAGAACCGTGACAGCCGTTCCTGGATGCTGGTCAGCGAAGCCCGAGGCGGCATTGCCGACGATGATGCCGGAGAACTCGAAGGTGATGCGCGGATTCTCCGCGCGGATGTAGGAGACCATCCGCTGGCTGTTCTTGCGCTCGACGTATTCGCGGGTGGGCTTGATGGAGAGCTTGGTGACGAGCACCCCGGTTTCATCCACGAGATCGTAGGTCGGCTTGGCTCCGTGTTCGATGATGGCTTGAACTGGCATGGCTGATCAGGCGAAGGGTGTCAATTCATCCGCCTGTGCGCTCAACGTGAACCGGGTGGTGTGCGTCCTAGTTCGCTCCTCACGGTTGATCTCCGTCTCACTCCGCGTGATTCGCAGACGGCGCATATCCCATCCCAGTCGCTCGGCCGCCGGCAGACTGCCCAGCCAGGCGAACATGAAATCGGTGTCGCAAAGCAGACGTCTCAGGGAGCTGATCCATGTTGCTTCATCCAGCGCGGGCGTCTCATCCGCGTGAGTATGGAGCAGAAGGAGGGCGTTGGCCTCGACAAGCCTTGAATGAGGGAACTCCAGGCTGTCGACGTGGCACACAATGCAAGGACGCTGCCTGGCTGCCATGTCCAGCCCCATGCCGATGTTGAGAGAGTCCGGCAAGGCCCCCTGCTCCTGGGCATGGATGAGATAATCGGCCAGTAGCCTGGCAAGGCGGTATTCGAGCGAGGGTTGATCGTTCACTCCCTACTTGCCTTGTCGAAACATGCGCGAAGCCATCGCCTTGAGCTTTTGAGTCATGGCGTTCTGGAGTCTCAACCGGGCACGGCCTTCAGCCTGCCGCAGCTGAGCATCGTTGCAGGCTTCCTGCGCATAGCTCACCTGGTTCTGAAGCTCGATTTTCGCTCCTTTGGCTCCCCTCTTCACGATAGCGGTCCCGTTTGATGATTTGTGCGCGCCCGTATTCGCCCATCTTGGAACGCCCCTAACGGTGCCCCCAAGTGCCTTGGCAGCTGCGATCCAGCCCGCCTTCACGGCACCAATCTGCCGCTGCACTTTGGCGATGTAGCGGTCCAAGGCTTCCCCTTTGGAAACCACTGCCAGCGTCTTCGCGTTATCGGAAACTCTCCCGTAGCGCGCTGTTCTTGCAGCTTTGTGGAGATCTGGCCGGACTGCTCCAATGGGAATACCGGCCTTGGCGCAGAGCTTGCGTAGCAGGCGTCGCGCCTTCTCCTTCTCTCCAGCCTTCTCAGCACGCCAGAAGTCTCGGGCGAGGGCCGGGTCTGCCGCCTCAAGCTGCTTGTAAGCAGCTCCAAGGTTGTCAGCCCGTTTGAAGATCCGATTGATGTCTGCTTTGATGCGGTCTGCCAGCCTTTTGAAGGGTTTGTCCGTGAGACCGAAAGGCAACGTGATCCGCGCGCTCTCCACAGCCAGTGTGCGCACTTCCTGGATCAGCAACTTGTCCATGGGGCGCTGCACCTCCTTGGGGAATAGCGCAATCTGCTTCCGGATCGGGTCGAGCCCCGTGACTTTTCCTGTGACACGCATTTCAGGGATCAAGGGGGCCAAGTTCAAAGGTCACAATGGCGTGAGGGGGGCGGTTCATCACAGCCTTGATTCGGTAGTCCTTGTCCTCCCATCGAACAATCTTGCCACTGTGGGGAATGTCCGGGATGGAGGAGCGAAGGACCTTGGCATTGAAGCGCACTTCCTCGACCTCACCTCCTATCGCCAACTGGCCCGAGAGCATGGGTTCGGAAATCAGGGCAAGGAGAGGCTGCCCTTGGTAAAAGATGACCTTGCCGAAGTCCTGGAGCATCTGGGAGAAGTCGGCGGCGATTTCGTCATGGATGGACATGCCAAAGGCACCACGTCAAAACGAAGCAGCCCTCCCCGCACATGGCGAAGAGGGCCGCACCCGAACCCGAGGCCCGCGCCTCGAGAATTCTTATGTTAAAACACCAGGGCCACAGTGAGCGACTTGGCGGTGTTGTTGCCGCCACTGGCTTCCACGGCAGCCTTGGCACGGATGTATTGCCGGACATCCGAGGGCAGTCGAACCTTGCGGCTGACTCCAGCGGCCCCAGTGCCACCTGCGCCAGTCAGCTCCAGGGGAGCCAAGGCGGCGATGGCGGCAAACGTGGAGCCGTCTTCCGAGTCCTCCAGCGTCACACTGGCCTTCTTGGTGTCAGCCAAGGAAGGAAGCGCGGGGAGGGTCAGTTCCACCTCGAAATGGCATTCGTGTGGCGGCTTCTGGGTGAGATTGAACGGTTCCGTGGTTGAGGTGGCACCAGCGGCAGGCAAGGCCACGGTGCGAATCAGTTCAGCATCTTTGAGTGAGTGCATGAGATGAACGAATGGGTTGGAGTGGATCAGGCTTCGTCGTTGGTGATCGAGGCCGTGCGGATGATGGGGATGCCCTCCCATTCGGTGGGCAGAGGAGCGGGTGTGCCGTTGGCATTGGTGGCCGTGCGGCTGTTGCGCAACTGCTCCCGGGAACGCCCGTTCATGAGGATGTGAGTGGGCTCAAAGCCGAAGTCGGTGAACTTCTCGTAGGCCGAGTAGAGCAGCGAATCGTTGAGGCTCTTCTTGCCGGACCCGGACTCCTCCACGTTCTTGATGCGAACCGCGCAGTTGCGGTTGGCAAGGCGCATCCCGATACGGCCAGTCATCCAGTTGGTGTAGGCCTTGTAGGGATTGCCCTCGGCATCATAGACCGTCTCCAGCTCCCAGGTATCCTGGAGGCGGATGGTCTGAGCATTCCCGAAGAGAAACTCGACGCACTCGCGGCCAAGACGCAGAAACCAGACCGAGGTTTTCGAGGCAGAGCCACCAGCGTCCACAAGATGGGCGGCATCCGCCTTGGTCTGGGCCAGGAGGCCAGGGAAGCCCTTGCTGTCATTGCCAGTGCCGTAGTAGAACTGGGAGCCGATGTATTGCATGGCGGCCTCCATGACGCCCGAAGCGTGGTTCTCCAGCAGCCGGCCCGGATCACGGGCACCGTCCACGACCTGGGCATCCACGGCGATCTGGTGATCCAGGATGTGGGTCTGGAAGGTGCGCGTCTCGTAGCTGGACTTGCTGCGAGGAACACCCTCGTTGGCGTTGCGGAAGCGAACAGAAGGCAGACCGCTGCGCACGGTCAGCTCCATCGTGGTGCCGGTCATGGTGTCGGCGGGAACGATGGTAAGCTCGGGGGCCATCTTGACGGCCTCCTCAATGATGGGGTAGCCAATGCCGGCATCCAGCTTGGCGATGTCGAGAAGAGTGGGAACAGACATGAGATTCTAGGGGGTGTCGTTTGGGGTGAATGGCTCAGGCCTTGGCGAACTGGCGGTTCCAGACCTCGGCAGCGGTGCTCGGCTTCGTGTCCCCACCGGGGGTGACTCGGGCGGGGACCTGCGTGCCCATTTCGGCGGCGATCTGCGCGGCTTTGGCAGCGGCTCGTTTGTCCAGGTCCTGCTCACGGGCGGAGAGGTCGCGAACTTGGTTTTCCAGTTCGCCGTTGCGCTGGTTCAGGCGCTGAACATCACCCTGGGCAGCGATCAGCTGGCCCTTGAGCGTGTCCCGCTCTGTGCAGGCCTGCTGGAGTTCTGCCCGGCGGGCTTCGATCTGGGAGGATGCGTCCGCCATGAGGGCCTCGCGGGCCTTGGCGTCCGAATCCAGGGTTTGGATGCGGGCGAGCGCATCATTGAGTTGGTCTTCGACGGTTTTCATCGGGGTGGATGACCGGGAAGGCGTGTCAACTTGTGGGGCAGCCACGGACCGAAGACGGGCCAGCACCTCGTCACGACCGCGCACCATCCCGGCGAGGTTGAACCGCTGGGCTTTGCGAGCGCTGAAGCTCTGCCCTTCCATCGCCTCGTCAGGAATCCTGCGGCCACGGGCAAGCACGGCCTCCTTGAAGTCGGCGGCAATTTCCTCCACGTCCGCCTGCAGGAGAGCCCGCTGCTCCTCGCTAAGGGAAACCCCAGGCGTTCCCATTCCCTTGAACTTTCCAGCCGCGAACACCTCAACTTTGAGGCCCTGGCTGCGAAACTTCTCGGCGCTGTCAATGAATGGCAGCATCACCCCGATGGAGCCAACTCGTGCCGACGGTGAAGCATAGACGGCCTGGCACTGGGAGGCGACCCAGTAGGCAGCGCTGCACATCTGGCCTGCACTGAAGGCATAGATGGTTTTGAGCTTGGAGGCATCTGCCACCGACTGGGCCAGCTCCGGCGTTCCGTTCACAGTTCCGCCAGGCGAGTCGATGTCCAAAAGGATGGACTTCACCTCCTTGCTTTCGGTCGCCTGGAGAATCGCATCGGCGACCTGGTTCATGTCCGTCGCTCCGAAAAGCAGCGTTGAAATCAGATCCGGGTCACGCATGAGCGGCCCGTGGATGCGGACAATGCCCACGCCATCCTCCACCGTCAGAAGAGGGTTTTCAGTCGCCTCAGGAAGCGTGAGTCGGGCATCAAAGAACGCGGCTGCCTGAGCTGCCATGCTTTGCATGGCCTCCGAGGTGATCAGCCACGGTTGGCGGGAGAGGAGTGAATCAAGGACGGTCACACCCCGCCTTGGCTGTCAACGACAGCAGGAGGAACGGGAGCCACCATGGAACCGCCGCTTGGCTTCCAAAGCATGTCCAGGGGGACGCCATGACGCGATGCCGCGTCCAGGATCATCTTCGCATCGCGAGCCCTGCGCTCCAGCTCCTCGCCAAAGTCCGCCCCCAGCTCCTCATAATGGTCGCTGATGGTTTTGAGGCCCATCTCGACATCGGCTCGGTTTTGCTGTGCCTCGCGGCCAGCGTCCACGGTGATGCGACGCGGGGTGACACAGCTGATCTTCCACCAGCCCGGCACCGCAGGCAGTTCGCCCCGGTCGATGGCATCGCCGATCACGTAGAACCAGACCGGCTTGATGAGCCGCTGGATGAGGATCATCTGCCGGTAGGAAAAGCGTCGGTCGGCCTTGGTCACAGCCAGGCGAACCCCGGCTCCGCCGACCTTGGAGGAGTCCGCAGCAAACTCGTAGGGCAGCACACCCAGGGCGGAATCCCTTCGCAGATGCTCCAGGAAGCCTGTGAAGGTCGGGCTTGGCCGCTTGGGCTCGAAGGAATCGAGAGATTCATTGGGTTTGAGGGCGACCAGCTTGCCCCCGGTGATCTGCTGCAAACTGGCTGGGTTGCTGCCCTCGTTGCCGGTTGCCGGATCACCTTCGATGGCGAAGTCGGAATCGTCCTTCAGCTCGCCTGCCTCAGTCTTCAGGATGCGCGTCACATCGCAGTTGTCCTTCACAGCGTGCTTTTCCAGGGCGAGCAGCTCCATCTCGTCGATCACGTGGTTGATGGAGTGTTGAAGCGTTGGGGCGTTCCGCACGCTGGACACGTTTTCCGGTTCAAAGACGTGCAGGACGCTGGCTGCCGGCAGTTCACGACTGCCTCTGTCCTCGAGGACTCGATAGGAGATTGGAGCGCCCCAGGCATCCAGGGTGATGCCGTGGCAGCTTTGCGTGGAGGCGTTGCTGTCGCCGATGCGGTGCGATTCGATCAGTTGCAGCGCAGCCAGGCCGAGGCGGCTTCGCGTGAGGTGAATGAAGTATTCCCCATCCACATCCATGCCCCGGCACACCAGGGACTGAACCTCCTCGAAGCTGAACCGTCCGGTCACTTCGCAGCGCGTGGACCAGCCACGGAAATAGGCCTCCGCCTTGCGGTTCCAGTCCTGGTCTTCGGACTGCGCCTGCGGACGGATTCCGTCGCCGGTCGAGTAGATCGCCATGTTGCCCACCAGCTCACGGACGAAGCCTGAGTTTTTGGCGAGGTAGCGGGATCGCTTGACCAGTTCACGCCGCACATGCGGGGTGAGATCCTGCTTTGCGTCGCGAGGCGCTGCACCAGGAACCTGACCGCGTCTGGGCGAGTGATTGGCGGATTCGTAGATGCTGGAAGCCTTGGGCTTGAACCAGCCGTTCACCCATTGGAGGAGCGGGGTCATAGGGCGATTCGGCGGACGTTGGTCTGGCTGATCCGTGTGCGGCGGCCGTAGGTGCCAGGAGCCAGGACGCGAAGAGCATGCGCGCATTCCTCCAACGTCTCTTTTACGGTCATGGGGAACTGCTTGGAAGCGTTAGAGCCGCTATCGCCCCAGCTCATAAGGGTCTTGCCCTCCAGGAGCATCTGCTTGGCTTTCGCCTGGATGCTGAGAACCTCTGCGAGGGTAAAACCAACGGTGAACAAACCTTGCGCCATGCCCCGGCGCAGGCTGTCAACGGCTCGACGTCTCCTTCAGGTCGCGTTTGATCTCATCGACGGTGAGCCGGATGTAGTTCACGTCCGTTTTCACCACGTCGGTGCTTCGCTCCAGGAGTTGAATTTTCACGTCGTGGGATTCGAGCCGCTGGCGGTCCTCGTTGCGCAACAGCTCCAGGTGACGAAGCGTGCTGGTGTGGACACCCCAGGCGGTTCCTCCGGCAATGACCAGGGAAAGAACCTGAACGACATGGCCAAGGCTGATGGTGGAATCGAAACGGGGTTGGGTCATGGACCGATGGTCTTGAGAATGGCTTCAGGGGTGACAAAACCCAGGGTCACGAGGCTGCCGCTGCCCTTGGTCGCGCGGATGCGGTTGGTGATCCAGTCGCCCTCGCGCTCGCGTGCCGGGCTGCTGGGGTCCAGGGAAGTGTTGCCCTCGATGGTGGACATGACCATGCCCTGAACGGTGGTGACGATCCCCGCATGGCCATTGGTGGTGCTGCCATGCTTGGCAAGCCAGATCGCTCCCGGCACAGCACTCGCGGAAAGGAGCCCTAGCCTGCGGAAGTTTCCCGCACTGGTGACGCAATGCGGGGTCATGGACGACTGCCAGCGTTTGATCTGCTCTGGGGTGGCCGAGAGCGAGCGTAGCGCGGCAAGGACCATGCCCTCACAGAAGGCGGCGCAGTAGGCCCAGCCAGGTTCCCAGGGGGAGGAACGCATCAGAGAGCGGAGTTCCTCGACCAGGAGCCGATCAGGCCCTGCGGTAGCTGGATTGTCCCAGTCAGCGTTGGGTTTGACCTCGCGCAGACCAACGAACCTTCCAGCCTGCCGCAGGACGGCGTTTGCCAGGGTGGCGGAGGTCATTTCTTCCTCCAGTTGATGCGCAGACGACCGTAGGCGGCGGTGGCGAGGCCCCCGAACTGCGCGATGGAGTCCCAGTTGGCGACCATCAGGTCCACCATGCCCTGGGCTTCAGCCGTGGGCAGATGAAGGCCGAAGATGCGGCCCAGGGCACCGACGGCCGAGATGACAATGCCTGCGTAGGTGAGTTTTCCTTGAAGTGGTTGATTCGGATTCATGCCCCCGGCGGGCCGTGTCAATCCGAGCCGGGCTCATCCGCCTCGATGGCACCGTCATCCGTCTTCACCGACTCCTGACCTACGAGCTTGAGCATGACCGCCGCAGCGACCTGCATGGCCTCACAGTCCCAGTAGTGGTTGGGGCGTTTGCCAATGCGCTCCCAAAGCCATTTGCCGCCTTTGCGAACGCGCTGCTCGCTCTCCATCTGGGTGAGGTAGTCGTCTCCGGCGTCCTCGGCGATTTCCCAGGTTGGCCCGCGCTCGGGGTCCTGGTTGCGCCGCAGTCGCGCGAGCATGTCCTTGATGTTGAGGTTGGACCAGTAGAACACTGAGCAACTCTGGCCACGCCCGAGCACCACCTTCCGGCGCGGGGAATAGAACCGATGAACCGTCCGGCCATCTTTGGTTCGATGAACGTAGGTGGCACGTCGGTCGCCCATCAGGGCCACCCAGCCGTGCTTGGCGCACTCGCGATAGACATCGTAGGTGGCGTGCCCCGCATCGACAAAGACCAGGTTGGAATGAACCGTGAACCGCTCCTGGAGGCTGAGCACCTCGTCCCAGGTAGGCACTCGCTCGCGCCAGACCAGGCGGGAAGATCCCTCAAGCGACCAGCCGCGCACGACCACGAAGAAATGGTCCATCTGGCAGTCCACGGTCATGAACCTCAGCGGGGCCACCGATTGGGCTGGATCGAACGGCGGCGGCAGGAACTTGCCTTGGCGGCTCACGGCAGCCTCATCGTCCCAGGTTTCTCCCAGGCGGTAGCCGCTTGGAGTGATCTCCAGCTTGAAGTCCTCCAGGTAGTCACGCCAGGGCAGCGCGAGACGCTTTTGGTAGAACTGGCGCAGCGGTTCCAAATCACCCCTTTTCGCAGCTGCCTTGGCCCGCAGATAAAGTTCCGCCAGCCGACCCCAGCTCATTGAGCACAGGGCATTCCAGTGGAAACCCACGTTTTCAGGCGAGGCATTCGGATTGGTGGGGACATACCGGCCTGAAACATTCAGGTGCCTGCGGGAGCGGTCTGTGTCTTCAAAGGCATGGTTGCAGCCTTCGCAGACCAGGGATGCCGTTTCGCGCACGCGGGCGAAGTTCCATTCGCCGTCATCATCACGGGCATCCTTGCTCCACTCGACGTTTTCCCATTTGTAGGGCTGGCGCAGGCGGCAATGCGGACATTCAAAGGTCCACTCGCGCATGTCGGTGGTTTCAAACTTCCGGTGGGTGTCATCGTTCTCCTCTCCGCCCTGCGACATGAAGAGGCACTTGCCCAGCCATCCAAAGGCGGTCACACGGGCCTCAGCCTCGGCCATGTGACCCACGGGCCAGCGCCAGGTTTCATCGCCGATGAGCCAGCGGATCGAGCGACGTTGAAGGTTGGTCTTGTTGTGGGCTCCAAGAACCCAGAGCGTCATGCCGTGGGAGAAGTGCTTGGTGCTCGTCTTGAGCTTGTGCCGGTCTTTCGGGTAGAGGGCTTTGACCGCAGGGCATTCGTCGAACAGACGCCCCAGGCGGCTTTCGGCCTGGTCTTTGGCGTCATCGTCCGTCTGATCGAGCCAGAGGGCCGGCCCAGGCAGGTTCGCAATGATGTAGCAGACCCCGATCTCGCCAATCGTCGTCTTGGAGGACTGGATGGCGGCCAGGATGAAGACGATCCTGGCCTTGGGATCGACCAGAGCTTCGAGCGGCTCTTTCAACCAGGGAGAATTGTCCGCACGAAACCTGCCCGGCACGGGCGAATACGGGATCGAGTGGATGTGCTCTTCCGCCCAGGCCCAGGGTGGACGGCGATCCGGGGGCTGCCAGATCCGGCAGCCAATCTGTCGGAGGGTTTCAGCCATGACCTTGATTGAGCAGGGTGAGCACCTCGTCGATGGCGCGGCGGTTTTCCTCTTGGATGCCTGTGGCATCTAGGCCGGAGAGGATCGGTGGAAGTTCGTTCTCGAACTTGTTGCGCAACAAGCTGGTGACGCGCCCAGCGACCCTTGCCCATTCGAGACTGACCTCCTCGATGGAGACGTAGAGGGCCTTCTTCACGGCCACTTTGAGTTCACGGTCCTCGACCTCGGCGAGCAGCTTGCGGGCTCGCAAGGCAGTTTCCTCATCAGCAGCAGGCGCAGCCCCCTTCAAATCGTGGCGCTGCATGAATTCTCGCCACGCGGCCACGTCATGCAGACCGTTGGCGGCTGGCGTCGGTGCGTCCTTGCGTTTCCGCCAAGTGGTCAGTGACTGCCGGCTGACTCCCAGCACCTCAGCCAGATCGACGTAGTTTCTGGCGAAGGCCGGACCGAGCTTTTCGCCGCCCACGGTGCTGCTGGCCACGTTTTGCAGCATCGCCCGCTCGGCGCGTGTGAGCTTGCCTCCCTTCTGAACACGTTGAACCAGATTGGCGAGGTCCTTGTTGAGGAGCTTTCTGGCAAGATCTGGCGGGAGTGCGGTGTCCATTCCTCGCAGTTCGCTGAGTCAACTGAGTGCGAGGGGATGGCGAGCTCCAAAGACCGGCCTTTTGACAAGGCCGGAAGAGCGTGAGCATTCCCATTTTCTGCGCCCACACGAGGCTGGTTGACCCACGCGCACTCAAGCCCAATCCGGCCAACCCGAACCGTCACAGCGCGCACCAGGTGGCACTGCTGGCGTCCATCATTCAGGATCAGGGCTGGCGAAACCCGATCACGGTTTCCAAACGAAGCGGACTTATTGTGCGCGGTCACGGTCGCCTCGAGGCCGCGATGCTGATTGGATGTGCCGCCGTTCCTGTGGATGAGCAGGACTATGCCAGCGAGGCTGAAGAACTGGCCGACCTGCTCGCGGACAACCGTCTCGCCGAACTGGCCGAACTTGATGAAGGCGACCTGAAGCGGCTCCTCAAGACCATCCAGGAGAGCGATCCCTCGTTCGATCTCGAACTGACCGGCTTTGCCGAGGACGAGATCCGCAAACTGTTCGACGCCGAAGACCCTGCGGAGGAACTGGAAACCATCCCCAGGATGGAGTGCCAGGCCTTCGAGCACCACGATTACCTCGTCTTCATGTTCCATG
>CBINON010000026.1:0-62453 GCA_966252325.1 uncultured bacterium | reverse complement strand
ACATCAAGTTCCGCGTTCCCAACGCTTCCATGCGCCGGGAACTGTTCGCCCTCCACCTTCCCAACCCGGAGCGGGTGCGGGCGGATTACGCTGTTCTCGCGGAGCTTTCCAAGGAGCTCAGCGGCGGGGACATCCTCAACATCTGCCTGAACGCGATCTACGCGGGAAGCACTGATGCGAACCCAGAGCATTGGTTGGTGACGCAAGCGATGATCGAGGCGGAGATTGCGAAGGCCAGGAAGGCTAAAGCGGAACACTCCGGTGAGAAGGCATGGCCGAAGCGGAGGATCGGGTTTTGTGAGAGGTGAAGTTTAAAAAATCCGAAAGCCATTAACCATGCGCGAACAATGGGCCTGCGCATCACTGGCTGGTGTTGAAACTTTAGCGCTCCCTACGACGTTCAACAATCTTCTTCCACCCTCCCTCACTCACACCCGTTAGGTTATTGATTTCGGTTCGAACTTCTCGATGCACTACTTCTACCAAAACCGCGCCTTCATCGGCCTCGGCCGTCAGTTGAACGAAACGACGGAGTTGAAGATCGGCTTCATGGAGCAGACCGTCCAACGTCGCGGCTGCAACGTGTGGGAAGATAACCACACCATCACCGTATGGCTCACCTCAAAGTGGCCGATCAAGTTCTGACCTTGCCAAACCGCACATAAAGCGCCGGGAGGAGGAACAAATTTAGCGCCGTGCTCGTCGCGAGGCCGCCGAGAATGACGAGGGCCATGGGACGTTCGATTTCGTTGCCGGGCACGTCGCCCTTGAGCACGAGAGGCAGCAGGGCCAGCGCGGCGGTGGCGGCTGTCATGATGATGGGGATGAGGCGTTCCTCGCTACCGCGCAGGATGAGATCGAGGCCAAAGGGCTGAGCTTCTTCGGTTTGCAGATGACGGTAGTGGCTGACGAGCAGGATACCATTCCGCGCAGCGATGCCGAGCACGGTGACAAAACCGACGAGTGAGCCGAGGGAGAGAATGCCTTTGCCAAAGAACCACACCGCGAACACGCCGCCGATGAGGGCGAATGGAAGGGTGAGCGCGATGAGCAAGGTGAGGCGAACACTTTGGAAATCGGCGAGGAGCAAAACGAGGATGCCGGCGAGGCTGGCGAGCGAAAGCCAGAGGAGACGACTCTGCGCGGACTGGCGTTCGGCCCATTCGCCGAGGATTTCGGGATGGTAGCCGCGCGCGAAAGTGATCTTGCCGATGCGCTGCTCGATCTCGCGCACAACATCGCCGAGCGCCTGCCCGCTGGCGACGTTACAGGTGACGTCGATGCGCCGGGAGGCACCTTCGCGTTTGATGGCATTCGGCGTGGGCACGATGGCGAGATCAGCCACATCAGCGAGGCGCACATGACCGCCGGAGGGAGTTTCGATCAACAGCTCGCGCAGCGTGGTGAAGTCGGCCCGCACACTAGGCACGCTCCAGACGGTGACATCATGGACACGCTGTTCCTGATAGACTTCGCCAACTTTTCGCCCACTGATGAGCGTTGTGACGGCCTGACGGACCTGCCCTGCGGTAAGGCCGTGCAGTGCGGCGTTCTCAGGCCGAAGTTTGACGGTGATCTGCGGCACAAGGACCTGCGGCTCCACCTTCAAAGCGCTGACACCAGGAATGTCTTTGAGCGCGTCGCCGACCTCGGTGGCGTGGGCGCGGAGTTGATCGAGTTCAGGGCCGAAGATACGCACCACAACACTGGCGCTGGCCCCGGTGAGTACTTCCTTTATGCGCTCGCGCAGGAAGGTGAGCAGATCGCGTGTGAGGCCAGGATAGCCGTCCACGACGGCCTGCACCCTGTGAATCGTCTCGTCGTAAGGCGCGGCGGGATCGAGGCTGATCCACAGTTCGGTGAAGTCGGGACCGACGACTTCATCCGCGACCTCGGCACGACCGATGTGTGCGCCTTGATTGCGCACGCCGGGCACCTGCATCAAATCATGTGCGGCGGCGATGGTGATGCGCTTGCTGGCCTCAACGCTCGTGTTTGGCTTTTCCAGCCAGTGCATGAGGAAGTCGCGCTCCTTGAAGCTGGGCAGAAACTCCTCTTTGAGCTGCGTGTGCCAGACCCAACCGGTGCCGGTGAATGCGACGAGCAGCAGCAACAGCGCGAGCCAGGGGCTGCGGGCAAAGACGGGCAACAAGCCGCGATAGACAGCCTTCATGCCACGGGCGAGCAAAGCATCGCGATGCATGCCTGGCTTCACTTTGAGCAGCATAAGACTCAGCGCTGGCGTGAGCGTGAGCGCCACGGCCAGCGAGGCGGTGATGGCGAGGATGTAACTCAGCGCGAGCGGCTTGAAGAAGGTGCCCGCAAGGCCCGGCAAGAAGAACACCGGCACAAACACGAGCACGATGATGACACTGGCATACACCACGGCGCTGCGGACCTCCATCGAGGCATCGAGCACGACTTGCAGCTTCGATTTGGGCGCGGCGGAGGCGGCGTTCTGTCGCAAACGGCGGAGGATGTTCTCCACGTCGATGATCGCATCATCCACGACCTCGCCGAGGGCGATGATGAGGCCGGCGAGGATCATGGTGTTGATCGTCTCGCCGCGCCACGCGAGCAGCAGCAGCGCCACAGCGAGCGAGAGCGGGATGGCGGTGATGCTGATGATGGTGGTGCGCCAGTCGCCGAGGAACAGGGCGAGCACGACGATGACCAGGAGGCAGCCGAGCCACAGTGCCTCGGTGAGATGATCAATCGAGAGCTGGATGAAGGTCGCCGGACGGAAGATGGTGCTGTCGATGATGACGCCGGGCAGCGCGGGCTTCATGTCCTCCAGCACCTTTTCGACCCCGGTGGTGACATCGAGTGTGTTTCCCCATGGCTGCTTTTCGACGATGAGCAGAATGCCATCGCCATCATTGATGACCGCATCGCCGATGAGTGGTGGCGTGCCTTCGACGACTTCCGCGACATCGCCGAGCCGGATGGGCGCTCCATTGCGAAACTCCACCACCGTGCGGGCGAGATCATCCGCCGTGGTGATGAGCGCGAGCTGATTGACGGGCAGGCGGAGGTTCGGCGTGTCAATGAAGCCGCCCGCGCTGATGACGGCGGCATCGCCTGCAGCCCGCGTGATGGCATCAAGCGTGACACCGGCAGCGCGGAGTTTTTGCGGATCGACGAGCACTTGAAACTGCCGGTCACGCTGTCCCCAGATGGCCACATTGGCCACACCGGGCACGGCCATGAGGCGTGGCCGCATGGTCCAAACCGCCAGCTCGCTGAGCTGCATCTGACTGAGCGTATCTGATCGCAGACCGACCTTCAAAACACGACTCAGCGATGAATAGGGGGCCATGAGCACCGGCGGCTTCACCACAGCGGGCAGGCGGTTTTGCGCGAGATGGAGCCGCTCCTGCACGATCTGACGTGCTTTGAGGATGTCGGTGCCCGTGTTGAAGATCATCACCACGGAGGAAAGGCCGAGCACGGACTTCGAGCGGATGGTTTTGAGGAAGGGCAAGCCGTTGAGCGAGTTCTCCAGCGGCACGGTGACGAGCGAGTCCACCTCCTCCGTGGAGAGGCCTGGAGCCTCCGTCTGCACCTCCACCAAGGGCGGTGCAAACTCGGGAAACACATCGAGCGGCGCGTTCCGCGTGGCATTGATGCCAATGACGAGCAGCGCCATCGCGGCTGCCACGACGAGCACACGCATGTTCAGCGCCCAGGAGACAATGGAGTTCAACATGTCGGTGCGAGGTGAGGTTTACTTGCCCGTCATGAACTCCGTGCCGAAAAGCTCAGCGCTGCCATCGGTGACAACTTGTGTGCCAGCAGGCGGACCGCTGGCGAGCACGGCTCCCTTTCCATCGAGGCGAGCGACCTGAATGCGTTTGCGCGTGTAGCTGTGCTCGCCGGTTTTCGCATACACCCACTGGCCGCCGTGGATGTCGTGCAGCACGGCGTTGAAAGGGATGACAAGCGCTTCCTGATTGCTGTCCGCCGTGGGAATCTCGACTGCGACACGCTCACCGGCTCGCAAGGGCGTGTCGGCGGGCAACTCGTAATACCAGTCAATCGTGCTGGTGAGCGCATTCGCCGTGGGCGGCCCTGCCACAGTGTTGGCGTTCATCGGTTTGGCATCTGGAACGAGCGCACGAATGCTGGCAGCCGCTTTGGCATCCAGCAGCGCGGCCTCGCCGCTGTAGATGGCGGCACGCACCCATGCGCGTTTGGCTCCGCCCTGGCCCACGGGTGAGCCGAGAAGGTCACGCTGGGCTTTGGCCGTGGTCAAAGCGGCCTCGGCGAGCTGGAGCGTGGCTTTGGCTTCATCGACTCCGCGCACACTGCCCGCCTCGGCACTGAGCATCTTTTGTGCGCGCTCCACAGCGATCCTCGCCGCGTCGATCTGCACCTGCGCCTGTAAAATGCGGCCATCGGCGGCGGCTTGCAGATCCGCAAGGCGCAGCACCTCATCCAACGTGCCGCCGAGCACCGGCGCGACGGCTTTTCCGCCTGCCGCGAGCGGCGTGACGACCTCGCCGGAAAAAAGCCGCA
Source organism: uncultured bacterium (assembly GCA_966252325.1). Classification (GTDB taxonomy): domain Bacteria; phylum Verrucomicrobiota; class Verrucomicrobiia; order Verrucomicrobiales; family Verrucomicrobiaceae; genus Prosthecobacter. The sequence goes on along the minus strand of CBINON010000026.1, from coordinate 57,935 downwards.
CGGCAGGCACGGTGCGTTTTTCCACGGGCACGGTCTTGAGGCGCAAAGCTTGCTCCGCCTCCGGTTTCAGCGTGAGGATGACAAGATCGCCCTCCTTCGTTATGGTGGCAGGCGCAGAGCCTCCGGCATCGGCGGCATGAAGACTCGTTGCAAGGAGCGGGATGAGCAGGAGTTGTTTCATAAAATCAGCGGAGAGGGGTTTGCATGGCGTCTTCCAGCGCACCGGCGGCAGTCTGAGCTTCGAGATTCGCGGCCATGAGAGCTACCTTGGCCGCACTGGCCTCGATCTGGCGTCGGGTGAGTTCCAGTGCGGAAACATTGCCTGCCTCGACCATTTTCCTCGTCGTTTCGGAAGCCATATCAGCTTCCTGAGCAAGCTGCGCGGCGGTGGCAGCCTTCTCGCGCGAGGCACGATAAGCTGCCAGGGCAATGTCGAGTTCACCCTGGATGGTTGCCTGCTGGGCGAGGAAGCGTTTCTCTGACGTGGTGCGCCTCGCTTCTGCCTCGGCAATGGGACCGCGATTTCGATTCAAGGGCAGCGCCACGTTCAAGCCGAGCTGCCATCGATTTTGACCCGAGTTGTAATCGTAGCCAGGCATCAGATTCACGTCGGGATACTGACGCGCCAGTTCGAGTTTCAGCGCCGCCTCCGCTGCCGCATAGTCGGAGAGCAAGGCCATCAGATCCGCCCGATGCGTGAGAGCTTGTCGGCGGCTGTTGCCAGGCTCAGGAAGTCGATGAAAAGCCGAGAAGTCCAGCTTCGCCGCTTGAAGCGAACTCAATGGCACGCCCACCGCCGCCGCGAGACGCGCCTCCGCAGTGACGGCAATACGCCCTGCATCTTGAAGCGCCAGCCGAGTGCGGTTCAGCATCAAGCGGGCCTGGGTCAGTTCGAATGGAGACACATCACCTGCCTCCATCTGCGCGGTGAGTTTCTTGATCACTTCATCATGCAAAGCCTGCTCGATTTCCAGCAGACGGATGTTTTCGCGTGCGCCATGCAGTTCCAGCATTGCGGCCCGAACGCGTGAACGCGCCGCCCAGGCCCGCGCAGACACACGCCACCGCGCCGCTTCGGCAGCAGCGAGCGCCTGCTCCGTTCGTTTTGAGCGTTTGCCCGCCGTCTCGATGGGAATAGATGGATTCAAGCCGAGAAACCAAGGCGTGAAGACCGGTGCGCGAAAACTGGCGTATTGCGGCATGAAGGTGATGACCGGATTCGGCCTCATCTCAGCCGTCTTGATGCCCGCCGCCACCTGATCCGCCTCCGCACGGGCTAGCGCCACATCGGGATGAAAATACGCCGCCGCCATGGCTAGGCGGTTCACAGTCCAAGCGCCCGACCCGGCTTGGTTCTCCGCCAGAAAGCGCTTCAAACCCGGATCATTCAGGGACCGGCCTGAAAAGTCCGCGCTGCTGGTTTCCGCAGAAAGCGGACGCGCCTTGAACTGCACGCAGGCGGTCAGTCCGAGCAGGAAGGAAGGGATTAGCAGGAAAGCCAGTCTCATGGAGTGAACGTCAAACGACCACTCAAGAGAAGCGTGTCCGACAAACCAGCAGCGGAACGGATTATGACAGCTTTTTCATCTTTGGGACGGCAGGGCGGGCAGGGTGACGAGCAACTGCGTCCGGCCGTCTGGCAAGACATCATAGCCAATGCTGCCCTGATGCGCCTCGACGATGGACTTTGCAATGCTCAGGCCCAGGCCGCTGCCCTCGATGGCGCTGTTATGCGCGAGATCGCCTCGGAAGAAGCGCTCGAACACCCGCGTGCGAAGTTCCGCAGGCAACGCCAGGCCTGTGTTTGCGAGGGTGAAAACAGCACTGTCATTTTGACAAACCAAAATCATCTCGATGCTGCCCCCGCGTTCGTTGTATTTCACCGCGTTGTCCGCAAGGTTCAGCAAAAGTTGACGCAGCCGCATCTTGTCGCCGGGAACTAATACGGGCTGGCAATCACCAAGCGTGACCGAAATCTCTGCACCGGAGCCAAGAATCATCGTTTCCTCGACCAGATCACGCACTAGGTCATCCAGCGCCACGGGTTCACGGGCACTCGGCAGTAGTCCGGCATCCGCACGGGCCAGGAAGGAGAGCTGCCCGACGATGGAGGAGAGCCGCTGCACCTCCTCCAGCAAGGATGCCGCCCGCTCCCGGTCCACCTCGGCCGCCCGCTCATTCGTCGCCATCTGCTCCAGGGTGCCATGGATGACGGTGAGTGGCGTCTTCAGCTCGTGCGAGGCATTGAGCGTGAACTCCCGAGCCTGGGTGAAGGAACGGCCAAGACGCTCCTTCATGCGGTTGAAGACAGCCGTCATGCGATCCAGCTCATCCCCATTGCCGCTGCGCGGCACGGGGCTGGACAGATTGGACACGTCCGTCTTTTCAAGCGCTTCGGTCAGTTCCTCGATGGGGCGCAAAGCCCGCGTCATGAGCAGTCCGCCGCCGAGGATTCCGAGCAGGATGGCTGGCAAGCCGCCATAAAGGATGATCTCGAACGTCTCCTCCAGAGGATCATGTTTCAAAGCCGCCTCCGCTCCCCCATGCAGCGCCTCCTCGCGCTGCTCATTGAACTCAAACCAGCTCCAGAAGCCCACGATCACCAGCGAAAGGCTGAGCGTGACGGAGTAATACAGGAGAATGCGTCGGCGCAGAGTCATGACGGGAGTCGCAGTGCGTAGCCGAGGCCGCGCACGGTTTGAATGAGGGCCGGTGTGAAGTCGCGGTCAATCTTGTCCCGCAGGCGGCGGACATAGACCTCCACGAGATTTGTCCCCGGATCGAAATCATACTCCCACACGGCGCTGATGATGTCACGCCGACTCACCACACTCCCCTCAGCACGAAGCAGGCACTCCAGCAGCAAGGCCTCGCGAACAGACAGGTCCATCCGCCTGCCAGCGCGTCGGGTCTCGCGAGTCACGGGGTCAAAACTCAGATCACCCACGGACAGCAGGGCGGACTTTGGCAGGCTGTTCCGGCGCAGCAGCGAGCGCACTCGTGCCAGCAGCTCCGAGGTGGCAAAAGGCTTCGGCAAATAATCATCCGCGCCCGCATCCAGCCCCTCCACCCGCTGCTCCACCTCTCCACGTGCCGAGAGCATCAGCACCGGCGTGGCAAACCCACGGCGACGCAACTCTCGCACAAGGCTAAGACCGTCGAGCTTTGGCAGCATGATGTCTACTAGCAGCACATCGTAGCCCCCTTTCACTGCTTCTGCCAAACCCTTCTTGCCATCGTCCACAAAGACAACCTCAAAGCCCCCCTTCATCAGCGCTTCGCTGAGCAGAGCGATCATCTTTGGTTCATCTTCAACAATAAGAATGCACATGGAAATAAAGGATCGGTAAACAAATTCCAAACGATAATGCTGCCTTTAAAATATGCGGCTCACAATCGCCACAAGACTTTGCCCCCAAACCCGTATGCACCTGAAATCTATTGAGCATCCATAGGTCAGACGAGAATCAACCGGTCTGAATCCAATCTTGTGCAGCTCCAAAAAGGAAATCTCTTTCCGAGTCCCCGTCTGTCCCTGGGTCTTCACACCACCACGCAAATTCCATGCAAACGCGAAAATCAGCTTTCCACTTTTTTCACCGCCCGTTTGCCGTTCGTGGACTCAGAATCAATGAGTTGAGCATCTGGCCGTGAAGTGGATTCGGTGGGAATTTGCTCAATCCATCCCCTCACCTGTCGCTCTAGGCGGGCGACGTTCTCCAGGGTGATCTGATCCGGCCCGAGCCGGAAAACCCGCCACCCCAGGAGCCCTGCTTCCAGGTATTTTTCGAGGTCGGCGTTGAACCCGGCGGCCCTGTTGTGGCGGCCGTTCACCCAGATTCCGCCCTCCACCTCAACCAGCACGCGGCCCTCCACATGCGCAAAATCGGCCCGCCAACGTCTCTTGTCGTGGAAGCGATACTCCCTCTCCAGGGGCGGGCCGCCAGCGAGGCTCCAAAGCCTCAAAAAGCGCTCTTCCAAGCTGGAGGGCGAACGATGGGCTCGATAGCGCAAGCGAGGCATGGCCCGGAGGGACTGTCAAAAGCCCCTGTTGACTGTCATCCGTAAGGAGGCATTTTGCCTAGCTGTGCGGACCATCGGAAAGGCCTGCCGAGTCGCCACCAGCGATCATGAGGACTTGGCCGCCCTCACGCGCAGCATCCATCATCTCAAAGCAGGCTCATCTGATCCGGGTCATCCACCTGGCTCTCGATCTCATCGGTGATCGTTTTGCTGATGCTGCATTTCACCTTCAGCTTGGCAGGCGCGCCGTTGAGCACGCTGATGCGCAGGCCGATGGCGAACTTGCCGTCTTCATCGGCGGAGTCTTTGGCCTCCCGCCAGTGCGTGGCAAGGAGTTCACGGACGTGTTCGAGGGCTTGGTCTTGGAGAGGTTGGTGGGTTTCCATGATGGGTTTGGGTGAGTTCAGTTGGCATCCAGTTCGCGGATGATGCGCACGACCATGCTCAGGTCGCGTTTGAGGGTTTCTTTTTGCTCGCGGGTGGCCCGCTTGAGCCAGCCGTTCTCCTTCATCTGCGCCCACCAGGCATTCAGACGGTTGAGGAACGGGATGTGATTGAGCCGCCCCCGGTCGGCGGGATCAAGGGTCATCTCCTCAGGTGTGAGAAGGCGTCCAGCGGTGATGCTCTTGCGGAGGCGACGGGTCGATACCGGCCCCTGCTGTTCGTCGCCCCGCGTTTCAGCGATTTCCAGCCAGTGCTTCTGCTGGTCCACGGCCAGCTTCGCCACGGCTTTGTGATGCTCCCAGGAGAGATGTTCGTTGCGCAACGAGGATGGCACACGCCTGGCCACATAGGCGTAGGTCAGCAGGGTGGTTCGGTCCAACCCCGTGAGGCGCAGGGCTTCCTGATAGAGCTCGCTTGGCACCTTGCTACTGCCGATGACCTCCTTCTCGAAGCCCGGCAGCCGTTGCTGCCCTCGGAAGTGATCTTCACCATACACGAGCCAGTCGCCGATGACGAAGGCTGCGCTGGACATGGCGGCTCCGAAGCGAGCTGCGAGGGATTGCCACTCTTGAAAGCTCAACTCATCGGCCACTTGAAGGCCGGTGCGGGTGATGGTGATCTTGGCGTCGATGCGGGCAGGTTTCATGGGTGGGCGTTGAGATGGTTCATGCGGGCCTTGCGGTAGCTCTCCCGGGCGAGCAGAGAGCGCATGGCTCGGCTTGGTTTCAGATTGAGGGCCTGCGTCAACTCGACGCAGCGCTTGGAGACAGCAGCCCGGGTCACTTCATGCCGTCGGGCGATCTCGGTCATGGAATCCCCGTCGTAGGCAAGGCCTGTGACCAGGGCCAGGCATTCGAGGGACAGGCTGGCGTTGCTTTGCCCGAGCATTTCCCCGACAAGGCGGCGCAGCAGATCGTGCTGGCTCTCCCCGTCGAGGGAAGGCTCATCCGCCGCATCGCTGGTTGGCGTTCCTGCATCCAGCTGCTCGTGGCTGTCTTCACACCTGGCCAGCGAGGATTCAGCAACGTCCATGGTAGCGCCACCGGAGCCGGATGGCAGGTAGGCCCTGTCCAAGCCAAGCTGCTTGAGCTTCGAGCGCTCCTCAGGTCCGAGTGACGCCATCCACTCCCGATACTCGCGGCTGTAGATCTGATCGAGATCACGTTGGCGGCTCTGGTAGGACTGAAGCTCCTCCGGCGGCGGGTCGTCGTCATCGTCGTAGTGCATGGCGGCGGCTCCCTTCATTTTTCACCCCAGTGGGCACACACCCCCGCCTCAACCTCGATGGGCACCTGCGGGAACAGGGTGGCCATCGCCTCGATCATGGTGGACTGGACCAGGTCGCGGACCTCGGCGGCTTTCGCCTCCGGCACCTCAACCAGCACTTCATCGTGGACCGTGGAAAGGATCTGCGAGTCGTCGGGCAGGCGCTCAGCGAGCAGCACCAGGGCCTGCTTCATGCCGTCGGCGGAGCCACCCTGCACCGGCATGTTCACAAGGGCGGTGAAGCGTTCCCACTCCGAGGCTGTTTCAGGGATCAGGCGGCGGCGACCCAGGACCGTTCGCACCTCACGGGCACCATCGTCCGCTTTGTTGCGGCTGACACCGTGCCACTGGCGCAGGCGGTCGTAGGTGCGGAAAAACTGCCGGCGGATGCGCTCCGCCTCCTGGAGTTCCAGCGCTACCTCGTAGTTCGATGCGGCATAGCGAACCAGACCGGGCGCACTCTGACCGTAGATGAGACCAAAGTTCACCGCTTTGGCCAAACGGCGATCATCCTTGGTCACCGCCTCCAGCGGCTTGTTGAGCACCTCCGCCGCCGTCTGCCGGTGAAGGTCGATGCCCGCCTTGTAGGCGGCGATCATCTTCTTTTCCCCAGCGATCACCGCCCCCACACGCAGCTCGATCTGCGAGTAGTCGGCGACGATGAGCTTGTGACCCGGCTTGGGCACGAAGCACTCACGCAGTTCGCCTCGCCCCACGTTCTGGAGGTTGGGCTCCTTGGAAGCAAACCGACCGGTCGCCGTTCCCGTAGCATCGAAGTGACCGTGGATGCGCCCGTCCGACTTCACGCAGTCCAGGAGTGATGCAGCCTGCTGGGCGAGCTTTTCAGCGCCACGAAACGCCAGGATCAACGGAATCAGGTCGCCGTCGTCCGCCGTCTTGAGGGTGTCCTCGTTGGTGTTCTCGAGGTCGATACCCGCGCCCCGGAGGGCTTCGAGAAGCTGAGCAGGACTGCCCGGGTTGAGCCTGGGCAGGTTGAACTTCGTGCGCAGCAGGGCGGCGTGTTCGGCCGCCTGAGCACGGCCTTTGGCCTCGATGGCGCGGAGCTTGTCCGAGTCCACGGCAATGCCAGCCGCTTCCATCTCGACGATGACGGGGATCAAATCGAACTCCAGGCGAGCCACCCGGTCGAGGTCCTCGTGCTCCAGATCGCCCCAGAGCTTGTTGGCAAGCGCCTGGAGGTGGAACACGTCCCGGGCAGCGTAGGCGAGCTGATCCTCGGTCAGGAACATCGAGCCCCAGTCAGAGCGGCTGTGATCGGCGGCTGGACTGACGCCCAGGTAGCGTTCCAGGCACTTGTCCAAGTCGTTACCGGGCTTGGTGCCAGCGGTGAGCAGGCGGGCTGCGGTGAGCGTGCAGAACACGCTGGAGGCTCGCAGGCCGCACTTCTGCCGCAGCCAGAGGAGATCGAAGGTCGCCTTATGGGCGATGATCTCGACGGCTTCGAGGGCAGGCTTCAGCTCGCCCAGGTCGTAGCCAAGAGCTCGAAGGTCGAGCAGCCAGGGCTCATGGCCTCCGACGCAAAGAGACAGCAGGCGGATGTCTCCAGCCCATGGGTCGAGCCCGTCACCCTTGCGTGGACCGTAGGTTTCCAGGTCGAGCCCAACGCTTCGCGCAGTGCGGACAGCAGCCGTGATGGCGGGGAGATCGGTTGGAGAGGTGATCAACCGGCCAACGGGCATTTGGGGCATTTCGGCCATGTCCGTCCCCTCAGCTCTATACGTCTCTTTTTTATTCTCTTCATTTTTACAAATATCAGGGGATTTGTTTTCTCCCGTGTGTGGCAAAGCTACGAAATGACCAAAATGCCCCAAATGACCATCTTTCGGCGTCTGAACGATGCCTGTGGGCGGTTCGATTGAACCAAAGAAGTCTCCCAGCACGTTGAGACGCCCAGTGCCTTGCTTTGTGAATTGGAAGCGGTGCTGCTGGCTTTTGTTGGTGTGATCGTCAACCAGCATCACAATGCCATCCAGCTCCCGATCCTTGAACTGTCGAAGGTCTTTGCCAAGCCGATGCTTTGCGCCCTTTTCGGCCAAGTCACCGAACCATGAAAAGGCCTCAGTCTCCGCGTTGGCCTCGATGATGTCGTAGATCTCGGCCTTGTTGATCCATTTGTCCGGGTGAGCTGCATACCCAATCAGGAAGAGCGTGCGCATGGCCTCGGTCTGCCGGTCGGCAGGAAGGCCGCCATCGTCCACATGCGGCTCGCAGGGATCGCCAAGACCGTGGAAGCCCATCACACCGCCGACCACCGACGCCCATTCCGGGAAACTGTTGAACGGCCTCACACCGGGCAGACAGCCCGCTTCTGCCCACAGGCACACGAGGGAGTGGATGGCGGAGAGCACCTCGCGCCGATGCTGCCGAATCCAGTCATGCAGCTCCGGGTTCGGGAACTTCCGCCCGTTGGTGTCGTCCTCGGGGAACTCCAGCGTGATGCGCCGCGTGCGCGGCTCCACGTCCGGACGAAAAGTGAGGCCGATGTTGGCAGACAGGCTGAACTCGATCTCGTTGGGTAGCGTGAGGTCGGATTTGGCGTCCGTGGCTCCCAGGTTGCGCGCACCGAAGGTCTTGCTGGTGATGGCTCCGATGAAGGCGGCGTCCTGGATGTGGCCCTGGCAGTTGGCAAAGTGCAGCATCCGTCGGCCGGACATCAGGGCTGCCGTGATGCGCTTGCGCGTTTCCTCGGATTCCCGTTCGAGCGGTGCGTCCTCGATGGTGCGCCCCTCATAGACGATCTGTGTCACACCGGCGAGGTAGTCCTTGCCCGCCCTGGGGCGGTTGCCGGAAAAGTGCCAGAGGGGGAACCGCCCATCCCAGCCCATGATGCCACGGCAATAGGGCGTGATGAGGCGAGCCAACGCGTGAACCAGGCTTTGCCGATCCCGGAATCCGAAACCGACATGGCAGTTGCGCAACCAGTGCAGGGCCTCATCCCGGGACATCCTGCGAAGCTCAGGCGCGGATGGGTCGGTGTAGATGCGAAAGCGCGGGTCGTAGCCCAGCTTGGGGGTGGCGATGTCGCCGTCGGGCAGCCGGACCGGGAGCGGGAAGTCCAGGATACGGATGATCTCAGGAAGGCGGCGGCGTAGCTGTGGGGAGGCCAGCAGACCAGCGGCGCACTCGCGCGTCATGGTCCGGGCCAGAAAGGTGGGCTGGCCGGAGTCGCGGTCCGTCTGGACGATGCCCGTTTGAAGGTGGTCCTCAATGGCGGTGCGGGCCTCGATGGCTTCCAGGGATTGGAAACCAAGAGTCTGGGCGTGTTCTGAAAACCGGGTCAGGCGCACGGTGACCACCCGCTCGGATTTGTTGAACCAGACCTCCTTGGGGGCCAGCACCTCGGCGATTTCTGCGGCGAACTGGCTGTCCTCGCGGTCATTGCCGGGAAGGATGATCCGGGGGCGGCCATCACGGTCGGTCTGACCGTCCTGCCAGACGCGCTGCTCGCGGCAATGCTCGTCCACGATGCCCGGCTGCTGAGCCTCAAACCATGCGACCACGTCCTGGAGGCTGCGCTCGGCGCAGTGAGCGTGCAGGCATTTGAACCCGGGCGGCTCGGAGGCGAACACGGCGGTGTCGCTGCCGATGGAGTCGTGCTGCTTGGAGTGCTCGTGGTCCCAGGGACAGCGCACGGCCCATTTCCCTTGATCTGGATCAAGGCAGTCTCCCAAGCGCCCTGCGCGGCGAAACAGAGCCAGGATGTCGAGGGTGGCGAGGTCCCCGTTGTAGGCCGCCCACCAGGGAGCATCCTTCGCAGGCCGACCGCGCTTCGGAGCTTCGGGAGCTTCAAAGCCGAACCAGTTGCGCAACTGTTCCCAGCTTACCTCAGGGATCGTCCCAGTCACCTCCCAGGCGTAGCGGTGACCGCTTTTGTGAACGGAGGGACTCAGAACGATGTTGAGCCCGTCGAAGTAGAGCTCGGCACTCACCTTCTCATTGATCTGGCAGGTGACCGCCTTCTTGGATTTGAGCACACTCTCGGGCAGATCGCGGCAGATGAATGCCAGGTGGGCTCCACCGCCGGTGCGCTCGCGTGGCGCATGATCCAGTTCGGGCTGGGTGGCGAGCCATTCACGCACGGACTGACCGGCGTCGGGTTTGCTGTCGAGATCGACGTGGACGAAGGGCGGGCGGACAACGCAGCCGAGGTTGTTGTGGCTGGAATTGTTGAAGTGCCGCCGCAGGAAGTCGGAAGTGACCTCCTCGGCGCGGTGATTGCGCCAGCCTTTGAGCAGAGGCTTCTTGCCGCGCTCCTGTTCATCGCCCCGGTCGGGCGGCATGAGCGGATGCACGGCCCAGCCAAGCTGGCCGTGGTAGAACTCGGCGGCTTGGAGCCGGTCGAGCTCGTTGATGTGGTCGGGGATGCTGGGAGTCATTCAGACAAGCGGGATGGAGGGAGCGAGCGGTAGAACTCGAGGGCGGCCTGGCTGACGAAGACGCCGCTGAACCAGGACTTGAGGTGGAGGCCGGAGAGGCTGCGGACTCGCGACACGGCGACGTAGGCCTGGCCAGGTTCACGGGCGGCGCGCACGTCGATGTAGGCGCGCTCCAGTGTGATGCCTTGTGCCTTGTGAATGGTGATCGACCAGGCCAGTCGCAGGGGCAGTTGCGTGAAGGTGGCGCTGTTGCGGTCGCGGGGATCGAATCGCCACTCGTAGGGTTGGACCTGGATCAGACGCTCACCACAGAGGACGGACACGGAGCCATGGCTGCACTCGATCACGGTGCCGGTCTGGCCGTTCATGAACCCCTGATCAGGCTGGTTCACGGTGAACATCACCTTGGCCCCAGGCTTGAGCACGAGGACCCGGGGCGTGAGGAGGTTGTTGCAGAGGAACTGGACCTGGTTCTCAGGCCCTTCAGTTCGGGCCTCGATCACCGTTTCCGCAGCCTCAATGCAGGCGAGCCTGTAATCGTTCCAGCGATCCACCTGGCTGTTGTGGGTGAACAGACGGGGCGTGTCCGCTTCCGGGAACAGGCTGACGCGTGAGCTCAGAAGTGCGACGCTCTCAGGGGAGAGTCGTCCCATGCGGAACTCGCCCAGCGCATTGGCAAATGCCTGATCCTCCTGACGATGAACCTTGGTGAGATGAAGGGTGGCAAAGTCCGCCTGCACCCAGTTCGGAGTCATGAACGACCAGTCGTAGGGCTCGCGTGGATCGGTGCGGACGGGAGGCAGCTGGAGCATGTCCCCGGTGGCGATCACCTGAATGCCGCCAAAGGGCGCGTTTTCACGGCGAACCGTGCGGCAGAGCAGGTCAAAGAACGCGAGCGTGCTGCCCGGCAGCATGGACACCTCATCCAGGACAAGGAGCCGGCAGCTGCGGATGCGGTCGAGACCAGCACGAACGGACTGCCGCTTGTCGCGCATGAGGCCGTTCATGTAGTCCCTGGGATCTTCTCCCCTTCCCGGGCCAAGCATCATGCCGCTCCAGCGGTGGATGGTGCTGCCACCTACGTTGATGGCGGCGATGCCCGTGGAGGCGGTGATGGCCACCGAGGGATCGAAGGTGTCGATCTCGTTGCGCAACAAGGTGCTCTTGCCCGTGCCGGCCTGGCCGGTCAGCAGCACGTTGCGACCTTGCGTCACCAAGGAATGAAACTCCTCGGCGACCGTTCTGGGTTTGGTTGTCATGGCACGGAGTGGGCGATGAGCCAGCCCAAGGCGGTTCCGAGGAGGAAGGCGATCCAGGGCCAGTGTGGGGAAAGGCCGTTGGGGCTGCGGTGACGGCTCGCGTGGATGACCAGGAGCACGGGCAAAGGCTTGTTCGGGCAGAGGTTCATGCGCTGAGGGCTGGGGTCAGGGGTTCGGGGTGGTAGCCCTTGATGAAGCTCCAGAGGGCGCGGGCGTTCTTGAATGCCTGCCAGAATGCCTCGTGTTCCTCGCGCGGCCAGACACGCAGATGCACTTCGGTAGGCTCGACCGAGTTGATGACGACGGAGGCGATGTCCTCCAGGCGGCGACTGCACTCGCCCTGACTTTCCAGAGCCTTAAAGTAGGCCATCAGCTGGAGCGGCCAGGTGTCGTAGTAGCTGGGCTGCGGCACGCCCTTGCGGTCGGGCTTCATGCGCTGGGTCTTGAAGTCGATGACCGCCCAGGAGCCTGTGGTTTTGAGCTTGGCCACCAGGTCGATGCGACCTGCGAAACCGAGCGCCGGATGCACGGCCACGGTTTCCACTAGGCCGATGCGTTCCACATGATCGTCGATCCAGGTCTTCACGGGAGCGAAGAGCTTCTGAATGCCAGGGTTTTCCGGTGGTTCGCCGGTTTGCAGATACACCTCGATGGCGGCGTGAACGGCGCTGCCGAGATCGGCTGCTTTGGTCACCTGCTCCCCCATGTCCTGAACGACGCGGCGGGCAAAGTCATCGAGGGTTTCCTCCTCACGCCTGGGCAGCGTGAGGGCGGCGAGAATGGCCTGTTCCTGCTTCCAGCCTTCGAGGCCGGGCTTGGCAAGAACCGAGAGGACGTTAGTGACACTGGGCAAGGCATTGACCTTGCGAGCGTCACGAAGAGTGACGCTGCGCAGGCCGTTGCCATCCGCCCGGGGCACCTCGTGATACGGGGTGCCATCGGACAGATACCAGTGGGAGGGAGATTCGCGGTGAACGAGGATCATGAGTGCGGGATGAGTTCGGGTTCGGGTTTGATTGAGGGGTCAGTAGGGCAGGTCGTTGTCCTCGGGCTGTTGAGGCTTGTGGAAGCCGAGCTGGACGGCGGCCTGTTCGAGCGCGGCCATCAGTTCGCGGTCGGCCTTGAGCGGCTTGTCCATCTCCCGGGCGATGGGGAGCCAGTTGTCGTAGAGGCCGCGCACCGCCGTGGTATCCAGCTCGCAGAGCTCGACGCCCTTGTGCCGGCCGACGTGGACCTTGGTGAATTCCCAGCCGGTGGAGGCAGGCGCTCCCGTGGCAGGCTCAGGTTGGCTCGTTGGCTGGGCCACACGGCTGTAGGTTGCGTCTTTGTCCTGCCGGTCTTTGACCCGGATGTATTTGCCCGAGGGACTCAGCGGGCTACCGCTCTTGTCGGGGCGGATCAGGCCGATGTTGGCGTAGGTTTCGCCGTTGCGGCCCTCGTTGTGGACGACAACGAGGTTGGCCGAGCGACCGATGAGGGTTTCCGTGTCGAACTCATGCTCTTCAGCAGCGGTGAGCTCGCGGCCGAGCCACTGTTTGAGGAAGCTGCGAAGGGCCGCTTTTTCACCCAGGGAGGGCGTGAAGCCACGGGACCAGACCAGGTAAGGCTTGCCGTCCTGGCGCTTCTCGTTGGTTTCAAAGACGAGCTTGAACTGCTCCTTGGGACCGTAGTCGGTCTGCACGGTCTTGAGGGGCGTCACGTCCACGCACACGGCGGGGCCGGAGTATTCGGGGTGGGATTCAAAGGACTTGGAGTTGGAGGTTCCGATTTTCATGGTGTCTGACTTTTTGGTTTGGGCGGGTTGCGTTGGGAAAAGGGTGTCAAGCAGCGGGCTGGCCGGGGTATTCCCCGGTGAGGAGGCGGTCCTCGACATGGCGGAGGGCCTGGAGATCGAAGAGGCGGCGCTTCGGGCCGCGTGGCACGGTTTTGAGGCAACAGGGCTTCAGCCAGCCGTGCTTGATGGCGTCATCGGCGACTTGGCGACCGAGCAGCCGATAGACATCGGCCTGGCTCAGGATGCGGGCGTTGGGGAGGAGCTTGGGCATGAGGTTTGTGATGGGTTCGAGGTGTCAAAAGTGGTTGCTCTCGACGCCCCGATTCACGCGCCTCAGCCGGTGTCATGTCGCTGGGCAAAACATTGGCTGCCGCATCCCATATGGGGCCAATGTGGGGAAAACATGGGCCATGAACCCGGTGTCATGATCCCATATGGGATGTGACACCGGTCGGTTCTTCACTCGCAGTCCCTGCAATTGCGGCAATGTATGCAGGGTATGAAATCCAACCGCTTCATTTCCCTCCGCGTCATTGGCGGATTCCTTGACGGACTGAACCTTGTCTTTGACACCGGTCTGACCTGCCTGATCGGCGCTCGTGGCACCGGCAAGAGCACCATCTTGGAGCTGATCCGCTTCTGTTTGGACCTGCTTCCGAGGAAGGATTTGTCGGCTGCGGCCCGAAAAAGGCTCGACAGCATCATCAGCGGCAACCTCAACGGCGGGCGCGTCGAGCTGGAGGTGGAAACCGCCGATGGTGCCCGCTACTTCATCAGCCGCGTGCAGGGCGAGGAACCCATCGTCATGGACAAGGAGCGCAACCCGGTGCCGGTGAAGCTGCCTGGGTTCTTCCGTGCGGAAATCTTCAGCCAGAACGAGGTCGAGAGCATCGCTGACCAGAAGCGTTTCCAGCTTGATCTCATCGACAGCTTCGCCCCTGCTGAGATCGCAGGGCTTGATTGGGAGATCGAGACACTGAGGGATTCAATTGTGCAGGTCGCTCAGGAGGCAGCTCCGCTTCGCAATGAGGTGCAGATGCTGGACGAGAAGCTCAAGCAGCTACCCAACATCGAGGAGCGGCTCAAGTCCTACAAGATGGAGGGAGACAGTTCAGCCGAGGAGCTCGACAAGGCGCATATTGCCAAGGCTCAGCGAGACCGTGAGAGCCGAGCACTCAGGGCGGCGAATGAGGTGCTGACTCGTTTCCGAGCCGATGTGCACAGCATGGTTGGCAAGCTCAAGGCGGAGCTCACAGGCAAGATCACCAGCGAATTGAAGAACGGTGCCAACAAGGTCCTGATGGAGCGGATGTTTGAGAACCTCCGCGAAACGATCAAGGAGACGGACCAGCAGTTTAACCTGGCGCTGGCAGCCCTGGATACCTGTCAGCAGCGGCAGGCTGAAATCGCCACGAACCTGAACGAACAGCACCAAGTGCAGGAGATCGCATTTCGCGAACTGGTGGAGAAGCACTCCGCCTTCCAAAAACAGTCGTCAGAGCGTGCCGGGCTGGATCGTCAGTTGAACGAGCTTGGCGAGGTGCAGCGCACCCGTGAACAGCGTCTGAAGCAGATCGAACAGCTTGATAAGCGTCAGCTGGACCTGCTCAAGAAGCTCTCGGAGGAGCGCGACAATAGGTTCCATATCCGGCAGCAAATCGCTGAGCGGCTAAACAACGCCCTCAACCCGGATGTGCGCGTCAAGCTCGCCCAGGACGGCGACACGACTTGCTACCGGGAACTGCTTGAAGAGCGGCTCAAGCCCACGGGTATGCGTCACGTCGCTGTAGCCCAGAAGCTCTCGAAAAACGTGCCCCCGGCCCAACTCGCTGACATGGTGTCCGCGAGTGACCTCAAATCCCTGGCAGAGCACGGCGACCTCAACCTCGAACAGGCCGCAAAGGTGGTTCAGGCATTCAAAGATCAGGTCTGCTTGGCGCAGTTGCGCTCGGTGGAGCTGCGGGACCAGCCGCTGATCGAACTGCGGGATGGCACCACCTACAAGGACTCCAGCACCCTTTCCACCGGCCAGAAATGCACGACCATCCTGCCCATTCTGCTTCTTGACAGTGAGAACCCGTTACTGATCGACCAGCCGGAGGACAACCTCGACAACCGGTTCATCTACCAGACCGTTGTCAGCAAAATAGAGCAGGTTCGGGACACCCGTCAGCTCATGTTCATCACGCACAACCCGAACATCCCTGTTCTCGGTGAAGCTGGAGAGGTGGTCGTCATGGAATCGGACGGCGAGCACGCCGGTGTCTTCACTCATGGCAATGTCGATCATTGCCGGGAGTCCATCATAAACCTTCTGGAGGGGGGCGAAGAGGCTTTCTGCCAGCGCGGCACCCGCTATAAGATCACCCGCAAATGAACCTGCCCGACCTCTGCGCTCTACTCCAGACCAACCCAGATGACATCCCTTGGTCGGAGAAGGTCGAAGCCGTGGCCAAGCTCACCGATGGGCTTGGCTGGCGGGACAAGCTGCCCAAGCAAGTAGCCAGCTCCCTGCCGCTGCTTGCTCAAGACCAAAAATGGGAAGTTCGCAAGGCTGTGGCGGACATCCTGCACTTGGTGCCTGATCCGCATTTTGAGGAGCTGGCCGCCAGCCTCAGCAGCGATCACCATCACTTTGTGAGGGGTGCAGCGGAGAAGGCGCTGGAAAGGCGCAGCAAAGCTCAGGCATCCCCCAAGCGACGCGGCCGGGGCCTGAACAAGGCGGAGAGAGAGTTTGGCCGAATTGCCAAATCGCATGGCGAGGACATGGCCACGACCGTCCGTGACCAGGCGCTCCGTTTCTTTGAAGGGCTGGTCGGAGCCAGTGTTCATGAACTGACTGCCATTTTGTCGGCCTTACGCGGCAACATGAACAGCCTGACCACCGAGGTGCACCGCGGCAGTGCTGAAGCGGCCGTGAACCGCTACGTCCCACGCATGAAGGACACCTTGCTCTTCATGGAGCATCTGCTGGAGGACATGCGCAGCTACACGGAGTTCCCGCAGGTCAAAAAGCACACGGAGGTCTTGGCTGATCTGGTCAAAGATGCGGTAGCCATGGTGCAAGCTGACTTCGACGGCAAACAAGTGTGCACTGAGCAGATCACTCTCACCGTGGAGGTGCCAGATGGCGTTGCCCTGCCGGCAGCCCGTAAACCGTTCATTCTTGCTTTGCGCAATCTGATCAAAAATGCCCATGAGGCGATCCTCGAAGCCCCTGAAAGAGACGGCAAAGGCAACGTCCTCATTCAGGCTCACCGTGATGGAGATCATCACGAAATCCGCATCTCGGACGACGGCATGGGTTTGGACGGAACCGAACTGGAACAGGTCATGCAGTTCATCCCCGGCAAATCCTCGAAACCAAAAGGCACGGGCTACGGCCTGCCCATCGCTCAACGCTACATTTCGTTCCACCAGGGAACCTTGAACATTGAAAGCACAGACGGTGTTGGAACGACTGTCATTGTGCGTTTGCCCGCTGAAGCTCCCGAATGAAAAAAGTGGTCCTCATCATCGACGACGATGAAGCGATTCGGGAAGTCTTGTCTGACCGCATCGACTCCATGGGCTTTGACCTTGAACAGGCGGACAGCCAGAACGCTGCCCGTGAGCTGCTGCGCAAGCAGCGCTACGACCTGATCTTGCTGGATCAGGAGTTGCCGGTGCGAAAGGGCAAGCCGACGAACAAGCAGGTTGGGCGCAACCTGCTGGCTCAGATCCGAGAGGAAGGGCTCAACCAGGAAACGCCGATCATCATCGTCACGGGACACGACAACAACGACCCAATTGTCGTCTGCGAATTCATGCGAGACGGAGCCGACTATTTCCTTCCCAAGACCATGATCGACCAGCTTGAGGCGAAGATCAGGGAGGTCTTTTCAAAGCCCCTACCAAAAAACGGCAAAGCCGCCCCTTCAGAAAAGAGCTTTCCCACGCTCAAGCCTTTCCCAGGCGGAAAACTGGTGTTCCAAGCGGATGGCGTCTTCCTGGGAGAGTTCCTGTTGGCCTCGCACAGCAGCACGATTGGAAGGGTTCTTCTCGAACTAGGCAAGCATGCAGTCTCAGGAAGACGCAGGGGTCGCTCAGGCAAAAGCCTGGCTGATAGTCTTGATTTGGAGCGTGGAAGCCAAGCCGTCGCTGAGGCAGTCAGTCTCTTCAGACGCCAAGTCGAAGAGGATCTGGGTGAGGCAGGCTACGAGACTGACTCGGACACGGTCATTACCAGGGGCAAGGGCGGCTACGAGCTTGCTCGGAACATTGAGGTGGTCGCCGAAACCGTGGAGAAGCTACCCACCGAGAGCACGGAACCGACGGCAGACGACCGTGTGGCCTGGTTTATCGGAGAGGCTGAAGCCGGCGGAAAGCCGCGCAAAGCTCTGTATTTGAGCAAATTCGGCGTTTCCGAGGCAACTTGGAAGCGGGATTTGCGATCAATCTCGCAACGGTTGGAGATAGTAGGAACAGGTGCAATGGCCTTCTATCGGCCAAAGTCGAGGCAGTAGTTGCCTTGGCTTTTGTGTCTTTCGCAGGAGACTAAACCCAATCTGCGCACAGCAGCTCCGCCTGCTGGAGAACGGTCTTCACCGCTTCCTCCTGAAGGTCCGGCGGGTAACCATAATTGCTCAGAATGCGCTTCACCATGACCCGAAGCTTCACCCGGGTCTCGGCGCAGCACTGGAACTAGCCGAAGAGTTGATCGTCGAGGTCGTTGCGGTCCGTCAGCACCACCAGCGTAGAATAGTCGCATCTTTCCCCTGGAAGCGCTTCGGTGTCCTCAGGTTAGTTTTGAGTCAAGATAGCCGAGGACTGATCTTGAAAGATTGATGTAAAGCATCGCTTCCGGTCCAGCTAAAAGCAGATCGTTCGGATGTGCGAGAGTATGGCGATTCCGGATAACATTGAGGCTATCGAGCGCTGTTGCGATAGAACCAAAAACTCGCCTTGCCTCTTGGTCGTGACTGGTGACCGCTTCGAACTCAGTGAATTGCTCACGCACTACTTTGAAGAGCGCGGTCATCGATGCATCCGCAGGCACCGTGATTCCGCGTTCGGCGCAAACCTTCTTTAAGTAGGCATGGAGCGCGGTATGGGCTCGATCCACGGCGCTTGCCGGGCCGCTGTTCTTGAGGAGAAGTTCGGCGTCACGAAGTGCCTGAAAAACTGTCTCTCCTGTGATAATTTTTGGGACCTCAACTTCGCCGTCGCTCTCGAGTCTGGCGACAACCCCCAAAAGCGCTTCATGAGTCTTCTTCCGCTGGATTGCTTTGTCATCATACGGCATCTCCGGCGGGGGAAGCATGTCGAAGACTCCGCGGATGATTTTTGCCTGATCCCTTGGGGCCGCCTCTTTTAATATTTTAACGAAGGTTTTTCGGGTGGAGCCTGCTTGCGCTCGACAAGCTGGGACATCGACCTCCAGATCGCAATACCGATGATAAAACTCCTCATGCTTGCTATAGCTGAAATGGTTGAGATACCCGTCGGCTGTTGTTCCAATGTAGTCTTGGACGAGCCAGTCGATTTCCTTTGGAGTCATCATCGTATTTGTTCGGGTATGAAGCTAAACGTGCAGATCAACTTCCTGCCGACCCAAAGCCTGCTTAAGTCCTTCGCAACGGGCTGCTATTTCAGCCCTGACGGCCTCGAAGGTGTGACCGCTCTCCGACAGTTCAACCAACAATTGCGAAGCTAAGATTACGAAACGATCTGAACTTGAAAGCCGATAGTCTCTCGACTCCAGCAGTTCTGTTAACAGGTTGGCGTTATCTTCTGCGGAGTTACTGCACGGGAACTCTTGGGCATCTTTTCTCCGTCGGCAAACTAAGATCGCATCGAGACTAATCGGACTCTTTGCTGCGGTCTTCGGACTTGCCGAGCGAAGCTCCGCGTGGACGGGGTGGGCGGCAACCACGGCAAAGCCAGCGGAGGTAACGGCTTCATAGATTGCGGCCCACCCCTCTGGGCGGGAGTGATGGAAACTAAATGCCAACACACCCCCCGGCTTTAATACGCGGTGGCATTCGGTAAATACTTTCGCAAGGTGTCGGGCGAATGTTCTCGGGTCTTTATGCTGAACCTCGCCAGCATCGGATGAATCCTTCCGCCGCATCCATGTGTATCGCTCCGCTAAGACTGGCGAAAGCCAAGCGTAGAAAAAATCGCTCAACTCGCTGTAGTGAACGAAATCAAAATAAGGCGGGTCTGTGACAACGGCGTCGATTGATTCGTCCGGAATCGGCAATACCGAGCTGTCGCCGTTGAGCACCAGCGCGGCTGATTCAGCCGCCTGCAATGCGTCCCATGATGGCGCGAGACTCGGCCGCAACGGAGAGCTGGCGACAATCTTCCTTGTGCCGATTCGCTCACCCGCGAGGTCTCGATCAATAATCAGCTCGAACGGCTCGTCAAGGTAGCGCTTAGCCCGCAGAAGTCTCGACTCAAAGAGCGTGCTGAAAGTGCCGCTGCTTTTCGATGTTCCCCAAATTGAATTTTCCAGCGGGGTCCGCTCAGGCTTCAGGATGTGATTAGAGAACATGTGTCGGACGGCTCCAGTTCCTTCCCCTTTAAAGCTGCAAAACTGATTATTGAACTCCAGTGTGCTAGAAAACAGGCAGAGCAGTTGCTCTTGTATTGCGATGTCCTCAATCTCTAAGATGGCCTCTAATAGCAGCCCCAGGCAGAGGAGTTGACGATCATTAAAGAAATCGCGCCAGTAGTGGAAGTTGTAGCCTCGTGCTTGGTCGGTATTGTGACCGGGGCGCACCTCTAGGGTGGGAAGCGGTAGTTTCTCTTTTTTTAAGCGAGCCGATGCCTCTTGGAAAAGTGCGCGATCCTCCTCGCGGGCTGGGAGATAAATTTTCGATCCATCCTTGCGAAGCGCCATGACGGCATAGAGCCTCGACGGCAACGGTGCCCCATCCTTCGGAAGGAGATCTTTGACTTTAAACATTGAGCCAGAAGAAGACTGAACGTTTTGCCCTTTAGCTGGACCGGCTTGGGGATTAAAGGCGTGTCCACAACTGGGGCAAGTGGAGGCCGTCGAGTCGAAGCGACCTTCAAAAACATCCCAGCATGAAGGGCAGACAATCTGAGCTTTTGGCTTTTTTTTGGGGTAAGCGTCTTGCGAAAACACGTATCGAGAGAGAAGCGGAATGCTTTCGCCATCTGGCGTCTCAACGCACTTGCACCAAAAAAAATAAAGAACCGGAATCGGTACGCCGAAGTCCGGGTCTGTCGTCTGATAATATTTCCGAATCTCGCCGGCAACTCGACCCTCCAATCGTTCAAACGCCTTCTTGAGTTGTTTTTCTGGAACGGCTGTGAATGCCTGCCGAACCAAGAACGTGCTGACTGGATTAATGTCGCAGCCCACTACCTTTGCACCTAGTTTGAGGCTCTCGCCAAGAGTCGTGCCGCTTCCCATGAACGGGTCGAGGACAACTTTACCAGTCAGATCATGCTTATCATAAAAGGTCTTCCATATATCTGCTTTTGATGGACTAAGAGCCCCAAGGGTGATGGCACGAAAAACTGAGCCCAAACGGGTCGCCCACCATTTGTGAATATGGTAGATTGGCCGATTGACTTCCTTCCGCCAGCTCTCTTGTTCTCCGAGCTCGCTGATTTCCACGATGGGAAATCCTCGCTCGATAGGTTTGCCGAACTGAGTTTTGGGTGTATTGGCGTCCGTCTTTCTCACTCGTCGCCCTCCTCGTTAAGTTGCAGAACCTCCGGCCCGCGAGCAATCATCTTGACTAGCTTGTTGGCTTGGCTTTTGAGGCGGTAAGCGATGAAGTTGTGTTCCGTCCCTGCCGTTGGGTTTTTGATACGCTCCGCTTTCAGCTCATTTGTGCGAAGATCGAACGCATAGCCGACCACCAAATCCGCGGCTTCTACGCGGGTGAGGTTGCCGACGTTCTGGAACGTATCCGGGGCTTGGTAGTCGGCAGGGACTATTAGCGTCATCAATCCCGTTGTGCCTTCGGTCAGAGCGAAGGGGGTCGGTGCGACATACATCTTCCGATCCCGGATCATGATGTCGCCATAGGTCCCAAATCCCTTCACGCTTTTGTTTTTGTGAACATAGTTGTGATCGGCGTTCAAGAAGTCGCCGTGGCAGAGAACAAGATCGACTACGGGATATTGTCTACGACCTCCGCCAAGGTCGTCGTAAACCGACAGGTCCGCCGGGTAACGGCCGAACACATAAAAAATTGTCCGTCCGTTGTGGTGCCCCGTAGGAACTTGGCTATTTGAATCGTAATCTCTTTCGCGGCCTGGCCAAGCGAGCCCTTTGATTTCGTATCCTTCGGTTACCTCGACGAGAGAGAAATCGGGATAGGTATTCCGCCCCGATCCCTCGAAGTGAACGTCCAATCCAGCTAACCGCTTCTGGAACCAGTTTTGAAAATGGAATTCTTTGTCCTTCGCACTGACGGACTCAATGAGTTCGCCAGCCTGTATGGCTTCCACGCACTTTTCGAACACTCGGAAGCAGGTTGTAGGGCTTTGGGACATGATGTAATGAGAGTTATGTTATTTAACAGTTGTCGTCCAACGATTGGTGACGGCGGAGGGCGGGGCGGTTGTCGCGTTCGCCGGACTGGTTGGAGAACATGCTACCATTGTCGAGGACGAAGTCGGCCATGCCCTGTGAGGCGAGGTGGTGGATGAAGTGCTGCACCCTGGCGAAGATGGCATTCCCCTTCGGCGGGACGCCGAACTGCCAGCGCACATCGTCGTCCTTTCGGAACCAGTCGGAGTCGTTGAAGGGCGGGTTGGCGAGGACGTAGTCGGCGCGAAGTTCGGGATGGAGGTCGCGGCGGTAGGTGTTGGCGGCTCGGAGCCGAAGTCCGCCTCGATGCCGCGGATGGCGAGGTTCATGAAGGCGAGGCGGCGCGTAGTGGCATTGCTCTCCTGGCCATAGACGGAGATGTCGCCAAGCTTACCACCGTGGCATTCCACGAACTTTTCCGACTGCTCGAAAATGCCGCCGGAGCCGCAGACGGGGTCGTAGATGCGGTCTTTGTAGGGCGCGAGCATCTCGACGAGCAGTCGCACGACGGAGGACGGGGTGCAGAACTGCCCGCCGTTCTTCCCCTCCGCGCTGGCGAACTGTGTGAGGAAGTATTCATAGACGCGGCAGAGGATGTCCTTGCTGCGGCTCTCCCTGTCGCCGAGGCCGATGGTGCCGATGAGGTCGGTGAGGTCGCCGAGGAGGTGCTTGTTGAGCGCGGGGCGGGCATAGTCCTTGGGAAGGACGCCTTTGAGTCGCTGGTTGTCGCGCTCGATGGCGACCATGGCGTCGTCCATGATCTTGCCGATGGTGGGCTGCTTGGCGTGGGCCTGAAGGTGGGACCAGCGGGCATCCGCCGGGACCCAGAAGACAGTCTCCGCCTTGTATTCGTCGGGGTCCTCGGGATTGGCCACGGCGTATTCGCCTTGCCCAACCATCAGCTTGGCGTGATGCTCCTCGAAACTATCGGAGATGTATTTGAGGAAGATGAGGCCAAGGACGACATGCTTGTATTCCGCCGCGTCCATGTTGTTCCGCAACATGGACGCGGCGAGCCAGAGCATGGCTTCGAAGCCGAGGTTGGCGGTAGAATCGTTTGTTTTGCTGGATGCTTTACGTTCCAAGGTGATTTGAGAAGTATGAGTCACAAAGTTTGTGACATCGAAAAATGCGTATTTTTCCTTAGGATGGCATACTTTAGTTCTTAGGTAATTATTTAAATCATTGGTTCAGCGCACTCTTCACACTGAGGTTAATCAGTGAGAATCTCAAGCTCGATTTGCTGGGGACTTTGAAGAGCGAATCTGAGGTCTTGAATCTCACTTTCACATCATTCGGTTCCTCCGCTATGCCCGAGGAATCCAACACTCCTTCGTGACGAAGCCGCACCGGCATCCGTGCATGCGCCCGACCACAATTTATAGCACTTGTCGCCACCTTCAGAAAAGCCAAAAAGCAACCGTCACGCACCCTCATCTATGCCGAAAACACACAAAAACTTCTTGTGCACAATGTGCAATTTGCGCTATTCATGCTTTCAGCTACGAGGCCCATTGCGCCTCCTGAAATTGAGGCTAGCACACAGTCTCTAGCACAGGCATTCGTGAGGTTTTGAGGTAGAGGCAGATGACCGAAAGCACCCAAGTCATGGGGTGCAAGAGGTCGTGAGTTCGAATCTCGCCGGCCCGACCACTTTTTCGCTGTCGCGCGGAGGTCCTGGCATGGCAGAAGCCGGCAGGTGCTGACGCCTGAGCTTGGATGCGCAGGAATCCCAGCCGCCAGACGACGCTTCAAGTGTGACTGTCAGCCGGTTAAAAATTCGGCTGCCTGGTGGGCGTGCTCCGGAGCCTGGATGGCATGACCCGTGGTGCCGCCGCCAGCCAAGGGGATCATGCCCAGCGGCTTCATGCCCCAGTCCCGGTTCGCCGCCACCGAGCCTGGATGGCTTTTGCAAGGGGCCGGCGGCACTCTGCAGCGGGCATGGAATCAGTCCGAGCTCTTTCTTCGGGACGCCTGTTGGATCGCATCCGCCAGGCTGCTCATGCTGAAGGGCTTGGGCAGAAGCTTGACCCCTCCGACATCGCGCAGCTTGAGCAGACGCTCCTCGTCCTGCAGTCCACTCATGGCAATGATGGGCAACTCGGGGTTCATCCGGCGCAGAATGCGCGCAAGCGCGACGCCATCCATGACGGGCATGTTGATGTCGGTGATGACAAAGTGGATGTCATCGCTGTACTGGCCGATTTGGATGAGGGCCTCGGCCCCATCCCCGGCGGCGATCGATTCGAAGCCCAGACGGGTCAACAGGGTTGCAAGCGTCTCGCGAATCACGGCCTCATCGTCCACGATCAGCACGTACTCGCCACTGCCGATCGGTCCGCCAACCGATTCAGGCTCGGCGGGCTCAGGCGTCTCGACGGCGGCGGGCAGGTAGACCTCGAAGGAGCTGCCCCTGCCCGGCTCGCTGTAAACGCGGATGAAACCATTGTAGGACTTGACGATGCCCATGACGGTCGAAAGACCGAGCCCCGTCCCCTTCTCCGGTGACTTGGTCGTGAAAAACGGATCGAAGATGCGGTCAACAATCTCCGGCGGAATGCCCGCTCCGGTGTCGCGCACGATCAGTTGGAGGTAGCTCCCCGGAATCGCCTCGGGAACGAAGGCGACGAACGCGGCATCCACCTCCATGGCATGTGCCTCAATGGTGAGCGTGCCTCCCGTTGGCATGGCATCGCGGGCATTGACGCTGAGGTTGAGCAGCACCTGATGCAGGTGCGTGATGTCGCCCAGAACCGGCGGCAGGTTGTCACTCAGCTTGGTTTCAACCCGGATCGACTTGTCAAAGCTGCCGCGGATGAACTTGATGATGCTTTCGAGCTGCTCGCGCGCCTGAATGAGCACGCGCTCGCCCTCGGCACCCTTGGCGAAGGTGAGCAGCTGGCGCACCAGATCCGCCCCGCGCTTCGCCGACTGCTCAATGACGTCGACATGCTGGGCGCCGTGGCCCGGACAGTCGAGGCGCAGCAGGTCGACGCACATGAGAACCGGGCTGAGCGTGTTGTTGAGGTCATGGGCCACGCCACCCGCCAGGGTGCCCAGGCTTTCGAGGCGCTGGGCATGACGCTCGCGGTTTTCTCGGGCCACACGTTCGCTCAAATCGCGCAGGGCGATGAGACGGCGGCCGTCCTCCTGGCTGAGCAGGCTGACACTGACCTCCACAGGCAGGGTGCTGCCGTCGTTGCGACGCGCCAGGATGCCGGCTGAACTCAGCGTCACCGGCTGGCCGTCCTTGCAGGCATTCAGCAAGTTGCGACAGACCGCGTCCCCTGGCACAATGGTTTGCAACAGCTGCCCCAGCAACTCTGAACGGGTGTAGCCAAAGACCTGCTCAAGCTGGCGGTTGCCCATCAAGATGCAGCCCTCGGCATCCACCATGAGCATGGCGTCCGGGGCGAATTCGAAGAGCTTCTGGAATTCCTGCTGGCTCTGCTCAACCTGGCGCTGCGAGAGCTTGATCGACGTGATGTTTTCGTAAGCGAGCACCACGCGCACCGGACCACTGCCGGGAAAACGCGTGATGCGAGTCAGAAACCAGACTTCGGTGCCGGAAAGCGGGCAGCGAAACTCAAATTCGACGGTATCTTTCTCGCCAGAAAGAATGGCGCGCAGGTTCTGGACCTTGGTCGCTAGCTCGCTCACGCCGCTGGCGAGCGCGCTCTCGCTTTCCTCCAGATAACTCGCCCCGGCCTCGCAGCTGGCGGACGGCAGGCCGAGCTTTTCCGCAAACCGTCGCCAGGCCAGGTTGGTGGCGACAATGCGTCCCTCGCCATCCAAGACCGCGATGTGCGAGGACAGAGCGTCGATCGAAGCGCGCAGGAACCGCTCGCTTTCGACCAGCTGCGCGGTGCGTTCGAGCACCAACCGTTCCAGACGTATGTTGTGATCGACCAGCGCCTGCTCCGCCTGCTTCTGGACCGTGATGTCGCGCGCCGTGGCGATCACAAAGGGCTGACCATCGAGCTCCAGCCGGTCAAGCCGCAGCGTGGCGGGAAAACTCGAGCCATCCTGGCGCAGGAACTCCCACTCAAAGAAGCACGACCCTTGATCCAGTGTTTCGCGCACATGGTCTTGCAGGCGCTGGATGGAGTTCGTCCCATCCGGCTGACACTGCGGCGAGAGGTCCGGCAGCCCGATTTGGCACCAGCCGTCCTCCTCGCCGCGTCGGAACAACTCCACCATGGCCGGGTTGACCGAGGTGAACCGCCACTCCGGCGGATGAAAAATCATCATGGCATCGCGGCTGCCCTCGTACAGCAGGCGGTGGCGCTCCTCGCTCTCGCGCAGGGCGGCCTCGACCTTCTGGCGGGCGATGCGGTTGCGCCGCGCCATGATCAGGTTGCCGTAGGTGGCCAGCAGCGGCTCAATCTCCTCGATCAGCGCCTCGTCGTAGCCGCCCTGGCGGTTGGCGATGCCGATCATCCCCACCAGTTGCCCCGCGACCTTGATCGGTGCCCCAAGGAAGGCGTTCAGCGGCGGGTGACCCGGCGGCAGACCGCCGCGGCGCGGGTCCGAAGACGGTTGGTTGGCGATGACCGGCTCACCACTCGTCATCACCTTGCCGAACAGGGTCTTGAGATTGCGGAACTCCAACCCCCGGTCCGGGGTGTTGTGCTCCTCGTAGAGGCGCCGCGTTTCCTCGTTCCAGGCGATGTTGGTGAGGGCATGCGATTTCAGGTACGGCTGTCCCTCGGCATCGTACAGCACCTCACCGATGAAGGCATACTCGCTCTCGGCGTAATTCAACAGCACGGCCAGGATGTCCTGGAAGGCCTTGCCGGTGTCCGGATGCGAGATGAACTCGTCCTGCACCTCGCGCAGTTCGGCCAGCATCTTGTGCTGGCGCAAAATCTTGCGGCGCTGACGCTCCTCGAACTGCTTGCGCTCCGTCAAGTCGCGCGCCACTCCCACATAACCGCTGACGACGCCGGAGGCATCCCCCATCCTGCTGACGGAAAGCAGCACCGGCAGCCGGCTGCCATCCCTTCGAATGTAGGTCCACTCACGCGTCTCTCCACGTCCGTCATGGATGGCAGAAATGAACACCTCAAAGCCAGGCTGAACAGGTCGCCCGAGTTGCTCCGACAACTCCGCAGCTCGAGCCGCCACCTCCACCGGATCGTGGAACTGCAACGGACAGACCTTGCCGACCACCTCGTCGGCATGATACCCCAGCATTTCCTCCGCCTCGCTGTTGAAATGGGTGATGATGCCATCCAACCCCGTGGTGATCAGCGCCGAGGAGGCATTCTGCAGGATGGATTCCTGGAAGATGAACTGCCTTTCGAGCTCGCGGTTGAGCAGCCGCAACTCCAGCTGGGAAACGACTTGCCGCGCCAGACAGACCAGGGCCTGGCGTTGATCCTGAGTCAAACTGCGCGGCTTGTAGTCGATGACACAAAGCGTGCCAACCGCCTCACCACCGGGGGCGATCAGCGGCGCTCCCGCGTAAAATCGCACGTGCGGCTCCCCCTTGACGAGCATGTTGTCGCGAAAGCGCGGATCCTTGCTGGCATCCTCCACCACCAGCGGCTCCTGACTGCGAATGGCGTAAGCACAGAGGGAATCCTCCTTGCGCGGCGCCTCACAAGCCAACAAACCCACCTTGCTCTTGAACCACTGACGGTGCTCGTCCACAAGGGACACCATCGCCGTCGGCACCTCACAGATCTGCGCGGCCAGCTTGGTCAGATCGTCGAACGATTCCTCCGGAGGGGTGTCGAGCACACGATAGGCACGCAAGACATGCAAGCGCTGCATCTCTTCCGCGCCGGGTCGAAAATCGTCAGACTGATTCAAGATTTCGTAAATTTGGGGATTCCAACAACCTGGCTATTTAGGCGAAAACCAAGCGAGCTCAAATGATATATTTCTAATTGCCAATAATTACCTAAGGAACAACCTAGACCTTTAATTCTGAACGGATTCGACTTCATCGATCTACGCTGCCCAAGCCGCTGCAGATGCCCCAACAAGCCGCCTCCTGGCAGGGACCGGCCGCCCCCC
Organism: uncultured bacterium; assembly: GCA_966252325.1. Lineage (GTDB taxonomy): Bacteria > Verrucomicrobiota > Verrucomicrobiia > Verrucomicrobiales > Verrucomicrobiaceae > Prosthecobacter. The sequence continues at coordinate 30,191 of CBINON010000026.1, read as the reverse complement.
TTCAATCGGGTCGCCAAAAGCGCAGAGCGCCCGTGCGCTGGCCTGCGGCTGCCTCGCCCTTCAGCGGCGGCACCACGACATGGCCGGTCCCCTGCAGGCCGTCCTCCGCCGCATCGTCGTGCTGGCGCAGCACGCCGCTGAAGGTCACCTTGCGTTTCTGGGCACCGTCCTGGAGCTCGAAACTGCCATTGAAGGCCCCCGTCGCCGGACTGATCTTGGCCTTCCATTTGCGCGCATTGAGCGGGGTGGTTTCAGGCGCCAGCACCAGCAGGGAGTTGCCCTTCGCCAGGGCCGCCAGTGTCGGCAACTGCCCTTCTGAATCGCTGCCGGTCGGCGCATGTTCGATCTCCAACTGGTCCACGCCCAGCAACTCGGGCAAACCGGCCGCTTTGCCGGGCACCTGCCAGGCATCGAGACCGAGTTCCACGGTCAACGGCCCGAAACCACTCCGGTAGCCGGCATCCTTGCCGCCCTCCGACTTGCGCCAGATCAGTTCGGCTCCACGCACCTGCCAGAGGCCGGTCAGCCGCGGGTGTTCGAGGAAACTCCATGCGCCGCCAACATGCGCACCGGCGCGCTTGTAAGGCTGGGCAAACCAGCGGTAACCGCCGCGCAGGTCGACCCGCAATCCGGCGCTGAAAGCCGTGCCGTCGCCGAGTTTGCCTGCCAGCGTGAGGGTTCCGTCAGCATCGACCCTCGCCGTGGCCCACCCGGGTGCCGTCGGTTCCGCCCCGCTCCCGGTCGTCTCCAGCACGGCGGTGTAACTGCCCTTCTGGGGCACGCCCTGCCCCTTGACCGGGTCCTGCAGGCGCGTCCCGTCGTCCGCCAGGGCGATGCGTTGCGCATTTTTCTGCACCACCGCCCTCAGCTCGCCAAAGGGACTCAGCACCAACACCAGCTCATAGACTTCCGAGAACGCGGCTCCGGTTTCAGCGTCCTTGGCGTTGACGGTGCGGCTCCATTGCGCGCTGGCCGACCGGCTGGCTTCATCGATCTCAAGCGGTCCGGCCAGGGCCAGGGGCTTGGCCTGCTCGCCCAGCATCAGGCTCGCCGAACCACTGCGACCGCTGCCTGGCACGGTCAGTTTCAGCAGTCCCACCGGCTCTCCGCTGTCGGGATCCCGCAGCAAGGCCTCGAAGCTGCCGACATGACCTTCCACCACCAGGGTGCCCGGCCGATGCAGCAGTGTGTAATTGGCCGCCGCGCCGCCCGTGCTGACAATGGGATACAGTCCCGGCGGGCTGCCCTCCTTGGCCTTGGTCGCCACGCGGATCGGCGCCGTCAGCGCCGACGCCTCGTCGTCCTCCCCCAGGAATCCCTCAATCGCATAGCTCAGAGCCGGATTCGCCTGCCCCACCAACCTGCGCTGGTCCTGCACCTGCACGAGGAGCGGTGCGCGCGTGATCACCAGGGTGCCCTTGCGAGTCACACCGCCCGCCACGGCCTCGACCGGATAGCTGCCGGCCTGCGTCGGCGGCGTGGCAGAGCGCTCTTTGTTGATGAAGTAGGTCACCGTCACCTCCTCCGCTGTGCCCAGTGTGGTGACCGGTTTGGGCGCACCATCGTAGGTCTGCTGCAGTCCGGCCAGAGTCAGTCCCTCCGGATCGGCCCTCACCTGCAGCGTGCGCACGACCGGCTTGGCCGCCAAATGGTTGCCACCACCGTCCTGCCGCGCCTCGACCTTGACGGTGCCGGCACCTGTGAGCTTGAGCCAGCCGTCCTCCAGCACCGCCGGTCCGGACAGGACCGACAGACTCACTGGCAGACCCGAAGTGGCGCTGGCGGACAGCGCCACCGGCCCCTGGCTCAGGAACAGCGAAGTCGGCAGGTTGAAGCTGATCGACTGGGACAGCAGGGTCGGCAATGCGCCAAATCCGGCCACGGCAAAGGTGATGGGTCCATTGGCCAGCGCCGCGCAGGCCACCCGCACCTCCGCGAGCCGGAGACCCGGCTGGGTGGGAGCAAAACGCAGTTCAAAACTGACACTGCCGCCGGGCGGGAGAGTCGTCTCAGGCGGCACACTGACCTGAAAATCCCCAGCATGCTCACCGAGCAGTTCCACCAAGGGACTGCCCGTCAGGGCGACCGCCTCCGTCCCCGGATTGCTGAGCGTGAAGGTCTGCGTGCCGACCCGCCCCAAAACAACGGGGCCGAAGTCGCTGCCGTTTGTTTCCTGAGGCTCGTCACTGCCGCTGAGCAGGCGCTCGCCCCGGCCGCTCAAGCCGAGAAGGGTCAGGGTCGTGGCACCGCTGCCGGAATACAGGGGATCGTCGAGCGTGGCCGTGACCGCATAGTGGCCGGGCAGCACGGGCGCGGCCGGCTCCCCCTCATACAGCAGATCATATTCGAGGCCCTCAGGATCGGTGCTGAAACTGAGTGCACGCGGGGTGCCGTCGTCGATGTGCAGGCGCCCGGCAAACTGAATGGACGAGGTGGCCTTGGTCACCGTCAGGCTGCGTGAAACCGGCTCGGCCGGCAGGTGATCGGCATTGCCGGCCTGGGAAGCGGCAACGGTCACCCTGCCCTCTCCCGTGAAGGTCAGGACATTCGCCACGATCACGGCAGGCCCCTCGGCCACCGTAAAGACGACCGGGTTGCCCGAGTTGCCACCGCTGGCGGCCAAGGGGATCGAATCCGTGGTCAGGGCATCGGCCAGCGGGGCGAAAACAATCGCCTGCCCGGCCTTGCCGATCTCCAGCGTGGCTGTGGCGCTGCCCTGGTAGAGCGGCTCGTTGAGGGTGGCCACCACCGCATAACTGCCGGCTGCGGCGGGCGGCGTGGCTGAACCGTCATAACTCAGGTCGACCGCCAGGCCAGCCGGCAGGGTGGTGACCGTGACCGCACGCGGTGTGCCATCATAAATCTGGGCCAGGCTGCCGAGCTGCACCACGGCGGGCGCCTTGCTGACGGTGAAGGTTTGCGAGACGTCCTCCGCCGGCAGATAGATCTCGTCGCCCGACTGCGAAGCGGTGACGGTCACCAACCCGGCGCCGGTGAAGCTCAGCATCGGGCCCTGAATCGCACCCGGACCGGAGGTCACGGCAAAGCGGATCGGGTTGCCGGAGGCACCGCCGGTGGCGCTGAGTTGGACCGAGTCGGTGGCGAGTTGGTCGGGGATCTGCGCAAAAGTGATGACCTGTTCACCGCGCCGCAACACGCGCACCGTGATCTCGGTGCTGTTGGGCGGCACGGCCCCGTCGCTTGCCGTCACCTGGAGGTCGTTGTAGCCAACGGCCAGGCCATCGACCGTCGTGCTCCAGGTGGCAAAGCCATTGCTGCTCGAGACCGGCGCGCCCGCGACACGCACCTCGCTGACACCGGCCGCGTCGGTCGCCGTGCCGCCCACGACCGCCCCGGCGGTCAGGGTGGTGACCGGCGCCGCCGCCAGCGCAGGAGGCGTGGCATCCTGCCGGGAGCTGACCAACGGCGACCAGCCGCTGGTCCAGCCGGGCTCGCCGGCGCGGCGCATGCGCACGCGGTAATGATACAACTGACCGTCGATCAACCCGTCGAAACTGGCGCTGACGCCGGACTGGAAATCAAGCGTGACCGGCGCGGCAAAATCCGCCGTCGAGGCCTGCTCGACCTGATACTCCAAGCCCGGCGCCGGTTCGTTCCACGACACTGTGTTGGTGAGACCGCCAGTGATGGCGGGTTCCCCATCGAACGCCAGCGGCTCGCTCACCGTTTCGAAGGGATTGGACAGCCCAGCCTTCACGCCATCCTGCGCCAAAAGCATTTGGGCGACGCCGGCATGGGAGACCGTCACCGTCCCTGTCCAGACGCCATTGACAAAGGCGGTCGTGATCGCCGGCGAAACCGCCGGACCCGACTCCACTTCAAAGCGGATGTCCGGTCGGTGCAGCAGGGCAGACGGAGTCGGCCCCGCCCCCGGCTCCCAGGTCAGGGGATCGCCATGTTGGTTGTAGGATTGGAAATAGATGGTGCGAGCGACAGTGCCACCCGTGGAAGCCACCCGCGCCGAGCCGTCAAACAGGCTCGAGCTGTTGTTGAAGCTGATGTCCACCATCAGCGAGTCGGTGCCATTGTACTCAAAGGGAGTGGTGAAGCGGAACTCCCTCCAGCCGCTGCCGCTGACGGTTTCATTGGCCTGGTAACAGGTGGTCCAGCCCGTGGCTTCCCAGAGGGCGCCGGCGGTGTAATCCGTCTTGCTGGAATGGCGCAGGCGGATCGTGAAGGCGTTCATCGCCTGAACGGGCGCGACGAGAACCTTGAGGGCGAGGGCCCGGATCGTGCCGGCGCCTCCGACCTCATTGGCCGTGTAGAGAATCTGGGTGCGGCTGTCGTGCAGGATGGTGTCCAATGGCAGCGACATGCCGCCGGTCGCACTGCCCACCTGACGGTAGTCCGGCAGGCTCAAGGCCGCCGTGCCGGTGTAATCGGTGATTGTGTTGCCAGCGTTGTCCTGGGCGGTAAGCGTCACGTCGAAGGCCTGACTCGGCAACTGCGGCGAGGCGATCGTGTTCCAGCCAAAGCGGGCATGCGGTCCCGTGCCAACCGCGAAGGCATTGCTGCTGCCGGCCCCGCCGCTGACCGGATCGGTGAGGGTCAGCACGGCCGCGGCGGCGAAATCGCCGACGGCGACAGCCACCGTTTTGGAGCCTGACACAAAGCCGTTGACCGTGGCAGGACTGACGGCCAGGGGCGTCGATCCTTCCGCCGCCGTCAGCACCGGGGTGCCGGCATACGCCAAGATGGTCAGGTCGTTGATGTCCCGGGCGGTGAAACTGACATTGAACGGCGCATGCCGCACCTGCTGGGCCGGCACGGCAGAGACCGTGAAATGATGCGCGTCATCATCCAGCACCGTGAGGTTGCGCGAGCTGTCCGTGAAGGTGGCGGCACTGGCGGTCACCGTGACCGCCTGGGAACCATCGAAGGCCGTGTCGTTCACCGGCGTCAGGCTGAAGACCGGGGTCATGGAGGAGCCGGCAGGCACCGTGACCGTGGCCGGCACCGTGAGTTCACTCGTGTCGCTCGAGCTGAGTTGCAGGGTCACCGGGGCCGTCACCGTGCCACCGAGTGTCACCCTGCCGCCGACAGCCACAGCGGCGGCCCCCTCGCTCAGACTGCTGGAATACAGCGTCAGCGACAGTGCCCGGCTCTCATTGTCGAGCACCTGCACCGTCCCCGTCGCGGGCACGGAGCCGGCCAGCGTGGCCGTGATCACGACGTTCTGGGGACCCTCGAGCACGGTGTTCTGCGGAGCCGTCAGCACAAAGCCAACGCTGGTCTGACCCGCCGGCACGACCACGGTCGCCGGCACGGTGAGGTACGAAGTCAGCGAGGAGGTCAGACTGACCGGGAGGTCGGCCGTGGGGGCGTTGGCAAGTTGCACACTGGCCTGTCCAGGGCTGCTGGAGCTGTTCTCGTTCAGACTCGCCGGCAGTGTCAGGCTGACCGTGGTCGCCTCGTTGTCCCCGACCGTGAAACTGCCCGCCCCCAGATCGTAAGCCGCCGCCGTCGCCGTGACTGCCACCGGACGGGAGCCATCCAGCTCGCTGTCGTCCACAAGCGAGATGACGAAACCGACGCTGGTCTGCCCGGCGGGCAGCACGACCTGAGCAGGCACCGTGGCTTCGGAGACATCGCTGGAACTCAGCGAGACCACCAGATCCGTTGTCGGAGCACTGCTGGCGGTCACGGTGGCGTTCAGGCTGCCACCCTCGCTGCCGGCCGCCGGAACGGAGAGCAACAGCGACCCGACACTCGTGACATTGAAGGTGGCCGACACCCCCACGACCTCGTGCCTCGTGGCATGCATTGCCTCCAAAATGAGACCGGTGCCCGAATGCTCAACCGCCAACTGACCGGACCAGACACCGTCGCTGAAGGCGACCCGTGCCGGCGAGACCGGTATGATGGTCTGGGTGGAAAAGCGCAGGTTGGGCAGCCAGGTGGTGGTGTAGGGATATGGGCTGGTGCCGGTCCATTCCAGCGGGGAACTGCCTCCGTAAGTGCCGCCGTACAAGCCACGGGTTGTGCTGACCGAGGTGGCATAGGTGATTCCGCTGCTGCCGTAAGCACTGTTGTTGAAGCTGAAGTCCACCATGAGCGGGCGCTGCCCATCATACTCGAACGAGGTGTTCAGCGGCAGGACCAACCAGCCCGGGGCATTCACCGTCAGATCCGATCGGTACACCGTGGTCCAGCCACCACTCTCCCAGACGGCATTGCCCGTGCCGGCATAACTGGTCTTGTCCGTGTGCTTCACGCGCACAACCAAATCGGTCAGGGTCGACGGCAGGCCGAGAAGGTCGATAGCAATGCTGCGCAAGACACCCGCCGGCCCCACCTCGGCAGGCAGGTAGATGAACTGCGACCGAGCCTCATAGTAGCTGCCGGCATCCAACGGGCGATAGCTCAAAGAGCTGCCGGTGCCACTCAGGGTTTCGACCACGGGTCGCAGCGCCCGGAGATCCGCCTCGCCCTGGAAGGGGGTTGCGGTGGCGCCTCCCGCTTCCCGGGCCGTGAGGGTTGCGGCAAAGGGCACGTTGACAACCTTCGGCGAGGTCACTGCCCCCCACTCGAAACGGTCCACAGCCGGGGCGACGGTCAGGTTCACCGGCACCTCCTGCAGGGGCGCCGCGGCGTCATTGGAAGCAAAACGCAGGAAACCCGTGTGCACGCCCTGTGGCAGAACGGCGGGATTCAGGGTGACCGTGGCCGACGCATCGCCGCCGCTGGCGATGCTGCCCTGCGCCGGACTCACGGACAACCACAAAGGGCCCGCAACCGCATCCAGGAAAGCCTCGAGAACCTGCTGCATCTGCGCGTCATTGACAAAACCACCCTGTCCGGAGGCAAAGAGCAGGTAATAGAGTCGCGTCACACCGTTGAGTCCGGCGAGGCGGTGCTGATCATCGTTGGTGTTCGTGCTGGCGGTGCGGGCGAGGGCCGGATCATCCCGAACCACAATCAGGTGATTGACACTCGGGTTGCTGGCGCCATGGACACGCTTGACGAAACCCTTGAAGGTCACACCTGCTCGCGATGCGGTCAGAACGGTGGTGTTCGTCAGGCCGATCCCATCAGCCCCCAGCCCTCCGGTGATCTCGAAGTGGCCCAGGTTCGACATGTCCGCCGCGAGCACAAACAAACCCGGAAACTTGCGGGTGAAGTAGCGGCCGCCAGCCCCCAGGACAGCCGTACTGAGGATGCTGCCGTCCGAGTACGGCAGATACGTGCCAGCCGCCGTCAAGTTCGTACTCAGGTAGTTGCCGTTATCGTACATGTCACTGCCACCGTCAGCGATAGAGTTACCTGTGACTCCGTCACTGAAATCATACCGGTTCGGCACCAGCGCTGTGATGCCGGCAAACTGATCCTCGAGCGCGGCCCGCACGTTCTCCAGCGTCGGCTGCGCCACCTGTCCGGTGACATGCCCCACGGCGGTCCAATCGGCCGTGAGCCCACCGGGGTTCGACAAACTCAGCGCCACAGTGGCCGGAGGTTCGCCGGCCGGCAGGCTGACATTCACCGCGCCCGGCGCGATGACCAGGCGGGCGGACGACCGAACCTCAAAGGCATTGCTGGAGCCTGTCAAACCGCCGCCGGCATCGGCCGTCAGCACCACACCCGTGGCGGCCTCAGCCAGGCTCACCTCGCCCGTCCAGACACCGCCGACAAAGGCGCCGGTGCTGGCCGGTGTCAGGGTCAGGGCACCGCCGCCGTGGGCGGCGGTTAGAGTGGCGGAACCGGTGAAGGAGCCAACCGTACGACCATCGATCGCGGCCGCCCGCAGGGTCACCGCAAAGGGCGTCTCGCGCTGCTGGGGCGAGGCAATGGGTTCAAAGACCAGATGATCCAACTCATCGTCCTCGACGCGGATGATCCGGCTGCCATCACTCAGGCCCGGCGAACTGGCCGTGACGGTCACGTCGACCGCACCGTCGGCCAGAGCGTCGTTCTGGGGCACGGCGTCGAAGACGGCACCGGCACTGCCGGCACCCAGGGTCACACTCGCCGGCACCGTCAGTTCCGAGGCATCGGAACTGGCCAGAGTGATGCTGAGATCAACCGCCGCGGTGATGGGCGGAGCAAAACCGACGCTGCCGGCCACAACCGTCCCGCCTTCGGAGACGCTGCCCGGCAAAGTCACGACCAGGGGTGCCAGCGCGTCATTGTCCGTCACCGTCACCACGGCTGCATCGCTGGCGCCCGCCAGGCTCGCCGTCACCGTCGCAGTCGCCGCCTCCAGAATGAGGTCATTCTCCGGCTTGGCCAGGGTGAAGGAAGCCGAACCCGCGCCGGCAGGCACCTCGACGACGGCCGGCCAGGTCAGGCCGATGCCAGGCGCAACGGCAAGCCGCACCGGCAGGGCAAAGGGCGTGGTCGCAGTCACGGCCACGCTGCCTTGGATCACCCCACCCTCGGCCAGTCCCGCTGGCAACGTCAGAACCAAATCCGCGGGCACTTCATCATCAATCAGCACGACGTCCGCCACGCCGCGCCGGTAACCCGTGGCCGAAGCCGCGATCTGCACGGGCAGATCCCCCGTGAGCAGGGTGTCCGCAGCAACGGTGAGCGGGAATTCGGGCGACTCCGTGCCGCCCGCAGGAATGATGACCGTCGCCGGCAGGTTCAACTGGCCCGGCCGGTTGCAGGCCAGTTCGACGACGGTGTCCACGCCACGTGCCGCGGGCAGGCTGACATGCGCACCGGCGCTGCCGCCCTCCGCCAACTCCGCAGGGGTGCTCAGCGTCAGCGCGAGCACCGGCCTGCCCTCGATGACAATGTCATCAAAGGCAAAGCCATCCGAGGGGGAGGTGGAGTCGTCGTGGTGGTTGAAGCGAATGCGAAAATCGGTGCCGAGTGTCAGCCCATGCGTCGCTGCTGCCTGGCTGAGATTGACGCTGAACTCCCGGTACACGCTGCTGATGCCGTCGGCACTGCGCAACCCCTGCACCTCGTACCAATCCACCCCGTTCGCGCTGATGGCCACGCCGTCGAAGTCCGCCCCCTGGACGAAGGGCAGCGCCGGCGGCCCGTGATCCTCATCGGCCAGTTCCTTCATCCAGAACTTCAGCATGACATCCTGCATGCCGGCGAGACCGACGGTCAGCGTCGCCTCATTGCGCGACAGCACGCCGTTGGCATGGGCATCCATGAGCAGGTGCTGGCCACCGCGCGGCGACTGCGCGGAGGTGATTTCCGTCCGGTGATTCTGCGTGCCAGTGATCCGCCAATGCGGCCCGAAAAAGCCGCTCTCGAAGTCCTCGCTCAACAGGGTCAGCACGGGCTCGGGCTCCGATTTGGCGTTGGCCATGACACGGATGTCGTCAAAGGCAAAGCCATCCGTGCCATAAGTGTAGTTGTCGAAATGGTTGAAGCGGATTTTGAAGGCCGCGCCCAGTGTCAGCCCGCGGGCGGCGGCCGCGGCACTGAGGTCGACCTTGAATTCCTGGTAGATGCCGCTGATGCCATCCGCGGTGCGCAGGCCCTGCACCTCGTGCCAGTTGACGCCGTCCGCGCTGATCGCCACCCCGTCGAAGTCCGCGCCGCCGACGAAGGACGACGCGGGCGGCGCATGATCCTCATCGCCGACCTCCTTCATCCAGAAGCTGAGCTCGACATCCTCGCGGCCCCTGAGATCCAAGGTGAGCGTGGCCTCGTTGCGCGCATCGGAAAGATCGAGACTGGAATCCATGGTCAGGTGATGGCTGCCGCGCGGACCATTGGCCGGGGTCACCAGCGTCCGGTGCGTGCCCGTGCCGGTGATCGTCCACTGCGCCCCCAGCACCCCGGATTCAAAGCCGTCTTCGAACAGCACCGTGGGCGGTGGCGCTTGCAGCGGCAGGGGCGCCTCAATGGCAAACGCGGCACTCTCGCCACTGAGCGCGCCGGCGGTCGCCTGCAATTTCACCGCCGGCAGGACCGACGGCACCAAAAACGGCGTGCCCGCCGCCCCCTCAACCAGGTCCAACGCGGCATCGCTCATGACAATCCCGCCGGGCACAGTGACCAACTGCACCGTAACGGGACCGCTGACTTCATTGACCCGGATGCCATCGGCATCCACGGCATGAACCTGCACCGGGAAGAGGACACCCGCGCGCTGCGGCGACGCCACCGGCGCAAAGGCCAGCGCCACCGCGGCCCCACCCGGCACAACCGTGAAAGCCTCCGATGTGCCGGTCGCACCGTCGCTGCCGGTGGCAGTCAGTGTCACGCCGTTCGCCGCGGCGCCAACGGCCACCTCACCGGTCCACACGCCATTGACAAAAGGTCCGCTCACTTGCGGCGTCAGCGGCAGCGGCGTCGAGCCCGCCGATGCCGTGAGATTCACCGTGCCGTGAAACCCGGTGAGCACGTTGTCCGCACCATCACGGGCGGTGAGGGTCACGCTGAACGGCGCGTTGCGGACCTGCGGCGAGGCGATGACGGCCACCTCAAACGAGGCGGGATCGTCATCACGCACCTCAAAGCTGGCCGACCCCTCATCAAAGCCTGTGGCCGACGCCGTGACGGTGACCGACTGCGCACCGTCCTGCAGGTTGTCATCGACGGGAAAAACCTGGAAGTTGACACCGATCTGACCGGCCGGAATCTGCACGCTCTCCGACACCGTGGCCTCGCCGGGATCGCTGCTGACCAGCGTCACCAGGGTGTCCACGGGCCGCACTCCGGACAGTTGAACCCGACCCAAGCCAACCCCACCCCCCTCCGTCAGGGCCGGGGGTGCCATCACCTGCAACTGCACGCTTTCGTTGTCAAGCACCTCGAAATCAGCGCTGGCCGGAGCCAACCCCTGACCGCTGGCGGTGAGCGTCACCGTGCGCGCGCCGTCCAGGCGGATATCGTTGACTGCACTGAGGGTAAAGCTCGCCGAAACAGCACCGGCATTCAGGGTCACATGCGAAAAGACACTGGCTTCCGCCGTGTCGGAAACCCCCACAAACACCGTGGTGGCAACAGCCTGCACCGGATCGATGCGAACCAGGCCGGTGCCAGTGGAGCCGCCCTCGGTGAGGCTCGCCGGCAGTTCGAGCGACAGCACCGGCTGTTCATCGTCGACCACCCGGATGTGGTGATAACCGGTGGTCTGACCACTGGCGCTGGCCGTGAGGATCAGGTCGCGCCCGACCTCCGCATACTGGTTCTGCGGCGCGCTGATCGTGGTGGTGGCGCTGGTCTGCCCCGCGGGTATGACCACGGGTGAGACAACGCTCAACCGCGCCGGCCCGTTCGAGGTCAGGGTGACGCTGGTGTTGGTCGCCGGCGCGGTCGGCAGGCGCACGGTCACCGTTTGAGCCTGCGTGCCCTCGGTGATCGTCGCCGGCAGTTCCACCTGGATCGCGGAGCTTGGATTGGCCCTCACCGCAATGTCATCGATGGCAATGCCGTCATTGGGAATGGCCTGGTCATCGAACTGGGAGAAGCGGAACTGGTAAACGCCGTCGAGCGGCCAGCCAAGCCGGTTGAGCAGCGGATCCAGAAAAACGCGGGACAAGGTGTACGTCGACGACAGCGACCGCAGGGACGCCGCCTCGACCCAGGTCACACCATCGCGGCTGATGGCGACACCGTCAAAAGCCGCCGTCGGGCCAAAGGTGCCCAGTGGGCCCGTCCAGGCCGTCAGGTGCGATTCATCGGCAAAGCCCTTTCGATACCATTCCACCGAGACATGCTTGCGGCCGGTGAGATCCAGGCTGAACGTCGGTCGATTGGACGCATAGATGCCCGTCGTGCTGCTGGTGGTGTCCAGGGTCAGATGGTAGCCGCCTCGGGGCGTGTTGGCGGAGGTGACCTGGGTTCGGGCCGTGCTGCCGCTGTTGGCGGCCGTGCTCCAACTGCCCCCCAGCGCCCCGCTCTCAAAGCCTTCGCTGAACAGCGTTTCGGCGCCGAGCGTGTAGCCTTGATTGAACACAGTCATGGACGAACTCGTTCCCCAGACGCCCGAGGGCGCCGTGGCGCGCAGCCAGACCGTGCCGCCGACGGTGTAAGCCTGGCCGCTCCAGGAGCCCGCATTAAAGACGGCCGGCGAGGCGGGGATGGCGCCCCGGGAGCGCGCCTCGAACAGGGTGACCACCGGCACTTCATGGGAAAGCTCGGGGACCGGTCCGGTGAGGGGCGACCAGGTCGTCGGCGGGCCGTGTTCGCTGTTGCTGGTGCCCGTCAGCATGCGCGGCTGCGAGGTGACCAGCGTGCGCACCGTGCCCGCGGTCGAGGCGGTGCTGTTGTCAAAGCTGATGTCCACCATGAGATTGCTCACCCCGTCGTACCAGAAGGGCTCGCGAAAAACCTGGGTGACCCCGCCGGCGCTGAACTGGACCAAGTCGTAAACCGTCTTCCAGCCGCCCTCTTCCCAACTCTGCCCCGCGAAACTGTCCAGGTGCGTGTGCTTGAGACGGACGGTGAAATTGTTCAGGTTTTGCCCCCCCGAAGTCAGTCGCGAGTGACTGAAGGTGCTGAGCAGCCGCGGCCGCGCTCCCAGTTCCTCAACCGTGTAAATGATCTGGGCGCGCGAATCATGAAAGGCGCTGTTGTAGACTTTGGCCGTCGACGTGGTGCTGCTCGAACTGCCCACCGTCCGCTCCGCCTGGGAAACGAGCACATCGATCACGGTGGCATCCTGGTACCCCGGCGCATGAGCGCCCGTGTCGTCGACGGCGCTGACACTGAAATTGAACCAGGTGTCGGCATTCACGCTGGGCGGGGTGCTGGAGAACAGGAAGTCGGCGTGCGCCTTGCCCACCACGTCAAAGGCGTTGCTGGTGCCGGTGTGGCCGGCGGCATCCGCGGCAACGAGGGTCAGGTCGGTGATGGCGCCGCCTATCTCGACATCCGCCCGCGCCTCGCCATTGATGAAACCGGCAACACTGTTCGGCTTCAGCGGCGGTGTCCCCGCGCCGGCAACGGCGGTCAGTGAGACCACGCCGGCATGGTTGGTGATCCACTCGCCGTTGACATCAAGGGCACGGATGCGGATGCCAAAGGGCTGGTTGCGCTGCTGCGGGCTGGCGATCGGCGCGAAGCCGTAGGCATGTACGTCGTTGTCGGCGACAGTGACGGCGCGCGTGGCATCGGAAAAGCCGGCAGCGGTGGCCGTGATCGTGACCGGACGCACGCCATCCATCTCCGCATCGTCCTGAATCACCGCCTCGAAACTGGCAGTGAACGTCCCGGCCGGCACGGTGACGGTGGCCGGCACCACGATTTCGCTGGTGTCGTCGGAGGCGAGGTTCAGGACTCGATCCACCGCCTGCACCGTGTTCAACATGACGGTGTAGGAGGCCGGCACATCGCCCTCGCGAAGGCTCCCAGGGCCGGTCAGAAGCAGCACCGGCGACTCGTCATCCTGCACACTGACCGTGGTCGTGCCCGGGGTCCAGTTGGCCACCGTTGCCGTCAACAGCGCGGCGACCGAACCTTCGGCGAGCGGGTTGTCCGGGGCCGTCAGGAAGAACTCGACCGGCCCGGTGGTTCCGGCGGGGATCACGACACTGGCGGGTGCCTGCAGCCGCGGTGAACTGGATTCGATCTGCACCCTCACGTCGCGAACCGGGGCCGAGCTGACCTGGACACTGGCGGCGACGGGGTCCGCGTCCTCGGTCACCTGCGCCGGCGCCGTCAGCGTCAGCACCGCGGTTTCGCTGTCGGTCACCGCCAACGTGTGCTGGCCGTCGGCAATACCCGCAGGAACCGAGGCCTTGATGAGGGTCGTCTGGGTGCCGTCGAGCGCCGCATCATCCACGGGCGTGATCCAAAAACCGACAGAAGTCTCACCCGCCAGCAGTGTGACCGAAGCGGGCACCGTGGCGGCTCCGGGGTCGCTCGAAGCCAGCTGCACGGTCAGGTCCTGATTCTGGGCGTGGCTGATCTCGAGCGTGGCGCTCAGCGGCGCGCCGTTCTCCGCCACTGCTGCCGCCGCCAGCACCCGGAAATGCACGACGGGCTCGCCCAAAAATTCCACGTCGTCGAGATTCCAGCCGGAGTAGGCGGCGCCCGTCAGGAGGTGCTGATAGCCCCAGCGTACCCGCACCGCCGATTGCCGGTCCGCAATGCTGGAAAGGTCATACTCCAGGGTCTGCCAGGCATTGTCGGTGATCGCCGTGCCCGGGTTGACAAACACCTCGCGCCAGGTCAGGCCGTCCGTGCTCACCTCAACCGTACTGCGCGTGCTGGCCAGGACGTTGGTGTTCAGCCAGCGCCTGAAGCGCAGGCGGGTCTGCTTGCGGTTGGAAAGATCGACGGGTTCGCTGACCAAGTAGTGCGGCCCTCCCTGTCCCGTGCCGGCATTGCCGTTGAGGTTGACGCCATAAACCTGGGTGCCGGTCGCCCCGGCAACCGGGTCCGCCTGGCCCGCACCACCGGCGGCACTGCCCCCTGCCCCGGTTGGCACGCCGAACTGCCACTCGCCGGCCGTCGTCCAGCCTGGATCGCTGTCAAAGTCAAAGCGTTCAACCACCGGCGGCGTGACCTGCAAGCGCACCCCGACCGGCTGCTTGAAGCCGGTGCCGGTGTTGGTGAAAACGACATTGGCACTGTGGAATCCTGATTCGACGGCGTCCGCCTGCACCGTGACCATGACCTCGACGCTGCCACCTGCAGACAGCGAGCCTGCCGCGGGTGTCACCAACAGCCAGGCAGCGCCGGGATCCGCACTCCAGGTCAGGGGGGTCGCGCCGTCATTGCTCAGGGTCAGGGTTTGCGTTGAGGGTGCAAACACCCCCGCCCTGCCGCCGGTGATGTTCCAGCCGCTGCGGTCAGCGATTTCCAAAGCGTCCGGCACCTTGTAGCTTTCCACCACACCGATCGTGGTGGTGCTCGCCGGAGCGCTCGCGCCATCGCCCAGGCCACGCTTGGCAAAGGCGGCCCACACCTCGCCGATGTCCTCGGGATGATTGACCAGCGCCGCCTGCAGGATGCCGTCGCGGCTCTGGACAAAGTTGGGATTGGCCGGCGCGTATTTCATCCCCTCGGTGACCAGGAACATGGCGCGCTCATTGCCGGCCAGAGCCCCGTGTTTGATCATCAGGTTGGCGCGCACCTCATTCAACATCGTGCACCAAACCGTGCCCAGGTAATGCACCTGGGTGGCGTCCTGGGTCGAGCCAGAAGTCGGATTGCGTGGCACCTCCGGATGCAGGTCGATCTGGGTCGGGTCGGTGTCCTTGAAGGTCAGCGGGTTCTTGGACAAATCGGTGCTGTAGCTGTAGCGTCGCAGGCCGTAGTAGTAGTTCTCAGTCAGCCAGCCGGAACGCATCAGCGAGAGATAACCGGCTGCAGGCCAGTTGCCGTGCGGATTCTCCGTGGCCTCGGTCAGCAGGGTGATGCCGTAGAAGTCCGACCAACCCTCGCCCATGCCACGCGAGGTGTTGGCGGAAAGGGTGACCGAGGGGCCGCCGACCAGGCGATTGCTGACGCCATGGCCGTATTCGTGAAACAGCACCGTGGTGTCGAAGGTGCTGTCACGGTCGGGTGTCATGCTGGTCCACACGAACATTTGCATGCGCCCGCGGTTGCCATCGACCGGCGTGGAAAAGTTCGCGTTGTTGGTGCCGCTGCCGTCGAGCGCCTCGGCATTGACGGGATCGTTGCCGAGGCCGCCCCGGCCGAAGTTGTCGACCTGAAAATTGCCGGCCGCCTCGGTGAAGCCCAGCTCATGGAGCCGGTCGTGCATGAAGTTCGACCAGTAGAAGATCTGGGTGACCGAGGCATCCCTGTAGGTTGAAGGCTCCTGGGTGGTATCCATCGGGAAGTCAAAGACACGGGCGGGCGTGCCGGTCGTACGCGGCAGGTCGGGCACGTTGTCGGCATTGGTGTCCGTGTAGGCATCGACGTTGTTGCCACTCGTCTGGTTGTCGCCGTCGTTGATCCAGCCATTGGGCGAGGCCGTGGTGTTCAAGGCCGGCGTCGTCACCAGCACGCGCGCCACCTCCGCCGGCTGCAGGCTGGAGGGCGTCTGCTGGCCGGGTGCCATCGGGGTCGGACTGCTTGTGGTGTACACCCTATAGCTGGCGTCACTGATCAGGGCCGTCAGCGCCTGGCGCAGGTGCACGCTGCCGTTTTCCGCATCCACCAGCACACGGTACATCTCCGCCCGACTGCGGCTGGTCAGGGTCACGTCCCAAGCCAGGCGCATGCGGTTCGCCGCCAGCGGCAGCCAGACCAAACGCGCGTCGGCATCGGTGAGCAGCGCCGCGCGAAACTGCTGGCGACGGTCCGGGCGGGCCTCGGCTGGAGCGACGGCACGCACGCTCTCCGCGGTCACGTTTTCGCCAATGTCACGTCCCGCCGCAGCCACCGCCCGCTCAACCGCCAGCACCGGTTGGCGCGGCCCCTGCACCGCGGCTTCCGGATCCGCCACAAACTGGCTGCCGATGTTGATCAATTCCGACTTCGTGGTCAGGTTCGCCTGCAGCACGGCTTCAAAGACATCGACGCCCTCATACTGCTGATGCCAGACGACCTTGCGGGACGGACCCCGCGCGGTCGCGTAGTCGGTCACCCGCCGGGCCTGTCCCAGAAGTTCCGGCCCATGTCCGAACAGCCCGCGATGCGCCTCAAGAAAGGCCAGGATGGGAGCATCCGCATCGGCCGCTGCCTGCGCCTGCTGCGGGGCCGTCAAAAAGGCCGCCGTCGAGCCCACCCACTTCGGCGAACCGGTCACCGGATCATAATCCACGGCCACCCCGGGCACACGCTGCCTCAGCTCCGCCACCTGCGCCATGCGCTGCGCCGATGCCACCGTTCCCGCATGCAGATCACGCCGGTCCACATCGGGCAGCGGGCCCTTCACCTCGGTGCCGCCCGGCAGCGATTGCCGTGCCGCCCGCGGGGATTCTCCTGACGTCTTCGCCGATGACAGACGGGACTCCTGGATCGACGACACGCCCCCACGCCAGAACAACCCAACAGCCAAAAGCCCCAACAAGACCAGCGGAATGATTAGCGGGGACGGATTTCTTTTCATTCGTTTTAGAGAAAATTTCCCGCTTTCTAGCAGGTTTCTCCCCAAAAACACAAGCGCAACCGGCGCCCCGGCTGCACGGAAGCCGGCTGCGGCTGTCGATAGGCCTTCTCAGGTCAGGGCACCTCTTCACCCCCATCCAACAAGGCGGGGCCAACCCCACCTCAATTCAGCTTCCAAAGCCGCTTGTCGCTGCGCACAAAAAGCGCGCCGCCACTGAGGGCGGCCGTGCTCAGGATGGTGTCCTTGAGGGCGACGGTGTGCACGATCTCCCCTTCCGGGGCACGGGTGTCGACCACCTGCAGGTCGCCGCGCTCGCTGGCGAGGTAGACGTAGTGGCCGGCACCGACCGGCGAACCGCTGAACGGGCCCTTGAGACGCAGTTTCCAGGCTTCGTCGCCATTGGCCGGCGAGGCCTTGATCAGGATGCCGGCGCCGTTGAGCACGAAAAGCGAACCATCGAGCACGAGCGGACTGCCGGTGCCGGGCTTGAGACCCTCGGCACGCCAGAGCTGCGAAGCCGCGCCCTTTTCCGGGCGCAGGGCTGTCAGGCCGTTCGAGGGCACGTAGATGGCATCACCGGCGATGGCGGAGCTGGGGATGGTCGCGGCGCCGTCGGTGTAATCCCAGAGCACCTTGCCGGTCTGCGGATCGATGCCGGTCAGGCCCTTGCTCGACTGCAGGGCCACCGCATCCTTCCAGACCACGGCACTGGTCCAGTTGGCAGCCTTCGGGCGCTCCTGCTTCCAGCGGTTCAGGCCGGTGGCGACGTCGAGACCGACGGCAATCGATTCGCTGTCGTTCTCGCTCTGCACGACCAGGGTGTCGCCGGCCAGCACGGGCGAGGAGGCCATGCCAAGGCTGTTGCTGGCGTTGGCGTAATCAAAGGTCAGGCCGCGCAGCCAGAGCAGGTTGCCGGCGTGGTCGAGGGCGAAGAGGTCATTGCTGGAGAACAGGGCAAAGACGCGCTTGGCATCGCCGCACATGGTGGGCGCGGCGACACTGGTCTTGTTGTGCGCCATCGTGCGGCCGGTGGCCTTGAAAACACGCTCCCAGAGCACCTTGCCGTCGCCGGCATCAAAGCAGAAGACATGCAGGTTCGACTGGTCGGGGCCGCTGGAGCAGGTCAGGAAGACCTTGCCGCCAACCACAATCGGGCTGCTCAGGCCTCGGCCGGGCAGCTCGCGCTCCCAGGCCACCGCCAGCTTCGGCCCCGGCGCCGGGTCGGCCGAGACGGCACTGCCCTGCGGCCCGCGGAACTGCGGCCAGTCGGCCGCCGACGCGGCGGTGCTGCTGAGAACAAGGAGCGGAAGCGCGGCGCGGGCAAGCCAGGTGTGCATGCGCCCATGTTCTAGACGCAAGCGGAACTGTCAAGCGCCGCGCAGGGGCGATCAGCGGCGCTGGCTGGCGGGCAGGTTTTTCTCCAGGGCGGCGACGATGCGGGCATGCGCCGCGTCGACCTCGGCGGTCTCCAGGGTGCGGTCCGCGGCGCGATAAGTCAGCGTCCAGGCCGTCGACTTGCGATCGGCGGCGATCTTCGTGCCACTGGCATCGACGAAGACATCAAACAGGGTTGCCCCCGTCAGCAGCGGCTCCTTCAGGCCGGAAAAGAAGGCCTGCACCTTGGCGTTCGGCAGGTCGAGCGGCAGTTCGAAGGCGAGGTCGCGGGTCACCGTGGGGAAGCGCGGCAGCTCCTCGAACTTGGCCGGACCGCCGGCACCCTGGCGCAACGCGCTGAGCAGGAGTTCGGCGACATAGACTGGATGCCGGGCGTCGAGCTCGCGAGCCCGCGCCGGATGCAGCTGGGCGATCCAGCCGAGCACACGATTGCCGGCGCGCAGTTCGTGGCGCAGCAGGAAGGCCGGGCTGTCGTCCTGGCGGCGCAGTTCCAATCCGGCCACGCCGGGCAGGGCTTCGATCAGGCCGCGCAGGTCAAACGCGTCGGCGACGCGCGACTGCTTTTCGTGCCAGGAACCCTCGGCCACCGGTCCGGCGAGCAGCAGGGCGAGACGCTCCTCCTCGCGCACCTGACCGTTCGGCATCTTCAGGAACACCCGGCCGGCTTCGAAGAAGGCCAGGCGCGACGCCCCCTGGCGGAGGTTGAGCGCGGCCGTGGCGAGCAGGCCCGGCACCAGACTCGGCCGCAGATGGGTGTGATCCTCACTCAACGGATTTTTCAGCGGCGCGGCGGCCGCCACCGGATCGCCCGCGCCAAGACCGCTGTCGAGCTGGGTCGCGGCAATCAAACGCAGCGTCTGCACCTCATGAAGGCCGCGCGCGGCCAGGGTCTGGCGCAACTGCATGGCATGATCGTACTGACGATCGGTGGCATCGCCCTGGGCCATGACCGCGGCAAACTTCGCCGGCACGCGCTCCAGCCCCACCACCCGGGCAATCTCCTCGACGAGGTCCACGCCGCGCTGCAGGTCGAGGCGCCAGCTCGGCACCTGCCAGCGGCTGCGACCCTCTTGGGTCGCCGTTTTCCGCAGGCCGAGCTTTTCCAGGATGGCATGCGCCTCCTCCAGCGTCAGCGCCGGCATGCCGAGCAGGCGCAGGGCGCGTGTCTCATCGAGCTCGACTTCACCGGCCAGCGTCGGCGCCGCTCCGGCGACCCGCAGCTCCGGCTCGGCCGTGCCGCCGGCGAGGGTGAGAATGAGCTGAACCGCGAGGTCGGAGGCCCCGCGCACCTGCTGCGGGTCGACCCCGCGCTCAAAGCGGTAGCTGGAATCCGAATTCAACCCCAGCCGGCGGGCGCCGCGGCGCACGACCGAGGGCGCGAAGTAGGCCGACTCCAGGAGCAAATCCGTCGTGGTATCGGTGACACCGCTGTCGGCTCCGCCCATGACCCCGGCCAGCGCCACCGGGCGTGTGGCATCGGCTATGACCAGGTCGTCGGCGATCAGCGCGCGTTCCGCCTCGTCGAGCGTGCGCAGGGTCTCGCCCTCGGCGGCGCGACGCACGACGATGCCACCGTCCAGCTTGGCCAGATCGAAGGCATGCAGTGGCTGGCCCATTTCCAGGAGCACGTAGTTGGTGATGTCCACGACGTTGTTGATCGGGCGCAGACCGATGCTTTCCAGGCGCGCCTTCAGCCAGTCGGGGCTGGGACCGACCTTGACGCCGCGAACGATGCGGGCGGTGTAAAGCGGGCAGTCCTCGGCCGCGTCCAGGCGGACTTCGTCGGCCGCGGCCGCGCGGGTCGGCGTCGTCGAGGTGGCGTGATCGCGACCGCCCTTGAGCGGCAGCCCGGTCAGCGCCGCCAGTTCGCGCGCCAGACCGAGGTGGCTGAGCAGGTCGGGCCGGTTCGGCGTGATCTCAAGATCGAAAACCGTGTCGCTGCCGACGATCTCGGCGAGCGGCCGGCCGATCTCCAGGCCGGCATCGAGGATCCACAAACCACCGGTGTCCTCGCCCAAGCCGAGTTCCTTGGCCGAGCACATCATGCCGCCGGAGACCACTCCGCGCAGCTTGCCTTCCTTGATCTCAAAGCCGCCCGGCAGCAAGGCGCCGGGCAGGGCCAGCGGCACCTTGTCGCCCGCCTTGAAATTCTTCGCCCCGCAGACAATCTGGCGCAGGCTGCCGCTGCCGTCGTCGACCTGGCAAACGCTCAGTTTGTCGGCGTTCGGATGTTGCTCAAAGGACTCGATGCGGGCGACCACCACCTTGTCGGTGGCCAGGCCGCGCTCTTCGATGCCCTCGACCTCGATGCCGGCAAAGGTGAGCAGGTCGGAGAGCTGGGCGGTGGTGTACGAACCGAGGTCGAGATGGGCGCTGAGCCAGGAAAGGGAGACTTGCATGGGAGGGAACCGGCGGAAATCAGGAGGAAGGAAACGCGCGCACAAGCTCAGGCGAACTGGCGCAGGAAACGGACGTCGTTGTCGATGAGGTGGCGGATATCGGTGATGCCGTGCAGGATCATCGCCAACCGGTCGAGGCCCATGCCGAAGGCAAAGCCGGTGACGGTTTCGGGATCGAAGAGCAGGTCGCCACGGGTCTTGCAGACGGCGCTGAACACGGCCGGATCGACCATGCCGCAGCCGGCGATCTCGATCCAGCGGTCCTCGCGCCCCTTGGCCTCAAGCTTGACGTCGATCTCGAAGCTCGGCTCGGTGAAGGGGAAGAAGTGCGGGCGGAAGCGCACGGCCGTCTTCGGACCGAAGACCTCGCGGAAGAAGAATTCCAGGGTGCCCTTGAGGTCGGCCAGGCTGACCTCATGATCGACGTAGAGCGCCTCGATCTGGTTGAAGACGCTGAGGTGGGTGGCGTCGATCTCGTCGCGGCGGTAGGCGGCGCCCGGGGCGATGATGCGCACCGGCAGTTCCTTCACCGTTTCGAGGGTGCGAATCTGCACGCTCGAGGTGTGGGTGCGCATGAGCCGGCCGTCGGGCAGGTAAAAGGTGTCGCTCTCGTTGCGCGCCGGGTGATCGGCCGGGGTGTTGAGGGCGTCGAAGCAGTGCCACTCGGTCTCGATCTCCGGGCCGTCGGCGAGGGTGAACCCCATGCGCCGCAGGGTGCGCACCGCCAGGTCGCGGATCTGGGTCAGCGGATGCAGGCTGCCGCGGCTGAGCGGGCGGCCCGGCAGGGTCAGGTCGATGCCCGCCACCGAGGCGGCGTCCTTGGCCGCCTGCAGCGCGCCAAGGCGGGCCTCCAGGCCGGAGGTCAGCGCCTCGCGCACCTCGTTGAGTTTGGCGCCGACATCCTTCTTCTGCTCCGGCGGCACCTCGCGCATGCGGGCGCTCAGGGCGGTGAGCCGGCCCTTCTTGCCAAGGTAATCGATGCGGAAGGCCTCCAGCGAGGCTTCATCGTGCAGGGCACCGAGTGCCGCGAGGGCCTCGGTCTGGAGGGAGTCGAGTTCGGAAAGCATGGTCGGATGCCGGGCAGCCCCGGCGGCAGGAGGGGAGTTGCGACGATGCCGCAGATCGGGAGCCGCGCAAGTTTGGGCTCGAATGCCGGAAAGGTGCGCCCGGCCGGCCCGTAGTTGCCTGCCTCTATGATTCGCTTCTGCACCGTCTTCGCGGCCCTCCTGCTGGCCGCCCTCCCCGCCGCCCGCGCCCAGAACATCCGCGCCGGCATCATCGGTCTCGACACCTCGCACGTGCTCGCCTTCACCAAGACCCTCAACGCCCAGCCGCAGAAGCCCGAGGTCATGGGTGTGCGCATGGTCGCCGCCTATCCGCAGGGTTCGAAGGACATCGAATCCAGCCTCAAGCGCGTGCCCGAGTACACCGAAAAGGTCAAGGAACTCGGCGTGCAGATCGTCGGCAGCATCGAGGAACTGCTCCCCCTCGTCGACGTGGTCTTCCTGGAAACCAACGACGGCCGCCCGCACCTCGAGCAACTGCGCCCCTGCCTGGCCGCCGGCAAGCCGGTGTTCATCGACAAACCCATCGCCGGCAGCCTGAAGGACGCCATCGCCATCTTCAAGGAGGCCAAGGCCGCGCGTGTGCCGGTGTTCTCCTCCTCCTCCCTGCGCTTCGGCAAGGACAGCCAGGCCGTGCGCGCCGGCTCGATCGGCCGCGTCAAGGAAGCCTCCACCCAGAGCCCGGCCTCGCTCGAACCCAGCCACCCGGACCTGTTCTGGTACGGCATCCACGGCGTCGAAAGCCTGTTCACCGTCATGGGCACCGGCTGCGTCTCGGTGAAGCGCGACACCACCGAGGACGGCAAGATCCGCGTCACCGGCACCTGGCAGGGCGGCCGCAAGGGCGTCTTCACCGAGGGCAAGGGCTACGGCGGCAAGGCCGTCGGCGACAAGGGTGAAGCCACGGTCGGCAGCTACGACGGCTACGATCCCCTGCTCTTCTCCGCCGTGCACTTCTTCCGCACCGGCGTCGCTCCGGTCACGCCGGAGGAGACCCTGGAAATCTACGCCTTCATGGAGGCGGCCGATGAGAGCAAGCGCCGCGGCGGCGCCGAGGTCACCCTCAAGGAGGTGCTGGCCAAGGCCGGTGCCGAGTGAGGCTCGACAACGTCGCCGACGCGCGTTTTTGTGTGTGGAATAGTTTTCAACAGATGCCCCGGGCCGGCGTCTGTAGCCACTGCCTGCGTCGTTGTTTAAACCAGAACCCACCATGAAACCCACCCGTCTTCTGCTTCCCCTGTTCGCCACCGCGCTGCTTGCCGGCCCGGTCGCCGCCCAGGAAACCCCCAAACCGGCCAAGATCACCGCCGCGGAATTTCAAAGCCGCCTCACCCGCGACGATGCCCCCCTGCCCGAGGGCGGCCAGCTCAAGATGAGCTACGCCGGCGTCGTCGAAAAGATCCTGCCGAGCGTCGTCACCATTTTCTCCAAGGGCGGTGGCGGCCAGTCCGAGGTGCCGGACGTCGAGGACATCCCGCCGCAGCTGCGCCCCTTCTTCTATCACTTCTTCGGCGTGCCCCCCGGTGAGGAGGGCGGCGAGGCCCCGCGCGGCCGCCGCGGCGCCCCGCGCCAGGCACCTCCGCGCGAAGCCCCGCAGCAGCGCGGCGTCGGCTCCGGCTTCATCATCAGCGCCGACGGCTACATCATCACCAACAACCACGTCATCGCCGACGCCGACGAAATCGATGTCGCTGTTGAGATCAATGGCACGGCGAAAAACTACCCCGCCACCGTCATCGGCACCGACCCGCTCACCGATGTCGCCCTCATCAAGATCGAGGCCACCGGCCTGCCCACAGCGGTCATTGCCGACAGCGACAAGCTGCGCGTCGGTGACATCGTGCTCGCCGCCGGCGCCCCCATGGAGCTCAACCGCTCGGTCACCCAGGGCATCGTCAGCGCCCTCGGCCGCACCGGCCTCGGCATCGTCGGTAACTCGCGCATGGCCGGCTACGAGGACTTCATCCAGACCGACGCCTCCATCAACCCCGGCAACTCCGGCGGTCCGCTGGTCGACTCGCTCGGCCGCGTCGTCGGCATCAACACCGCCATCCTCTCGCGCAGCGGCGGCAACATCGGCATCGGCTTCGCCATCCCGATGAACATGGCCCTCAAGGTCGTCGGCGACCTCATTGAAGGCGGCTCCGTCCAGCGCGGCTACCTCGGCGTGCTCATCGGCGATCTCGACGAGGAAAAGGCCGAACTGCTCGGCCTCAAGGAACAGGGCGGCGCCCTGATCACCAAGGTCGGCGACGAGTCGCCCGCCCAGAAGGCCGGCCTGGAAGTCGGCGACGTCGTCGTCGGCGTCAACGGCCAGCGGATCGACACCAGCGCCAAGCTGCGCCTCATCGTCAGCGGCCAGAAACCCGGCAGCGCGGTCAAGCTCGACGTCCTGCGCGACGGCCGCAAAGTGGAGCTCAAGGCGGTGCTCGAGGAACTGCCCCAGGAAGCCTTCGCCCAGGGCGGCCGTGGCGACAGCCTGCCGCGCGGCGGGCGCCAGGCCCCGGACGTCGCTGAGCTTGTCACCGGCGTCACCGTGCAAAACCTCACCCCGCCGACCCGCCAGCGCTACGACGTGCCGGCCGATGTCAATGGCGTGCTGGTCAGCCAGATCGATCCCGAAAGCCGCGCCGCCGCCATGGGCATCGAGGAGGGCGACGTCATCCAGCAGGTCAACCGCAAGCCGGTCGCCAGCGTCGGTGAAGCCGTCGAACTGGCCAAGGGCAACCCCAAGACCGTGCTGCTGCGTGTCTACCGCAAGGGCGACACCATGCTGTTCATGGTCAACCAGGGCTAACCCCCTTTCTTCCCCACCCGGGGCTTGGGTCTGCCGCCTCCCGCGCGCGCCCAAGCCCCGCTTTTTTTAAAAGTCGCCTTCCTCCCGGGCAGCGCGGTCCTCTGGCAGGCTTCCTTGCCAAATCCACAAATCGCGCTGGAATTGCCCGTGCGAGCGCTTAATAAATCCCACCGGACCGCCCGCGGCCACCGGCTCTTTCCCAACCTCCGCATGCCCCGCTCCAAAAAACCCGTCTGCGACCCCGTCGAGTCCGTCATTGAGGACATCCGCGCCGGCCGCATGGTCATCGTCACCGACGACGAGGACCGTGAAAATGAAGGCGATCTCATCTGCGCGGCCGAGAAGATCACGCCGGAAATGGTGACCTTCATGGTGCGCGAGGGCGGCGGCATGCTCTGCGTGCCCGTCTCGCTCGACATCGCCCACCAGCTCGGCCTGGAAAGCATGGTGCCGGAAAACCGCGAGGCCTTCCGCACCGACTTCACCGTCACCGTCGACGCCGCCGAAGGCATCACCACCGGCATCAGCGCCGCCGACCGCGCCCGCACGATCCGCCTGCTCGCCGATCCGAAGAGCACCGGCGGCGACTTCGTCCAGCCCGGCCACATCAACCCGCTCGTTGCCAAACCCGGCGGCGTGCTGCGCCGCGCCGGCCACACCGAGGCCGCCACCGACCTCTGCCGCCTCGCCGGTTTGCGCGAGGCTGGCGTGCTGATCGAGATCATGAATCCGGACGGCACCATGGCGCGCCTGCCGGACCTGCGCAAATTCGCCCGCAAGCACAACCTCAAGATCGGCAGCATCGCCGACCTCATCGCCCACCGCCGGCGCAGCGAGAAGCTGGTCGAGAAGATCGAGGACGTCGACATGCCGACCGACTTCGGCACGTTCCGCCTGCACCTCTACAAGAGCCGGCTCGACGGCGTCCACCATGTCGCCCTGGTCATGGGCAAGATCGACCCGGAGATTCCCACCCTGGTGCGCGTCCACAGCGAGTGCCTCACCGGCGACATCTTCGGCTCACGCCGCTGCGACTGCGGCAGCCAGCTGCACGCCGCCATGCGCGGGGTCGCCGAGGCCGGTCGCGGCATCATCATCTACATGCGCGGTCACGAGGGCCGCGGCATCGGCCTGCACGGCAAGATCCTCGCCTACAAGCTCCAGGAACAGGGCCTCGACACCGTCGAAGCCAACCTCAAGCTCGGTTTCCCCATGGACCTGCGCGACTACGGCATCGGCGCCCAGATCATCTCCGATCTCGGCGTGCGGAAAATCCGCCTGATGACCAACAACCCGCGCAAGGTGGTCGGCCTCGAGGGCCACAAGCTCGAGATCGTCGAGCAGGTGCCCGTCGTCTCCACGCCGAACCCCCACAACCGCAAGTACCTCGAAACCAAAAAACGCAAACTCGGCCACAAGCTCTGAGCTTTGAAGAAGGAAACAGGAACAAGGTAAAAGGCAAAAGAGAACCGAGAACAGCGAACCGAGAACCCACAACCTCTCCCCCATGTCCCAAAACGGCCCCAGCCGCCCACGCACCCTGCACGAGCCGGTCTCGATCGCCATCGTCGCCAGCCTGTACAACAACACCCACGTCCAGGGCCTGCTCGACTCGGCCTGCGAGGAACTCAACGAGATCGCCCCGAACGCCGCCATCACGGTCTACCGCGTGCCGGGCGCCTTTGAAATCCCGGTCTGCATCGAGAACGTCCTGCGCCACAGCCGCCCCGATGCCGTCATCGGCTTCGGCGTCATCATCCGCGGCGCCACCGATCATGCCGACCTCGTCGGCGCCTCGGTGACCGATGCCCTGCAGAAGCTGGCGGTGCGCCACTGCACGCCGGTCGTGCACGAGGTGCTGCTGGTCAGCACCGAGCAGCAGGCCGTCGAGCGCTGCCTGGGCACCACCCTCAACCGCGGCACCGAGGCCGCGCGCGTGGCCGTGCAGATGATCAGCCTCTTCCGCAAGATGAGCGACAGCTTTGCGGGCGAACCCGGCGCGGAGGACTTTTAAGCCATGGGCAAGCGACGCGAAGGGCGGGAAGCCGCCGTGCAATTTCTGTTTGCCCATGATCTTCACGGGGAGCACACCCCCGGGGAGCAGGAAGCCTTCTGGGAGATCCACAACGCCAAGCCGTCCGTGCGTGAGCACGCGGAAACCCTTGCCCGCGGCGTGCTCGCCCACCGCGAGGAGATCGACGCCCTAATCGCGCCGGTGCTGCAGAATTTTCGCCTGGAACGCGTGGCCAACGTCGACCGCAACATCCTGCGTCTCGCTGTCTACGAACTGCTGCACCAGCCCGAGGTGCCGGCTCCGGTCATCCTCAACGAGGCCATCGAGATCGCCAAGAGTCTCGGGGCCGGTGAATCTGGCGGCTTCGTCAACGGCATTCTCGACCAGATCGCCAAGCGCACGCGACCCAACGCACCGCGCCGCAAGCCGGCCGAGCAGGAGTAAGTCATTCGATCTCCCGCGCGCGCGGCCGGCGCTGGCGCTCGATCTCGCGCCGGTCCTCGCGGTTGCGCGCCTGGATCTTGTGATCGCGCTTGGCACGCCGCTCGAGCGTGATCTGGCGCTTGCGCCGGCGCCGGCGCAGTTCGGCAATCTCCTCGTCGAGCTTGAGATAGGCCTCGTAGCGCTCGGCCGACAGGGTGCCGCCCTCCACCGCGGCGCGGATCGCGCAGCCGGCATCGCGGCCGTGCTTGCAGTTGTGGTGGCGACAGCCCGCGGCAATGGCGTCGACATCGGCGAAGCGCTCGCGCAGTGTCGTTTCATCGGTCCACATCTGCACCTCGCGGATGCCCGGGTTGTCCATGACAATGCCGCCCTTCGGCAGCAGCAGCAACTCGCGCGTCGTCGTCGTGTGCCGGCCCTTGCCGGTGACCTCGTTGACCTCGCCGATCCACAGCCACTCCTCGCCGAGCAGGTGGTTGATCATCGCCGACTTGCCGACGCCACTGGAGCCGATGAAGGCCACCGTCTCGCCCTTCTTCAGAAAGGCGCGCACCGCCTTGAAACCGCGTCCCTTCTCGACGCTGGTGATGCAGACCACCGCCTCCGGATTCAGTTCACGGATCGCCGCGGCCGCTTCCTCGCACTCCGCGGCCGTGTGCAAATCCGCCTTGTTGAGGATGACCAGCGCGCGCGCGCCGCTGCGGCCGATGAGCGCAAAGTAGCGCTCCATCCGCCGCAGGTTGAAATCCGGCCCGGGCTCAGTGACCACCGCCACGGTGCTGACATTGGCGGCGATCACCTGCTCCTCGGCCGCCTCGCCGGGCGCCTTGCGCGAAAAACAGGTCTGCCGGGGCAACCTGGCGCGGATGACATACTCGCCACACTCGGTGTCGATCGCCACCCAGTCCCCCACCGCCGGCAACTCGGCATCGGTCTCCGCCTCGTGATACAAGCGGCCGCTGAGCACCACCTCCATCTCGTTGATCTCGCCGTCCTCGACGGTCAGCGCCCCATAGGCAATCTTGTGGTCACGACTCAGGCGCGCGGGAATCCAGCCCTGCTTGCGGCAGTCGGCGAAGGCTTGCTCAAAGGCCGCGTTCCAGCCCAGATCATGGAGGGTCATAAAGTTCCAACTTAGTTTCTCCCCGCCAAACCGCAAGACTTCCCGCGTCCGAATAAGATTTGACGCCGTTATATGATAACTTAGTCTGCACTCTCGAAATGAGCCAACACATCCCCACCCTCGAACAACTGAAGCGCGCGGCCCAGCTCGCCGAACAGATCGCCAAACTCGAAGCCGAACTGCAAGCCGTGCTCGGCGGCGCCAAGACCCGCGGCCGCAAGCCCGGCAAGGCCGCCAAGACCGAAGAAGCCGCGGAAGGCGCCAAGCCGGAAAAGAAGGCCCGCAAGAAGCGCGCCCGCAACATGACCCCGGAAGCCCGCGCCCGCATCGCCGAAGCCCAGAAGGCCCGCTGGGCCAAGTTCCGCAAGGACCAGAAGGCCTAACATCCACCCTTTCCCGCGGGCGCGGCCCCGGCATCGCCGGTCGCCGCGCCCGTTTGTTTTCCTGCCATGACCTTCCGCCTGCTCGCCCTCCGCTTCCACGTGCTGCCCATGCGCACGCGCTTTCCCTTCCGCTACGGGATCGCCAGCATGACCGCCGTGCCGCATCTCTTTGTCAGCGCACGCATCGAGACGGACGGACGCGAGGTCGACGGCATCGCCTCCGAGGGTCTGCCGCCGAAGTGGTTCACCAAGACCCCGGACACGCCGTTTGAGGCCGATCTCGCCGAAATGCTGTCGGTCATCCAAAACGCCGCCCGCATCGCCGGCAACGCCGCCGCCCAGCCGACCGCGTTCTTCCCCTGGTGGCGCGACCTGCACGATGAACAAAAGCGCTGGGCCACCCTGCGCTCCCTGCCGCCCCTGCTCGCCAACCTCGGCGTCAGCCTGATCGAACGCGCCGTGCTCGACGCCCTCTGCCGCGCCCAGGCCCAGCCGCTGCACGCCCTGCTCGTCGCCAATGCCTTCGACCTGCGCCTGGAGGAACTGCGTCCGGAAGTCGCCGGCCTGCGTCTCGAGCAACTGCTGCCGCCCGCCCCGCTCGCTGCGGTCGCCGCCCGGCACACGGTGGGGCTCAGCGATCCCCTGCGCGCTGCCGACATCCCGGCGGCCGAGCGACTCGACGACGGCCTGCCACACGCCCTCGAAGACTGCATCCGCACTTACCACCTGACGCATTTCAAGATCAAGGTCTGCGGCCAGCCGGAGATCGACCTGCCGCGCCTGCGTGACCTGACCCGCGTGCTGGAAAGCCACTGCCCCGCCGGCTTCCAGGCCACGCTCGATGGCAACGAGCAGTTCGCCGACTTCGCCAGCTTCCGCGACTTCTACGATCATCTCGCCGCCGATCCCAGCCTTGAGCCACTGTTCCGCAGCCTGCTCTTCATCGAGCAACCCCTGCACCGCGATCACGCCCTCGGCGATGCCGCCGCGGCCGGCCTGCGCGACTGGCGCGACGCCCCGCCGCTCATCATCGACGAGTCCGACGGCTCACTCGACGACCTGCCGCGCGCGCTCGACCTCGGTTATCACGGCACCAGCCACAAGAACTGCAAGGGCGTCATCAAGAGCCTCGCCAACGCCGCCCTGCTGCGCGTGCGCGCCCCGCAGATGTCGCGCCCGCCCATCCAGAGCGCCGAAGACCTCGTCAACGTCGGCCCGGTCGCCCTGCTCCAGGATCTCGCCGTCGTCGCCGCCCTCGGCATCCCGCACGTCGAACGCAACGGCCACCACTACTTCCGCGGCCTGTCAATGCACGAGCCCGAACTCCAGGACCGCCTGCTCGCCCGCCACCCCGGCCTCTACGAACGCCACCCGCAGGGCTTCGCCGCCCTCGCCATCCACCAGGGCCGCCTCGACCTGCGCAGCGTCAACTCCGCCCCCTTCGGCTGCGGCCTCGACCTCGACCTCACCGCCTTCCGCCCCCTCAACGACTGGATCAAGTCCGGCGGCTTGGCGGAGTTGGGGTGAGTTTCAAGTTCCAGGTTTCAAGTTCCAAGCGACCACGCGCAGCCGGCTTCCCGGCTCCACTCTCCACTCTCCACTCTCCACTCTCCACTCTCCACTCTCCACTCTCCAC
>CBINON010000025.1:0-63477 GCA_966252325.1 uncultured bacterium | reverse complement strand
TCGGCCAGAGCAGGCGGCGGGCCTTGTCGAGGTTGGCGTTGTCCGGCCAGCTGTTCAGCGGGGCGAAGCGCTGGGTGCCATAACCGGCGCCGCCACGGCCGTCGCTGACCCGGTAGGTGCCGGCGCTGTGCCAGGCCATGCGGATGAAGAGCGGGCCGTAGTGACCGTAGTCGGCCGGCCACCAGTCCTGCGAGGAGGTCATCAGCTCGCGCAGGTCCTCCTTCACGGCGTTGTAATCGAGCTGCTGGAAGGCTTCGACGTAGTTGAAGTCGGCCCCCAGCGGATTGCCCTTCGGCGAGTTCTGGTGAAGGATGTTCAGGTTGAGCTGTTCCGGCCACCAGTCGCGGTTCGACATGGCGGCGGCGACCGTGTGACGGTTGGCGGGTGCGGCGGCACCCATGACGGGGCATTGACTGGCGTTTTCCATGGCGGCTTTCTCCGGTTCGGGTTTGGCGGGCGTTTGCTGGGCGAAAACCGACGCGACCGGGGTCAGCGTCAGCATGGCGAACAGCGCCCTGAGTTGGGATGGTTTCATAGCTTGATGGGGTTGGGGCTCCTGTGTCAAGCCGGGTGGCCCGCGCGGGGTCCGGCATGGCAATGTATTGCGGGCGGATGAGTCATGCATCCAATGCAATGTAAGAATGCTTGCAATGCGCTCCGTGCATGATTGGGTGACCCATGCGCAATGACTTGAGCCTGCATGCCCTCGAGCAGTTCGTCGCCCTGGCGCGGACGAAGAACTTCACCCGCGCCGCCGAGGAACTGCACCTTTCGCAGCCGGCCCTGAGCCGGGCGATCCAGAAACTCGAGGACCAGCTCGGTCAGCCGCTCTTCGAGCGCAAGCCGCGCGAGGTTTTGCTCACCGACCTTGGCGAGCTGCTGCACGAGCGGGCCCGGGAGATTTTGCAGCTGGTTGAGGACACCTTTTCCGAGTTGGCCGAAGCGGGTCGCCGCGGCCGCATCCGGCTGGGGGCGATCCCGACGATCGCGCCCTACTTCCTGCCCGCCGTCCTGAGCCGCTTTGCCGAGTTGCATCCGGAGGTGGCGGTGTCAGTGCTGGAGGACACGACCGAGGTGCTGGTCAAGCGCTGCAGCATGGGGGAGATCGATCTGGCCATCGTCGCCCTGCCGATTCTGGCCCGCCAGCTGCAGGTGGAGCCCCTGTTTGACGAGGAGCTGTTGCTGGTGCTGCCCGCCGGTCATCCGCTGGCCAAGGTGAAGAAGCTGACCATGGAGGCGGTGGAGCCGCATCCCTTTGTCATGCTCAACGAGGCACATTGCCTCTCGGAAAACATCGCCTCGTTCTGCCGGCAGCAGTCGGTGCAGCCGGTCACCGTCGAACGCACCAGCCAGCTGACCACCGTGCAGGAACTGGTCGCCCTCGAGCACGGGGTTTCCATCGTGCCGGAGATGGCGCGCCGGCTCGATCTCAGCGACCGACGTGTCTATCGCTCGTTCAGTGGTGAACGCCCCACCCGCACCGTGGCGCTGATGTGGAATCCGGCACGGTTTCAGGGCAAGGCCGTCAAGGCGCTGATGCAGTTCCTGCGCCGGCAGACCAAGGCGGGGCGCTGAGCAGCCACAATGTGGCTTGCCAGGGGGTGTCAGATCCCCTTATTCTGCCTAGATGAAATCTTGGCTTCCCTTGCTGTCGCTTTTGCTGTTTTGGCTGCCGGTCCAGTCGGCGGAGGATCGGGCAGTGCAGGACTGGGTGGGCAAGGTCGACCAGTGGTTCACCGTCGAGGAAGCGGCCGGCATTGCCGGTCAGGAGGCGGCTGTCGCCCGCAAGGAGCACCTGCGCAGCGAGAAGCATCCGATCACCGAGGTCGTTGAGTACGCCTGGAAGAGCGACCGCACGCGCCAGACCACCGGGGCGTTGAAGATGACGCTGCCGGTTGAGAACTCGATCAAGGTGGGCTGGCTGCGGCGGACGACCCTGCGGGAACTTCAGGACCTGCGTTCCTACACAACCGGGGAGGACTTGCCGGGCGTTGGCGAGTTCGCCTTCCTCGCCGCCGAGGGCAAGCAGTACATCTTCTTCAAGAACGGTGTGCGTTTCTCGGTCTGGGTGAACCTGTCCGACGATCCCCAGGTCAACACCGCCAAGGCGGTGGAGGTCGCCCGCCTGCTGCTGGTCAAGCTTTGAGGCTGAATTTTGGCCGAACCGCGCCTGTCTCGGCGTTGACCCCCGCGCCGCCCGCGCTAACAGAGGCGCATGCTTCTTGATCTGCCGCGCTGGTTCGACCTCCACACGCACTTCCGCCAGGGGCCGGCCGTGGCCGCCTACGTGAAGGCGCATCTCGACATGGGCTGCGCCGGTGCGCTGGCCATGCCCAACACCCAGCCGCCGGTGGCCCGGGTCTTCGGCCCGGCCGAGGACGCGGCCTGGTCGATCGAAAGCTACACGGCCGACCTGCGCGCCGCGGGTGCCGATGCCTTTGAGCAGTTGATCGTGCCGTTGTATCTGACGCGCCAGACCACCGCGGCGATGATCCGCGAGGGGGCGGCGGCCGGCCTGCTGCGCGCCTGCAAGTACTACCCGCCGCACGGCACCACCAACGCCGAGCACGGCCTGCCCATGGATGACCTGATCGGCGGCGAGGTGCTGCGCGCGATGGAGGAGTGCGGCGTCGTCCTGTGCATCCACGGCGAGCAGCATGCGCTGAGCGGGCCGGACTACCTCGACGCCTGTCAGAACGCCGAGACACGCTTTTACCGCGAGCGTCTGCCGCGCCTGCTCGAGACGCACCCGCGCCTGCGCATTGTCTGTGAACACATCACCACGCGTGTCGCCGCGGAGTTTGTCGCCGCGGCTCCGGCGCATGTCGCGGCGACGATCACGCCGCAGCACCTGCTGTTCACCCTGGGTCATCTGATCCAGGGCCTGAAGTACCACCTCTACTGCCTGCCGGTGGTGAAGTTTGAAGATGACCGCGCCGCACTGCGTGAGCAGGTGCTTCAGGCCGGGCAGGACAAGTTCTTCGCCGGCACCGACAGCGCCCCGCACACCACCAAGGCGACCGCCTGCGGCTGTGCCGCCGGCTGTTTCACCGGCGGTTGCGCGCCACAGCTCTACGCCATGGCCTTCGAGCAGGCCGGGGCCGATCTTGGCACGGCCGCCGGTCGCGACGCCTTCGAGCGCTTCCTCTGCCGCAACGGTCCGGCCTTCTACGGCTTTCCGGTGTCCTCGGCCCGCTTCCGGATGGAGAAGGCGGCCTCGACCACCGCCCTCCTGGAAACCCCGGCCGGGCCGGTGACGCCGCTGCCGCTGGGCCTCGGACTGGAGCTAACCTGGCGGGTGGTCGGATAAAGGCGTGGCAAGAACGAAGAATGGCGTTTCGTTGCATGGATCGGCCCTAAATTCCTCCAAAACTTGATGAACGCGCGCGGACCCCTTTTTGCCCTGACCCTTTTCGCGGTGGGATGCACGAAGGCCATCGCCGATGATTTTGATGCGCAGTCCTTCCTTGGCATGAGTGCCGGCAACAATGTGGGTGCGGCGATCAAGCGTGGCGAAAAGGACGGGAAGAGGGTGCTGGTGTTTGCTTACGACTCGAAGAAGCCCGGGCAGGCTTTTCACATCGAGGGCATGCTGGATCTCGAGCAGACCCGCCAGTTGGTGCGTGACAACTTTTTGATCGTCCTCACCGATTTCAAGGACAGGAACATTCGTGACCAGGTGGGCGACGAAAGCCAGACGCGCCCCATGTTCTTTCTCTTTGGCACCGACGGCAAGCTGATCCAAAAAGGCACCGCCGCCGTCGGGGCGGGGGCGGGTAACAAGATGGTGGTGGAGTGGACCAAGAAGTGAGCTTTGCCGTCGACCGGTTCGCAGTCTGAGCCTGGGCATCACCTGACACTGACTTGGCGAACGCAGAGGCGGAATTCTGGTCGATTTTCAGCGCAGAAGCAGGCTTTGCGATTAGGTTGACGGATGCTGAACTGCCATTTGTGCCTACTGATTGCAGCCTTGCTCCTGACTGCCTGTGGCTCAGTCCCGGAAGCCGACCCGCCGGCCACGGCTGAACGCGTCGAGCTGACGCGCTACCTCGGTCGCTGGCATGAAATCGCCCGCCTGCCGATGCCCTTCCAAAAGGAGCAGGAGGCGGCCATCGCGGAGTACGGATTGCGGCCGGACGGGGAAGTGTCGGTGCGCAACATCGCTGTGCGGGCGGATGGTACGACCCGCGAGGTTCGCGGCCAGGCGCGGGTGCTCAACCCCGGGGCGAACTCAAGATTGTTGGTGCGCTTCAACGAGTGGTTTTCGGTCTTCATCCCGCTGCCGGAAGAGGGCAACTACTGGATTCTGCACGTGGACGCGGATTATCAAACGGCCCTCGTTGGCACGCCGGATCGACGTTACCTCTGGGTGCTGGCGCGCGATCGGGTCCTGCCGGAGATGACGCTGCAGCGCCTGCTGAAGATCGCCCGCGACCAGGGCTACGACACCCGGCGCCTGATCCGCAGCGCCCAGCACCAGCCACGCGAGTGAGATCGGTGATGCTCTCCGCCTGTTCCCAGACCGCCCTGCGCGCCGCGATCGACACGCTGCGAGCTCACGGCCTTGAACCGGACCGCTGCGACATCTTGCAGAACGGCAATACGCTGGTGGTGCGTTTGACCGCCGATCTGGTCGCGCGCGTGGTGCAGGATCGCGACGGCCCGCGCCAGGGCACGGCCTGGTTTGAGCGCGAGAACGCGGTCGCCCTGCACCTGACCCAGCGCGGCGCGCCGGTGGTGCCGCTGCACGACGCCCTGCCGCCGGGGCCGCACTGGCGCGACGGCTTTCCCCTCAACTTCTGGCGCTACGTCGACATCCTCGACCGCTCGCCCGACCCCCGGCAGGCGGGACAAACCCTGCGTCAGTGCCACGAGGCCCTGCGCGACCTGGTCGAGCCGCTGCCGCGCCTGGCCATTTTGCATGAGGCGCAGAGCCTGCTGGTGGAACGCGAGCTGTTGCCGATGGCCGAGCAGTCGCTCGTGCGTCGCCGACTCCAAACTGCGCTGGCCGCTTTGGAACATGCACCGGCCCAGCCCCTGCATGGCGACGCCCACGAGGGCAACCTGCTGGTCACCGCGGATGGCCTGCGCTGGTCGGACTGGGAGGACGCCTTTGTCGG
This sequence comes from uncultured bacterium, assembly GCA_966252325.1. Taxonomy (GTDB): domain Bacteria; phylum Verrucomicrobiota; class Verrucomicrobiia; order Verrucomicrobiales; family Verrucomicrobiaceae; genus Prosthecobacter. The sequence goes on along the minus strand of CBINON010000025.1, from coordinate 58,357 downwards.
GCCGGTGGAATGGGATCTGGCTTCGCTGATCTGGAACGCCAGGTTGCTTGAGCGTGACACCGTCACGGCCGAGGCAATGCTCGCCGGTTACGCTGAGGCAGGCGGCCGTTTCGAGGCCGATTTGCTGGAGCAATGTCTCATCGCTCGTGCGGCGGTGATGTGCGCCTGGTATCCGATCCTCTATCCCCAGCCCGATGCCGCGCGCCGGGCCAAGCTGCGCCACCGGCTCGACTGGCTGGCCTCGCTGCCGGACTGATTTCACACCCGCCGCAGCGGCTGGGAGAAGATCAGATCGACGATGGGCAGGGGTGTGCGCAGGGCGGGATCGCTGCCGGCAAAGGTCGCGCCACGCGGGGCAAGGCGGTCGTGCAGGCGCGAGATGGCATCGACCTCAAGGCCGCGCAGGTGCTCGGCCGTGAGCGGCTGGCCCTGCAGATGGGTCGTTGGATAGGCAAAGGCTTCGACGCGCACAAAGGCCGCCTGCAGTCGGCCGTCGGCAGCGCGGGTGAGCGGGAACTCCGCCTCGCTGGCATCCGCGACGGCGGCGAGGCCGGTGTCGGTGACGAAGCGGATCTGCACGTTCGGCCTGCGCTCCAAGTCCTGGCCGCCGACCGCGACCTCCAGGGCCTCGGGGCGACCCTTGGCATCCCGCCGGACCTGCAGGCGGGTGAAGCGGAAGCCGCTGCGGTCATAGGGGGCGACGACCTCGCCCGCCTCGTTTGTGGCAAGGGCGGCGACCGAGCCAAAGAAGCAGCCGCGGCGGTAGGCGCGCAGCGCGGTGGCCTCGCGTTCGGCGGCGGATTGGCCCTCGAGCGGCGGCAGCAGCAGGACGTTGCGGCCGCGGCCGAAGGTGTTGTGGTCCTTGACGAAGAAGCCCCAGCAGCGGCGACCGCTGCGCAGGATGTCATCCCAGAGGCGGTAGAAGTGCAGCACCGGGCCGTCGCCGCGATCGTAGAAGCCGCGGCTGGAGCCAAAGCCGGAAGTGAGCTGGTTCCACACCTCGATGCCGAGCACACGCGGGTCGAAGTCGAGCATGGCGGCGTAGTCGGCGAGTTGGCCGGTCGGATGATTCAGGGTCAGGCCGCCGCCGTCAGGAACAAGCAGCCCGCCGCGGCGCTGGCCGTCGACGGTCTCGCCGTCGAGCGCGGCACGGAAGACCTCGCGCCAGGGCCGGTTGGTGCCCTGCATGAGGCGGAACTGGCTGACCTCGAGCGCGGCCGGATCAAACTCGAGGCGGACGTCGAGGACCTCCGCCTCGGCGCGCAGGTACAGCGTGTGATTGCCGGGCTTGAGGCGACGCCCGGTCACCGGGCCGCGGTCGGCGAAGGCTTCGCGGAAGTGGCATTCGTGCGCGCCAGTCAGGGTCAGCACCGCCTCGCTGGCCTCGCCCTTGGCGGCGAGGCGGACATCGAGTCGGTAGACGCCCTCCCACGGGCGCGGCTCACGAAACACCGTCAAGCCGTCGAAACGCCGCAACAGCGGGCTGGTGGCGCGGTCGGCCGCCCGCGTGTCACTACCGTAGCCGCTGGCATACAGGCTGCCGAGGGCGTTGCAGTGCAGGCCGGTGTCGGTGAAGCTGTGATGCTCCGCGTTGGGGGCGGCGATCACTTCCGGATGCTTCTGGGTGAAGCCGGCCAGCAGCGGGTAGGTGGGGGCCGAGGGGTAGTAGTTGCTGAAGGCGAAGTGGCCGTAGCCCATGGCCCGGAAGGTCTCCAGCGAGGCCTCGCTCTGGCCCTGGTGCTGGTGCGACATCGAATCGAGGCAGGACCAGGCCTGCCAGTCGACCTCCGCGTACGGGTTTTCCAGGTCGTCGCCCCGGTCGCTGGCGCGGGCGACCGCGGGCAGGACGGGCAGGGAAGCGAGGGAACGGAGCAGGTGGCGACGGCGCATGGGGAGTCTGCGTGCCGGCCGGGCGCTCCTTTCAGGAATTTTGCCCACCCTCCATGCGAAAGGATGCAAGCGCTCGGGAATGCGCTAAGGAAGCCGGGCGGGGCACGGCCGGGGCGAAGCAAGCCTGGGCGGTGCCCGATTGCCCTCCCATGTCCGCTTCCTCCTCCGACACTGAACACCTCGACCGCCTGCCGCGCCTGCCGGGACGCGCCCTTGCCTCGCTGGCACTGGTGCTGGGGGTGACCCTGCTCAATGCCTTCAACGACAACGTGCTCAAGATGATGCTGGTCGGCCTGGCGCCGAAGGCGGCGGCGGGCCTGTTCGGCGACAACATCGGGGTCTGGCTGGGGGCCATCATCCTGCTGCCCTTCATTCTGTTTGCGCCCCTGGCCGGCTATTTCTCCGATCGTTACTCCAAGCGCTCGGTGATCCGCGCCATGCTGGTCGCCCAGGCCCTGATCCTGCTCCTCGCCGGCGCCTGCTTTGAGTCCGAGGCCGGTACGCTCGGCATCGCGCTCGCCCTGGGTGCGTTCTTCCTGCTGGCCCTGCAGTCGACCCTGTACAGCCCGGCGAAGATGGGCATCCTCAAGGAGTTGGCAGGTTCGCGCCGGCTCGGTGTCGCGGCGGGCGGGCTGCAACTGGTGACCATGGTCGGCATTCTCGCCGGCCTCGGGGTGGGGGGAGCCTGGTTTGATGCCCAGTTCGCGGCAAGCGGCAATGCCTGGCAGGCGGCGGCGACGCCGATCTGGTGGCTGTTCGGGGTGGCCCTGGTGGCGCTGATCGCGGGTCGCTGGATCCTGCCGACCCCGGCGCACCCGCAGGTGCGCTACCGCCACGCGCTCTGGTGGGAGCATTTCAGCCATCTCAAGGAGTGCCTGGCTTCACCGCCGATGCGGCGCGCTTTTCTCGGCAACTCGACCTACTGGTTCGTGGCCAGCATGGCCGCGGCCATGTTTGTCGACATCGGCCTCGCCCTGCATCCGGATCCGACCCTGGGCGGCGCGGCCGGGGCTTCCTCGCGCATGACCCTGATGGTCGGTTTGGGCACGGTGGCGGGCAGCCTGTTTGTCGCCTGGGTGAACCGGCGTGGACCCCAGCTCGGCCTCATTCCGGTCGGTGCCCTCGGCCTCGCCGCGGCCCTGTTCTGGACCGGCCTGATGCCGGTGAACTCGCCGAACTTTGAGGAGGCATTGGCCCTGGTCGGCTTTGCCGGCGGCTGCTTCATGGTGCCCATCCAGGCCTTCATCCAGGATCAGGCCGAGCCGGAGAAGCGAGGCCGCGTGCTCGCCTCGATGAACCTGCTCGACAGCCTGGCGGGCGTCGCGGCGGTACTCTGCCTCGTCCTGCTGAAGATGGCCGGGCTCGGCTTCCGCGGCCAGTTCTGGGTGCTGGCGGCGCTGATGGTGGTCGCCTCGATCTACGTCGTGCGCCTGCTGCCGCACTACCTGCTGCGCTTTGTCCTGCTGCTGGGCGTGCGTCTGATCTACAAGGTGCGCTCGGTGCACCAGGAGCGCGTGCCCAAAAACGGCGGCGTGCTGCTGCTCGCCAACCACGTCAGCTACATCGACGCCTTTGTCTTCGGCGCCGCCTGCGAGCGGCCCGTGCGCTTTGTCATGTGGGATGCCTTGTACAACCTTTGGCCCTTCACGCCGCTGTTGCGCATCGTCGGTACCGTGCCGATCTCGCCCACCCGTGCCAAGGACGCCATCCGCGCGGTCAGCGGCCTGCTCAAGGAGGGCCGCATTGTCGCCCTCTTTCCCGAGGGCCAGATCACCCGCCATGGCATGGTCAATGACCTGCGCAAGGGCTACGAAATCATGGCCCGCCAGGGCAATGCCACGGTGGTGCCGGTGTATCTGGACGGCCTGTACGGTTCCTTCACCTCGTTCGAGGGCGGGCATTTCTTCAGCAAGTGGCCGCGTCGCCTGCGCTATCCGGTGAAGGCCTGGTATGGCACTCCGCTGGAGGCGCGCGAGGCGACCCCCGAGGCGGTGCGCCGGCAAATCCTGGCGCTCGGCGCCGAGGCCCTGCTGGCGAAGCGTGAACTGGCGCGCGAGACCGATCCGCGGCGGCGGATCGTCCTGGCCAATGCCCTGCGCCTGCGCGAGGCCGAGTGGGTGCGCGCCGGCGAGACGATCGTCACAGCCGGCTCCGTCGACGAATCCCTCGTCGCCTCGCTGCGCGAGTTCGCCGCCTTCAAACGCCGCGGCGTGCGGGTCGCTTCGCAACCCCCGGCGACCGGGTCCTGGATTTTTGTTGCCACCCGCGTCGAAGACCTCGCCGTCGCCCCGGCCGGGGCGCGGCTGAGCCTGCTCTGGACGAGCGCGCAGGACGTGTCGGTGCCGAGCGGCGTGCTGCGCGGCTTCGTGGATGAGGCCAGTGGTGAACTCATCGCCATCAGCGTGCCGGATCCGGCCATGCCCGAGGGCGAGGAGGGTGGCCAGCTTGGCCATCGCGAGGGCGCCCTGGGGCGACTGCTTCCGGGCATCGCCTACGAGCCCGAGACCGACGGTGTCCGGTTGCTCGGTTTGGCCAGCGGCCGGGAATTGAAGTTCAGCGGCGTGCAGCTCGACGAGCAGGGTTTCCTCATGCCGCAGGCGGGCTGAGGGCCTCAGCCGATCTTCACCAGGGCCAGCGTCGTGTTGTCCTGGCGCGGGTGGTTGGCCTGGCGGACAGCGAAGATGAGGGCGTCGGCGAGTTTGCCGGCGCTGCTGTCGCGGCCGTAGGTGAGGATGCGCTCGATGGCGCGTGAGGCCAGCGTCAGGATGCCGTCGCTGGCCGCAATCAGAATGTCGCCAGCCTCCAGTGGATGCGGTTCCTTGGGCAGATCGACCCTTGCAATCGGGCCGCCGAGCAGGGCGCTTTGCAGGCGGTGGCGACCCGGGTGGCGTTCGGCCTCCTCCTCGGTCAGGCTACCCTCGCGCACCCGGCTTTCCAATTCGGGCGCGTACGAGTGATCCTCGTTGAGGCGGCTCAGCTTGCCGGCGCGGAAGAGGAAGAGCGGTGAGTCGCCGACACTGATCCACTGCACCCGGTCGCGACCGACCAGCAGGGCGAGCAGGGTGGTGCCCATGGACGACACCACCTCGGGCATGCGCTGGCTAACCAGGCCCACCGTTTCATTGGCGGTGTCGAGCGCGCCGCGCAGGCGTTCGGGCAGTGCTTCGCTGCGGCCCTCGAAGCTGCGCAGGAAGGCGTTCACCGCGAGGTAGCTGGCGACGCTGCCGCCGGCATGGCCACCGAGGCCGTCGCCGACGACGAGCAGCAGTCGCGAGGCGGGGGCGTCGCCGGGTAGGGCCGCTTCGCTGAGCGCGTAGCTGTCCTCCTGGTTCTCGCGCGTGCCCTGGTGCTGGCGCACCGCAAAGTCCTGCTCGCGCACAAAGGCGGGCGTGTGGTCGGTGGCGGCGGTCACTCGGCGGAGAATTGGAAGATCGCGGTGTGGCGGTAGGTCTCGCCGGGTCGCAGGGTGGCGGTGGGGAACTGCGGCTTGTTCGGGCTGTCCGGGAACTTCTGGGTTTCCAGGCAGAAGCCGTGACGCGACTCGTAGACATGGCCGCCCTTGCCGGCGACGCCCTTGAGGTGATTGCCGGTGTACAGTTGGACGCCGGGATCGGTGGTGAGCAGTTCCATGACCCGGCCGCTGACCGGCTCGCGCACACGGGCCGCCGGACGCAGGCCCTCGCCCTTGAGCACGTAGTTGTGGTCGTAGCCCTTGCCCTGCACGAGCGGCTTGAAGGACGCATCGATGCGCTCGCCGAGCCGGCGCGGCTGGCTGAAGTCGAGGGCGGTGCCAAGCACGCTGGCGACCTCACCCGTCGGGATCAGGGCGTCATCGGTCGGCGTGAAGGCCTCGGCATGGATCTGCACTTCGTGGCCGAGCACGTCGCCGGAGCCCTCGCCGGCCAGGTTGAAGTAGCTGTGGTTGGTCAGGTTGACGACCGTGGGCTTGTCGGTTGTGGCGCGATACTCGATCGCCAGCCGGTTGCTGTCGTCGAGCACATAGGTCACCGTGCAGTCGAGCGTGCCGGGGAATCCCTCGTCGCCATCCGGGCTGACATGGCGCAGTTCCAGGCCGTTGCGATCCTCAAGCACGCGCGCCTGCCAGACCTTCTTGTCGAAGGCCAGCTTGCCGCCGTGGATGTGGTTTTTGCCCGAGTTGGCGGTGACGTTGTGCTCGACGCCGTCGAGCGTGAAGCTGGCGCCGCCGATGCGGTTGGCGTAGCGACCCGTGATGCAGCCGAAGTGCGGGTGCTTGCCGAGGTAGGGCGCCAGCGTGTCAAAGCCGAGCACGACATCGGCGAACTTGCCCTGGCGGTCGGGGGCGGTCAGGCGCACGAGAATGCCGCCGTAGTTGGTGATGGCGGCCTCCATGCCCTTGGCATTCTTCAGGGTGAACAGGCGCACCTGCTCGCCCGCCGCGGTGTGGCCCCAGATTTCAGAAGTGACAGCGGCGGAGAGGGGCAGGGTGGCGGACATGAGCGCAAGGGAAGTGAGGAACGCGCGGCGGAACATGGTGGAACACGACTGTCGCGGCTTCCGGCCGCCCTTGCAACCCTCGAGTGGCGCCGAAGGGTGGGCTTATCTTGGGGAATGGGTGGATTTGAAATCTGAGATCTCCAATGGCGAAGCCAAGTTGACCTTTGGGCTGGGGCAGTCATGGTCGATCTTCCGTGTCCGTTCTTCGTGCCCAAGCTTTCTGGATCCTGCTCGCGCTCGTTTGCGCCGGGTACCTGCTGTTCTGGGCCCTGCTCATCGGTGCCACCGCCGGGTACAGTCCGCCGGAGCACTGGTTCAAGGCCCTCGCCAGCCCGGCGATCCAGTATGCCGCCTGGCTGAGCCTGTTCACCAGCACCGCCGCCGCCCTCTTCGCCCTGCTCATCGGCCTGCCCATCGGCTACCTGCTGGCGCGCCGCGAGTTTCGCGGCAAATCCCTGCTCGATGCGGCGCTCGATATCCCCATCGTCCTGCCGCCGATGGTGGTGGGGCTCTGCCTGTTGATCTTTTTTCAGACCCCGATCGGCCGCTTCATCGAGCAGGGGATTGTCTTCACCTACACGGTCGCCGGGGTCGTGCTCGCCCAGTTCACGGTCGCCGCCGCCTTCGCCATCCGCTCCCTGCGCGGCACCTTCGATCATCTGCCGGCGCGACCCGAGGACGTCGCGCTCACCCTCGGCTGCACCCCCGGCCAGGCCTTCCGCCTCGTCGCCCTGCCGGCCGCCCGCCGCGGCATGGTCGCCGCCTTCTGCATCGCCTGGGCGCGCAGCCTCGGTGAGTTCGGTCCCATCCTCGTCTTCGCCGGTGCCACGCGCCTGAAGACCGAGGTGCTGCCCACCACCGTCTGGCTCGAACTCAGCGTCGGCAATCTCGAGGCCGCGGTCGCCGTCAGCCTGCTCATGATCCTCATCGCCGTGGCGGTGCTGGTGGTCGTCCGCATCACCGGAGAACGCGTATGATCCGACTCGAAGCCATCGCCTGGCGCGCCGGCGCCTTTCACATGCGCGGCATCGACCTCGAGGTGCCCTCGCGCACCTACGGCGTGCTCATGGGTCCCACCGGCTGCGGCAAGACCACCCTGCTGGAAATCCTCTGCGGCCTGCGCCGGCCGCTCGCCGGTCGCGTCTGGGTTGATGAACGCGAGGTTTCGCACCTGCCACCGCGCGAGCGCGGCATCGGCTACCTGCCGCAGGACATCGCCCTGTTCCCCAACCTGCGCGTCGATCGCCAGATAGGTTTTGCCCTGCGCCTGCGCGGCCGACCGGAAGCGGAGATCCAGGCGCGCGTGCGCCAGCTCGCCGAGGAACTCGGCGTCGTCCACCTGCTCGACCGGTTGCCCGACAAACTCTCCGGTGGCGAAAAGCAGCGAGTCGCCCTCGGGCGCGCCCTCGCGGCGGATCCGAAGGTGCTGCTGCTCGATGAACCGCTGTCGGCGCTGGACGAAGCCCGGCGCGGCGAGCTGACGGCCCTGCTGCGCCGCGTCCAGCGCGACCACGCCGTCACCGTCCTGCACGTCACCCATTCCAAGGCCGAGGCCGAGGCCCTGGCCGATCGCGTCTTCCACCTCGAACCCGAAGGCGTGCGCACCGAACTGCCTGCCGCATGAAGCCCACCGACGCAACCCTGTCGCCCGACGAACTCGCCCGTTACGAGTGGCAGATGTGGCATGAGGGCATGGGCGAGGCCGGCCAGCTCAAGCTCAAGCAGGCGACCGTGCTCATCTCCCGCGTCGGCGGCCTTGGCGGACTCGTCGCCTACGAACTCGCCGCCGCCGGCGTCGGCCACCTCATCCTCGCCCACGGCGGCGTCTTGAAGCCGGCCGATCTCAACCGCCAGCTCCTGCAGACCACCGATCACATCGGCCAGCCGCGCATCGACAGCATCCTGCGCCGCCTGCGCGAGCTGAATCCGCTCATCCGTCTGACCGGCGTCGCGGAAAACATCTCGCCCGCGAATGCCGACACCTGGGTGGGGCAGGCGGATGTCGTGGTCGATGCCGCCCCGCTGTTCCAGGAGCGACTCGCCCTCAACGATGCCGCCATGCGCCTGGGCCGACCCATGGTCGAATGCGCCATGGCTGGCTTCGAAGCCAGCGTCACCACCTTTGTGCCGGGTCGCACCGGCTGCCTGCGCTGCTACGTGCCCGAGGTGCCGCCCACCTGGAAACGCCAGTTTCCCGTCTTCGGCGCCGTCTCCGGCACCGCCGCCTGCATCGGCGCGGTCGAGGTCATCAAGCTGCTGACCGGCCTCGGCGAACCGCTCGCCGGCGAACTGCTGTCGATGGATCTGTCGAGCATGCGCTTTCGTCGCACCCGCCTGCCGCAGCGACAGGATTGTGAGGGGTGTGGGGGAAGGGATAAGGGATAAGGGATAAGGGATAAGGCGCGCAACGCTTCAGCAGGTTTCGCGCGGAGGCCACAGAGCTCACGGAGGCCAAACCCCCGACCGCGCGCAGCGCTCTGGAGTGCGGAGGCCCTCCTCCGCTCTGCCACCTCGGCCTGCCAGCCACCCCAATCCCGCAGGTCCACCATTTCGCAGATTATCCTGAAAGGGTGGAGGTCAGGAAGCCCTCACTCACGAAGTGGGTTGCATGTCGGCTGACTCTCCTGCTCCATCATTCTGGTATTTTAACGCATCATCGCGACATGAAAATTCTATTCAACAGGACGATTTCAGCATTATGGTGCTGAAGAATTATCGATAGATAATTATGAGAATAAAAATTCAATACGTCATCATCCTAATGGCTCTGGAAGCGGTGCCGTTTGTGTATTTAATCAACGCGCTTCCTGCGACAAAGAACTCCCCGATGTGCAGTGAGTCTGGCAAGATGTCCAGACTGGTTGCTTACATAAACAATGATAAAAGCCAACAAAGTGTCAAAGAGAAGTTGGATGACTATAAGGCGGAGTTCGGTTATAAATTATTTCCTGAGGAAATAATGGTTTGCTCTATAGATGAGCGCTATCGAGTCGGGAAGCTTGCTGATGTTGAATACTATATCTACAGCGAAAAGTTAAAAATTGGTGTGCTTTCTAACGGCGTCATGTTTAACGGGGAATTTGTCGCCGAACGATTTCAGGACTATACTCATGCGTTTGATCCTTGTCGCGTTTGGAAATAAGTCTACCGTCGACAAGACGAGGAGTGTCCCGTTTTGACAGGCCCAGTTGCCCAAGATTCTCGATGCTTCGCGGTCCGTGGCCGGCTCCGTGGAGCGGAAGTCGTGAGACTTTCCTTCGGACCGCCGCTCCGCCAGCCGGTGGTGAACCGCGGATCAGATGCGGATCCTGAGAGGGTATCGGAGCCCGCCTTGGGTGAATTTGAGATCTGTGATCCCTCCGCGCCCCCGTCTTTTTCTTGACGGGTCTCCCCGTTTCGAAGAGCCTCCTCACGTGCCCGTCATTCCGACACCCTGTCTGCATGCCTGGGCGACTGTTGTACGTACCAAGCCTCTGTGTGTCCGAACAGTTCGGACACAAGGCGGCTGAAATGATACTGTTGACAAATGAATCAATCAAATGGCCTTCGGATTTCCAGCTTACCACACTGAGCGTTACGATTCTCAGAATGGCATCGACCTTCGGCTCGCTACCAAAGAGGCTCTTGCCCGGCTTTCTTGGTCTATGCGGGAAGTAGGACCGATGGAGATTCTAGCATCAACGAACATGAACTTCAGATCTTGGGGTGAGAAGGTCACGATTAAATTCGAGACAGCCCGAACGATTTTAATTACAAGCAGATGTGCTTTGCCAACGCAGTGTCTTGATTGGGGTAAGAATAAGGCCAACGTTAAAAGATTTCTTGCAGTGATAAACCAAATCGTCGACCAGACGGCACAGACAACTCCTGCTCTACGTGCCTCCGTGTCTGAACTTTAGTGTTGGCCGTAAGGTAATGAAAGCGCCAGAGTCGCCAATTTCTCAAGAACTGCAGCAGGTGTCGTTGCTGCTATGCTATCCACGCTGGATGAAGGGATTCTTTATCGCGATGATTATTGGTTGTGTGTTCTTCGTGGTCATGCCGTTTTATGTGCTGATGATCCGCATCAGTGAAGGGCGAGAGGAGAAAGAATGGGTGGCGATTAGTTGTCTGGTTGTCGGTTTTGGAGCCGCGGCGATTTTCTTGATCAGGCATTTTGGCAGGCTTTCCCACATTGTGAAGGTGTCGGCAGAAAGTTTGGTGCAGGGTGAGACAGAGATGCGGTGGTCTGATCTGAAGTCTGTTTGGTATAGCGCCTTTTTCGGAATGCTCCGCGTGAAAGATCGGAAAGGACAGGTTTTGACCTTCTTTCCTGGATTGCTCGGTTACGAAGTGCTTGCCATGATCGCGAAGGAGAAGAAAGAGGCCAACCAGGCACCCACACAACTCTGGTCAGCGCCGCGCTGAAAGCCGTGTCTGACCTTAAAAGGTTCTACCTGCGGTTGACCATCGCGGCTTCAGCTGAAGCCGGGCGATGACTCGGATTTAAGTCGTGGCCCGATCGCCCCAATCCGTCGGGCCAGCCATGGCTGCGGGGGAGGGGAGGCAGGTGTTCTTGGCCGCAAAAGAACGCAAGGAACGCCAAAAGGGCGGGGGAGCCCCGCGTAGTGGCAGGCATCGGCCTGCGAAGTCCTGGAGGTGCCCGGGGCTTGGGAGGTTTGGCCCGGGATTGGGCCTGATACGGGCGTGGATCGGGCGGTTTTCGTCCTGAGACCGGCAAAAGGACCCGTAGATCGGGCGGATTCGCGGGTACAGTGAGGTGCAGGTGCCAGCTTGTCGGGAGGACAAAGGCTCGTGTCGGCAGGACAAAGGCTTGTGTCGGCAGGACAAGGGCGTGTGTCGGGAGGACAAGGGCTTATGTCGGGAGGACAGGGGCGTGTGTCGGCAGGACAATGGCGCGTGTCGGCAGGGCAAGGGCTTGTGTCGGCAGGACAAAGGCGTGTGTCAGCAGGACAAAGGCTCGTGTCGGGAGGACAAGGGCGCGTGTCGGCAGGACAAGGGCCTGTGTCGGGCGAATTTGCGCATGAGACAAGCTTGAGGGGCCTGTGATTCGGGGGATTTCAGCCTGCGGGGTCGGCAAATCGGACGCGGCGCAGCGCGTCCCTACCAAGGAAGGGTAGGGCGCCGCTGCGTCGGCGCCGACGATCTCTGCGGTGACCAAGCCCGCGTTGTGGCCAACGCGCCTACGGTCCCGGGGAGGCGCCGTCGCCAGACGGCGGGCTGAAGGTTCCTTCCGCCTTTTTCTTGACGGGCCTTTCCGTTTCAGAGAGCCTTTTGCCATGCATCCCTCTCAGCGACCAAGCCGGCCCCTCCAGGTGGGTTGGGTCCGTGAACCGTCTCCGTGTGGAGAATGGGTTCTGACAACGCGAACCTGAAGGATTGCTGTCCGCCCACACATGAAAATCATCATAAAGTTCAATCTCTTGATGATACTGTTTTTTCAGTGTGCCTTAGCCGGTGGCAGTATCAGTTGGGATGAAGTGAAGTTGCGAATCGCCAAAAGTGACCCTGAGTTGGTGAAGATGATCGAGCGCTCATTCATTGTAAATCGGACTGGAGGAGGGGTTCGACTCGGTCCGTTCTTTGGTGAACGACAAGGTGAGAGGATCGCCCCTTATCAGTTCGAAGCTGAGGACATAAAGACCAAGGTGAAGTGCATACTTGTGATCGAAGAGAGTGAAGATTATGAGTTCACCGGTAGATTTAGATTCTTAAAAAAGCCCGTTCTGGATGGGGGCCAATAGGCACTGCAAGCCCGAGGGAGGCGCTGACGAGTGCCGCGCCGCCAAATCGAAGATTCATGTGCCGTGCCTCCTCGACAAGGTTCTGGCTTCCAAACTCAATGGCGAGTTGTCTCAGCACGGGCTGAAGCCCGGCGGAACTCGGGCTGGTCATGGCCCTGAACGGGGCCAAATCGCCACCCTCGGCTTGGCGAAAGATCGGAGTGTTGGCCGCAAAGGATGGACTTGGTAAGCCTCGGGCACCCTGCGCCCTTGTTTGGCTCAGGCCTGCGTTGTGGCCAACGTGCAATGATCCGGGGCAGGCACATCGGACGCGGCGCAGCGCGTCCCGAGGAAGGGTAGGGCGCCGCTGCGTCGGCGCCGACGATCTCTGCGGTGGCCAAGCCCGCGTTGTGGCCAACGCGCCTACGGTCTCGGGGAGGCGTCGTCGCCAGACGGCGGGCTGAGGGTTTGCTTCCGTCTTTTTCTTGACGGGCCTTTCCGTTTCAGAGAGCCTTTTGCCATGCACGCCTCTCAGCGACCAAGCCGGCCCCTCCGTGCGGGCTGGGTCCGTAAACCGTCTCCGTGTGGAAAGCGGGTTCTGGCAACTGGAGGCTGAAGGGCCTTGTTTGCCTGTCCCGTTGAGCCAAAAAACCTCATATCCATCAGTCAATCCCATGAATCCAATATCCTCACTCGTTCGCATTGTTGTTGGCATCGCGATCCTTGTTTTCACCTACATCAGCTATCAGCGCACGTTCTCGGGCGTGGCTGAAGGGGGCAAGGTGACGCTCTTCGGGAGCGAAACAGGGGCGAGTCCCGAGATGCTCACCCTTGGATTCGGGGTCGTGGGCATTGTCGGCGTGGTCTTGGTCGGGCTCGGGATTCTGGGCCTCCTGAAACCCAGAAGCTAAGCTGACGGCCATCAAGGGCGAACCATGAACGCCTCTCATCATCGAGGTCGGCCCCTCCGGGAGGCTTGGGACCGTGAACCGTCTCCGTGTGGAGAATGGGCTCTGACAATGGCTGGCTGAGGGGTCTTGTTCAGCGACGTGGCAATGATTGAGACTTTATGAAAGCCGCTAGGAAATTCATGGAATTCTACCTTTTGAGCATTGGCACAGTGATTCGCCTGGTCACAGCCTACATGTACACTGCATTCCTTTTGGGCGCTCTTTATGTTGTGTCGAGTTCCCTGAACTGGGTGCTGGTGGGCGAGTTTTCCTATGGGCCTCTTCATGCCGTAATAGCACTGATCCTCGCTCCGCCGATTCTCCGACTCGGCGTGATGGCGGGAGGATTCACAAGTCCACCGATCTTGAATCGGGCGCGAGAGCGAACGAAACCATTGCAGAGCGAATAAAGCGGCTTCCGACAACGCTTCGTATGGCTCTGCCGTGTCATCGAAGCTTCTTGCTCCCTGTCACCAGATCCGGGGCCGGCAAATCGGACGCGGCGCAGCGCGTCCCAAGGAAGGGTAGGGCGCCGCTGCGTCGGCGCCGATGATCTCTGCGGTGGCCAAGGGGGGCAAGTCGGACGCGGCGCAGCGCGTCCCTACCAAGGAGGGTAGGGCGCGGCTGCGTCGGCGCCGACGATCTTTGGTTACCGTGCCACGACGCCGGCGGTGATTTCCTTGTCGCCGGTGCGGAGGATTTCGAGGGCGTTGAGCACGGGCAGGGGGCCGTCGGGGTTGGCGGGGACGAGTTCGAGGACGAGGTTTTCGGTGACGGCGATGTTCTCGAAGGTTTCGAGGTGGGCGGTCTGGGCGGCGCCGGCTTTGGCGGCGATGTCGAGGCCGGCGGCGACGGTTTTGCCCTGCAGTTTGATGTCGAAGACACGCTGGCCGGGCTTGTCGCCGGCGGGGGCGGCGAAGCTGAGGCGGACCTGGTAGGTCTGGGGGGCGTCGCCGGGGTTGAGCAGGGGGATTTCCGCCTGGCTCAGGCCGCTGGCGCCGGAGGCGTAGAGCCAGGGGGTGTCGGTGCCGGCGAGGGTGAGGGTCTCTTCGTTGACGTCGAAGAAGGCGCCGCCCTTGGCGAAGCTCTGCTTGAGGTTGAGCGGCAGGTCGATGCCGGCGCGCGAGGACGGGCGCGGGTAGCCGAGCCAGAGCTTGCCGTGGGCGTCGCGGCGGTCGCCGGGGGCGCCGAGGTTGAGGGCCATGTGACGGACCGGACGGCTGTCGCCACTTGCGCTGTACACGCCCCACTTCATGCGGCTTTGGTCGCGCGGCTCGAAGACGAGGGTGGAGGCGATGGAGAAGAGGCAGACGCAGCCGGCGCTGGCTTCGGGCACCATGACGAGGCCGTTGGCGGGGATGGTGTTGATCCAGCAGCCGAGGCGCTGGCCGCCGAAGTGCTCGGTGCCTTCGTCGGTGTCGAGGTTGTAGAAGGCGGTGGACTTCGACCGGTAGAACATGAGGTGCTGGGTGGCGGAGAGGGTGCCGCAGTGGTGGCCGGGGCGGGAGAACATCCAGGGGGTCTCCTCGCCGGTGAGCGGGTGGGTGCGGGTTTTGGGTTTGCCGGTGTAGAGGTCGTAGGCCCAGGGTTCGGCGATGATCTCGTTGTTGATGACGGTGGGCCGGCTCTTGTAGTTGGCGTCCTTGGACCAGAGTTTGTTGCCCTTTTCGGCGTCGAGCACGACGAGGCGGCGGCGCTCGAACTCGCCGGCGAGGTACTGCTCCCAGTAGTGGCCGTTGGCGTTGGCGCCGCCGAGCACGAGGTGGCCGTTCTGGTAGATGAGGGTCAGGCTGCCGCCGCCGATGCCGATCTCGCTGCAGTCGGTGACGTCGACGGGCTTGGCCCAGGCGAGTTCGCCGGTGCGGGCGTCGAGCGCGGTGGCCATGCGCACGTCGGCGCTTTTCAGGCGCTCCTCGGCGAGGTCGCGCGCCTTGCCGGTGAGCTTGGCCAGCTCGGTCTTGTCGGCCTTGAGCAGGTCGTCGCGCTGCTCGGGGGTGAGCGAGCTGTCGACAAAGAAGATGCGGCCGTCGCCGATGGCGATGGTGACGTGGGAGATGAACTTGCCCTGGTGACGCCAGAGCAGCTTCTG
This sequence comes from uncultured bacterium, assembly GCA_966252325.1. Taxonomy (GTDB): domain Bacteria; phylum Verrucomicrobiota; class Verrucomicrobiia; order Verrucomicrobiales; family Verrucomicrobiaceae; genus Prosthecobacter. The sequence continues at coordinate 43,229 of CBINON010000025.1, read as the reverse complement.
GCTGGCGACGTCGTAGGCGAAGATGGCGTCGCTGGCCTGGGCGGCGGCCTTGGAGCGACGGGCGCGCACGGCGGCGAGTTCCTTGCGATCGGTGACCGCGCCGTAGAGCACGCCGTTGTCATAGGCGATGTAGCCCCACTGCTTGTCGGGCTGCAGGTCCTGGGCGGGCAGCTTGAACTGGTGCACGACCTTGCCGGTGGCGGCGTCGAACTGGTTGCAGTGATCCTGCACGGCGACAAACAGGTGGTCGTCGCTGGCGGCCATGTTGCCGGGTTCGTAGGCGCCCTTGAGGCCGTCGCGCAGGGCGCCGGGGTTTTCCACCTCCCAGAGGGCGCGGCCGTTGAAGGCGTCGTAGGCCATCACCGTCCATTCGCCCTGGATGAAGAGGCGGCCGTTGGTGGAGATCGGACCGACCGCGCCGACGTGGCGGTTGACCATCTTGCCGGGGCCGGGATCGCCATACCAGAGCACGCTGAGGCCGCCCTTGACGCGTTCGTCCTTGTTGCTGGCGGTGTTGGCGGCGTTGCCGTACTGGTGCGACCAGGAATCGGCGCCGGGCAGGGCGGCACGGGTGAGCAGGGCGTAGGAGCCGGCTTCGCGCAGCGCGGCCTTTTCTTCGATCAGGCCGGTGGCCTTGAGCCATTCGGCGACCGCCGGCTTGGCGGCAGACTGGATGGCCGCGGGGGCCGAAGCGGGCACGCCGAGGGCGAGGATGCCGCCGATGGGTTTGAGGACGCGCGCCACTTCTTGCGGCAGGCCGGGCATCTTGCCGGTGAGCAGCAGGTGATCGGAGACGATGAGGTTGGCGAAGTAGCTGGCGTGCGGGATGACGGTGAGGTCGAGGTGATCGATGACGAGGCGCGAGCCATACAGGCCGGTGCGCACGAGGGTGGCGCGGGAGGCGCGGACTTTTTCGGCATCGGGCTCGAGGCCGTAGACCTTGAGGTTGCTGCGCTGGGCGATCTCCCAGGCCAGACGCCCCTGCTCGCTGCCGATGACCAGGCAGAAGCCGTCCTTCACGCCGCTGTGCGCGAGGATCTGTTCGGCGGCGTCGGCGTAGCGTTGCGACAGGTCATCCTGGGGGAAGGGGTTCTTTTCCAAGGCCGGTGTTTCGGCGAGGGCCGGCAGCTTTTGCGCGGCCGCGGCGAAGGCATAGACCTTGCCGGCGGTGGTGCTGACCAGCAGATGGCCGTCGGCGATGGCGAGGCCGCGGGCTTCCCCCTCGACGGCGCTCTTCCAGGTTTCCGCGCCGGTGGCGGCATCGAGGCAGATGACCTCGTTCTTGCCGCCGACGACCAGCGTGTTGCCGGCGAGGGCGAGGGCGGATTCATGGGCCAGGGGCTTGCTCCAGACCACGCCGGCCTCTTTGAAGTCCTCCAACTGCTTGCGCCAGTCGGCGAGCTGATCCTTCTTGGCTTGGTAATCGGCGCGCAGGGGTTCATAGGTCTTTGCCACCTTGGCGAGAGCGGCCTCGGCTTCGGCGATGCCCTTGCCGGCGGCCTTGGCGGCCTTGAGCGCCTTGTCGGCGGCGGTCACCTTCTTGAGTTCCGCCACGGCGGCATGCTTGCGCAGGTCGCTGTTGAGTTTGGTGGCCTTCATCTCGAGGGCGTGGCGCTCCTGGGTGCTGCGCGCATGGGCGTCGCGGTCGATGGCGGTGATGGCCTTGCCGTTGGCCATGAAGCCCATGCTGCCGGAGAAGGTCATCTGCCGACCGCGGAACCAGGCGTAGCCGGTCTTGCCGGTTTTCTGGTCGAGCGCCAGCACCTGGTGCTCGCCAACGGCGAGGATCTGGTCCTCGACGAGCATCGCCTGTGTACCGCCGATCTGGCCGCCGGCATCGCTGCGCCAGCCGGGCGAGGGTTTGCTCAATGGTGCGCCGGTGCGGCGGTCAAAGGCCATGGCCAGGGCGCGGCCGGAGGGCACGAACAGCAGGTCCTTCGTGGCGAGCAGGTAGCCTTGCGGCGAGAGATCGTTTCGGCCGGCGTCCTGCTGGCTGACGGTGTCGTTCTTCCACAGCACCTTGCCGGTCGCCGCGTCGACCGCATGAATGAAGACCTTCTCATGCGGGAACACCCCGGCGCCGAAGAAGGCGACGCCGTCATCGACCAGCACACCCGTGCGCACCGGCCAGCGCGAAATCATGCGCCCGCGGGCCAGCACCCGTTCGTCGTTCGGTCCGGCGCGCAGCCGCCAGATCAGTTCGCCACTGCCGGCGTCGAGGCAGTACACATGGCCGTCGTCGGAGCCCACGTAGACCCGGCCCTCGGCCACCATGGGGGCGAGACGGATCGGGCCGTCGGTGAAGTGCGCCCAGAGTTCGCGACCCGTGGCCAGGTCCAGGCAGTACAGGCGACCATCGACCGAGGAACCGAAGTAGGCGCGGCCACCGGCGATGGCGGTGTGGAAGACATCGTCGAAGCGGATGCGGTTCTGCAACTCCATTCCCTCGATGACGCGACCATCCTCGCCCGGCCAGGCCAATTCAGGCGGCACGGGGGAGCTGTGCACCCAGCGCGGCTGCAGCGGTGTGCTCAGGTTTTCCGCCGTGTGGCCCACGCGGCTGGCATCGTGTTGATAGGTGGGCCAGTCCGCCTGGGCAGACAGCGACAGCAGGCAGAGCGGGAGCAGGAGAGCTTTCATGACGGGTCGGGAGAGGAGGAGTACGGGAGCTGGCGGGAAGGGCTATCGGATGAGGGATGAGGGATGAGGGATGAGGGATGAGGGATGCGGAGAGTGGAGAGTGGAGAGTGGAGAGTGGAGAGTGGAGAGTGGAGAGTGGAGAGTGGAGGGCTGATGTCCGATGCCTCACGCTGCGGTGCCGACTAGAAACTTGGAACCTGAAACCTGAAACCCCGCCCGTCCGGCGGCGTTGGTTTCCGCCATGCGTTCCGCCTCGCGTTTGTCACTCGGTCTGATCTTTCTGGCTGCCTCGGCTCTGGCCTGTTCGGTACCGGTGTTTCGGTATGCGCTCGAGCATTGGCCGGCGGATCCGTTCCAGGTGCTGGTGTTTCATCGCGGGGCGCTGTCAGCGGAGCTGACGCAGGCGCTGGAGGCGGCGGAGGTCACCGAGGGCGCACGGCCGAACGTGCGGGTGCGTCAGGTGGATCTCGACGACCATCCGCCAGCGGAACTGCAACGTCTCTTTGAGCAGCAGCCGCAGGCGCGCGCGCCCTGGCTGGTGGTGCGCTTTCCCTCTTCGTCTGGCATTCAGGAGCCCGTGCTCTCGGCTCCCCTCGATGCGGCCACCCTGGCCCAGGTCCTGGATTCACCGGCACGCCGCGAGGTGGTGCGTCGCTTGGGCGAGGGCCAGAGCGCGGTCTGGCTGCTGCTGGAGTCGGGCGACAAGGCGCTCGATGATGCCGCGGAGCAGCGACTGCAGGAACGGCTCGACTACCTGGCCGGTGTCATGACCCTGCCCAAGCTCGATGAATCGGACATCGCCAACGGCCTGGTGTCGGTGCCGGAGGAAGATCTGCGTTTGGAGTTTTCGCTGCTGCGCGTGGCGCGCACGGATGCCGCCGAATCGATGCTGGTGCGGCAGTTGCTGCTCAGTGAGGACGGCCTCGGCGAGGTGGAGGGCGAGCCCATGGTGTTTCCCATCTTTGGCCAGGGCCGCGCGCTCTATGCGCTGGTGGGCGAGGGCATTCGCAACGAGACGATCGAGGCCGCCGCTGCCTTCCTCATCGGCAAGTGCTCCTGCCAGGTGAAGGAGCAGAACCCGGGCGTGGACCTGCTCATGAAGGCCGATTGGACGGCTGCGGCCAAGGCTTCGCCTGTGCTGGATCGCAACCTGCCGACGCTCGAGGAGCTGCTGCCGGTGGAAACCGTCACCACCGAGGCCAAGCCCGCGGCGACCGGTCTGCCGCGCTGGGCGCTCGGTGCCGGGGTCCTGCTGCTGGCCTTGGCCGGCCTGTGGCTGCTGCGCCGCTGAGCTTGCACACGGCCCGGCTTGTGACTCAGTGCAGTCATGTCGCTGTTCTCCTTCATCCTCGCCTCGGCACGGCACTACTGGCGCGGCCATCTGGGCCTGCTGTTCGGCGCCTTCCTGGCCTCGGCCATCCTCAGCGGTTCCCTGCTGGTGGGCGATTCCGTGCGTGCCAGCCTGCGCCGCGTGGCGGAGTTCCGCCTCGGCAACGTGCAGACGGGCCTGCTCGGCGGTGATCGCTGGTTCACGGAAACCCTGGCCCGCGAGGCCGGTGCGGCACCGCTGATCCTCGCCATCGGTTCCGCCTCGGCCGGCGATGTCCGCGTCAATGGCGCCCAGGTGCTCGGGGTGGAAAGCGGCTTCTGGCAGCTCGGTCCGAGCGGTCGCGGTCCGCAGCTCGCCTCCGGCCAGGTCGGCCTGAGCGAGTCGCTGGCGCGCAAGCTCGGCGCCAAGACCGGCGACAGCGTGCTGGTGCGTCTGGAGCGCCCCAGCGCGATCTCCCGCGACGCGCCGCTGTCCGGCAGCACCAACGAGGAAGTCACCCTGCGCCGCGAGGTCGGCGCGATCGTCGGCGCCGAGGACTTCGGCACCTTCCAGCCGGTGGCCTCGCAGATCGCGCCCGACTCGGTTTTTGTGCCGCTGGCCGACCTGCAATTGCAGATCGAGATGGAGGGTCGGGTCAACGCCCTGCTCAGCGCCGCACCGGACGCCTCGGCTCTGGCGGCGAAGCTGGAGGCCGGCAAGACGCTGGCGGACCTGTCGCTCAAGCTCGCGCCGATCGACAAGCCGACGCCGGCTTGGGAACTCAGCACCGACCGCGTCTTCCTCGACGAGGCCGTCGCCCAGGATCTGTTGTCGGCCCGCCCCGGTGCCTATGGCGTGCTCACCTACCTGGTCAACGGCGTGAAGTCGGCCAAGGGCGCGACGCCCTATTCGATGATCACCGCCGTCGATGCCGCCGCCGCCGGACTGCCGGGGGCAGGGGAGGGCATCCTCATCAGTGGCTGGTTGGCCGAGGATCAGAAGCTGCAGATCGGCGATGAGCTGGAGATCCGCTATTATGTGGTCGGCAATGGCCGCGAGTTGCGCGAGCAGACCGCCAAGTTTCCCGTGCGCGGCATCCTGCCGATGGACAACGCCGCGATCACCCCGGCTTGGACGCCGCCCCTTCCGGGTGTGTCGGATGTCGACAACTGCCGCGACTGGGATCCGGGCTTCCCGATGGACAACAAGGCGATCCGCGATCAGGACGAGAAGTACTGGGATGACTACAAGGGCACGCCCAAGGGCTTCATCGCCCTGGCCGACGGCCAGCGCCTGTGGGGCAATCGCTTTGGTCAACTGACGGCCGTGCGCTTCACCGCTGCCGGTGCCGATGCCGCGGTGCTGGCGAAGGAGATCGCCGACCGACTCAAACTCGCCGACCTCGGTCTCGTGCCGCGCGACTTTGGCGGTGAAGCCGGTGCGGCCGCGCGTGGCAGCGTTGATTTCGGCGGCCTGTTCATCGGCCTCAGCCTCTTCCTCATTGCCGCCGCGCTGGTCTTCGCCGCGCTGCTCTTCCTTTTCACCCTCGAACGTCGTGCCGCCCAGGCCGGCTTGCTGCTGGCCACCGGTTGGACCCCGCGGCAGGTGCGCCGCAGCCTGCTCGGTGAGGCGGGCGTCATTGCCATCGTTGGCGCCGTGCTCGGCGTCTTCGGCGGCGAAGCCTACACGCGTCTGGCCCTGCAGGGACTTAGCGGTGTCTGGTCGGGCGCGGCCCAGGGTCTGCCGCTCGTCTATGCCGGCAGCGTCGCCACCCAGGCCGGGGCGGGCATCGGTGCGGTGCTGGTGCTGCTGCTGGTGTTGGCGTGGAGCAGTCGCCGCATGTTTGGCAAACCGGCGCGTGAACTGCTTTCCGGCCAGGATCCGGCGGCCGAGACGGCCCACGCGGCCGTCACCGGCTGGCGACGCTTCATGCCGCTGGTCTGGCTGCTCGGTGCCATCGCCCTGCTCGCCGGGGGTGCCGGCGCGGGCTCGGCCGAGGCGGTGGCCGGCCTGTTTTTCGGCGGTGGCTTCCTCCTGCTCATGGCCGGTCTGTCGCTGGCCCGGCAGTGGCTGCGCAAGCCGCGCGGCCTGGCGGTCACGCTCTCGCAGATCGGCCTGCGCAACCTCGCGCGCCGACCCTCGCGCAGCCTTGCGGTCATGGGCATGATGGCCGGCGGCATCTTCCTCGTCACCGCCGTCAATGCCTTCCGCCTCGGCGCGGGCGATACCCTGGCCAAGACCTCCGGCACCGGCGGTTTCAGCCTCGTCGGCGAATCCTCCCTGCCCATCTACGAGGATCTCAACACTGCCGCCGGTCGCGATGCCTTCGGCTTGGATGAGGAACTGCTGGAAGGGGTGATGATCGTGCCCTTCCGCGTGCGGCCGGGCGATGATGCCAGCTGCCTCAACCTGAACCGCGCCCAGAAGCCCGTGCTCGCCGGCGTCAATCCGGCCCTGCTCGAGGGTCGCTTCCGCTTTGCTGCCGGCGACTGGCAGCTCACCGGCGATCAGGCCGTGGCCGACCAAGCCACCGCGCTGTGGGGCCTCGGCCTCGGCCGTGGCGACACCTTGGAGTATCAGGATGGTGCCGGACGCAGCCTGCGCGTCGAACTCGCCGGCCTGCTTGCCGGTTCGGTCCTGCAGGGCAAGATGATCGTCAGCGAGGCCGCCTTCCTGAAGGCTTACCCCGACACCGCCGGCTACCGTTTCTTCCTCATCGAGTCGCCGCCCGACAAGGCCGCGGAGGTCGCCGCCCATCTCACCCGCCAGTTGGAGAAACGCGGTCTCGCCCTCGAGCCGGCGCGCCAGCGCCTGGAAACCTTCCTCAGCGTCCAGAACACCTACATCGGCATCTTCACCGTGCTCGGTGGCCTTGGTGTCCTGCTCGGTACCGCCGGGCTCGGCATCCTTGTCTCGCGCCACGTGCTCGAGCGACGCGGTGAGCTCGGTCTCATGCAGGCGGTCGGCTTCCTGCCCGCTGCCCTGCGTCGCCTCGTCCTTGGCGAACACGTCGTCCTGCTCGCGGCCGGCCTCCTGCTCGGTGTCGCCAGCGCCCTGCTCGCCGTCTGGCCCGCCCTGCGCCAGGGGGGCGGCGACCTCCCCCTCGTCTTCCTCGGCCTGCTGCTCACCACCGTCTTCGCCTTCGGTGTTGTTGTTTGCGCCGGCGCCGTGCAGCTGGCCATCCGTGGCCGCCTCATTGAGGCGATTCGGCGGGAGTAGGGAGTGGGGGTGCGGTGAATCCAGGATTTCCTTCTGGTCTGCGACGGGCAAATCGGGCAGAATGGGTGTTCATGAGGCGATGGATCTTGTGCCATTGGGTGCTGCTTTGGATGCTCGGCGGTGGAGCCGCGCAGGCGCTGACCTTTCGCACAGTGGTGCTGGATGCCGGGCACGGTGGCAAGGACGGTGGGGCGGCCTGGTATGGGAAGGTGGAAAAGCGGCTCTGCCTGGATGTGGCCCTGCGGGTGGAATCGATTCTCAAACGCCGCGGCCTGCAGGTGGTGATGACCCGGCGCACCGATCGTTTCGTCGAGCTCGCTGATCGTGCGCGCCTGGCCAACCGCTACCGCAGCGCGATCTTCGTGAGCGTGCATTTCAATGCCAACCGCAACACCCGCATTCGCGGTGTCGAGGTGTTTTATTTGAGCTCGCGCGGCAAGGCACTGGGGTCCCGGATTCTCAGCTCGCTGCGTTCGCGCCTGAAAACGACGAGTGGTCGCGGCCTGTTGCGCGGCAATCTCAAGGTGCTGCGCGAGACCCACATGCCGGCAGTGGTGGTCGAGGCCGGTTACATGAGCAACCGGACCGAGGCGGCACGCATCGCCACAGCTTCTCATCGTCAAGCCATCGCCGAGGCCATTGCCGCCGGCATTCTCAATGCCCGCGGATGAGTGCGCTGACGTTGGTGGTACAGGTGACGCCGAACGCCCGGCGCAGCGAGTTTGCCGGCTGGAGCCAGGACGAACAGAACCGCCCGCTGCTGCTGGTGCGCCTGCAGGCGCCGCCGCAGGACGGTCGCGCGAATGAGGAGCTGGTGCGCTTTTTGGCCGAGTCGCTCGGCTGTCGCAAGGCCGACGTCCGCCTGGTGCGCGGCGCCAGCGCCCGCCGCAAGCAGCTCGAGCTGCCGGCCATCTGCGCCGGGCGCCTGCCCGCGCGGTGAAGGAACGGGAAGGATCCGCCTTCAGGATCCCGGTCCAAGGCGTCCATCAGGTCCATTCTGTCCATGCTCCATTTCTCGCCCTCACTCTGGCAGTACAATCCCCAAATCCCGCCCCCAGATCACCGGAATCGAGGTGTACAAAAACTCCAGATCATCGAAGTGCCACCATTCGCCGGGCAGGGGTTTGAAGCCGGCTTCCTGCATGGCCTCATGGAACAGCCGCAGGTTGCGCCGCACGGCGGGGTCGGGGTGGCGGGTGTCGCTGGCGGCGGCGGCGAGATTTTCGTCGAAGTAGGTCGGCATGGCCTGCTCGCGGCCCGCGGCATCGACAAGGGTGGCGTCGACTGAAATCCCGGCGCAGTGGCGTGACCAGCCGCCGCTTGGATCGATGAACAGGCCGGTGCGCTGGCCGTGATCGTGCAGGCGCTGGTGGGCCTCCGGCGGACGCCAGCCATCCCACACGCGCAAGCCGTATCCCTGGGCGCGCAGCCGGGCCTGGGCCACGGCCAAGCGCTCGGCCGTGGAGCGGCGCAGCAGGCAGGGCATGCCGGCCGGGTAGAGAGGTCGGCCGGTGACATTTTCCGCAGTCGTGTAGCGCAGGTCAATGGAGACGTCGGGCAACCCTTCGCGTACCTCAACCAAGCCGGCGCGTCTGGCGCGGCGCCGGATGTCGGCCGGCACGGCAGGCCCCCTGCGTTGCGATGTGCCGCAGCCGGCCAGCAGGGCGAGGGGCAGGGAGGCAAGGCAGGTGCGGCGCTTCACCCGACCTTCCTGCCAGCAGGTGGTGATGCCTGCAAGCGCTTCCTGGCTTGCCAGCCGCCCGCATCCGCGTCTGGTGTCGGCATGCAACGCCTGCTCGCCCTCTGCCTCGTCCTCTGTGCCGTCGCCAGCGCCCGGCCGCCGAACGTGCTGGTCATCCTTGCCGACGACCAGGGCTCGGTCGATCTCGGCAGCTACGGGGCCACCGACCTGCACACGCCGCACACCGATGCCCTGGCCAAACGCGGGGTGCGCTTCACCCGCTTTTATTCCGCCGCGCCGGTCTGCTCGCCCTCGCGGGCCGGTCTCTTGACGGGTCGCTGGCCGGCGCGTGCCGGGGTGCCGAACAACTGTGCCTCGCAGCCCGGCGCCCCCGGAGCCCTGCCGCCGGAGGAGGTGACGCTGGCCGAGATGTTCCGCGCCGGCGGTTATGCCACCGCCCACATCGGCAAGTGGCACATCGGTTACACTCCGGAGACCTCGCCGCTCGCCCAGGGGTTCGATCACAGCTTCGGTCACATGGGCGGCTGCATCGACAACTTCTCGCACTTCTTCTACTGGAGTGGTCCGAACCGGCATGACCTCTGGCGCAACGGTGAGGAAGTCCATGAGCAGGGGCGGTACTTTCCCGACCTCATGGCCGAGGAGGCCGCGCGGTTCATGGAGGCGAACCGCGAGCGCCCCTTCTTCATTTACTACGCGCTCAACACCCCGCATTACCCCTACCAGGGCGATGCCAAATGGCTGGCGCATTTCAAGGATCTGCCGGAGCCGCGCCGACAGTACGCCGCCTTCCTCGCCGCCCAGGATGAACGGCTGGGCCGGGTCTTCGCCAAGATCGATGCGCTCGGGCTGCGCGAGCAGACCATCGTCGTGTTCCAGAGCGACAACGGGCATTCAACCGAGGAGCGCGCCCACTTCGGCGGTGGCAGCGCGGGTCCGCATCGAGGCGCCAAGTTCAGCCTGCTCGAAGGTGGCATTCGCCTGCCGGCCATCGTCGCCTGGCCCGGCTCGCTGCCGGAAAACGTGATGAGGAGGCAGACCGCGCACGCCTGTGACTGGCTGCCGACCCTGGCCGAACTGACCGGCGTGAAACCGCCGGCGGTGCCGCTCGACGGTCGCAGTCTGGTGCCGGTGCTGCGCGATTCGCAGGCACCGAGCCCGCACGCGGGGCGCTCGCTGCACTGGCAGGTCGGTCAGGGGCCGAAGGCGGACTGGGCGGTGATGGAGGGCGACTGGAAACTCATCGGGCACAGTCGCGACACCGGCCTGCGGGAAGCTCCACCGCTGCGGTTGTTCCTCAGCAACGTCCGCGAGGATCCCGGTGAAACCCGCGATCGTGCGGCGGAGGAACCGGAGCGGGTGGCGCGCCTGCGACGCCTGCATGAGGCGCATCTGCAGTGAGGCAAAAAAAGACCCGGCAGGACTACCTGCCGGGTCGTGAGGGGAGCAAGCCGATCAGGCCTTCGGCGTGTCCGGACCGCTGGCGGGCAGCTCCGGCTTGGCAATGTAATCCGTCGGGATCTTGCCCTTGAGCGCCTTCAGGAAGGTGACGATGCTGGCGACTTCGTCGTTGCTGAGGGTCTTGCCGAGCTGGTGTTCAGCCATCATCTTGACCATGTCCTCGAGCGACTTCACCGAGCCGTCGTGCAGGTAGGGGCCGGTTTCGGTGATGTTGCGCAGGCTCGGCGCCTTGAAGAAGTACTTGTCGCTGTCCTGCTTGGTCGCCTCGTAGCGGCCCAGGTCCTTCAGTTCCGGCCAGGCCTTCACCAGACCGAGTTTCTGGTACATCGCACCGCCGACACCGGGGCCGTTGTGGCAGGTGGCGCAGCCGGCCTTGGCAAAGGTTTCATAACCCTTGGCTTCCTCGGCGGTGAGCGCGTCCTTCTTGCCCTTGAGATAGTCGTCCCAGGCCGAGGGGGTCAGCAGCTTGCGCTCGAAGGCACCGACGGCCTTGCCGAAGTTGTCATAGGTGATCGGGTCGGCCTCGCCGGGGAAGGCGGCCTTGAAGGCGTCGACATAGCCGGGGATCGACTTCAGCACGCGCACGACAAAGTCGGCATCGGGCATGCCCATTTCGATCGGGTTGAGCACCGGGCCCTTGGCCTGTTCTTCCACGCTCGGCGCACGGCCATCCCAGAACTGGGCGAGGTGCAGGGCGGCGTTGTAGGTCGGAGGGGAGCTGCGGCCGCCAAGCTTGCCGTCGTGCCCCGGAGAGAAGGGCAGGTTGTCCTGGCCGTACTTGTCGAGTTGGTGGCAGCTGTTGCAGGACATCTTGCCGCCCTTGGAAAGACGGGTTTCATAGTAGAGCATTCGCCCAAGGTTGATCTTGGCTTCGGTCAGTTCGTTGTCGGGCGAGGGAACTTCGGTCGGCAGCGGACGAAACATCGCGAGGTAGGAGTCCGAGAGCGCGTCGGCATGGGCGGTAGCGACGGACAGGGCACTGGCGAGAGCGAGGTAACGGAGGGGGGATTTCATGGGAGAGGTGGCCATTGATACGAAACACAACTATCGACGGTTGCAGGTGCACGGCGAGATTTTTTTGCGCTTCACTCCCGACCGGCTGGCTTCCTTGGTGCCGATCTTGCGCGCCCTGCCGCCGATCTTGTGCTGGTGAATTTGTTTTGCCTGTGTTCGGGCGGCTGGCATGATGTGGACATGACGCGCCTTCTGTCGTTGCTTTGCCTGGCCAGCCTGCCGCTCGTTGCGGCATCGCCGCCCGGCCCGGAGGTTCTCCCCCTGCTGCTGCAGGCCCAGGAGTTGAAGAATCAGGGGCGCTTCACCGACGCCCTGGCCAAGCTCGACGAGGTTGAGTCGGTCGCGCCCGGGCACCCGCATCTGCCGAACCTGCGCGGCACGATTTACCTGGCACCGCCTCTGCGTGACCTGGACCGAGCGGCGGCGCTGTTCGACGAGGCGGCCGTTCGCAGTCCGGGCGAGTTCAGCCCGCGCTTTCATCGCGCCGAGGTCGAGTATGTCCGCCATGATTGGCCGGCGGCGCAGGCTCGCCTGCAGCAGTTGCTGGTCGATTTCCCCAAGATGCCCCAACCGATCCGCCACATGGTGCTGTTCAAGCGTCTCGTCTGCGAGCTGAAGCTGGACCGGCTGCCGGAAGCCGCACAGACCCTCAAGGAGAGCTTCACTTTCATGGACGACACCCCGGCCTACTACTATGCCCAGGCGGCCTTCGCCTTCGCCCGCCAGGACGAGGTCAAGGCCAAGGACTGGCTGGCCCGCGCCGCCGGCATTTTCAAGCCCACCGAACGCAGTGCCTATGAAGACAGTCTGATGGAAGCCCGCTGGCTGCCCAGCCTGGCTCTGCCGCCGGTGGTTGAAGAAGGAAAAAGGAATAAGGAATAATGGGTAAGGAGGAAGGGAAAGGCAGCATGATGGCATGGCGCATTTCGGCGGACACCGGCGGCACCTTCACGGATGCCTACGCCATCGATCCGCAGGGGCGCTCGTCGCGCTGCAAGGTGCTGTCGTCAGGCGTGCTGCGTGCGCGAGTCAGGCCGGGAGTAGTGCCGGAACAGTTGTATCTCGAAGGTCTGCCCGACTTGCCGGCCGAGGTGCTGCGCGGTTTTCGCGCCTGCGCCGAGGGGGAGATGCGACGGGTTCTTGCATGGGAACCGGTTGCGGGTGTTGTCACCCTGGAGGCTGCCTTTTCGGCGCTGCCGAAGCGGCTCGACCTGACCACGGGCGAGGAGGCGCCGGTGCTGGCGGCGCGACTGCTCACCGCCACGCCGGGCGACTGCCCGTTGCCGCCGCTCGACATGCGCCTGGCGACCACGCGCGCCACCAACGCCCTGCTGGAACGCAAGGGCTCGCCGGTGGCGTTGTTCATCACCGCGGGTTTTGGCGACCTGCTGCGCCTGGGCGACCAGCGCCGTGCGGATCTGTTTGCCCTGCAGCACGCGCCGCGACCCTGTTTCTTCGATACGGTGGTGGAGGTGCGAGAGCGGATCGGCGTCGACGGTGATTGCCTGGAGCCGCTCGATGAGGCGGCATTGCTCGAAGCGGCGCAGCGCCTGCGGGGGCAGGGGCTGCGCCACGCTGCCGTGGCCCTGTTGCACAGTCATGCGCATCCGGCGCACGAGCGGCGCGTGGCCGAGGTGCTGCGCTCGGCCGGCTTTGAGCACATCAGCCTTTCGTCCGAGGTCGCTCCCTTCGCCAAGATCCTGCCGCGGGCGCAAAGTGCCGTGGCCGATGCCTACCTGACCGGGCCCGTGCAGGCCTTCCTCGCCGGTGTCGCGGCTCCCCTCGGCACCGGCTCGCGCCTGTCGATCCTGACCTCGGCCGGCGCGCTGGAACGCGCGACTGATGTGCGCCCCAAGGATCTGCTGCTGAGTGGTCCGGCGGGCGGCGCGCTCGGCGCCGCCAATGCCGCGGCGCGGGCCGGGTTTCCGCGCGTGCTCACCCTCGACATGGGCGGCACGAGCACCGACGTTGCCCGCCTCGACGGCCGGCCCGGACTGCGCTTCAGCCAGGAGGTGGCCGGCCTGCGCCTGCTGGCGCCCTGCGTGGCGATTGAAACCGTTGCCGCCGGTGGTGGGTCGATTTGCCGCTGGACAGCGCAGGGCCTGGCGGTGGGACCGGAAAGCGCCGGTGCTGATCCCGGTCCGGCTTGCTACGGGCGCGGCGGACCGCTGACGATCACCGATGTGAATTTGCTGCTCGGTCGCTTCGATCCGGCGCGCGCGCCGATCCCACTCGATGTCGATGCCGCACGGCGCCGGCTCGACGAACTTCAGGCCGCCTCCGACGGCCGGCTTACTTCGGAGGAGCTCCTGCAGGCCTGCCTGCGTCTGGCGATTGAGCACATGGCGGCCGCCATCCGGCGCATCTCGGTGGCCGAGGGCTACGATCCGCGCGATCATGCCCTGCTCGCCTTCGGCGGCGCCGGACCTCAGCACGCCTGCGCGGTGGCCGAGCGACTCGGCATGACGACGGTGCTGGCGCCCGAGCATGCCGGCATTCTCAGTGCAGTGGGACTGCATGAGGCGGTGCCGGAAAAGTTCGCCGCGCGCCAGATCCTGCGTCCGCTGGTGGACTGTGCCGCCAGCCTCGACAGCTGGCTCGTGGAGTTGGTGCAGGCAGCCCGTCGGGAGTTGGGCGATCCGCCGCACGTTGAAGTTTCTCGGCTCGCCGAACTGCGCCTGCAGGGGCAGGACACACCGCTGCAGGTCGCCTTCGACAACGCCGCGGATCTGCCGGTGCTTTATGCAGAGGTTTATCAGCGTTTGTTCGGTTACCCGCCTCCGGCGGCGCGCGTCATCGAACTCGTCAGCCTGCGGGTTGCCGTGCGCGCGGGCGCGACGGAATCCGTCGCCACCACGCCGCCGGTCGCTCAGCCGCTCGGGGCCGGTCCGCTGCTGCTGCAGGATGCCTTCAGCACCCTGGTCGTCGGTGAAGGCTGGGACGCGGCCTGGATCCAGGGCTTTGGCCATGTGCTGACCCGGCAACAGACGGCGCCGGTCGCCGAGGCGGGTTTCCAGCGCGACCTCGTCCGCCATCGCCTGCACGGCATCGTCGCCGAGATGGGCGCGCTGCTCTGTCGCACCTCGATCTCGACCAACATCCGCGAGCGCCTCGACTTCTCCTGTGCCCTGCTCGATGCCAACGGTCGGCTGGTGTCGAGCGCGCCGCACATTCCGGTGCATCTCGGCGCCCTCGGTGTCTGCGTGCGCGCGGTCGTGGCCGGCTTTGACCTGCGGCCTGGCGACACCCTGATCACGAATCACCCGGCGTTTGGCGGGTCGCACCTGCCCGACGTCACCCTCATCACGCCGGTGTTTGATGACGCGAGCGAGCTGCTCGGCTACGTCGCCAATCGCGCCCACCACGCCGAGATCGGCGGCCTGACGCCGGGATCCATGCCGGCGTCAGCGACCTGTCTGGCCGACGAGGGCGTTGTGCTGGCGCCGCAATACCTGGTCTGGGCGGGGCAGTCCTGTTTCGAGGAAGTGGCGCGCCAGCTCGCCGGGGCACCCCACCCGACCCGCAACCTGGCCGACAACCTCGCCGATCTGCACGCCCAGCTCGCCGCCAACCAGCTCGGGGTCGAGCGCCTGCGCGAATTGGCCGGGGGCAACAGCAGCGCGCTGCGGGCGGCCTTGCGCGAGATTCTCGGTCACAGTGCGGCGGTGCTGCGCGCCTTTCTGCCGCGCCTGCCAGCCGGTGTGGCGGAGCAGCAACTCGATGACGGCTCGATCCTGCGTGTGCGGGTCGAGCCGGGTGCCGGCCGCCTGCGACTCGACTTCAGCGGCAGTGCGCCGACGCATCCGCGCAACCTCAATGCCACCCGCGCCATCGTCCACAGCGTCGTTTTGTACAGCCTGCGCCTGCTGCTGCGCGAGGATCTGCCGCTCAACGAGGGCCTGCTCGAACCGGTCGATCTGATCCTGCCCGAGGGCAGCCTGCTGAATCCGGTCTTCACCGGTGACCCCGCGCTTGATCCGGCGTTGGTTGGCGGCAATGTCGAGGTCAGCCAGCGGCTGGTCGACACCCTGCTGCTCGCCTTCGGGCTGCAGGCCTGCAGCCAGGGAACGATGAATAACTTTTTGTTCGGCGACGGGCGCTTCGGTTACTATGAGACAGTCGCCGGCGGCACCGGCGCGGGCCCGGAGGGCGACGGGGCCGACGGGGTGCACAGTCACATGACCAACACCGCGATCACCGATCCGGAGGTGTTGGAGCGGCGCTATCCGGTGCGGCTTCGTCGCTTCGCGCTGAGGCGAGGGTCCGGCGGTGGCGGGCAGCACCGCGGCGGCGACGGCGTGGTGCGCGAGTTCGAGTTCCTGGCGCCGCTGACGGTGTCGCTGCTGACCCAGCACCGGGCGTCCGGGCCTTACGGCCTGGCCGGTGGCGCCGACGGTTTGCCGGGGCGGCAGGTGCTGATTCGCGCCGGTCGGGAAACCGAACTGGCGGGTTGTGTGAGCCTAGAGGTGCGGCCCGGCGACCGCCTGCGCCTGGAGACACCGGGCGGCGGCGGCTGGGGGCGGGGCTGAGCGTCACTCGCGCAGCGGCGGCGGCCGGTGCACCGGGATTTGCGCCTTGAAATCGCCGAGGCTGTTCCAGTGGGTGCGCTCGTTGAGATCGACCTCGGCCACCGCGATCGTGCCCCATTCGTTCGCCTGTGCCAGCACGTTGCCGTAGTGGTCGTAGATGCCGGAGATCATCCAGTCGTGCTTGGCGCTGTCGGTGTAGGTGCTGCTGATCAGGTAGGCGTGGTTCTCGCAGGCGCGCGCCGCGGCGAGCCGTGGATTGCAGCCCCAGACCGGCCAGGCGATGACTTCCGCGCCCTGGACGGCGAGCGCGCGCGCGACCTCGGGGAAGAAGCCATCGTAGCAGATCATGAGGCCGACCTTGCCGAAGGCGGTGTTGAAGACGGGATACTCGCGGCCGGGCGTCACACCGGCCTCGACCTCGCTGCGCGGCAGGCTGACCTTGCGGTACTTGCCGATCAAGGCGCCATCGGGACCGATGAGGGCGGCGGTGTTGTAGATCGCCGGACCGTCGCGTTCGACCAGGCCGGCGACCAGGTGCAGGCCGTGTTTTTTGGCGAGCTGGCCGAAGTACTCGGTGCTCGGACCGGGAATCGGTTCGGCACACTCGTGCATCTTTTTGCCGGTGCCGTAGTAGGTCAGGGTTTCCGGCAGCACCAGCAGGTCGACCTTCTGGCGGGCGGCCTCGGCAATGAGCGGGGCGAACTGTGGCGGCTTGTCCGACGGCTCGCGACCCTCGCGCGGCTGCAGGTGGGCGGTGGCGAGACGGACCTTGCGCGGCGGTGGCGCCTCGACCGGCGTCAGTGTCGGCTGGCTCCAGGCGACCCGCGCGTGGGCGGCCCACTGCAGGTAGAGTTCGAGGCGCGCCTGCCGGGCCGCCTGCGGGGCGCGCAGGGTTTCGCGGACCTCGGCCCAGACGCCGTCGGGCGAGCCTGGATCGCGCGGGTATTCCGGTTCCGCGCGCGGGATCTGTCCCTTGGCGTAGCCCGCGGGGGCGGGCTTTTCCCAGGTCACCGGCTTGCCCTCGGCATCCTGCCAGATCACGCGGGCGACGACGCTGCGCCGGGCTTCCGGCACATGGTCAAACTGGCGCCAGGCACTGAAGCGGTAATGGCGCCCCCCCTCGACGGGCAAGGTGGTGGTCCAGCAGCCGATCCAGTGCTCGCCGGCGCCGGTTTCGAGGATCAGAGCCGGGCTGCCGTCGTGGCCGGCCGTGGCTTCCTGTCGGTGGACCGGCGCCGCCTCGGGGCGGGGCGATTCGAAAGTCCAGGGCGCGGCCGCAGCCAGGGCGGGGGCGAAGAGCAGGGGAAGCAGACGGTGCATGCCGGGGAATCAACGCAGTGAGCCGCGTCGATTCATCAAACCGCGCGGCATTGGTCCAGCAGGCCGTGCAGGTAGTCGGCGATCTGTTCGAAGGCGGCCTTGTAGGGGGAGTCGGCCAGGCAGAGCAGTTCGGCGCGGGCTTCGCCGAGCATGGTCTGGGCATAGCGCACGGCCTTTTCGACCGCGCCCTCGTAATCGGCGATGCCGGCGAGCAGGCTGGTGTCCATGGGCTCGCCCTTGAGCAGCATCTTGTTGAGTTTCTGCTTCTGGGCGTCGGTGGCCTCCATGAGCAGGAAGAGCACGGGCAGGGTGAGTTTGCCCTTCGCGAGGTCGGTGCGCAGGGTCTTGCCGGCCTGGGCTTCGTCGCCCACCAGGTCCAGGCAGTCGTCGTAGATCTGATAGACCGTGCCCAGTTTCATGCCATAGCTGAAGAGGGCTTTTTCGACGGACTCCGGCACGCCGTTGAGGCGGGCGCCGAGGCCGGCGGCGGCGGCAAACAACGCCGCCGTCTTCATCTCGATCATGCGCAGGTAGTCCGGGACTGACAGGTTCAGGTCGAAACGGCGCTGGGTCTGCAGGATTTCGCCACTGCAGACGTCGCGCGAGGCGCGGGCGATGCTGCGGCAGACCTGGGTGTCGTCGAACTCGGTGGCCAGTTCCAGGGCGCGGGCAAACAGGGCATCGCCGAGCAGGACACTCAGCGCACTGCCCCACTTTGCCGCGGCGGTCGGCAGACCGCGTCGGGTGGCGGCACCGTCCATGATGTCATCGTGGACGAGCGAGGCGATGTGGACCATCTCCAGAATGACCGACAGGCGGGTGTGCTCCTGCGTCTTGCCGCCGGTGGCACCGCCAGCCATCAGGGCAAGGGCGGGACGGATGCGCTTGCCAGAGGCCTGGCAAACATAGGCGACATAACCCTCGACAGCTGGATCGAACGCGCGCGCCTGATCCCGGATCGCCGCTTCCACGACCTCAAGGTCGGCACGGATGAGCTCGAAAGGGAAGACCGGGGCGCTGGGGGAGGGGGCGTTCATGGCACAAGGGCGGTGGCTGGTGGCGCCGATGCTGGGGTTACGTCGCGCACCCACCGTCCGGAGTCAATTACGAGCTTCGACGGATTCCGGGCACGGTCAGATGGGCCCATTTGAGTCGGGCACGGGAATGCACGGCGTATTTTTTGTCATTTGACGTGAATTGAGAGCGTCACTTGGCCCGCTGGCTGCTCATTCCAGTTCACGGAGCGCAAGCTCCACCACAACGAGCCGGGCTGTTACTTCATGGTTGGGGACAGCTTGGTCAATCCAGGCCCGGCGGGATAATGGTTGGATCCCGCCGGGCCGCTTTCTTGCGGTGGATTGGAGTCCGGTGGCGGATTTCGCATAGATTTCGACGGGTGATGGCGCTTGACGCAAAACCGCCCGGGGGTTCCAATGCGGTCCACCATCATGAGCGAAGCCTTCCCCGACATCCCCAAGATCCAGTTCGAGGGTCCGAAATCGAAGAACCCCCTGTCCTTCAAGCATTACAACCCGGACGAGGTCGTCGCCGGCAAGACGATGCGCGACCATCTCCGCTTCGGCGTCGCCTACTGGCACGCCATGCGCAACAGCCTGGCCGATCCGTTCGGCGTCGGCACCGCCCAGCGCCCCTGGGACGACGGCACGGACTCGCTCGACAACGCCAAGCGCCGCGTCTGGGCCTGCTTCGAGTTCATGGACAAGCTCGGCGTCGACTACTACTGCTTTCATGACCGCGACGTCGCGCCCGAGGGACGAACCCTGGCTGAGAGCAACAGCAACCTGGATGCCGTCGCCGACGAACTCGAGAAGGCTCAGAAGGCCACCGGCAAAAAGTTGCTTTGGGGCACCGCCTGTCTCTTTGTCCACCCGCGCTACAACCAGGGGGCGGCGACCAGCCCGAACGCCAACGTCTTCGCCTATGCCGCCGCGCAGGTGAAGAAGGCGATCGAGGTCACCCACCGGCTCGGGGGCGAGGGCTACACCTTCTGGGGGGGGCGAGAGGGTTACTCGACCCTCTGGAACACCGATCTCAAGCGCGAGATCGACCACCTTGCCGCCTTCCTGCACATGGCAGTCGACTACAAAAAGAAGATCGGCTTCAAGGGCCCCTTCTACATTGAGCCGAAGCCGCGTGAGCCGACCACCCACCAGTACGACAGCGATGCCGCCGCCTGCCTCAACTTCCTGCGCGAGCACGGCCTGACCGAGCACTTCAAGCTCAACCTGGAAACCAACCACGCCACCCTCGCCGGCCACAGCATGTGGCATGAGATGGAGGTCGCTGCAGCGGCCGGCGCGCTCGGCTCGATCGATGCCAACACCGGTGATGAACTCATCGGCTGGGACACCGACCAGTTCCCGACCGACATTTATCTGACGACGCAGATGATGCTTGTCCTCCTGCGCAACGGCGGTTTCACCACCGGTGGCCTCAACTTCGACGCCAAGGTGCGCCGCGAGTCCTTTGAACCGGTCGATCTCTTCCACGCCCACATCGGCGGCATGGACGCCTTCGCCCGCGGCCTCAAGGTTGCCGCGGCGGTTCTGGAGGACGGTCGCTGGCAGGCCTTCCGCACGCAGCGCTACAGCACCTTTGACAGCGGCATCGGCGCCAAGGTCGAGGCGCGCACGACCAGCTTCGAGGAGTTGGAGGCCTACGCCCTGCAGAACGGCGAGCCGACGATCGCCTCGGGTCGCCAGGAGATGCTGGAGAACCTGATCAACGACTTCATCTGAAGCCGGCCTCAGCGGATTCACCGGGGCGGGCCTGCGGGCCCGCCCTTTTTTGCGGTCGGTTCCGCGGACTGCGACTTGTGCTCTGGCCGGCAACCGTCCAAAATCCGGCGCCATGCGCTACACGCCGCTCTCCGCCGAACTGTTCGCCGCCAATCGCCAGCGCCTGCGGGCCCTGCTGCCGCCGCGCGCCCTCGTCATTGTCCAGGCAAATGACGTCCTGCCGACGAATGCCGACGGCACGCTCGGCTTTGTCCAGAACAGCGACCTCTACCATCTGAGCGGCATCGACCAGGAGGAGACGATCCTGCTGCTGTTTCCCGACGCGCCCGATCCGCGCCAGCGCGAGATCCTGTTCGTGCGCGAGACCAACGAGTTGATCGCGCTCTGGGAGGGTGCCAAGCTGACGCGTGAGCAGGCGGCGGCGCGTTCGGGCGTTGCCCGCATCTGCTGGCTGCACGAGTTCGAGGCGGTTTTCCGTCAGTGCATGTGTCAGGCCGGACCAGTCTATCTGAACGGCAACGAACACCCGCGTGCCGTCGTCGAGATGGAGACCCGCGAACTGCGCTTCGCCCGTCGTTGCCGCCGCGAGTATCCACTGCACGAGCTGCGCCGGCTGGCGCCCTTGTTGCATGAACTGCGCCTGGTGAAGCAACCGGCCGAGGTCGATGCCCTGCGCGAGGCGATGCGCATCACCGGCGACGGTTTCCGCCGGGTCTGCCGGTTCGTGCGTCCAGGCGTGCATGAATTTGAGGTCGAGGCCGAACTGGCCCACGAATTCATCCGTCAGCGCGCCGGCGGCTTTGCCTATCCGCCGATCATCGCCTCGGGCGCCTCCGCCTGTGTGCTGCACTACCACAGCAATGATGCCGAATGCCGGGACGGCGATCTGCTGCTGCTCGATGTCGCCGCGAAGTACGCCAACTACAACGCCGACCTCACGCGCACGATCCCGGTGAACGGCCGCTTCACGCCGCGTCAGCGCCAGGTGTACCAGGCGGTGTTGAACGTCTTCCGCGCCGCCTGCAGCCTGCTGCGGCCGGGGGTGCTGCTGCGCGAGTACCAGGAGGAAGTGGGCCGCCTGATGACCTCGGAGCTGATCGGTCTCGGCCTGCTCGATCGCGATGCGGTCGAGAAACAGGACCCGGACCATCCGCTGTTCAAGAAGTACTTCCCGCACGGCACCAGCCATCATCTTGGCATCGACGTTCATGACGTCGGCGCCACCTGGGAGCCGCTGCGTGCCGGCATGGTGCTCACCGTCGAGCCCGGCCTGTACATCCGCGAGGAGGGCATCGGCATCCGTCTGGAGAATGACATCCTCATCGGTGAATCTGCCAACACCGACCTCATGGCCGACATTCCAATCGAGCCGGACGAGATTGAGTCGCTCATGGCGGAAGGCCGGAGTGACTGAGCAAAAATGTGAATTGTGCTTGCATTCTCCGTTGAATCGGGGAGATTTTCCCAGTCCACCTGTTTGAAAGTCAGGTCAGAAGATTCATCAGGTGAGTGCATCGTCGGTGAGGTTTCTGGCGGCTCCAGAGAGGAGACACATCCAGTACCATCGACAATGAACACGAAAATGTATGTGGGGAACCTCCCCTTCAAGGCATCCGAAGCGGATCTTCGCGATCTGTTTTCCCAGTATGGCGGCGTCACCGACGTCTTTCTTCCCATGGATCGTGAAAGCGGCCGCCCGCGCGGTTTCGCCTTCGTCTCCATGGACACCCCCGAGGCGATGACCGCGGCGATCAACGGCCTCAACGGCCAGGATTTCGGCGGCCGTGCCCTGACGATCAATGAGGCGCGTCCGAAGGAAGAGCGTCCGAGCTACGGTGGCGGCGGCGGTGGTCGCGGTGGCTACGGTGGTGGCGGCGGCGGCGGTTATGGCGGCGGCGGCGGTGGCCGTGGCGGCTACGGTGGTGGCGGCGGCGGCGGCGGCGGTGGCCGCGGTGGCTACGGTGGTGGCGGCGGCGGCGGTTATGGCGGCGGCGGCGGTGGCCGCGGCGGCAAGGGCTGGGACCGTGGCAGCAAGGGCGAGCGCGACGGCGGCGAACGCTGGTAATCGACCCATTCCATTCATGGTGGAACTCCGGGCTCCGGAGTTCCGCTTTTTTGTTTGCGGCCAGCCTGCCGCAGCCTTCGTTGATCCCTTCATCGCCGTGCTGACCTCGGATTTCGACTACGACCTGCCCCCGGAACTCATTGCCGCCCACCCCCTGGCCGAACGCTCGGCTTCGCGCATGCTGGTGGTCGACCGCGCGCGCGGCACGCTTGAGCATCATCGCTTCAGCGACATCACCGGTTTCTCGCGGCCGGGCGACCTCTGGGTGCTCAACAACACCCGTGTCGTGCCGGCGCGCTTCTTTTCCAACGACGGCCGCCAGGAAGTACTGCGTGTCGATGTGCTGGCACCGCTGCGCTGGCGCTGCATGGTCAAGCCGGGCAAGCGCTTCCGTCCCGGCCACCGCATGGGGATCGGCGAGGCGGTGGGCACGGTGCTGGAGGTGCTTGACAACGGCGATCGAGTGATCGAGTTCGACCGGCCGGTCGACGAGGACCGCCACGGTCACCTGGCGCTGCCGCCCTACATGGATCGCCAGGACGAGGCGTCCGACCGCGAGCGTTATCAGACGGTGTATGCGCAGAGCGCCGGTGCCATTGCCGCGCCGACCGCCGGCCTGCATTTCACCCCCGGGATCCTGGCGCAGTTGCCGCATGCTTTTGTCACCCTGCATGTTGGGGTTGGCACCTTCCAGCCGGTGAAGGTCGAACGCATCACCGACCATGTCATGCACCGCGAGCGTTATGAGATCCCGGCGGCAGCCGCGGATGCCGTTGCCGCGGCAAGACGAGTCATTGCGGTGGGCACCACCTCGATGCGTACGCTCGAGGCCTCGGCGCGCGAGCATGGCGCGGCGACGGCCGGTGCGGGCAGCACCGACATCTTCATTTTCCCGGGCTTTGAGTTCCGCGTCTGCGGCGCGTTGCTGACGAACTTCCACCTGCCGAAGTCGACCCTGCTCATGCTGGTGAGCGCCTTTGCCGGCCGCGAACTGATCCGCGAGGCCTATGCCGTGGCGGTGCGCGAGCGCTACCGCTTCTTCAGTTACGGCGACTGCATGCTCATCGTCTGAGCGCAAAAAAAGCGCGGACGCCGGGAAGGCGTCCGCGCGATCAGGTTTGAGCAGGGGCTCAGGAAGCGGTGGCTTCCGCGGCTTCCGTCTGGGCCTCCTCGGTGGCCGGCGCGGCCAGGACGAAGGCGTCGACCCACTCGATGTAGGCCATCGGGGCGGAGTCGCTGCGGCGCTGGCCGAGCTTGGTGATGCGGGTGTAGCCGCCCTTGCGGTCCTTGGAGGCGACGGCGATCTCTTCGAAGAGCTTCTTGACGGTGCTCTTGTGGCGCAGGGTCGCCACGGCGAGGCGGCGGGCGTGCAGATCGCCGCGCTTGCCGAGGGTGACGAGCTTCTCCGCGTAGGGGCGCAGCGCCTTGGCCTTGGCCAGGGTGGTGCGAATCCGGCGGTGCTCAATCAGCGAGCAGGCGAGGTTGGCCAGCAGGGCCTTCCGGTGGGAGGCTTCGCGCTGGAGCTTGGGGACTTTTCTTCCGTGTTTCATGATGGGTGGTTCTGAAGGGGGTGGCGGGCGGGATTATTCGTCGTCGTCCACGTCGGGCAGGTTGCTGTCGACGAGGCTGGTGAAGCCCATGATGTCGGCTTCCTCATCGTCGTCGCCGATCATGCTGCTGCGGGCGAGCAGCGACGAGCCGCCGGCGGAGGGCTCGAGCAGGGAGGCATCGAACTTCATGCCGAGCGACAGGCCAAGCTCGGAGAGCTTTTCCTTGATCTCGGTGAGCGACTTCTTGCCGAAGTTGCGGTAGCGCAGCATCTCGGCCTCGGTCTTCATGGCCAGCTGGCCGACGGAGGTGATGTTGGCGTTGTTGAGGCAGTTGGCGGCGCGGACCGAGAGTTCGATCTCGTTGACGCTCATGTTGAGCAGCTTGCGCAGCTCGCTGTTCTCCTCGGTCTGGGCCTCCGGAGCGGCCTCGAACTCGATGGCCTTGTCGTCGTAGTTGACGAAGACGTCGAGGTGATGGCGCAGGATGGCGGCCGACTGCAGCAGGGCATCGCTCGGGCTGATGCGGCCGTCGGTCCAGACGTCGAGCACCAGCTTGTCATAGTCGGTGTTCTGGCCGACGCGGGTGTTTTCGACGGCGTACTTGACGCGGGTGACCGGGCTGTAGATCGAGTCGATCGGGATGACGCCGATGGGGGTGTCCGGGCGCTTGTTTTCCTCCCAGGAGGAGAAACCGCGGCCGACGCGGACTTCGAACTCGCACTCGAACTTCACCTTGCGGTCGAGGTGGCAGATGACCTGGTCCTTGTTGATGACCTCGTAGTGGTTGTCTTCCTTGATGTCGCCGGCGGTGACCACGCCTTCCTTGTCGGCGCTGATCGAGAGCAGGCGGGGCTCCTTGCTTTCGCTGTGGTGGCGGAAGCGCACCTTCTTGAGGTTGAGCACGATCTGGACGACGTCCTCGAGGACGCCGGGGATGGTGCTGAACTCGTGCTCAACGCCGCGGATCTTCACGGAGGTGATGGCGGCGCCCTCCAGCGAGGAGAGCAGGACACGGCGCAGGGAGTTGCCGATCGTGTGACCGTAACCCTTGTCGAAGGGTTCGGCGACGAACTGCGCGTAGGTGTCGGTGGCGGTGGCCTCGTTGCGAACGAGGCGATTCGGCATTTCGAATCGGGCTAGACGGACGGACATGTGGGGTGGATGGGGTGCCGGGTTACCTCCCGGGCGAGCTTTCCGCCGCCTCGGAGAGGCGGAGAAACCGGGAGACCTACGGCGAGTGCATGGACGGCTCGCAAGGGGGCGGAATTATGAGCAATCCCGCCACCTTTGCAAGGGCATTTTCACGATCCCGAGGGCCTGAAGCGGCCGGTTCAGGCCGCCGGCTCGCGGGTCAGGCTGCCGTCGAGCAGGCGCATGAGGCCGCGCGGATTGGCGTTTTGCAGCGCCTCCGGCAGGCAATCGTCGGGGAAACCCTGGTAGCAGACCGGGCGGACGAAGCGCTGGATGCTGCCGGTGCCGATGCTGGTGAAGTAGCTGTGGCTGGCCGCCGGGTAGGGGCCGCCGTGGTGCATCGACGGGCAGGGCTCGATGCCGGTGCCGAAGCCGTTGAAGATGAGGCGGCCGACCTTGCGTTCGAGGATGCGCACCAGTTCGGCGTTTTCGCGCAGGTCCTCGGGCGTGCCGTGGATGGCGGCGGTGAGCTGTCCCTCGAGGCCGCGGGCGAATTCGAGCATGGCCTCCATGCTGTCGCTCTCGGCGATGATCGAGCAGGGGCCGAAGACCTCGCGCTGGAGTTCCTCGTTCGACTGCAGGACATCCAGCGGTGCGGTGAAAATCCGGCAGGCGGCCTGGGTGGCGTCGTGGTTCGGGCTCTGCTCCGACTGGCCGGCGAGGCGCAGGCCGGAAATCGTGTGCCAGACGGCGGTGCCGGCCTCGTAGGTTTCGCAGATGCCGCGGTGCAGCATGGTCTGCGGGGCGACCTTGTGTGCGAGTTCACCGGCGGTTTGGACGAATTCGGCGAGTTCGGGGCTCTTGACGCCGAGGACCATGGCCGGGTTCGTGCAGAACTGGCCGACGCCCATGGTGACCGAGCCGATGTAAGCCTCGGCCATCTGCGCGGCGCGCGCCTTGAGGGCGCGGGGCAGGACGAAGACCGGGTTCACCGAGCCCATTTCCGCGTAGACCGGGATCGGCTGCGGGCGGGCGGCGGCGACGTCCATGAGGGCGCGACCGCCGCGCAGCGAGCCGGTGAAGGCGACCGCCTGGGTGAGCGGATGGCGGACGAGTTCGATGCCGATGTCATGGTTGCGACCGTGCAGCATGGAGAAGCTGCCCTGGGGCAGGCCACTTTTCTGCAGGGCCTGGAAGACGGCGCGCGAGAGCATTTCGCAGGTGCCGGGGTGGGCCGGGTGGGCCTTGACGACGACCGGGCAGCCGGCGGCGAGGGCGCAGACCGAGTCGGTGCCGACGACGCCGATGGCGAACGGGAAGTTGCTGGCGCCGAAGACGACGACCGGGCCGATCGGCTGCAGGACGCGGCGGACATCGGGTTTGGGCAGGGGTTGGCGGTCCGGTTGGGCACGGTCGATGCTCGCCTCCGCCCAGGAACCCTCGCGGATCAGGGCGGCGAACATGCGGCACTGGTGGACGGCGCGGCCGCGCTCGCCGGTCAGGCGGGCCATCGGCAGGGCGGTCTCGGCGTGGGCGCGCTCAAGCAGGGCATCGCCAAGGGACAGGATTTCCTCGGCGAGGGTTTCGAGGAAGGCGGCGCGGGTTTCGACGCTGGCCGTGCGCAGGCCATCGAAGGCGCCATCGGCGGCGTGCAGGGCTTCATTCGCTTCGGCAAGGGTCGCCTCCGAGAAGGAGGGCTCCATGGGCTGATTGGTCGTCGGGTTGACGGCCTGGAAGGGGGCGTGCTGGGTCGTGGTTTCGCGGCCCGCGATGAGATGGTGTCCGGTGAGCATGGGGGCAGGGGATGTGGGTTGGAGTTAGGCGGCGGGATTCACCAGCGTGCCGATGCCGTCGATCGAGATGCGCATCTCGTCGCCGGGCTGCAGGGTGAAGTCGTCGCCGGGCACGATGCCGGTGCCGGTCATGAGGTAGGCGCCGGTCGGGAAGCTGTTGTCGCGGTAGAGGAAGCCGGCCAGTTCCTGCGGGGTGCGCTTGAGCTGGGCGAGGGTGGTTTCGCCGGCGAAGGCGACCGTCTCGCTGCGGCGGATCTCCAGGCGGATGGCGGTTTCCGGCGGCAGTGGGGCGGGAGCGACGAGCAGGCAGGGGCCGAGGGCGGCGCAGAGTTTGAAGCACTTCGCCTGCGGCAGGTACAGCGGGTTTTCGCCCTCGATGTCGCGACAGGACAGGTCGTTGCCGACGGTGGCGCCGAGGATGTCGCCGGCGGCATTGATCGCCAGGGTCAGCTCGGGTTCGGGTACCATCCATTTCGAGTCGCTGCGCAGGTGCATGGCCTGGCCGGGGTGGGCGACCCGCTGCGGGGTGGCCTTGAAGAAGATCTCCGGGCGTTCGGCGGCGTAGACGCGGTCGTAGAAGCTGCCGCCGCCGGCGTCCTTGCTCTCCTCCATGCGGGCGGTGCG
This sequence comes from uncultured bacterium, assembly GCA_966252325.1. Classification (GTDB taxonomy): domain Bacteria; phylum Verrucomicrobiota; class Verrucomicrobiia; order Verrucomicrobiales; family Verrucomicrobiaceae; genus Prosthecobacter. The sequence goes on along the minus strand of CBINON010000025.1, from coordinate 16,113 downwards.
GCTGCGGAAGTAGGTGACGCCCGCGGCCCAGACCTCCTGGCTGCCGATCGGGGCGAGCAGGTCGGTCGGTTCCGCCACGGCCGGCAGGCTGGCCGCCAGGGCGGTAAGGTGGGCGTGCAGGTCCGGACGGTTGAACAGGGCGTCCCAGTCCTGCTCTTCGAGCCGATGCCAGGTGAGGTTGGGGCTGCGCAGGAAGATGCCGTGACGGGTGCGATAGAGCTGCATGAGGCGGCGAGCCTATCGCCCCGCGCGCCGCTGTCAAAACAAGAACGATGTCCCGAGCGTTCAGGCCGTGCCTTCCGGCAAAGGCGCCAGCTCGGCACCGCTTGCCAGCGCCCAAAGCTCGCGTAGATTCGTCCTTCCCATGGATCCCCTGATTCACCTCCTGCATCTCAACTCGAACCGCTCCCCCAGCGAGCTGGCCCAACTTCTGGGCCTCACCGAAGACGAAGTCATCCGGCGCACGCGAGCGGCCGAGGCTGACGGCACGATCCTGGGTTACAACGCCGTGGTCGACCGCCACAAGGCCGGCCACCGCGGTGTCACCGCGCTCATTGAGGTCCGCATCACGCCCGAGCGCGAGGGTGGCTTCGACCGTCTGGCGCGGCGCATCGCCAAGTTCGACCAGGTGCGCGAGTGCTTCCTGATGAGCGGCGGCTACGACCTCGCCGTCGTCGTCGAGGGACAGGACCTGCTCGATGTCGCCAACTTCGTCGCCGAGAAACTCAGCACGCTCGGTGGCATTCTTTCCACCGCCACCCACTTCCAGCTCAAGGCCTACAAGCAGTCCGGCTTCCTCGTCAATCCTGGCGACGACGAAGAGCGCCTGCCCGTCAGTCCGTGAATCACGCCCCTCATGGACTACGACAGCAAACTCTGCACCCAGGTCCGCGATCTTCCCCGCTCTGGCATCCGCGATTTCTTCGAACTGGTCATCGGCCGTTCGGACGTGATCTCGCTCGGCGTTGGTGAACCGGACAAACCCACCCCCTGGCCGATCCGCGAGGCGGCGATCCGCTCGCTCGAAAAGGGGCACACGACCTACACCTCGAACCTCGGCCTGGAATCCCTGCGCATCGCCATCAGCGATTACGTGGAGAACCAGTTCCGGGTCCGCTACGACCCGAAGACGGAGATCCTGGTGACGGTCGGTGTTTCCGAGGCGCTCGATCTGGCCTTCCGCGCCCTGCTCAATCCGGGCGACGAGGTGATCTACCACGAACCGTGCTACGTCTCGTACAGCCCGGGCATCAAGATGGCCTATGGCGTGCCGGTGGTCGTCGAGACGCGCGAGGAAAACCAGTTCGCCCTCATGGCTGAGGACGTTGAGCGGGCGATCACGCCGCGCACCAAGGTGCTGGCAATGAATTTCCCGACGAACCCGACCGGTGGCATCATGCCGCCCGAGGAACTGGAGAAGATCGCCGCGCTGGCGGTGAAGCATGACCTCATCGTCATCACCGACGAGATCTACTGCGAGCTGTTGTACGACCAGCGGCAGCACCGCAGCATCGTCGAGTTCCCCGGCATGCGCGAGCGCACCATCCTGCTGCACGGCTTCAGCAAGGCCTTCGCCATGACCGGTTGGCGACTGGGGTATGCCTGTGCGCCCTCGGTCCTGCGCGAGGCGATGATGAAGATCCACCAGTACTGCATGCTCTGCGCGCCGATCATGAGCCAGACGGCGGGTTTGGAGGCGCTGAAGATGGGCGCCTCCGCCTACGAGGAGATGCGCCAGAGCTATGAGCAGCGCCGCAATCTCATCGTCTCCCGCCTGAACGGCATGGGGCTGCCCTGCTTCAATCCGGGCGGCGCCTTTTACGTGTTCCCGGACATCCGGCCGACCGGCATGACCAGCAAGGAGTTCGCCATCGGTCTGCTTGAGCAGAAGAGCGTCGCCGTCGTTCCCGGCAATGCCTTCGGCACGGCCGGTGAGGGTTTTGTGCGCTGCTGCTACGCCACCGCACCGGATCTCATCGTCAAGGCGATGGATCTGATGGAGGAATTCGTCCAGAGTCGCTGAGGCGTCCCGTGAAAAGGCGGCGGTCTCCGGGCCGTCGCCTCACTTCGCCTTCTTTTTGCCGGCGGGCTGCCAGCGCGGCTGCCACTCGGGCAGCTCGCTGCGGGCGGTCTTCAGGTAGTCGCCGATCCTGGCGGCGATCTCGGGGTGGGCGGCGGCGACGTCGTTGACTTCGGCGACATCATTCCTCTGGTCGTACAGCTTGATCGGGGTGTCCGGTCCGCCACTGCGCAGGCCCTTCCAGCGGCCCTGATAGAGCGCGGCCTGCCTGAAGCCGCCCTCGTGGAATTCCCAGTACAGGAACTCGTGGCTTTTCTGCTCCCGGGCCCGTCCGCTCAGCAGCGGCACCAGGCTCAGGCCGTCGGTTTGCGCGGGGGCCGGCGCGCCGGCGAGTTCGGCGGCGGTGGGCAGGAAATCGGGGAAGTAGCCGACGTGATCGGTCACGCCCGGTTTCACACGGCCTGGCCACCAGGCGATGAAGGGCACGCGGATGCCGCCATCGGTCAGGCTGCGCTTGATGCCGGTGAAGGGGCCGGAGGGCTGAAAGCGCGCGAGGTCATGCTTGCTTTCGTTGTGCGGACCGTTGTCGCTGGTGAAGATGACCAGCGTCTTTTCCGCCAGGCCAAGCTTGTGCAGTTGGTCCAGCATCCGGCCGACATAGCTGTCAAGGCGGCTGATCATCGCCGCCTGGCCCTTGTCCTGGGGCGGCCAGTCCTTGTCGGCATAGGGACCGTAGTCCGGGACGTGGGCGCCATCGCCAAGAAGGCGGGCGCGCTCGTTGTTGGCATGCGGGATGACCGGGCTCCAGTAGAGGAAGAAGGGGCGGTCGCGGTTTTCGTCGACAAACTTCAGGCTCTCCTCGGCGAAGAGGTCATCGGCGAAGTGAACGGCGTCGGTGGCGTAACCGGCACCGTCCTCGCCAACCGGCACGATGACATTGGAGAGCGGTTCCTTGCTTTCGTTGCGCCAGAGGTAGTCGGGGAAGTGGTTGTGGGCGTGGTGCTGGCTGAGGTAACCGTAGAATTCATCGAAGCCCTGCTTGCGTGGCAGGCCGGACTCGGCGGCACCGACATTGCCGAGGCCCCACTTGCCGATGAGGGCGGTTTTGTAACCCGCCTTTTGCAGCACGGCAGCCACCGTGACATCGCCTTGCTTGAGGGCCTGCGCCGCCGGATTGGTCTGGCCGGCATTGCCGCGCACGCGGGTGTGGCCGTGGTGCAGGCCGGTCATCAGCACGCTGCGCGAGGGCGCGCAAACGGTGGCGCCGGCGTAATAGTGGGTGAAGCGCAGGCCCTCGGCCGCCATGCGGTCGAGGTTCGGTGTGGTGATCACTTTCTGGCCGTAGCAGCCGAGGTCGCCCCAGCCGAGGTCGTCGGCCATGATCCAGATCAGGTTGGGGCGGTCGGCGGCGACGGCGGGCAGCAGGGCGGCGAAAAGGAGGGCGAGCGGACGAAACATGGCTGGGGAACGCAGGGGTGGGGATGGTCTTGCCGGGGATCAGTGCAGTTGCGGTGCGCCGGGCGCCACAGCCGCGCGCTGGGCTTCGGCGAGGGCGCGCAGATGGTCGGCGACCTCGGGATGACTGGCGGCGAGATCGCGCTTTTCCGAGGGATCGCGGCCGAGGTGGAAGAGCAGGGGCCTGGCGTGCACCTCGGCCTTCGGCTGGCCGTAGCCGGTCTGGGTCTTGAGATGCGCCTTCCACTCGCCGAGACGGACGGCGAAGATCTGGTCGCCGCGGTAGTAGAAGAACGGCCGTTCCGGCAGCAGGGCGCCGTCGAACAGCAGGGGCGAGAGGTCGCGGCCGTCGAGTTCGAGGTTGGCCGGCGGCGTGTCGCCGGCGAGGGCGAGCGCGGTGGGAAAGACGTCGAGGGCGCTGGCGGGTTGCGAGGTGACGCCGGGGCGGATGCGGCCGGGCATCCAGAACAGGCCGGGCACGCGCATGCCCCCCTCCCAGGTGCTGCCCTTGCCGTCCCTGAGCGGGCCGGCGCTGCCGCCCTGACTGCCCATGATGAGCCAGGGGCCGTTGTCGCTGGTGAAAACCACCAGGGTGTTTTCGGCCAGACCTTCGCGACGCAGGGTTTCGAGGATTTCCCCGGTGCTCCAGTCGAGTTCCTCGACGGCATCGCCATAAATACCGGCGCGGCTTGTGCCCTGGAAGGCGGGCGAGGCGAACATCGGTACATGCGGGAAGGTGTGGGCGAGATAGAGGAAGAAGGGTTTGCCCTTCTGGCCGGTGATGAACTTCACCGCTTCCTCGGTGTAGCGCTTCGTCAGGGTGGTCTGCACGGCGGGTTGTTCGACGACCTTGCCGTCGCGCAGCAGCGGCACGTTCCAGCCGTCGGCGGGCGGGTTGGGCGACCCAGTCGAACCTTTCGGCAGGCCGGGCCGGGCGTCCATGTCGTTCGAGTAGGGCAGGCCGAAGCTGTGGTCGAAACCGTGGTCGAGCGGGCGGCCACCCTCGTGGATGCCGAGGTGCCACTTGCCGATGTGGGCGGTCGCGTAGCCCCGGTCCCTGAGGACGCGCGCGAGCGTGCGCTCGGTCTGCGGCAGGCCACCCTTGGAATCGCCAAAGAGCACCCGCCGCGGCGCCTGGGGCATGGCGCACATGCCGCTGCGGATCGGGTAGCGACCGGTCAGCAGGGCGGCCCGGCTCGGCGTGCAGACTTCAGCGGCGGAATAGAAGTCGGTAAAGCGCAGGCCCTCGGCGGCCATGCGGTCAAGATTTGGCGTGCGGATGACGGGCGAGCCCTGGCAACCGAGATCGCCCCAGCCGAGGTCGTCGGCAAAAAGCACGATGACGTTGGCGGGCTGGGCGTTGAGCAGGCAGGGCGCCAGGGCGAGCAGAAGGGCAAGCACTTTCATGCCGGCACAGTGACGGGGAGGCGGGGCGAGTCAAAGCGGAATGGCCGCTGGTGTTTCCCGCTGCGCGGATTGCAGTATGCGCCCAGGGTTTGACGTTCTGCCGCGACCGCGCTTAGCCTTGCCGTATGAAAGCCCAGCCCCTGCGCACCTCCGTCATCGGCAGCTACCCGTTTCCAGGCTGGCTGGAATTCGCCGCCGGCCGGCTCGAGGCCTTTGGTCGCGACGATCTCGAGGAATTGCAGGACGATGCCGCCATGGTGGCCGTTCAGGACCAGCTTGCCGCCGGTCTGGATGTCATCACCGACGGTGAGCAGACGCGGCTCGACTTCAATCTGTCGTTCTATGGCTTTCTCGAGGGCATCTCTCTGGAACCCGCGAGCCCGCGCCGTTTTGGGCCACCGGCGCATGACCAGCGCGGCCGGCACGAGATCATCGGCGAACTGGCGGCCCCGCGCGGAATGGGGGCGGTCGCTGAATTCGAGCGCCTGCGCCGGTTGGCCGGCGGTTGCGGTCGCCGTCTCAAGGTGAGCGTGCCGGGGCCCTTCACCCTCAGCGGCCGGCTGGTGCCGAACCGGCAGTATCGCGACCGCCATGCCGTGGCCGAGGCCTTGCTGCCGATCGTGCGCTCGGAGATTGAGGCATTGGTCGCCGCCGGTGCCGAGGAGATCTGCGTCGATGAGCCGAGCATGAGCTGCTACGGGTATCGCGAGGACACGCGCCGCCTGGTGGATCTGTTCAATCGTACCGTTGAGCCCGGGCATGGTCGCACGCGCCTGTGCACGCATCTTTGCTTTGGCAACTACAAGGGCAGGGCGGTGGGGCCGCGTCGCTACGCACCGCTGTTTCCCGCCTTTCTCGACCTGCACTGCGACGAGATGCATGTCGAGATGGCAAGCCGCGAGTATGCCGAACTTGAAGTCATCGCCGCGATTGCCGAACGCATGGACGTGGCGGTCGGGGTCATCGATGTCAAAAGCTACCACATCGAGACGCCGGAGCAGGTGGCGGCAGCGGTGCGCGCCTGCCTGCGGCATGCGCCGGCGGACCGGCTGGTCTTCGCGCCCGATTGCGGCCTGAGTCAGACGGCCCGCTGGGCCTCGCGACGCAAGCTGGTCGCCATGGTCGAGGGCGTGCGGCGGGTGCGGCGCGAGCTCGGATTCGAGCCGGCCTGAGTCTGCGAGGCAACCTCGTCGCCGGGGACCTGACGAAAGAGCCGGCAGGCGGCCGGTCAGTCGAGCGACTTCTTCGGTGCCGTGATGCGGATTTCGCCGGCCTTGGCCGGGCGCTGCACGGGGGCCAGGGCGAAGCGCTGAACCTCGTAGCCGCTGACGTTGATCGTCAGTTCGAGGCTGGCGAGGAATTCCCAGGTGGCGGCGACACCAATTTCGTCGGCGATCTTGCGCGCCTCGAGATAGGTGTCGAAGGCATTGGTCATGACCTGATAGACGGCAACGCCGTTGGGGTCGCCCTTGAGCTGGCGCAGCATGCGCTGGTAGTTCGAGCCCTCGTTGCGCATCTGGTCGAGCGTTTCGCCACCGCCGGCCTTGGGCGTGAGCTGCATCTGCACCAGGGTGGAGCCGGGGCGGATCACCGGCACGAGGGTGAAGGGGCCGCTGAAGGTCGGGTTGCCGGCGGCGCGCTCCAGCATCGAGCGGATGGCGAAGGCATCGTAGATGGTGCGTTGCTTGCTCAGGTCCTTGATGCCGTTCATGTCAGCCAGTTCCTTGACGAAGTAGTTGTGGATGTCGCGAGGGTTCGCCTTGACCTCGGTGGCGCGGCTGCCCCAGGTGAAGGTGACCTTGCCGGCACCGGCCACGGCCTGGATCGTCGGCTTGGTGGGGTCGCGCGAGGGATCCAGGGCGGTCCACTTGGCCAGGTCGCCCTTGGTGGCGGCGACCAGGGCCTCGGCGACCGCGCCCGGGTTGGAGCGTGCCGCGATGGAGATGTCGCCCAGGGCGGACAAGGCCTGGCGATTGGCAGGCAGGCCGGCGGCGGTCAGGGTCTTGTGGGCGACCGCCACGTACTCCATCTGGAAGGTGCCGACGAAGGGGGCGATTTCCGGCCATGCCTGCTGGGCGGCGGCCGGCGTGCCGTAGATCTTGCCGAGCATGTCGGCGAAGGGCTCGATCTTGGCCTCCTTGTAGTAGAGCTGGCTCTTGGCCTTTTCCAGGCCGTCGAGGATGGGCTGGAGGAATTCCTTCTGATTGAAGTACAGCACACCCTGGCGGGCGACGAGCACGCGCGTCTCGTTGGGCTCCTTGGGATACGGGCGCGGGTTGGGCAGGCGCACGTAGGTGGGCGGCGGCGGCTGATAGACCGGCGTTTCGTCGAGCAGGGCCTTGAGCCGCTCGATCTCGGTGATTAGCTTGTCGACCTCGACCTTTTCCTTTTCACGCAGTTGCTTGGCCTCCTCGAGCTTCTTGCGGAAGCTGTCGAGGTCCATGAACTTCATGCGCGAGGCCATCTCGCTGGTGTCAATGGTGCGCAGTTCCTCGACGATTTTTTTGAGGTCCTGCTCCGCCTTCTTCTTGTCCTGCTCGATTTTTTCCGGATCGGCGGGTGGCGGCGGCAGGGCCTTGACCTGCTCGACCATTTTCTGATGTTCCTCGGGCGTGACGGGCGGCAGGTCGCTGAGGATTTTCTGCACCATCTTGGCGGTGTTCACCGCCAGCATGATAAAGACGATCATGAGCACGCCGACGACGTTGGTGACGGCGTCCATGAGCGAGTCGAGGTTCAGCTCGGAGGAATCCTGCTTTCTTTTGGCCATGCGCGTCGGGGATCAGGGTTTGGGCGCCGGGGCAGGCACGGCCGCGCCAGGCACAGGCGGCGGGATCTTGCCGCGGTACTTCTCGAAAAGGGCGAGGTCGAGCTGGCCGCGGCCGGGGATGGGCAGCTTGCCGATGCGGATTTTGTAGTCACCCTCGGCGCGGCCGGCGCCGTTGTTGAAGGGGCCCTGGCCGTCGTCGCGGATGAGGAAGAGGATCAGCGAGTTGGGGTCCTTGGCCACCTCGAAAAGAAAGTGGTTGTAGGCGGCGTCGGCGACGACGATTTCCGGGGTGGCGCCGAGGCGGTAGTCCTCGCCCCAGGCACCGAGGATCTTCAGGGCACCGGCGCTGCACTCGACGAAATAGACCTTGGTGCTGTCGCTCATGCCCGAGCCCGAGGGCTGGACGACGACCGGCGGCACCTTTTTCGATTCCGGCACCTTGCGTGCCTTCAGCTCGGCCTCAAGTTTGGCAATCTCCTCCTTGGCGGTGATCTGCTGCTTCTTGAGGCCGTCGATCTCAACGAGCAGGCTGTCGAGCTCCTTCTGCAGCTGCTGGCTGATCTGCTCGTTCTGCTGCTGGACTTCCTTGGAACTGTCGAGCAGGCGGCGCAGCTTGATGAAGCGCTGCTGCTTTTCCTCGACCTCCTCCTGCAGTTTCTCCAGTTCGGCGATCTTTTCCTTCAGGGCGAGGTCGAGTTTTTTGCGCTCCTCGAGTTCCTTTTTCATGCGCAGGTAGTCCTGCGCCATGCGGATCTCCTCGGCGGAGCGACCCTCGGCCTTGCCGGCCTGGGAAACAGCGAGCACGACGATGAGCAGCACGAGCGCCCCGATGAGACACGCGAGGATGCTCAGGAAGGGGAAGAGCGAGACTTCGTCGCCGGATGACGCACGCCGTTGGGCCATGGGGGCAGGGGGAGAAGGGGATTAACCGCGGCTGAACCAGCCCTTTTTGACCGTCTGATGAATGATGACCTGCTTGCCACCGAGTTCGGTCAGGACGTTGTTCAGGCCCTGAATGCCGGAGGAGAGCGCGCGGGTGTAGTCGGTCGTCGTCTTGACGCTGTCCTTGACGGCGTTGGTGAGGTCCTCGCGCATGCGGTTGAGGCTCATGGCGAACTCGGCATCGACGCGCTCCTGGTGGGCGGCGGCGCGCTTGTCGAGGTTGTCGGCGTAGTCCTTGATCTTGGCGGAGAGCGCGTTGAGGTCGACAAGGAACTCCTTCTGGGCATTGGCGACCGCCTTGACGAGGGTGTCCATCAGGCCGCTGGTGTCGCCGCCGGCGATGCCGCCGCCGTCATTGAGGCGAGGCAGGAGCACTTCGTTGCAGAAGGCGTCGATGTTGTTGAGGTTGTCGTCCTCCGCCTTCGACAGGGTGTTCATCGGGAAGTTGAGGAACATCGCCAGGACCAGGCCGAGCAGGGTGGTGTCGAAGGCGGTGCCGAGGCCGCTGGTGACGTTGCCGATCGAGCCCATGATCTTGTCGAGGTTCGAGGTGTCGGAGAGGTCGATGCTGCCGATGGCGCTAGACAGACCGAGAACGGTACCGATGAAGCCCAGGATCGGAATGGCCCAGAGGAAGACCTTGACCAGCGCGTAGCTGCCGCCGATGCGGGCGCTGTCGATGCCGCTCTGCGCCGCCAGCATGCCGTTGACCTCGCCGTTGTTCTGACGCACCTCAAAGAGTTCGAGACCCTTGCGGATGCGGTTGACCATCATGCTGTCGCGCAGGCGGGCCGGCAGGCCGTAGAGGTGGTCGATGAACTGGCCGACGTTGCCCGAATTGATTTCCTGGCCGAGATCGGAGGGCAGGACGTCCAGGTACATGGCGTCCTTCTGATGGCGCAACTTCTTCATCTTCAGCCAGAGGATGGCCATGGCCCAGAAGAAGAAGAAGGTCTCGAGCATGTTCACCCAGGTGCGCTCGTAGAAGAGGTCGTGGATGTAGTCCATCGAGTTGGCCGGCGGACTGCCGAACTTGCCGACGCCGAAGGGGAAGAGGATGCCGTACCAAGCGAGCGTGCCGACGAGGCCGATGCCGATGGCGGCGAGGATGCTCGGGTTGGCGGGGTCGGCTTCCTCCCAACCGCCGCGCTCCTGCTGGCCGGAGGTGTAGCCCTGATAGGCGGGCGCTTCGGAGGATTCACCGGGATGTTCCGCCGGGGATTCCTGGCTGCCGTCCGGAGGCGTCACGCCTGAGGGCGGCGGCGGCAGGTTGGTGGGCGGTGGCAGACCGCCGAGGTTGGCCGGGATGCTGAGCTTGGTGTTGCAACCGGGGCAGCGAACGACTTTGCCAGCCATCTCCGGCTCGGCCTTCAGTTGCATGTCACAAGACGGGCATTTGAATTTCACGGTGCGGTTCTCCTATGGGTTCCTGGGGGTTGATGGCAATTGGAATGAAAGCGCAAGAATCAAGCGGCCACCGGGCCGCAGGACAAGCGTTTTCTGCCTGCGGCGGTGCTTTTGCTGCCGCCGGATGCTGCGGGGGCTTGCTGCGGACTCAGAGGGTCAGGCGTGCGCCGGCCTTTTTCATGTCCTCGAGCAGCGCTTTGGACGCCTCGTTGAGGGGATTGCCGCCGACATGGATCTGGCAGTAGGGAGCCCACTCGCGGGCGCCCTCGTTGTCCTTCTTCCACATCCGGTGCAGGGGCGCAATGTCGCTGATCTGGTTGTGGTCGAGGAAGAGGAACTGCAGGTCGGTCAGCGGCTCCAGCGGGCTGAGGTCGCTGACACGGTTGCCTTTGAGCGAGAGCATGGACAGCCATTTCATGGCGCCGATGCCGGTCAGGTTGGCGACCTTGTTGCCTTCGAGGTAAAGGGTCCAGACCTTGGGCAGCTTGAACAGCGGCGTGGCGTCCTCGATCTGGTTGCCGGCGAGGTAGAGGGAGGTCAGGGCCGGGACAGCGGCGAGCGGGCGCACATCGGCGACGCGGTTGTTCGTCAGTTCCAGGTACTGCAGCGCCTTGCAGTCGGCCAGCGGCGCGAGGTCGGCGACCTGGTTGTTGGCAAGATCGAGAAACTGCAGTCGGCTCAGGCCCTTGAGCGGGGCGAGGTTGCTGATCTTGTTGCCGGGCAGGGTGAGCGAGGCCAGGGCGGTGCACTTTTCCAGGCCGGTCAGGTCGCTGATGCCGAGGTCCTTGCCCTCGATGACGGCAACATTGGCGACATCCTCGGCGGTGAGCGGATCCCTGCTTTCGCGCTTGGCGAAGACCTGCTTGCGCACGGCCGCCTCCAGGGCCTTGTCCTTGAAAATGGCCACCGGCTTGGGCGGGGGGGCGGCCTTGTTCGCTTCAGCGGGTTTGGTGGCGGGTTTGGCGGGCTCGCCAGGCTTGGCAGGCGCAGGCTTTGGCGCGGTGTCTTTCTTGGCTTCAGTGGGTTTGGCGACCGTTTTGGCGGGTGCCGGTTTAGGTGCTTCCGCCTTGGGGGGGGGCGGCTGGGCGGCGACCTTGGCCGGTTCAGCGGGTTTGGCGGGTGCCGGTTTGGGGGCGACCGGTTTCGCAGGTTCAGCGGGTTTGGCCTCTGCCGGTTTCGCCGCTTCCGTCTTGGCGGCGGTGGTCGGGGCAGCGGGCGCCGGCGCGGGACTCGGCTTGGCTTCCTGCGCGGCGGTGGCGAGAGGGAGGGCCAGAAGGGGAAGGAGGACTTTCAGCTTCATGGTCAGTAGGGTTGGGTTGCGTTATTACGCAAGCACGCGGTTGCATGTTAGCGCAAAATCGGCTCAATCCGGGTTCATGGTCAATGTCATCGTCATTCTCGAGGTCGATCCCGCGCGGGTCGATGAATTTCTCGAGGTCATCACCCACAACGCCGCTGAATCGGTCAAGGAACCCGGCTGCCTGCGCTTCGAGGTCAGTCGCCAGTTCGACAAGGAGAATCTCTTCGCCCTCAGCGAGTCCTACATCGATCAGGCTGCCATGGAGGCGCATTACCAGACCCCGCACTTCGCGCTGTGGAAGCAGAAGTCGGCCACCGGCTTCGTGCTCAACCGCTGGTCGGTCAAGGGTCCGGTGCTCGCCTGAACCGCCGTGGAAGACTCCTTCGGTCATCGCATTTCCTACCTGCGCGTCTCGGTCACCGACCGGTGCAACGAGCGCTGCCGGTACTGCATGCCCGAGGAGGAGCAGGCCTGGTTTCCACGCGAGGAGGTGCTGGCCTACGACGAAATGCTGCGCGTGCTGCGCGTCGGCGCCGGCCTCGGCATCCGCAAGGTGCGGGTGACCGGCGGTGAGCCGCTGACGCGACCGGGGGTGGCCGATTTCTGCGCCGCCATCGCCGCCATTCCCGGCATCGAGGACATTGGCATTTCGACCAACGGCACGCTGCTCGCCAAGACCGAGGGTGGGCGCACGCTTGCCGAGCGGCTGGTGCGTGCCGGGGTGCGCAGCGCCAACATCTCGCTCGATTCGCTGGATCGCGAGGCCTACCGGCGCTCGACGAATCGCGATCTGCTGCCGCGGGTTCTGGAGGGGGTTGATGCCGCCCTGGCGGCCGGTTTTGCCTCGATCCGCCTCAACTGCGTGCTGATGAAGGGACAGACCGAGCGTGAACTCGTGCCCCTGCTCGACTACGCCCATGCCAAGGGGGCGCTGCTGCGCTTCATCGAGCTGATGCCGGTGAGCACCAATGAGGTGTTGAGCGAGGCGAACTTTCTCGCTGCCGGTACCGCACGCCAGCTTGTGGAGCAGGCCTGTGGACCGCTCATCCCGAGGCCCGATTTTCGCACCAATGGCCCGGCCAGCTATTACGAGGTGGCGGCCACCGGTCAGAAGGTGGGCTTCATTGGCGCGATGACCAACCTGCACTTCTGCGAGAGCTGCAACAAACTGCGCCTGACCAGCGACGGCAAGCTCAGGCCCTGCCTGGGCAGCTGGCTGGAGTTCGACCTGCGTGAGGTGCTGCGGCGCGGCTGCACCGATGCCGAGCTGGCCGACTTCCTCCTTGGGGTTGTCGCCCGCAAGCCCAAGGAGCACGACTTCCGGCACAATTATCAGCCGAACCGCAAGATGATCGCCATCGGCGGTTGAGAGTCTGTTGGCAACACGAGGGTCAGGCGCTGATCTGCTGCGCCTGCCGGGCCAGCGGACCGCCGTGCCAGGCGGGGTAGCCGGCACCGAGCACCAGGGCGAGATCGACGGCCTCCGGCGAGGCGGCGACCCCCTCGCGGGCGCAGCGTTCCGCCTCCTCCTGCAGGCGCGGCGGCAGGCGCCGCAGCACCTCGGCAAGCTGTGCCGGGTCAGGCGCTGTGTGCGGCCGGGAACGGCGGCCGTGGTAACGGTAAAAGCCCTCGCCGGACTTGCGGCCGAGTTTGCCGGCGGCGACCCGCTGTTCGAGCAGGGGGCTGGTTTCGAATCGCTCCGGCCAGGCGGCGGCCAGGGTGCGACCGACGTGGGCGGCAACGTCGAGGCCGATCTCATCGAGCAGGCGCAGCGGCCCCATGGGCATGCCATGCCGGCGCATGGCCTCATCACTGGTATCGGCCGGAATGCCCTCCTCATGCAGCCGCACCGCCTCCATGAGGTAGGGCATGAGCACGCGGTTGACGACGAAGCCGGGGCTGTCGCGTACGACCAGCGGTGTTTTGCCCAGTTTCTGGACGAAGCCGACTGCGGTGGCGATGACGTCGTCGCTGGTGTGACGGGTGGTGACGATCTCGACCAGCGGCATGCGGTGCACCGGGTTGAAGAAGTGCAGGCCGATGACCCGCTCCGGATGCGGCAGGCTGTCCGCGAGTTCGGTGACCGACAGCGCCGAGGTGTTGGTGGCGAGCACGGTGTCCGGACCACAGCGGGCGGCCAGGCCGGCGAAGATCCGCTTTTTCACCGCCATGTCCTCGGTGGCGGCTTCCAGGATGACTTGCTGACGGGTCAGCGGCACCGGCAGGTGCTCGGCGACCAGTCGGTCGGCCGCCTCGCGCCGCGCGCCTGCGTCGAGGCTGCCTCGGCGACGGCCCTCGTCAAGCAGGCCATGCACGCGGGCAAGGCCGCGCGCCAGGGCGTCGGGACCGACATCCTGCAGCAGCACGCGCACGCCGTGCAGGACCAGCCACTGGGCGATGCCGGCGCCCATGACGCCGGCGCCGATGACGGCGACTTCGTGCACGGGCAGGGCGATGCCGCGCGGCCAGGGTCTTTTGTTGGCCTCTTCGCGGCGGAAAAACAGGTCGATCAGGTGGCCGGCGGCGGGTGTCAGCGCGAGGTCGAGGATGGCGTGGCGCTCGATTTCCATGGCCTGTTCCAGGGGTGCGACCGCAGCGCGCGTGGCGACCTCGATCGCGCGTAGCGGGGCGGCGAACTGGCCGCGGGTCCGGGCCAAAACGCTGCGGCGGGCGCGGCGGGCGATGTAGTGACGCAGACCGGGCAGCAGGCTCAGAGGGCGATGCGCAGAGCGGCGGGGCGGACCAAAGGCGATGCGGCGGTAGGCGGCTCGCTCGAGGTGCTCGCGCGGCACTACCGCATCGACCAGACCGAGGCGGTGCGCAGCGGCGGCCTTGAGTTGGCGACCACTGACAATGAGGTCGAGCGCGGCCGGTAGGCCGAGCAGGCGCGGCAGGCGGGTGGAACCGCCCCAGGCGGGCACGAGGCCGAGCTGGGTTTCCGGCAGGCCAAGGCGGGCGTCGTCGCTGGCGATGCGGGTGTTGCAGGCGAGCGCGAGTTCGAGGCCACCGCCGAGGCAGGCGCCGTGGATGAGGGCGATCTTGGGCAGGGGCAGGGCGGCGAGGCGGTTGAAGACGCGCTGGCCGAGACCGACGAGGTGTTCGAGCTGGTGGGCGGGCGCATGGCGCAGGGCACGCAGGTCGGCGCCGGCGATGAAGACGCCTGGCTTGGCGCTGCGGATGACGAGGCTCTTCAGATCGGGGTGGCGGCTGACGGCCTCCAGACAGAGATCAAACTCGCGCAGGGTCGCCTCGTTCCAGACATTGGCGGAGGCACCCTCCATGTCGAAGGTGATCCAGGCGGTGCCGTCGGCATCAGTCTCCAGGCGGAAGTGGCGCAGGGCGCGGGTTCGGGCCAGCGGCGTGGGCGGGCTCGGGATGAAGGCGTCCCCGGGGCCGTCTTCCGTGGTGTGCAGCAGGTCGGTTTTCATGGGGATGGCTGGGTGAGGGTGAGGATCAGTCGCGCTCCAGCAGCGCGGCGACACCCTGGCCGCCGCCGACGCAGAGGCTGACGAGGGCCCGGTGGCCGCCAACCTGGCGCAGTTGGTCGAGGGCGGTGAGGGCGAGGCGTGCACCACTTGCACCGACCGGGTGGCCGAGAGCGATGGCACCGCCGCGCGGGTTGAGCTGTTCGTCGGCAATCTCGCCGAGAGGGCCGTCGAGACCGGCTCGGCGGGCGCTTGCCGGATCCTTCAGGCATTGCAGGACGGCGAGCACCTGGGCGGCGAAGGCCTCGTTGAGCTCGATGACATCGGCTTGGTCAAGTCGCTGGCCGGTGCGGTGGAGCAGGGCGTCGAGCGCGCGCACCGGGCCCAGGCCCATGCGCCGCGGGTCGCAGCCGGTGCTGGCGTAGGCGCTGAGCCGGCCGAGCGGTTGCCAACCATGACGCGCGACAGCGGCGTCACCGGCGACCAGCAGGGCGACCGCGCCGTCGCTGACCTGGCTGGAGTTGCCGGCGGTGACGCTGCCGTGGTCGCGGTCGAACAGCGGGCGCAGCCGAGCCAGCTTGTCCAGGCTGGAGTCGGGGCGGAGGCCATTGTCATCGAGCACGGGTTGGAAGCCGTGATCGGCGAGGTAGAGCGGGGCGATTTCGCCGCGGCGCAGTTCGGCGGCGGCGAGGGCGCGCTGGTGGCTGCGCAGGGCAAAGGCATCCTGGGCCTCACGTGAAATCTGGAACTCGCGCGCCAGCAGTTCCGCGGTTTCGCCCATGTTCATCTCGGTCACCGGATCGGTGAGACCGAGACGCAGGGCGGCGACCGGGGCGAAGTCAACGGGGCGGAAGGCGGCCAGGGCGGCGAGGCGCCGGTCCGCGCGCCGTGCGCCTGTGAGGGCGGCGAATTTGGCCATGGCCCGGCGCGGGAACTGCAGCGGCAGGTTGGACATGCTCTCGGTGCCGCCGACGAGGAAGACCTCGCCCTGGCCGGCACAGAGTTTGGCGTGGGCGGTGGCGAGCGCCTCAAGCCCGGAGGCGCAGTTGCGGTGCACGGTCATGGCCGGGCGCGATTCGGGAATGCCGCTGCGCAGGGCGATGACGCGCGCCACGTTCTGCGCGTGCGCGGGCTGGCCGACGCAGCCGAAGATGACCTCGTCGATCACCTGCGGATCGATGCCGCTGCGGGCGAGCAGGGCGGTGGTGGCGGCGCGGCCGAGTTCGACGGCGTCGAGGCCGGCGAGGTCGGTGCCGGCGCGGGCGAAGGGTGTGCGCACGGCGGCGAGGATGTGCAGGGGTTTCATGGTGGTCAGGCGCTGAGGGCGGGGGCGGGCGGGCGGCGGTCGAGCAGCATGTGAAGGTGCTGCACGACCTGGACGATCCCC
>CBINON010000024.1:0-65020 GCA_966252325.1 uncultured bacterium | reverse complement strand
AAACCGGCTCCCGCGAAAAAAACCGCCGCCAAGGCCGCTCCGCCGGCCCAGAAACCGGCTCCCGCGAAAAAAACCGTCGCCAAGGCCGCTCCGCCCACCAAGAAACCGGCTCCCGCGAAAAAGCCCGCCGCCAAGGCCGCTCCTCCTGCCCAGAAACCGGCTCCCGCGAAAAAGCCCGCCGCCAAAGTCGCTCCGGCCAAACCGACGACGCCAGTGGCCACCCCAACAACGACGGTCGCCAAGAAAGCCAACCCCGAGGCAAAGCCGGCCACTCCCAAGCCTGCAGCGGTCGCCAAGGCCAATGCCGGCGGCGCGCTTTACTACGATTCCCACATGCACACGCCGCTGTGCAAGCATGCCTGGGGCGAACCGGAGGAGTATGCCGCCCAAGCTCTCAAGGCCGGCCTCAAGGGCATCATTTTCACCTGCCACTGCCCGATGCCCGACGGTTTCTGGCCGAGCGTGCGCATGTCAAACAGCGAATTCGACACCTACGTCGAGATCGTTCGTCGCGCCGCCAAGGCCTACGAGGGCCGACTTGACGTCTGCCTCGGCTTGGAGAGCGAGTTCTTCCCGGGCTGTGAGGAATGGATCCGCAACCTGCATGAGCGCGCCGATTTCGACTACATCCTCGGTGGCCTGCACTGGCAGGCCAAGGAGTACCTCTCCAAGTTTGAGGTCGGCACCATCGAAAACTTCCGCCGGACCTACTTCGAACACCTCGCGCAGAGTGCCGAGTCCGGCCTCTACGACTGCCTCGCCCACCCCGACCTGGTGAAGAACTACCACCCCGACAGCTGGTGCTTCGCCATCATCAAGAACTCGGCGGAGGCGGCGCTGGATCGCATTGCCAAGACCGGCGTCGCCATGGAACTGAACACCTCCGGCCTCAACAAGAGCTACTCGGAGATGAACCCCGGCAATGAAATGCTGCGCATGATGGCCGACCGCGGCATTCCCGTCGTCATCGGCTCCGACGCCCACCGCGCCAACCGCGTCGGCGAACACTTCATCACTGCCCTCAACAACCTCACCGAGGCCGGCTACGAGAAGGTCAGCTACTTCCAGAAGCGCCAGCGCATCGACCTGAAGATCAGCGATGTGCTTTCAAGCATCAAGCGCGCCGCCGACGCCAACCTCTGAGCCACACCGGCCGACAAGCGCGCGTCCGATCCGCTTCGGACGGCGTTTCCATCGCTCTGCGCACCATGACGGGCATTGATGCCTTGCCATTTGTCGCGCGCCCGCCACTGTCCCGCTTCCGATGCCCGATACCCCCCCGTCGAAGAAACTTTGGGACCGCGCCGCATGGCGGGACGCCGGCTTTTTCCTGCGCTACCTGCGTCCGCACTTCAATGTCTTCATCCCGGCGCTCATCGCCCTCGCCTTCACCGGCGGCCTGACCGTCGTTTTCATCAAGGAACTGGCCGCCCTCGCCGGCAAGGGCCTCGGCGGCGCCTCGGGCCCCGAATGGATGGCGGAACTCGACGACAAGGCGCTGTTTCTGGTCGGCCTCGTCGCCACCCAGGCCTTTGTCGCTTTCTGGCGCATCCTGCTCTTCGCCAAGGCCTCGGAACGCGCCCTCGCCTCCCTGCGCATGGACACCTTCGGCACCATTCTGCGCCTGCCCATGGCCACCCTCAACCGCCGCCGCGCCGGTGAACTCGCCTCGCGCCTGGCCAACGACGTCGAGGCGATGCGCGAAACCCTCGTCATCACCCTGCCGATGCTGATCCGCCACACGGTCATGCTGGCGATCTGCCTGACGCTGATCCTGCTGATGTCGGTCAAGCTTTCGCTCTTCATGGTGGCCACCATCCCGGTGGTCATCGTGCTCATCGCCATCTTCGGCGCGCGCATCCGCAAGCTCACCCGCGCGGCCCAGGACAACCTGGCCGCCACCCAGGTCGTGGTCGATGAAAGCCTGCAGAGCATGGTCAGCGTCAAGGCCTTCCGCAACGAGGCCCACGAACTGGCCCGCTACGACCGCAACCTCGGCGCCTACCTGCGCACCGTCATCCGCGCCGCCGCGCCGCGCGCCTCCTTCATCGCCTTCATCATCTTCGCCTTCAGCGTCGCCCTCATCCTGGTCACCTGGTTCGCCATGCGCATGCTCGAGCGCGGCGAGATCGCCCGCGCCGAACTCACCCAGTTCGCCGGCCTCAGCGGCATGATCGCCGCCTCCTTCATGCAGTTCCCGGAACTCGTTGCCCAACTCCAGCGCGCCCTCGGCGCCACCGAGCGCGTGCGCGAGATCCTCGCCGAAGACGTCGAGCCCGCCGACGACGCCAAGTCGCCGCTCGAACGCTTCCGCGGCGAAATCGAGATGCGCGGCGTCTGTTTCGCCTACCCGACCCGGCCCGAGGTGACCGTGCTGCACGATTTCAACCTGCACGCGCACGCCGGCCAGCGCATCGCCCTGGTCGGCCCCAGCGGCTCCGGCAAAACCACCAGCATCTCCCTGCTCTTCCGCTTCTACGACCCCACCGCCGGCGAGATCCGCATCGACGGCCAACCGCTCGCTGAGCTGTCGCTGACCCGCCTGCGCCGCAACCTCGCCCTGGTCCCCCAGGAAGTGCTGCTGTTTGGCGGCAGCATCCTCGACAACATCGCCTACGGCCGCCCCGGCGCCAGCCGCGAGGAGGTGGTCGCCGCCGCCGTCCAAGCCAATGCCCACGACTTCATCACCGCCCTGCCCGAGGGCTATGACACCGTTGTCGGCGACCGCGGCACCCAGCTCTCCGGCGGGCAGCGCCAGCGCATCGCCATCGCCCGCGCCATCCTCGCCGATCCGGCCATTCTCATCCTCGACGAGGCCACCAGCAGCCTCGATGCCGAGAGCGAGCGTCTGGTCCAGGATGCCCTCGACAAGCTGATGGCCAACCGCACCAGCCTGATCATTGCCCACCGCCTGAGCACCGTTCGCCGCTGCGACCAGATCCTGGTCATGTCCGGCGGCGCCATCCTGGAGCGTGGCAGTCACGACGAGCTGATCGACCGCCCGGGCGGCCTGTATCGCTCGCTCGCCAAGCTCCAGTTGGAATAAACCGCCCGCCGACAACGTCCCATCCCTACCCGCCATGAAACGCCGCCTCCTCCTCGTGCTCGCCGCCCTCGCCCTGCCCGCCCTCGCCGCGGACTTCCCCAAGGGCAGCCCGAAGTTCCTCACCAGCTACGACGCCGCCGTCACCGCCGCCAAGGCGGAAAACAAGCCGGTCATCGTGGTTTTCTCCGCCGTCTGGTGCCCGCCCTGCCAGGTGATGAAAAAGTCGGTCTACCCGAGCAAGGAAGTCACGCCCCTGCACGACAAGTTCGTCTGGGCCTACCTGGACTCCGATCTGGAGGCCAACGCCGCCGCCGCCCAGAAACACGGTGTCAGCGGCATCCCGCACATCGAGTTCCTCGGTCCCCAGGGCAACAGCCTCGGCAACCAGGTCGGCAGCACGAGCCCGGCCGAGTTCGCCGGCACCCTGCAGAAGATCCTCGCCAAGGCCAAGTAAGCCCAAAGCGCAAGATTCACACAAAGCCGGCGGTTTTCCGCCGGCTTTTTTCGTACTGCGGGGTGCATTTCCCCGTCGAATGCCCTAAAATGTCGGCATGAAGGCCGGTGCCGCGAGCTCGTTCTACGCGCAGCCGGCCGTGCGTCAGCGGCTGATCGAGTTCTGTGGCGCCGATCACTTGGAACAGGCGACCGCCATCTACCTCACCCACACCGACGGCTGCGCCTACGACCGCCGCGAACTGCGCCCGCCGGTCGAACTCGACTGGTTCCTGGAGCGCCGGCTCGACATCGCCCGCTCGCTGGCCGACACGGAATCGCTGCTGCTGCATCTCGACTTGGAGTACGTCAATTTCGACGCCCCGGCCGCCGCCTTCGCCGATCCCCTGCGTGCCTTCGACCTGCAGGAACCCGTCGTGCGCGAGATCGAATCCCTGCTGCTCGACTGGGGCATCCACCCGCTGCACCTGATCACCGGCCAGGGCCATCACTTCGTCTGGCGCATCCGCCGCTGCTCCGAGCTGGCGCGCCGCATCACCGCCCTCAACCCCGCGCCGGAACTGGTTCCGCACTGTCTCGAAAACCTGCCGCCGCTGCTCACCGGCCACCTCGACTCCACCGCCCAGCAGGCCTTCGCCGCCCTCGCCCTGCTCGCCGAATTCGTCGCCCAGGAGATCAAGCGCCGTGCCGCCCCGCGCTGCCCGCTGCCGGTCGAGATCACCGCCGTGCACGTCGGCCCCTGCGCCACCCGCCAGCGCGAGATGATCTCGATCGACATCTCCGAGTACGGCGACCCCCTGCACACGCGCATGATCCGCATGCCGTTCACCGCCTACCTGAAACCCTCGGCGCGCCAACTGACCCGGGACAGACGTGCCGCGCAACCCGCCCTGCGCGCCATCCCCCTGCATGAGATGGACTGGCGCCAGGCGCTGCAGGTGCGTCGTTCCGACGTCAAGACCGCCGAACTGGCCCGGCGCGCCTGCGTGCGCATCCCCCTTCAGGAGGAGGGCACCGCGCACCTGCTGGAACAGTACCTCGCCTCGCGCCTGCGCCGCTTCCACGAGTACTACTACTCGGCCCGCCACGATCCGCGCCACCTCTGGCCGCAAACCTACGACCGCACGCCCCTTGAAACACTGCCCGGCTGCGCGCGCCGCCTGCTCGAGCAGCCGAACGACCTCCTGCTCAAGCCCGCCGGCATGCAGCTCGTCACCCGCTGCCTGCTCGCCGACGGCTGGCATCCGCGCCACATCGCCGGCCTGATCCGCTCGAAGTTCGAAAACCCGGCACACGGCTGGGGCATCAACTGGGGCGACTACGAGGCCGGCACCCGCGCCGATTTTTACACCCGCCTGTTCGCCGGCCTGCTGGCGACCGGGGTCGACCGCCTGATCGATTTCAACTGCACCTCGACGCTCGAAAAGGGCTTCTGCTTCGCCTTCGAGGGGCGTGCCTGCGAATTGGAAACCCGGCGTTCGCGCCTGCTCACCCTCCTGCCGCCATGAACCCCTGGCCCATCGGACTCTCCACCGGCTGCTTCTACCGGCGCAGCATCTTCGACGTGCTCGAACCGATCCGCGACGCCGGTTTCCGGGAGATCGAGGTCTGCTCCTTCCCGATGCACCTCGACTACCACAACGAGGCGGACGTGCGCCGCGCCGGCGAGCGCATGCGCAGCCTCGGCCTGCACCCCTTCTCCTTTCACGCCCCCTTCGCCGACCGCATCGACATCACCGCGCCCGACGATGCCGGCCGCGACCTCGCCCTGCACGAACTCGTGCGCGCCTGCGAAGCCGCCGCCCTCATGGGCTGCGACAACATCGTCCTCCACCCCGGCCCCGAGCGCGAGGGCCGGCCGCCCGAGGAGGAATTCCTGCAGCGCATGCACCGCGCCGCCGACTCGCTCAACCGTGTCGCCACGCGCTGCTGCGAACTCGGCATCCAGCTGCTGCTCGAAAACATGCTGCCGCACCTGCTGTTCGGTCACGTGCGCGACATGATGTACCTGCTCGGCGAAATCCGCGCCTGCACGGTCGGCACCTGCCTCGACACCGGCCACGCCCACCTGGCAGGCGAAATGGCCACCGTCATCCACAAACTCTCCGGCCACCTCAAGCTGGTGCATGCCAACGACAACCGCGGCGACCGCGATGCCCACCTGCCACCCGGCGAGGGCCAGATCGACTGGGCCTGGGTCGCCGGCGAACTGCGCCGCGCTGACTTCCACGGCGTGCTCGTGCTCGAGCTGTCGAGCGGCGAGCACGAGCCCGTGGAGGACATGCTGGCGCGCGCCGTGCGGGCCCGCGAGCACCTCGACCGGGTCTGCGCCGGCCTTGGCGGTTGACCGTGCCCGCCGCGGCCTGTTTACTGACTGGGGCATGCTCTACCTCGACGCCAACGCCACCACCCCGCCCGATCCGGCGGCGGTCGAGGCCATGCTGCCCTTCCTCGGTGCCCGCTTCGGCAATCCCTCCGCGGCGCACGCCCCCGGCCGCCAGGCCCGGCGCGCGCTCGAACAGGCCCGCGGTCACGTCGCCGCCCTGCTCGGGGCCGAGCCGGACGAGATCGTCTTCACCTCCGGCGGCACCGAGGGCATCAATGCCGTCCACCTCGGTGCCCGCGCCGAATGGCCGGACCGGCCAGTATTGGTCACCGGCGCCGCCGAACACGCCGCCGGCCTCGAATGCGCGCGCCGCTGGCAGCGCAGCGGCGGCGAGGTGCGCACCGTCACCGTCGACCGCCAGGGTCTGCTGCAACCCGATTCCCTGCGCGCGGCCCTGGCGCCCGGCCGCACCGCCCTCGTCTCCCTGCTCTGGGCCAACAACGAAACCGGCACGATCGCGCCCCTGCGCGAACTCGTCGACATCGCCCATGCCGCCGGTGCCGCCGTCCATGCCGACGCCGTGCAGGCCGCCGGCAAGCTGCCTCTCGACCTGCGCGAAGTGCCCGTCGATTACCTCAGCCTCAGCGGCCACAAGATGCACGCCCCCCAGGGCATCGGTGCGCTCTTCATCCGTCGCCGGGCCGCCTTCCAGCCCCTGCTGCTCGGCGGCGGCCAGGAAAACGGCCGGCGCAGCGGCACGGAAAACCTGCCGGGAGCCGTCGCCCTCGGCCGCGCCGCCGAACTCGCCCTCGCCGCCCTGCCCACCGCCACCGCCGAAATGGCGCGCCTGCGCGACCGCCTGGAAACCGGCCTGCTCGCCAGCATCCCCGATGCCGTCGTGCACGGCCTTGGCGCGCCGCGCCTGCCCAACACCAGCTCCATGGCCTTCCCCGGCAGCGACTCCGCCGGCCTGCTCATCCTGCTCGACCAGCAGGGCCTGTGCTGCTCGGGCGGCTCCGCCTGCCACAGCGCCGCCCTGCATCCCTCGCACGTACTCGAGGCCATGGGCTTCGACGCCGCCCACGCCGCCAGCACCCTGCGTTTTTCGCTCTCGCGCTTCACCACCGAAGCCGAGATCGACGCCGCCCTGCCCCTCATCCTCGGCGCCGTGCGCAAGCTGCGCGCCCTGCAGGCCGGCCCGGCCGTGCTCATTGCCTGAGGTGCTTTCCACAAGCCAACACTGGCGCAACGCCCAGGTCCGTGGTCTAGTACCCGTTCCCCCTCATGCCCACGCTCACTCTCCAGCCCCGCTCGCGCTTCTTCCATGGCCATGTCTGGGTCTATGCCACCGAGATCAAGGGTCGCTACGGCAATCCCCAGCCGGGTGATGTCGTCCAGCTCCAGGACCTGCGCGGCAAGCCGCTCGGCAGCGCCATCTACAATCCGCAGTCGCAGATCAGCGCGCGCCTGTTCTCCTACCGTCGCCAGGATCTCGATCTCGACTTCTTCACCCGCCGCATCCAGCGCGCCCTGCGCGTGCGCGAGGAAGCCGGTCTCGACACCCGCCTCTGCCGCGTGGTCTGGAGCGAGTCCGACGGACTGCCGGGGGTCGTCGTCGACCGCTACGGCGACTTCCTGGTCCTGCAGACCCTGACCCTGGCCATGGCCCAGCGCCAGGACCTGCTCATCCAGGCTCTGGTCGAGGTCTTCTCACCGCGCGGCATCGTCCAGCGCAATGAAGGCGCCGTGCGCAAGGCCGAGGGCCTCGACCAGGTCAAGGGCACGGTCTGGGGCGAAACGCCCGAGCCCTTTGTCGTGCGCCACAACGGCCTCGCCTTCCACGCCGACCTCATCGACGGCCAGAAGACCGGTCTCTACCTCGACCAGCTCGACAACTACGGCCTCGTCGCCCGCCTCGCCAAGGGCCGGCGCGTGCTCGACGGCTTCACCAACCAGGGCGGTTTCGCCCAGGCCTGCGCGCTCGCCGGCGCGGCCGAGGTGACGGCAGTCGACATCAGCGAGGCTGCGGTCGAGCAGGCCCGGAAGAATGCCGAGCTGTCCGGCGCCAAGGTGCGCTACCTCGCCGCCAACTGCTTCGATTACCTCAAGGAGCAGGAGGCCGGCGGCGCGGAATACGACCTCATCATCCTCGACCCGCCCTCGTTCACCAAGACCAAGGCCAGCGTCAAGGACGCCCTGCGCGGCTACAAGGAGATCCACCTGCGCTCGCTGAAGATGCTCAAGCCGGGCGGCATCATCGCCACCTTCAGTTGCAGCCACCACGTCAGCCGCGGCGAATTCCACGCCAGCCTGGTCGATGCGGCCGTCGACGCCCGGAAGACCCTGCGCCGCGTCGCCACCTACACCCAGCGCGCCGATCACCCGATCCTAGCGGCCATCCAGGAAACCGAGTACCTCACGGGCTATGCCTACGAGGTGGTCGCGGCCTGGTGAGAGGTCAGTCCCAGACGATCAAACTGCGCGCCACCTCGCCGCGCTCAAGCGCCGCGTAGGCCTCGTTGATCTGCTCCAGCTTCCAGGTGCGCGTGAGCAATTCATCGAGCTGGAGTTGGCCACCCCGGTGCAGACCGATCAGGTTGATCAGGTCAGTGCGCGGCCGCGTGCTGCCGTAGAGCGTGCCCTTCAGGGTCTTTTCGGCATAGACGAGCTGGTTGACGTTGATCGCCGCGCGCGCGTCGGCCCGGCAGATGCCGGACACCACGCAGGTGCCGCCCTTTTTCAGGCTGTCGTAGGCCTGCTCGATCGGCTGCGGCAGACCGATGGCCTCAAAGGCAAAGTCGACGCCGCGCCCGCCGGTCAGGTCCTTCACCGCCTGCACGGGATCGGTGGCCGAGGCGTCGATGAAGTGGGTCGCGCCCAGGCGGCGGGCATGCACCTGCTTGCCGGGGTGTCGATCGACGGCAATGA
The DNA here is from genome assembly GCA_966252325.1 of uncultured bacterium. Lineage (GTDB taxonomy): Bacteria > Verrucomicrobiota > Verrucomicrobiia > Verrucomicrobiales > Verrucomicrobiaceae > Prosthecobacter. Next base: position 56,267 of record CBINON010000024.1, on the reverse strand, counting down.
TCGGTCCGGCGCTGACCAACCGGGCCCCCTGGATGATGTTCAGGCCGATACCGCCACAGCCGAAGACCGCCACGCTGGCGCCTGGGGTCACCCGCGCGGCGTGGGTGACGGCGCCGACACCGGTGATGACGCCGCAGCCAATGAGCGCCGCCTTCCAGAGCGGAAATTCCGGATCGATCTTCACCACCGCCGCCTCGGGCATCGTCGACAGCGAGCTGAAGGTGGAGACGCCGGCATAGTGGCGAATGCTGTCGCCGCGGCTGTTGCGGAAGCGCGTGGCGCCGTCGGGCATGAGTCCGGTGAAGCGCATCGCCGTGCCCATGTCGCAGAGCGCCGGGCGACCCGACAGGCAGAACTCGCACCTACCGCAGGACGCGCGCCAGATGGGAATCACGGAGTCGCCGGGAGCGACGCTGGTGACGCCGGGCCCGACCGCCTCGACGACACCCGCGCCCTCGTGGCCGAGAATGATCGGCAGCGGCATGGGCAGGTCGCCCTTCATCACGTGCAGGTCGCTGTGGCAGACACCGGCGGCCTTCATGCGCACCATCACCTCGCCGGCCTGCGGCGGCAGCACCTCAACCTCCTCGATGACGAGCGGCTTGGCGGATTCGTAAAGGACGGCGGCGAGGGCGGTCGGCATGCCTCATCATGACGGCAGTCCCGGGGCGCAGGCAAGCGCTTCGTTCCGCACAACCCGGAAAGGCTCGCACCCGTGTCGCTTGCATTCACCGTCGACGCATTCATGGTGCACCGCGCATGAGCCGCGAGCAGCCCAGCATCGCCATTCTCGGGGCCGGTTTGTCCGGCCTCGCCTGCGCGCGACTGCTGGCGCGGGCCGGCCAGCGCTTCACCGTCTACGAGGCGGCCGATGCCGTGGGCGGACGCGTGCGCTCGGACCGGGTCGATGGCTTCACCCTCGATCGCGGCTTCCAGGTCTTCCTGCCGGCCTATCCGGAGGCACGGCGGGTGCTCGATTACGACGGCCTCAAGCTGCGGCCGTTTTACCGCGGTGCCGAGATCTTTTACAAGGGCGCCTTCCACCTGCTGGCCGATCCCTTCAACCACCCCGGCGATGCCTTTCGCCACCTGGCCGATCCCTTCGTTTCCTGGCGCGACAAATGGGTCAGCCTGCTGCTGCGCAAGGAGACCTACGGCCTGCGCCGCCCGGACCGCGGCCTGCCGGAGATGCAGACCCTGACGTTCCTGCGCGACTTCGGCTTTTCGGAGGACTTCATCGACCGCTTTTTCCGTCCGTTCTTCGGCGGTGTCTTTCTCGAGCGCGACCTGCGCACCACGGCGCGCATGTTCCTCTTCCTGTACGCCATGTTCGGCCGCGGCGGCGCCGTCCTGCCCACCCACGGCATGCAGGCCATTCCCGACCAACTCGCCGTCGCCCTGCCGCCCGGTTCACTGCAGCTGAACCGCCCCGCCGAGGCGGTGCGCCCCGGCGAGATCGTGCTTGCCGGCGGTGAGGTTGTGCGCGCCGATCACATCGTCCTTGCCACCAGCGAACCCGCCGCCGCCCGCCTGTTTCCCGGGGCTTTTCCCGAAAAGCCCCGGCCGCCGCGCAGCACCACCTGCGTGTATTTCGAGACCGACCAAGCCCTGCCCGGCCGGCCGGTCATTCATCTCGACGGCGACGGCATTGGCCCGGTCAACAGCGCCTGCGTGCTGTCGCGCATTTCGCCGGCCTACGCACCGCCGGGGCGACAGCTCATTTCCGCCAGCATTCTGGGCGCGCCATCCAGCACCGATCTCGAGGATGTCGTGCGTGAACAGATGGTGCGCTGGTTCGGCCCCGGCGCGGCCACCTGGCGCCACCTGCGCACCTGCCAGATCCGCCAGGCCCAGCCGGAATCACGCCAGCTCTCGCTCGGTCGCAGTCCGCTTGACGCCCGCCTCGCCCCCGGCCTGTACCGCTGCGGCGACTACTGCGAGGACGTGTCGATCAACGGCGCCCTGCTCAGCGGTCGCCGTGCCGCCGAAGCCGTGCTGGCCGCCCTCGGCCAAAACACCGGCGAAGCCGCCACTGCTGACTGAAGCGCCGGCACTGACCAGGCAAAGGGCCGGCGAAAAACCGGCCTTGCGTTGAAGTCTTCCCATCGCCCTCGCGTCCAACCCCTGTGCCCTGTCCCTTCCGGCCTCTGCTTGCCCTGCTCCTGCTTGTCGGGTCGCCCGCCGGCGCCGCGCAGTGCCTGGTCATCGGCGACAGCCTGAGCAAGGAATACGAGGTCGAGTTTCCGGCCCTGTACCCCGCCAACCCGGCCTCCTGGTCGGCGCGCAACTGGGCGGAAATCCTGCACGAACACCGCCGCACCTGGTTCGATCTCGGCCGTTTCACCAGCTACACCGACCCGCGCCTGACCGGCCACGAGCACAACTGGGCCTTCCCCGGAGCCACCACGACGGAAATCCGCGCGCAACTCGCCAACCCGCTCAACTTTTGGTGGCAGCAGGAACTCGAAGGCCAGCTTGAGGACGCCGTCGAGCGCGTCGTCATCTTCGCCGGCGGCAATGATGTCGACAGCTACTACGGCAACCTCTACGACGGCGAGACGGCGGCCGCCCAGCTCGCCGCGACGCGCGACAACCTGAAGTGGATCGTCGACTACGTGCGCAGCGTGAAGGCCTCCCTGCCCATCGTGCTCGTCGCCGTACCGCATCTCGGCTGTGCCCCGAAGGTGCAGGCCGAAAACCCGACCGACCCCGTGAAAACCGCACGGGTCACCGCCGCGCTCGACACCCTGAATGCCGAACTCGCGTCCTTCGCCGCGAGCCGCGGCATCGGCTTCGTCCCGGAAGTGTACGAACTGACGCGGCGCATGATCACCGACCCCATCCGCATTGGCGGCCTGGAGTTTTACCGGCAGGCCGATGCCAATGCCCGGGCCCGTTACCTGTTTTCCAGCGACGGTTTTCATCCGGGCACCAGCGCCCAGGCCCGCATCGCCCAGGCGATTGCCGGGGCCTTCCGTGTCTGGCAGCCGCTGATCGCCCCCCTGGGGGATCGTGAAATCCTCGCCGATGTGCTGGGCCTGGATCCCGATCTGCCCTTCCACGAATGGATGGCCGGTCAGGGCGTGGCCAGCAACCGCCGCGGGCTGCTCGACGACCCGGACGGCGACGGCCTGATCAACGCCCTGGAGTTCTCGCTCGCCGAAGGTGCGGCCGCGGTGCCGTCGCCCGACCTGCTGCGCCCCCATCGCGAACTGGATGAGCTGCACTGGTCCTGGCGACCGCGCCACGAGGCCGACGAATGGGCGCCGCTGCGCGCGCAGCGCTCCACGGACCTGGTGGACTGGCAGGATGTCGACGCCGCCCTCATCCAACAGGACGAGGATGGCACCCGCCACCTGCGCCTGCCCCTGACGGGCCGGGCGTTTCTGCGCCTGCGACTGGTGCCGTGAACGCCGGTCGCCGACACGACCTCACTTCGGCAGCAGGGCGAAGTACTGCGCTTCGAGCTGCTTGACCTTGGCGCGCAGGGGTTCGAGCTGGGGCTGGCGTTTGGCCAGCTCGTCGCGGATCTCCGCAAGGGTCGCATCGCGGGCCGGCAGGTCCTTCTCGGCGGCGGCAATCGCGGTCTCGGCATCGGTCTTCTTCTTGCGCGTGCCGTCGAGTTCCGCCTGGGCCTTGGCCACCTCGGCCTTCTTGGCGTCAACCACCTGAGTGTCAGCCGCCAGTTTGGCCTGGGCTTCAGCCAGGGTCTTTTCCAGAGGCACCAAGCCAGCCTTGAGCTGGGCAACGGCTTCGTTCAAGGGCTTGGCCTTGGCAGCCTGCTCGTCCTCGAGACCCTTGATCTGGGCCAGCTTGCCGGCATGGGCGCTTTCCTGGGAGGCCACCTCCTTGGCAATGCTGTCGCGCTGACCGCGGAAGGGTGCGGCCGCCTTGTCAGCTGCCGCGAGTTCCGCACGGATCGGCGCCAGCGCTTTTTCCGCCTGAACGGCGGCGGCCTGCTGAGCGGCCAAATCGGTGCGCACCTGGGCGGCCTGCTGACGCGCGGCGGCATGGGCCTGCTCGGCCTTGCCACGCAGATCACGCTGGCTGCCCACACGGCCTTCCACCTCGGCCATCTGCATGGCGGATTCCGCGGCCCGGGCCTCCAGTTGGGCCAGACGGGTGCGGGCCTCGGCGAGCGCCTTCTCCGCTTCCGCCGGATTGCCCTGGCCGGCCTTGGCGGCGGCAAGGGCCTGGTCGCGGGCGGCGACGTCGGCACGCGCGGCCTGAATCGAACGGCCGATCTCGGCGATGCCGCCCCCGAGGTCGCTGCGGGCCTTCTCGGCCTGCTGCAGCTCACCGGTGCGGGCCGACAGCGCGGCCTCGGCGGCCTGCACCGCCTTTTCACGCTCGGGCAGCGCGGCTGCCAGCTCGGCGGCCGACTTCTTGGCGGCAGCCAGGGCGGCCTCCGTGGCGGCCAGCTTGGCCTTGGCGGCCTGCACGGGTTTCTCGGCGGTGGCCAGCTTGCCGGCCACCTCGTTGAGCTTGGCCTTCAGGCCTTCGGCGCGCTTGGCGATCTCCTCCGCCGCCTTTTTCGCGGCTGCGGTGGCCTCGTCGCGGGTCTTCGCAAGCGCGGCGAGTTCCGCCTCGCGGGCGGCGATCTTCTGCTTCTGCTCGTCGGCCTTCGCCTTGGCGGCGGCAGCGGCGGCACGGGTGGGCTCGGTCGCCTTGAGAACCCCCTCGAGCTCGGCCTTGAGACGATTCAGCGTGGCGTCCTGCTGAGGCAGCACGCCGGCGGCTTCCGCCAGGGCCTTGCGCGAGGTCTCGAGGCGGGCCTGGCTTGCGGCCTTGCCCTGCTCGTTTTCCTTCTGCGCGGCCAGGTAGTCGTTCACCTCGCCCTCCAGCTTGGCCAGGTTCTCCTTCTCGGAGAGCACACCGACATTGAACTGAGCGGCCTTGAGCACGGTGGGCAGCTGCTGATGGACGGCGAGCTGCTTGCGGTGATCGGCCAGCACGGCCTCGGCCGCGGCAACGGCGGCCTTGGCGTCGGCCACCTGCTTCTCGGCGGCGGCCACGGCCTTGGGCAGGTTTTCCTGGGCCTTCTTCAGCTCGGCGAGTTCCTTTTCCTTCGCCGGCTTGGCAGCTTTCAGGGCGGCCACCTGATCGCGGGCCGTCTTGGCCGCCTGTTCAAAGGTCGCCAGCGCTGCGGGAGCCGACTCCTTCTGCAGCGCCTGGATCTCCGCCGTCTTGGCGGCGAGCGCCGTGTCGAACTCCTTCACTTTGGCCTCGCGGTCGGCGCCCTGATAGGCTGCCTTGCGGGCGGTGAGATCGGCCAGGTCCTTCTGCTTGGCCGACAGGGTGGCCTGGCGCGCGGCGAACTGCTTGAGCGCCTCCGCCTGCGCCTGCAGCTTGGCGGCGGCCTCGGCGACCGCCTTGTCGGCGGCGGCCGTCCTGGCGGGCAGTTCCTTGAGTTCGGTTTCGAGCAGGACCGCGCGCGCCTGGGCATCGGCCACCTGCTTGCGGGCGGCAGCCAGCTTCGCCTCGGCGGCCTTGACGCCTTCAACGGCCTTGGCGACACCGGCCTCGCGCTCGGGCAACTGGGCGGCGAGGGTGGCGGCCTGCTTCTCGGATTCGACGATGCGCTGGGCAATGAGCGGCGGGTTGCTGGAGAGCTGGCCGACCTCGGTCATCTTTTCACCGACCGACCACAGGCGGATGTCGCCGCGCCAGTTGCCGGTGATGGCCAGCTTGGAATCGTGATGCGCCACCACCTTGGTGACGATGTCGCCCTGGCTCGGTGCCTCGCCCTTCTTGTTGCCGTTGAGGTCCCAGACCCGGACTAGGCCGTCGTTGCCCGAGGAGAGCAGCTGGCCGTCCGGCGTGAAGGCCACCGACTGGACACCGCCGCCATGGGCATTCCATTCCTTGATCTTTTTGCCCTCGTTCATCTCCCAGACCATGATGACGCCATCGGCCGAGCCGGAGGCGAGCACGTTGGAATCGGCGCGCCAGGCAAGGTCGTTGCAGGCAGTCTTGTGCTGGCCGAGGATGTAGAATTCCCCGCCGTTGGCAGCCTCCCAGACCATGACGTTGCCGTTGCGGTCGCAGGTGGCAAGCAGGACGCCGTCCGGGCTGAAGGCCGTGCCAAGCACCCATTCGGTGTGCTTGTTGATGACATAGAGCTCCTCGCCACTGGCGGTGTCGTACACCTTGACCTTCTTCGAGGGGCTGCCGATGACCACCTTCTTGTGGTCGGGGCTGATGTCGGCGCTCATCACCTGGTCGAACTCGGCGCCGGCCTCGATGATGCGCCTGCCGGTCTTGACGTCCCAGACCACGGCATGGCCCATCTTGCCGCCGCGGCCGCCGCCCATGACGAGAAGGGAGCCGTTGCGGCTGAAGCGCAGGCTGCGCGCATAGCCTTCCGTGTAGGGGAAGACCCCGGCGAGCTGACGGCTCTCGGTGTCGTAAAGCAGGATTTGCTTCACACCGGCGATGGCGACGAGCGAGGTCCACGGACTCGCGGCCATGGCGGTCACCGCCGTGGTGCGCGGCGCCACCAGAACGGGCTCCAGCAGCACGTGCTCAGGCCGGGCGATCGGTCCCTCGGGGCGACCGCTGGTGACGGCGACCGCCATGTCGACCTTCGGCTTGGTCGATTTCTTGGCGATGCTCGACTTCGTTTCGAGCAGACCGCCACTGACCCAGGCGGCGAGCACCTTGAGTTCCTCGGCATTGAGAGGCGTGCCCTCCGGCGGCATGAAGGGTTCCTCCTTCTTCGCGCAAGTGGTCCACAGGCGGCTGCCCTCGGGGTTGCCGGCATCGACCACCGCGCCGCCGCCGCCGCCGGTCATGACCGCACCGAAGCTGGTGAGGTCGAGGTCGCCGCGCTTCTTGTCAGGATTGTGGCAGGAGAAGCACTTGTTCTCCAGCAGCGGCTTGATGTGATCCTCGTACGTGATCTTTCCGGTGTCCTGCGCGGCCGAGGAGGCCAGGGCGGAGAGAAAGAGAAGCGAGCAGCGGGTTTTCATGGGGCTTGGCTTGGGGGAATCAGGGGCCGGCAGCGCGCGGCACCGCGCAAGGGTGCGTGAGCGACGGCGGGCGGACGGGCAATCGCCGCCCGGTCAGTGGTTGAAGTAAAACTCCTTCGAGTTCATCAGGGCCCAGAAGACGTCCTCCAGGGCCTGCTGGCGCTGATCGGGCGCGGCGGCCAGGGTCTGCTGGATCGGCTGCCATTCCTTGTCGAGCGGCAGGCGGCCAAACACCCGCAGGTATAGATCCTCGACGATCTCGCGATCGTTCTTCTTCGCCTCGATGAGCTTGGCCACGACCTTGCCCTGGCGGATGCGGTCGTTGACGGCATCGCCATTCATGAGGTGCAGCGCCTGCGACAGGGTCGGCTCCATCTTGACCTCGCAGGAGCAGACCGACTCGCGCTTGGCTCGGCCGAAGGTGGTGAGGAAGTAGTTGCTGACCGCGCCGTCGGCGATCTGCACCGCGCGAGCGCCGAGCGGCAGGCCCTGGAACTTGTTCGGCGTCTCGGTGATCTGCGAGATGGCGTCGAGCAGGACTTCGGCGCGCACGCGGCGCACCTGGGCGTGCGAGAAGTTCTTTTTGTCGCCGGCGTTGGTCTCGTTGACCTTGGTGCTGCGCTGGTAGGTCATCGAGGTGCAGATGTCCTTGACCAGCTTGCGCATGTCGAACTTCGAAGTGACCAGGTTCTCCGCCAGCGCCGCCAGCAGTTCGGGGTTCGAAGGCGGATTGGAGACGCGCACGTCATCGACCGGATCGACGATGCCGGTGCCGAAGAAGTGAGCCCAGGTGATGTTGGCGATATTGCGGGCGAAGTAGGGGTTCTTCGGCGACACCAGCCACTCGGCGAGCACGCGGCGGCGGTCCTCGCCGGGCTTGAGCTCGGGGGTTTCACCGCCGAGGAACTTCGGCTTCATCACCGCGTTGGTGACGAAGTGGCGCGATTCGCCCGACTTGCTGTTGTAGATGATGACCTCCTGCGGGTCGTCGGTGTTCTTGCGGCCAATCTGGGAGAAGAAGGCCTTGAAACCGTAGTAGTCGTCCATCGTCCAGCGGTCGAACGGATGGTTGTGGCACTGGGCGCACTGGATGCGCATGCCCATGAACACCTGGGCGACATTTTCGGTGAGCTTCAGCTGGTCGAGCTCGGTCTGGTAGAAGTTGACCGGCGGATTGGAAACCGTGCCGCCGGTGGCGGACAGCAGTTCGACGACGATGTCGTCGAGCGGCACGTTCTTGGCGATGCGCTCCGACAGCCAGTTGTGGTAGAGGAGGGCGTTTTTGTAGAACGGCGGGCGGTTGTTGTTGCCGGGGATGTTGGAGCGGATCTGCAGCAGCTCGGCCCATTTCATCACCCACAGTTCGGTGAACTCCTTGCGCTGCAGCAGGCCGTCGACCAGCGCCTCGCGCTTCTTCGGATTGGCGTCGGCCAGGAAGGCGCGCACTTCGTCGGGCTTCGGATACAGGCCGACGACATCGATGTAGGCGCGGCGGACGAACTCCTCGTCGGTGCAGATGCCGGAGGGCAGGATGCGCAGCTTGTGCAGGTTCTCGTTGACCAGGGTGTCGATGTAGTTCGCCTCGGCGACCTTCGGACGCTCGTACTGGATCTTCTCGGGAATGACCAGCACCTGGGCGGTGACGCTGTAGACGTCGAAGCGGGCCAGGATGAAGGCCGCGCCGCGTTCGGCCGACGTGATCAAACCGTCGGCGTTGACCGAAGCCGTGGGGTCGTTGTTCGACATGAACAGCGCCAGCTTGGTGACATCGCGGTCCGTGCCGTCCGAGTAGGTGGCGCGCACGGTCATCTGCTGGCGGTTGCCCTGTCCTTCAAGCACCATCTGCTTGGGATAAACCTCAATGCCGGTGACGGTGGCGACGTCCTTGGCGTCGGCGGGCGCACCGCTGCCAATCCATTCGAGGATGGTCTGGTTGTATTGCGATTCCGGCGTGTAGCACTGGTTGCCGGAATGCGGCACGGCACCGACCGCCTTCTCGACGAGGGTGGACTCCTCCGGAATGGCCAGGTTGATGCGGCGACCCACCATTTCACGGGTCAGACGCACGTAGTCACCCTGCGGGTCGAAGCCGAACAGGCTGAGACGGAAACCGTCCTTGCCGCGGGCGGCGCCGTGGCAGCCGCCGGCGTTGCAGCCGCCGCGCAGGAAGATCGGCATGACGTCGAGCTGGAAGGAAACCGGACGATCCTTGTGGCCGCCACGCACCTCGAGCGGCGCCTTGATGGTCTGCCCGCCGATGGAAGCAACCAGCTCCGTGCTGCCGCTGTCGGCAAGCGGCTTGAGGATGTCGCCCTCCAGGCTCGCCAGTTTGGGATCGGCAACGCGCAGACCGGCAAAGCGGGTGACGTCGCGGGTGGTGGCGTCGGCGAAGGTCGCCATGACCACGACCTGATGCTGGTCACGCTTGGTTTCGAGCGCGATCTTCTCCGGGAAGATCTCCAGCTTCTTGATCGAGGCGACGCGCGCGGCGAGGTCGGCCTCGGCCTTCAGCTCCTCGGGCGACTTGTGGCGCATGACCACGCCCTGCGGCCACTTGGCCCCCTGGGCGATCCAGGCCTTGACCAGTTCGATGTCGGCCGCCGGCAGCGGCCCGCCCTTGGGCGGCATGAGATCATCGTGATCGGCCGGCAGGATCAGGCGCTTGACCAACTCACTCTCGTCCGGCTTGCCGGGTACGAGCGCCGGACCGCTGTCACCGCCCTTGAGCAGGGCTTCGGCGGTGTGCATGAGCAGATCGCCCTTCACCTTGTCGGGGTTGTGGCACTCGAGGCACTTGCTCTCGAGCACGGCCTGAACGCGGGCGAAGTCGACCGCTGCCGGCTCGGCCGAGGCGGCGGGCGCAAGCAGGGCGGCGGCTCCCAGGAAGCGGAGGGGGTGGAGACGGTGCATGGGCGGGGGTGTTGGGGCTTACCTACGTGGGATGAAACGCATTTATCACAGTCAGCTCACTTGCCGGCGGCTTCCTGACGGAGCTGTTCGAGGCGCGACAGCGGCTTCGGCGCGGCCGGCTTGGCCTCGGTCTTGGGCTTGTTGGCATCGGCCACAACCGGCTGGGCCGGGGCGGCCTTGCGCGGCGCGTCGATGCGCAGGGTTGAGCCCAGGGCGATGCGGTGGGTGGTGGTGCCGCCGGGCACGGGGACCTCGACGCGGACAAAGAGGTTCGACTGCTTGCCGATGGGCGACTTGTCATCGGTCTTGACCTTGAAGCTCACCTCCTTGGTCTCCTTGGTGATCTTGGCGGGCTCGACCGGAATCGTGTCAGGCACGCCGGTGATGGAGGCGACGGCCTCGCCCTCGAAGGGCTGCAGGTGCTCAAGCTTGGCGACCATGACGGTCTCCTGCCCCTTTTCGACGGCCACCAGCGGAATCGCCGGTGCGCTGAGGTAGGCCGGGGCGGTGGTGATCTCGCAGAAGGGCGAGGCATTGTAGACGCGGCCGTTGCCGGCATCGGCCTCGCCCATGACCACGAAATTCCACTTGCCGGCCGGCGCATTGGCATTGGCGTCGAGCTGGAAGAAGCACTCGTCCTTGCCCTCCGGGATGGTCTGCTCGCCGAGCGAGCTGACACCCGAGGGTTTCCAGGTCATGAAGACGCGGATGGGCGCCTTGAAGCCCTCCTTGCGCACGGCCTTGACCTTGAGCTGGAGCATGCCGTTGTTGACGAGCGGCACGGACGGCTTCTCGATCTCAAGGGCAAACGGGGCCTCCTCAACGACGGCGACCGGCAGCCGGTCCTGGATCTCGGTCAGGTAGATGACGTTGCCGTTGCGGACGACGTCGAACTCCTGGCGCATGCGGCCAAGGGTCGCGACCTTGGGGTCGGCGGACTTGAGGCTGACCGGCACGGCGGCGTGGCCGAGTGGCGCATCGGGCGCGGCCTCGAACATCAGCGGGATGCTGCTGTACTCCTTCGGCAGGTTCTGGGTGACCAGCTTGACCCCCTGGGGCAGGCCGGGCGCCTCGAACTGGAAGTCGCCGCTGACGTTGCTGCGCACGATGTTTTCAAGCAGCACCATGCGGCCGCCGCGCGGCACCGCCATGAACTGGCGGTAATGCGAGTCGTTGACCGTGTAATGCGGCGAAGAAAAAGCGAGCACCGGCTCGGAGTTGATGACCTCAATGCGGTAGACGTAGTTCGGGCCGCCGCGTTCCAGATGGTCGGTGATGCGCAGGTAGTACTCGCCGTCGGCCGGCACGTTGACCTTGAACTTGCTGTCCAGCCGGCGGCGGCCGCCGCCATCGTCATTGTTGGCGACGTTGGAACCCTTGGCATTGAGCACGTTGACCACGGAATCCAGCGGCGAACCGAGCGCCTGCCCGAAGGTCTCAACCTCCAGCTGCTGCCCCTTCTTCAACGTCAGCTTGAAGAAATCGATGTCGCCCGGCTGATCGATGACGCCGTTGAAGGCAACGGATTGTGTCTTGGCATCGGAGACGGTGGCCTTGGCGAGTTCGTTGTTCGGCTCGGCCTCGAGCACGTTGTCGAAGTTGACCAGGCGAAAAACGTTGCCCGAGGGTGCCGGCTCCTGGGTGGCGGAGAACAGGCTGTAGCCCTCGATGGCGGTCTCAGGCAGCTTCACTTCCTCCTCGAAGGCGGCGTCCTTCTCGATAAAGCGCACCTTCTGGGTCGACCCGAGCCGGCCACCGGCCGGATACACCACGTCGGGACGGCGGAAGCTGCCGACGTGCACGCGGTAGAAGTAGTTGCCGGCGCCGCGGTAGGAGGAGTCGCGCACCATGACGTAATAATCGCCGTCGTACTCGGCGACAAAGGAGCAGTAGCCGTCCTGGCGAAACAGGATGGTGTCGTCGGAGAAGGCCTTTTCGAAGCGGTCCTTGTCAAGGATGGCGACATACGGATCGAAGATCGTGTAGCCCAGTCGCAGGCCCTCGACTTCGAGGCTGATGCGCTGCCCCTTCTTGGCCGTGAGCTTGAAGTAGTCGACATCCTCGTTGGTGATGACGCCCTCGAGGGTGCGGTTGAGCTCGGTGGCCTGGGCGGCATCAAACTCGCTGTTCGGCTCCTTCTCCTCGACCACCGGGAAGGGACCGACGAAGAACTGGCGCCCGTGCGAGACGCCGGAGCGGGTGCGGACGCGGAACAGGTGGTTGCCCAGGCGCGTGTCGGGAGCGACCTGCAGGGTGAGCTCGACCCGGTTGTTCGCGACCTTGTCAACGCTCTTCTGGGTGAAGCCCGGCGTGGCGAAGATGAGGCTCTCAAAATCGGCCAGCCGATTGCCGGCAAGCACCACCTTCAACTCCGAGCCGCGCTGTGCCCCGCGCGGGGTCGTGCTGGTGAAGTCGGGGTAGGCGGCCAGCGCCTGCAGGGTGGCGGCGGCGAGCAGGGCCGGAATGAGGAGGAGTTTGGACATGGCGAAGCGAGGGTTGACAGACTAACTACGGAGGTGGGGCGGCGTCTTGTTGCAGGGAATGCGCGGGGCCCGCCCGGGCACGCGGCAAACGGAGAGGGCGGTGTGGCTGCCACACCGCCCCGGTTTGGGAAGTCAACAAAGGGATCCGGTCAGGCAATGACCTCGTTGAGAATGCGACCGCCGTTGACGATGTCGATCGGGCGAACGCCGTCGGCCATGATGCGCTTCTCGGCGTTGATGCCGAGCAGGCGGTACATGGTCTTGGCCAGATCTTCCGGGCCGACCGCGTCGCGGTCGGGCTCGCCGCCAAGCGGATCGGAGGCGCCGTGGATGTAGCCTTCCTTGACGCCGCCGCCGGCGAGGGCGACCGAGAACACGCGCGGCCAGTGGTCGCGGCCGTTGGTGCCGTTGATCTTCGGCGTGCGGCCGAACTCGGAGCTGACCATGACCAGGGTGCGCTTGAGCATGCCGCGCTCGTCGAGATCGCGGATCAGGCGGGCAAAGGCCTGGTCGAAGTTCGGCGACTGACCGTCAAAGGCGCCCTTGATGTTGGAGTGATGGTCCCAGCTGCCGTAGTTGACCGAGACCATGCGCACGCCGGCCTCGACGAGGCGGCGGGCCAGGAGGAAGCGCTGGCCGGCGGTGTTGCGGCCGTACTCGTCGCGCAGCTTGTCGGTTTCCTTGGCCAGATTGAAGGCTTCGCGCGCCTGGCTGCTGCTGACGAGGCCGTAGGCGGCCTGGTAGAAGCTGTCCATGGCGTTGATGGCGTCCGATTTTTCGACCGTGCGGAAGTGCTCGTCGACCACGCTCAGCAGCGAACGACGGCGGTCAAAGCGCTTGTCGTCGATCTCCTTCGGGCTGAGCAGGTCGCGCACCGCGAAGTTGCGGTCGGCGGGATCGCTGCCGAGGGCGAAGGGACCGAAGGCGCTGCTCATGTAGCCGGTGCCCTGGTCGGGGGCGAAGACGTTCGGCACCGCCACGTAGGGCGGCAGGTTGTTGCGCGAACCCTGCTCGTGGGCGATCACCGAACCAAAGCTCGGGAACTTGATCGCCGGGCTCGGGCGGTAACCGGTGAACATGTTGTGAGTGCCGCGCTCATGCGCCGCCTCGCCATGGGTCATGCTGCGGATGACCGTCAGCTTGTTCATGATCTTGGCGATGTTCTGGAACTTCTCGCCGACGTACTCGCCTGGAATCGAGGTCTTGATCGGCGTGTAGGGACCACGGTAGTCCGGCGAGGCAAAGGGCTTCGGATCCCAGGATTCATGCTGGGCCATGCCCCCCGGCAGGTAGATGTGAATGATCGAGTCGGCGATCGGCTTGAAGGTCTCAACGTCGGGGATGACCTGGGCCGCCTGCAGCCTGAGCAGATCGGGCAGGGTCAGGCCAAGGCTGCCGGCTAGGCCGACGTGGAGGAAGTCGCGACGGCTGACTCCGGAGCGGAGATCGGGGTGATTGCCTTCGCAGTTGGGGTGCATTTTCATGGGGTGGAGGGATCGGGTTCGCGGTGAATTACGCCCGCCCTGTGTCCTTCTTGCAGCGAAAATCAATGCAAAAATGCATGCCCCCACCGAAATCAGGGGGCGCGGGCGACTCAGGGTGCCGCTTCCACAGGCGCCGACAGCGGGCCTTTTAGGGCCTCCAGCAGGTCGCCGCCGGGCGCCACTTCGGACGGCGGCAACAGTTCCGTCTGCGGCGTGACCGGCACCCGGGCCTCGGGCCCGCTCTCGCGCGCCGGAGCCATCAGGTGGTTCAAGACGGCCAGGCCGATCGCCGTCGCAGTGATCAGCGCCAGTCCCGCCAGGCGTCGTTCCACCCGGCGCACGGCCGGATCGGCGCGCAGGGGCAGCAGCACTTCGGGAGACGGCGTGTCGTTCACGGCTTGGCGTCGGTGACGATGGGTTGCGGCAGATAGCTGGCGGCGAGATCGACCTTGAAGCGCCAGCTCAGGACTTCGTCCGGCTGGTCGGCGGCCCTTTTGAAGCTGAGGGTGACCGCACAGTCGTCGCGGCGCAGGCGCACCGGCATCTGATAGCTGACGGTCATGCTGGCCGGATCGTAGCTGGCCGGCACCACCCCGAGACCGGCCACGCGCAGGCGCACCGACTCCGGCAGCACCGTGCCGATGCGCTCCAGCTTCACCTGGATCTTCGGCAGGCGCTCGGCAACGACCGCGTCAGGCGCGGGCGACAGTTCCACCAGCGCCCGGCCCTCGGCGTCCTTGGCATCGGCCAGCAGGAAATGGCTTGAAGCGACATCGCCGCGACCGCGGAAGCTGGTGGCCAGCTTGAAATTGGCGTCGCTCTCGCCGTGGATGATGAAGCGGCCGAGCTTGGCCAGCGGGCTGTCCCAGATCACCTTCTGGGCATTGACCGTGACCAGGGCCTCATAGCCCGCCTGCAGGCCGGCTTCGGCAATGGTCTCGTCAAAGATGCCGAAGGGGTAGGCGAAGGTCTTGCACGGCAGACCGAGGTTCTGCTCGATGAAGGACTTCGACTCCTGCAGCTCGGCCAGCACCCAGGCCTGGTGGGCGGCGGCGTCGCGACCGCCCTTGCGGGCGCGCAGGCTTTCGTGGGAGACGCTGTGGCTGCCAACCTCGCAGCCGTGCTTCATCATCTCGCGCACCTGATCCCAGGTCAGGCTGCGACCGCCGATGTTGACGTACTTCTTGTAAAGATAAACGGTGAAGGGAAAGCCGAACTCCTTGAGCACCGGGAAGGCATGCTGGTACACCCCCTGCCAGCCGTCGTCCATGGTGATGACAAAGGCTTCCTCGGGAATGTTCTTCTCGCCGCGCCGCCAAGCCAGGACATCACTCAGCGGGATGACCGGGATGCCGGAATCCTTGATCGCCTGCATCTGGCTGCGGAACTTGTCGGCGGCGATGATCATCGGCGAACCGCCGCGCTCGCGGAAGTCGTGGTAGCCGAGGATGGACACCACCGAGGACTTGTTCAGCTCAAACGGTTCAGCCTTCGGCACGAGGTCCGCCTCGGTGACCAGATCGAAGGCCGCTGCATCAAGCAGGCGCTTCTCCATGGCCAGTTCCTCGGGCGTCAGCGGCGGCTCAACCGGTTTGGGCGGCTCCTGCACCAGCCCGGCGGCCTTGGCCAGGCGGTCGAGCTTGTCCTGGACGCGCTTGCACGACACCGGCAGCAGGGCCAGCAGGCAGAGGGCGGCGATCCAGAGTCTCATGCGGCCTTCATAAAACGCCCGACGGCCGATGGCAAGCGCGGGTCACTCCCCCGCCCCGCTGGCCGAGCACAAAAAACCCCCGGCGGAAACCGCCGGGGGTGGAGGGAAAATCTCGATCACCGGCTCACTGTTTGGTGATGGTGTTGGACGTGTGGTTGCGGACTTTCACGGTAAAGCCCGACACCTGGAAGTATTGCGTCGCAAGGCTCTGAACCACGCCTGTCGTGGTGTTGAGATAAACCGTCACGGTGAGGTTGTTGGTGGGACTCTTGTCCGCGTCTGTGAAGACCAGGGAGGTGGGACGACTATCACCCTTGAGCGGAATCTTGCGGCCGTTGAAAGTCATCTCGCGCAGATTGGGCGAGATCGTGAAACTGACGGTCGCACCATTCGGCGGCACTCCCGAGGGCTCAGGCGTGGCTCCCTCGAGCATGGTCAGCACCGCTGAGTAAGTTCCCGCCGTGTTGCCCGCCGTGGCAAAGAGCGGATCCACCTGAATCGGCCCCGGCATGTCGAAGCCGCCGGACAGAATCGGGTCACCCTTGACGAGCGGCGGGATCAGCAAATGGCCGAAGGCAAAAGGTGTGGTCAATTCATCGTTCTCCAACTGCACAAAAGCACCGTTGATCACAATCTTACGATTGATTTTTTTACCCGAGACGGTGTCGGAAATGTTGAGCGTCACCGTGATCAGGCCGGTTTTCGGATCGACCTTGCCGGAAAAAATCTTCGCCCAATTCGATTCATTGAGAACCGACTCAGTGCCGTCCGTCGAAGCGACGCGGAAGGTGTTCTTCAGGGTCAGTCCGAGGCTGGTTGGCAGAAAATCCTTGTAGGTGACCGGGGAGAGACCGTCAAAGAAATCGATCTCCAAGACGTTATCCGAGCCAAGGCCCAGCAAGTCACGCAACTGTTCCCCCTTGCCCGGCATCTTCCACTCGACCACGCTCGCGTCGAAGCTGGCGTCGAAGCCGTCGCGGTAGCTCTTGTCCTTCGCGTTCGGCGACTTCGCCCAGCGCGCAAAGCCCTGGTCGGCGGCGACGTGGAACCAGTCGTCGCCGCGGTCGGTGAGGCGGAAGAAGGCGGTGAAGTAGCTGCCGGCGGTCTTGTGCACGCCGAAGAAGAAGCGGTAGGTGCCGTCCTCGGAGGGGCGGGCGCTGGCGGTGAACTTGGTGCCATCGGCGAGCGTGCCCTTGACCGACATGACACCGTCGGGCTTGACCGTGGCCGAGCCGATGGTGGCACCTCCAGGCGGGGTGGTGTCGCCATTGTTGACCGCGTCATGGAAGGCCAGGCTGAAGACGCCGGACCACGGGCAGTCGTCGGTCTTGGCCTTGTAGAAGCGCAGCCGCGCGGCGCTGTCCTCCAGCTGGACAAAATCGCCGCTGAAGTTGGGCAGCAGGGCGCTGCCGCCGACGCTGAAGGAACCATCATCGGCGATGATGAGCGACAGCTTCAGCTCGAGTCCCTCCTTGGGCTTGACGACGTCGAGGTCGGTCAGTTCGGCGGTCGTGTTGATCTCGTCAAAGCTGAGCTGGCTCTTGAACTTGTAGCTCTTCTGGTCCTTGAGCAGGAGGGCGCCCGAAAGCGAGCCCTTGCTGGTCACCGTGAAATCAATCCGTCCGGCGGGATCGCCGCTGGTTTCCTCGACCAGCAGACCCTGATAGGTGCCGGCGAAGGGGGTGAAGGTGTCTTGAGCGGCGAGTTTTCCGCCGAGTAGGCAGCCAAGAATGAGAGCGCGGGAAATGAAGCGGGGGAGCATGGCTTTCATAGACCGTGCAAAATGCAGGACTCCGAAAGACTGGCAAGCAAACCTATCACCCTTGAATGCTATAAATACTGCAACAAGAGACACCGCCCAAGGAAACCGCAATTTTCAGAAAGCCGAATACACAACGGGCACTGCTGTTCGCAGTGCCCGCCGTTTGGATCGACGCCTCGCAAGAGCGCACCCTGAGGAAGCTCAGGCCTTCCAGACCTTGAGCAGGGCCTCGGCCATGTCGGCGGGCGAGTCGGCGACGGAAATGCCGCACTCGGCAAGGATGCGCTTCTTTGCCGCAGCAGTGTCATCGGCGCCGCCGATGATGGCACCGGCGTGGCCCATGCGACGTCCGGGAGGGGCGGTGGCGCCGGCGATGAAAGCGGCGATCGGCTTCTTGCAATGCTCCTTGGCCCAGAGACCGGCCTCAACCTCGGCGGTGCCGCCGATTTCACCGATCATGATGATGGCCTCGGTCTCGGGATCCTCGTTGAACATCTTCAGCACGTCGAGGTGGCTGGTGCCGTTGACCGGATCGCCGCCGATGCCGACGCAGGTGCTCTGGCCGTAACCGCGCGTGGTGAGCTGCCAGACCGCCTCATAGGTCAGGGTGCCGGAGCGGCTGACGACGCCGACATTGCCGCGCTTGTGAATGTAGCCGGGGGCGATGCCGATGCGGCAGCCGCCCTGGGATTTGTCGCCGCGACCCGGCGTGACCACGCCGGGGCAGTTCGGGCCGATCAGGCGGGTCTTGCTGCCCTTCATGGCGGCCTTGACCTTGATCATGTCATTGACCGGGATGCCCTCGGTGATGGCGACCACAAGGTCGAGACCGGCGTCAACCGCCTCGAGGATGGCATCGGCGGCGAAAGGCGGCGGCACGAAGATGGCGCTGACCGTGGCGCCGGTTTCGCGGGCGGCCTCGCTGACGGTGTCGAACACCGGCACCTTGTGGCTGCCGTGATCAAAGGTCTGGCCGCCCTTGCCGGGCGTCACACCGGCCACCAGCTGCGTGCCGTAGTCGAGCGAAGCTTTGGCGTGGCGGGAACCGAAGTCGCCGGTGATGCCTTGGACGAGGATGCGGGTGTCAGTGTCAACGAGGATGGCCATGGGGGTGGGGCGGTTTTCTTGGGGCGTGGATCGCGAAGGCGACCGGAACAGCGCGCGTCATCATAGGAGCCGGGGCCGGCGCGTCAAGGACGGTCGGTGATTCCCTCGCGGAAAGAAGCCGCAGAGCCGGTCCGTAGTGTGGCGGACCCCGTGATGACCCCGCTTCGCACCAACTGCAACGGCCTCGGCCGCCGCGACTTCCTTCAGACCGGCTTCGGCGCCCTCGGCGGGCTCGCCTTCACCGATCTGCTCGCCCTGCGCGCCCAGGCGGCCCAGGCCCGCGGCAAATCCAGCCCCGACCAGATCAACTGCATTCTGGTCTGGCTCGACGGCGGTCCATCACACTACGAAACCTTCGATCCGAAACCGGACGCGCCCAAGGAAATCCGCGGCGAGTTCAAGTCAATCCCCACGAGCGTGCCGGGCGTGCACTTCTGCGAGACGCTGCCGACCCTGGCCAAGACCTTCGACAAATTCACTGTCGTCCGTTCGATCTGCCACAAGGATCCCAACCACGGCGGCGGCAATCACTACCTGATGACCGGCGCGCCGACCCCGGTGCCGGTCGGCTGCGGCGCCTTCGTCAGCTTCCACCCCTCGTTCGGCTCCATGGTCTCGCACGAACGCGGCGTGCGCGGCGGTCTGCCCGCCTACATGAGCCTGCCGAATGTCTCGCGCTCCGGCGGCCCGAACTTCCTCGGCGCCCAGCACGCTCCCTTCGTCATCGGCGGCGACCCCAACAGCAAGTCCTTCCGCGTGCGCGACGTCGCCATTCCGCCGGACCTCAGCGAAGGCCGCGCCCTCGGCCGCAACCAGCTGCGCGCCTCGCTCGATCGCCTGCGCCGCATTCCCGATCTCGCCGCCGAGGATCCCACGGTCGGCTTCGACCAGTTCTACCAGCAGGGCATGGAGCTGGTCACCTCGCCCACCGCCCAGGCCGCCTTCGACCTCTCCAAGGAGCCCGAGCATGTGCGCAAGATGTACGGCGAAAACGACTTCGGTCAGCGCCTGCTGCTGGCGCGCCGCCTCGCCGAGGTCGGCGTCTCGTTCACGGTCGCCTACTGGGGCGGCTGGGACCATCACCGCGGCATCTTCAAGACTTTCAAGGACGGCTACGCACAGAAGCTCGACCAGGGCCTCAGCGGATTGATCACCGACCTCGACCAGCGCGGCATGCTCGACAACACCCTGGTGGTCTGCCTTGGCGAGTTCGGTCGCACGCCCAAGGTCAACAAGGACGCCGGTCGCGACCACTGGCCGGGCGCGATGAGCGTGCTCATGGCCGGCGCCGGCATCCCCGGCGGGCAGATCGTCGGCGCCACCGATCCGAAGGGCTACTACGCGGCGGAGAACATCTATTCGCCCGAGGACTTCGCCGTGTCGCTGTACACCAAGCTGGGCATCGATCCCCATCAGGTGCTGCACACCGCCACCGGTCGCCCCGTGCAACTGGTCAACGGCGGCAAGCCGATCAAGGAACTCTTCGTGTGAGTCTCCCCCGCCCCGTCCTGAGCCAGCCGCTGCGTGCCGCCGTCCTCGCCCTCTGCGGGGTCGCCGCACCGCTCGCCGCCGAACCTCCGAAGCTCGACTCGCTCTTCCCCGCCGGCGGCCGCGCCGGCACCAGCCCCGTCATCACTGGCGGCGGCCGCGTCGACGACGCGCGCCTGGTCAGCCCGACCCCGGGACTGCAGTTTGTGCCGACCGGCAAAAAACGCGAGTGGCAGGCCCACATCGAGGCCGGCACGCGCGCCGGCCTGCACCTGGTTTACGCGGTCAACGCCGAGGGCGCCTCGGCGCCGCGCTGGTTCAGCGTCGGCACGCTGCCGGAACTCGCCGAGACCGAACCCAACCACGAGGCCGGCAAGGGCATGGTCCTCGACAAACTGCCGCTCTGCGTCAACGCCCGTCTCGATCCCGGCGGTGACGTCGACCATTTCCACGTCGACCTGAAGGCCGGCCAGTCCCTTGCCGGCCTGGTGGAAGCCTATACCCTCGGCAGTCCGGTCGATGTCATGCTGCACATCCTCGACGCCTCCGGCACGCGTGTCTTCACCGCCAGCGACGGCCGCAACCTCGATCCCGATTTTGTCTTCACCGCCGCCAAGACGGGACGTCACACAATCCAGGTCGCCGGCTTTGTGCATCCGCCGCAGGCGAACGTCAGCTTTACCGGCGGTTCCACCACGGTGTATCGCCTGCACCTCAGCATCGGCCCGGTCGTCCGCCATGCGCAGCCGGCCGTCGTCGCCGCCACCGGCAAAACCGCGCTGAGGCTCAGCGGCGTCGGCCTCGATGCGAAGACCTCGACCTTCAGTGCTGAAGCCCCGGCCGGCGCCCAGCCCGGCGAAGTCGTCCTGCTGCAGCCACCCCACGCCCTGCAGCCCCTGCAGATGCGGGTCAGCGCCGCCACCCCGCAGGCGGAGAAGGAGCCGAACCAGGAACGTGACCAGGCCACCGCCATTCAGCCGGGGGCTGTCGCGGGCCTCGTCGCGGCGCGCGGCGACACCGACCGCTTTGCCTTGAGTTTGAAGAAGGGCGACAAGCTGCAGGCCAGCGTTTGGGCGCGCCGCCTCGGACTGCCGCTTGACGCCGCCCTGCGGGTCGAGGATCCCGCCGGCAAGGTGCTCGCCGAGGTGGCTGATGTCGGCGAGGAACCGGATCCGACCCTGAGCTGGACGGCCGCGGCGGACGGCGTTCACCAGATTGTGGTGAGCGACCAGTTCCAGCTTGGTGAACCCGACGGTCACTACGTGCTCGAGGTCGGTCCGGCACTGCCGGGCGTTGAGGCCCTGCTGGCCGACGCCAAACCGATCACGCTGGAACGCGGCAAGACCGCCCCGGTGAAGCTGACGGTCAAGCGACTCAACGGCCACAAGGAGCCGCTGTTCGTGCGCGTTGCCGGCCTGCCGGCCGGGGTGCATGCCGCCGAGGTGACGCTGCCGGAAAAGGGCGGCGAGGTCGAACTCAAGCTGCAGGCCGCCGCCAACGCGCCGGCCAGCGGCGCGATCGTGCGCCTGCAGGTGTGGAGCGCGGGCGACAGCCCCCGGGTCCAGCCGGTGCTGGCACCGCTGCGCGGCGAGGACCGCCGCGGCACCTCCCTGCTCGATCACGCGGAAACGCTCTGGCTGCAGGTGCGCTGAATCCCCTGCGACCTCTCTTCACAGACGTTCGGGTCGGTAGCTGCCCTCGGCCGGTGGCCGGCCGCGTGCCTTGCGGCGCAGGGCCTCGCGCAACTCGCCGACCACCTCCTTGGCCACGGGCGTGCCGGCCAGATTGGCGTGCTCCCCCGGATCGGCGTCGTGATCGTACAACTCGGCCCCGGCCTCGCCCTCGTTCCATTCGGTGTAGCGCCAGCGCCCGGTGCGCAGGCTGCGCCCCAGGATCGGCTGGCCGTCGCCGGGTCGCAGAATCTGGGTCACCGCCGCCTCGCGCCACTCCGCCTCCGGATCGTCGAGCAAGGGTCGCAGGCTGCGCCCGGCGAGGTTCCGCGGCGGCTTCAGGCCGCACAGGTCGGCGAGGGTCGGGTAGAGATCGACCAACTCCACCACGCGGCGGCAGACGCGGCCGTTGCCGCGCACGCCGGGGGCACGAATGAACAGGGGCGTGCGCGCCGATTCCTCGAACAGGGTGCGCTTCTGCCAGACGCCGCCGTGCTCGCCCAGATGGTAGCCATGGTCACTCCAGACGACGACAATCGTGCGTTCCGCCAGTCCCTCGCGCTCCAGCGCCGCCAGCAACCGGCCAATCTGGGCGTCGACAAAGGACACGCAGGCGCGGTAGGCCTGCAGGGCCTGCCGGCAGGTCGTCTCGTCGAGACCGTAGTGCGGCGTCGGGTTGTTGTGGGCAAAGGCCGCCGCCGGGATATCATCGCGATCACCGGCCGGTGACTCGGGCAGGCGCACGCCGTCGAGCGGATGCAGATCAAAATAGCGCTTCGGCGCCACAAAGGGCGTGTGCGGCCGGAACAGGCCAACCCCGAGAAAAAACGGCCGCCCCCCCGTCTCGCCCAGAAAGCGCACGGCCTCGCTGACGCTCAGGCCGTCGGTCTGCTCCTCATCCCGGCCCTCGGCCGCCAGCCAACTCAGGGCCGCGCTGATCTTCTTCTGCGGCGTCGGATTGGTGATGAGCGCCTCGTCGGCGACGTCGCGTCCCTTCGGATTGAGCACCCAGTTCCAGGAAGGCGGATCGTCGAGCCCGTCGGTGCCGATGCCCGCGGGCACGTCGTAGTGGTAGATCTTGCCGATGCGCCCGCTGGTCCAGCCGGCGCGGCGAAACAACTGCGGCAGGGTGACGTGATCGGCGGCGGTGTCGCGGAAATGGCGGTCGAGGTCAAAGACCTGCAGGCGGTCCGGGCGCAGCCCGGTGAGCACCGAGGCCCGGCTTGGATTGCACAGCGGGATCTGGCAATACGCGCGCTCGAACAGCACCCCGGAGGCGGCCAACCGGTCGAGGTGCGGCGTGCGCGCGGTGGCGTCGCCCAGGCAGCCCAGCGCGGGTCCGAGGTCGTCGACGGCGATGAAGAGCACATTCGGACCGGCGGCGGAGGCGGCACCGGCCAGCAGGGCCAGACTGCTGAGCAGCGCGACCCAGGGACGACGGAAGAATGGACGAGGCATGACCGCAGCCTGCCACGGATCCGGCCGAGCGCGCAATGGCAAAGCGGTGTCAGCCCTGCGCGGCGAGCGCGGCGGCGGCCTTCGCCTTCGCCTCCTCGGCCTTGCGCAGGATCTCGTCCGGACTCGGCAGCGAGGCGAGCACGTCCATGGGGATGAAGCCGTCGCTGACCAGCTTGGTCAGGCACTTCTTGCGTTCATCGAGCGCCTTGTCCGGGCTGCGTTCCTTGCTGAACCGGCTCTTGGCGGCCATGCTGCGGTCCTTGAGCGCCGCGTAGATGTCGCCGCCGAGCAGCGACGAAATGTCGACCTTCATCTTCTCGCGACCGTGGTCGGCGGCGCTGACCTCGTCGCCGTTGATGGGTCCCCCCTGGTACTTCGGGAACATGATGGCCACCTCGGGACAGACGCGCGAGCAGGCCGGGCAGTTGGTCTTGCAGTTGTCGTTGTTCTGGACCTGGATCTTGTTGTCGGCGCTGACGCCGTACACATCAAACAGGCAGAAGCTCAGGCACTGCATGCAGTTCGTGCAGCGCGAGTAGTCGATCACCGGGAACCAGGGCTTCCACTTGCCCGGCTCGTTCATCGGTCGCGTGCCGCGCGTCTGGTCGACCAGCGACAGCACGCCCTCGGGTTCCAGGCCGGTGATGTCGCGCGCCTCGATGGCCACCCGCCCCTCGGCATCCTCGACTGCCGGCGCCTGGCGACCTTCAAAGGCGCCGAGCACGAGCAGGGTGTGGTCGTCGGACGGGCGGGCGGAGGCGCCCCCCTGGGCACCGACACGCGACACGGCGTAGCCCTTGTCGAGCAGGGCGGCAAGCACGCGGGCACGGGCTTCGGCCGGCAGCGGGATGGCGCCGCGGCCTTCGTAGAGGACGATCTTCAGCGGGCGGGCGGTGTGGGTGATCATGGGGTCTCGGCAGGAGAGGGAGAAACGTCGGCACCGGCGAGCATCTTGGCGGCAATCTCCGGCGCCGGCTCGGTGCGCATGTTGTGGATTTCCACTGCCTCCGCCAGCGGCGCCCCGGCCTGGTGGAACAGGCCGCGCACGGCGCGTGGGTAACAGGCGGCGATGCGCAGTCCGCCCGTGGCGGCGAGTTCCTGCAGGCGCGGGTCGCGGTGCGCGGCCATCTCGCAGAGGTCGGCGACCATTTCAAAGCTGGCGCCGGACTCGGCCAGCCGCTGCAGGACCTCGTTTTTGACGCCGGTCGGCACGACCTGGGCGTAGGCGCAGCGGCAGTAGAGAAGCGTGGGGGTGTCGGACATCGGGAAGCGGTGCGGTGAACGGCTCAGGCGGAGGGCGAGTGCGCCTTCGGGTCGAGCTGGCGGTAGACGCCGAAGTCGTGGTAAAAGAAGCGTTTGGCGAGCTTGTACATCCAGTGTTTTTCGGGGATTTCCTCCTCCTCGCGCCACTGGCTGGTGCGGGCGTGCATGCGGCCGACCTCGGCCAGGGCGGTCTGGCGGATCGTCGTGTCGACCGCGCCATGCCTGAGGGCGAGTTCCTTGACCAGGTCGGGCCGCTCCAGAACGATGCAGCCGCGGGTGTGGCGGGCCGCGGTCTCGCGGAAATCCTTGAGGAAGGCCGAGCCGGTGAAGACGTCGAACAGGTCGCGGTCGGTGCGCACGTTCTCCTTGGCGAACTGGATGATCGGGCAGGGCTCGAGACCGCCGGTGGGGCCGATGTGATGGCTGATGCCGGTGGCCATCGGGCAGAGCGCGCGGCCGTCGTGGTCGTAGTAGGCGTCGACGATGGCGATGGGCATCTCCGCGCGCATCGAGGTGACGAAGCGGCGCACCTGGGTGATCTGGTCGGGGGTCAGCGCCAGCTGCTCGTTGATCTGCGGGCCGACCGGCCGGTAGGTGTGGTACCAGGTGTAGTGCACGCCCATGGCGATCAGCTTCTCCAGCCATTCGCGGGTGAGCAGGTCGTGGATGTTGGTCTGGCAGAGGCTGGTGGCGACGCCGGTGAGCAGGCGGGCGTCGAGGCAGTTGCGCAGGCCGCGCAGGGTGCGGTTGAGCACGTCCTTGTTGCCGCGGCGCTCGTCGCTGACCGTGCTGTTGCCCTCGACGCTGACCAGCGGTGTCGCATTGCCGAGCTTGCGCAGGGCCTCGGCGGCCTTGGCGGTGATGAGCTGGCCGTTGGTGAAGATCTGGAAGTAGCAGTCCGGGTGCATCGCCAGCAGGTCGAGCAGTTCCGGGTGCAGGAAGGGCTCGCCGCCGAGCAGGCCGAAGAAGGCGTTGCCGTGGCGTTTGGCGTCGTGGATGATCTTGTTGAGTTCGTCGAGCGAGATGGCCTCGCGGGGCTTGTCGACATCGACCCAGCAACCCTGGCAGCGCAGGTTGCAGGAGTTGAGGATGGAGATGTACAGGAAGGGCGGGAAGAACTGCCCCTGCTCCATGCGCTTCTTGAACAAAAGCACCGAGCGCGCGCCCTTGTAGCCGAAGTTCCAGGCGATCTTGGCCAGGCACTTCGGGTCCACGGTGCTGAGCATGCGCTGGGTGAGGGAGAAAATCATGCGACTGGAACGGGCTGGGGGTGAAGCGGGCGGCAAAGCGTCCGTGGAAGCATAACGCGCGAACGGGCGGGTTCCGTCAGGCAAAGGCGCTTCATTCCTCGGCGGCACCCTCCTCGCCATGGCCCTCCTCGGCCATGCGCTGGATGATGCCCGACAGGTACTCGATGTAGCCGTGCACGTCGAGGTGCCCCTCCTCCGGCTCGCCGCGCACGGCGTAGAGCCAGCCGACCTCGTAGGGATCGGAGCGGACCACGCAGGCATCCTGCTTGAGGTGCGGATTGCCGCCGGCAAAGCGGCCCTGCATCACCGCGTAAACGTCGGAGGCGGCCTTGAAGCCCTCGACCCAGCCGACGATGGCGCCGGGCACGACCTCGCCCTCCTCGGGAATTTTCCAGTCGCAGTCGACCAACTCGCCGAGCATGCGCGTGGCGAACTTGGTGAAACCGACCCGCCACAGGCCGGGTTCGCCCTCGACGGGCGCCATCCAGTAGTGGCTGCGGGAGTAGCGGTAGGCCTCGGGGAAACGGGCGGAAAAGCGGGCGTGCTTGAAACGGACGGTGGGCAGGGACATGGGGCGTGGGCGGTGGCGGAGGCGGCGGGCCTCCCCTTCTCCGTTCGCGTCACTTCTTGACGGCGAGTTCGACACTGACGACGCGGCCCTCGGAGTTGCGGGCGAGGACGCGGCCGTTGGCGAGCACCGGCGCGCTCCAGCACTTGCCACTGAGGATCTGCGCGCGGCTCTCCGGGTCAAAGCTGTCCGGCTTGGCCGGGGCGACGATCAACTCGCCCTTGGAACTGAGCACGAGCAGCCGGCCGTCGGCGGCGGTGAGCGAACCAAAACCGACCTCCTTGGCGTCCCACAGTTCGACGCCGTCGCTCAGGCGCACGCACTTCAGGGCGCAGCGGCTGTTCTGGTCGCCGTCGATGCCGTAGAGATGACCGTCGATCAGCACGCTGGAGTTGAACTGGTTCTTGAGGTTCTTGTTTTCCCAGACCTTCTCCGGTTCGCCGGCACCGAGCTTGAGCAGGGCGCAGCCCTTGTTGTAGCCGCTGGAGATGAACAGCGTCTCGCCGGAGAGGATCGGGTCGGCGGCATTGACCCCGTAGCGGGTGTTCCACCGGTACGACCAGGCCTGCTTGCCGGTCGCCATCTCAACGGCGAGGTAGGCCGTTCCGGACCCCAGCACGGCGAGGCGGCTGCCCTGCCAAGTGATGGCGTAGGGGGTGGAGTAGCCGGCGGCATCGGTCTCGCTCTTCCAGAGGATCTTGCCCGTGGCTTTGTCGACCGCCATGCCGGCCTTGCCAACATTGAGAATCAGCTGATCGCCCTCCACCAGCGGCGCACCGGCGAAGCCCCAGTCGGGCAGGCTGGCGTCCGTTTCCTTCTGGACGTTCTTTTCCCAGACCACCTTGCCGGTGGCGGCCTCAAGACAGAACAGGTCGCCCCAGCGGCTCAGATGGTAGACCTTGTCACCGTCAAAGGTCGGCGTCGCCGAGGTTCCGCCCTCGTAGTACTTGTCGCCGAGGTCCGCCGGATAGCTGTGCTTCCACAAGACGCTGCCGGTCTTTTCATCGAGGCAAAACACCGTGTCGGCACCCTCGGCATGGCCGGTGGTGAGCACCCGACCGCCGGCGACGACGAAGGAGGCGAAGCCAAGTCCGACCTCGGCCTCCCAGAGGATCTTCGGATCAGCAGGCAGGGTCCAGCCGGTCTCGGTCGAAATGCCATCGCGGTTCGGACCGCGCCAGACCGGCCAATCGGCCGCGGCGGCCTCGCCAAGCAGGAGGGTGGTAAGCAGGAGGGGAACGGCTCTCATCACCCGGCAAGTACGCGCGCCCGCGCCGCCTGGCAACCGCCGACTTGCAGCCGGTTTCGGTTTGCGCCCCGGCGACGCCTCCCCATGATGGCGGTTCCATGAAGATCGTTCTGCTCGACGCCCACACCGCCAACCCGGGAGACGTCTCCTGGCAGCCCCTCGAAGCCCTCGGCGAATGCGTGATCCACCCGCGCACACCGGTGGCCGAGACCGTGGCGCGCTGCGCCGGCGCCCAGTCGGTGATCACCAACAAGGCGCCTCTCACCCGCGAGATGCTGGCCGCGCTGCCCGACCTGAAATACATCGGCGTCACCGCCACAGGCTACAACATCGTCGACGTCGCCGCCGCCCGCGAACGCGGCATCGTCGTCACCAACGTGCCGGGTTACAGCACGCCCGCGGTCGCCCAGCTCGTCTTCGCCCTGCTGCTCGAACTCACCAACCACGTCGGCCACCACGCGCGCAGCGTCGCCGAGGGTCGCTGGTCCGCCTGCCCGGACTTCTGCTACTGGGACCAACCGGTCATCGAACTGGCCGGCCGCACCCTCGGGGTGGTGGGTTATGGCGACATCGGCGCCGCCGTGGCGCGCATCGGCCTGGCCTTCGGCATGCGCGTGCTCGCCTCGCGCCGAGAATGGAAATCACCGCCGCCCGAAGGCATTGAAGCCGCCACGACCGACGAGATCTTCGCCCGCAGCGACGCCATCAGCCTGCATTGCCCGCTCACCGAAGCGACCCGCCACTTGGTTGGCGAACGCACGCTCGGCCTGATGAAACCCGAAGCCTTCCTCATCAACACCGGCCGCGGTCCACTTGTCGACGAGCAGGCCTTGGCCGATGCTCTCAACGCCGGCCGCATCGCCGGCGCCGGACTGGACGTACTGTCGGTGGAGCCGCCCAGCGGGGGCAATCCGCTCATTGGCGCCCGCAACTGCCTGATCACCCCCCACATCGGCTGGGCCAGCCGCGAAGCCCGCGTCCGCCTCATCGCCCAAACCGCCGCCAACCTGCAGGCCTTCCTCGCCGGGAATCCCGTCAACGTGGTCGGCTGAATACCGAGCCCGGCGGCCTCCGCTGCAGAGTCAGGCCATCCCCGGTCTCAGGGCCCCAACCTCCACAGCCGAACGTGGGCGAGACAGCCTCGCTTCTCGCCACCTCACCGCCCGGGCGCCGCTTCGGCCGCAGCCTTCAGCCCCTCGTCGATGCGCTTGCGCACCTTCTCGTCCGGGGTGTTCAAGGCACGCGCCTTTTCGAACACGGCGCGCGCCTGCTCCGGTTGCCGGAGCGCCAGGTGGACGCGGCCGAGGTGCTCAAAGATCTCGGCATCCTCGGCCTGCGGTTCGGGCAGCAGCGCCGCCGCACGCTGCAGTTCGCGGAGCGCCGCCGGGTGATCGCCCTTTTTGTAATGCCACCAGCCGAGGCTGTCGATGTAGGCGGCGCTGTCGGGCTGCAACTCGTTGGCCTTGCGGATCAGCTCGCCGGCCTTGTCGAGGTGGCGGTCGAGTTCAAGCCACATGTAGCCGAGGTAATTCATCGCGCTGGCCGCCGCCTCGGGATCGTCCTGGGGGGTGACGGTGATCGATTTCTCAAACTGGCGCCCCGCCTCCTCGTGGCGCCCCGCACGCTCGAGGGTGACGCCGTACTGGAAGTAGAAGCGGTGATTGACGAGCTCGGACGAACCTCCCTCGGCGAGCGCCGCCGCCCGTTCAAAGGCACGCACCGCCTCGTCCCACTTGAGAAGGGATCGCTGCGCCATGGCCGCCTGCACATGGAACATGGCCTGGTCCGGAAACAGCCGCGCCCCGCGCCGGCTGAACTCGACGAGCCGCTCAAACTGCGCGGCCCGCAGCAGGGTCTCGCCCAACTGCAGATAATCGTCGACCGAGCCACCGCCGGCCTGCAGGGCCGCCTCCAGGTGCGGCACCGCACGCGCGGGCTGCTCGCGGTCGAGCCAGGCGCGGGCGAGCAGCTTGCGGTACTCGACATCCGCCGGTGCGGCGGCAACAATCGCCTCCAGTTCGCGCAGCGCCGCGTCCTCTTCCTCAAAGGCCTCATGCAGCCGGTGCAGCAGCTTGCGCGCCTGCAGGTTGCCGCCGGTGCGAACGATGGCCAGGCAGAGATCGCGGGCCGGCTTGAGCTGGTTGGTCAGCAGGTAGTATTGGGCGATCTCCAGTCGTTGCGCCTCGTCACCCCCCGCGCGGGCGTGGCGCAGGGCGCGCTCGAAAAACGGATTCACCCTCCGAGTGTTTTCCTCACGGGTCTCCGCCTGGCCCAGCGGCCAGACCTGCTGGGCGGCGCGCCCGAGTTCGAGCCAGTAGGCGGGATCGTCGACCGCGCGGGTGGCGGCGTTTTCCAGCACCTGGGCCGCCTCCTCACGCCGCCCCTGGCTGAGCAGGGTCATGGCGGCAAAGCCATGCACCTCGGCGTTGTCGGGAAAGCGCGCTAGCGCACGCTCCAGGACCTGCTTGGCGCGGTCGTTTTCAAAGGGATCGTCCGGTGCGTAGGTCGCGCAGAATCGGGCGAGATTAAGATGGGTCTCCGGCGCCTCGGGATTGGCTTCGACCGCCTGCTCGAGGAGAGCAACCGCGGCGGCGCGACCGCGAAAGCTGAACGCCAGTTCGGCGGTGTGCATCGCCAGTTCGGCATTCGCCGGATCGGCAGCCAAGGCCTTGAGGTAGTGCTCAAGCGCCGTCCGCGGACTGGCGGCCTGTTCAAGCCGCAGGGCGGTGGCATACTGGGCCAGGGCCTCGGCACGGCGCTGGGCGTCGGCCGACAAGGGCAAGGCCACCGCCTGGCGCGGCGGAGGCAGTGAAAGATCCGCGCGCTGCGCCGTCAATTGAGCGCCGCCGGACAGCACGACCCAGAGGGCGCACCGAACGGCGGCGAGCGAAGACAGGCCTCCGCCTGCGAATGAAGACGACTTCTTCGCGGGACGGAGACGGATCATGCGGCCAAAATGGGCGCTTACGCCTTGTAGCGCAAACGCTTCTTGTGGCGGTTGGCGCGCATGCGCTTCTTGCGCTTGTGCTTGTTGATCTTCGTCTTTCTGCGCTTTTTCAGCGATCCCATGTTGGTGTGTTCTCCTGTGTTCTTGCGCCGCCCCGTCAGGGGACGACTTTGTTCAGCGGGTATTCCACGATGCCTTCGGCACCGAGAGACTTGAGGCGCGGGATGATCTCCCGCACGACAGATTCCGAAATGACCGTCTCCACGGCCACCCATTCCGGGCTGGCCAGTTGGGAAACGGTCGGCGAGCGTTCGCTCGGCAGGGTGGCCACCACCTCGGCGAGGCGGGCGGCGGGCACGTTCATCTTCAGGCCCACCTTGTCGCGCGCCTCCAGGGCGCCCTTGAGCAGCAGCACCAGCGTCTCCATCTTCGCGCGCTTCCATTCGTCGCTGTAGGCGGAGGGACTGGAGACGAACTGGGGGTAGCTCTCCATGAGCGTGTCGACGATGCGCAGCTTGTTGGCGCGCAGCGAGCTGCCGGTCTCGGTGATGTCGACGATGGCATCGACCAGTTCCGGCACCTTCACTTCCGTCGCGCCCCAGCTGAACTCGACCTCGGCCTCCACGCCGTGCTTGGCGAGGTAGCCGCGCGTCATGTCCACCGCCTCGGTGGCGATGCGCTTGCCCTGCAGGTCCTTGACGCTGCGGATCGGCGAGTCCTCCGGCACCACCAGCACCCAGCGCGTCGGCTTGGAGGTGGCCCGGCTGTAGCGCAGGTCGGTCAAAACCTCGACGGTGGCGTTGTTCTCGACAATCCAGTCGCGACCGGTGATGCCGCAGTCGAGGAAACCATGGTCGACATAACGGCCGATTTCCTGGGCGCGCAGCAGGCGCAACTCCAGCTCGTCGTCATCCACCGTCGGCCGGTAAGACCGCGAGGAAACGACGATGTTGAACCCCGCGCGCTTGAACAGCTCAAGCGTGGGCTCCTGCAGACTGCCTTTCGGCAGGCCAATTCGGAGGGTGTGTTTGGATTCGGACATCAGGTCGGGCAAAAGGGCGGGCAAGGTAGCGGACTTTGGCCGGGTGCAAAGGAATATTTGCCCGTGAAGGCGGGAAAAAACGCTTGGCAGGCCGGTCCACCGCATCTGCCGGGGACACCGGCAAAAAAAGAAACCCGGTCCGCAACACCGGACCGGGTTCCCGAAGGCGGTCGATCAGACCTTCCAGCCCGGACGATAGGCGGGACGGCTGACGAACTTGTTGGCGGCCTCGGCGTTTGGCACCTTCATGCCGGCCTTGTCCCACTGCACCGTCTGCTGGGCGCGCACGGCCAGGTTGCCGAGCAGGACGAACTCGGTCAGCGGGCAGCTGTAATCGAAGTTCGAACTCGGGCTGCCGCCGTTGACGATGTGCCAGGCCCACTCACCCTGCGGGTTGTTGGGCATGACGCTGCGCGTCTCGGTCTTCTGGATCTTGCCGGCCTTGGTGTCGAGGCGCACCTGGGTGTAGCGTTCCTCGTTGTAAATGACCGGGCTGGAGCAGTAGGCCTCACCCTCGAAGACGGTGGCCTCGGTACCGATGAACATCATGCCGCTGCTGGCCTTCTCAAAGGCCTTCTTGGCCAGATCGCTGGTCATGTGCGGCGAGATCTCCGGCTTGTTCGGCTTGCCGTCCTTGGAACCGTCGTTCCAGGTGACTTTGAGCGCGGGATGCTTGCCGGCGGGCATGTGATAGACCAGGTCGGACCAGACCGGAGCACAGGTCTCGGAGATCGGGCTGCTGACCGCCTCGATCTTCTCGGGGATGAGCTGGCCGAGCACGCTGAAGGTGGCGTCCATGATGTGGCACCCCATGTCGCCGAGGGCGCCGGAGCCGAACTGCCACCAGCCGCGCCAGTTGAACGGGTGCAGACTGTTGCCGCGCTTGCCGCTGACGCCTTCCGGGATGACGAATTCAAAGTAGGGTTCGTAGGCCTCGGAGGAGAGCCAGAGGTCCCAATCGAGGTTGGGCGGGCATTCGGCCGCCTTCTTGGCGAGCGGGCCCTGCGGCCAGATCGGGCGGTTGGTCCACAGGCGGATCTCCTTGAGGGTGCCGATGGCGCCCTGCTCAATCCACTCCTTGGCCAGGCGTTGCCCCTCCATCGTGCGCCCCTGATTGCCCATCTGGGTCACCACGCCCGCCTCCTTGGCGGCGCGATGCAGGTCACGCACCTCACTGATGTAATTGCACAGCGGCTTCTGCACGCAGACGTGCTTCTTGTGCTTGATGGCGTGCATCGCCGCCACGTAGTGGGTGTGGTCCGGCGTCGAGACGATGACCCCGTCGATCTCGTTCGCCATCTCGTCGAACATCTTGCGGTAGTCCTGATACAGCTTCGGCGCCTTCGGCGCGTTCTTGCCGGACTTCAGGTGATGGTCCTCGTTCTTTTTGCCGGCCTCTTCCAGGCGCTTCAGGTCGACGTCAACCAGGGCAACGATGTTGTGATCGAGCGTCACCGCCTGGGTGTCGGACTGGCCCTTGCCATTGGCGCCGATGATGGCGAGGTTGAGGCGCTTGCCGGCACCGTCCTGGCCGCGCAGGAGCAGGTTCGGACCCGTGAAAGCGGAAGCGGCGAGACCGGCCGTGCGGCCCAGGAAATGACGGCGGGAGAGGATGTTCAGACCCATGTGTGTGGTGGTTTGATTTGGATGGTTGGACCCGGACAAACGCGCGCGGCCGTCCGGAAATTGCGAGGGAAAGTTAACCCCGATGCCGCGCCGCGTCCACCAAATGCCGCGGTGCACGGCGGTTTACAAAAGCGGTCGCTCGGCTTAAACTGCCCATTCGCATGAAAAATCTCCGTTTGAATTTTCTCGTCCTGACCGGCCTCTGGCTGCTGTCGGCAGGCCTGACGGCCCGGGCCGCCGGCGATCCCGGCGACGAGTACCTGCGCGGTTACATGATGCTCAAGGACGCGGAGAAGCTCGAGGCGGCCGGCAATCCTTCCGGAGCCCTTTCGCTCTACCAGCAGATGGCCCAGATCTTTGACGGGGTGGCGCAGAATCACCCCGAGTGGCAGCCGGAGATGCTCGCCGCCCGACGCAACCTCGTCCAGAAGGCCCTGACCCGGGTGCAGGCCAGCCTCAGCCAGCCGGCGCCGCAACCGGCCGCCACCGCCCCGCCCCCCGCCGCCATCGCCGCCACACCAGCACCCGCGCCAATGCTGCCTGGCTTCGCCCCCGCCACCGGCGCCGGTGGTTTGCCCAGCCTGAGCGAGGCCCTCTCGCAGTGGGAGCAGGCCTACCGCCAGCGCGTACAGGAACTGGAAGCGCAGAACAGCCAGATGCAACTGGACCTCGGCAAATGGCAGCAGTGGTACCAGTGGGCCTCCGGTGAGATCACCGGCGCGCGCGGCCGCCTGCAGGAGATCGAAGGCAAGTCCGCCAGCCTGGAAAAGGCCATCCAGACGATGCAGCAGGAAGTTGCCGCCGGTCGCGCCGCCGCCTCGGAACTCGAATCGCTGACCCAGGAAAAGCTCGCCCTCCAGGCGGAGTATCAAAGGGCCAGCCAGCGCCTCAGCGGGGCCGAAAAGACCAGCAAGGAAGCCTCGCAGAAGCTCGCCGACGCCTCCCTGCGCATCTCCGAACTGGAGACCGACCGCAACAAGCTGCTCGCCGAGCGCGACGCCGCCGTCAAGGAACGCGACACGCTGAAGACCCAGAATGCCGGCATGAACGCCGAGATCGAGGTGCTCAAGAAGCGTGCCCCCGCCAATCAGGAGGTCACGCGCCTGGTGCAGGAAAACGAGCGTCTGCGCAAGGAACTCACCACGGTGCAGGAGCAGCTGGGCACGCTGAAGAGCGACGTCAGCCGCAAGGACGAGGAAATCGCCGGCCTGCGCGGCCAAATCACCAGCCTGCAGGGCGAGATCGCCAGCCTGCGCCAGCAGAGCGGCGCCTATCAGAACCAGGTGGCCGACCTCACCCTCAAGCTCAAGCGCATCCAGGAGGAGAACCCCGAGGCCTTCCCGCCGGAATTGACGCGTGAAAACGACTTGCTGCGCGAGATCATCATGCGCCAGCTGCGCGGCCAGTACCGCCAGCAGCAGGCCAAGGACCTCGTGCTCCAGGAACTCAAGAAAATGGAGGGGGTTTCGCGCGAGATGCTGGAACAGGTCGACGAACTCAACCGCAACCGCCTGACCCTGACGCCCGAGGAGGAAAAGCTCTTCACCGATCCCGCCGTGCGCGAAATGCTCGGCCAGGAGGGCGGCATCCAGGGCACCCTGATCGCGCGCGTCTCCAAGAAAGAGGATCCCGAGCCGAGTGCGCTCGACAAGCTGCTCAACCAGGCCAACGAGGCCTTTGCCGCCCAAAAATTTGCCGAGGCCGCCGGCCTCTTCGAGGAAGCCCTGCGCGCCGAACCGCAGAACACCGCCGCCCTCATCGGCCTCGGCTACGCCCGCCAGCGCGAGAACAAGCTCGACGAGGCGGTCGCCGCCCTGAAGAAGTGCCTGGCCGTCGAACCGGACAACGAACTCGCCGCCTTCCACCTCGGCGTCACCCACTTCAAACAGCAGAAATGGCAGGATGCCATGGCCAGCTTTGAAAAGGGCCTGGTCAAGAACGCCCGCAACGCCCGCGCCCGCCACTACCTCGGCATCATCTCCACCAAGCTCAACCTGCCCGACCGGGCCGAGCGCGAGTTCAAAACCGCGCTCGCCATCGACCCGGCCTACGGCGAGGCTCACTTCAATCTCGCCGTGCTGTACGCGACCTGGGATCCGCCGCGCTGGGATCAGGCCCGCAGCGAGTACCAGGAAGCGCTCAAGAAGGGCGTGCAACCCGACGAGGCCCTGGAGACGCTGCTCAAGAACACCAAGTCCGTGTCTGCGCGCTGACCCCCCGTGGCCGCCGAACTCGCCCGCGACCTCGAACGCTGGTTTCAACGCCACGGCCGCGACCTGCCCTGGCGCCGCACCACCGATCCCTACGCGATCCTCGTCTCCGAGGTGATGCTCCAGCAGACCCAGATCGCCACGGTGCTCGACCGCGGCTACTACGAGCGCTGGCTCAAACGCTTCCCCGATTTCACCCGCCTCGCCACTGCCCCCGAGGCCGAGGTGCTGCAGGCCTGGGAAGGACTCGGCTACTACCGCCGCGCCCGCAACCTGCAGGCCCTCGCCCGCGCTGTGCTCGACCGCCACGATGGCGTTTTCCCGCGTGATCCAGACAGCATCCGCGCCCTGCCCGGCATCGGTCCGTACACCGCCGGCGCGGTCGCCAGCTTCGCCTTCAACCTGCCCGCACCGCTGGTCGACGGCAATGTCGCCCGCGTGCTCGCCCGCCTGGATGACGATCACCAGCCGATTGATTCAACCGCCGGCCAGCAGCGCCTCTGGCAGCGCGCGGAGGAACTCGTCCGTGCCGCCGAGTCGCCGCGCGTCCTCAATTCGGCCCTCATGGAACTGGGCCAGAGCGTCTGCCGCCCCGGCCGGCCCCTCTGCCTGCAGTGCCCGGTGAAACGCCACTGCCGCGCCGGGACCCCCGCCGAGCTGCCGGTGAAAAAACCGCGCCCGCAGATCACCGCCGTCACCGAACGTGTCTTCTTCCTGGCGCAGGGCGACGCCATTCTGCTCGAGCAGGAACACGGCGCCCGCCGCACCGGCCTGTGGAAACTGCCGCCCCTGCCCTCGGACCTGCAGGACGCTCCTCCGCCCGTGTTGTTCAAATCGACCTATGGCATCACCCGCTACAAGGTCACCCTCTGGGTCCATGCCGCCCCGCCCGAAGCCGTGCTCGCCGACCACCAGCGTCTGGTCCCGCGCGGCGAACTGGCCGCGACCCCGATGCCCAGCCCCTACCGTCGCGCCCTCGACACACTCCTTGCCGACGCGACTTTCCGGCTCCATTGACTGCCATGGCCCGCGTCCAGAAAGTCCCCACCGCCTCGTTCAGCCCCTACTACGGCTGCGCCATCATGCTCATGGCCGTGCTCACCTTCGGCGGCATCCTCGCCTGGAGCTGGTACGCCCTCGTCACCCAGGACAAGGTGATCGCCGGACTCACGGTCGACGACGCCGAAACCCTGCCGCGCACCGAGCTCGCCGAGCCCGCGCGCCAGGCCTTGGAACAGCGCCTCAACGCATTCGCCGAGGCCGCCCGCGCCGGCCAGACCGCCGAACTCGACCTCAGCCTTGAGGAACTCAACGCCCTGCTCGTGCTCGCGCCCGACACCGGCTACGGCAGCTACGCCGGCCTGCTCCACTTTGAGAAAACCGACCCTGCCAACAGCCGCCTGGTCGCCCGCATCTCGCTGCCGATGAACCGCCTCAAGTTCTGGGAGGGCCGCAAACGCTACCTCAACGGCCAGGCCGGTTTCTTCGTGCATGTTCACGCCGAGGGCGTCGACGCCAAGATCCTCGACGTCACCGTGCCCGGCAAGGAAGTGCCCGAGGGCTTCATCGTCGGCCTGGAAATCTGGACCTGGGTCGCCCCCTACCGCAAACTCGAACCTCTCGGCAGCGTGCTCAAGGCCATCCGCCAGGCCCGCGTCACCGACTCCGGTCTGCAGCTCTCCACCACCGACCCCGCAACCACCGCTCCTTGACCGCCCCTTGCCCGCCCTTGCCCGCGGCCCGGCGATGCCCTATCCTCACCTCCATGCGCCGCGCCCTCTATCCCGGCAGTTTCGACCCGATCACCAACGGGCATCTCGACGTGCTTCAGCGCGCCGCCGGCCTCTTCGACGAACTCATCGTCGCGGTCGCCCAGGACAACGCCAAGCAGAGCCTGTTCAACCTTGAGGAACGGGTCGCCCTGCTCACCGACGCCACCGACCACATTCCCAACCTGCGGGTCCTGCCCTTCCGCGGCCTGCTCGTCGATTTCGCCCGCCAGCAGGGCGCCATCGCCCTGGTGCGCGGCCTGCGCGCGGTGAGCGACTTCGAGTTCGAATTCCAGCTCGCCCTGA
Organism: uncultured bacterium; assembly: GCA_966252325.1. Classification (GTDB taxonomy): domain Bacteria; phylum Verrucomicrobiota; class Verrucomicrobiia; order Verrucomicrobiales; family Verrucomicrobiaceae; genus Prosthecobacter. The sequence continues at coordinate 18,993 of CBINON010000024.1, read as the reverse complement.
TGAACCGCAAGCTCGAGCCCAACCTCGAGACCCTCTTCCTCATGCCGCGCGAGGAGCTGACCTACATCAGCAGCCGGCTCGTCAAGGAAATCGCCCGCCTCGGCGGCAACGTGAACCAATTTGTCCCCCCGCACGTCGTCGCCGCCCTGAAAACCAAACTCGCCCTGCCATGACCCCCTTCCTGATCGACCTCCACCAGCTGCCCGCCGAAGGCAAACACCTGCACGGCCGGCAGCCGGCCGAGTTCTTCCAGCTCAATGCCGAGGACGTGGTCGCCGGCCCGCTCGACTACGACCTGCAGGTCATCCGCGAAGGCGACAGCCTGCATCTGGAAGGCCGGCTGGAAGCCAGCTTCGACCTGCAGTGCGGCCGCTGCCTGGCGCGTTTCCCCTACCAGGTCAGCCTGGAGTCGTACCGGGCCGAAGTGCCGGTGGAAAACGACGCAACGATCGACTTGACAGAAACCCTGCGTGAGGACATTCTGTTAGCCCTTCCGAACTTTCCGCGCTGTGAAGATGGCAACGTTGAACCGCGCGACTGTCCTGCCGAAGGCCGCTTTGACTCGAACCCGCCTGCGGACGAGACAGGGTTGCCGGGCGCGGAGCGCGGAATTTGGAATGCCCTCGATCAATTGAAATAACCTCCCCTTCCCGCCATGGCCAACCCGAAACGCAGACAATCCAAGAGCCGCCAACGCCTTCGTCAGGGCGCCAACCGCTGGCGCGCCCCCGTTCTGAAGACCTGCCCGGAATGCGGCACCACCGTTCCCGGCCACGTCGCCTGCCCCTCCTGCGGTTACTACCGCGGCCGCCAGGTGCTGAACATCACCGTCGGCGAATAAGCCGTCGTTTTTCCAGAACCCCGTCCGGCTCGCCGGGCGGGGTTTTTCTGTTGCCGGCGAACCCTTGAAACCGGATCCCTGACAAAGCGGCGGCCCCACCGCGTTGAAGTGGGCAGCCATGCGCCGCCTGCTCCTCCTCGCCGCCACCCTGCTCGCCGCCACCGCCGAGGCGCGGCCACCGAACCTCCTCCTCATCATGGCCGACGACTTCGGCTACGAGTGCGTCGGCGCCAACGGTGGTGAATCGTATGCGACGCCCCACCTCGACCGCCTCGCCGCCGGCGGCCTGCGCTTCGAGCACTGCCATGTGCAGCCGCTGTGCACGCCCACCCGCGTGCAGTTGCTGACCGGTCGCTCCAACGTCCGCAACTACCTCAACTTCGGCACCCTGCCGCGCGGCGAAACCACCTTCGGCCAGCTCCTGCAACAGGCCGGCTACGCCACCGGCATCTGCGGCAAGTGGCAGCTCGGCGCGGAAACGGACGCGCCGCAGCACTTCGGCTTCGCCGAGGCCTGCCTCTGGCAGCACACCCGCCGGCCGCCGCGCTACGCCAACCCGGGTCTCGAGTACAACGGCGTCGGGAAGGATTTCAACAGCGGCGAGTACGGCCCGCAGTTGGTCAACGACTGGGCGCTCGACTTCGTCACGCGCCACCGGGACAAGCCCTTCTTTCTCTATTACCCGATGATCCTCACCCACGATCCCTTCCAGCCAACGCCCGACAGCCCGGACTGGGATCCCAAGGCGGTCGGCGAGCGGGTCAACCGCGACACCCAACACTTTGCCGACATGACGGCCTTCATGGACAAGCTGATCGGCCGGCTCGACGCGAAGCTCGGCGAGCTGGGCATCCGTGATGACACCCTGCTGATCTTCCTCGGCGACAACGGCACGCACAGCAGCGTCACCAGCCGCTTCCGCGGCGCGGATTACCGCGGCGGCAAGGGCACCACCACCCGCCGCGGCACCCATGTGCCGCTCATCGCCAGCTGGCCCGGCGTCATCCGCCAGGGCCGCGTCTGCCGCGACCTCATCAGCAGCACCGACTTCCTGCCCACCCTTTGCGATGCCGCCGGCGTGCCGGTGCCGGACAACCTCGACAGCATCAGCTTCCTGCCACAGCTGCGCGGTGAGGCGGGCAGTCCGCGCGACTGGCTCTACACCTGGTATTCCCCGCGCCAGAAGCTGGACCTCAGCGTGCGCGAGTGCGCCTTCGATCACGACTTCAAACTCTACCGCGACGGCCGCTTCTTCGACCTGCGCGCCGATCCCTTCGAGGAGGCCTCACCCCTCACCGGAACGCTCAGCAGCGATCAGGCCACCGCAAAAACCAAACTGCAGGCCGCCCTCGACCGGTTCACCGACGCCCGCCCCGCCGCCCTCGACCGCCAGTTTGAGGCGGAGATGCAGGGACGTGAGCCGGCGAAGAGGAAGAAAAAGAAGTGACCGACTTTTCATCGCCCCAGATGCCCCAGCCGCGTCGGCCAGCCCCCATCCTCCTGCTGGCCGCAGGGCTTGCCGTCGGCCTGCTGACGGGCTGCAAGGAGCCGGGAACTGTGCCTGCCCTGCCCTCCCAGGCGTTCGTCTGGCAGCGTGTCTGGCATCCGTCCGTGGCGGACGCGGTGCGCAAGGCCACGACCTTCGAAGCTCTGCACGTGCTCGCCGCTGAACTGAGCTTCAGGAAAGGCGAACCCGAAGTCATCACCGTGGAACCGGATTGGCCGTCCCTGCAGCAGTCGGGCCGCGCGGTCGGTGCCGTGCTGCGCCTGCATCCATCGGTCGCCACCGGCCCTAGCCCGCAAGCTTCCGCCGGGGCCATCCGGGATCTCGCGGCCACCACGCTGAAGCGGTTTGCCACAGCCGGCGTGCCCCTGACCGAGTTGCAGCTCGATTACGACTGCCCGCAATCGCGCCTGGCCGATTACACGCAGCTGCTGCGTGGGCTGAAAAGCCATTTCCCCACGATCCCGCTGCGCATCACGGCCCTGCCCGCCTGGCTGGATGAAGCTTCCGTGCGGGCGCTGCTGCAGGAATCTCCGAACTACGTCCTGCAGGTCCATTCCCTGCACCTGCCTGAAGCAGGCGCATCCGCCACCCTCTTCCAACCCGCCGAAGCCCGGCGCGCGGTCTCCCGGGCCGCCGCCATCGGGATCCCCTTTCGAATCGCCCTGCCCACCTATTCCTGCGTGGTGGAGCTCGACGCTGCAGGCCGGGTTCGCGAGGTCCATGGCGAAGATGTTCCGGCCGGCCTGGCCCTGACCGGACGCCGTCACCTCGTGCTGGATTCGGACGCCTTTGTTCTCTCGGAGTGGCTGGCCGATCTTCGGCGGCATCCGCCGGCGGCGCTGTCGGCCTTGATCTGGTATCGTCTGCCGATCGCCACCGACCGACTGAACTGGCCCACCGAAACCCTGACTCAACTCGCCGCCGGCAAAGCCTTGCAGCGGCGCTGGCAGTCGTCCTTGAAACGCCGTGCCGACGGCGCCTTCGAAATCCAACTGCATCAGGCGGGCGATGCTCCCGATGATTTGCCGCGTGAAATCCAGGTGGACTGGTCGCCCCAGGCCACCGCAGCCGCCGACGGCCTGCGCGGCTACCGAATCACCGAACGGAACGCCACCCGCCTGATCCTGCAACTGCAGCAACCCGAACGCCACGGTCGCGTGCGACCCGGCACACGTCTGATCAGCGGGTGGCTTCGCTTTGAAGGAAATCCCGGCGAGTTCTCGCTGCAGGTGCGACGCTGAACTTGTCGTCCGCCGCGGTTTCCGTTAGGTTCAACTCACCATGCGAACGCGATTGGGTCGCCCCCTCACCGCTGTTGCCGGCCTGTTCGTTTTTTCGGCCGTGCTGGCCTGCGGCCCGTTCTTCCCGGAAAATGCCCTCGACCAGCCCCGCGGCATCCTGCAACCGCCGCTGTTTCATTTCGCCAGTGAACTCAGGCGCCTCGAGACGCGGCCTCGCCCCGGCCAGCAACCCGGCAGCCCCGCCCTCACACTGGATCTCGAGATGGCCGAAATGGAACAGATCCTTCAGGGGCGAGTCGCCAACGACACTCGCGACGCCTGGCTGGAGAACTACCGTTCCCTGCGCCGCTCCATGCTGCAGTCCGGCGACCGGTCGCGCCAGAAAATGCAGGCGCGTGATGCCGAGGTCGCCGCACCCTGGACCATCGCCCGCCAAAGTCTGGCCGACCTCATCGCCCCGCTGCCGGCTGACGTTCGCCTTTACCTGGAGGGCGCCGCGGCCTGGCTCGACGCTCGCGAAAACGGCACACCGGAGGCGGTCGCCCGGAGGCTCTGGCAACAACTGCTGGACCTTCCGCCGGACCAGCGGCGCTGGCGCAGCACCTGGGCGGCTTGGATGCTTTTTCGCACCAGCCCGAAAGAAGAACAGGGACGCTGGTTGGTGGCAACCCGCCGCCTGAGCCGCGAAGGCTTTGCGGACTGCCTGCACCTCGGGTTGGAATCCACCTACATCCTCGGCCGCCCCACGAGCGATTACACCGAGCGTTCGGAGGTTTCAGCGCTCGAGTGGAAAAGCGCCTCCCTGCGGCGCTTCCAACTGGGACTCAACCGCGCCGAGGAGAACCTGCGGGCGGATCGCTGGCAACTCACCCGTTGGAGCGAGGAACACGCGCAGCAGGTCATTGCCGACAGCCTGTTGCGGCGCGCCCAGTTGCTCCACCTCATCGAAGTGGCCGAGGAAGGCCTCGGCTGGCAAGCCGGTTATGTGAGATCCGACAATCCCAACAGCGACCTCCAAAGCTGGCTGGACAGCTTCGAAAAGGCAAACGTCCGGGAACAGCAGGAAGCCGTCTGGCTGGCCTGGATCCACTACAACGCCGCCCAGTTCGACAATGCCCGACGCTGGCTGAAGCTGGCCCCCTCCGACGACATCAACGCGCTGGCCCTGCGCGGCAAGCTGGCTGTTCTGCAGGGACACCGCACGGAAGCGGAGCGTCATCTCAGCCGCATGGCCCGGTTGCTGCCCGAGTCCAGGGACACCACTCGCTCGGACTTGGAGTTTGCCGAACAGAGTCATCCCGAGCCCCCCACCTTGGAGCAATACACGCTCGCCCGCCGCCACAAACTGCTTGCCGACTGCGCCGTGGTGCAACTGTCGCGCGACGATTTCGCCGGAGCCCTGGGCACCCTGCTTCGCACCGATTACTGGCAGGATGCCGCCTACGTGGCGGAATACCTGCTCTCCGCCGAGGAACTGCTTGCCCTGGCACGTGCCGGCCGACTGCCGCGGCTGACTCAAATGCAAGTCCCGGACCAAGACCCGCCAGCAACCTTGCGCCTTTCACACCTCGAAGAAAAGTACGGCGGCTGGGCACGCCCCGACGGCCTGGATCCCTTCACCTACCTCGTGGCGCGACGGCTCGCCCGCGAGGGCTACTTCAAGGACGCCCTGCGCCTGCTGCCGGACGACCTCGGCCGGGCGCTGCAACATTACGCGGAATCCCTGCGCCGCGGCCGCAACGCCGCCTTGGGAGCTGCAGTGCGCGGCGAGGCCCTCTGGACGGCGGCTCAGATCGAACGCCAACTCGGCATGGAGCTGTTCGGTTTCGAAACCGCCCCGGATCACGCCTCGTGCGGCGGTTTCTTCGACCTCGGCAGCCTGGGTCAACTGCGCACCGGCCGTTTCTGGCACCCATCCTGGCTTGAGCCGACGGACCCGGAAAGCTACCGCCCGGTGCTGCCCATCACACCCGCCGAAGCCTGGCGCATCCGCCATTACGGGCCCAAGGTTGACCAGCGTTTTCACTACCGCTACACCGCCGCCGAACATGCCTGGCAGGCCGCCTCCCTGCTGCCAGACAACTCGCCTCAAACCGCGCACATTCTCGCCATCGCCGGCAGCTGGCTCAAGCATCGGGATCCCGCCAGTGCAGACCGCTTCTACAAGGCACTCGTCCTGCGCAACCCCGATGTCCCCCTGGCGCGCGAAGCGGATCGCCGACGCTGGTTCCCGCCGCTGACCTGGGAGTTCAATCCGAACTTGCAGTGATCGCCTGTCGGTTTGCATCGCCCGGCGGATTTCCGCTTGCCCTCGCAGGCCTTTTTTGATTTTACGGGATCATGCCCGACTTCCCTGATGAAAACACCCTTGGCAGACTCAAGAAATTGCGGATGGACGGGCGTCATCTGGAGGCTTGGACTCTCGTCAAGGACCTCGCCCCACCGGAAGAATGGCCCACCCAGGAAGGCCGTCTTCAGGGCGCCCGCTTGCTCGACAGAATCGGTGCGTCAAAACGCGCGGAACGCCTGATTCTGCGCGAGTGGCGACGCCGGCAAAATCCCGAGCGCGTGCTCGGCGATCTGTTCTGGGAGGTGCTGAACCGGCGCGGCGCCTTTCTGACCTGGCAGTGGCTGCGCCGTCATGCACCGACCGCGGCGACCGCCGCCGAAGACCGCTCCGATTACGAGGGCTGTCTTGCCGTCGTGCTGATGCGCATGCGCGATTTCGAGGCAGCGGAAGCAGCTTTGGACCGCGGCCGCGCCCTGGAACCGGACTGTCGGTGGTTCGACCTGCTGCATGCCGACCTGCTGCAGGAAAAGGACCTCCGCGTTGAAGCCCTGGACAGGGCGACCCGGGTTGCCCAGGCCGACCCCGGGTACGTTTCGGCAATCCGAACCCAGGCGGAGTTGCTGGTGGAACTGGACCGTGAAGACGAGGCGCTGCAAGTGCTCAAGGAAGGCTGTGCCCGCCTGCAATGCGCCTCGCTCATCACCCAGCGGGTCGCCCTGCTTATCGAGCGCAACGAACTGGCGGAAGCCGAAGCAATGCTGCCGGATTATGAGCGCTTCCTGCCGCTCATGGATGACAGACATGCCGACTGGCTGCACGGACGGCGCTGCGACATCGCCAGCGCCCGCGGCGACATCGCGGAAGCACTGCGCGAAGCCCGACAGGTCAAGAACAGCGGCTTCTATCGCCTGGTGGCGGAGAAACTCTCGGCCGAAGGCGCCTCGGAAAACCTGCGCAGGGTGACCTTGAATGTCCCCTTCGTGCGCCAGCATCACAAGACCTGCGCCCCCGCGTCGGTCACCAGCATTGCGCGCTACTGGAAACGTGGGGTCGACCACCTCGAACTGGCCGACGAAATCTGCTACGACGGCACGCCCGACTACCGCGAGCGCCAATGGGCGGAAAGCCATGGCTGGGCGGCGCGCGAATTCACCGTCAGTGTCGAAGCCGCTCAAACCCTCATCGACGCCGGCATGCCCTTCGTCATGGACACGGTGCATCCTGGCGGCGCACATGCCCAGGTGATCTCGGGTTACGACGCCTACCGCACCGTGCTCTTCATCCGGGATCCGGGCCACCCGCACACCGGCGAGTTCATGGCGGCGGAGTCGCTCGCCGAACAGGCGCCCTACGGCCCCCGCGGCTTCGTCCTGGTACCGGAAGGCGAAGCCGCCGACCGGCTTGCCGGCATCGAACTACCCGATGCGATTCTTCACGACCATTTTCACCGCCTTCGCCTCGCGCTTGCCGGTCACGACCGTGACGCTGCCGCAATCGAGTTGAACAGCCTGCGTTTGGATCACGCCCATCACCGGCTGCACTGGCAGGCCGAACTCGCCCTGGCACGCTATGACAATGACCAGACAGCCCTGCTGGCCGCGCTGGAGGAACTGCTGCTCCGCTACCCCAAGGTGGAAAACTGGCAGACCGAGCGCCTGAACACCCTGCGCGACCTGCAGGGCCGCGAAGCCTTCCAACGGGCCCTGCGCGAACTCTGTCGCGAGGGTGGCGGCCACCCCATCCACTGGCGCATGCTCGCCCGCGAACTTCACTGGGACGCCCCGCTGGTGCCCGAGGCCCGCCGCTGGCTGCGACGCGTCCATCGGGCACGCCTGGATTCGGTCGCCATCCTCACCGAAGCCAACCTGCTCTGGGAAGCCCGCCAGTTTGACGAAGCCGCCGAACTCTACCGCCTGGCCGCCTGCCTCGACGAGGACAACGAAGGCCTGTGGACCTCTTGGTTCCGCGCCGCCCGTTGGACACGCCAACCCGAAGCCGCCCTGGCCATGCTGCGGAAACGCTTCGAAGCCAAGGGCGATCTCTCACCGGGTCCGGCCGAAACCCTGTACCAGTCGCTCGAGCAACTGAACCTCTCGCATGAAGCAATGGCCGTGCTGGAGGAATCGCTGTCACGCCTGCCCGAGGATGCCGATCATGCCCTCTTCGTGGCCGGTGAATGCCTGCGCTGGAATCGCACGCAGCGGGCGCGTGAAATCCTCAATGGCATCCGCAAGAACGCCCGCGCCGCCGCCTGGCACCGTGTGCAGGCACGCCTCGCCCGCCAGGAAGGCGATGGTGCCGCACAACTTCACCACTGGCGCGCGGTGGTCGCAGACCAGCCACAGGACGCGGATGCCCGGCGCAATGTCGCCTGGCTCCTCGAAATTCAGCAGGGCGTCGACGCCGCCCTGGCCTGGCTGCGGGAATCCTGCGCGGCGCGGCCCTTCGACTGGAATCTGCACGTGGCGCTGCTCGACTGGTCGCGCGACCAAGGCCACGAGGTCTGGGAACAGGCCGTGCGCGAATTGATCCGCATCGACCCGATGGATGCCTGGGCACAGCGCGAACTGGCCGATGTGCTGCGAGCCCAGAAGCGCCACTCCGAGGCCCATGCCGCCCTCGATCGCGCTGCCACCCTGCAGGCGGACAACCCGCCCCAGCACAACATCAGGGCCTCCGTATTCGAAGCCGAGGGCAGGCTGGAGGAAGCCCGCGAGGAATGCCGTCGGGCCCTGAGTCTCGAAGTCGACACCAACTACGCCATGCGCATGCTCCTGCGGCTCTGCCGCGGACGCGAACAGCGGCTGGAACAAATCCGCTTCATCCAGGAACAGATTCGCCTGCAGACCACCAGCGGCGACGCCGTGCTGACCTTCGTCGAGCAGGCAAGGCCCTACCTTGAGGATCACGAACTCGAAACCTTCCTGGTCGAAGCCCACACCGCCAGACCGGACCTCTGGCACACCGGCGTGCAACTCGCGGAACATCGCCGCAACTGCGGCCGCACGGACGAGGCGCTCGCACTCCTGCGCGCCATCACCGAACGCTTTCCCATGATGCCGCGCGGCTGGATGGATCTCGCGTTTTGTCTCGAGGCCTCGGGGGATCGCGCGGCCGCCATTCAGGCCGGGGAACGCGCCCGCGAACTCAACCCTGGCTGGGCCTGGGGCATGCGCGCCCTGTCAGAGATGATGCGCAAGTCGGGAGACTGCGCCGGAGCCCGCTCTGTGCTCGAGGAAACCCTGCGCCACAATCCCCGCGACGCCATCACCCACGGCTGGCTCGCCGAAGTCCTCTGGCAGCAGGGGCACAAAAGCGAGGCGCTCGACCGCCTGGCCGCCGCCGTCGACATGGATCCCGGCTACAACTGGGCCTGGGACAAACTCGGCGAGTGGGGCGAGGCCGCCGGCCGCCCCGAAGCGGCACGCGACGCCGCCGAAAAATTGCTGCGTGAGCGACCGGCCGAGGCCCGCACCTGGCAGATTCGGGCCGAGCAGCTCACCCAGCCCGGCGAGTTCGAGCAGCGCCTGGCCGCGCTCGACAAGGCCATGGAACTGGCGCCCGACCAACCGCGCCTGGCCGACATCAAGGCGCGGGTGCTGGCCCTGGCGGGACGTTACGATGCCGCCCTGAAAACCTGCCGGGAACACCCGTCGGGCGACATCTCCCTGCGGCTGCGCGAAGCCTGGATCCTCTGGCAGCGGGGCAGCGGCGACGACGCCATTCGCGTCATGGAGGCGGCGCTCGAGGAAGACCCCGGCCATGTCTGGGGCTGGCAACTGCTCACCGACTGGCATCAGGAGCGCCAGGCCTACGACCGCGCCGAACTGGCCTGTCGCCAGCAGGTGCGCCTCCTGCCCCAGGACGAGGTTCCGCTCGGCTACCTGGGCAGCCTGCTGCAGGCCCAGGGCAAGCGCCGGGAGGCCTGCGAAACCTACGAGCGGGCGCTGGAGGTTTCCCCCTTTTACCTGTTTGCCCTTTTTCGCCTGCTCGAGATCCATTTTGAGGACAAAAACTGGCGCGACGTCGAAACGCTGCTGCAGCGCTCCGAACCCCACCATCCGCCCCTGATGATCCATTCCTGGCGAGCCGCGCTGGCTTTGCGGAGACGGCAGGCCGATGAAGCGCTGGTTGTCATCCAGCGCATGCTGCTGGACCCACACGATGCTCCGGACTGTTTCCAGCGAGTTCTCAAGGCTCTCGACACGCAAACTCAACCCCTGCTCCACAAGGCCACCCAGGCGACCCGCGCCATCCTGCAAGCAGGAACTCCGCAACCGCAGGCGGGCGCCTTTTATGTCGAGCTGTGCAAATTGCAGGGCCGCTTGCCCGCCGCCTCCGTCATGGCGGGGTTGAATCCGGAGAGCGAGGCCGGCACTCGCGCCTGGGCCGCCTGGATCTACTGGATCGGCGACCGCTGGAAGAACCACTCCGACGATCTGCTCAAACTCCTTGGCTGGCGGGACAAACGCCACCTCAAGAATGCCCTCAAACGTCATCGGGCAGCCTTTCGTGCACGCCCCGACTTGTATGGGGCGGTGAGTTACACCCTGCACCAGAACAAGCGTCGCAAGGAATTGATTGCCTGGTTCAGCGACTGGCGCGAACGAGGCTTGGAGATGGCTCCCTACATGCTCAACAACCTGACTCTTGCCCATCAGGAAAGAGGGGATGCCGACTCCGCCCACGAAGTCATCCAGGCGGGCATGCAACATCCAACTCACAACTCCATCAAGCAGCGCTTTCATATCTGGATGGCCATCGAGCATGCGCTCAACGAACGCACCGACGCCGCCCGGATCTGCCTGGAATCGGTCAACCCTTCGACCCTGGATGACTATGGCAAGAAGTTGTTGGGCCTCTTGAATGTAGCGATGGAGTACCAGCCGGAGCGAATGCCGCCGGCGTTTGACACCGGACGACGCGAGCGCCTCGCCACACTTCTGGCTGAGCATCGTGAAAACCCGGTGATGCGAAGCCATGTTCGCCGCTGCTGCCGCCTCGCGGGACGCAGGCTGAAATCGACTCAGCCTGCCTTCTGGGGATTTGTCAGGGACAACGAGCGCCAACTCAAAACAGCCGGTTTCGCCCTGCTTGTCCTGGGCATCGGGGTCCTCAAGCGTTTCTAAGCCCCGCATCCGCGGCAAGACCGCGGACCGCCCGGCGTTTCCGTGGCTCGACCATGAAACGCCTGCTGCTCCCCGCCCTGCTCGCCCTTGCCCCCGTCCTGACCGCCGCACCCCCGAACCTGGTCGTCATGCTCGTCGATGACATGGGCGTCATGGACACCTCCCTGCCCTTTCTGACCGATGCCCAGGGCAGGCCGCAGAAACACCCGCTCAACGAGTATTACCGTACGCCAAACCTGGAGCGCCTTGCCGCCCACGGCATCCGCTTCAACAACTTCTGCGCGATGAGCGTTTGCTCCCCAACCCGCATCAGCCTGCTCACGGGACAAAACGCCGCCCGCCACCGCACCACCAACTGGATCAACCCGGGCCAGGACAACGGCGGCCCGCTCGGTCCGCCCGCTTGGAACTGGCAGGGCCTGAAGCCGGGCGATGTCACCCTGCCCGCCCTGCTGCGCAGCGCCGGTTACCGCACCATCCATGTCGGCAAGGGCCACTTCGCCCCGCGCGAGTTCGCCGGCAGCGATCCGGCCACACTCGGCTTCGACGTCAACGTCGGCGGCGGTTCCATCGGCGCGCCCGGCAGCTACTACGGTCGCCAGAACTTCGACCGTCCCGCCAAGGCGAAGGCCAAGGTCAAGGACAAGCGCGGCAGCTATGCCGTGCCCGGCCTGGAGAAGTACCACGGCCAGGACATCTTCCTCACCGAGGCCCTGACCCTCGAAGCCAAGGCCCATGTCGGCGCGGCGGTGCAGGCGCAGAAGCCCTTCTTCCTCTACTTCGCCCACTACGCGGTGCACGCGCCTTTTGAATCCGACCCGCGCTTTGCCGCCCATTATCAGGACAGCGGCAAACCCGCCAACGCCCAGGCCTTCGCGACCCTCGTCGAGGGCATGGACAAGTCGCTCGGCGACCTGCTTGACCACCTCGACGCCCTCGGCGTGGCTGACAACACGCTGGTGCTCTTCCTCGGCGACAACGGCAGCGACGCCCCGCTCGGCCACGAACACGCGGTCGCCTGCGCCGCCCCGCTGCGTGGCAAAAAGGGCTCGCACTACGAGGGCGGCATGCGCGTGCCCTTCGTGGCCGCCTGGGCCAGGGCCGATGCCGGCAAGCCCCAGCAACAGCGCCTGCCCATCCCGGCCGGCGCCATCCAATCCCAGATCGCCTCGGTGACCGACGTTTTCCCCACCCTGCTCGGCCTCGCCGGCGTGCCGGTGCCGAAAACCCCCAAGGTCGACGGTCGCCCGCTCGACCGCCTGCTCACCGGTGTGGCCGATCCGGAGCGACCGGAAACCTTCCTCATGCACTACCCGCATGCACCGCACCGCAGCGACTACTGGACCAGCTACCGCGACGGCGAGTGGAAGGTCATTTACCACTACTTCCCCGGCGAGGACTCGGGCGGCCAGCGCTACCAGTTGTTCCACCTGCAAAGCGATCCGTATGAACAAAAGGATCTCGCGGAGGAAAAGCCCGTGGAACTCACCCGCCTGATGCGCGGCCTGATCGCCGCCCTCGAAGCCCACGACGCCGTCTACCCGGTCGCTCAACCCGGCGGCCAGCCCGTGAAACCCCTGCTCCCTTAAACGCCAATCACCGCCACGAAACACAACCATGCGTGACCTGCTTCCCCTTCAAGGCTTGCCGAAGATCACGCAGATGTTCGTCGGCATCGCGGTGGAAAACTGGCTGCGCTACGCCCTGTTCGCCGGGCTGGCCTGGCTGATCGCCTATGTTTTCTTCAAGCGGCGTTGGTGGCCGCGCAAAGTCATCCAACGCGAGCCGATGCCGGCCGACATCCGCCGCGAGATGGCCTGGTCGCTGCTGACCGCGCTCATCTACGGTGCCGTCGGTGTCGGCACGATCCTGCTCGGCAGGACCGTCGGCGGCCTTCGCTTCTACCGCGAGATCGGCGCCCATGGCTGGGGCTGGTTCCTGCTCAGCATCGGAGTCGCCATCGCCATCCACGACACCTGGTTTTACTGGACACACCGGCTCATGCATCACCGGCGCCTGTTTCGCCTGTTCCACCGCGTCCATCATCAAAGCACCAACCCGAGCCCCTGGGCGGCCTACGCCTTCGCCCCGCTCGAAGCCGCCGTGCAGGCCGGCATCTTCCCGCTGCTCGCCTTCACCCTGCCCATGCATCCGCTGGCCTTTCTCGCCTTCATGATCTGGCAGATCAGCTTCAACGTGCTCGGTCACACCGGGTACGAATACAATCCGCGCTGGCTGATGCGCACCTGGCTGGGCAAGCTCCTCAACACACCCACCCACCACGTCCAGCACCACGAGAAGATGCGCGGCAACTACGGGCTTTACTTCAACGTCTGGGACCGCCTCATGGGCACCAACCACAGGGACTACGAAACCCGCTTCCAGGAAGTCACCCACCGCCCCGGCTGACCTCACTGACCTCACTGACCTCACTGACCTCACTGACCTCACTGACCTCATTGACCTCATTGACCTCACTGACCTCCTTCCCGTCCATGCGCCTGCTCGCCTTTCTCCTTTGCGCGCCCCTGCTCGCCGCCGCGCAACCCAACCTGCTGCTCATCACCGCCGATGACCTCGGGCCCCTGCTCGGCTGCTACGGCGACAAGGCCATCCGCACGCCGAACCTCGACGCCTTGGCCGCGCGCGGCCGCCTGTTCGACAACGCCTATGTCGCCCAGGCCTCGTGCAGTCCCTCGCGCAGCGCGATGTTCACCGGTCTCTACCCGCATTCCAACGGTCAATACGGCCTGCTCAACGCCAATGCCGGCTTCGAACTGCACGCCCCCTTGCGCCAGCAGACAATCCCCGCCCTACTGAAGCAGGCCGGCTACCGCACCGGCATCCTCGGCAAACTCCACGTCGGGCCCGAGGCCAGCTTTCCCTTCGATGCCCGACTGCGCGCCGACACCCGCGATGTCCGGGCGGCGGCGGCCGAGGCCGGCAAGTTCCTGCGCGGCAACGGCCCCTTCTTCCTGATGGCGAACTACTCCGATCCGCACGTGCAGGGCCGCAGCCCGCGCCCGCCGGCCGAGGCCTTTCCGACCCAATACAAAGGCGTGCCGGAAACCCCGCTCAAGGTCGGCGAGGTGCCACCCCTGCCCTTCCAGCTCATCGACACCCCGGAACAGATCGAGCGCGTCACCCAGTATTACAATGCTGTCATGCGCTTCGATGCCGCGGTCGGCCTGCTGCTCGCCGAACTCGCCGCCGCCGGCCATGCCGATGACACGGTGATCCTGCTCGTCGGCGACCACGGCCCACCCTTTTTCCGCGGCAAAACCTCCTGCTATGAAGGCGGTGTCAAGGTGCCGATGCTGGCGGTCTGGCCCGGCGTCTTCCCGGCCGGCGAACGCAGCCCCGCCCTGGTGTCGACGGTCGATCTGCTGCCCACCCTGCTCGATGCTGCAGGCCTGCCTGTGCCCGAGGGCCTGCACGGCCGTTCCCTGCGCCACACGCTCGAGCCCGCACAGCACCGCGAGTTCCTCGCCACGGAATTCCATTTCCATGGCTCCACCCCGTTTTACCCACGGCGCTCGATCCGCGACGCGCGCTACAAGCTGATTCACAACCTGCGCGCCGGCCAAGCCCAACCCACGACCGGCATTGATGGTGATGCCGCCTATCGCATGGGTCAGGAGCCACCCTTTGCCGGCAGCCGAATCGGCAAAGCTTTTGAGCGCGCGGCCAACCCGCCCGAGTTCGAACTCTACGACCTGCAGGCGGATCCCTGGGAGTTCGACAATCTTGCCGCCGACCCGGCCCACGCGGCAACCCTCGCGCGGATGCAGCAAGCCCTGGTCGACTGGCGCCGCCGCACAAACGATCCGCTGCTGGACCCGGCCGGCTTCGCCGCGATGGCGGCGCGGGAAATGCCCAACACGCCCAAGGCACCAGCGAAGAAAAAGAAAAAGACGGCCGTCCAGTGAGGGGCAGGTTGGACTCGGCCGCCACCGGGCTCCTTGGCCAGCCATCCCGCTGACAGCGCCCCGCCTGCAAGCCCGTACTCTTTGCTCCTCATGAAGCTCCCTCTCCTTGCTGCCACCGCGCTCGCCGTCCCCTGCCTCGCCACCGACTGGCCTGCCTGGCGCGGTCCCACTCGCGACGGCCAGGCCGCGCCCGGCCAAACCCCGCCCGTCAAGTGGAGCGCCACCGAGAACCTCGTCTGGAAAGCCGAGGTGCGCGGCCGCGGCCACGGCTCGCCCATCGTCACCGGCGACCAGATTCTGCTGGCCACCGCGGATGTGGAAACCGAGGAGCAGCTCGTGCTCAGCTTTGACCGCGCCAGCGGCAAGCCACGCTGGCAGACCGTGGTCCACCAGGGCAAACTCAACAGCAAGGGCCACAAGATTTCCTCGCAGGCCTCCTCCGATGTGGTGAGCGATGGCGAACGCCTCTACGTCAACTTCCTCAACGACAACGCCATCTTCACCACCGCCCTCGATCTCACCGGCAAAATCCTCTGGCAGCGCCGCGTCGACGATTTCCAGGTCCATCAGGGCTACGGCGCCTCGCCCGTCCTCCATGAAAACCTCGTGCTCGTCGTCGCCGACCACCGCGGCGGCGGCAAGCTGGCCGGGCTCAACAAGCTCACCGGTGAAATCGTCTGGCAGCAGGAGCGACCTCCGATCGCCAACTACGCCACGCCCGCCGTGCTCACCATCGCCGGCAAGACCCAGGCCATCCTCGGCGGCTGCAACAAGTTCGAGAGCTTCGACCCGCTCACCGGCGCCAAACTCTGGAGCTTCGACGGCAGCACCGAGGAAACCGTCGTCACCGCGGTGACCGACGGCCAGCGCGTCTTCCTCGGCGGCGGCTATCCCAAGAACCACACGCTTGCCCTGGAAGCCGACGGCTCGGGCCGCATCGCCTGGGAGAACACGACCAAGACCTATGTGCCCTCGCTGCTGGTCAAGGACGGCCATGTCTACGCCGTCGGCGACACCGGTCGCGCGATCTGCTGGAAGGCCGACACCGGCGAGGAACGCTGGTCGGAAAAGATCGACCGCGAGTTCTACGGCTCGCCGGTCATGGTCGGCAGCCGCATCTACGCCACCAGCAAGGGTGGCGTCACCTCGGTGCTCGAGGTGTCGCCGGAAAGGTGCACTGTGCTCGCCCAGAATCCGCTCGGCGACGAATCCTTCAGCACACCGGCCATTTGCGGCAACCGAATCTACCTTCGCTCCGCCCAAAGCGCGCCCAGCCGCCAGGAATTCCTCTGGTGCATCGGTCAGTGAACCTGAGCCCCGCCCCCACTCCTTCATGAAACGCCTGCTGCCCCTGCTGCTTGCCCCGCTGCTCTCCGCCGCCGCGGCCGAGCGCCCGAACCTGCTGTTCATCTTCTGCGACGACCTGACCAACCAGGCCCTGAGCTGCTTTGGCGACGCCCGCAAGCTGCTCGACACCCCGAACATCGACCGGCTTGCCGCGCAGGGCATGAAGTTCAGTCGCTGCCTGGTGCCAAACTCGATCTGCGGCCCCTCGCGCGCCGCCGTGCTCACCGGCAAGTACTCGCACCTCAACGGCTTTTACTGCAACGAGTCGGGCCGACCCTTCGACGGCTCGCAGCAGACCTTTCCCAAGCTGCTGCAAAAGGCCGGTTACCAGACCGCGCTCATCGGCAAGTGGCATCTGGAGAGCGATCCCACCGGCTTCGACCACTGGCACGTCCTGCCCGGCCAGGGCCAGTACTACAACCCGCCGATGGTGCGCGACGGCAAGCGCGTGAAGCACGAGGGCTACACGACCGATCTGATCACCGATTTTTCCATCGACTGGATCCGCGCGCGCGACAAGACCCGACCCTTCCTGCTGATGAGCCAGCACAAGGCGCCGCACCGCGAGTGGGCCCCCGCCCTGCGCCACCTCGGCTGGGACAAGGACCGGGTCTATCCCGAGCCCGAGACCTTGTTCGACGCCTATGACGGCAACCGCGGTCTTGCCTGGCAAGACCAGGACATGACCCTGGAGAAGAGCTTCACCGAACGCGACGCCAAGCTCACACCGCCGCCCTACCTGACGCCCGACCAGCTCAAGTACTGGAACGACTACTACGAACCGCGCAACGCCAAGTTCCGCGCCGCCAACCTCAGCGGTCGCGACCTGCTGCGCTGGAAGTACCAGCGCTACATGCACGACTACCTCGGCACCATCAAGGCGGTCGATGAAAGTGTCGGCCGCCTGCTCGACTTCCTCGAAGCCGAGGGCCTGGCCGACAACACCGTCGTCGTCTTCTCCAGCGACCAGGGGTTTTACCTCGGCGAGCACGGCTGGTTCGACAAACGCTGGATCCTGGAGGAATCCCTGCGCACACCGCTGGTCGTCAAGGCCCCCGGCCTCACCCGCCCCGGCACGGCCAGCGACCGCCTGGTCTCGGTGATCGATTTCGCCCCGACCTTCCTCGAGCTCGCCGGCCAGCCGCAGCCCGCGGACCTGCAGGGCCGCAGCCTGGTGCCGCTGCTGCGCGGCGAGACGCCGGCCGACTGGCGCCAGAGCTTCTACTATCACTACTACGAATACCCGCTCTGGCACAAGGTGCGGCCTCACTACGGCGTGGTGACCGATCGCTACAAACTGGTGCACTACTACAAGCCCGACCTCGACGCATGGGAACTCTACGACCGCCAGGTCAACCCCGCGGAAACCCGCAACTTCATCGCCGACCCCGCCTACGCGGACACAATCGCCGAACTCAAGGTGGAACTCACCCGCCTGCGCAAGGAATTGAAGGTGCCGGCGATCGAGGACGAACCGCGCCACGCCTACGGCAAGGCGCCGTTCGATGCCCCCGGCCAGACAAAGGGCGCCGGCAAGGGCCTGCAACGCTGATCCCTCCCGCCATGAAAGCCCTGCTCCTGCTGCTCACCCTCACGGCCCTCGCCCAGGCCGACCCGCTCGTCCTCTTCGTCTCGGAAAGCGGCGACAAACGGCTCGCGGTCTATCACCTCGATGAAGCCACGGGTGCCCTCGAGCGCCAGGGCGCGGTCGATCTGCCGGGTTCGCCCGGCAGCCTCGCCCTCAGCCCCGACCGCCGTCACCTGCACGCCTCGATCCGCAGCACCCGCCAGGCCGCCAGTTTCACCCTTGATCCCGCCACCGGTCTGCCCGACGCCCCCGTATTTGCCGATCTCGGCTTCAATGCCGCCTACCTGCACGTCGACAAGACCGACCGCTGGCTGCTCGCCGCCTCCTACAGCGAAGGCGTTGCCGGGGTCCTGCCGCTGCACAAGGGCAAGGTCGCCGGTGCGCCCGTGTCGGTGCTGCCGACCGGCAAAAAGGCCCACGCCATCCAGACCTCACCCGACAACCGTTTCGCCTTCGTGCCGCATGTCGGCGAACTCAACAAGGTGGAGCAACTGCGCTTCGACGCGCAGACCGGGCTCCTCAGCCCCAACGATCCGCCACACCTGCCGGGCGGCGCCGGAGAAGGCCCGCGCCACCTGCAGTTTCATCCGAACGGCCGCTGGGTTTACTTCGTCAACGAGCAGGGCCTCAGCATCACCCTCTGCGATTACGACGCCGCCCGCGGCAACCTGTTCGCCCGGCAGAGCCTGTCGACCGTGCCCAAAGGCTGGACCACCGGCTCCTGCGCCGACCTGCATCTCACGGCCGACGGTCGCTTCCTTTACGCCTCCAACCGCGGCCATGACAGCCTCGCTGTCTTCGCCATCGATGCTGAAACCGGACGACTTACCTCGAGTGGCCAGGCTCCGACCGAAAAAACCCCGCGCTCCTTTTGCCTGACACCCGGTGACGCCTACGTCGTCGCCGCCGGCGAAGGTTCGCACACCCTCGCGGTCTACCGTCGCGACCCGCAAACCGGTGGCCTGACCCGCCTGCACGTCGTCCCCTGCGGCAAAGGCCCCGCTTGGATCCTGCCCCTGCGGCTTTGATGCGGCACGGTTCTCGGTTCTCGGTTCTCGGTTCTCGGTTCGTCATTCGTCATTCGTCATTCGTCATTCGTCATTCGTCATTCGTCATTCGTC
>CBINON010000023.1:0-66241 GCA_966252325.1 uncultured bacterium | reverse complement strand
GTTGATGGTTGATGGTTGATGGTTGATGGTTGATGGTTGATGGTTGATGGTTGATCGAACCCAGAAGGTCCGCAGATTTCGCAGATTTCGCAGAGGCTCAGAAGGGTGAACCGCTGATGGGACGCTGATGAGCGCAGATGGGGCCGCTGCAGGCGAGGGGAGCGCGGGCGCTCTTGCCCGCTTCTGGGAGCCAGATTTTGGAACCACGAATGGAACGAAGGTCACGAAGGGAACAGGGCGCCGCTGCGCCGGAGCCGTGGTTTTCCGCGTGGTCGGCCTTGGTGGGGGTGCCGGTTGGCCGCAGAGGAGCGGAGAGGCGGAGGTGGTGAGGTAGGGCGCTCTGTCCCAGAGCGCCGTGCTGGGTTCGCTGTCGGCGGGGCAGTGACCCCGCGGTTCGGGCCTTGGGAGAGGCTTCCAACCGGGCCAACTGCGGTTCAAACCGCAGCCACTTTCCCCAAGCCTGCGCTGTCGGGTCGTCGGAGGTGGGGTGGTCATTTCCTTGACGGGATTCCCTGCGTCAGGCAGTCTGGGGCCATGCAAGTTTTCAGCGACCAAGTCTGTCCGCCCGGGTGGCTTTGGTCCGTACCAAGCCTCGGTATGTCCGAACTTCTTCTGGCAACGCGAGGCTGAATAAAGACTGTGCTGCAAAAATGAATGCCTCTTACGAAATCCGTGACCACGAACACGGTCTTGGAAAAGTGCTCTGGTTGAAGCAAGCGTGGGAACCTCACTTCAAAAGCATATTGGAAGATGAGGGTATTTCTGCTGTTCGTTTTAGCGCGCTCGCTTCCATCAAGGATCTCGACCTCTCCGTTCTAGCTGAGATGCCGTTTATCAGGGGGTTGGAGATCTACGACTGGGAGGTCACGGATGCCAGAATCGTCGAAGAACTTCCGAATCTTGAAGTGCTTGGCCTGCAGATCAAGAGAACCAAGCCAATCGATTTCTCTAGGCTGCCGAAGCTTCGAGTTGCCCTCATGACATGGTGCAAGGGTCTCGAAGGAGTTTTTTCAGCACCGGGGCTCGAGTATTTGAACGTCTCCAATTTCCCTTTGGAGGATTTGCGGCCGCTATCAGATCTTCAATCCCTTCGGCGTCTCTCACTGACATCCCGAAAGTTGAGATCTCTTTTGGGGATAGCTAAACTCAGGCTGCTCGAAGAGCTCGACCTCTACGATTGCCGGGTATTGGAAGACGGCGATGGCCTTGATTCTCTGCCGAATTTGAAGAGGCTTAAGATCGAAGCGTGCAACAAGCTGAAAGCCACAATGCAGAGTGCTCTGGGCCACCTCTCTGCGTCCCAACCGATCTCTGCGGTGCCGTTCTGAGGATGGCGCTTTGCCAAGCCCGCGTTTTGATGAACGCGACGACGCGCGGTCAACGCCCGGCGGCGGCGCGCACTTCGGCGATGACGCGGGCGATGTCGTCGTCGCTCGACGACGAGGAGGAGGGCAGGGACAGGCAGTTCGCGTACAGGTCTTCGGCCAGCGGGCAGGGCAGGCGGAGGGCGTCGCGGTGGGCGTCGCGGTGGGCGGGCGAGAGGTGAGCGGGTTGCCAGAGCGGGCGGGCTTCGATGCGTGCCGCGCGCAGGCGTGTGCGCAGGGTGCGGGCGTCGAGGCCGAAGGTCGTGGGGTCGAGGCGGACGGTGGTCAGCCAGCAGTTGCTGAAGACACCGGGGGCCTCCTCCTGGAAGCTCAGGCCGGGCAGGTCAGAGAGGCCGGCGCGGTACAGGGCGTGAATGGCGCGGCGACGCGCCACGCGGTCGCCGAGCACCTCCATCTGGGCGCAGCCGAAGGCGGCCTGCAGGTTGGTGAGGCGGTAGTTGTAGCCGATCTCGTCGTGGATGTACTCCTCGGCATCGGCCTTGGCCTGGGTGGTCAGGTGGCGGGCGCGGCGCGCCCAGTCCTCGCGAGCCGTGACCAGCATGCCGCCGCCGCCGGTGGTGAGGATCTTGTTGCCGTTGAAACTGTAGCAGCCGAGGTGGCCGATGCCGCCGGCGGGCCTGCCATGGAGCAGGCTGCCGAGGCTTTCGGTGGCGTCCTCAATGACCGTCAGGCCGTGGGCTTCGGCGAGCGGCAGCAGGGCGGTCAGGTCGACCGGATGACCGAGGATGTGCACCGGGATGACCGCGGCGACGCGGCGACCGCTGGCGCGGTGGAAGCTGGCGCCGTCGCGCTGCTCGCAGTCGGTTTCGAGGAAGCGGCGGACCTGATCGACATCCATCTGCCAGTGGGTCGGTTCCGAGTCGACCAGCACCGGCACGGCGCCGCAGTAGCGAATGGCGTTGACCGGGGCGATGAAGGTCATCGACGAGACCAGCACCGCATCGCCGGGTTGCACGCCGGCGACCAGCAGGGCGATGTGCAGGGCGGCGGTGCCGGAGTTGGCGGCGACCCCATGCGGCGTACCGGCGGCCTCGGCGAGCATCGCCTCAAAGCGGTTCACATACGAGCCCACCGACGACACCCAGCCGGTGTCCAGGCAGTCCTTCAGGTAGGTCCACTCGTTGCCGCCCAGATGGGGCACGCTGAGGGGGATGAAGGAAGGCTCGGACATGGGAAAGGACGAGTGACGCTGCCGCGCCGGACTTGAAACTTTAAACCTTAAACTTGAAACAGGGTCCGCGGTTAGACCACATACCCCTTGGCCTGGTAGTGCTCGACGTTCTGCTGCAGCCAGGCGAGGGTTTTTTCCAGCCCCTGTTCGAGGCTGACGCGCGGTTCCCAGTTGAGCAGGGCCTTGGCCCTGGCGTTGCAGGCGAGCAGGCGCTCGACCTCGCTCTTTTCCGGGCGCAGGCGCTCCTGTTCGCAGAGGATGCGGATCTCCTTGCCGAGCAGGCGGCCGATGAGCACGGCGAGATCGCCGACGCTGATTTCGCGGCCGGAGCCGAAGTTGATGACCTCGCCGGCGGCAGCGGGGCTGAGCGCCGCGGCGCAGAAACCCTCGACGGTGTTCTGCACGTAGTTGAGGTCGCGCGTCGGGTGGACGGCGCCGAGCTTCACCTCGTCGCCGCGCAGGCACTGGCTGATGATGGTCGGGATGACCGCGCGCAGGCTCTGGCGCGGGCCGAAGGTGTTGAAGGGGCGGACGGTGACGACCTCCAGCTCGTAGGAGGCGGCGAAGGCCTCGGCCATCTTGTCGGCACCGATCTTCGAGGCGGAGTAGGGCGACTGACCCTGCAGCGGGTGTTCCTCGGTGATGGGCACAAAGCGGGCGGTTCCGTAGACCTCGCTGGTGGAGGTGTGCAGGACCCGGCGCGCGCCCTCCTCGAGGGCGGCCTGCAGGACGTTGAGGGTGCCCTCGACGTTGGTGCGCACGTAGCTGCGCGGCGCCTGGTAGGAGTAGGGGATGGCGATCAGCGCGGCGAGGTGGAAGACCGTGTCGCAGCCGCGCACGCCGGCGCGCACGCTGTCGCGGTCGGTGATGTCGCCGGCAAGGATTTCCATCTCGCCGGCCAGCTCGGAGTGATCGAGCCAGCCGCGCTTGCCGAGGGCGTTGTAGTGGACCATGGCGCGCACCTTGGCGCCCTCGCGGACGAGGTGTTCGGCGAGGTGGCTGCCGATGAAGCCACCGGCACCGGTGACGAAGACGTTTTTGCCAGTGAAAGTTCCCATGGGTGGTGTCATTGCGCGCCGCCGCGCGCCTGTTTGAGTTGTTCGCGCTGGCCGACGTCGATCCATTCGTCGGCAATCTCGAAGGCGCCGACCGGATCGCCCTGACTGAGGGCCTGTTCGAAGAGTTCGGTGATGGGGAAGTGCCGGCGCGGCACGCGCGCGACCAGGGCCGGTTCGAGCACGTAGATGCCGGCGTTGATGAGCTGGGAGAGCGCCGGTTTTTCGACGAGGCTGAGCACCCGGCCGTCGCTGACTTCGAGGCAGCCGAAGGGGATCTCGTGGGTGTAGCCGCGCACGCCGATGGTGGCGAGCTGCCCGCCCTCGCGGTGGAACTCGAGCAGGCCGGCGATGTCGACCTGGGTGACGAGGTCGCCGTTGCAGACAAAGACCGGATCGGTCGGCGCTTCCGGCAGCAGGGCGAGCGAGCCGCCGGTGCCGAGTGGTTCCTCGGGCTGCTCGCGCAGGTACTCGATCCGGCAGCCGAAGCGGGTGCCATCGCCGAAGTGTTCCTCGATCTGGCCGGCGAGGTAGTTCGTCGAGATGAAGATGCGGCGGATGCCGGAGCCGACCAGGTGCAGGACCAGGCGCTCGAGGATCGGGCGGCCGGCGACCTTGAGCATCGGTTTGGGCGTGCTGCGGGTGAGTTCGCCAAGGCGGGTGCCCTTGCCGCCGGCCATGATCACCGCCCAGTTGGGGCGCGGGGCCGAGCCGATGATCTCGTGCAGCAGGTGCAGGCCCTTCAGGCGGCCCTCGTCGTCGACGATCGGCACCTGATGGATTTGCCGGGCCTGCATGAGGTCGAGCACTTCGGCGCGCGGGGTGCGCACGTGGACGCTGGTGAAGGCGGTGTGCGCGTGCGGCTGGACGCGGTCCTGCAGGGTGGCGCCCTTGAGCAGGGCGCGGCGGATGTCGCCATCGGTCACCGTGCCGAGCAGGTGCTGCTGCGGATCGACCAGCAGGCAGATGCCGCAGGCGCCCTGGTCGATCACGCGCAGGGCGTCCCACAGCGTGCCGTCGGGCGGCAGGCAGAGTTGGCTCACGGGTTTCGACGTCATGACGGGTCGCAGGGCAGGAAAGGCGGTGCCACGGGGAGGGGGCAATGACAAATTCGAATTGCTGAAATTGCGGGGTGGGCCGGGCTCAGAGCGGGCGGGCCGGCACCCCGGCCACGCGGGCACCGGCGGGCACGTCGCGCACCACGACGGCACCCGCGCCGACCAGGGCACCGTCGCCAAGGCGGAGGCCCTGGCGGATGACGGCCCCGGCGCCAATGTGCGCGCCGGCACCGACGCGCACGCCGCCGCAGAGCAGGGCGCCGCTGGCCAGGTGGACGTGGTCGCCGATCTCGCAGTCATGCTCCACCACGGCGGCGGTGTTGACCAGCACATGGTCGCTCAGCACAGCGCCGGTGTTGACGACGGCCCGCGCCAGCACCTGGCAACCCTCGCCGAGACGGGCGGAGGGCGAGATCCAGGCGCTGGGATGCAGCACAGCGAGCGGGGCCAGACCGGCGGCGACCGCGGCGCGGAACAGGTTTGCGCGCGCCGTGGTGTCAGCGGTCGAGCCGACACCGACGACGAAATGGCTGAAGCCCTGCGCGGCCAAAGCTGGCAGCAGGTCGTCGCCCCCGAGCACGGGCACGCCGGCGACCTCGCGCAGGCCGGGTCGGGCATCGAGAATGGCGTCAAAGGTCTGCGGCAGGCGTGCCTCCAGCAGGACGCGTCCGTGACCGCCGGCACCGAGGAGAACGCATTTCATAGATCGTGGAAGGTTTTGTCGCGCAGGCGTGCGTCGAGCGGCACGGTGGCGAGCAGTTCAACGAGTCGCTCGGCGGCATGGCCATCGCCAAAGAAACTTTCCTGGCCCGCGGCCTGGGCTTTGAACTCTGGCGTCAGCGCGGTCTGCACGGCGGCGACGATGGCCGTGGGCTCGAAGGGCGCGTCGATGACGTTGGCGGCGCGCAGGCGGCCCTTCTGGCGGTCGCCGAGGTTGACGACCGGCAGGGCGAAGGAAGGTGCCTCGAGCAGGCCGCTGGAAGAATTGCCCACCATGGCGCGCGCTTCGGCGAGCATCGAGTAGTAGGCTTCCGGGCCGAAGTTCTCCACCCAGCGTGCGCGGCGGTGGTTTTGGCAGAACTCCAGCAGGCGGGCGCGGATGACACTGCCGGCGGTGTCGGCATTGGGCATGGTGAAGACCACGGGCAGGCCGAGTTGCTGCAGCGCCTCGAGCAGGGCCTCGGTTTGCGGGCCGGCGAGTTCCGGGGCGTTGGTGGTCGGGTGCAGGGTGACCAGCAGGGGCGATTCGCTCAGGTCGAGATCGAAGCGCTGTTCGAGTTCCGCGCGCGTCAGCCGTCGCAGGCTGCGCAGGTTGTCGAGGGCGAGGGCGCCGCAGTAGAGCACGCGCCAGGGTTCTTCGCCGAGCTGGATGACGCGGCGCCGGTAGACTTCCGTGGCGACCCCGTGCAGGTGGCTGAGCTTGGTCAGCGCATGACGAAAGCGGTCGTCCATCGCGCCCTCGCTGAGTTCACCCCCGTGCAGGTGCAGGATCGGCAGATTGAAGGGCACGGCCGCCAGGGCGGCGGCGAACATTTCAAAGCGGTCGCCGAGCACGACCAGCAGGTCGGGGGCTGCGGCTGCATAGTGGGCACCGAAACCCGCGACGCCGGCCGCCATGGCGGCGGCGATGCCCTGCGCGGTGTCGTCGGCCTGCAGCACCGGGATGCGCGCGGCGACCGGAAAGCCGTCCTTTTCCACGAGATCGACCGTGCGGCCGAAGCGCTCGTCGAGGTGCATGCCGGTGGCCAGCACCTGCAGTTGCAGGTCCGGGTGCGCCTGAATCGCCTGCAGCAGGGGCCGGTAGATGCTGTAGTCCGAGCGGCCGGTGCTGACGACGGCGATGCGTCTCATGCGAGATCCTCCCAGCGGATGAGGGCGCCCTCGGCGATGTCCGCGAGGGCGCGCTTGCCCGGCAGTTCGTGCAGGCGCGCCGGCGGGATGCCGGTGCCCGGGCGGCGCAGCACCAGCATGGAGGGTTCGAGGATGCTGCCGGCCGGGATGGCGCGGCGGGCGACGACGCTGCGGCGGACGATCTGGGCGACCGCGAGTTCATCGGCACCGGGTTGTTTGCGCGCCTGGCCGAGCAGGACTTCGGCGCGGCGGATGGCGTGCACCATCTCGGCGAGTTCGCCGGGTTCGAGCGAGGCATTGTGATCGGGGCCGGGCAGGTCGCGGTCGAGGGTGAAATGCTTTTCGATGACGCAGGCGCCGGCGGCGACGGCGATCACCGGCGCCTCGATGCCCTCGGTGTGGTCGGAGTAACCGATCGGCACGCCGAGCGCGTGGCGCAGCACGTGCATGGCGCGCAGGTTTGCCTCCTCGGGCGGGGTGGGATAGCGGGTCACGCAGTGGAGCACCGTGACCGGGCCGCTGCCGGCCTCGCGCAGGGTGGCGACCGCGGTTTCCGCCTCCTCGATCGTGCCCATGCCGGTGGAGACGATGACCGGGCGACCGAAGGCGCCGATGTGGCGCAGGAAGGGCAGGTTGGTCAGCTCACCGGAGGGAATCTTGAAGCAGCGCATGCCCAGGCCGGCGAGGAAGTCGGCGCTCTCCTCGTCGAAGGCGGTCGAGAGGAATTCGATGCCCATTTCCGCGCACAGCCCGGCGAGTTCGGCGAAGGCCTCGAGCGGCAGTTCCAGGCGCTTGAGCATGTCGAACTGGCTCTCGGTGCGACCCGTGTTGCGTGCCTGGTAATCGGCCTGCGGGGCGTCGGCCGTGACCAGGTGGCCGGCTTGGAAGGTCTGGAATTTCACGGCATCGGCGCCGGCCGCCGCGGCGGCAATCACCAACTGACGGGCGAGGGCGAGGTCGCCATTGTGGTTCACCCCCGCCTCAGCGATGATGAAGCAGCGGCCGGTGTTCTCGGCCAGGGAGTCGGCGGATTCGATCATGAAACCCGGCAATAACCCATGCGCGCCCGGCCTGTCAACCGTCGGCGGATCACCCATCCCAGGGTTGCGAGCCCGGTGGTTTTCAGCATGCTGTCCAACTCTCTCCCATGCCCCGCACGCTTGTTCTCACCGGTTCCCTCGCGCCCCAGGCGCTGGAGCGACGGCTGGCCGAGGTCGCCGAGGGCGCGGTGGTGCTGGAATATGACACCCTGCTGGATCGCGGGCGGTATCCGGGCGTCGCCGCCTGGCTGAGCACCCGCGACATTTTCGGGCGTGACGCCGCCATGCCCCTGCTGGCAGGCATGACCGAGGCCATGGATCCCTACCTGCGGCCGCGGCCGGAACTCGGCGACCGGCCCGGCGATGCCGACCTGCGCAAGGCGGCGCTCGGCGGCGAGTTCCAGGACCGGATGTCGATGCGGCTGTTCAATCTGGCCCTGCGCGACCACCTCTGGAGCCGCTTCGAGTTCGATCGCCTCGTGGTTTGTGCCGGCAGCGGGGTCAGCTTCGGTTTCTGGCGCGAGGTGGCGGCGGAAAAGGGACTGGCCATCGAGTGTCTGGCACCGGAGTGGCGGCCGCGCAGCCTGCGTCGCCGACTGCAGCGCTGGCTCTGCCGCTGGCGGCGCGCGCCGGCGGCGGCGACCGCTGAAACGGTCGCGCGTCCGGCAGCCCCGGACGAGGCGCCTCTGGTGCTCTGCGCCAGCGGCCGCGTCGCTCGCCTGCTGGCCCGCGAACCGACCGCCCCGTGCTTCCGTCTGCAGACCGTGACGGCCGCCGAACTGGGCGAACCCGAGGCCGGGGCGCTGGCGGCGGAGACCGCGCACTGGGCCGACTGGTGGCGACGCTGGCAGGCCGAGGTGCTCGACGCGGATCCCGCCCTGGTTGGCTGTCGCGACCTGCATCGGGCGATGGGCGAGCATCACGTGCCGCGGCTGTACCCACGCTGGTCGGCCCTGGTCGAAAAAGCCATGACGCGTCTGCGCGAACTCCGGCCGGCCTTGCTGCTGGCCGACACCCAGATCGGCGCCGAGGAGGGCATCTGGTCGCTGGCCGCGGCGCGCCTGGGCATTCCGGTGGCTTCCTACACCTACGACTTCCTGCTCAAGCCGCGCACCATGTTCGTGCCGGACTTTGCCCTGGTGGATGGTCAGCGCGGCATCCCGCGCATGATTGCCGCCGGTTATCCGGCTGAGCGCATTCTCGATGTGCGGGGCCATCGCCGGCCGGGCGCGCCGCCGCGCACACCGGAGCAGGTCGAGGCCGCGTTCGCGCGCCGGCGGCCGCAGGTGCTGCATGCCGACACGATGACGGTCATTACCGATCCGCAGGCTTGTTTGTACCAGTATCGCAGCGTCGTCGAGGCGGCGCGACGGCTGCCGCAGCTCGACTTCGTCATCAAGTTTCATCCGCTGCGCGCGTCCAAGAGCGAGGAGCGCGGCTTCATCGGCATGGACGAGAGCGAGGTGCAATCGAAGACCCGTTACCTGCGCTCCCTGAATCCGCCGTCGAACGTCCGTCTGGCACCACCCGAACAGCCGATGGAGGAGGCGATGCAGTCGGCGGCAGTGCTGCTCAACACGATCTCGGTGTCCGGTCATGAGGCCTTTCACCTCGGGCTGCCCGTGGTCTTTCTGGTTCGGCATCCGCCGGAGTTCTTTCTGTTTCCCGAACTCGAGCAACGCCTGCAGCCGCCCTGGGGCGAAAGCGGCGAGGAACTGACCCAGGCCCTGACACGCTTGTTTGGCGATCGCACCCATCGGCAGGCCCAGGTGGCGGCGCAGCACCGCTATCAGCAGGAGTTTTTCTGGAGCTCGCGGCAGACCCTGACGGAAGCCGTCAATCGCCTGCTGACGCGCGGGCGGGAGGTGTCAGCATGAGCGCAGCCAGACTGGAGGGCCCGTGCGCGCTGATCAGCGACAAACAGCTGGGCGATGTCACGCTGCTGGAGCCGGTGACCCGCCTGTTGGCCGCGCGCTCGGGTCGACCCTGCGCCCTGCATGTCAAGCAGGCCTTCCGGCCGCTGGTCAGCCTCATGGAGCAGGCGGTGTGGGGCCCGGATCAGCACGAGCGGGCGGCGCTTTCCTGGACGACGAGCTGGAGCACGCGCGCGGTCTGGAGCGCGCGACGGGTGCCGTCGCGCCGGCGCTGCCTGCTGGTCAATCAAGCGCGGCATGTGCGCTGGTGGTATCGCCTGCTGTTTCGCGAGGTGCGCATCGAGCCGATTGGCCGCGAGTACTGGGCGCAGTACTTCTGGCGCGCGCTCGGCGGCGAGCCGGAAGCCTTCACCCCGCCGCGGCTGGCGCAGCCGCCTGCCGACTGGCGCCATCCGGAACTGCCGGAGGGGCCCTTCCTGCTGGCCAATCCGACGGCGGCCTGGCCTTCCAAGTACTGGACCTCGCAGGCCTGGGCCGAGGTCATGGCTTCGGCCGGTGACGGCCTGCCTTGGGTGATGACTGGCGGTGGTTCGCCCGAAGAGCGCCAGCATTGCGCCGAGATCACCAAGTTGGCGCCGGCGGGCCTGATCGATCTGTCGGGGCGGACCAGCCTGCCGCAGTACCTGCATGCGCTCAGTCGCGCCCGTCTGGTGGTCGCGGTCGACGGCTCGGCCGCTCATCTGGCCCAGGCGTTTGGAGTCTCGGCGCTGACGATTTTTGGGCCGGTGTATCCGCCGAAGTGGCACTGGCCGACGCCGCGCCACCGGGCGCTGAGCGCCTTTGATTATTCTTCGGAACGACTGCCCTCGGCGTCCGCCGTGCCGGCGGGTGCCGCGCTGGCGGAGATCGCCAGCCTGCTGGCGGAACCGGTCTGAGGCGTTTTTTACCAGGCGGTCCAGCCGCCATCGACCACGAGGTTGTGGCCGGTGACGTAGGCCGAGAGATCGCTGGCCAGGAAGGCGGCGGCGCCCTTGAAATCCTCCTCGCGACCCATGCGGCCCATGGGCGTGCGGCGGGTGTAGCGCTCGACAAAGGTTTCCTTCTGGCCGCGCCAGATGCCGCCCGGCGTCAGGGCGTTGACGCGGATGCGCGGGGCGAGCAGGGCGGCGTAGTGGCGGGTGAGCTGGTTGAGGGCGCCCTTGACCGCGCCGTAGGCGGCCGGGGTCTGCATGGGCGTGCCGTCGTAAAGCGAGGGGTCGGGAGCCACCAGGCCGTAGATCGAGGACACGAAGATGATTGAGCCGTGGCCGGAGGCCTCGAGGTGCGGGCGCGCCTCCTGGATGAGGGTGAAGGCCGGATCGAGGCCGACGCGCAGGGCCATGTGCCAGGCTTCGAGGCTCTGCTCGGCGAAGGGCACAGCCCAGCCGCGCACGCTGTCGGTACCGACCAGTGAGGCCGCATGGATGAGGATGTCGAGGCCCCCGAGTTCGGAGGCGGCGGTACGCACGGCGGCGCGGGCGGCGTCGGCGTTGGTCAGGTCGGCGGCAAGCGGCAAGGCGCGGGCGCCGGAGGCCTCGAGTTCGCGGGCGGCGTCGGTGGCGCGGCTGGCGTCGAGGTCGAGCAGGGCGACCACGGCGCCCTGCTCGGCGAGGGCGGCGGCCATGGCGCGACCGAGGTGGCCGGCGCCACCGGTGATGAGGGCGGCGCGGCCCTTCAGACTGGAAAGTTCGGCGAGGGTTTTCATGCGCGGGAGGTTTCGAGCTTGCGGCGCATGAGCAGTTCCACCACCTCCCAGTCCATCTCGCTGTCGATGTCCCAGGAGCGTTCCTCGGGCATGACATGCAGGGCGGTGCCGGGCAGGAAGAGCCGGTTCTCGGCGGCGAGCACGTCGCGGCGCCAGACATAGATCGAGGCGTTCATGTCGTAGCAGGGCGGCGCGTCCTGGCGGCGCAGCACGCCGCCGGGCAGTTCCTTGGCGGTGCGCAGCTGGCCGTCGCTGCCGCGCTCGATCAGGTTGAAGTAGGGCGAGCGGCGCGAGTGCATGGCGGTGAGCACGTTGGGCACACCGTCGATGAGCAGGGCGACCGCGTCGCGGATGTCCTGCGGGTCGCGCAGGGGCGAGGTGACATCGAGGTCGACGGCGATGTCGCAGGTGCGGCCCAGTCGCTTTTCCATTTCCAGCACGGCGTGGCGGATGGCGGGCACCTTGCCGGCGGTGTCGCTGGCGAGTTCGGCCGGGCGCAGCAGGGTGGACACGCCGGGGACTTCGGCGGCGCAGGAGAGAATGGCTTCGTCGTCGCTGCTGGCGACCACGGCGTCGAACAGGCCGCTGGCGACCGCCTGGCGCAGGGTGTGCTGGATGAGCGGCTGGCCGAGCATGGGTCGGGTGTTTTTGCCCGGCACGCCTTTGGAGCCGCCGCGCGCGCAGACCGTGCAGATGAGGTGCTTCATGAAGAGGGGGAGGAACGGATCCAGGCGGCCTGGTGAAGGGAGGCTTCGGCGGCCGCGATCATGTGCAGCACGGCAAGGCCCTCGTCAAAGGTGCAGAGCACGCCGGTGTCGTTTCGCAGCCAGGCGCGATCCTGATCGCGGTAGGTGGCGTTGCGTTCCGGGCTCCAGCTTTCCAGGACGCTGCCGTCGCGCAGCAGGCGGCTGCCGAGCACATCGGCCTCCCAGGTGTGCCGGCGGGTGTGCACGAGGATCGAGCGGCGCGGGGCGCGGTCGAGGTAGTTGATCTCGACGCCGACCTTGGGGCAGCGGGCGGCCTGCCACCAGAGGCCGACCGTGTCCTCGGTCTCGATCTCGAGACCGCTGAAATGGCCGCCGTGGGCGACGAGCCGCTGCCAGGGGCCAAAGAGCCAGAGCCCGAGATCGAGTTCATGGCTGAGGTCGCGCAGCACGCCGCCGCCCTTGGCGGTCGAGGCCGAGTAGGAGCTGCGGTAGTCGCGGCCGGGGCGCCAGTCGGGCAGGTGCTGGCCGGCGTAGAGCTGGGCGCTGACCGGTTGTTCGTCGCGCAGCGCCTGGCGCAGGGCGAGCACGGCGGGGTGAAAGCGCAGGTTGTAGCCGACCGAGATCCGCTCCGCCAGACCGGGTAGCAGGGGGGCGGGCACGTGACTGCACAGGGGTTTTTCGACCAGCACGCGCGCCTCCGGTGCGAGCTCGGCGAGGCGCTGCAGGGTGGCCTCGTGATCGGCGGTCGGGTTGGCGACAACGATGAACTGCGGCTGGTGCTCGCGCAGCGCGGCGTCCAGATCCTCGAAGCAGGGCAGGTCGGGCTGGGCGTGGCGGGTGCAGGCGGCGACGGCGCAGCCCAGGTCGGTGAGCAAGGTCTGGTGGCGGCGGCCGATGGAACCGAGGCCGATGATCAGGGCGCGCGGCTGGCTCATGCGAGGCCCTCCTCAAAGATCGGCGTGGTCAGGCCACCGGGGTTCGGTTTGATGACGAGGTGACGGTCCTGGCCGAAGACGATGGAGTGCGGCGGGATGACCGCGTCCTTGACGTAGCTGTTGGCGGCAAGGATGACGTGATCGCCGAGCACCGAGGCACCGACGACCTTGGAGTTGGAGAGCAGCGACACGTGGCGACCGATCACCGGGTAGGCGCCCTTGTTGCCGCCGACGGTGACGCCCTGAGCAAAGAAAAAGCCGTCGCCAATGCGGGCGCGGCCGATGACGGCGCCGAGCGGGTGCTCGAGGCAGAAGACCTCGGGCAGTTCCACCTGATGGAAGAGGTCGACGCCGTTGAGGGCGCGGTTGAGGTAGTACACGCGGTCGGCCAGGCTGTCCGCACCGGAGAGGGCCAGCGCACGGCTCAGGCAGTAGAGGAAGATGCAGTACTGGCCCGAGTGGAAGGGATTCAGCACCGCGGCGCCGTCATCGCGGCGGTAGCGCTTGAGGACGATGCGGCCGAAGCACTGGCGCACGCGGTCGAGCGCGGATGCCAGGGCGGCGTCGAGCGCCGCGTCATCCTGCGCGGGCTGGTATTCGAAGAAGCTGCCGAGTTGGCGGGCGACGAGGGCGCGCAGTCGCTCGCGGCCGTTTTCGATCACCAGCGGCGGCAGGTCGGGGATGCTGGAAGAAGTGGGGTCGGCCATGCCCGGCGGAAAACGTCAGCATGAGCCGCACACGCCGGGTCGTCAAGCGCCGCCGGGTGCGTCCGCGGCGGCGTCGGCGCAGGCGGGATGCCCCTGGGAATAGAAATAGTCGAGGTAGGCGTGCTGGCGCTCGAGCTGGGTTCGGCGTTGGCTGTCGTCGCCGAGCAGTTCGCGAATCAGGGCCAGCAGGCGCGGCGTGTCGGTGGCGACCCGCATGGCGCCGAGGGCGTTCATGCGCGGGTACAGTCCTTCCTCGTCCCAGGGCTGCAGGTAGATGACCGGGATGTCGAGGGCGAAGGCCTCGAGCCCGGCGTAGGACTGGATGTTGAGCAGCAGGTCGGCGTGCGGCAGTTCGTCGGAGAGGCGCGCCTCGGGGGCGAGCAGGCGCAGGTTCGGGGGCGGGCGCAGGCTGCGGATGAAGCGCTCGCGCTGCCAGAGGTGGAGATGGTGCAGGCCGCTGAGGTGGAAGACCGCCTCCGGTCGCTCGCGCACGGGGTGAAACTTGAGGATGAAATCGCAGTCGGGCAGCGCCCGTGCCGCCTCGACCAGGCGTTCGTAGGCCCAGAAACTCAGCAGGGGCGAACTCGAGGCGACCATGCCGGAGTAGTAGGTGTCGGCGAGCAGCAGGCGCGGCCGGGCATGCGGTTGCGGCGGACCGACGACGTCGCGGCCGGGGGGACGCCGGTGCGAGCGCACGCGCACCACCTGTTGCGGTGCCAGCCGGGCCGCGGCGATCTCGCACTGGCGGGTGTCATCGCAGAGGGCGAGGTCGGGCTTGAAGACGAGGCGCGGATCGATGTGGCAGTCGATCGTGTACACCGCGGCCGGAATGCCCTGCTCCTGGGCGGCGAGGCCCCAGAGCAGTTCCCGGCGGCCGCGCATCGAGCCGATGAGAACACGCTGCGGCGGTGCGGTGGCGACAGCGGCGCGCGCCTGTTCGAGCAGTTGGGCGTGCAGGGGGTAACGTTCGCGGCTGAACCAGTCGCCCAGGCGTTCGAGAATCCAGAAATCGCTGAGCGGCTCCTCCTGCGGGTGGGCGTTGCGCCAGTCCTGCCACCAAGCCTGCCACCAGGCGCGGTAGCGGTCGGTGAGGGCGGACAGCGCCGCCGGATCGGGGTCCTGAAACCCCGGGCCGCGGTGCCAGCGGCCGGCCTTGTCCTCATTCGCAACGAGGGTTTCAAGGCGGGCGTCGGCGCACCAGCGTTCGCCCGCGCCCGCGGAGGCCGGCAGGCGGGCGGGGGCGGCGGCTTGACGGGCGGCCTGGCGGCGATGGCGAAAGCGCTGCCAGCGGCGCTTGAGCATCCAGAAAACGGGCGGCTCCTCGCGATCGAAGGGCAGCACCTCCAGCGGCACGCCGAGGGCGCGGGCGAGCTGTTCGAAGGCCGGCTGACTGATGCCGGCGCCCGGGGCGACGACGATCCGCTCGAAGGGGCCGTGAGCGAGCGCGCGGCGGGCGTACTCGAGGCAGACCACGTGCGGCACAACGATGCGCCAGGCCTCGATGCTCATGCAGGCGGCACGGAAACGTCGGTCGGTGGCGAGCCCGGGCAGGCGGACGCGTTCCTCGAGAAAGGCATCGAGCACCGCCTCGGCGCGTTCCTGCAGTTGCTCGGCCTCGGCTTCCGGCAGCAGCGGCGGCACGGTGAGCACGGCGGCGCACTGGCGGCGCAGGGATTCGGGCAGGGCGAGATCCACTTCCAGGGCGACCGTGCGCTTCCAGTCCCGGATGGCGCGCCGGGCGGCCTGGGTGGCGAAGGCGCCGTGGACCAGCAGCGTGCGCGCCGGCGGCGATCCGGCGGTGGGCGCGGTCGCGGCGGCGGGGGTCATGGCTGGGGGGAGGAGCGCTTCAGGCCGCCGAGGGCGCGATCGATCTTGCCGGCGAGGCGCACCAGGCGGGAGCCGCGCTGGCGTTCGAGCAGCATTTTCACCAGGGTGGCGACCAGGGGTTCGCGGTTCGCGCGGGTGGTGGCGGCATCCTCGGGTTCAGGGAAGAGCGGTTCGCCTTGGAAGAACTCGCGGGCCACCGCCGCATTGGACTCGGCGCAGGCGGTGAGCAGGCTGCGGCGGGCGGGCAGGTCGAGGTAGGCGTAACTCTGGAAGACCGGCTTCGGGCTGATCTTTTGCAGGAGCTGGCGCAGTTGCCGGCGGCCGGCGTCGTCGAGATGCGGGTTGCAGACCCGGGCCAGTTCCTGCGCCTCGTGGGAGTAGCCCTGGTTGGGCGTGGCATCGGCCTTGACCAGGGCGCTGGTCGGGATGCCCAGGATGGCGCAGAAATCTTCCAGCAGGCTTTCCGGGCGCGGGTAAAAGGCGGAGTGGTAGCGGCGGACGACGAGGTTTTCGCGGCCGAACTCAGTGGCGTAGGTGTCGAGCAGGCGCTGCCAGTCGGGACCGCCGGGCGGCAGGCTGCGCAGGAAGTCGTCGAAGGACTGCGAGCCGCCCTGGTGGATGAGCTGGGTGTAGATCGACTCCAGGAAATCGTCCTGGCGGCGCAGGAAAACGACGACACGGACGTCGAAATCGGCGGTGGCGGCGCGCAGGCGGGCGGCGGCGACCGGGGCGTTGGCGTAGCCGCGCAGGGGGTCGCCACTGAAGCCCTCGCAGGTGAGCAGGTAGCGGCTCACGCCCGGCACGATCTGGCCGGCGAGGCTGGCGCGCAGGGCGCGGGCGTCGTCCTCGGTCCAGCTGGCGCGGGCGACGTCGCCATGGATGTCGAGGCGGACCAGCCCGGCCTTGAGGGCGGCGGCGCCGCCGACCGGCAGCGCGCGCTGGATCGCGGTTGACCCCGTCTTGTGGGTGCCGATGTGCAGGAAGAGCAGGGGTTTCATGCGCACAAGGGCGGCCCGCTCAGTTGGTTTTGAGGACCTCGATGAAGGCCTCCTGCGGGATGTTGACGCGGCCGATCGCCTTCATCTTCTTTTTGCCCTCCTTCTGCTTTTCGAGGAGCTTGCGCTTGCGGGTGATGTCGCCGCCGTAGCACTTGGCGGTGACGTCCTTGCGCAGGGCGGAGATCGACTCGCGGGCGATGATCTTGCCGCCGATGGCCGCCTGGATGGCGACGACGAAGAGTTGCTGGGGGATGACCTCCTTGAGCTTGGCGGCGAGCTGGCGGCCGCGCGACTCGGCCTTGCTGCGGTGGACGATGCAGGAGAAGGCGTCGACGGGTTCGCTGGCGATGAGCATGTCCATCTTCACCAGGTCCTCGGCCTTGTAGCCGGCATGCTCGTAGTCCATGCTGCCGTAGCCGCGGGTGAGCGACTTGAGCTTGTCGTTGAAGTCGACGAGGATCTCGTTGAGCGGCATCACCGTGTGCAGCATGACGCGCTTGTCGTCGAGGGTCTCGGTGTTGTTGACCTGGCCGCGCTTCTCCATGACGAGCTGCATGATGTCGCCGATGTACTCGTTCGGGATCATGATGAAGACCTTGACGATGGGCTCGCGGATCTCCTCGATCTCGTTGGCGGCGGGCAGGAAGCTGGGGTTGTCGACCAGCATCTCGGTGCCGTCGGTCTTCACCACCTCGTAGATGACGGAGGGGTAGGTGGAGATGACGTCCATGTTGAACTCGCGGCGCAGGCGTTCCTGGACGATCTCCATGTGCAGCAGGCCGAGGAAGCCGCAGCGGAAACCGAAGCCGAGCGCGGCCGAGCTTTCGGCCTGGAAGGTGAAGGCGGCGTCGTTGATCTGCAGCTTGCCGACGGCGGCCTTGAGCGACTCGAAGTCGTCGGTGCTGACCGGGTAAATGCCGCTGAAGACCAGCGGGTGGATCTCCTTGAAGCCGGGCAGCGGCTCCGGCGCCGGGCGGCGGCTTTCGGTGAGGGTGTCGCCGATCTTGACGTCGGCGGTGGTCTTGACGTTGGCGATCAGGTAGCCGACGTCGCCGGGTTCCAGCTTCTCGCAGCTCGTCATCTTCGGGCGGAAGATGCCGACGTCCTTGATTTCGTAATCGTTGCCGGTGGACATCATGCGCACCTTCTGGCCGCGGGTGATGGTGCCGGAGACGACGCGCACGTAGCTGACGACGCCGCGATAGGCATCGAAGACCGAGTCGAACACCGAGGCGCGCAGGTAGCCGTCGGCCGGATCCTTGGGCGGCGGTATGTAGGCGACGATGGCCTCAAGGATGTCCTCGATGCCGATGCCCATCTTGGCGCTGGCGGGCACGGCCTCGTCGGCGGGAAGTTGCAGGATGTCCTCGAGCTGGCGCTTGACCTTGTCGAGGTCGGCGCTGGGCAGGTCGATCTTGTTGATGACCGGGATGACGTGCAGGTTCTGCTGCAGGGCGAGGTTGAGGTTGGCGACCGTCTGCGCCTCGACGCCCTGGGAGGCGTCGACCAGCAGCAGGGCGCCCTCGCAGGCGGCGAGCGAGCGGCTGACCTCGTAGCTGAAGTCGACGTGGCCGGGGGTGTCGAGCAGGTTGAGCTTGTAGATCTGGCCGTCGCGGGCCTTGTAATTCATGCACACCGGGTGCGCCTTGATGGTGATGCCGCGCTCGCGCTCCAGGTCCATCGAGTCGAGCAGCTGAGCCTGCTGCTCGCGCTGGGAGATCGTCTTGGTCGACTCGAGCAGCCGGTCCGAGAGCGTGGTCTTCCCGTGGTCGATGTGGGCAATGATGGAGAAGTTGCGGGTGCGGGCGATGGACATCGGTTGGGGGATGTTCAGCCTAACCCCGTTTGGACCGCGGGTCAAGAAGCGCCGGGAAGGGCTGCGAGTCCGCTCAGGCTACCCCGCGTGCCAGCTTTTCGCAGGCCTGCACGTCGAGCTTGCCGGAGGAGAGGATGGGGATGTCGTCGACGCGGATCAGGCGCTTGGGAATCCAGAGCGCGGGCAGGCCCTTGTCGAGCAGGCGGTAGCGCAGCTCGATGATCTCCTGTGCCTCGGGGCCGCCGGGCAGGCTGCTGAGCAGGACCAGGGCCTCGCCCTTGTCGGGGTCGGGCACGCCGACGACAGCAACCCGGCGATAGGCCTCGTTCTCCAGGCCGAGCGCCTTGATGAGCGCTTCCTCGACGGTTTCATGCGGCACCATCTCGCCGCCGATCTTCGAGAAGCGGCTGAGCCGGCCCTCGATGTGCAGGAAGCCGTCGATGTCGACGCGGCCGAGGTCGCCGGTGCGGAACCAGCCCTCGGTGTCGATGACCTCGGCGCTGCGCTTCGGGTCCTCGTGGTAGCCGGGGAAGACGTTGGCGCCGCGGAACCAGATCATGCCGGTTTCATGCAGCGACTGCGGCAGGCCGCTCTCGGGCTCGGTGATGCGCACGGCCAGGCCGGGCATGAGCTGGCCGACGCTGCCCGGCCGATGGCTGGCCAGCCAGACGTGGCCGCCGCGGTCGTCGCCCAGCGGCAGCGGGTCGGGCAGGTTGACGTTCGACACGGGCGCGGTTTCGGTCAGGCCGTAGCCCTCATACACGCGCTTGCCGAAGCGCTGCTCAAAGGCTTCCGCCACGCTCGGCGGCAGTTTTTCGGCGCCGGTGACGACCAGTTTCAGGCTGGCCAGGGCCTCGCGCGGCACGCCACGCAGCCAGCCGCGCAGGAAGGTGGGCGTGGCGATCATCAGGCTGATGCGGTGGCTTTCCACGAGCTCGGCGAGCTTTTTCGTTTCCAGCGGGCTCGGGTAGGTGACGAGGTCGAGACCGGCGATGACCGGGTACCAGAGGGTCACCGTGCAGCCGAAGCTGTGGAAGAGCGGCAGGCAGCCGAGGATGGAATCGCCGCGGCCGAGGGCGAGGCGGGAGCCAAACTGGATGACGTTGGCGAGCAGGTTGCGATGGGTCAGGACAACGCCCTTGGGATGGCCGGAACTGCCGCTGGTGAACAGCAGCAGCGCCTCGCGGTCGCCGCCCTTGCGCGGCACACCGAGCACGGCGGCGAGCACGGGCGCGGGCAGCAGGCGCGACAGGGCCAGCCAGATCCCGATTTTTGTTTTCAGGCCTGGCAGCACGCGCTCGATGAGCAGGAGCTGTCGGGTCGGCGGCCAGGGGAAGGCCTGCATCTTGCGGACGACGATGTCGGCCGTGATGAGCTTGTCGATGCCCGAGGCCTTGATGGCGTGCTCGACGGCGGCGCGGCCGGCGGTGAAGTTGAGGTTGACCGGGATCTTGCCGGCGAGCAGCACGGCGACGTTGGCGACCAGGCCGCCAAGGCCGGGGGGCAGGACGATGCCGACGCGCGCCTGCCGGGTTTGCGCGCGGATCACCTTGGACAGGGCGATGGCCATGGCGAGGACAAGCTCATAGCTGTAGGGCTTCTCGTCTTTGCCGTCGATGAGCGTGTTGCTGCGGCCGTGGCGCTTGAAGCCGAGCAGCAGGGCGTAGGCAAGGTTGAGCCCGAGCAGAGGATGGCGGTTGAAGCAGGCCTCGGACAGTTCGAACAGCCGCTCCTGGTAGACCGACAGGCTGAGGTCCTCCTCCGGGATGAGCTGGCCGAGGGCCAGGAGGCCGGCGTCCTCGGTCGGGCGCGGGCCGATGTCCGGCATCACCTCGCGCCAGTGCAGCAGGTAGGCGGGCAGGACCGGGAAACCGCTCTTGACCAGGAAATCGAGGCGCACGCCGGGCACGGTGGTCAGGGGCGCGCCCAGGCAGGCGGCCTCGGCCGGCAGGAAGACGGCGACCGTGTCCTCGCCGATCTCGGCGGCGAGGGCGCGGCGGAAGCTGGCGGCATCGCTGCAGTCCGGCGAGATCGCCAGGGCGTGAACCTGCGGTTGTTCGAGGTGGGCGCGCAGCGGCTCGGACAGGGTGCCACCCTGCTCGATGAGGTAGAGGATCTTCCGACCCTGCAGGGCCTGCTCAAGGCGCTGTACCCCGGCGAGATCCATGCGTCCCGGCAGCAGCAGGTAGCCGCCGGTGGCGGGCAGGTTTTCCTCACCCACAAGGAGGAGGTCTTTGAGGGACGCGGTTTTCTCGGTGGCCATGGTCGGGACGGGTGAAACGGCAACTAAGCGGCGGTCGCCGGGCATTTCCAGCGCGAAAAGGCGTCAGCGCCGGCGCCAGCGATCCGCCAGCACGGCGCCGAGGATGACCAGGCCGAGCACGACCTTCTGGGTGTAGCTCTCGACGTTGGTCAGGTTCATGCCGTTCTGGATCACGGCGATGATGAGGGCGCCGGTGAGCGTGCCGGCCATGCTGCCGCGACCGCCATTCAGGCTGGCGCCACCGACCACGACCGCGGCGATGACATAGAGTTCGTACATGCCGCCGTAGGTGGGTGAACCGCTTTTCAACTGGGAGGCCATGACCACGCCGCCGAGGCCGGCGAGCAGGCCGCTGGCGGCGTAGGCAAAGCGCAGCACGCGGTCGACCGGCACGCCCGAGACCAGGGCGGCCTCGCGGTTGCCGCCGACGGCATAGAGGTGCCGGCCGAGGCGGGTGTGGGCGAGCAGCAGGTGGGCGGTCACAAACAGGCCGGCGGTGAGAAGCACGGCGTTGGGCAGGCCAAACAGGCCGGTGCCGCGGCCGAGCCAGACGAAGGACTCGGGCAGCTGGTAGATCGACTGTCCTTCGGCGAGGGTGAAGGCCAGGCCGCTGGCCACCAGCATGACGGCCAGGGTGGCGATGAAGGGCGGGATGTCGAAGCGGGTCACCATCAGGCCGTTGCAGGCACCGACGCCGCCGCAGAGCAGCACGGCGACCAGGCCGGCCAGGGTCATGCCGGCCGCACCGGCATCGGGGCCGCCAAAGGCTTCGCGCACCAGCCAGGTGCTGCCGACCGCCGCCAGGGCCAGCAGGCTGCCGACCGAGAGGTCGATGCCGCCGGTGAGAATGACCAGGGTCATGCCGACCGCCAGGATGGCGATGACGCTGATCTGGTTGGCGATGTTGAGCAGGTTGTCGGCCTTGAGGAAGTCCGGCCAGTGCCGGCTCTGCGGCTGCACCACGCGCGGCGCGGCGAGTTTCGGGAAGCTGCGGGTGAGTTCCTCGATCACGAGCCAGCGCGCAGTGGCGGGCGAACAGGCGACGAGGTCGAGCCGGGTGCCCTCGGCCTGCAGTTGGTCGAGTGCGGCGCGCACGGCCGCGGGTTCGCCTTGCACCACGGCTGCGACCCGCACACCCACGTTGCGCCAGCGCACTGACAGGGCTTCGGCCAGTTCGGTTTCGCCGGGACTGGCGCGCATGGCAATCAAGGTGGTCTGGCCCGCGCTTGCCGCGCCGGCGAGTTGGGCCAGCGCGGCTTCGCCCTCAAGCGGTTGCTCGCGCAGGGTCAGCGCGCTGAAGAGGGCGGCCAGTGCCGCCAGCACGACCAGCATGCCGGTTTCGGAAGGGAGCCGTTTCATGGCGGGGTCAGCGTCGGGTCGCGCCGGGCGTCGGCCTGTCGGTACAGCTCGGTTGGAATCAGGATCTGTTCCGGCACGGGCAGGCCGCGCGACCAGTTCAGGATCGCCTGCACGGCCTGCACCCCCATCTTGTCGGGAAACTGCACGGGATCGGCATACAAACGGCCGTCGAGGATGGCCTGTCGGCCCTCGGGTTGGCCGTCGAAACCGATGATCACCACCTGCTTTTCCCGGCCGGCCTTTTCCAGGGCGGCGCGCGCCCCGAGCGCCGCCGGATCGTTGATGGCGAAGAGGCCGCGCAGGTCGGGGTGGGCCTGCAGGGTGTCCTCGGCCGCCTTGTAGCCGAGGTCTTTGGCGCCGCCGCTTTCGAGTTCGGCGACGATGTCGATGCGCGGGCCGCCCGCGGCGTTGTGGGCCTCGATCACTTCGCGGAAGCCGCGCACGCGCAACTGGCAGGATTCGACCTGCTTGAGGTGCAGCACCGCCACCTTGCCGCCGCGGGCGCCGAGGGCTTCGATCATGGCCCGGCCGGCCTCGCGCCCGCCGCCGAGGTTGTCGGTGGCGATCTGCGTCACCAGGGTCACGCCGGGCTCATGGCAGGGCACGTCGACGGTCAGCACCGGGATGCCGGCGGCGTTGGCTTCGCGGATCACCGGCACGACCGATTTCGAATCGCAGGGGCTGAGCACGATGGCGGCGACATCGCGGACGATGAAGTCCTTGATCTGGTTGCCCTGCTTGGCGACGTCCTTGTCGCCGCTCACCACGAGGGTGTCGAAGCCGTGCCTGGCGGCCTCGGCGCTGAGGCTGTCGCCGATCACCTTGAAGAAGGGGTTGTCGAGGGTGAGCAGCGAGACCCCGATGACGCCGCGCGGCGCCTCCGGCCTGGGCGGCGGCCGATCGCAGCCAGCGAGCAGCAGAAGCAGGACGGGCAGCAGGCGCATGGTGCGGAGAAAACGCCGGCCGGCCGGCGATCTCACCGGGAATCTGGCCTGCGGGGCGCGGGGTCCCGCCCGCAGCGGCCGCTCCGTGCAAGGTCGCCGGTGGGAGTCGGCGGAGCCCGCAGGAGGCGGTGCGCTACGGACGGAACCGCGCGCCCCGGCAGGGGATCACTCGGGTGCCGTCAGGAACAGTCGGCCGGACAGACGCTGGGCACCGCTGCCGGCGGTTTCCGGCAGCACGAAGAAACCGTGGCCGCGGACCTCGCCGCCACTCTGGACGAGTTGGCCGAACCAGGGGGCCTTGCGGGCGCCGATCCAGAATTCACCGGCGAGGGCGCCGGTTTTGGCGTCGAACTTCGCCACCTTGACCCGGTTCGGATTGGCGCCGGCATCCTTGACGATGACGGCCTTGTTGGTGATCCCGGTGGCACTTGGATTGACCACGGTGAAGAGTTGGTCGAAGCCGTCGCCATCGAGGCCGCCGGCACTGAACTCAAGCAGCGCATTGTTGTTGCCTGGGGTGAGGCCCATCACGAGGTCGCCCTTTTCAAGCAGCGGGTAACCGCCGCCGTCGACATCAAGGGTCAGATCCAAGCCTCGCGGATAGAGGGTGTCCTTGCTGGCCTCGCCGCCATCGGGCTTGAACCAGCGGGCGTCGCCGCCAACGGTGTTGTCGGCAGGGGTGGCCCCGGCATTGACCTGCAGCACGCCGGCCAGCGAGCCGCGCTTGGCATAGAGTGCCTGATACAGCAGCACCTGGCCCTCCTGGCCGATGAAGGTCTTGCCGACAAAGGCCGCGCCGTCCCCGGTCTTGCCGGCGAGGCTGAGGCTGCCATTGGCGGTCGAGACCGTGAAGCTGCCAAAGCCATCGCCCTGCGGCAGGCCGGGATCGGCATC
Source organism: uncultured bacterium (assembly GCA_966252325.1). GTDB lineage: Bacteria > Verrucomicrobiota > Verrucomicrobiia > Verrucomicrobiales > Verrucomicrobiaceae > Prosthecobacter. Next base: position 42,613 of record CBINON010000023.1, on the reverse strand, counting down.
GTTCTGGATGAGGCGGAAGCTGTGCGGGCCGGCGAAACCGGCATCGGACGGTGTCGGGCCGAGCTTTTTCCAAGGGTTGCGCCAGGCCTCAACGGCGGCGTTCTCCCCGGGGTCGTCTTCGTAGACGTTGCCGGCGAGGGTGCCTTCAGTGGCATCGAACTGCACTTCCACCTGCAGGGGCGGCAGGCCCTTGCGTGGCACGCTCAGGCGGCAGACGGGGTGTTCGGGGTCGTTGGCAGAGGCGTCCAGTTGGCCCTTGAAGGGGCTGGCGACCGTGCCAGTGACGGCCTTGCCTGAAACAGCGCCCGTGCTGGCCACCGTGAGTTCGAGGCGCGAACCGAGCTTGCCGTTGTGGTCGGCATGCGGATCGACCAAGCCGTGGAAGAGGCCGACCAGGCCTTCGTCAAGCGCGGCGACGTAGATGTCGAAGGTGAGCACCTCGTCGGCGCTGCCGGCGGCGTTTTTGGCGCGGATTTCGACGTTGTAGTCGCCTGCCTTGAGCGGTTTGCCGGTGATCGAGCCGGTGGCACCGTTGGCGGTCAGGCCGGGCGGCAGGTTTTTGATGGAGAACACCACCGGCAGATTCTCGACCGGAATGAGCAGATCGTAGTTGCCGCTGACGATGCCCCCCGGGACATCCGCGGGCATGGCAAGCGCTGGCTTAAGCACCCCGGCTTGAGTGACCGTGTGGGCGACGCCGCCAATGAAGACGGTGCCGGTGCGTGGCTTGGTGCCGGTGTTCGGCTGGACCGAGAGCGTTACCGTGGTGCTGCCGTTGCCGGCGGCCGGTTCGGCGCGCACCCAGGCGGGTGCGGCCACCGACCAAAGGCCGTTGGCGGTCACCACGACGTCGTAGCTGCCGCCCGCGGAGGTGAGGTCATCCTGGGTCGCCAGATCCAGTTCCAGCGTGCCGGGCACGAGGGCGACGCTGGCCTGAGCGCTGCCGCCAAAGGCGTCGGCGAGTTTGTAGGTGAAGCCGTTGGGGGCGTTGAAGCCGGCCGCGGTGGTAAGCAGGACCGTGTTGCCGGTCTTCTTGACCTTGGCGCCGGCCGCGGGGGCGGTGACGGAGGTGAGGGCGAGGGGATCGCCGTCGGGATCGACATCGTTGTCGAGCACGTTGAGCACGACGACACTGCCGGGCAGCACGGTGAAACTGTCGTTGCTGCCGGTGGGGTTGCGATTGGCCGTGGTGAAAGACAGGGGGGTGGCGCTGGCGGTACCCAGCAGGCCCTCGGCGCGGGTGCGGAAGAAGTACTTCGTGTGCGGCAGCAGGCCGCCGATCACGGCCGAGACCGACTGTGCACCGCCACCGTCGACGCTGGCGGGCAGCGCTGGCACGCTCATGCCGAAGGCGGTTGTTGTGCCATAGTCAAAGAAGACGTCGCGCTCCGACCCCTTGGCGTCGACCGAGCCATTGAGGGTGGCGCCGTCGAAGCCAATGCCGGTCGCGGCCAGGGTTTTTACCACCGGGGCAATCGGGTTGCCCGGCAGGCCAAAGGTGCGGAAGTTGTCGGCATGCACGCCGTGCGCCGCGGTGACCGCCGTCGTTTCGGAGTAGGCGCCCAGATGGATCTTGAAGCTGCCGGTGCCCGTCATGCCCCAGCCCTGGGTGACCGGATTGAAGGTGCGGAACACGGTCCAGGTGTAGCCGTTGAGGCGGCCGTCCGGATCGTAGGCGGCCGACAGGGTCTGGCTGGCGGCATCCCAGCTGACGCGCACGGCGGCATGGCTGGAGGGGGCGTCGACAAAGGTTTCATCGCCCTCGTCGTTGATGCTTTCCTCATTGAAGAAGTGGAAGCTCTGCGGCGCACCCGGGTAGCGGTAGTTTTCCAGCATGGCGCTGAAGTTGTCGTCCATGTCGGCGCTGTGGCTGACGAAGAGGCCGACCCCGACGGCGGTGAAGTCGTCGGCCAGCGGGATCCAGGGCAGGTGCACATCGGTCTGCACGCTCCAGTCGCTCGCGAACGGCGCACTGACCAGCCAGGGCCAGGCCATGAAGTCATCCTCCGAGGTGGCGGTGCTGGTGTACTGCAGCACGCCGCCCGTCTGGGTGAGTTGGCCGGCGCCGGACTTGAGATTGGCGCCCCACTTGCTGCCGTCCTTGGCGGCGCCGGCAAAATTCTCCGTGCCGGTCGGCGTGCCGGCAACGACGGAGGGCAGGGCGCTGGTCGCCTCGAAGTTGTCGGCCCAGGCCTCGCCGGGTTCCACGGTGACACCCTCATGCTCGCCAAAGATGGCCAGACTGAAGCGCGAGGTCTCAGCCATCAGCCAGTCGCTGGCGGGCGCATCGACGTCGAGGGTCTTCAGCGTCGTCCAGGAGTAGCCGCCGACCGGTCCATTGGCATCATAGGCGAAGGTCAGCACCTTCTGCGCGGCGTTGAAGCTGATGCGCAGGGCGCCGTCGGTCGTGGTGGTGTTGGCCGTGGTTTCGCCGATGTCCCCGTCCGTGGTGGAGCGGAAGCGTCGCTGTGGGTTCGCACCGTCGTGCTCAAGCTCAAGCTGGATTTCGCCGGTGTGGTCGTTGCCGTAGACCGCCAGCACCATCTGGGTGCGGTCGCCCGCAACGCCCATGGGGATGGCGTCCACATGCACGTCCACGCGCGCCTCCCAATCCTCGGTGTAGCTGCCGGTGTTGAGGATCCACGGCCGTTCGGCGTAGCCGAAGGGTTCGATGTCAGCCTGTCCCGTGTACTCGAGGCGGCCGCTGACTTCGTTCAACAGGCCGGTGTTTTGCGCGTCGTTCGTCCCCCACTTCGTGGGATCGCGCGCGTCGTCGTTGAAGTTGTCGGCGCCGAACAGGTTGGCTGGCGTGGTCAGTGCCACCGCAAAGTTGTCGGCGTGGACGTTGTCGTCTTCGGTGACCGCAATGTTTTCCGAGGCCCCCAGGAGGAAGATCTCCAGCTGGGTTTCGGGCCCCATGAGCCAGCCGCCGGAAAAGGGGTTGAAGCTGTTGAAGGGGATCCATTGGTAACCGTTGACGGCGCCATCGGCGTCGAATTCGGCGGTCAGCGTGCGGGTGGCGGCATTCCAGGAGATGCGCACTGCGCCGTCCTGACCGGATGCGGGATGGTTGGTTTCGTTGCCGTCGCCGCCGATGTCGATGCCATTGAAGTAGTTGAACTGCTGGGCCTGGCCGGGCGATCGTTCGTTTTCGAGCGCGAGGGTGAAGGTGTCGTCGGGATTGTTGCTGTTGCGCACGCCGATGCCGATGCCGGCGGCGGCGAAGCCTTCGGGCAGGGCAATGATGGGCACATGCACATCCGCCTGGATGCTCCAGTTTTGATCGAGCGGCCCGGTGCCGACGATCCAGGGCCAGGCCATGAAGTCGTCGTCCGTCAGGCCCGCGCTGGTGTAGCGCACGAAGCCACCCGCCTGGGTCAGTTGGCCGGAGCCGCCGGAGATGTCCGCGCCCCACTTGGTGGCGTTCTTGGTCTCGCTGGCGAAGTCGTCGCTGCCGGTGAATTGGGCGCTGAGTGGCGCGGCTCCGAGAAGCAGAAGATAGAGGAGCGGCGTTTTCATGAAGCGTTGAGAATTCAACCCAGCATCCCCCAGTTCGCGGTCATGAGGAAGAGGAATCGCTGTGCAGATCTTGCGCCTGTGTCCGAGGCGAAGGTTTTGGGCAGTCCGGCGCGTATTGTTCGGCCATGCGCCTGCTCTTGCCTTTTTTGCTCGCCACCGCCGTCGCCAGTGCGGAAACCTTGTTCCAGGCCGAGCCGTTCACCGCCCCCGGACTCTTCACCTCCGGCATCGAGGGGCCGGCGGTGGACGGCGACGGCAACGTCTACTGCGTCAAGTTCGGCGGCGAACACACCCTCGGGCGTGTCACGCCGGAGGGCCGGGCGGAGCTGTTTGTCAAGCTGCCGGAGGGCAGCACGGCCAATGGCAGCCGGTTCGGCCCCGACGGCCTGCTGTACGTCGCCGATTACACCGGCCACAACATCCTGCAGGTGGATCCGGCGACAAAGGTCGTTCGCGTCTTTGCCCACGAGGCGCGCATGAGTCAGCCGAACGATCTCGCGCTGGCGGCCGATGGCACCATTTACGCCAGCGACCCGGACTGGAAGGCGGGGACCGGACGCCTCTGGCGGATCGATCGCGCGGGGCGTGTCGCGCTGGCGGCCGACGGGTTGGGCACCACCAACGGCATCGACCTCAGTCCGGATGGACGCACCCTCTATGTCAACGAGAGCGTGCAGCGGGTCATCTGGGCCTTCCGCGTCGAGACCGATGGCAACCTGGTCGGCAAACGCGAGTTCGCCCGCTTTGAGGACCATGGCTTTGACGGCATGCGGGTCGATGTCGAGGGGCGCCTGCATGTCACCCGCCACGGCAAGGGTACGGTGGTGGTGCTCGGCGCCAAAGGTGAGGTGCTGCACGAGGTGGAGGTGCTGGGTGCCAAACCCTCGAATCTCTGCTTTGGCGGGCCTGACGGTCGCACCGTTTACGTCACTGAGATGGAGCAGGGACGGCTGGTGCGGTTTCGCACCGAACATCCGGGTCTCGAGTGGCGGCGCACCCAGGAGCGGCTGGCGCTGGCGCGCGAACCGCGGCCGCGCGAGCTGAGCCGCCACGTCGCGGTCAAGGAGGTCTGCGCGTGGCCCAACCTGACGCTGACACCGCAGGGCGAGATTTTCGCCGTGCTGCACAACCAGCCCGGGCATGGCACGCTGGAAGGCGACATCGATTGTTGGGTGAGCCGCGATGGCATCACCTGGGAGAAGCGCTCGACGGTCACCCGCCACGAGCCGGGCACGATCCGCATGAACCACGCCGCCGGCCTGGCGGGCAATGGCGATTGGGTCGTGCTCTGCTCGGGCTGGACGGATCGCAAGCAGGCGGAGCGGCCCAAGCAGGCGCCGTTCCGCGACGCCATCCTTGGCAACTGGATCCTGCGCTCCGCCGACGGCGGCCGCACCTGGACGCGGCACGAGAACTTTCCCCGCGCCGAGCCGGGCTGGACCGAGTACATCCCGTTTGGCGATGTCTGGGCCGATGCCGCCGGCGTCCTGCATGTTTCCTGCTATCAGGGGCGGCTGGCGGATCCGATGCGGTCGTCGAAGATCCAGAGTTTCCGCTCCTGGCACTTCCGCAGTGACGACGATGGCCGCAGCTGGCAGGCGGTGGCGGTCATTGGCGATCGTCACAATGAAACGCAGCTGTTTCCGCTGGGGCAGGGGCACTGGCTGGCGGCGGCGCGCGTTGAGGCGATGGACATTTTCCGCAGCGACGACGGCGGCCGCACCTGGGCCAAACCGGTGCGGGCCACGGAACGCAACGAGATCAACGGCCACCTGCTGCGCCTGAAAGATGGTCGCCTGCTGCTGACCTACGGTGTGCGCATCGCCGGTCGCCACGGCGTCTGCGCCAAGTTCAGTTCGGATGAAGGCCAGACCTGGGGGGCGCATGTCCGCTTGGCGGTGAGCCATTCGAACGACTGCGGCTATCCGTCGAGCGTGCAGCTTGCCGATGGCCGGATCGTCACCGCTTACTACAGCAAGAGTGCGCCGGAGCATCCCGGCTATCATATGGGTACGGCCGTCTGGCGGCCATGAGACTCATTTCAGTTTGGCGAGTCGCTCGCGCGTCCATGCGAGGCCCTGCTGAAGGGTTTCGTCGCCCGGGACCAGGGCGGCGAGTTTCTGCCAGCGTTCGAGCGCGGTGGTGAAGGCGGCTTTGGCCTCAGTCGTCTGCTTCAGGTTCTGGTGAGTGTGGCCGAGCACGCCATACATTTGGGCGAGTTGGATTTCCGCGGCGCGGCGTTCGTGGGTCAGGCGGGTGCCGTCTTCGCCGGCCAGCAGTTCGACGGCGGCGGCGATGGCCTGTTTGAGGATGGGCAGGGCGGCGTCCGGCTTGCCGAGATCGGTCATGAGTTCGGCGTACTCGCCGCGCAGGCACGCCTGCAGGGCGCGCCACCGGGGGTTGTCGGTCTCGTCGGCAAGGATTTCGTTGACCAGTTCGATGGCGTCCTGCTTTTTCTTGACTGCGGTCTCGCGGTTGCCGAGGTCGCGCTCAAGCAGTGAGATGGCGCCGTAGTTGCGGGCGAGCAGGTACTTCACATCGGCCCACTCGGGGTGCAGGCGGTTGAGCTCAAGCAGGACCGGCACGGCCTGATCGTGCGCCTCGCGGGCTTCCTGGGCGCCGACTTGGCGGGCGATGAGTTCGGCGAGTTCGGTGTAGGCTTCGGCCAGCAGCAGGGCCTGGCCCTGATGGCGAGGTGAGCTTCCTGCAACGAGCCGGCCCATCTCGGTGACGGCCTCCAGCAGGGTGTCGAGGGCTTCGCGCGCCTGGCCGGCGTCGCGCTGGACGAGGCCCTCGGCAAACCGGGCGCGCGCCAGCAGAAAGTTTTCCTCGGGCAGGGTGCCGGGGGCGAGGTGTTGGGCATCGAGGGTCTCGCGCACCCGGGCCAGGGCCTTGCGGGCCTCGTCGAGGCTGCCCTGCTGACGGCTGAGCTGGCCGAATTGCAGCCAGGCGCGGGCCGCTTCCTGACGGGCCGATCGGTGGGTTGGATCCGCCGCCAAGCCTTCGCCCAGGCTGTGCGCGGCTTCGCGCAGGCGCTCCAGCGCGGTGGCCCGCTCGGCGCGGCGTTCGTGCAGGTCGGCGAGCAGCAGGCAGGAACGTCCCTGCCAGGTGTGGATCCGTCCGAGGGGCAGGCCTGCCGGCGGCTGCTTGAGCAGGCGCTCGCCCTGCCTGCGCGCCTTGTCGAGGAACTCGCGCGCCGGTCCATGCTCCCGCAGACGCAGGTGAATGCGGCCAAGGTTGGCATAGGCGCGCAGTCGCTCAAAGCCGAGCGCTGGGTCGGCCTCGAGCGCCGGCAGGCTGGCGAGACAAAACTTCAGCGCGTCATCGAGCTGGCTGCGCACGAGTCCCGACTCGAGTTCGTCGCCGGCGGGGAATTCCAGCAGCAGGGTGAGAAACTGATCGACCGCGGCCTGAGCTTCCCCGCGGCGGACTTCGGCCGTGCGCACGGCCGCCCGGGCGCGCTCGAGTTCGGCGGTCAGCTCGCTTTGCGACTGTTCGCCACGGCTGAGATCGGCCCGCAGGCCGGCGGCCTCCGTCTGCGCCGCCTGCTCTGCCTGACGGGCGCGGTGCAGCAGCAGGAAGGCGGTGGCGCCCCCGGCCACGAGCAGGCCGGCGAGGCAGGCGGCGAGGATCTGCAGGCTCAGGACCCGCCTGGATTGGGCGCGACGTTCCAGATCGACCCAGTCGCGGCTTGCCTCGATCTGACGATCCGCTTCCAGCACCTCGAATTCGCGCAGCACCTCGCGCATGTCGGCCCAGCGGGCGGCGGGATTGAGGTCGAGGCAGCGTTCGAGGATGTGGCGGCGGCGCTCCTCCCATTTGTCGGCCGCGGGTTCCGGCCACTCGATCTTGGGTTGGGCGCGCACGGCGGCCAGCAGGGCGGCCTGATCGATGCCGTAGGCCAGGCCGGCGGCGGCTTTTTCGGCAACGAAAGCGGTCTGCGCCGCCCACATCTCGGCACCGCGCGGGCGTCGGCCGGTGAGCAGGCGGTAGGCGAGCACGCCGAAGCTGTACACGTCCGCACCGGCGCCGTGGCCTTGGAAGACGCCGTCCGGATTCTCCGCCTGTTCGGGGGCGAGGTTGAGGAAGTGGTCGGTCAGGTCGAGCCGGTGCACGCCGCCGACCCAGCCCTGCGCGAGGTCGGTCAGGCGCGCGGTCTCCGGCGGCCCGGCTTCGATGAAGATGTTGACCGGCCGCAGGTTGCCGTGCACGAGGCCGTGGCGGTGCAACCAGGCGAGCGCTTCAGCGATTTGGTGAATGAGGTTCCAGGCGCGCTCATGGTCGACCCCGGATTCGCACAGCGCTTCGAGCGTGGGCGTGTGCCAGATCCGGCGCCCCTGAGGGTCACGTTCCAGGAAGCCGACCAAGGGCATGGCCAAGCGACACGGGCCGCTGCCGATCTCGAAGCGATCGACCGGCAGGATCCCCGGGTGCGGCGGCAGGGAGGCGAGGCGACGCAGCGTGTTTTCCAGCCCGCGCCGGTTCACGGACATCGTCGAGAAAAGCTTGACCGCGCAGGCGCGTCCTTCGGCGGTGGCGCGAAAGACCTCGCCGCAACTGCCGGTGCCGATGCGGTCCTGCAGTTGCAGTTCGCTGCTGTCCGGTGGGCTCATGCGTGGGGCGCGGGGTTGGGCATCGGGGCTCCGGGGGTGTCCGTCAAGGTGGCGGTCGCCTGCAGCGGGGTCAAGACGTGGCTTTGACGGTGTGCCGGTGCGACGCGTTCAGTTGCCGGGGACTTTTCTTGCCGGGAGCCGAAGACCGTCGACTCGGCGCGCGTTGGAATTCGTCGCCATGATCCGATTGCTCCTCTCCTTTCTCTGCCTTGCCGTGCCCCTGTCCGCCCAGGTGAAATCGTCGCCACCGCCCGCAGCGGTCCTGCGCCTGAAAGCCTCGGTGGAGCGTCCCGACGCGTTGTATCGGCGCGGCGAGACGGCGGTTTTCCTGATCGAGGCCAGCCAGGGCGGCAAGCCGGCGGAGGATGTGACGGTGACCTGCGTGCTGTCGAAGGACGGTGTCGATCCGCAAGTGCCGGTGCAGGTGCGTCTGAGCGGTGGCAAGGGCCGTTTGGAAGGCACACTGGACGAACCGGGCTTTCTGCTGCTGCGCGCCACCGCGGGCAAGGCCTCGGCCCTGGCTTCGGCGGGTTTCGATCCCCAGGAGATCCGCCCGAGCCTGCCGGTGCCGGACGACTTTGACGCCTTCTGGACGGCACAAAAGGCCGCACTGGCTGGGGTCGAGCCGATGGCGGAGCTTGTGCCCGTGCCGGCACCTGCCGCAGCGGCCAGTGCACCGGGCGCGGTGAAGCTCGAGTGTTTCGACGTCAAGGTGGCCTGCCTGGGGGCGCCGGTGTCCGGCTATCTCAGCCGCCCGGTTGGCGCCCGCCCAGGCAGTCTGCCGGCGGTGCTCACCGTTCATGGCGCTGGCGTGCGCAGTGCCAGCCTGGCTGGCAGTACCAGTTGGGCGGCCAAGGAGGGTGGGATGCTGGCGCTCGACATCAATGCCCACGGGTTGCCCAACGGCCGGTCCGAGGCGTTTTACACGGCCCAGGCTGCCGGGGCGCTCAAGGATTACCGGTATGCCGGCCGCATGGAGCGTCAGCAAAACTACTTCACCGGCATGTTCCTGCGCGTCATTCGCGCCATCGACTTCCTCGCCGCTCAACCGGAGTGGGACGGTCGCACGCTGATCGTTTACGGCTCCAGCCAGGGCGGTTATCAAGCTCTGGCGGCAGCCGGCCTCGATGCCCGTGTCAGTTTCATCTGCGCCGGCGTGCCCGCCGGCTGTGATCACAGCGGTGCGGGGGTCGGCCGGGTCAACGGCTGGCCCAAGCTGGTGCCTGCCGGCGCCGACGGTCGTCCGGACGCGGCGGTGCAGCAGACCGCGCGCTACGTCGACGCCGTCAACTTCGCGGCCCGCGCCCGCTGCCAGGGGGCGGCGGTGACCGTGGGTTACATCGATGTGACCTGCCCGCCGACGAGTGTGCTGGCCGCCTGCAACGCCCTGCCGGTGGCCAAGAAGTTGCATGTCGACGTGCTGGCCGGCCACACCAACACACCGGCGGCGACTCGCTTCATGCAGGAGGCGGCGCTGGAGCACATCCGCGTCCTGCGACGCTGAGTTCGCTGCGGTTCACCGGCGCTTGCCTGAGCGCCGCCGCAGGCGCAGCACCAGCAGGCCCAGCGCGAGGCTGCCGGCGAACCACCATGGCCAGACCCGCAGGCTGGCGGCAAAGACGCCGGGATCCTCGGCGGGCAGGTTCAACCGTCCCTGCAGCCAGGCGGTGTGCCAGCCGAAGAGCAGGGTGAGCAGGCCGTAGGCGAGGTTGGTGGTCAGGCCGCGAAAGCTGAGCACCGTGGCGCGGTGGGCGGAATCGGCGGCGGCGTTGAGGTGGTGCGACAGAAAGAACTGCAGGAAGCGCATGGCCAGCATGAGCGGCAGGATCAGGGCGATGCCGGTCCAGCCCGGCTGCGGGTGGGCGGCGCCGAGCAGGCCCGCCAGGGTCAGGGCGGCGACGAACAGGAAGTGATCGCGCTCGCGGCCATGCCGGGCCATGCGTTCCATCAGCCCGGCGCTGGCCAGGCCGAGCAGGGAGGCGACCGTGCCGATGACGCCGTACCAGGCTTCGTCGATGCCGACGAGGCGGTAGAAGTTGCTGGCGACCGTGAGGAAGAGGCGGATGATGCTGTCGAAGACGACGGCCAAAACGAGCAGGCGGAAGGCCGCCTCATGGCGCCAGATCCAGGTGCCGGTGGCGAGCATGCCGCGCAAGGCGCGCGCCGTTTCCTGGGTCCAGGAGCCGCCGAGTGCGGGTGGTTGTCCGGGCTCGCGCAGGCGCAGGGCCACCCCCAGGCAGGCGAGGGCCGTGAACAGGTTGAAGAGCAGGGGCAGCTTCATCGTCCAGGTGCGTTCCAGCGCGGGCAGGCCAAGGCTGTTGAGCAGGGCGAGCACGCCCTCATGGTCATAGAGCAGGCCGCCACTGACAAAGGCGACAACGAAGCCGATGGCCATGAGCCGGCTCAGACTGGCCATGACCGCCGGCCACTGGCGGGTGCGCTCGGCCTCCGGCAGGCTGTCGTAGGCAAGGGCCTCGTCGGCACCGCTGGCACAGGCCTCGGCGGTGCCGCTGAGGATGCGATTGACCACAAACATCCAGAACACCAAGTCGTGCCGGCCCGGCGGCATCAGGCAGAGCAGGGCCATTTCGGCGACCATCAACCCGCCGGCGGCGACCACAAGGGGGCGGCGGCCGAAGCGGTCGGCCAGGGCGCCCGAGGGCACCTCCAGCAGGACGATGGTGAGCGCCCAAATGACGTTGAGCGCCGCGAACTCGGCCAGGTTGAGGCCGAGGTCGAGGAAAAGGATGGTGTAGACCGGGTAGTAGAAGCGGCAGTTGAACAGCAGCCGAAACGCCAGGAAGAGCCGGACGTTGGCAGGCATGAGCGTGGTGCAACGGCCGCGGCGTTCAGCCGTGGCGCCCCTTGAAGGTCAGTTCGGCGATGCCGGACTTGTCGAGCCCGCCGAGGCCGAGGGCAACCATGCGGTCATACTGGGCCTTCGTGGCGCTGTTCAGCGGCAGGTTGAGGCCGGTTTCGGTGGCGAGGCCGGCGGCGATGCCACTGTCCTTGGCGGCGTGTTCGGCGGAGAACCAGCAGTCGTGCTCACGCGCGACCATGTCGGCGCTGTCGGTCTCCAGGACGCGACTGTTGGCGCCGGTCTGGCTGAACACCTCGCGGATCATGTCGAGGTCGTGGCCGAGCGCGGCGGCGAGGCCGAGGCCCTCGGCCAGGCCGGCGGTGTTGATGTTCATCACCATGTTGACCAGGGCCTTGACCTCAGCGGCACGGCCCATGGCGCCGACGTGGCGACGGTTGACGCTCATCTGCTCGAGCACCGGCAGCAGGCGCTGGTAGACGGCTTCGTCGCCGCCGACCATGAGGTAGAGCTTGCCCTCGCGGGCGTGGCTGATCGACGAGGCCATGGCGGCCTCCAGGCAGTCGGCACCGGCGGCGCGGGCGGCGGCGTCGACCCGGCGGTGGATGGCGGGCGACAGCGTTGCGCAGTTGATGAAGGTGCGACCGGCGGCGCCCTGCAGCAGGTTGTCCTCCGGCTGGAAGAAGATGGCCTCCATGGCTGCGTCGTTGGTGACGACGGTGAAGATCAGGTCGGCCGCCGCAGTGACCTCGCGCAGGCTGGCAGGCGCGGCGCAGCCGAGTTCGGTGGCGAGGCTTTCCGCGATCGGGCGGTGGGCATCGTACACGGCGGTGATGCGGTGGCCGCAGTCCTGCAGGCGGCGGGCCATGTTGGCTCCCATGCGTCCGACTCCGACAAAGGCGATGTTCTGGCTGCTCATGTGGGGGTTATTCCGGGTTGAGCGATCACTGTGGCAACGCCGGTGCCGAGGTGCAAGCGCGAACGGCTCAGGGGCGCAGTTCGCCGAGGCGCAGGGTTTTTTCGATCTGCACCGCACCCGCTTCATCGACGATGCGCAGGCGCAACTCCGGGTCGGCGGCCTGCCAGTCGATGTCGAGCGTGCCGACATTCGGTTGGTGAAAGGTCTTCGGCAGCGAGCGATGGACGTTGGGCGTCGGCGTGCCGCGCGGGTGGACCTGGGTCATCGAGCTGGCGGTGAGGTCGTGCAGGGGGTAGGGGACGTTTTCGGTCAGGGTCGAAAACTCGCACCAATGGCGGTCGCCACTCAGGAAGAGCACGCCTTCGGCCTGCGTGCGGCGGATCAGCTCGATGAGGCGGCGCTGCTCGCGCGGAAAGTTCGCCCAGCTCTCGCTGCCGCTGGCGGCGGCGGCAAACTGGATGCTGGAGGCGATCAGGCGCAGGCGCGCCGGCTGGCGCAGGTGTTCCTCCAGCCAGCGCCACTGCGCCTCGCCGAGCAGGGTCGCCGCCGGATCATCGTTTGGCACCGCGCTGCCACCGATGCCGCCCTGGCTCTTGGGCACGCGCTTGAGCGGACTGCGGAAGTAGCGGGTGTCGAGCAGGATCACCTGCACCGAGCGCTCGGCCGGCCCAAAGACACGGGCGTCATAGACGCCCTCGCGGCTGCGGCGCGGCGAGTCGGCCGGAACCTGCAGCCAGTCGAGAAACTCCTGTTGCGCCTCGCGCCGCTTGGGGTAGTCCGCCCCGCCGTCGTTGGCGCCGAAATCGTGATCGTCCCAGGTGGCGAGCACCGGCGCGCGCTCGAGCAGGCCGCGGTGAAAGTGGCTGTCCGCCAGGGCGCGGTACTTGGCCCGCATGACGTTCATGTCCTCGGTGTCGGCATAGATGTTGTCGCCCAGGTAAACAAACAGGTCCATCGGCAGCGTCAGCGTGCGGTCGAGCATGGGGTGCTCGGTCTTGTCGAGGCAGGAACCAAAGACGATGTGGCGCAGCGGCGTTTCCGCCGGCGCGGCGGCGACGAACAGCAGGGGCAGAAGCAGGCGTGGAAGCATGCCCAAACCAACGTCGCCACCGCCGCCGATTCTCAAGCCAATGTCGTCCGCCGCCTGCCGCCAAAACGCTTGACCCCGGACGGCAAAGGCGCTTACTGCCCGACAAGGTCCGCCCCGAATCCCGAATCCATGACCGCCCCCTTTTCACTGCCTCAACGCCTTGGACGTTTCCCGGGGGTGTTGGCTCTGCTGGCGGTCCTGCTTGTCTCCGGTGCGGCGCGCGCCTTCGACACGGTCATCCTTGATGCCGGTCACGGCGATCATGATCGCGGGGCCTCGATCGGTTACGTGTATGAAAAGCATCTCTGCCTCGACACCGCCCGGCGCGTCGAGCGCCTGCTCAAGGAAGCCGGCTTCCGCGTCATCCTGACGCGCGGCACCGATGTCTTCATCCCGCTGCAGCGGCGTGCCGACTACGGCAACAGCCGCGGCAACGCGATCTTCGTCAGCATCCACTACAACTACAGCCGCGGCGGCAGCGGCCATGGCGTTGAAACCTTCTACCATTTCGACGGCAGTTACACCCTCGCCGCCTACATCCAGGCCTATCTGCTGCAGTCGACCGGCCTGACCAATCGCGGCGTCAAGCACGCCAGCTACTTCGTCATCCGCAAAACCACCCGCAACCCGGCGGTGCTGGTGGAGTGCGGCTTCGTCAGCAACTCCGCCGAGCGCGCGAAGATGATGAGCGGTGCCTTCCGAGCCCGCATCGCCGAGGGCATCGCCCAGGGCATCGTCGCCTACAAACGCGCCCGCTGATCCGCCCGCCATGCTCGTCACGTGCCGCCAGATGCAGGAGGCCGAGGCGCGTGCTTTCGCCAGTGGCGTCAGCGCCGACGCCCTCATGGAGCAGGCCGGTTGTGGCATCGCCCGCGTCATTCGCCAGTTTTTCCCCGTGCCCGGCACGGCCCGACTCTATCTTGGCACGGGCAACAACGCCGGCGACGCCCTGGTCGCCGGTCGCGAATTGCGCGCTGCCGGCTGGCGCCTGCAGGCCCGTTGCGCCCGCGACCCGAGCGATTTCAAACCGCTGCCGGCCCGGCATTGGCATGAACTGGGCGGACTTGAAGTCGGCCCGGCCGAGACGCGTTGCGATTCCGGTCCGCTCGTCTGCCTCGACGGCCTGCTCGGCTTGGGCAGCTCCGGGCCATTGCGACCCGAGTACTCCGCTCTCGCCGGCGAGATGAACCGCCTGCGCCTGGAGCAGGGCGCCAGCACGATCGCCATGGACCTGCCCTCGGGGCTCGATGGCGATTCCGGGGTGCCGGCCGCAGACGCGGTGGTCGCCGATGTGACGGTCACCGTGGCGGCGGTCAAGCGGGGGCTGGTCGCCGATGCCGCCGTCCAGCACGTGGGGCGCCTGGCCCGGGTGCCGCTGGCAGAGCTGGAGCCCTTCCTGCAGGGCGACCCCGATGCCGAACTGCTGACCCCGGACCTGCTGCGGCCCTGGCTGCCGCGTCGCGGCCACGACTGCCACAAGGGCCAGGCCGGACGCATCGGTGTGCTGGCCGGCTCGCCGGGATTCTATGGCGCCGCCGAACTCGCCTGCCTCGGTGCCCTGCGCACCGGCGCCGGTCTGGTGACCCTGCTGGTGCGTGAGCCCGAGGCGCAGGCCGTGCTGGCCGCCCGCCTGCCGGCCGAGGTCATGGTGCGCCGGATCGACGATGCCCGCCGCGCTGCCGAGGGTTTTGATGCGCTCGCCGTCGGTCCCGGACTCGGCTTTGCCCATGGCGACGAGGTGGCGGATCTGCTGCGCCAGGCGCCGGTGCCGGTTGTCGTCGATGCCGACGCCCTCACCCAGTTGGCCCGGCACGGGCTGGAACCCCTGAGCCACGCCGCCGGTCCGCGCCTGCTGACCCCGCACCCCGGCGAGATGCAGCGACTGGCCGGCGCGGTCGGTGATCGCGCCACCTGCGCCCGCGGCTTTGCCGAAGCCCATCCGGGGCACACCCTGCTGCTCAAGGGCGCGCGCACGGTCATTGCCTGCGCCGGTCAGCCACTGCGCTTCAACAGCACCGGTCACGCCGGCATGGCCACCGGTGGCATGGGCGATTTCCTGACCGGTGTGGCTGTCGCCCTGCTGGCTCAGGGCCTGCCACCCCCGCGGGCCGCCGGTCTTGCCGCCTGGTTGTGCGGTCGCGCCGCCGAACTCGCCGCCCTTGATGGAGCGCCGGAGTCCGTCCTTCCCAGCGATCTTGCCGCCCATCTGGGCTTGGCCTGGCGGCAGTTGCGCGAGGGCCGCTGCGCGTAGATTGACCCAGCCATGGGAGACGCGGGTGGCAATCCCGTCCTCAACTTCCGGCGATCTGCGGAAACGGCGCGCCCGGCGGCAAAAACCGCGTTGCATGGCGGTTGATATCGCCTATCGATACGATTCGTCACCGACCATGAAAGCCCCCGCCTTCGCCGCCCTCGCCCTGCTGTTTTGCTCCGTCTCCTGCGACAAGCATTCCTGGGAAAGCACCCAGGTGCTGCACGAAGGCATGCACAAGGCGCATGGTGAAGGCCACGGCGACAGCCACGGCAAGGATGCCCATGCCAAGCCGGCCGAAGGTCATGGCGACAAGGCGGCCAAGCCGCACTGAGGGGAGTGCGGTTCGAGCGCCGTCCAAGCCTGCGCCCGTCCCGGACGCCGAGGCAATGACTTGCCTCGGTTCGGGCTGGGATGGCGGCTGTTGGCTGGGCGGGATCTTCAACGCGCCAGTTCGCGCAGCAGTTCCTGATTGAGGCGGATGCCGGCTTCAAAGTTGGCGACGGGAAAGTTTTCGTTCGGCGCGTGTGCCTGGCAGTCGGGCAGGGCCAGGCCGAGCAGCAGGGTGTCGGCACCGAGTACCTCTTTGAAGGCCTGCACGATCGGGATGCTGCCGCCTTCACGGATCAGGGCGACACGGCCGCCAAAGGTCTTTTCCAGGGCCCGGCAGGCGGCCTGGCCGAGCGGGCTCTGCGGGTCGGTCAGGTAGGCGCGCCCGGTGTGGCCGCGCACGATCTCCAGGCGTACGCCGGCGGGTGCCTGGGCGCGCAGGTGTTGTTCGGCGAGGTTGAGCACCGTCTCGGGATCCTGGTCGGGCACGAGGCGGAAGGAGACTTTCACAAAGGCCTCGCGCGGGATGACCGTCTTCGAGCCGGCGCCCTGCCAGCCGCCGCCGATGCCGTTGACCTCGGCGGTCGGCCGCGCCCAGCGGCGCTCGCGTTCGCTGAAGCCCGGCTCGCCGAACAGGGCGGGCGACCCCGTCAATTCCAGGGTCTCGGCATCGCCGTCGCCCAGCTCCGCCCAGGCGGCGCGCTCCCAGTCCTGCAGGGGGCGCACGGCGTCGTAAAAACCCGGGATGACCACCCGTCCCTCGGCATCGTGCAGGGAGGCGGCAAGGCGCGCGGCGATCGTGGCCGGATTCGCCACCGCGCCGCCGAAGATGCCGGAATGCAGGTCAATCGACGGCCCGTGCACGCGCGCTTCCAGGCAGGCGATGCCGCGCAGGCCGTAGGTGAAGGTGCCGACGCC
This sequence comes from uncultured bacterium, assembly GCA_966252325.1. GTDB lineage: Bacteria > Verrucomicrobiota > Verrucomicrobiia > Verrucomicrobiales > Verrucomicrobiaceae > Prosthecobacter. Next base: position 26,155 of record CBINON010000023.1, on the reverse strand, counting down.
GGGGGCGACCATGCCGGTGTCGGAGATGGCAACCACGTCGCAGGCGAGTTCGTCGCGGTTGGCTTCCAGAAAGGGGCGCAGGTTCGGGCTGCCGATCTCCTCCTCGCCCTCGAACAGGATCGTCAGGTTGACCGGCAGCTCGCCGTGGGCGGCGAGGGTTTCAGCGAGGCCGGCGACATGGGCCATGAGCTGGCCCTTGTTGTCGGTGGCGCCGCGGGCGTAGATGCGGCCGTCGCGCAGGGTGGGTTCGAAGGGGGGCGACAACCATTCGCCGAAGGGCTCCGGCGGCTGGACATCGTAGTGGCCGTAGAGCAGCACGGTGCGCCGGCCGGGTTGATGGGCGTTTTTGGCGAGCAGCACCGGATGGCCCGGGGTTTCGTGCAGGGCGGCATCGAGTCCGAGCGAACGCAGCTTGGCGAGCAGCCAGTCGGCACAGGCGCGCACGTCGCCGCGGTGTTTGGGATCGGTGGAGACGCTGGGAAAGCGCAGGCAGGTGAGGAGATCGTCGAGGGCGCTCATGGCAGAGAAAAGATTACGTGGCGGAGGCCGGGCTCAGTCGCGGCCGATCATCCAGGGCACCTGCGGTTGGCCCTGCAGTTCCTTCCAGTTGTTGAAGGCGAACATGCCGAAGAAGACCGTGGCGAAGAGGCCGCCGTGCTGGATGAAGAACAGGGCGCCGCCGATGGCGCAGACCAGGCTGAGGGTGAGGGCGATGCGCAGCCGGCGCGGGCCGAGCAGGGCGCGGGCGATGTGGCCGCCGTCGAGCGGGATGATCGGGAAGAGGTTGAGGATGCCCCAGAACAGGCTGACCTGCAGGAAGGCATTCAGAAAGGCTCGGACCAACCCGGGTGGCGGCTGCCAGAAATCGCGCAGCCACCAGATGGCGACACCGGCGGCGATCTGCACGAAGGGGCCGGCCGCGCTGACGTAGAAATCCTGCGAGCGGGTCAGGCCGCGGCTGCCCTGGGCGACGCCGCCAAAGGCGTACAGCAGGATGCCAACTCGGCGGTCGCCATAGTTGCGCATCGCCAGCGCGTGGCCGAGTTCATGCACGAGGATCGAGACGAAACCCGCGGCCATCCACATCAGCAGGGCGCGCATGGCCTCCGGGGTTCTCGCATCGATGGCACCGCCGAGCAGGGCCATGTTGACCCAGAAGAACCAGTGAACGGCGATCGGGAAGCCGAGGAGGCGGAAGCGCAGCATGAGGCCGCCACCTTGCCGGCTGGAAGCGGCGCGACAAGCAGGAAATGCCTGCAGACCGGCGATCCCGCCTCTGAAGTTTGAAATCTGAAATCTGATCCCCCAGCCTGCGGGCTTATTCACAGAGTTGCTCTGATTGACGCCCCCGCCTTCCTGCCTCTGGTTGACCCCTCCCATGGCTGAATCCGCTTCCAATCTCGCCCAGGCTGCCGCCGCCCCAGGTGAACTGCCCGACCGCGCCGCCGCCGTGCCGCAGGCCAATCCCTTCGGCCGCAAACGCAACGAGATTCCGAGCGCCGAGGAACTGCTTGCCAACATCAACCGCGCCCTGCCGTTCAGCGACGAGGCGGAAAAGGGGGTGATTTCCAGCCTGCTGCAGGACCCGAACGAACGACTCGCCGACAGCCGTGTCACCCTGCCGGCTGCGGCCTTCTACCACGAGGCCAACCGCACGGTCTACGAGATGCTGCTCGAGTTCGACGACAAGCACCTCGCCATCGATCCGGTCACCCTCACCAACGCCCTGCGCGGCCAGGGCCTGCTCGACCGGGTCGGCGGTCCGGCGGCGATCAGCGAGCTGTTCACGTACGTGCCGGTGCCCGCGCACTACCCGTACTACAAGAAGATCGTGCTCGACAAGCACATCCTCCGCCAGCTCATCCACGCCAGTTCCCTCAACATCCATTACGCCTACGAGCACGGCAAGGAACAGATCGACGAGGATGTCGGCACGCTGGTCGACCACGCCGAGCAGCGCATCCTCGCCGTGCGCGAATCCTCCGGCAAGGAGGACGGCATCAAGAGCCTGAGCGCCCACGTCGCCGAGGCCATCGACAGCATTCAGTACATGCTGGAGCATCCCGGCCAGTTGCGCGGCCTGTCGACCGGCTACAGCAAGCTCGACAGCATGAGCAGCGGCCTGCAGGGCGGGGAAATGTTCGTCATCGCGGCCCGACCCTCCATGGGCAAGACCTCGCTGGCCATGAACATCGTCGAGCACATCGCCGTCGACAGCGGCCGGCCCTGCGCGGTGTTCAGCCTGGAAATGAGCGCCACCATGCTGGTGCGACGCCTGCTCGTCTCGCGCGCCCAGCTCTCCATGCAGGATCTCTCGCGCGGCCTGCTGTCGCGCGCCCAGCAGGAGGCGCTGGCCAAGGCGACGCGCGAACTGCAGCGCTCGGCGATCCTGATCGACGAGACGCCCGGCCTCGATGTGCTCGAAATGCGCGCCAAGGCGCGCCGCCTCAAGAAGCTGCACGGCATCGAGATGATCATGATCGACTACCTCCAGCTCATGACCTCGGGCAGCAAGCGCGGCAAGGAAAACCGCCAGATCGAAATTGCCGAAATCTCCGCCGGCGTGAAGGGGCTGGCCAAGGAACTGAACGTGCCCATCATCGTGCTCGCCCAGCTCAACCGCGCCGTCGAGTCGCGCAAGGGCCAGCGGCCCGTGCTCTCCGACCTGCGTGAATCCGGCTCGATCGAGCAGGATGCCGACATGGTCGGCCTGCTCACCCGCGAGGACTACGCCGGCGCCAAGATGAACGTCGGTGACGAGGAGGCGGAGGCGAAGAAGAAGGGCCAGGCCGTGCTCATCCTTGCCAAGAACCGCAACGGTCCCACCGACGACGTGCCGCTGCGCTTCATCGACCACGCCATGCGCTTCGTCGAGCGCATGCCGGACGACCAGGAGGCGGAGTCACCGTAGTGGAGAGCGGAGGTGCGGATCAGTAGAGCTCGACGGGGGAGCGCTTGCCGTCCTCGACGCTGAGGATTTTCGCGCGCTCCTCGCCGAGGGTGGCGACGCGCAGGTCCCAGATCTCGCGGTTGAGGGCGGCGAAGCGGTCGAGACGGAAGGCGTCGGGCGCGCGCAGGCGCTTCTTGGTCTTCTCGATGCGCACCAGGGCGTCGTGCAGGATGGGGTGTTCGACACCTTCCAGATGCCGGCGGGCGAGCTCCACCATCTCCAGGCGGTGACAGATCATGACCAGGTCGTTGCCGGCGCGCACGGCCTCCTGGATGGCCTTCTCGAAGGTGACCTCGTTGAGGATGGCCCCCATGTCGAGGTCGTCGGTCATCGCCAGGCCCTCGAAGCCGAGCTGGTCGCGCAGCAGCTTGGTGCAGACATTGTGGCTGAGGCTGGCCGGCCAGCGGCCGCGGTCGGGATCGTAGGCGGTGTAGTTGCTGTGGCAGGTCATCACGCTGTCGAGCTCCGGCAGCAGGGCGGAGTAGGGCAGCAGCTCGCTCAGCTCCATCTCCCGGCGACTCTTGGTGATGACCGGCAGGAATTCATGCGGGTCGCACTCGGCCGGGCCGTAGCCGGGGAAGTGCTTGGCACAGGAGAGGATGCCCTCCTTGCGCAGGGCGCGGTTGAAGACGCCGGCATTGCTGATCACCTGCTGCGGATCGCGGCCCCAGCAGCGGCCCTTGAGCGAGTTGTCGGCGGTGTCGTCATAGGAGATGTCGAGCACCGGGCAAAGGTCGAGGTTGAAGCCGAACAGGCGCAGCAGCTCGCCGGTGAGGCGGCCATGCCACTTGATCAGGGCGGGGTCGCCCTTGTCGCGCAGTTGCTGGGCATTCGGCGGCTCCTCGCCAATCAGGCGCAGGCGCGAGACGCGGCCGCCCTCCTGGTCGATGGTGATGAAGGGCTCGATGTCGGAGAGGTCGCGCAGGTCGTCGATGAGTTTGCGCAGCTGTTCAGGCGACTGGATGTTGCGGCCGAACAGGATGAAACCGCCGGGCTGCAGCTTCTTGAAGCGGGCGGCGGTTTCGGCGTCGAGCACGGGGCCGGGCACGCCGGTGAGAAGAAGTTGGCCGAGGGACATGGTTGGGGATGGAAGATGGAAGATGGGAGATCGAAGATCGGAGAATCTGAGATCTGAAATGCTTCAGCGGCCCAGCTGGGCCAGCAGGGTGTGGGCGCAGGCGGCGGCGAACTCGGGGGCGTTGATTTCGCAGTCCATCTCGACGACCGGGATGTCGACCCGCAGGTGGGCCTTCAGGCTGGCGAACAGGGCCTCGTCGGCCTCCGGATCATGGAAGGGCTGGCCGGGGGCGCTGATGACGCTGATGGCGCGGCGCGGGATGAGGACGGTGACCGGCGCGGTGTAGGCGTTGAGTTTGTCGGCCAGGATGCGTCCGAGCAGGGTGCACTCCTCGGCGTTGGTGCGCATGAGGGTGACCTGCGGGTTGTGTTGGTAGAACAGGCGGTCTTTGAACTTCTCCGGCACGCTGGCGGGTTCGCCGAAGTTGACCATGTCGAGGCAGCCCGGGGTGACGATGGCGGGCACGCCGGCCCTGCCGGCGGCCTCGAGGCGGGTCGGGCCGGCGTTGAGCACGCCGCCGACGAGTTCATCGGCCCACTCGGTGGTGGTGATGTCGAGCACGCCGCTGATCATGCCGCTTTCGATCAGGCTCTCCATGATGCGGCCGCCGGTGCCGGTGGCGGCGAAGACAAGGACCTCGTAGCCGGCCTCCTCGAGGATCTGCTTGGCGGCGTTGACGCACTCGGTGGTGTTGCCAAACATCGAGGCGCAGATCAGCGGTTTGTCGGCGGCGGCGGGCGGTTCGGCCTCGACCATGCCGCAGATGGCGCCGGCGGCGCGCGCGAGCAGGACGCGCGACAGGCGGTTGAGGCCGTTGACGTCGACGATGCTGGGCATCATGACGATGTCCTTGGTGCCGACATAGGGAGCGGTGTTGCCGGCGGCGAGGGTGGACACCATCAGCTTGGGGAAGCCGACCGGCAGGGCGCGCATGGCGGCAGTGCTGATCGCGGTGCCGCCGCCACCGCCGAGGGAGATGACCCCCTGGATGCGGCCCTCGGCGGCGAGTTGGGCGAGCAGTTGCGCCGCGGCGCCGGACATGGCGGTCACCGCCTCGCCGCGGTCGCGGCGGGCGAGCAGGCCGGGCAGATCGACGCCGCCGGCGGCCGCCACCTGCTCGCGGGTCAGGTCGGGGGACACGGTGGCCGGCGCGCCGGTGCCGGTGTCGATGAGCAGGGGTTGGTGTCCGCGCGCGCGGATGAGGTCCGCCACGTAGGCGTGTTCGGGTCCCTTGGTGTCGAGTGTGCCGAGGACGGCGATGGTGGCCATGGCGGCTTTTTAAGCCGGTGGCGCCGGCCGCGCAAGTGCCGTGGCGCGTCTCAGGCGGTCTCGCGACCGAGGTGGCCGTACTTGTCGGCCCAGTCGGCCGGCAGGCGCAGCGGCCGGCCCTGCGGCATCTGCACCAGGGCGAGCGACTGCCGGCAGGTGATCAGGCGGGTGTCCTCGCCGGCGCGGCGGATTTCGAAGGCCACCCAGAAACGCACGCGCTCGACCGATTCCAGGCGGCCGGAGATGACGAGATCATCGCCGAGGGTGGCGGGTTTGCGGTAATCGATCTCCGTGCGCACGACGACCGGGTAGACCTGGGTTTGCGCCATCTCGCGCAGTTGCATGCCGAGCTTGGCGGCGAGGCGGGTGCGCGCGGTCTCGATCATGCGCAGGTAGGCGATGTTGTGGACGACCCCGCCGATGTCGGTGTCGAAAAACATGACTTCCTCGCGGGTTTCGATGGTGGGGGCGGGTTCGGCCATGACAAAACATGAATATACTCCCGCGGGCATCGCGTGCCAGTGAATCCGATGGCCATGGGACCGGTTCCATTCCGGAAAGGGCGTCGCAAGCGATGCGCGTCGAACCGCGGCCAACAAAAAGCCGCCGGGCCTTGCGGCGCCGGCGGCGATGAAGTCGGGCGGGCTCAGAGCGCCTTGGCGTAGAGCTCGGCGACGGCGTTCCAGTTCACCACGTTCCACCAGGCGCCGATGTAGTCGGGGCGCTTGTTCTGGTACTTGAGGTAGTAGGCGTGTTCCCAGACGTCGCAGCCGAGGATCGGCGTGCCGCTGCCGTCCATGAGCGGGTTGTCCTGGTTCGGCGTTGAGGTGATGGCGAGCTTGCCGTCCTTGACGACCAGCCAGGCCCAGCCGGAGCCGAAGCGGGTGACCCCGGCCTTGGCGAAGGCTTCCTTGAAGGCGTCGAAGCTGCCGAAGGCGGCGTCGATGGCCTCGGCGAGTTTGCCGGTCGGCGCGCCGCCGGCGTTCGGGGCCATGAGGTTCCAGAACAGCGTGTGGTTGTAGTGGCCGCCACCGTTGTTGCGCACGGCAGTCTGGATGTCGGCGGGCACCTGGGCGAGGTTCTTGCAGAGGTCCTCAATGGACAGCGCCTCAAGGTCGGCCTTGCCGGCGAGGGCGGCATTGAGATTGGTCACGTAGGCGTTGTGATGACGACCGTGGTGGATCTCCATCGTGGCGGCGTCGATGTGGGGCTCGAGGGCCGCTTTGTCGTAGGGCAGGGGGGCGAGGGTGTGGGCCATGGGTCGGTGGGGTGGTTCGGAAGGTTTAGGTAGACGTTTCTACGCCGGCGGGCAAGGGGAAGGTGCCGCAATCGCGGTTGCAAAGCGACGGGCGCCCCCTTTGATGCAGCTGGCGCCGTGCGCGCCAGCCACGCTGTCATGCCATCCCAACGCCGAGCCGAGGACGCGGTCGCCACCCCGGGCGGCGGGGAGGGTGACGGCCTGCCCGCGCGTTTCCGCGTGGCCGCCTCGGTGCGTCGCACCGACCGCCTCATGCACGCGCTCATCGTCTTTGGAGGCATCGCCGTCATCGCCGTGGTGTTTGGCATGCTGCTGTTCATTCTGCTGGAGGTGGCGCCGCTCTTCCGCGGTGCGCGCCTCGAGGCGCTCGGGAGCGTGCGCGCACCGGTCGGTGCCGCGCTGTGGCTCGACGGCCAGGGCGGCAGCGTCGGATGGCATGACGCCGAGGCGGCTGTGCTGCGGTTGCGTGGCAGCGACGGTCGCGAGCAGGCGCTGCCCCTGCCTGCGGGGCTGCGCCCGCGGCACCTGACGCGCAATCCCGACGGCAGCGGCTTCGTTGCCCTGCTCGACGACGGCCGTCTGGCCTTGCTGACTCCGCGGTTGACGACCGCGGATGGAGTCACGGATCGGATCGAGGTGGAGCGTCTGCCGGCCATGCCCGGCGCGCCGGCAGAGCTGTGCCAGCTGGCATACGCCGGCTTTGGCGAGCGCCGTCTGGTGGCGCTCCTGGGCGAGGGGCCGCAGGGGCGCCGTCTGCACGGGTTGGTGCTGCGGGAGCGGCGCAGTTTGATGGGTGGCGGTGCGCCGCTGACGGAATCCAGCGAAGATTTGACGGACCGTCTCGACGGAGCCGTGCCGGAACAGGTCGTGGTGCTGGCGGAGGGCATGGCCGTGCGGACAGCGGATGGGAGGGTGCTGTTTCTGCACTATTCAGCGCAGGGCTGGCAGTTGCGCCAGGTCTGGCGGCCATTCGCGGACACGGACCTGGTGGGCATCGAGTTTTTAGCCGGTGGGGTCAGCCTGATCTGCCACGATCTCGACGGCCGGGTGCGACTCTACAGCCTGTTCGTGCCGGAAGGCGGGCGCCACCGCGAGTTTGGCCTGACCCGTGAACTGCGGCCGCTGAAGGGGGCGCTGCAGGCCTGTTCGGCTTCACCGACCGGACGCAGCTTTGTGGTGGCCGGAGCCGGGGAACTGGCGCTCTGCCAGGCCACGACAGCCAGTGTGCGCCGACGCCTGCCTTTGCCGGGCGGCGTTTCCTCCTTGCTGGTGGATGCCCGTGGCGAGCACCTTGCGGTGGTGACCTGTGAGGGCCGCGTGCAGCTGTTTCGGATCGATGATCCGCATCCCGAGGCCGGTCTGCGCGCGTTTTTCGGCAAGCTTTGGTATGAGGGTTTTGCACGACCCGCCCACGCTTGGCAATCGACCAGCGGCTCGGACGATTTTGAACCCAAGTTGTCCCTCGTGCCGCTCATCATAGGTTCGTTCAAGGGCACCTTTTACGCCATGATCTTTGCCGTGCCGGTGGCCCTGCTGGCGGCCCTTTACACGGCGCAGTTTGCCCGCCCCCGTCTGCGCGCGGTGGTCAAGCCGGCCATGGAGATCATGGCCTCGCTGCCTTCAGTCGTGCTGGGTTTTGTTGCCGCGCTCTGGCTGGCGCCGCTGATCGAAACGCGGGTGCCCTCCGCCCTGCTGCTGCTCACCGTCCTGCCACTGGCGGCGCTTTCGACCGCGGCCGTCTGGCGGACGCTGCCGCACGGGCGCAGTCTGCGGCGGCTGGAGGGGTGGGAACCGCTCCTGCTGGCGCCCCTGCTGCTGCTGGCGGGCTGGGCCGCCTGGCAGCTTGGACCCTTGCTCGAGAGCAGCTTCTGCGTCGCCGTCCTGCCCGATGGCGCGCGGGTCGCCGATTTCCGTCTCTGGTGGCCCCAGGTCACCGGCCTGCCCTTTGACCAGCGCAACGGCCTGGTGGTCGGTTTCATGATGGGCTTCGCCGTCATCCCGGTGATCTTCACCCTCGCCGAGGATGCCCTGGCCCATGTGCCGCGCGACCTGGTCGCCGCCGCCGAGGCCCTTGGGGCCTCGCGCTGGCAGGTGGCGCGCACCATTGTGCTGCCGGTCGCCTCCGCCGGCCTGTTCTCGGCGCTCATGATCGGCTTTGGTCGCGCGGTGGGCGAGACGATGATTGTGGTCATGGCGACTGGCAACACGCCGGTGATGGATGCGGCCGGCGGTTTGCTGTTGGGCGAGGGGGGCTTCCCCCTGGCCGCGCACTGGAATCCGTTTGATGGCATGCGCACGCTGTCGGCCAACCTGGCGGTAGAGTTGCCCGAGGCCGCCCAGGGATCCACCCACTATCGCACGCTTTTCCTCGGCGCCCTGGCGCTGTTCCTGATGACCTTCGTCCTCAACACGGCCGCCGAGTTGCTGCGGCAACGGCTGCGCGCGCGCTACAAGACCGGTTCATGAGTTCCGAAGCACCAGTCCCGCGCCCGCGCGCCGAACCCTTTGTCTGGCTGAGTGCGGCCGGTCTGGCCGTGGGCCTGATCATGATTGCCGGCCTGCTGCTGCTGGTCGCGGTCAAGGGACTGGCGGTGTTCTGGCCGCGCGATGTCTGGCAGGTCAGTGCGCGCACGGACGACGGCGGTGTGGAGACCTTCGCCGGCAGCCTCGTGCGCGTGGCGGAGCGGCGTGGTCCGGACCGCAGCGGGGCCGTCGAGCACCAGTACTTCACCGGCAACAAGGAGGTCTACCGGTTGGCCTTCCGTCGCATCGAAGCGTCCAGGATCCTTGAGCGCGCGCCGGCGCACGGTTACTGGGTGGCGCGCCGCAGCGAGCACGGCGACGCCATCTTTCGGCCGGAGGCCCTGCATCTGGGCGACGGTCGGCGAATCGGGGCGGATGAGGCGGCTTTTGAGTCGGTGCTGCAGCAGGCGATGGCGGCCGGTCATGCCCGCCGTGCTGCCATTCTCGACCTGGAGAAACGCCGCATCCCGGCCCTTGCCGGGCGGCTGCAGGCGGGCGCTGAAGAACAGCGCCGGTTCGAGGCCCTGGCCGCTGAAGCCCGACAGTTGCGAGAGACCCTGGAGGCGGCGCGGCTCGAGGTCCGACTCGCCTCCGGGGAGCCGTGTTCCTACCGGGTCGCCGACCTGCTGCGCATGCATCCGGCGGTGGGGCTGGGTCTCTGGAATCGTGTGGGTGTGTTTGCGGCCGGTGTGAGCGAGTTTCTCAGCGCCGAACCGCGCGAGGCGAACACGGAGGGCGGCGTTTTTCCGGCCTTGTTTGGCACCTTTGTGATGACCCTGCTGATGGCCGTGCTGGTGACGCCCCTGGGCGTGCTGGCCGCGGTTTACCTGCGCGAGTATGCACGCCAGGGCCTGGCCGTGCGCACCGTGCGGATCTGCGTCAACAACCTGGCCGGCGTGCCCTCCATCGTCTTTGGCGTTTTCGGGCTCGGTTTTTTTGTCTACGGCGCCGGCGGCTTCATCGATGGTGGCGCACGGCAGCCACTGCCGCCCGTGACTTGGTCGCTGTGCGCCCTGGGCGCGCTGGCCGCCGTCGGCACCGCCTCCTGGCTGGCCATGGCCAACGGCGCCCCGGTGCCGGGCCAGGCGCGCCGCGCGGCGGGTCGACGACGTCTCGAGGGTGCGCTGTGGATCGCCGGGGTGCTCCTGCTCTTCCTGGCCCTGGCGCGCTGTCCGTACTTCAGCGGCTTTTTCCGCGAGCGCCTGCCAGCACCGACCTACGGCACCGGCGGTCTTCTCTGGGCCTCGCTGACCCTGGCCCTGATGACCCTGCCGGTCGTCATTGTGGCGACCGAGGAGGCGCTGGCAGCCGTGCCGCAGGGCATCCGCGAGGCCGCGCTGGCTGCGGGAGCCTCGCGCTGGCAGATGATCCGTCATGTCGTTCTGCCGGGCGCCCTGCCGGGCATGATGACGGGGGTCATCCTGGCCATGGCGCGGGGCGCCGGCGAGGTGGCGCCGCTGATGATCACCGGTGTCGTCAAGCTGGCGCCGGCCCTGCCGGTCGATGGCACCTGGCCGTTCCTGCACCCCGAACGCAAGTTCATGCACCTCGGCTTCCACATCTATGACCTCGGCTTTCAATCGCCCGACGCCGAGGCGGCGATCCCGATGGTCTTTGCCACCACCCTGCTGCTGCTTTTGCTGGTGCTGCTGCTCAACCTCGCCGCCATCCGGGTCCGCGCACGGCTGCGCCGACGTCACCAGGCCGGGCTGTTCTGATTCGCCATGACACCGCGCGACACCCTCCACGTCGACAACTTCTCCTTCTGGTACGGCCCGAAGCAGGTGCTCGATGGCATCTGCCTGGCGGTGCGCGAGCGTGAGATCACCGCCTTCATCGGCCCCTCCGGCTGCGGCAAGACCACCCTGCTGCGCAACTTCAACCGCCTGCACGATCTCAATGACGAGGTGCGCCACACCGGCGACATCCGGGTCGGCGGCCGCAGTGTCTTTGATCCCGCAGCCGAGGTCATCGCCCTGCGCCGGCGCGTCGGCATGGTGTTCCAGAAGACCAATCCGTTTGCCGCCAGCCTCTATGAAAACGTCGTCTTCCCGCTGCGCATCGCCGGCTGCCGCGACCGCCGCCGCCTGGACGAGGCCGCCGAGCGCAGCCTGCGCGAGGCCTTTCTGTGGGACGAGGTGAAGGACCGCCTGCATGAGGGCGCCGCCGGCCTGTCCGGCGGCCAGCAGCAGCGCCTGTGCATCGCCCGGGCGATCGCCAACCAACCGGAAATCCTGCTCATGGACGAGCCCTGCGCCTCACTCGATCCGGTGGCGACCCTGAAGATCGAGGAGTTGCTCAGCCGGTTGCGCCAGGATTACACGATCGTCATTGTCACCCACAACCTCGAGCAGGCGCGCCGGGTGGCCGACCGGACGGCCTTTTTTTACCAGGGCCGGCTGATTGAGGCCGGGCCGACCCTGGAGCTGTTCACGACACCGCTCGACGCCCGCACTGAGGCCTATGTGCGCGGCCGCATCGGCTAGCGGCCTCTCAGGCCTCCAGGCGCAGGGCTTCGAGGATGTTCATCGCATGCTTGCCAACCCGGCGCATGTTGTTGAGCACGTCCATGTACAGAACCTCGGCCTTGATCGTTTCGCCGGAGGCCAGCATGCGGGTCACCGACTCCTTGCGCAGGCGCTTGCGCGCGGCGTCGATGCGCGCCTCCATTTCCAGCGCGATCTCCATGTCCTGGGCCTGCACTCCGCGCGGCAGGCAGCCGGCGAGGAAGCTGAGGAATTCGGCGAGCAGGCGGCCGTACTCACGCAGCTGTGCGAGGGTTTCCTCAGGCAGTTCGTGACCCTTGCGCACGCGCCGGCTGGAGAGCTGAATGAGGCGGTTGCCGCAGTCGCACATGTCCTCGAGTTCGGCGATGACACGCAGCAGCGCGGCGACACGTGTCATCGACGCCTCGCTGAGGCCGGCCGAGGAGCAGCGCACCAGGTACTGGGTGACGTCGAGCGCAATCTCATCACTGGTCTCCTCGAGCTGCCGCAGGCTGTCCAGGCGGGAGGAAGTTTCCGCCTCAGGGCGACCAAAAACCTCGAGGAAGCCGTCGACCAGTTCGCGCGCGTGGGTCGTCAGGGTTTGCACCTCGCGCTCGGCCTCGGCCAGGCTGAGTTCGGCGGTCTGAGGCAGCGACCCCCGGCGCAGGCTGACATGGGTGGCCGGGCCCTCCGGCCGGCCGCGGATCGCGCGTTCGACCAGACGAACGAGCTGCGGCACGAAGCCGATCATGAGGGCGATGTTGAGGAGGTTGAAGCCACTGTGGAAGCCGGCGAGGTGCAGGGGCAGGGCCTTGGGCTGGGTGGCGTCGCCGGGGACAAGCCAGTCGATGAGTCCGGCAAAGGGCGCGAACAGCAGGATGGCCCAGACGACGCCGAGGGCATTGAACAGGAAGTGGGCGAAGGCGGCGCGCTTGGCGGCGGTGTTGCCGGTGATGGCGGCGATGTTGGCGGTGATCGTCGTGCCGACGTTCTCGCCGAGGATGATGGCGGCCGACGAGGGGTAGTCGATCCAGCCCTTGTAGGCGAGGGTCAGGGTGATGGCGCCGGCCACCGAGGAGGACTGCACCAGAATGGTCAGTACCGTGCCGAAGGTGAAAAAGAACAGCACGGAGAAAATCCCCTTGCCGGTGAAGCTCTGCACGAACTGCAGCAGCTCCGGGCTCTTCTGGATGTCGGGCACCGAGTCCTTGAGCATGAGCAGGCCGAAGAACAGCAGGCCGAAGCCGACCAGGAACTCGCCGCTGTCGCGGATCTTGGCGTTGCGCAGGAACATCATCGGGAAGCCGACGCCAATGATGGGCAGGGCGATGCTGCTCAGGCTGAACTTGAAGCCGAGGAAGGAGATGATCCAGAACGTGGTAGTCGTGCCGAGGTTGGCGCCCATGATCATGCCGATCGACTCGAACAGGTTGAGCAGGCCGGCGTTGACGAAACTGACGATCATCACCGTCGTCGCCGATGAGGATTGCACGAGGCTGGTCACCAGCAGGCCGGAGAGCAGGCCGGTGAATCGGTTCACCGTCATCGCCCGCATCATGCCGCGCAGACGCTCGCCCGAGAGTTTTTGCAGGGCCTCGCTCATCACCTTCATGCCGAAGAGGAAGAGACCGAGGCTGCCGAGAAAGGTTAGGAAGGCGAGAATCATGGTGGGAATTGTGGCGAAAGTGACACTTAGGGCGGTGAGGACTCGAGGGCGAGCTGGAAGATGTGACGATTTCTTCAGGGCGCGCGCCGGCCAAATTTCCGCTCGAGTTCCGCGAGCGACATCTGGATGAGGGTGGGGCGGCCGTGCGGGCAGCAGTAGGGCATTTCGCAGGCGAGCAGGTCGCGCAGCAGCGCCTCGATTTCGGCGGGTGCAAGGCGGTCATTGGCCTTGACCGAATGACGGCAGACCGTGGTGGCGATCATGTCTTCACCCAAGCGCAGGCTGGAGGTGCGCGAACTGGCGCTGCGCAACTCCTCGATGACCTGATCCAGCCAGCCTATCGGGTCGTCGGTCTTCACAAAGGTGGGCAGGGCCTCAATCTTGAAGGTGTTCGGCCCGAAGGCTTCGGCCTCGATGCCGAGCCTTGCCAGGGTTGGCAGGTTGCGGGCCAGAAGGTCGGCGTCGCGCGGGCTGGCCTGCAGAGTGACCGGCATCAGCAGGCGCTGGCTGGGCACGCCGCCCTGTTCCATGGCGCGGCGCATGCGCTCGAAATTGACACGTTCATGCGCCGCATGCTGGTCCATGAGCACCAGTCCCTCTGGACTTTCCAGCAGTACATACAGTCGGTGGAGCACACCGATGACACGGAATTCCGGCGTTGCCTCGCGCGGCGGCACCGGCACGGCGCCGACGGGTCCGACGGGTCCGACAGGTCCGACAGGTCCGACAGGTCCGACAGGTCCGACTGCGGGCGGCACCGGCGGAACTGCCACGGGCACGGGCTGCACCGCTTGCAGCGGCAGCACCGGGTGGGGTGCCGGGGCGGCGACACGCGGTGGGCGTGTGAAGCTTTCGGCGGCGGGCAGCCTGGAGGTGCCCTCCAGGGTTTGGCCGACCGCGCGCGCGACGGCTTCGCGGACGCGGATGCCGTCGTGAAAGCGCACCTCTTTCTTGGCCGGATGCACGTTGATGTCGAAGCTTTCGGGTTCCATTTCCAGGAACAGGAAGGTCACCGGATACTGCCCCTTCATGAGCAGGGTGTGGAAACCCTCGCGCAGCCCGTAGTTGATCGCCGGACTCTCGATCGGGCGGCCGTTGAGGAAAGTCAGCTGCTGCTGCCGGCTCGAGCGACTCAGCCCCGGCCCGCCAATGTGACCGTGGATACGGATGCCCTGATGATTGAAGGGGCGCACCTCAATGAGGCGCGCGGCCAGTTCGTCGCCGACCAGGCCACGGATGCGTTCGAGTCGGTCGGCGGTGGAGGGCAGGTGAAAGGCGGGGCTGCCGTCGCGCACCAGGGTGAAGGCGACGCCGGGATGGGCGATCGCGTGCAGGCGGAACTGCTGCTCGACGTGGGCGTACTCGGTGGCTTCGGTGCGCAGGAACTTGCGGCGCGCGGGCACGTTGAAAAACAACGAGCGCGCCTCGATCACCGTGCCAGGTGCGCCGCCGTGGTCGCGCACATGCGCGAGTTTGCCACCGTGGATCTCCACCTCCGTGCCGGCTAGGGCGCTGGCCTCGCGGGTGGCCAGGCGGAAGCGGGCGACGCTGGCAATGCTCGGCAGGGCCTCGCCGCGGAAACCAAAGCTGCGGATGGCTGCAAGGTCCTCCTTGGTGCGGATCTTGCTGGTGGCATGCCGCTCGATGCAGAGCAGCGCGTCTTCTCGGCCCATGCCGCAGCCGTCGTCGGTGACCCGGATCAGAGCGGACCCGCCGCGCTGGATCTCGACCGTGATGTGCGTGGCTCCGGCGTCGAGACTGTTCTCGACGAGTTCGCGGACCACGGCGGCCGGCCGCTCCACCACCTCGCCGGCGGCCACCTGGCTGGCCAGGGCGTCAGGAAGAATGCGGATTTTTGACATAAATGCTGCAATTTGGGTGGTGCGTCATCGCGTAACACTTGCAACGGAAAGTCTGTTGTGGAAAGCAGACAAGGTTCTCTCCTCCCTTTTCCCGTTCATGATTCAGCTCACCGACTCTGCCGTCTGTCAACTCCGGCGTCTGCTGACGGAGAACGATGCGCCGGCGGGCAGCGGCCTCCGGCTGGCCATCGAACGCGGTGGCTGTGCAGGGCTGCAATATTCAATGCGCGTCGCTCAGCCGGCCGAAAGCGACCGGGTTTTTTCCCAGGACGGCGTTTCGGTCATTGTCGCCGCCGACAGCCTGGACCTGCTCGACGGCAGCCGGATCGACTACGTCGACGCGCTCAATGACGCCGGATTCAAGATTGAAAATCCCCATGCCGCCCGTAGTTGTGGGTGCGGGACCTCGTTTGAACCCAAACAGGAGGGGTAAGCCACTCGAAAACAAGCGTTTCTCGCAATTGATCCTTTCCAATCCCACCTTCAGCCCTTAAGTTGAGGGGTAAATTTCCATAAAATTCATACTCTCTAGAACCTCATCATGCATGTGAGATTTCTCAGCGATGGCAGCGAGTACCGATCCTACGGGGGCGGCAGCATGTCGCAGAAGAAGGAAACCGGCGGCATCTTCTGGTGGGCGGTGTTGATCACCCTGCTCATGGGGGTGGCCACCTTCTGCTGGTTTTTCAGCATCATGGTCTTTTCCCAGCCGGAAAAGCCCTTCAATTACAACCTGCTTGCCAAGTGCGGCAAACTGATGCCGCTGCGCCCCTACTCCTTGTACACGGCGCCCGCCGGCAAGGCCCTTGGGGCGCGGGACCTCATGGCGGAATTCTTTGCCTACACCGACGCCCAGCTCAGCCTGCGCAACGACCTGCTCAAGCGTTCCTACCTGAAAAACCACCAGCACGAGCAGCCTGCCTACCTGACGGGTTCCTACCGCGTGCTTGAGGTCCGCCCGCTGGCCCGGGAAGATGTCTTTGCCAAGGGCTGGGTGCTGCGTGCGCGCGCCACGGACTTTGAGGATGTCGACATGGAATTCGTCATGCCCGGCCTGGCCGCCGCCGAGGCGCCCTGCGCAGCGGGGGATGTCATCAAGCTCGAGAAGCGCACGTACGCGGCCCTGCTGCATGTCCAGCGTCTCGGCGAGGACCGGGTCTGTGCAACCGTCGTGCCGCTGGCCTACCAAACGGTCCTTTTTGGCGACGGCAAATCGCGTGGGCTTGAGCCGCCGGAGCGTCTCAACATCGGTGCGGCTTGGCCGCTCACCCGCGACCCCGGCCCGAGCGGAGAAACCGCTGGCTTGGCCGTCACGCAGCCCTGAGCCCCGGCTGGCTCGGTCTGCCCCGTCGCGGTTCGCCTGGCGTGCCGGAGGGCGGCAGTCTTGATCGCGCGCGGCTTCCGCCGCAGCACTGCCCCACCCATGGTGGCGAGACGTCCGCGGGCACAGGCACGCCAGCGAGTGGTCGCCACGGGCAGCCCTGCACTGGCGGTGGCGCGCGGCTGACGGAAGGGGGGACGTGGGGTGTCGCCGAAACTCAGGCCAGCAACTCGCTGACCACGCGCGCCTGCGGATTTTCCACGAGCACCTGCTCGGTGCCGTTGCGCTTGTAGCTGAGCTTCTTCGGGTCGAGGCCGAGCAGGTGCAGGACCGTGGCGTGGTAGTCGTAGTGGTGCACCACCTTGTCGACCGCGTGATGCCCGAACTCGTCCGTGGCGCCGTGCGCGTGGCCCGCTTTGAAGCCGCCGCCGGCCACCCACATGCTGAAGCCGTAGGTGTTGTGGTCGCGGCCGACGCTATCGCGGCCCTTGGCGCCGGCACGGTTCTGGATGACCGGCAGACGGCCCATTTCGCCGCCCCAGTGGACAATCGTGCTGTCGAGCAGGCCGCGCTGCTTGAGGTCGAGCACCAGCGCGGCCGCCGGCTGATCGACCTGCTTGCAGGCCGCCGGCAGGCTCTTGAGGATGCTGCTGTGGTGGTCCCAGGTCTGGTTGCCGGTGAAAATCGAGACAAAGCGCACCCCGCGCTCGACGAGCCGACGGGCCAGCAGGCAGCGGGTGCCGAACTCCTGGGTTTCGGGACGATCGATGCCGTACAGCTTTTTGGTTGCCTCGCTCTCCTGGCTGAGGTCGAGCGCCTCCTTGGCGGCGGTCTGCATGCGCGCGGCCAGTTCAAAACTTTGAATGCGCGCCTCGAGATCGCTCTCACCCGGGCGGGCATCGGCGTGGCCACGGTTGAGGCGCTGGACGAAGTCGAGGTAGCGTGCCTGCGCCTCGCCCTTGAGTGACATCGGGGCGTCGAGGTTGAGGATGCGCGGCTCCTTGGGCCGGATCACCGTGCCCTGGTAGACGGAGGGCAGCCAGCCGTTGCTGAAGTTGTCGACCCCCAGCACCGGCAGGCCGCGCGGGTCGGTGAGCGCGACGTAGGCCGGCAGATCCTGGTTCTCGGAACCGAGGCCATAGGTGATCCAGCTGCCGAGGGTCGGCCGGCCGCCAACGATCTGGCCATTCATCAGCGCGTAGATCGACTGGCCGTGGTTGTTCACGCCCGTGTGCATCGAGCGGATCAGGGTCATTTCATCGGCAATGGCGCCCATGTGGGGGACCAGTTCGCTCATCTCGATGCCGCTTTCGCCGTGCGGCCGGAACTTCCACTGCGGACCCATGACCTCGCGGCTGGCGCCGGCGGCGTCGTCGTACTTCACCTCGCCGGGGAAGTCCTTGCCGTCGAGTTTCACCAGCTCCGGCTTCGGCTCAAAGAGGTCGATGTGGCTCGGCCCGCCCTGCATGAACATCGAGATCATCGCCTTGGCGCGGCCGAAGCCATGCGCGGGTTTCGGCGTCAGGTCGTGGTGCTGCGGTCCGCCGCCGGCGAGGGCGGGATTGGCGAGCAGGCCCTGCTCCTGGAGCAGGGTGGCCAGGGCAATGGTGCCCATGCCGTAGGCACCGGTGAGAAACTGGCGGCGATGGAAGGGGAAAGCGGTCACGTCGGGGCAGAATACGCTGCCTGCCGTCCCGATCTAGCGGCTCAGGCCTTGCGCACGAGCTGCCAGCCGTCCTTGCCGTCCTTGACCAGCCAGCCGGCGGACTCCAGCTCCAGGCGCAGGGCATCGGCGGCGGGCCAGTCGCGCGCCTGCTTGGCCTGCCAGCGCCGTTCGGCGAGGGTGGTGATCTCCGCCGGCGCGGTTTCCGCGACCTCTTCACGCAGGTCCGGCAGTTGCAGGCCGAGGGCGGTGAGCAGGAAGTGCAGGCCGGCGAGCGTGGCCGCCGCCTCCGGGGCGGCAAGCGCGGCCGGCTTCAGGCGGTTGAGGGTGGCAAAGACCTCGCCGAGTGCACCCGGCACGTTGAGATCGTCCTCGAGCAGCGCCCAGGCGGCCGCGAACGGCCCGGGTGCCGGCGAGCCGGTCTCCGCCCCTGCCGCCGTGCACAGGGCCTGCGCGTTTTTGGCGAGCTTGTGCAGGGCCTGGCGGGCGGCGTCGAGCGAGTGAAAGGTGAAGTTCAGCGGTGCACGGTAATGACCGTTGATCAGCACGTAACGCGTCTCGGCCGGCGTGTAGCCGCGCTGCCGCAGGTCGTCGAGCGTGTACAGGTTGCCCAGGCTCTTGCTCATCTTGCCGCCGTCGACCATGAGATGGGCGATGTGGAACCAGTGGCGGGCAAAGTGGCCGTGGGTGGCGCAGCAGCTCTGGGCGATCTCGTTCTCGTGGTGCGGGAACACCAGGTCGACGCCGCCGCTGTGCACGTCGAAGTCCTCGCCGAGGTATTCCAGCGCCATGGCGCTGCATTCGAGGTGCCAGCCGGGCCGGCCCTCGCCCCAGGGGCTGGGCCAGAAGTTCGGGCCATCCTCGGGCTTGCGCGCCTTCCACAGGGCGAAATCGGCGACCGCGTCCTTGCCGTACTCATCGCTGTCGGTGGCCGTCGCGGCGGGTTTCAGCTCGCGCTCGTCGAGGTGCGACAGACGGCCGTACTCGGGGAAGGAGGCGACCTTGAAATAGACGCTGCCATCGGCCGCCGCATAGGCGTGGCCGCGGGCGACGAGCGCCTCGATCATGCGGATCTGGTGCGGGATGTGGTCGACCGCTCCCGGTTCGACATGCGGCGGCAGCAGGTTCAGCGCCGCGCAGTCGGCATGGAATTTTGCCGTCCAGTGCCGGGTGAACTCGGTCAGCGGCTGGCCGGCCTTCTGCGAGTCGCGGATGGTCTTGTCGTCGACATCCGTCAGGTTGCGCACATGCAGCGTTTCCAGGCCGCCGTGTTCCACCACGCGCCGAAAGACGTCCTGCAGGACAAAGGTGCGGAAGTTGCCGATGTGGGCGGGGCCGTAAACGGTCGGTCCGCAGCAGTACAATTTGAGGGTGCGGCCGTCGAGGGGTCGCAGCGTCCGCTCGGCGCGCGTCAGGGTGTCGTGAAGCTTCAGGGGCATCGGGGCGTCAGGACTCGGCGGTCGCGTCGTCAGTGGCTTCGCTCTCCGCACGGCCTTCCGGCTCGCTGCCGTCCTCGTCGCGCACGCTGCCAATCTTCAGGCTCACCTTGAGGCCGTGCCTCTCGGCGGCGGTTTGCAGAAGGGAGCGGATGGCGCTGGCGGTCATGCCGTTGCGGCCGTGCACGAGGCGCACGTCGTCGGGGGCGAGCATGACTCGAAACGCCAGCCCGCCGTTGGCACTGCGCCCGCTGGCAATGGTGGCCTCCTTTGGGTGGTCGATCAGGTTGGCCACCACGTAGGTCAGAAATTCGCGCAGAGCTTCGGGGGCATCCATGGCGGGCGGGAGTACGCAGAGATGCCGCCAGGGAACCGGGCGGCGACGGTGCAGGGAAGGGGTGAATCAGGCATTCTGGGCCGCACGCGCCTTCTTGATGAGGCTGCGAACGGTTTCCGTGGGCTGGGCGCCATTGGCAATCCAAGCGTTCACACGCTCCAGGTTGACGTCGGCATTGCCGGCTTTGAGGGCGGGATCGTAGGTGCCGAGGATCTCCAGGAAGCGGCCGTCGCGACGGTAGCGCTGGTCGGCGGCGACGATGCGGTAGAACGGACGGCCTTTGGAGCCTTCTTGACGGAGACGGATTGCGACTGCCATGGGAATGAAAAAATACGGTCTAAGGGGTGGGCAAAATGCCGGAGGAGCGGGCGAAAGCAACCGGTTTTTTTCCGATTGGCCACCGCCCGCGCGGAGATCAGGCTTCAGCGGCGGGCGCCGGAGCTTCCGTGACGGGAGTCTCGACCTCGGCGACAACCGCCGGGGTTTCGACGGCCGGGGTCTCGGCGACAGGAGCCTGGGTTTCGGCGGCGGCCTTGGCGACCTTCTTGGCGGCCGGCTTTTTCGCGGCCGTCTTCTTGGCGGCGGGCTTGGCCGCGGTGGCCTTGGTGGCCGGGGTCTTGCGCGCCTGGCCGGACTTGGCCAGCGCCTTCTTGCGGGCGAGGTAGAGTTTCCGGCGGCGGCGTTTGACGATCTTGTTGAGCTGTTGTCCCATGGTCAGTGAGGTGAAATGTTGTAAAACGAGCCTTCAAACTGGCATCGCTCGGCCGGCGAATCAAGGTGAATGTCAGTTCCCGGGGCAAAGAATGTGCCGCGGCAGGCAGCGCGACCGTCGGCTGGCGGCCAAAAACTTTTGCTGGCGCGCGTCGCGCTTTTGACCTATGCAGCGGACATCATGATCGCCGGAATGCTCATTGCCGCCACGTTTCTTCTGCTGGGTGTCGTTGTCTTCACCTTCCTGCAGAAGGCCTAAGCGTCCTCGTCGGCGGAGTGCTGCGAGATGCCGGCATACAGTTCCGGAAAACGGCGCTCGATGGCCCGCGGGGTGACATAGCCAACCAACTGCGCCTCGCCCCAGTCCGCGAGCCCCCAGTAGGCGTGCGGCAGCGCCAGAATCACCGCCGAACAGGTTGGCATGCGCGGCACGTGGGCGCGCACGAGAAGGTGCTCGGCGAATTCCAGCAGCCCCGGATTGTGGCCAAAGAGCACGGCGTGCCGCCAGGATTCGTCGAGGCCGCGCACGACTTCCAGCAGGCGCTGGGCCGAGGCCAGGTACAGTCGCGAGTCCAGCTGCAGCGCCGCCACCGGCAGGCCGAACACCTCGCGCATGCACTGGGCGGTGGCGACCGCGCGCAGGGCCGTGCTGCTGACCAGGGCGTCGGGCGCCGGCAGCAGGGCCGGTGCCTGGGCGGCGTCAAAGTAGGTGCGCTGCAGGAAGGAGGCCACCGCTGGTGCCGCGCGCCGGCCGCGCTCATTGAGCGGCCGGTCATGGTCGGGCAGGCCGGGCTGGGCCCAGCTCGACTTGGCATGACGGATGACGGTGAGGTACTTCATGAGGGCGCCGCTCCTCGCACGACAGCGACCGGCCGTCAACGGGATGCAAAAACAGTCTCGCCCCTCTCGGCCGCGGAATCAACGGCCAAACCCGGCTTCGGCGGCCTTGCCAGGACGCGCGGCACCGCCTAGACTCACGGCCATGAACCGCGTCGCCATGGGGTGCCTCACCGGCCTGCTCGTCCTCGCCCTGCTCGTCAGCATCGGCTTTAACATCCTGCAATCGGCCGCCCTCGCCGGCAGTGCCGGTGCTGCCGAAGAGTCGCGCGTCCCCCTCGAGGAGCGACTCGAGGCGCCGGGTTCGGCAGGTGTGGCCGACAAGATCGCGCAGATTGATCTGGAAGGGCTCATCACCTCGGCGGGCGGCGACAGCGGCCTGCTCGGCGGTGCCCTGCCGCAGCTCGACCTCATCAAGCAGGCGCTCGAGCAGGCGGTCGCCGACGACGCGGTGAAGGCGGTGCTGCTGCGCATTCATTCACCGGGCGGCGAGGTCACCGCCTCCGACACCCTGTATGCGGCGGTGCGGCGGGCGGCGGCCAAAAAGCCGGTCGTGGTTTACATGGATGCCGTCGCCGCCAGCGGCGGTTATTATGTCGCCTGCGGCGCCAGCAGGATCGTCGCCTCGGAAACCACCCTCACCGGCAGCATCGGTGTCATGATGGAATCGTTCAGCTACCACGGACTGTTGGAAAAGGTGGGGCTTGGCGCCCGCGCCTTCACCAGCGGTGCCTTCAAGGACACCCTCAGCGGCGCGCGCCCCATGCGCGAGGAGGAGGCGGCCTACGTGCAGGGACTGGTCAATGAAATGTACGAACGCTTCCTCGGCGTTGTTGCCCAGGCCCGCGGCAAGACGCCGGAGCAACTGCGCGGCACGGTCGCCGACGGCCGCGTCTTCACCGGTGCCCAGGCGCTCAAGGAGGGCTTGGTCGATCAGGTTGGCTACCTCGAAGATGCTTGGGAGTCGGCCCGTGAGCTGGGCAAGGCGCCGGGCGCCCGGGTGGTGAAGTACCGCTCGAATCCGGGTCTGCTGTCCCTGCTAGGTCTGGCCACGGCGCGCGCCGCCGGGCCGGTGAAACTCGAACTCGCCGGCGGTCCGACCGGTGCCGTGCAGCCCGGCCTGCTGTATTATCTTCCGGCCTGGCTGGTGCGCTGAGTCCCATGGATGCCCTCACGACCGCCGTCCTCAAGGACGTGACCCTGCTGGTCTGGCTGGCCCTGCTCGCCGGTGCCGCCGCCTACAAGGTTCTGCGCCTGGCGCGCCCCGCCGCCGGCTGGAACTGGGGCGGCCGGGTCGATGCCCGAGCCTACATCGCCGCCGATGCGGTTGTGGTTGCGGCGCTGTCGCTGCTGCTGCTCGGCGGCCTGCGCCAGGCCGGCGGCGGGGCCGCCGCCGAGGTGGAACCCGAACTCAGTGCGTCGCTCGTCGCCAGCGGCATCTTTGTGCAGCTCTTCGCCGCCGCCCTGCTGCTGTTTTATCTCAGGGGCGTTCGCGGCCTGCACGCCGCCGAGTTGTTCGGTGTGCGCCGGCTCGGGCCGCTGTCGGCGGTCGGTCTCACCCTGGTCCTCATGCTGCCGCTGCTGCTCGTCGTCAACGGTGTCGCCTGGGGCGTCAACCACTGGCTGCAGTCCTTCTGGCCCGATCTCGAGGCCCAGGATGCCGTGCGCGCCTTCCGCGATTCGGGCGACACCGCCGCCCGCATCGTGCTCGTGGTCGCCGCGGTCATCGTCGCGCCGCTCGTCGAGGAACTGCTCTTCCGCGGCTTCATCTACGGGGTCATCAAGCGCTTCACCGACGCCTGGTTCGCCGCCCTCTGTTCGGCGCTGCTGTTCGCCGTCGTTCACCTGCACGTCGGCAGCCTGCTGCCGCTTGCCGTGCTCGCCCTGCTGCTCTGCGCCGCCTACGAACTCAGCGGCAGCCTGCTCGTGCCCATGCTCCTGCATGCCCTCTTCAACCTGACCAGCCTCGCGCTGCTCCTGCTGTTTCCGGAGGCCACGGCATGAAGACCCTGGCCGACATCGGTGAGGACGAACTCATCCGCCGCCTCGTCCACGGCCGCCGCAGCGGCGCCGGGGTGGTCGAGGGGCCGGGCGATGACTGTGCGGTTGTGCATGCGCCGCGCCCGGGCCGGCACCTGCTGCTCAAAACCGACACCGTCGTCGAGGGGGTGCACTTCACTGCCGACACCCCCGCGCACCTGATCGGCCGCAAGGCGCTGGCGCGCGTGCTCAGCGATTTCGCCGCCATGGCGGCGACGCCGCGCCACGCCCTGGTCACCCTCATCGCGCCGCCGGCCACACCGGTGCGGCGGGTGCTCGATCTCTACCGCGGGCTGCACGCGCTGGCACGTCAGCACGGGGTGGCGGTGGTCGGCGGCGAAACCGCCCGCGGCGGCCAGCTCATCGTCACGGTCAGCCTTAGCGGCGATGCCCCGGCGAACGCCTGGGTGCGCCGGCATGGCGCGCGCGCCGGTGACCGACTGTTTGTCACCGGCCGCCTCGGCGGTTCGCTCGGGGGGCGTCACCTGCGCTTCCAGCCCCGCCTCGCCGAGGCGCAGTGGCTGGCCAGGCGACTGCCCGTGCGCGCCATGATGGATCTCAGCGATGGCCTCGCCAGGGATCTGCCTCGCCTCGCTGGTGGTGCCGGCCTCGGCTTTGAGGTGGAGCCGGAGGCACTGCCCTGCACGGCCGGCTGCAGCCCTGCCCAGGCCTGGGGTGACGGCGAGGATTATGAGCTGCTGCTGGCGGTCGCCCCCGAGGTGCGGCCCGCAGCGCTGGCAGCCTGGCGCAGGGCCTTCCCGCGCCTGCCGCTGACCTGCATCGGCCGGCTTACCGACACCCCGCGGCGCCGCACTGCACCCACCGGAGGCTGGGATCATTTTCGCGCATGAAACTGGCGACTCCGGAAGACACCCTGGACTGGGGGCATGCGCTCGGCGCCTCCCTGGCCGCCGGCGCGGTCGTGGCCCTCTGCGGTCCGCTCGGCGCCGGCAAGACCCAGGCCGTCAAGGGCATCGTCGCCGGGCTCGGCTCGCAGGCTGCCGTCACCAGCCCGACCTTTACCCTCGTCCATGAGTACCGCGACGGCCGGCTGCCGGTGTTTCACTTTGACTTTTATCGCCATGAGCGACCGGAGGCGGTGCTGGCGGCGGGCTGGGATGACATTCTGGATGAAGCCGGCGTCGTGGTCGTCGAATGGGCCGACCGCTTTCCCGGCCTGCTGCCCGCGCAGACGCGCTGGTTTGCCTTCGAACCCTTGCCGGATGGTTCCCGGCGTGTGATGGAGAAGACCGCCCCATGACTGCCGTTCTAGCCCTCGATCTCTCCAGCCCGCGCGGCGTGCTCGCCGTTGTCCGCGATGGCGAAGTGCTGCATGAGGCCGCCTTCACCAGTG
Source organism: uncultured bacterium (assembly GCA_966252325.1). Lineage (GTDB taxonomy): Bacteria > Verrucomicrobiota > Verrucomicrobiia > Verrucomicrobiales > Verrucomicrobiaceae > Prosthecobacter. The sequence goes on along the minus strand of CBINON010000023.1, from coordinate 1,364 downwards.
AGCGCTCGCACAACGCCCGCCTGTTCGCCCCGCTCGGCGTGGCGCTGGAGGCGCTGGGCGCGGGTCCGGCCCGACTCGTGGTCGGCACAGGTCCGGGCTCGTACACCGGCGTGCGCATCGCCATCGCCGCCGCGCAGGCGGTCGCCCTGGCGCGCGGCTGGCCCGTCTTCGGCCTGCCCTCCCTCGTCACCGCCGCCGCAAGCCCCTACCGTGTGCTGGGCGATGCCCGTCGCGGCCAGTATTATGTGGCGCGCATCGCCGACGGCGAGGTGGCGGAACTTCACCTGCTCGATGCCGAGGCGGCGCACGCCGAAGTCGCGGACGGTGGCGACTGGTTCACCTATGACGCGGCGGTGCCGCTCGGCCTGACGAGCGTGGTCTCCGTGCGTCCTGACGCGGTCGCGCTGGCGCGCCTGGCAGCCGGCTTCGATGAGGCAACAGTGACGGCACGGGCTGCCCGGCCCCTCGAACCGCTGTATCTGCAGGAGGCCTTCATCACCACGGCCAAAAAGGCCGGCAAACAGGTCGCCGCCTGACGCGGCGCCCGCAAACCCGTCCGCCCATGCGCATCGCCCTCTACTGCGGTTCCAACAGCGGGGTGGATCCCGCCTTCACGGCCGCCGCCGCCGGTCTTGCCGCTCACCTCGCCCGTCTCGGCACCGGCATCGTTTACGGCGGTGGCCGGGTTGGCCTCATGGGTGCCGTGGCCGACGCTGCGCTCTCCGCCGGTGGCGAGGTCATCGGCGTCATCCCGCAGGCGCTGATGGACAAGGAGCTCGGCCACACTGGCGTCAGCCGACTGCTCGTGGTGGGCTCGATGCACGAGCGCAAGCAGCTCATGGTCGACCTGAGCGACGCCTTCATCGCCCTGCCGGGCGGCTACGGCACCCTCGACGAGCTGTTCGAAACGCTCACCTGGCTGCAGCTCGGTTTCCACGGCAAACCGGTCGGACTGCTCAATGTCGGCGGCTTTTTCGACGGCCTGCTCGGGTTTCTCGACCGCGTTCGCGACGACGGCTTCCTGCTCGGCGGGCATCGCGACTGCCTGTTGGTCGACACCTGTCACGAGGCCCTGCTGACGCGCCTGCAGGCCTTTCGTGCACCCGACCTTGGCAAGTGGATCGAGCGCCCGGCTGGCGAGACGCGCTGAGTTGCGCAGGGGAAAGCATCAGGGTTCGTTAGGCCACCGGGAAAGAAGGTTAGGCGAGCCGGCAAAGACGGTTAGGCGACGGGGTGGCCAGACCGGGGGGATTGCTGACTTCTGGGCACAGGCCCCACGGGTCCTGTGAGGCCTGTTGGGCGCAGCTGAGGCGGCCGGGTTGGAGAAAAAAGTGAGGAAAGAGCGAAAAAGCAGTTGCGGGAAG
>CBINON010000022.1:0-75508 GCA_966252325.1 uncultured bacterium | reverse complement strand
TCGAGCTGGTGACGGCGGCGAGGAAGAGCATGAAGAAGAAGGCGCCGCCAAAGAAGGCGCCGGCCGGCATCTTGGCGAACACGAGTGGCAGCACCTTGAAGCCGAGACCGACCCCGGCCTGGCCGGCGACCCCGGCGACGCCGAGGAAGGCGACCGCCGCCGGCACGGTGATCAGGCCGCCGAGGCCGACCTCGCAGAATTCGTTGGCGCTGCTGGCGGTCAGGCCGCTGAGCACGACATCGTCGCTGCGCTTCATGTAGCTGGCGTAGACGATGATGACGCCGAAGCCGACCGAAAGGCTGAAGAAGATCTGACCGGCGGCAGCCAGCCAGAGGCGCGGGTTGCGCAGCTGTTCGAGCACGCCGACCTCGCGCAGGACGAGTGCGCCACCGCTGGCGGCGACCTCGGCGCGGGCGTCTTCCAGGGCGGCGGCGCCGACGACCTCGCGTGGGGCTTCGCCCGCAGCCGGCGCGGTCTTCACCAGCATCACCTTGGTCGGGTTCCACAAGTAGCCGAGGCCGTTGCCGACACTGTCGTGCGGCCGCGCCGGATCGGGAGCGCCGAGGGTGAGCACGCGGGCGAGGATGAGCAGCGCCAGCAGGATGAGCAGGGGCATGCCGATCTTGCACATCTTCTCGATGCCGCCGGCGATGCCACGGTAGATCAGCCAGAAATTGAAGATGAAGACGCCGATCAGCCAGGGCAGCACGCGGCCGGCATCGAGGCGCATGGCCGTGCCGTCGCCGGCGGCGCCGGTGAAGGCGGCGAAGCGGCCGACCGTTTCCTCGGCGTCCTTGAGCTGCAGGTTGCCGGTCCAGAAATTCGCCGCGTAGCCCAGGCACCAGGCCTCGATGACGACGTAGTACATGTAGATGACCACCGGCACGATGACGCCGATGACGCCGGCGTACTTCGCCCACGGGCGGCGCACGATGGCGGCGAAGGCGCCGGGACAGGAGTTGTAGCCGAGAGCGCCGGCATAGCGGCCCATCGCCCACTCCGCCCAGCCGATCGGCAGGCCGATGATGAGGAAACTGATGGCGTAGGCGAGCATGAAGGCGCCGCCGCCATACTGGGCGGCGAGGCCGGGAAAGCGCAGGAAATTGCCCAGACCGACCGCGCTGCCGGCGACGGCCATGATGACTCCGAGACGCGATCCCCAGGCTTCTTGCGACGTTGACATGGGCGGCAGACTAGAAAGCGCCGTGCCAGGGCACAAGCCCCAAAATCCCGGGCTGGAAAAGAAGATGAAACGCGCGGCCACCCGCGGCAGTCTGAAGCCTCATGCAAAAAGGCCTGCCCTGGGTTCTGCTCGCCGCCGCGGCACTTGTGCTGGCGCTGGCCCTGCTTGCCGATCTTGCCGGTGAAGCGACTGCACCGTCGGCCGCCGCGGCCGGCCGGGCGTTGCGTGCACCGGTCCAGCGCGCCGTGCTCACGCCCGGGCAGCGCGGCCCCGACCTGACCCAGCCGCCACCGCCGAGCGTGTTCGATGAACTGCTGCGCCGGATCCTCGAGTTGGCGCGCACGCCCGGTGCCGCGCCCGACGAACTGCTCATCAGTTTCGCCACACCTGCCGACCTCGAGGCCTTTCGCGCCCGTGCCGCCCGCGCCGGCCTGGAGCTGCTGCCCGCCGATCCGCGCCTGCTCACCGCCCGCGTCCGCGTCGGCGACGGCCGTGCCCTCGCCAGCGAGCTCGCCGGGGGCGGCTTTGACCGCGTTGGCCCGAATTACCTGGCCTGGGTGCCCGCCCTGCCGCGCCTGCCGGAGACGGATGCCGACAACGCCGGTGGCGCGCGCCCGTTTGGCACGAGCGGCCTGGAGGCGGTCGGCGCCGCCCGCGATCGCGGCGACTGGGGCCGCGGCGTCACCGTCGCCGTGCTCGACACTGGCATCACCGAGCATCCCCAGTTGGAGCAGGTGCGCCTGAGCCGTACCGACCTCGTCCAGGACGGTCAACCTCTCGATGGCCACGGCACCGCCATGGCCTCGCTCATCGCCGGGAGCGACCCAGCCGAGGGCGGGGTCGCGCCGGCGGTCAGCCTGCTCGACATCCGCGTCGCCGATGCCAAGGGCGAGAGCACCACCGCCCTCGTCGCCCAGGGCATCCTGACCGCCGTCGATCAGGGCGCGCGCGTCATCAACATCAGCCTCGGCACGAATGCCGACGCGCCGGTCCTGCGCCGGGCCGTCGAGTATGCCCTCGAGCGCGGGGTGGTCATCGTCGCCGCCGCCGGCAATGACCAGGCCACCGCGCTCGCCTATCCGGCCGGGTACCCCGGCGTGGTCAGCGTCGCGGCGGTCGATGCCAACGGCGTCCAGGCCTTCTTTTCCAACTCCGGTGCCGGCCTCGCGGTGTCGGCGCCCGGGGTCGGCATCGTCTCGGCCTACAGCGACAACCGGCGCGTCATCAGCAGCGGCACCTCGCAGGCCGCGGCGATCACCAGCGGGGTGGTCGCCACCATGCTCGGCTGGGGCTACTCCGGGCAGAGCATCCTCAAGTCGCTCGCCGCCAACGCCAAGCCCACCGGCGCCCCGGCCGAGCAGACTGGTGCCGGCCTTGTGCAGGTGCCGCGGCGCTGAGCCGCCCCGCCTGCGCCAACACCGCTTCTGCGATGTCCCGTCGTGAAGGCCGGACAAAGGCGACCAATTTCGTTTGCGCCGCCGCCGCCGCGCTCCCAGCTTGCAGGGCATGATTCGCCTCCTCCTGCTCCTGCCGGCCCTTCTTCTGCTGGCCGCCTGCCAGACCACCGATCCCTACGTCGAGCAGCAAAAGCAGTACCGCCGACTGGAGATCGCCGCCGAGGCGCCGGGCGACTACTACATTGGCCGTCGCTTTCACATCCCGAACACCCATTTCTGGGGCTACGTGCGCCGCCCCGGGGAGAGCTGGGAGCAGAGCCGGCTGGTCGTTCTCAATGAGCGGCTCATGCGCCAGCCCGACCGCCTGCCGGAAATGCCGGCCGGCGACGGCCCCGCTTACGGCAGCGATCACAACCGCGAGTACCGCCTCTGGGGCCACTACTCCGGCCGCCGCGTGTACGATCCGAACAGCAACATGGCCCTGCCCGAGTTCGTGCTGCGCCGCTACGAGGTCAAGCGCGAGTCGCCCGGCTGGCTCTTCCACCCGAAGGAGCGCTTCAATGGTCGCCAGCTTCTGCGCGGCGAGCCGGGCTCGACGCCCTGAGGGCCGCCGCCAGCGCGTCAATCTCTGCCGGCTCGTGCGCCGCGGTCAACGTCACGCGCAGGCGCGCGGCACCGCGGGCGACCGTGGGATAGCGGATCGCCGGCACCAGGAAGCCGGCGTCGAGCAGGCGTTCGGCGGCGTCGAGCGCCGCGCGTTCGTCGCCGAGAATCACGGGCAGGATCGCGGCCGGCGGCGACGGCAGGTCCAGGGCCGCGGCCAGGCGGTCGACGTTGGCGCGCAGCTTGGCCCGCGCCGCGTCGCCCTCGCGTCCGGCGGTCCAGGCGAGCGCTTCACGGGCGGCCGTGGCCAGGGCGGGTGGCGGTGCAGTCGAGTAGATGAAGCTGCGCGCCCGGTTCACCAGCAGGTCGATCACGGGTTGCGCCGCCGCCAGGTAACCGCCGCTGAGGCCGAAGGCTTTGCTGAGCGTGCCCATTTGCAATTCGATCCGGCCATCGAGGCCGGCCGCCGCCGCCAGCCCGCGCCCCTGCGGGCCGAGCACGCCGACGCCGTGCGCCTCGTCGACCAGCAGCCAGGCGCCGTGGCGGTCTTTCAATTCGACGATGTCGCGCAGCGGCGCGGTGTCACCGTCCATGCTGAACACCGATTCGGTGACAATGAGCACCCGGCCGCGCGCGCCGGCGAGCAGGCGCTCGAGCTTGCCGAGGTGGTTGTGTGGGAAGACGCGGATCGTCGCGCCGCTCAGCCGCGCGGCATCGACCAGGCAGGCATGGCTCAGCTTGTCGAGCAGGATGGTGTCGCCCGGCCCGAGCAGGGCCGGCAGGGTGCCGAGGGCGGTGGCGTGGCCGCTGGCAAAACTGAGGGCGGCCTCGCTGCCCTTGAAGCGCGCCAGGGCCGCCTCGAGTTCGGCGTGGGCACGCGTCGTGCCGGTGACCAGACGCGAGGCGCCGGCTCCCGCCCCCCAGGCCTGCACCGCGGCGGCCAGGGCCGAGCGCAGAAAGGCCGAGCTGGCGAGGCCGAGGTAGTCGTTGGAGGCGAAGTTGTGCAGCGCCCTGCCCGCGCAGACGACGCGCCCCCCGGCGGCGGGTTCCAGCACGCGCAGCCGGCGGCGCAGGCCCGAGGCCTCGAGGTCGCCCAGCGCGCCTGGCAGATCCCAGCTCACTCCTTCAGCCTCCGCTCAACGATCTCGTCCTTCTCGACCCCGAGCGCGACGGCCTTCTCGTAGTGGCGGCGCGCCAGCTCGATCGACGGCGGTTTCTGGTCGAGGTAGAGCAGGGCGAGGTTGAAGTGGGCGACGCCGTAGTCCGGGTTCAGCTCGATGGCGCGCAGCAGCGCCGCCTGGGCGGCATCGGTCCAGCCGAGGTTTTTCACGGCGATGGCCAGGTAGTTGTGGGCGCGCGCGTCGGCCGGGTCCTCGTGGATGGCGCGACTGAAGGCGGAGATGGCCAGGTAGAGATCGCCCTTGCCCGAGTGGATCAGGCCGAGGGCGTTCCAGGACTGGCCGAGGCGCGGGTTGAGTTTCACCGATTGCTCGAAGCACTCCTGCGCTGCCTGGGTGTTGCCGGCCTGCTGTTCGACCGCGCCCAGGTTGGCCCAGGCCAGGGCGTTTTTGGCATCGACCTGCAGCATCTCCTGGTAGGCGGCACGGGCCGCGGCCCAGTTGCGGTCGCCAAAGGCCTTGGCCGCCTTCTGGGCGAGGATGGCCGTGTCCGGCGGCAGGCTGCCGGCGATTTCCGGTGGCGCCAGGTTCAGCGGCGGCACCGCGGGTTTGTCCTGGCCGTGAACGGCCGCGCTCAGCAGAACAGCGAGGAGGAGGAGGCGGGAGGGGGACACGGCGGGCAGTTTCACCCAGTCGTCGCCCGCGTGCAAAGGGAAGGCGGGGCCACGTGGCGGAATTTGCGCAAAAAGGCTTGCATTCCGCAGGTCAAGTCCGACTGTTCAAGCGAACAAAACGCACGACCATGCCCCGAGCCGCCCGCAAAATCACCGACCGGCAGCACGAGCTGCTCGAATACCTGCGCAGCTACCAACGCGAGTACGGTGTCATGCCGAGCACGCGCGACATCCAGAAACACTTCGGGTTTGCCAGCCAGACGGCGGCGATGAGCCACCTGCGCGCCCTCGAGAAAAAGGGAGTCATCCAGCGTCACTCGCACAAGGCCCGCGCGGTGGTCTTTCCGGAGGACCTCGGCCGGGCGGAGATCGTCAATGTGCCGGTCTATGGCAGCATCGCCGCCGGTTACGGCGAGATGCAGGAACAGATGGCCGACGGCTCCATCGCGGTCGATGTGCAAACCCTCGGCCTGCGCAAGGGCGCGCGGGTCTTCGCGCTCAAGGTGCGCGGCGAGTCGATGATCGGCGCCAACATCTGCGATGGCGACCTCGTCATCGTTGAGGCCCGCGAACCGCGTCCGCGCGACATCGTCGCGGCCCTGATCGACGGTGAAACCACGCTGAAGCGTTACCTCGTCAAGGACGGTCGCCCCTACCTGCAGGCGGAAAACCCCGCCTTCCCCGACCTCATCCCGGTCAGCGAACTGCAGGTGCAGGGGGTCATGCAGACCCTCATCCGACAGGCCGGTCGCAGTTGAGCGAGGCGGCCTCAGGGCTTGTCTTCCAGCACGTACTTTCGGGCCATCTTGAGCACCTCATCGCCGTGCTCCAGCAGCATGGACTTTGGCTTGGGCGGCGGCAGCGGCGTGATCGCGGCCCGACCCGGATCGTAGGGCTTGATCTCTGGCAGTGGAATGGGTTTGGCGGCCGCCACTGACGGACGGGCTTCAGCTGTGGCGGCACCGGTGGGCACCGGACTGCCGGGCGGAGGGGGCTGTCCGACATCTGACGGCGCGGGTGCCGTAGGTGCCGGTGCCGTTGGCGGCACGGGCAGGCTGGGGCCCGGGGTCGCGCCCGGCGTGGCGGTTGGCACAGGACCCTTGGCGGGTGCCGTGGGTACTGGGCCCGAGGCGGGGGGGGGCGGTGCAGCTGGTGCGGGCTGGCCGGGGTTGGCGCTGGGTGTTGCCGCCGTCGGGACGGATGGGGGGAGTGCCGGAGCGGCAGGGGCCATGGCGGGGTTGGCGGGTGGTTGGGGCGCCGTCGCAGCGGCCGTGGCGGGCAGCGGGGGGGCGTCTGCCGGTGCCGCTTTCGGTTTCACCGCGAGGTACAGCAGGTTGTAGTTGTGGCGGATCGCCGCCGGGAAGGACACCCGGCCCGGCTCGATGATTTTTTCACGCAGGATCTTGGCGGAGAGATCGGCCACCAGGTCGCTGCCGACCTTGACCGCGCGGTCAATGCTCGGCGCGGCGACGTTGGTCGCCGCCGAGGATCCGCCCTTGATGAGTTCGCTGGTGATGGTGCGTCCCTGCAGGGCCAGGCTGCTCTGCGCCGAAACCAGGGTGCCGTCGGCGGCGAAGCTGAGCTCCAGGCTGGCGTGATCGTCCGAGGCGAAGAAGCCGCGGCGGTGATCGATGCGCACCGACACGTAGATGCCGCCGTCGGGCGAGGGCGACACTTCGGGGCGGTAGGTGCGGTAGGCGGCATCGGAGATCTGGTATTCCGCGGCCTGGCCCTTGCGCGCCTTCCAGCCGCCCAAGCCCTCGCCAAAGCCGTCGACATCCACCACCACCTCCGCGGCGGCGGGGAACTGGAACAACAGCAGCAGGAACGGCAGAAAGCGTGGCATGGGGGAAACCGGGTGTGGGGTGCCGGGGTTAAACTGCGGGCACCCCGTTCTTATTCAACCCCAAATCGGCCGGCTTTCCGGGTTGCGCACCAAGGCTTGTCGACCGGGAGGCATCTCAGCGGCGTATTGTTGGTGTTTTTTGCTTGCTGAAATAACGGGCATGCATGATGGCCAAACCCGCGCCCCCCACGTCGTGACTGCAAGTCTTTCGAGTTTTTCCAACCTGCTGGACAGCCATGCCGCCAAGTTGCTGCAGGAAGGCCGGCTGGAGGAGGCGCTGCGCGTCGCCACCTCGGCCCTTGGCGGCCTGCGCGAGGCGGTCGAACTCGATCCCGGCGCGCTGCCGGACCTGTTTTCCGGCCTGCACCTGCTCGCCGAAATCCAGCGTGAGCTGGGCGATGCCGCCGGTGCCGAGGCCGCCTGTGGCGAGGCCCTGGAAATCGCCGCCCGCAGCGCCGCCGTGCCGCGCGCGGAGGTCGCCCGCGTGCGCACCCAGCTCGCCACCCTGCTCGACTTCAGCCAGCGCGAGGCGGAGGCCGCTCCGCTCTATGAGCAGGCCATCGCCGATTACGAGGCCTTGACGCCACCCGACGAGGAGACGGCCGCCCAGCTGCGCAACAACCTGGCGATGATTTACAAGGGGCTCGGCCGCTATGCCCTTGCCGAACAGCATTACCTGCGCGCCCTCGAGGCGCTGGAAGCGCGCCGCGGCCGCGCCTCGGAGGATGTCGGCTCGATTTACAACAACCTTGGCAGCCTCTACTACGCCGCCGGTTTCCCGAACCAGGCCGCCGAGATGTTCGGCGAGGCCCTCGCCATCCGCCGTCCGTTGCTCGGTCCCGACCATCCGGACGTCGGCCAGTCCTACGGCAACCTCGCCACCGCCAGCCATGCCCTCGCCGATGATGCCGCCGCCCTCGGCCACTTCGAGCAGAGCCTGCGCATCCTCGAACAGCACGTGCAGGACGATCCGGCCAGCTTTGAGGCGGTCGCCCTCGACTGCCTCGCCCTGCTCGAGCGCCTCGGCGAGGGACGCAAGGCCGCCGCCCTGCGCAAGCGGGTCGACAAGGCCCTCGGCCGCCCCTGAGCGATTTTCACTGCAAGCGCCGCGCCGGCGCCGTAAGGCTCTGCCATGAACCTGCTCCGCCCGCTGCTCCTGCTCGGCCTCGCCGTCCTCGTTGCCGGTTGCGCGCGCCGCGACGTCCTGGTCGTCGGCATGGACGCCACCTACCCGCCTTTCGAGTTTGTCGATGAACAGGGCCGGCTCACCGGCGTCAGCACCGCCATTGGCGAGGCCGTGGCACGCGAACTGGGCAAGCCGGTCGAGTTCAAAAACCTCGCCTTCGACGGCCTCATTCCCGCCCTGCAGACCGGTCGCATCGACCTCATCATCTCCTCGCTCACCGCGAACGACTCGCGCCGCGAGCAGATCGATTTTTCCGATCCCTATGTGAAGACCGGCCTGGCGGTGCTGGTCGCCAGGGACTCGCCCGTGCAGTCGGCCGCCGACCTGCGCGCGCCCGGGCGCCGGCTGGCGGTGCGCCTGGCCACGACCGGCGAGCAGTGGTGCCGCCAGGAGCTGCCGCAGGCGCAGCTCGTCGCCCTCGACACGGATGCCGCCTGCGTGCTTGAGGTGGTCAACGGCCGGGTCGACGCCTGGGTCTACGACCAGATCTCGGTGATGAACTACCATGCCCAGCATCCGGAGCGCACCCGCGCCCTGCTCGCGCCGCTGCGCGAGGAGGCCTGGGCGGTCGGCCTCAAAAAGGGTCGCGACGACCTGCGCGAGGCGGTCAACCGCGCCCTCGCGCGCCTGCGCCGGGAAGGGGAGTTCGAGCGGCTGGCCGAGCGCTACCTGAAGCGCGAGCGCGAATTCATGCGCGCCCAGGGGCTGCCGTTTGTCTTTGAGTGAGTCCTCAACCGGCGGCAAGTTCCGCTTGCGTTCAGGCGTTGGTTTCGGGCATCTTTATTGTCTTATGGAACCCACCCCCGCACCCGCCACGTCGCGCCGCGACTTTCTCAAATCCACCGGCAAGACCGTCGCCGGCCTGTCCGCCCTCTCCGGCATCCACATCCCCTACGTGCACGCCCAGGGCGATGACACCATCAACGTCGCCCTCGTCGGCTGCGGCGGCCGCGGCACCGGCGCCTCCAGCAACGCCATGGGCGTCAAGCAGCGCACCCGCCTGATCGCCATGGCGGACGTCCAGGAAAACCGCCTCGAAGCCAGCTTCCAGGGCCTGAGCAACAAGCACCCCGACCGCTTCTCGGTCTCGGCCGACGCCAAGTTCATCGGCTTCGACGCCTACAAGCAGGCGATCGACATGCTCAAGCCCGGCGACGTCGTCGTGCTCGCCACCCCGCCCGCCTTCCGCTGGGTGCAGTTCAAGTACGCCATCGAAAAGGGCGTCAATGTCTTCATGGAAAAGCCGATCTGCGTCGATGCCCCCAGCGGCAAGCGCATGCTCGAGCTCGGCAAGCAGGCCGACGCCAAGGGCCTGAAAGTCGGTGTCGGCCTCATGTGCCGCCACTGCCGCGTCCGCGGCGAGCTTTTCGACCGCATCCAGCAGGGTGAGATCGGCGACATCATCCTCGGCCGCGCCTACCGTCTCCAGGGCCCGGTCGGCACCTGCTTCACCCAGCCGCGCAACCCCGAGACCGACCCCAGCGAGCTGATCTACCAGATCAAGAACTTCCACTCCTTCCTCTGGGCCAGCGGCGGCGCCTTCAGCGACTTCAACATCCACAACATCGACGAGATCTGCTGGATGAAGAACGACTTCCCGATCGAGGCCAAGGCCACCGGCGGCCGCACCGACCGCGGCGACTACGTCGACCAGAACTTCGATCACTACAGCGTCGAGTACACCTTCCGCGACGGCACCAAGTTCTGGCTCGAAGGCCGCAACGCCATGAAGACCCACAACGAGTTCGCCAGCTACGTGCACGGCACCAAGGGCATGGCCGTGGTCTCCACCGCCGGTCACTTCCCCTCGAAGGCGATGACCTTCAAGGGCCAGAACAAGGACCCGAAGAACCTCATCTGGCGCGGCAAACAGCCCGAGCCGAACCCCTACGATCTCGAGTGGCAGGACCTCATCGACGCCATCGTCAACGGCAAGCCCTACAGCGAGGTCGAGCGCGGCGCCATGGCCAGCCTCGTCACCGTCATGGGCCGCATGTCCGCCCACAACGGCCAGGCCGTCACCTTCGACCAGCTCATGGCCCATGACCACGAGTTCGCGCCGGATGTCGACAAGCTCACGCTCGACGGCCCGGCCCCGCTCAAGGCCGATGCCAACGGCAAGTACCCGATCCCGTATCCGGGCCGCCACGGCATGTACGAATACGTCGTCGGCGCCTGATCCCGGCGCCTGCCCCACCGTCTTCCTCGCTGGAGGAAGACGGCGCGGCAAGCCACTGGAGATGGCAGATCGAAGATGGAAGATGGCGCGCCCGCGGATGGGGTTGCGTCATTCGACATCGGTCATTGGTCATTTTCCTCATGCCCTTCCGCACCGTTGAGATCTCGGATCCCTCGCTCACGCCCGCAGGCGTGAGCTTTGTCACGGTCAAGTCCGCCGCACTGGGTCGCCGGGCGGATCTGTGTGTCTTTGTGCCACCCGGGCACGGGCTCGAACGCTTGCCGCTGGTGATCCTGCTGCACGGCGTCTACGGCAGTCACTGGGCCTGGTTGTTCAAGGGCGGCGCGCATCGGGTCTTGGACCGACTCATGCGTGACGAGGGTTTGCCGGCGATGGCCCTGGCCATGCCCTCGGACGGACTTTGGGGCGATGGCAGTGGCTACCTGCATCATGAGGGCGCGGATCACGGTCGTTGGATCGTCGAAGAAGTGCCCGAGGCTGCCGCACTCGCCGAACCGGCGGTGCGCGGAGCGCCCTGCTTTTTGGCGGGGCTGTCGATGGGCGGTTACGGCACGCTGCGGCTGGGCGCCCTGCAGGCCGACCGCTTTGCCGGCCTCAGCGCCCACAGCAGCGTCACCGACGCCGCGCGCATGCGCGGCTTTGTCGAGGAGGATCCGGACACCTGGTCGCTGCGCGAAACCGCACCGCTCGCGGCACTCGACTGCCTGCGCGCGAACGCCGGTCGCCTGCCGCCGCTGCGCTTCGACTGCGGCACCGAGGACGTGCTGATCGAGGACAACCGCGCCCTGCATGCCGGCCTGCTGGCGGCGGGCATTGCGCATGAGTACGCCGAGTTCCCCGGCGGGCACACCTGGGAGTACTGGCACGAGCACCTGGCCGACAGCCTGCGCTTCTTTGGCCGGATCCTCGCCAGCTAGGAGCTGGCGATGGCAGATCTCAGATTTCAAATTTCAGAGGGGGCGGCGGGCGACACTTTTCCGGATGAAAGCCGCCCGGGCCGACGTTAGGGACGGCGCATGAAACTCGCGCTTCTTTTTTCCAGCCTGCTCGCGCTCGGTTCCTCGGTGGCGGCGCCGCCGAACGTTCTGTTCATCTGTGTCGATGACCTCAAGCCCGTGCTGGGTTGCTATGGCGATCCGGTCGCCAAGACACCGAATGTGGATGGGTTGGCCGCGCGCGGGGTCCGCTTTGACGCCGCCTACTGCAACCAGGCGGTTTGCTCGCCCTCGCGTAACGCCTTGATGACCAGCCTGCGGCCGCAGACGCTGGGCATCTACGAACTGAGCACGAACTTCCGCAAGGCCGCCCCCGACGCGGTGACCGTGGCCCAGCACTTCATGGCCCAGGGCTATCACACCGAGGCCATGGGCAAGATCTTCCATCGCGGCCATGGCAACGTCGAGGATGCGGCGTCCTGGAACGTGCCGCACTGGAACCCGAAGGCGGCCACCTACGCCCTGCCGGAGAGCACGGCGAACCTGCGTGAGAGTCGCAATGGTCCGCGGGGGCCGGCGACGGAACTGGCCGGGGTTGAGGATGAGATTTATGCCGATGGGCAGACCGCCCGGGAAGCCGTGCGCCGGCTCGAGGCGGCCGCGCAGAAGCCCGACCAACCCTTCTTCATCGCCGTCGGTTTCATTCGTCCGCACCTGCCGTTCGTTGCGCCGAAAAAGTACTGGGACCTCTATGATCCCGCCACCCTGCCAATGCCGCAGGTGACCGAGCCGCCCGCCGGGGCTCCCGCCTACGCCGGCCAGTTCGGCGGCGAGTTGCGCCAGTACAGCGACATGCCCGCCCAGGGCGACATCGATCCGGCCGCGACGCGCCGGCTCATCCACGGCTATTATGCCGCCACCAGCTACATGGACGCCCAGCTCGGCCTCGTGCTCGACTCGCTGAAGCGCCTTGGTCTCGCCGACAACACGATCGTCATGCTCTGGGGCGACCACGGCTGGCACCTCGGTGACCACCGGTTCTGGTGCAAGCACACGAACTACGAGCAGGCGGCGCGCATCCCGCTGCTGCTCGCCGGTCCCGGCATTGCCAAGGGGGCCTCGACCCGGGCCATGGTGGAAACGGTCGATCTCTACCCGACGCTGAGCGAGCTGGCCGGACTGCCGGCGCGGGCCGGGCTGGATGGCGCCAGTTTTGCGGCGGTGCTGAAGGACCCGGCCAAGCCGGCGCGCGACAGCGTCATCCATGTCTATCCGCGCAACGACAAGCTGGGCCGCGCCATCCGCACCGAACGCTATCGCCTGGTCGAGTGGAAAAAGATCGGCGCACCGGCGGACACCGCCGAGCTGGAACTTTACGACTACCAGACCGACCCCCTGGAAACCCGCAACCTCGCCGCGGAACAGCCGGAGGTGGTCGCCCTACTGCGCGCGATCCTGGCCAAGCATCCGGAAGCGAAACCGCAGTTGCCGACCGGTGGTGCAGGCAAGGCCGGCAAGGGCGGCGCCAAGGGCAAAAAATCCGGCGCCGGCAAGAAGGCCGCCGCCAAAAAACCGGCTGCATGACCACCGCCCTCATCGTTGCCGCCGGCAGCAGTCGCCGGATGGGCTTCAACAAACTGCTGGCACCGCTGGCCGGCGTGCCGGTGCTGCGGCGCACGCTGACCGCCTTCCAGGCCTGCGCGGGCATCGAGGCCATTCTGGTGGTGGCCGGCGACGAAGCCGCCGACGCCGTGCGCGGCTGGCAGGCCGAAGGGGGGCTGGAGAAATTGCAGGCGATCCTGCCCGGTGGGGCCGAACGGCATTTGTCGGTCTGGGAAGGCCTGCGCGCCTGCGCGCCCGGCACCGAACTGGTGGCGGTGCACGACGGCGCCCGCCCCCTGATTTCGCCGGACCAGATTGAGCGCTGCCTCGCCGCCGCGCGTGAACACGGTGCCGCCGCCTGCGCGCGTCCGCTGACCGAGACCCTCAAGCGCGCCGATGCGAACGGGGTGATCACCGGCTCGATCGAGCGCGAGGGCGCCTGGATCATGGAGACCCCGCAGGTGTTCCGGCTCGACCTGCTCACCCGCGCCTACGAGGCCGTGTTGGGGGAGGGGCGCCTCGTCACCGACGAGGTTTCCGCCGTGCAACACCTCGGTGCGCCCGTGCATGTCGTCGTCAACGACGGCCCGAACCCGAAGATCACGTTTGCCGCCGATCTGGCGCTCGCGGAGAAGCTGCTGTGAGACGGGCCTGTGGGTAGGGCGCCCTGTCCCAGGGCGCCGGGTGTCGGATGGTGGCCCCACGCGGGCTCCTGCACGACGGGCTGAAGACAACCCGCCCCACTCCACCACGCCCCGCGTTGACAAGCCATCGCAGCGGGGCAGGGGTGGAGGCATGAAAACCCGCCTCGCCCTGTTGCTGTCCCTGGCCACCGCCGTCTTTGCCGAGCATGATGTCGTCATCTACGGCGGCACGAGCGCCGCGATCACCGCGGCGGTGCAGGTGAAGCAGATGGGCAAGTCGGTCATCATCGTCAGCCCGGACAAGCATCTCGGCGGCCTGACCAGCGGCGGCCTGGGCTGGACCGACAGCGGCAACAAGGCGGTCATCGGCGGCCTCTCCCGGCAGTTTTACCACCGCGTCTACCTGCACTACCAGAAGCCCGAGGCCTGGCGCCAGCAGAAGCAGGACGAGTACGGCAACCAGGGCCAGGGCACGCCGGCCATGGACGGCAAGGAACGGACGATGTGGATCTTTGAGCCGCACGTCGCCGAGCGCATCTTCGACGACTGGGTCAAGGAACTCGGCATCCCGGTGGTGCGCGAGGCCCTGCTCGACCGCGCCAAGGGCGTCAAAAAGGATGGCGACCGCCTTGTTTCGATCACCACGCTCGACGGCAAGACCTACGAGGGGAAGATGTTCCTCGATGTCACCTACGAGGGCGACCTGATGGCGGCGGCGGGGGTCGATTACCACGTCGGCCGCGAGGCGAACCGCGTCTACGGCGAGGAGCACAACGGCATCCAGGTCGGCGTGCTGCACCATCGCCACCACTTCGGCGCGGTCGACCAGCCGATCAGCCCCTACAAGGTGCCGGGCGACCCAAAGAGCGGCGTGCTGGCGCGCATCAGCACCGAGAACCCGGGCGTCAAGGGCGAGGGCGACCACCGCGTGCAGGCCTACTGCTTCCGCTCCTGCTACACCAACGATCCCTCGAACCGCGTGCCCTTCCCGAAGCCCGAGGGCTACGACGCCAGCCAGTATGAGCTGATCCTGCGCGTCTTCGCCGCCGGCTGGCGCGAGTTCTTCGACAAGTTCGACCCGATCCCGAATCACAAGACCGACACCAACAACCACGGTCCCTTCAGCTTCGACAACATCGGCTACAACTACGACTACCCCGAGGCCAGCTACGAGCGCCGGCGCGAGATCATCGCCGAGCACCAGCGCTACCAGCAGGGCCTGATGTGGTTCGTCGCCAACGACCCGCGCGTGCCGGCCGATGTCCGCGAGGAGCTGCAGAAGTGGGGCCTGCCGAAGGACGAGTTCACCGACAACGGCCACTGGTCGCACCAGCTCTACATCCGCGAGGCGCGGCGCATGATCGGGCATTTCGTCATGACCGAGAACGAGTTGCGCAAGAAAAAGCCGACCCCCGACTCGGTGGGCATGGGCAGCTACACGATCGACAGCCACAACGTCCAGCGCTACATCACCCCCGAGGGGTACGTGCAGAACGAGGGCGACATCGGCGTCAGCACCAACGGTCCCTATGCGATCGCCTACGGCTCGCTGGTGCCGAAGGAAGGTCAGGGCCGCAACCTGCTCGTGCCGGTGGCGATGTCCGCCAGCCACATCGCCTACGGCAGCATCCGCATGGAGCCGGTGTTCATGATCCTCGGCCAGTCGGCTGCCACTGCCGCGGTGATGGCGATCGACGGCGGTCTGCCGGTCCAGCAGGTGCCCTACGCCCAGCTGCGCGAGCGCCTGCTCCAGGACGGCCAGATCCTCGAGTACAGCGGCCCGGTCTCCAGCAAATCGGTGTCGCTCGAGGGGATCGTGGTCGACGACCTCAAGGCCACCCTCACCGGCCACTGGCAGGAGGGCGCGGCCGGCAAGTTTTACAACGCCAGCTACCAGCACGACGGCAATGCCGGCAAGGGCGAGTCGCAGGCCGTGTTCCGCGCCGACCTGGCCAAGGCCGGCCGCTACGAGGTGCGGCTGGTCTATGCCTCCAACAAGAACCGCGCCAGCAACGTCCCGGTCGTGGTCCGTCACGCCGGGGGCGAGGCCAAGGTTACGGTCGACCAGCGCGAGCCGGGCAAGATCGATGGCATTGCCGTGTCGCTCGGCGAGTTCGACTTCGCCGCCGGTCCGGCCGAGGTGACGGTGAGCAATGCCGGCACCGATGGCTACGTCATCATCGACGCCGTGCAGTGGCTGGCCGAGTGAGCTTCCCCGCAGGCGCGTTGGCCACAACGCGGGCTTTGGGGGATCCTGCGGGGCACTGTCCCGCCCTGCAGATGGGCGGCTGACCTCGTAGTAGCCGCGGGCAGCGACCGCGGGGTTCCCGACCGAGCGGGTCACTGCCCCGCTCTACAGAACTGCGCCTGTCCCCGTTGTAGCCGCGGGATTGCGAAAAACGGCATTTTTCCCACCTGGACACGTAAACAAAGAAGAACTTTTGGCCGCGCCCGGCGTAATGGAGTTCGCCATGAAAGCCCTGCTCACCCTCGCCCTCACCGCCGCCCTGGCGGCCACTGCCACCGCCGCCGGTCTCTACGACATCCCGCTCAAGGACATCGACGGCAAGGACACCAGCCTGAAAGCCTACGAAGGCAAGGTCCTGCTCATCGTCAATGTCGCCTCCCGCTGCGGCAACACCCCGCAATACACGCAACTCCAGGCCCTGCACCAGGAGTTCTCCAAACACGGCCTCGCCGTGCTCGGGTTCCCCTGCAACGACTTCGGTGCCCAGGAGCCGGGCAGCAACGAGCAGATCAAGGAGTTCTGCTCCAGTAAGTATCAGGTCAGCTTCCCGATGTTCGACAAGGTCGTCGTCAAGGGTCCGGACAAGCACCCGCTTTATGAGGCCCTCAGCGGCAAGGACTCGCCCTTCCCCGGCGACGTGAAGTGGAACTTCGGCAAGTTCCTCGTTGGCAAGGACGGCAAGATCCTCGCCCGCTTCGCGCCGGGCACGAAACCGGACGCGCCGGAAGTCGTCGACGCCATCAAGGGCGCGCTCGGCAAGTGATCCGACCTCCCGGGGCCGGCCGACCGCAAGGACGGCCGGCCTTGTTGCGTCCACGGGGCGCAATTTTCGCGCAGCCGGGCGCAATCCTTGCAAGACCTCCATCCCGCGCCACGGTTACAGGAGAAACCCAAGACGAAATCTCAACAAGCCCCGGCCCGGATTTCGCTGCCCCCCTTTCCCCTCATGTCCACCGTCCGCTCTGTCGCCCTGCCGCCCACCATCCCCGGTCTGGTGCGCCGTTTCCGGCAGCCGAAGAAGAACATCCCGCAGACGAAAGCCGACCGCGACTTCGTCCTGCAGGCCGTGCGTGCCTACGCCGAGGAGGCCAAGCTGGTGCCGCCGGTGCCGATCGACGAGCTGCAGCAGCACACCGACAAGATCCTCGCCATCCACGGCATCGACCGGGTCTACCGCGACTACACGGGCGTGCTGCTCGCCAACGAGACCTGGCGCGAGTCGCTGGCCACGGTACCGTTCGAAAAGCGCCTGTTGCTGATGCCCAAGTGCCTGCGCGTCGAGAGCAAGTGCCCGGCGCCCTTCGATGAGTTCGGCCTGCTCTGCAAGCAGTGCGGCCTGTGCTCGATCCAGGACTTCCAGAACGAGGCGGAAAAGCTCGGCTACGCGGTCCTCGTCGCCGAGGGCAGCGCCATCGTCATGTCGCTCATCCAGACCGGCAAGATCGAGGCCATCGTCGGCATCTCCTGCCTGCCGGTGCTCGAGCGCACCTTCCCCTACGTCGAGGCCGCCGCCATCCCGGCGGTCGCCGTGCCGCTGCTGCAGGACGACTGCATCGACACCACGGTCGATGTCGACTGGGTCTGGGACTACATCCACCTGACCAGCGAGGACAAGACGCGCCGGCTCAACCTGAACGCCCTGCACGACGAGGTGAAAACCTGGTTCGAGCGCGAGGCGCTCGACGGCCTGCTCGGCCAGCCGAGCTGCCAGACCGAGGAGATCGCGCGCGACTGGCTGGCCCGCGCCGGCAAGCGCTGGCGCCCCTTCCTCACCGTCGCCGCCTACCAGGCCCTGCGCGAGGATCCCGAGGGCCCCATTTCCGACGCCGTCAAGCTCGCCGCCATCTCCGTCGAAGCCTTCCACAAGGCCTCGCTCGTCCATGACGACATCGAGGACAACGACGCCGAGCGCTACGGCGAGCCGACCCTGCATTCCGAGCACGGCGTGGCGGTGGCGCTCAACGCCGGCGACCTGCTCATCGGCGAGGGCTACCGCCTGCTCGCCGAGATGGACGTGCCCGCCCACCTGCGCAGCGCCTGTCTGAAGGTCGCCGCCGAAGGCCAGCGTGAACTCTGCCGCGGCCAGGGCGCCGAGCTGCTCTGGAACAACCATCCGGTGGCGCTCAGCAACACCCAGGTGCTGGAGATCTTCCGCAGCAAGACCGCGCCCGCCTTCGAGGTGGCGCTGAAGATTGGTGCGGCGCTCGCCGGCCGTCTCGACGAGACCGAGGACGCCCTGCACCAATACAGCGAGAACCTCGGCATCGCCTACCAGATCCGCGACGACCTGGATGACCTCGGCGATGACTCCGCCACGGCCACCCAGGTGGCGATCCGGCCGAGCATCCTGCTGGCCCTGCTGCGCGAGCGCGGCAAGGGCGAGGTCAAGGAAGTCATGGAGGCCCTGTGGAACGGCCAGGCCAGCGCCCTGCCGGAGAAGGCCACGATCCGCCAGTGGGCCACCGAGACCGGGGTGTACGACAAGGCCACCCTCATGCTCGAAACCTACAAGGAGGCCGCCATCCGCAGCCTTCAGGAGGTCGAGCTGCCCAACCTCAAGGGCCTGCTGCGTCGGGTCATCGGCAAGATCTTCAACGAGCTCGAAATCAAGGGCTGGTGCCGCGAATTCGAGCAGGTCAACGCCAACCCCGAGCTGCGCGCCGAAGCCGCCAAGGCCGCCGAGCACCTCGTCCCCAACCTGCCGACCACCCCGGCAAAGTAGTGCGCCATCTCCGAGGGCGCCGGGTTTGGGCCGCGCGCAAGGTAGGGCGCTCTGTCCCAGAGCGCCGGGTTTCAGTTTGCAACGCGGCCATCCTCAACCTAGCCTGCTCCGACAGGCTGGTTGACTGAAGCGAACCCACCTGCGAGCAACCTGCCCCCCGAGCTTCCATGAGCCGCCCGCTGTTTGAACCCGTCGAAGCGATGGCCGCGGGCGTGGCCACGGCTTGGGGCAGGGTCTTGCTGTTTTTCGGTGCAGCGATGCTGGGACATGCCATCGGCATGGTGGGTGCAAACATGCTGGTTGGCGATCCCTTCGAGATTGATTTGAGAATCAAGGATGTCGCCTGGGTTCCGGTGTCGCTCTTCTTCCAGGTGTTTCAAAACTTCCTGTACGGGTTCGGCGCACTCTACCTGGTGGCGCTGGCCGCTTGCTTTTACCTGATCTGCTTCTCTGAGAAGCCGCTCGGACCCACAACAGTGTTTCTGGTTCTCGTCCAACTGTGGGACACGTTTTGGCTGCAGCGGGATTGGGTTTCCACACCGTCGTTTTTTCATCAGCCGCCCGAATTCTCCGCCTGGGGCACCGCCTTCGCCCTCATGGCCTCCCTGGTTCTTGTCCATCTGCTCGGTCACACGTGGCGGCGATCCCGGGATGGAATGGCCTAGCAGAACTTGCTCCGAAACATGCCACGCCCCCTCCCCGCCGCCCTGGTCTGGCTGCTGCTCGCGGTCGTTCATGTCGCCCTCGTCTGGCACCACGGCGCGGCCCTGCCGACGCGCGTGGCCACACATTTCAACCTGCAGGGACTGGCCAACGGCTGGCAGACCCGGGGCGACTTCCTGCTCTGGGCCAGCCTGGGACCGGTCGCCATGGGTCTGTTCGTGGTGGCCGTGATCGGCCTCTGCCTGAAGTTCCCCCGGTCTTGGAACCTCCCCCACAAGGCGCACTGGACGACTCCCGAGCAGCTGCCGCAGGCCCGCGCCTTCCTGCTGGCCTGGGCCTTCTGGCTTGCGGCCCTGCTGCTGCTGTCGACCGGCCTGCTCCTGCAGGGGGTGCTGCAGGTGAATCTCGGCGCCGCGCCGGTCCGCCTGCCGCGCCTGTGGACCGTGCTGTCCATCGTTCTGCCGACCCCGCTCATCGGCTTGATGATCGGCTGGCTGTACGTTTTCTTCGGTCGCCCGGCGCCGGGACCGGGGATTGCAAATTTCAGATCTCAGATTTCAGAGGGCCGGGCACCGGAGGCGTAGGTGCCAGGACGCGAAGGCAGGGTAGGGCGCCATCTCCGAGGGCGCCGGGCTTGGATAGGTAGGGCACCCTGTCCTCAGGGCGCCGGGTTGGGGTCGCGGAAAACGTGAGTTTTCCCTGGCCGTCCCGCCCCGCCTCACGGCAGCGTCACCTCGTCGAGCGGCCAGACCGGGCGGCGCAGGCGACGAAACGGCAGGGAGGCGAGCCGGCTGCTGCACGGGCCGGGGGTGTCGACCCAGAGCATGCGCGTGGCGATCGGATCGTAGGCGCGACGGTGGGCGACCGCGGCCTTGACGCCGAGGAAGGAGAACTGGGTCGGCTCCAGCCCCTGGCTGCGCCACTGGCCGAGGTCGAAGGGCGGGGTCTTGACGCTGGTGAGCAGCAGGGTCAGGCCGGCGTGGCGCACGACCGCGCAAGGGCCCATGTCAAAGCGGTCGCCACACATGGAGGCCAGGTGGCTCTGCTTGTCCTCGAGTTCGAAACGGCCGTCGTTGAGCGCGACCAGCTCGACCTCCAGTTCAACCGGCCCGGGATCCAGGCGACTGCCCCGACCGCCGACCGCGAGGCGGATGCGGTCGCCAGGAGCGTGACTCGACAAAGCCGCAACCGCGGCGGGATCGGCGAGGCAGACTGCGGCGTTGGGCAGACCGGTGGCGAGCAGGGCGCGCAGCAGGCCGGTGCCGTCACCGGGGGCGCCGCCGCCGATGTTGTCGGAGGGTTCGACGAGCACGGTCAGGCCGGGAGGTGTTGGCTGCAGGCTGGCGAGCACCTCATACGCCGAGGGTTCGGTGACGTTGCCCAGCTCGCGCAGCTCCCAGGCCAGGCGGGCGAGGCGGTCGAGGTGGCCGGTCAGGGGGGCGTCGGCATCGCCGGCGAGGACGAAGCTGACGCCGGTGCAGGCGGTGTCGGCAAAGGCGAAACCGGCGACAACGCTGGCCGACCAGACCCCGGGTTCCCGCTCGATCTCGCGGGCGAGGGCCTCGAGCGCGCGCATCGGATCGGCGGCGGTGGCGGTGCCGGTGGGCGGCCAGACCAGGGGTGTCAGGCGATGCAACTGGCGCGGCCGACTGCCGGTGACCAGGCAGCGCTGGAGCAGGCGGGCGGCGGTGCAGGCGGCCTCGCGGGCGTCGGTGTGCGGGTTTTCGCGGTAACCGACCAGGCAGTCGGCATGGCGGGCCATCTTCGGGGTGAAGTTGGCGTGCAGATCGAAAACGCCGAACATGGGCACCCCGGCCGCACCGGGCAGGGCGCGCAGGCGCTCCAGAATCAGGCCCTCCACATCCTCCTCGCTCTCGGTGACCATGGCGCCGTGCAGGACGAGGTAAATGCCGTCGACCCCGCGCTCCAGTTCGGGCCCGGCGAGGCGGGCGAAGTCGTGCCAAAAGGTTTCCAGCACCGCGTCGGCCACCGTCGCACTGGGCTGGGCGCGGCAGTCGACCGTGGGCAGGATCTGCCAGCCGAATTCGGCGGCCAGATCGAGCACGCCGCCGAAGGGCGAGGCATCGCCGCGCGCCGCCAGGATGTCCGCGCCGTGGCGGGTCGTGAAGTCCTCGGGACCGGTGGTGCCGTCGAGAAAAGTGTGGGTTTCGTGGAAGAGGCCGGCGAGCAGGATGCGGGGCATGGCGGGTCAGGGAAGCCGGGCAAGGACGGCCGGTTCTTTCGGGAAAAGCCAGCAGGGGCTGAGAGGGAGGCCGGTTGCAAGTTTCACAGGTGGAAAGTCCCAAGTGGGGGGGGCGTGGCCCCCGCGCTGCCACAAGCCCCATCGGCAGAGCCCGGCTGAGGGTCAATCGGGTCCATCCTGTCCATCTCGTCCTTTGACACGTACCCAACCGGAGCAGCACCGGAGAGTGCGCGTTTATGATCCCGCCCCAGAGTTTCGGATCCTCTTAGGCCGGAAAGCATCACGAATGGCATGTAGCTTTGCCGGCGCCCTGCCCGTTCGTGACATTCGTGCCCATTGGGGCACGGTATCCGCTGTCCCAAGCCCCGTCTGAATCCGCCCTGCGTTTTGGCCCTAGCGCGATGACGGAGGGGGCGAAAGTCCCCGGAGATAGTCCGCCAGGCCGATGGCTGTGACTGTTTTGGACAAGGGATAGGACTCGCCCTCGGGAATGATGAGGAAGCCGTGGTCGGCGCGAAGCGTCTGCAGGCTTTCGATCAGGCCGGGAGTCACCTTCGGTGAGAGCGTGCGCTTGATTTCCACGGCACAAATCTGGCCATCGGGCTGTTCGATGACCAGATCGACCTCGGCTCCGGCATGGGTGCGGTAATGGCTGGCGGTCGCCCCCTTGGGCAGGCGGTTGAGGATCTGCTCGATGCAATAGCCTTCCCAGGAGGCGCCGCAGAGCGGATGGCCCAGCACGTGTTCCAGGGTGGGCAGGCCCGCCAGCGCATGGAGGAGGCCGCTGTCGCGCCAGTAGACCTTGGCCGATTTCACCAGCCGCTTGCCGGCGTTGCGTGACCACGGCGGCAGCGAGCGCACAAGATACAGCCCTTCGAGCAGGTCGAGGTAGCGGCGGGCGGTTTTGCCATCGATGCCCAGAGAGCCGGCGAGCTTGCTCAGGTTGAGGGTGGCCCCCTGTTGGTGGGCCAACATGGTGCAAAATCGGTGCAGAACGATGGGTGGGGCCGTGATGCCCTGCTGCGGCAGGTAGCGCTCGACGTAGCTGATGATGAAATCTTCCCGCCATTGCAGCGAGGTTTCCGCATCGGCAGCGAGGTAGCTGTCGGGGTAGCCGCCGCGTTCCCAGTGGGTTTGCATCGCGCGCTCCGGATGGGGCAATTCCGGAAGTTGCAGGGGCGTGAGTTCCAGATAGCTGATGCGGCCCGCCAGGGTTTCGGAGCTCTGCTGCAATAGCTCGGGCGAGGCCGAGCCGAGCAGCAGAAACTGGCACTCCCGCTCTCCCGTTCGGCGGCGTTCATCAATCAGGCTGCGCAAGACGGGAAACAAGCCTGGCAGGCGTTGGACTTCGTCGAGAATGACCAGATGCTGGGCGAGGCCCGAGAGGTAAAGCTCCGGATCGGCCAGCTTGGCGAGATCCGAGGGGCGCTCGAGATCGAGATAGCGCGTGGGTTTGCCCAAGTCCAGATCCCGAGCCAAGGTCGTTTTGCCGACCTGGCGGGAGCCCAGCAAGGCCACGGCCGGCGCTTGGTGGAGGCGCTGGATCAGCAGGTCCTTGAGGTGGCGGGCAATCATGGATATATTGAAATATGAGGAATCGATTCCGAAAATTCAAGGCAAAACTTGGAGGGCCCTTTTCCTGTCCCTTGGACTGACCTGAGACCCCCGAGAGGGAAGTGGAGCGCGTTCCGCGGGGTTCGGCGGGTCATTTGCGTGGCAAAGCTCTACAGCATCGGCAGTTCGATCAGGAGCGGTCCGTCTGCCGCGGCTTTGTCCTCTGCCCGCTGCGCCGAGGGCCTCGGCGGCTTCGCCCCGCTAAAGCCGCTTTATCTTTGCGCCGGGCCGGCACAAGCTGGCGCGATGATCGAAATGTCCCTGCAACTGGCCGGCGGGCTGGGCCTGTTCCTGCTCGGCATGGCCCTGCTGACGGAGGGGCTGCGGGTCATGGCGGGGGAGTCGCTGCGGCGGGCGCTGGTGCGCTTCACGGGCACGCCGTTCAAGGCCTTCGGTTCGGGGGCGCTGGTGACGCTGCTGGTGCAGTCGTCGAGCGCGACGACGGTGACGGTGATCGGCTTTGTCAGCGCCGGGTTGCTGACCTTTCCGCAGGCGCTGGGGGTGGTGTTTGGCGCCAGTCTCGGCACCACGGGCACGGGCTGGATGGTGGCGCTGCTGGGGCTGAAGGTGAAGCTGGGGCTCTTTGCCCTGCCGCTGGTGGCGCTCGGAGCCCTGCTGAAGCTGTTCGGCCATGGCCGGCACGCCGCCCTGGGAACGGCTTTGGCGGGGTTTGCGCTGATTTTCCTCGGCATCGATTTTCTGCAGGGATCGATGCAGGCCCTGGGGGCATCGATCCGGACGGCAGACCTGCCGTCGAGCGGTTTTCAGGCGCACCTGCTGGCCTTGGCGATCGGCATGGCGCTGACGGTGGTGATGCAGTCGTCGAGTGTGGCGATGGCGGCGAATCTGACCGCCCTGCACACCGGCACGGTGAACTTTGAGCAGGCGGCGGCCCTGGCCATTGGTGCCGCCATGGGATCGACGGTGACCGGGGTGTTGGCGGCCCTGGGTGGCAGCGTGCCGGCGAAGCGCACGGCCCTCGCACACGTGCTGTTTCATGCCGGCACCGGCGGACTGGCGCTGGGCTTGCTGCCCTGGTACCTGCGCGGCATCGGCCATGCCCAGGCGCACTGGGGGCTGGAACCGGGGGCGGTCAGCCTGGCGGCCTTCCACACGGGCTTTGTCGCGGTCGGCGTGCTCTGCTTCCTGCCCTGGGTGCGCGGCTTTGCCCGGCTCATCGAGGGGCTGCTGCGCGACCGCGGGCCGCGCCTGACCCGGCACCTGGATCCGACCCTGCTGCACACCCCCCCGGTGGCGTTGGAGGCGCTGAGGCGTGCGCTGGCGGAGACCGCCTGCCGACTGTTTGAGGCTCTGCGTGGCTGTCTGGAGGCACAGCCGGCCCCGGAGGCGGTCCGCCAGGAAATCGCCGGCGCGCTCGCCGAGGCACAGCAGTTCCTGGCCCGCATCCCGGTGCTGCCGGGCGATGCCGCGGTGTCGCAGGCGCGCCTGGCCGAGATGCATGCGATCGATCACCTGACGCGTCTGCAGGTGCGTCTGAACCTGCCCTCGGGGGTGCTGGAGCGTTTGGGTGACGGGACCCTGCGCACTGCCCGTCAGCTCGCGGGTGAAATCCTTGGGTTGGCGACCTCCGGCCTGGTGGGGGGCGGACCGACGGCTTGGCTGGTTGAGTTGGAGGCGAAGGCGGCGATGCTGGCCGACCTGCGCCGGCATGAGCGGGCGGCGATCCTGCAGGCGACGGCGGAGGGCGAGGGATCGCCAGCGCATTCGCTGGAGCGGTTGGATGCCCTGCACTGGCTGGATCATGCCGGCTACCATGCCTGGCGGATTTGCGTGTACCTGAACGGCAACGGCGTGCCCCAGGAAGGGGGAGTGCCGGAGCAGTGAGAGGGTTGGGAGGGGGGATCCCTGAGCCTTCTTTGCCATTTAATAAAGGAAAGCCTTATTGACGCTAAGAAGTGCGGGATGCTTTACTGCCAGACGCTGCCGTCGCTTCCGGTTGCTGCGGCGTGCCCTTGGAGCCGCCATGCACTCGCCCGATCCCCAGCCTGTCTTCGCGCCCAGCAACGTCCTGGCCATGCTGATGGTGCTGGCGCTGTGGGCCGGGGCGCTGCTGCTGCCAGTAACAGAGCAGGGCAAGCCGCTCATGGTGGCGGTTGGCCTGTGGCCGGGGGCGGAGCCCTGGGTGCTGGCGCGCGAGCAGGGCGAATTGGACCCCGCGCGGGTGCGTCTGGTGGAGATCAACTGGACCTCGGCGGCGATGCGGGCGGTGGGCAACCGGGTGGTGGATGCGGCGATCCTTTCCCTCGACGAGGTGATCCTGCAGGTGCGCCAGGGCTATCCCCTGAAGGTGGTCATGGTGACGGACATCTCCCGCGGGGCGGATGTGCTGCTGGTGAAGCCCGGCATTCAGTCGGTGTCGGATCTGCGCGGCCGGCGGGTGGGTTACGAGCCGCGCACGGCCGGTGCCTGGCTGCTCGGGCGCGCGCTCGCCGAAGCGGAGGTGGGGATGGGCGACATTCATCCGGTGGTGCTCAATCCAACCGAGACCCAGGAGGCCTTCGACAAGCTCCCGCTCGACGCCATTGTCTGCACGGAGCCCTGGCCCCTGCGGCTGGATCGCCTGCGGCCCATCTATGATTCCAGCCGACCCGGAGCGGCGGTGGTGCGGGTGCTGGCCGTGCATGCGGCCGCGCTGACCGAGCATCGCGAGGCGCTGGTACAGCTGGTGCAGACGCATGGCCGCTGGGCGGAGCGCTTGCGGGCGGGTGGCCCGGCCTTGGCCCCGGTCTTGCGTCGTGAGGGGGTCAGTCTCGAGGGCTTTCGCGCCACCTTGACCAAGATCGATCTGCCAGGGCTGGAGCAGAGCCGGCTCTGGCTGCGCGGCCAGGATGACTGGCTGGCGACCCTGTTTCGCGAGCTGCAGGACAGTCTCCCGGCCGACACAGCGGACGGGAGAACGGTGCAACCCGAGGAGGTTTTTGACCCCACACTGCTGGAGGGCCTGCCGTGACGCGTTCCCTGCAGTTCAAAATCTCCTCGGCCCTGTTCCTGGTCGGCGCGGTGCTCATCAGCATCAGCGCCGTGCGGATGACGGGTCGTGCGGTCGAGTCCCGGCGTGAACGCCTGCTGTCCGAGGCCTTCACCGAGGGCTCGCGCCTGTCCGGCATGGCCCAGCACCTGATTCGCCGTCAGGCCGCGCACCTGATCGACCTCAACATCAGTTACACCTCGACCCATCAGGACCTGGTGCTTGGGATGGTGCTCAACGACCGCGGCAGCGTCAGCCATGCGACCCGCCAGAGCCTGCGCGGCCTGCCGCTGGCGCACACGCCACTGGCCTCCGCGCAGGCCCTGGTCGAGACGGCACGCACCACCATGGAGGGGCGGGTGATCGAGACGGTGCGCGACCACACCCTGCTCGCCATCTTTCCCTTCCGCGAGGGCCTGGACGAGAAGCGAGGCTGTGTCGTGCTGGAGTACGACCTGCAGCGGCCGCTGGCCGAGGGCATGGCGGCGGCGCTGCACGCCTCGACGGTGCAGGGGCTCGCCCTGGCCGGTGGTTGCCTGGCGCTCTGGCTGCTGCTGAAGATCGTCATCACCGGCCGAGTCAGCGTCCTGGTCGGCCAGGTCGAGGGCATTTCCCTGGAGCGCGACCCGCTGGCCGGTTTGCCTGGCAGCGATGAACTGGCGCATGTCTCCCAGGCCATTCGCACCGCCCACGAGAAGTTGCGCCACTCCGAGCTGCGCCTGCGCCAGATCGCCATGGCGATGCGTGACGTCTTCTGGCTGGCCCCGGCCCAGCCGGACAGCGAGCCCTTCGTCAACGATGCCTACATGGAGGTGTTCATGCGCGATCCGGCGCGGCTGGCCGTGCATCGCTGGGACTGGCTGCGCGCGCTTGCGCGCGAGGACCGCCGCCGCTGCCTGGAGGTGCTGCGCAGCCTGCGCGCTGGCGGTGCCACCCAGGAGCTCGAGTTGCGCCTCGCCGGCCACGACGGCCAGACGCGCTGGGTGCGCTGCCGCGGCTTTACCGTGCCTGGATCAACCACGGGTGGCCATGCCGTGGCGGGCATTGTCATGGATGTCAGCGAGCGCAAGATGCTGGAGCGCCGCCTGCTCGACACCGCCGAGAATGAGCGGCGGCGCATCGGCATGGACCTGCACGACGACCTCTGCCAGCGCCTGGCGGCTGCACTCATGAAAACCGGCGTCCTGCAGGCGGCCCTCGCCCGCCAAGAGAGCCCGCAGCAGGCCCTGGCCACCGAACTGGCCAGCGACCTCAGCGAGGCGACCGGCATCGCCCGGCGTTTCGCCCGCGGCCTCGCGCCGGTCGGCATCGAGGCGCTCGGCCTGACCGCCGCGCTCAGCGATCTGGGCGACTTCATCACCAGCGGTTTCAAGGTGCCCTGCCGCGTCGAGTTTTCCAACGTCGACGCACCGCTCACCGGCGAGACCGCCACCCACATCTTCCGGGTCGCCCAGGAGCTGGCCAACAACGCCGCCAAACACAGCCGCTGCACCTGGCTGGAAATCGCCTTTGAAACCACGCCGACCGAGGCGCGCCTGGTCGTCAGCCACGACGGCATGCCCTACCGGCCCGGCGAGTCGGATGGCAACGGCTCCGGCATGGGCATGCACCTGGTGCGCCAGCGCCTGGATGCCCTGGGTGCGTCGCTCGTCTTCCACCCACCGACCAGCGCCGAGGATGGCGCCACCGTCTCCGTTGAGTGTCTGGTCCCGCTTTCCCCCCCCCAAAACGAAACCTGAAACACGCCCACGCCATGGATACCACCGCCACCAAACGCATTGCCGTCGTCGACGACCACACCCTCATGCGCGAGGGCATGAAAATGCTCGTTGAAAACCTGCAGGGCCTGTCCTGTGCCTGGACGGCCGGCGACACCTCGGAAGCCCTGCGCCTGCTCGAGCAGGATGTGCCTGACGCGATGGTCGTCGACATCACCATGCCGGGCCGCAATGGTTTGGAATTGATCAAGGACATTCGCGCCCTGCATCCGGAACTGCCGGTGCTCGTTGTCTCCATGCACGATGAAACCCTCTACGCCCAGCGCGCGCTCAAGGCCGGTGCCAAGGGCTACGTCATGAAGGACGCGCCGCACGGCGACTTCGAAAAAGCCATCCGCCATGTCCTTTCGGGTGGCATTGCCCTCAGCGAAAAGATGTCCGAGACCATCCTGCTCGCCTTTTCCTCCGGCTCGCACCCCGGGCCGGATGGAGCCATCCACGACCTCAGCGACCGCGAGTTCGAGGTCTTCCAGCTCATTGGCGAGGGTCTCAGCACGGGCCAGATCGCCGGCGAGCTTGGCATCAGCCCCAAGACCGTGGATGTTCACAAGCTGAAGATCCGCCAGAAGCTGAAGCTCACCGAGGGCACCTCACTGACGTCTTTTGCCATTCGGTGGGTGGAACTGCGCAAGCTCGACAGCCGCAAGGCCAACTGAGCCGTGTCGAAGACGGGAAGGGAGCCGGCCTCGCAAGCGTCGTTGAAAAACAAAGGTTTTACCTATCAGAATAGGCTCCACATCCTTATCTAACAAAAGATTTGGCTAATTTGCGGACGGCGCGTCTTTAGTCCAAGGCAATCCATTGCCCAATAGACGATTTCTTTGTCAGTTGCCCATGATCGGGCAGCGATGAAGGCAAAATACTTTAAATTCAAAAAATCGGCTTGCGGACTCGCCGCGACGCTTGGCTTTACGCTGGTCAGCCAGATGGCCGTATCCCTTCAGGCCCAGGTGACGGGCACTTGGAACGTCAATGCCAATGGCAACTGGAGTGCGGGCGGCAGCTGGAGCGGCGGCACCATCCCCAACGGCGCCGGCCACATCGCCAACTTCACCAACAACATCAACGGCACGCGCACCGTGACGATTGATGCCGGCCTCGCGGGCACGACAGCGACCGTGGGCATCCTGAATTTTGGCGACTCCGACGGCACCAATTCCTTTACCATCTCCGGCGGCACCCTTGTGTTCGACAACAGCGGCGCCAATGCCCAGATCAACATGGGGCTGAATGGCAGCAACAACACCATCGCCTCGGCGATGGTGCTCAACAACCCGCTCGATATCACCATCACGGACGCCAGCAACAACCAGGGCATGATCCTCAGCGGCATCATCTCCGGCGGTCCGAGCATCCTGCCGGGCACCACGGCCATCACCATCAACGACCCGAGTGCCGATGCCAGCCTGGGCTGGGTGCTGATCAACAACGCCAACACCTTCCAGGGACAGGTGCTGGTGCAGAGCGGCCTGCTGCGCTACGAGGGCAACAACGCGGCTGCCGGTGCGGTTGGTGTTGGCAACGAAACCGTGGTTGCCGGCGGCGCGGTCGACCTGCGCGACCGCGACTTCAACGTTCAGGGCGACAACACCGAGATCTTCCTGATCGAGGGAATGGGGCCAAACGGCCTAGGGGCGCTGCGCAACACCGCCGGCACCGGCACGATCGCTCACCTCGCGCTCACCGGTGATTCCGGTCTGGGGGGGTACAGTCCGGGCATGGTCAGCCGTCGCCTGAGCGGTGATGGCGCGACGGAAATCGCCGCCATCGTCGATCTTGCCGGCCACAGCCTGACCAAGCTCGGCTCCAGTGAATGGCGCTTTCACAACGCCGACATCCGCGGCCGCACCGGTGCGGTGGTCAACATCTTCGAGGGTGAGATCAAGTTTGAGAACAACGGCGCCCTGCTCGGCGGCGCCCTCATCGATGGCTCGACCTACGGCAACAACCTCGACGGCCTGGTCATCAATGTCACGGCCAACCGCAACACCTACGATGGCGTCGATCCCGCCAATGGCACCCGCACCTCCGATCCCTTCAACCCCAACCGTACCGCCAGCCCGACCTCGGGCAATTCGATCAACGACCCGCGCCTCTCGTTTGGCACCTACTGGAGCGGCACCAACACCCACGCGGCCAACAGCCATGTCAGCCAGACCTTCGACAACTTCACGGTCAACTTCTCCAACGGCACCTGGCAGCGCGAGGGCAATGGCGATGCCGGCCGCACCTTTGACCAGATTTTTGGTCCCAATGTCACCCTCAATCTGGTCGCCGGCGGCATCGGCCGCGACAGCCTCGGCTCCGGCAACCTTTTCGACGTGCAGGGCGGCTCCGGCAACTACAACGGCACCCTCGGCGTCTGGGACTACCCCGGCGCCCTCGAATACCAGGGGGTGATCGACAACACCAGCCTGGGCAACAACGGCACCGGCTTCACCGTGCGCGGCTCGCGCGAGATGCGCCTCGTTTCCGATAACAGCACCAGTTTTGACGGCGACATCCTGATCAAGCAGCCGACCTACCGCTGGGTGACCAACAGCTTCACCACCAGCGGCACGGCGCCGGCCGCGCCCGAGTACACCAACCTCTCGCTCGCCGGTCCCAACGGCAGCCTGGCCGGTGCGGGCACCATCACCCTCACCCGCTGGGGCTCGCTCGCCCTGCTCAACAGCACGACCAATCCCAACTACCCGAGCGCCAATCACAACAACCGCCTCAACGACGGCGGTGTGCTCAGCTTCCGCAACGGTTTCCTCAAGCTGCAGACCGACGGTGCCGTCAACAACACCGAAAACCTCGGCAATGTCCAGGCCGACTATGGCAGCAACTACCTGTATCTGGACACCCGCGCCGGCGGCACCTTCAACGGCTCACTGCAGAGCTTCACACGCAGCGAAAACGGCCTGCTCAAGATTTACGTCACCCACCCGTCGCAAACCTTCGGTGCCGCGGGTGCCGACAACACCCTGCTCGTCAACACCACCACCGGGATCACCACGGTGGGCACCGGCACGCTCGGCGGCAGCTCGGCCCCGGTGGTTATCGGCGCCATGGGGGGAGTGCTGCCGACGCTTGCCACGCCGACGATCGGCACCTACACCCGCTCGCTGGAAACCGTCCAGGGATCCTTCATGTACGCCGGCGGCGGCATGGAACTCATGACCCTCGACAACGGTTACCTGCGGCCGCTGACCGCCTCCGAGTTTGACACATCGGCGCTGCCCGCCGCGGGCTCCAACTGGCGCATCCAAGGTTATGTGACGCCTGGCAACACTGCCGACAAAAACAACTACGCCGGGCGCCAGATCACGGCTGACACCACCCTCAACTCGCTGACCATCGGCTTTGACGCCGCCGCCTCCGGGCAGGCCGTGCCCACGGCTGCCAAAGACTACCTCATTCTGCAGACCGGCACGACCCTCACCCTCCAGTCGGGCCTCATCAACCTCAACAGCTTCGTCGAGGCCAATTCCGCCAACATGGAAGTCGTGATCCGCGGCGGCTCTCTCAACATGGACGGCCGGCTCGCGATCATCAATTCCAATGCCATCTGGCACGACCTCGACCGCAACACCGCGAACTGGTATGAGGTCATCACCGGCAACAACGCGTTCATGCGCTCAAGCATTGTCAATGCCGGCGGCCTCGTGAAGACCGGGCGCAACAATCTCTACCTGGACACCGCCAACGAGATCAGCGGCAATGTGTACATCAGCGAGCAGGGGTCGATCATCGCCCGCCACCCGCAGGCCCTGGGCGCGGGCGGCGCCAGTCGCGAGGTGCAGGTCGGCGGCGGTGCGGCTTTCCTGCTCGAGTATGGAACCAACCTGAGCGGCATTGATCTTGTGGCCACCAACACCATTCAGGGCAGCGCCACCCTGCTGCGCAACGAGGGTGCCACCCACAGCACCTGGGGCGGCGACATCAAGCTCGACGTCGCCGACGCCTACGGCACCTCGGAATTCCAGAGCTATGCCGTCACCGCGCGCCACAACGGCACCCTGACGGTCGGCGGCAACATCTACACGATCAACAATGCCAGCCTCACCGACTCCGATTCCTTCTCCGATCCGCCGCTGATCACCAGCAGCTACGGCGAAACCTACACCCTCAACCTGCGCGGCCAGTTCCGCGACATTGCCACCGGCAACCTGGGCACCGATCCCGCCAACGCCGGCATCACGTCGATTTTCCGCACTGGCGACTCGGCCACGCGCCTCGATTCCAACCACTCGCTGCGCTTCCAGATGAGCGGTCACGACGAGGGCAACGTCAACGTCTTCCAGCAGTGGGACGCCACCGGTCGCCTCGACCTGCGCCAGGGCTATTTCCGCATCCAGTACGATCCCACCGGCTACAGCGGCAATGACAACGGTTTCTATACCGACGGCGCCCGGGCCCTGATCTCGGCGAACGACTACTACAACCGTGCCGTGCTCGGTGCCGACGGCACCAGCACGACCAATGCCTACCACAGCCACGTGCTGCTCACCAAGCCCGACCAGCTTTTCAACGCACCCTACCTCTACGCCTACAACGACAACCGCAACGGCACCCTCACCCTCGGCGGTGAGAATGAGAGCGGCTCGGTGTATTACGGCAGCCGCGACAACACGACCGCCTTCGGCCTGCAATACGCGAACCAGACCAGCGAGCGCGACGTCCGCTTCCTGCAGGTGCGCGGCGGCACGACGGTCTTCAACGGTCGTCTCGACGATGAAAACTCGACGACCGACAGCTTCAATGCCGTGGCCAGTGTTGTCGGTCCGGGCACCGTCATCTTCAACCGCAACAGCGCCGCCGGCAGCAGCGACATTGATCGCTGGAACTTCCTCGGCGGTGAGGCTCGCTGGGGGGGCGCCATCAACGGCAACAATCAATTCGCCCGCACCCGCGGCACCAGCGGCAGTGGCGTCGGCGGTGTCTCCGGCTGGGGCGGCGGCGGTCTGGTCCTCGAGGCGCAGGGCACTGCGCGCACGCAGACGCTCGACGGCAACATCTTCCTGCTCGGCGGCGCCAGCTACGTCAATGTCAACACCAACACGACCTTCACCATGGGCGCGGCCAGCCCGGCGCGCACCCTGACCCGCCGCGCCGGTGCCTCGCTGAGCTTTTTGGAGGATGACAATGGCGCGGTCAACATCACCGCCAATGGGTTGTCCACGACAGCCGGGGATTTCCTCGGCACCTGGGCGGTTTACGGCAGCGCCGCCAGCGGTGTCGAGCACTGGGCCGCCCGGCAGTCAACCACCGGCGTGCAGGCCTACGCCGCCTACTCCGCCGGTGTTTTTGGCACGGGTCTGCACACCGATCTCGGCACCGATCAGGTGCTGGGCGCCAGCACGGCCTCGGCGACGCTGCGCATCGGGGCGGCCGGCAATGTGCAGTTGACCGTCGGCGAGGGCAACACGCTGACTCTGGAGCAGGGCGGCCTGCTGGTGCCCGCCTCGTCGAGCGGCGACATCAGCCTGGTGGGTGGCTCCCTGACCAGCACCTGGAGCGGCGGCGGCAACGAACTGCTGATCCACAACCACGGCAGTGGCACCCTCACCCTCGGCTCGGCGATCACCGACAATGGCGTTGACCGCGTCAGTTTGACCGTGGCCGGTGGGGGCCGCGTCGTGCTCAGCTCGGAAAACAGCTTCACGGGCGACACCTTCGTCAACGGCGGCGTGCTGGAGATCGCTGGTGATTCGGCCCTCGGCGAGGTCAATGCCTCGATCGCCAAGATCGTGCGTGTTGCGATCGGCTCCACCAACGGTGCCTCCGTCACCAATCGCGCCCTCACCTTCACCAGCGTGAACGCGCCGGCCGTCGCCGCCACCGGCACCTACAGCACCAACAGCAGCTCGCAGATCACCGGTCTGGCTCTGGCCGCCGGTGGCAGTGGTTACACCACCGGCGTCTATGTCAGCACGGACGTCAACACCGATGGCACCGTTGCCGGCGACGGCAACGGCGGTGTCCGCGCCATCATGGACAGTGGCAACCTGCACCTCAATGGCGGCACCCTGCACGCCACGGAAACGATGGCCCTGAACGGAGCGCGCACGATCTTCCTCGGCACCAACGGCGGCACCCTGCAGGTGGACCCCGGCAAGACTCTGACCATCGACGGCTACATCACCAGCGAGTTCAGCCATGCCACCACCGCCAATGGCTACACGGCCATCAACCACATAGGCACCGACTGGCAGCCGGCGAGCGATCGCAACCCGGACATTGGCGACCTGCTCATCACCGGCGGTGGCACCGTGACGCTCACCGGTGCGCCGGACGGCGTTGTTCGCGCCTTCCAGACCAACAACTACGGCGGCATCACCTGGATCAATGAGGGCATCCTCAGGATCGCCACCGCCGGCACCAGCGTCGGTGGTGACATCGGCTACTCCGGCATTTTTGGCACCAACCGCTCCTGGATCGACGGTACCGTCATCGGAGACCAGGGCACCCTCATGCTCAACACCACCTCGGACGCCTCGGTCCGCGAGTGGCTGACCTTCCGCGGTCAGGGTTATGAAGGCATGGGCACCATTGTCACCACCGGCACGGCGCGCGCGTACAGTTTGGCTGGCCAGATGTTCATCGAGCAGGATCTGGTCATCAACAATCGCAATAGCAGCGGTGTTTATCTGAACAACGGCGGCGGCGATCTGGTCGGTCCCGGCTCCATCACCCGCACGGGCAACGGCACCCTGCGCTTCTACGGCAACGTGCCGGAGTGGACGGGCGCTCTCAACAATGCCGCGCGCGACCTGTACATCGCCAGTGCCGCCAACCTGCAGGGCATGTCGAGCATGAATCTGCAGCGCGACAGCATTGTGTATTACGAGGCCGGCAGCACCAGCGTCAACGAATTCCGCGACCGGCTCAACGACAGCATGCCGGTCAATACCGATGGCTACATCCGCCTGCGCCTGCGCCCAACCGGCGGTGTTTATTCCGGCGAGGAGGACACGGGTGTCCTCAATGTCCAGGGTGGCCAGGTTCGTCTCGAATTCGATCTCGGCGCCGACATTGTCAGTTCCGCCGCGCGCCTGACCGGGGACTATGGCATCTGGCATTTCGACCAGATCAACCGCTCCTCCGGCACCTCGGTCCACCTTGCCACCCTGGATGCCGGCACCAGCTTTGCCGGCGCCGGCTTCGGCGCCAGCCAGTGGGAGAACCTGGCCGGCGTCCGCGTCGACACCGCGCCGGCCACGGTCGGCACCGGTGACGGCAGCAATGGCAACACGCCTGTGGTGCCCGGTTTCTTCGGCGGCGTGCGTCCGCTCTGGGTCAACACCGCCGGCACCGGCAACCATTACAGCGAGGATCGCATCTCCAACCGCCTGATCACGGTCGCCACCACCGATTCGGGCGCCAAATTCCTGCGGCCGCTCGAGACTTCCGATTACGTGAGCCTCAGCCATCCCGGGGCGGCCGTCACCGAGACACTGGACCTCGGCGAGCAGGGACTGACGGCGGACCAAAACCTGCTCGTCCTTGGCGCCACTGCCGACGCCGGCTTCACCACCGGCGAGGGGGCCTACATCGACCGGCGCAACTCCCTGCTCAAGCTCAACATGCCGCTGACGGTCAACTCGCTCAGCTTTGAGTCCGAAACCTACGCCTTCGACGACCGCGCCGTCAACACCACGTCCTTTGGCGGCGGTCGCGGCAACTTCAGCGCGGTCTGGATTGATCCAAAAACCAAGCTGACCCTCAACTCGGGCATGGTGGTCTATTCCAACACGGGCTTTCACAACGTCGGCGGCGACGCTTTCAACCCGAACTGGAACATGGACATCCGCAGCGCCATCAACGGCGGTGACGTCGACATGAACGGCCAGGATGCCCACTTCAATGTCGGGGGTGTCTGGGCCTTTTACAATTCGTCCGACGCGGTGGACGCGCTGCGCGCCGCCGATGGCGACAACGCCCAGCTCTTCCTCAATGCCAGCGTCGTCAACGCCGTCAACTTCATCAAGACCGGCCCCTCCAGCATGTTTGTCCAGGCGGCGCAGAAGCACAGCGGCGACACCTACATCAATCACGGCATCCTCTACGCCCGCCACGACGGCGCCCTTGGTCAGGGGTCCACCGTGTACATTCAGGGCAGTGGCAACCTCATCAACGGTCACGGGGCTGACGTCGCCGGCAAGGATGTCCTCATCGGCCGCATCAGCGGCAACAACCTCGGCCTTGCCCTCCAGGACGGCGCCAGCTGGCGCGGCGATGTCATCGTCGACAACATCGACATTGCCGGCACGACGAGCTACGTGCGCGCCTTCACCCCGCGCATCTACTCGGACAGCACCCGCCACCAGGTCCTTTATGGCGACATCTACGGCGGTGCGACCGCCATCGCCGGCCCCGGTCTGACCGATTCGCGGATGTGGAGCAGCTACACCGGCGGCGCCGGCATCTTCGACCTGAAGGGCCGTGTCATGGACAACGCCTCCGGCAGCCTTGCCGGCCCGCTCGACACCTCCAACATCAATGGCGTGCTGCGCTCCGAACTGCTCGCCAACAACAATGAGATGACGATTCAGGTGTGGAACCCCTGGCAGGCCGCCGGCCGCATCCGCCTGCTGCAGGCCAACCTGGTCTACATGGGCAGTGGCAACTTCTACGATCCCGTTGCCGCCAGTGCCATCGAGTCGGCCATTGGCAACTCCGCCGTTGGCTTCCAGATGGGCGGCCGTTCGGTGATGTCCGGCGACGGCGGTGCCAATGACGACCTCGCCTTCTTCCTCGCCAACGCCGGTTCGAATTTCAACCTGTCGTCCTGGGAGGTCGGCGTTGAAACCTACGATCCGGAGAATCTGAGCGGCAATGACAACTTCAACCGCGGCAACGTCGGCGGCAACAGCACCCTTGGCGGACTCAACCGCAGCGGCTCGGTCAGCTTTGGCACCGGCACCGGCGCGGTCACCTTCACCAACATGACCCGCTTCGCCGCCTACGACCGCGATCTGCGGCTGTTCGCCAACGAGGGCGGCACGGTCAATCTCAACGCCGCCCTGGTTGATGGCGGCACCGGGGTCAATTCCTCGATCACCAAGATCGGCCGCGGCACGGTCAACCTGAACGGCTCCAGCGCCGGCGATTCGACGGTCGAGGCGGTCAACGTCCTGGGGGGCTACCTGCAACTGGCCGGCTACGGCGCCAACGCCGGTCGTCGTGTCGGCAGCGGCGCTGCCCTGCGGCTGGGCGGCGGCGCCCTCGTTCTCGACGGTGCCACCGCCGCGGCACCCTTCAGCGAGGTCTTGGGTGCCTTCAACATCACGGCAGGCGGCAGCGCCCTGGCGGCCGTGGGGCCGCTGGCCACCCTGGAAATCACCGGTGCGCCCTCGCGCGCCGCTGCCGGCCAGGTCCACTTCCAGTCCATCGCCGGCGGCACGATTCGCCTGACCGGCGCAGGCGCCAGCAGCCGCCTCGGCTCCTGGGCCACCTTCGGCCAGACCGCCGACGCCACCCCGACCGCCACCGGTTGGGCGGCCACCGATGGTTCCGGCAACGTCGTGGCCTTCAGCGGCTACAGCACCGACAGCTTCGGCACCGGCAACCACACCGATGTCGTTGCCGCCGGCCAGACCGCGGCGGCCACCGCTTCGGTGCGCTTTGACACCAGTGCCGGCACGCTCACCTCCGGCACACTCACCCTCAGCGATGGTGGCCTGCTCATCACCAGCAACTACGCGGGCACGGAGCCCATTGCCGCCGGCGTTGGTCTCACCACCGGCGGGGCCGACCTCATCATCCACAACTTCGCGCCTGCCGCGGTCACCCTTTCCGGCGACATCAGTGGCGCCCAGAATGTGGTCTTCAATGGCACCGGCACAACGGTCTTGGGCGGCACCAACAGCCACAGCGGGGCAACCTTTGTCACCGGTGCGGCCACGGTTGCGTTTGACAGTCCCGCCCGCCTTGGCAGCACGTCCGCCATCACGCTCAATGGCGGGGGGCTGAGCTACACCGCCGCGGCCACCACGAGTGCGGCGATGACCCAGACCGTCACGATCGGCGACAATGGCGCGACGATCGGCGTGACCGACGCCGGCAGCCGCCTCGTGCTGCGCGCCAGCGGCACCAACCAGTTTGTCGGCACCGCCAATCCGGTGGCCGCGATCACCTCGGGCAACCCCTTCAGCGGTGACCTCACCTTCGCCGGCCCCGGCACGATCCAGTTCGGCGATCGCTCGGCGACGGCGGCCACCCAGGACCTGCTCGGTCTGCAGGCCACCTACACCGGCCTGACTTATATTGGTGACGGCATCAACCCGGTGAAGGTCGACCTGCAGGGCCAGGGCAATGACAGCTCCTACTACACGATCTTCGGCACCACCTACTCCTGGGCGGATGCCACGATCCTGCGCGACAAGGCGACCCTGGAGATCTCGCCGAAACGCGGTGACGGTTCACGCGATCAACAGGTCCGTCTGCGTGAATGGTTCCAGTTCGGCGAAGAGCCCGGCGACCAGGTCACCGTGCTCGGCAGCACCCAGCGCCAGCCGACCCTGGACGGCCAGTTGCGCATCGTCGGCGACGTCACCTTCAACGCGACCGGCAACCTCTACGCGGATGCCGGAAGCACCGGCAACTCGGAAATTCTGCTCAATCCGAACGAGGGGGGCATCTTTGGTGCCGGCGGCATCACCAAGACCGGCAACGGCAACCTGCGCTTCTACAATCCGATGCGCGAGTGGACCGGTGATCTTGACATCCAAGATGGCTTCGTCGGCATCCAAAGCTGGCAGACCAGCATGTTCGAGCCGACCGGCCAGATCCTCTTTGGCGACCCCCTCGGACTCGACACCAGCGGTCTGCAGATGCGTGTCGAAACGCGCTTTGGCAACACCGACACTTCCCTCGACTCCGGTGTTCAGACCATGGAAATTTCGCGCGACATCTTGATTCGCGACAACATCAGGCAGGAGGTTCGTCTGTCGCTGGGTTACAGCCCGGAAACCATTCTCACCTTTTCGGGGGACATCTATTTGGGCAGCGGCAGCACGGCGGTCAACGCCAATCACCCGGCCCATGTGCGCTTCTACAATGAGGATACCACCGGCATCAATGGCAGCCTGGTCGGTCACGGCCAGCACAGCGTCTTCAACATCACCGGCAACCTGAGCGGCAGCAACAACCTCATGCTCGACCACAACGAGGGCGGCAGTGCCAATGACGATACCAATGACCAGTTCACCACCTTCCTGTTCTCGGGTGACAACAGTGGCTTCACCGGCCGCTTCACCGTCGGTCCTGAGGCCGGGGCCGGCACCGGCAACTTCGACCGCGACGACATCGAGATCTTCCGTGCCGGATCGGCCACCGCGCTCAGCGCCGCCAATGACGTCGAGTTGCGCAACCTGGCGATGTTCCAGGCCGGCGGCCAGAACCTCACCATCGGCAATCTGACGGGCAATGATGGCAACAGCAGCACCGGCCTGTATTCCTTCACCAGCCCGACCTGGGCCGCGGACCGCCTGACGACCGCCGATCTCGATGCCAAGGCGGGGCAGGCGATCCATGGCACCGCCGGCGTCATCACCGCGACCGATTACACGCCGCTCGGCGACAGCTCGGCGATCGTCGAAAACGGCGCCAGCACGGCCGGCACTCTGACGGTCACCCAGACCACCGACGGCAACTGGGATGTGCTCTTCCGCGATGGTCAGGTCTCCCACGTCAACGACGACGTGACCCAGGCCGCCGCCGCCCTGAGCCTGGTGAAGGCGGGAGCGGCACGCGCGGTGATGACGATCTTCAACGATTACACCGGCACGACAACGGTGAGCGAGGGCGCGCTGCAGGTGGGCAACGGCGGCACCGGCCAGTGGGCGCTGCTGGCCCAGGGCACGACGGTGGCGCGCACGGCGGTGAACACCGACGTGGGTGGCAGCCGGGCGGTGGGCAGCACGGGCTGGGGGCCGACGAGCGTGCTGGGCGGAGCGACGCTGAGCGGCTCGGGCCACGTGCGCGGGCAGCTGAACGTGGCGGGCAGCCTGGCACCCGGGGATGTGCTGGGCGGCGGAGCAGCGGGTTCGGACCTGGGCACGCTGTTTGTCGGCGGCTCGGGCAGCGTGGCGGGGGCGTCGCTGACGATCAGCAACGGCACGCTGACGCTGCAGGTGAAGGCGCCGACGACCTCGGAGGCGCAGCTGGGTGCGGGTGGCACGTATTACCTCAACGACCAGGCGAACTACGAATCGTTTGTGGCGATGCTGCCGGCGATGTATGACGGCACGGCGACCAATCCGCTGGGCTTCGGGCAGACCGGCACGCACATTCAGGCGGGGGCACAGCACGACCACCTGGAGATTGGTGGCGGCATCGTGTGGAACGGCGGCCAGATCGAGGTGGCGGCGTTTGACGGGTTTGCGCCGGCGGCGGGGGATGTCTACAACCTGATGGACTGGTATGGGGTGGCGAGTTGGAACACGTTTGACAGTGGCGACCGCTACCGGGTGGGCGGCGAGGCTGGGACGGACCTGACGCTGCCGGATCTGTCGGCGTTTGATGCGGCGCT
The DNA here is from genome assembly GCA_966252325.1 of uncultured bacterium. Lineage (GTDB taxonomy): Bacteria > Verrucomicrobiota > Verrucomicrobiia > Verrucomicrobiales > Verrucomicrobiaceae > Prosthecobacter. The sequence goes on along the minus strand of CBINON010000022.1, from coordinate 35,383 downwards.
GCGGTGGGACACGGGGCTGTTTGCGAGCCACGGCATCCTGGTGGTGGCGGTGGTGCCCGAGCCGGGACGTGCGCTGCTGCTGGTGCTGGGCCTGACGGCACTGCTGATGCGCCGCCGGCGCTGAGGGCCGGAAGCGTAGAATGAAGCGCAAGGATTTTGGCGGGGTGGCGCGAGCCACTCCGCCAATTCTTTAGCCTCATCCGCCTGCGGGGGGGTGTCCCGGGAGCGGTGTGTGCCGCTGAAGGGCTGGCCGAACCCCGGTGAAGGGATTGGCGGGTCACGCTAGGGGGTGTTGTGACCTGTCGACCGAATTGGGTTGGGCTGAAAACCGCCCGACCATTAGACAAGCGCAATCCAGCGCCCAATAGACTGAAATTCGTGTTGTTGCCGAAACTACGGCAACGCATGAAAATCAAAATTCAAAGAAATTCGCTCCGGAGTTTTCTGATTCGACTTTCGCTCTGTGCCGGCAGTTGCCTCATCCCTGCGGCCTGGCCGGCGCTGCAGGCCCAGGTGACCGGCACATGGAATTACACTGCAGGCAATGACAACTGGAGCAACACGGCGCGCTGGGTCGATGGCATCGTGCCCAACGGCATCGGTGACACGGCGAATCTCACCAGCGCCATCACGAGCTCGCGCACCATCACCAACAATGTCGGCACGATCACCCTGGGCACCCTCAACATCGGCACCAGTGCCAACTCCACTGCCGGTTTCACCCTCTCGGGCGGCACGCTGCGCTTGGAAACCCTGGCCGGCCCCGCCCTGATCCAGAAAACGGGCAACGGCGGCAGCGACACGATCAGTTCGGCGATTCAGATCGTTGCCCCGCTTGAGGTGAACCTCTCGAACCAGCGCAACAGTACGGGCATCAGCTTCACGGGCGTCATTACGGGCGGCACGCCGGGCGCCACCACGATGACCCTCCGTTCGACAGTCGCCGAGGATTTCGTCAACTGGTTCCGCCCGACCGCAGCCAACACCTTTGAAGGTCGCATGGTGGTGGAATCCGGCCACCTGCGTCTGGAGAACGGCGGTGCCGCCGGCGCTCGCGGCGTGGGCAACGAGACTGTCGTGCTGGCCGGCGGCCGCGTGGATCTGCGCAACTCCTTGATCGCCGCGGCGGCCGATGACGCCGAGATCTTCCAGATTGCCGGCGCCGGCCCCAATGGCCTGGGCGCTTTGATCAACACGACCGGCACCGGCCAGATTGCCCATTTGACATTGACGGCCGATGCCACCGTCGGCGGCCAGAGCCTCACCCTGCTGGCACGCCGCCGCAACACCGCCAATGACGCTGACATCGCCCCGATCCTCGATCTCGGGGGGCACAGCCTGACCAAGCTCGGCGTCAGTGATTTCCGCCTCATCAACGCCGATCTGCAGAACGCCGCAGGCGCGGTTTGGAATGTCCATGAAGGCATCCTGAAGTTCGAAAATCGCGGCGCCCTCGACGGCGGCGCCCTGATTGGCGGCAGCACCTATGGCAATCAGATCGACGGCATGACCTTCAATGTCCAGCATGTCAACGGCGCCTATGACGGAATGAACCCGCTCAACGGCAGCCGCACCTCGGATCCCTTCAATCCCAACCGCGCCGCCTCTGACACGCTCGGCAACACGGCGATTGCCGCGCGCCTGGCCTTCCGCACCGACTGGTCCACCGGCAACACCCACGCCGCCAACACGCACGTGGTGGAAAACTACGACAATCTGACCGTCAATTTGAACAACGGCAGCTTTCAGCGCGAGGGCAATGGTGAGACGGGGCGCACCTTTGACCACATCTTCGGGCCCGGGACCACCGTCAATCTGGTGGGTGGCACGCTCGGGCAGAATGTCTTCAGCCTCAGCGGCGGTTCCGGCAACTACAACGCCGCCTTGCTCGCCTACGATCACCCGGGCGTCACCGAAATCCAGGGTTCGGTGGCCAACACGGGCGGCAGCCTCGCCGGCGAGGGTTTCACGGTGCGCGGCGGTCGCGAACTGCGCCTGACGGGCGCCAATGCCGGCTTCCAGGGTGACGTTCTGATCAAGACCAACACCGCTCGCTGGATGGCACCCAACTACAGCAACGCCAGCGGTGCGCACGAGTCGCAGTATTTCAGTCTCTCGCTCGCCGGAGCCGCCGGCACGCTCCATCAGGCGGACTCCCTCACCGTCACGCGCTGGGGCTCCCTGGGCCTGCTCAACAGCGCCGACGGCGGCGCCAACAATCGCGGCAGCTTTGCCAGCGCCAACCACAATGACCGCCTGAATGACGCCGGGGCCCTCAGTCTGCGCAACGGTATTGTCTATCTGGAAACCCATGCCACCGAGGCCAACACCGAAAACCTTGGCCATGTCGGTGCGGACCTTGGCACCAACTATGTGTACGTGGATACCCGGGCGGGCGGCAGGTTCGGCGGAGCCCTCGCCTCGCTCACCCGGCGCGAAAGTGGCGTGCTGAAAATCGGCAGCATGAATGGCGCTCACACCTGGTCCGCCGAAGCCGGGGCCGACGTTCGTGTGGCCGTCAACGACGCCAGCAACCTCACCCTGACGGGGGCTGACAGCCCAGGCCAGCCCGGCCAGCGCGTGGTGCAGGGCATTTTCGGAACGGTGGTGCCCTCCACCTTTGCCGCGCGCACTGGTTCGGCGGTTTCACGCAGCGATTACACCAACCAGATGTCCTACGCCTATGGCGGTTCCGGCATGCGCCTGATGACGCTCGAAAACGTCGGCGGGACCGACTACCTGCGCCCGCTGACCGATGCCGAGTACCACATCTCCGGCACGCCCTTGGCGGAGGCCAACTGGCGGGTCGACCGCTACATCAGCCCTGATGGAGGGCCGTTTGGCTACGCCGACAGGCGCAATTTCCCCGGGCGCAATGTCACAGGCGACACGGTCGTCAACTCGCTGACCCTCGGCTGGGATGAAGCCCTCTCCGGGCAGGCCGTGCCGACCGGTGAGCGCGATTATGTGGTTCTGGATCCGACGGCGACGCTGACCGTCCGATCCGGCATCATCAATTTTGCCAGCTTTGCCGAGGCGGCCACGGCCAACCTCAGCGCCGGCATCCGCGGGGGGCGGCTCGACATGGACGGCCAGGCGGCCATCATCAACTCCTGCATCACCTGGCATGACACCGACACCACCAGCGGCACCTGGAGCAGTTTCATCGTTGGCAACAGTGCCTTCTTGCGCAGCCCCCTGACGAATGTCACCGACCTGGTCAAAACGGGTCGCAACAGCCTCTATCTGGAGACCTGGAACGATCTCACCGGCAATGTCTATGTCAGCGAGCAGGGCGGTCTATACGCACGCCACCCCGGCGCCCTCGGCACCGGGGCGGCGGGACGCGAGGTCGTGATCGCCGGGGCCGGCAATTTTTACCTGGAATACGGCACCAGCATCGACGGCATCAACCTGCGCGTCAGCAACTCGACTGACACCAGCCGCACCATCCTGGCGGGCATCGGCGCCTATCACAGCTCGTGGGGCGGTGACATCCAGGTCGACGGGGCCGACGCCGCCGGTTCGCATGAGTTTCAAAACCATGTGATCACCGCCCGCAACAACGGCACGCTCAGCCTTTACGGCAACCTCTACACGGTCAACAACGGCAACCTCACCGACAGCGACACCTGGGGCGATCCGCAGGTGCTGAGCACGGCCGTCGGCGAGAGCGCGACGCTCAACCTCTTTGGTCAGTTCCGCGACACGGCGACGGGGCCGCTGGCTGCCGTTGGCGCCACCGGCGACAATGCCACCCGTCTCGACCGCAACCACTCGCTCGTCTTTCAGATGCGCGGGCACAACGAAATCAACGTCAACGCCCACCAGCAGTGGAATGCCACCGGATCGGTTTTTGCCACCCAGGGGTACTTCCGCATCCTCTATGACCCGTTTGCCGAAGGCCTGGACGGAAACGGTTTTCAGACCGATGCGGCACGCGCGGCCATCACTCAGGACAACCAGTGGAACCAGATGACCCTGGGCGGCTACCAGAATTTCCTCGGCATCGGCAACAGCGCGGTGAATGCCTACCACGGCCACATCCTGCTCACCCGCGAACAGCAGGTCCTCAACTTCGCGGATCGTCTTGTCGTCACCAACAACAACCGCAACCACACCCTGACCCTGGGCGGTGAACACGAAACGGGTTCCGCCTACATCGGCAGTAGCGACAACAGCTCGGCGTACCGGATCTTTTTTCAGAACTCCAACAGCGAGCGCGACCTGCGCTTCCTGCAGGCCGCCGGCGGCACCCTCGTTGTCAATGCCCGACTCGAGGACGGCAACACCACGGCCAACAGCTTCAACTCGTCGGTCTCCCTTGTTGGGCCGGGCACGGTGGTGTTCAACCGCAACGCGGCGGGCAACTCCACGGTGGACCGCTGGAACTTTCTGGCCGGCACCGCCATCTGGGATGGCATGACCGGCAACAACCAGTTTGCCCGCACCTGGGGCACGGGCAGTGAAATCGGCTCGGTTTCGGGCTGGGGTGGCGGCACCCTGGTGCTGGCCAGTCCGGTGGGCACGACGATGCGCACCCAGACGCTCAACGGCGGTGTCCACCTGCTGGGTGGCGCCAGTGCGATCAAGGTCAATCAGGCCACCACGATGACGGTGGGAGCGGCTGCCCGCCCCTTCCATCGCTCGGCCGCGGCGACGATGGCTTTTTATGAGAATGGCAACGGCGTGGTCAACTTCAGCGGCTCAGGGTTGATCGACACTGCCGGCACTTTCCTTGCCCCGTGGGCAGTCTACGGCAATGACGCAGATGGCATCATGCACTGGGCCGCGCGCCAGGGAACCACCGGCGTGCAGGCCTTTGCCGGCTACGCCAACGACGCCTTCGGTGCGGGACAGCACGCCAACCTGACGCAGGATGCGACGCTGACGGAACCGGCCGTCGCCGATACCCTGCGCTTTGACGGCGCGGCCGTGCTCGATCTTGGCACGGACCATCGCCTGACCCTGTCCCAGGGCGGGCTGCTTGTTCCCGCGTCGAGCCTGGCCGATGTCAGCCTCAGCGGCGGCGCGCTGACCAGCGCCTGGAGCGCGGGCGGACATGACCTGCTGGTCCACAACCACGGCCAGGGTAGCCTGCTGCTCGGCTCGGTCCTTGAGGATGACGGCGCCAACCGGGTCAATCTCGTCCTTGCCGGTCCGGGCACCACGGTGCTCGCGGCCGACAACACTTTCACCGGCGACATCCACCTCAACCAGGGCGTGCTGCAGGTCTCGGCCGACGCCCAGCTCGGCGTGGTCAACGGCTCCATCGCGCGCCTCGTGTTGTCCGGTCCCGGCAGCAGCTACGCGAGCGGCGCCTCGGGGGTTGCGGTCACCTTCACCGGCGGTGGCAGCGGCTCCGGCGCCAGCGCCACCTTCAACACGGTCAGCAGCACCACGGCGAGCGCGCGCGGCGTCAACAACATCACCCTCACCGAAGGTGGCAGCGGTTACACCAGCGGCGTGCGCGTGCTGCTGGAGGACGGCACTGGCAGCAATGCCGGCGCCTGGGCCGTGCTCGACAGCGGCAACCTGCACTTCAACGGCGGCGTGCTGCATGCGACCGAGAGCTTTGCCCTCAACAGCGGCCGCACGATTTTTCTCGGTGGCAACGGCGGCACCCTGCGGGTGGACCCCGGCAGAACCCTGACCATCGACGGCTTCATCAGTGGCGCCTACAGCCATGTTTCGCCGGGCAACGGCTACAACAGCGCCAACGGCCTCGGCAACGCCTGGGACGCGGCCAGCGTGCGCAATCCCGACATCGGTGACCTGACCGTCGACGGTGGCGGCACCGTGGTCTTCCGCTACTCGCCGCTCGGCGATGGCAGCACACCCTCCAATCTTGCGCACGCCTATGGCGGCATCACCCGCATCAACGAGGGGGTGCTTCGACTCGAGGGCATTGGCACGACCGGGGCGACGGGTGCCCTCGGCACCCACCAGTCCTTTGGCGACGGAACGATCATCGGCGCCAGCGGCACGCTGTCGATGTTCTTCAGCGCCTCCGATCCGAGCATCCAGGAGTGGTTCACGCTGCGCGGCACCGGCTATCAGGGAGGTGGCACCTTCGCCGCTACCGTTCCCGGTTCGGCTCGCACCTACAACCTCGCCGGACAGATTCACGTCGAGCAGGATGCCTCCTTCAACATTCGCAACGCCCACAACTTCTACGTCAACAATGGTGGCGGCAACATGTACGGCAAGGGCTCGATCACCTACACGGGCAACGGCACCCTGCGGCTCTACGGCAACAATCCGGAGTGGAAAGGTGCCCTGCGCCTGGGCAGTGGCAGCACCTACATCTCCGGGGCCGGCCGGCTTCAGGGCATGAGCGCCCTGGATTTGCAGCGCAACGCCTTCTTGCTGATCAGCGCCGGCGCCACCTCGGTCGACGAGTTTCGCGACCGCCTGCCCGACACCCTGCCGATTGCCGGCGACGGCTGGGTGCGCCTGCGTCTCGACGCCACCGGCGGAGTTTACTCGGGCCTGGAGAAAGCCGGGGTCCTGACGGCCGGCAGCGGTGTCACCGGCATTGAGTACAACCTCGGGGCCGACATCGCCGGCTCGGCGCCACGCCTGGCCGGCGACTGGGCCGGCTGGCACTTCAGCGAGATCCGTCGTCAACCGGGGGCCGTCGTGGCGGTGCGCAACCTCGACGCCGGCACCCAGTTCGGCGGCGCCGGCTTCGGCGGCAGCTCCCAGGAAACAACGGATCGCGCCCTGCTGTTGGTCGACACCGCACCGGTCACCGTGGGCGGTGACGGCAGTGCCTTCAATCACGCCATCGCGCCGGGCTTTTTCGGCGGCACCCGCGAGCTGTGGTTCAACACCGCCGGCACCGGCAACCTGTTCACCGAGGAGACCGCCTCGCGCCAGTTGATGACCCTGGAAAACGTGGCGCATCCGGTCACCGGCGCGCCGGTCAGCCTGCTGCGCCCGCTGCGGGCGGACGAGTTCCGCACACTTGGCAGCGATGCCCCGGTCAACCAGGCGACACCGGATGCCGTGGTGCTGGATCCCGGTGACATCGCCGGGCAGAACCTCGCCTTCACCGGTCGCACCGGCGATGCCATGGGCGGTGAGGGCTTCACCGGGCGGCGCAACTCGACGCTGACCCTCGGCAGCAGCGCGACGGTGAACTCGGTTAGCTTCCAGACCGACGCCTTCATTGACGGTGCCGCCAGCGGCCGCGGCAACACCACCCTGCTGCTGTTGAACGACAATGCGACACTGACAGTGGGCAGTGGTGTGTTGAACTTTGCCAATCTTGGCGTTCAGGAGCGCGGCGGCCTGGCCCACAACACCAGCGTCAACGCCGACCTGCGATCCTTCATCCAGGGCGGGCGGCTCGATTTTGACGGTCGCGAAGCCATCCTGCATGCCAACAGTCGCTGGGTCCACTACAACACGGCCGATGCGCTGGGCGCCTACCGCGAGACGGATGTCGACAGCACCCAGGTTTTCATCAATTCCAGCCTCACCAACACCGGCGGCAACGGCCTGACCAAGTCGGGCGGGAATTCGGTTTACCTGCAGGCCGCCAATACCTACAGCGGCGACACCCACGTCAACCACGGCCTGCTCTACGCCCGCCACAACCAGGCGCTCGGCGCCAGCACCCGGGTCAACATCACCGGCTCTGGCGGCCTGGCCGTCGGACTCGGCGTCGAAATCTCCGGCGTCGACGTCCACATCGGCGCACTGAGCACCAATGCCTCGGCGTTTTTTGGTGAGCAGAGCTCGATCTTCAACGGCGATGTCATTGTCGACAACGTCGATCTCGCCGGGGCGACCGCCTACACGCGCAATTTCACACCGCGCATCTACAACAACTCGACCTCGATCTTCAACCTCAACGGCGACATCCACGGGGGCGCCACACCGTTGGCCACCGGCATTCGCGCCACCGAGTCGCGCCTGTTCAGCACCTACACCGGCGCCCAGGGCATCTTCAACGTGCGCGGCCGCATCATGGACACGCCGGACGGCCCCCTCGACAGCCTGGTGACGGAGGCCAACCAGAACCAGGTCCTGCGCATGGAAATCCTCGACACGACGAGCGAGAACCACATCCAACTCTGGCAGCCCTACGAGTCGGCCGGCCGCATCCGGCTGCTGCGCGGCGTGCTGCGCTACATGGGCGGAGGCAACTTCTACAGTGATGCCGCCAGCGCCGCTCTCAATCCGGACAACCCGATGAGCGGCTTCCAGATGGGCGGCCGCGGCGTGGTCAACTCGGCGGGCACGGGCGGCGCCAATCTGGCGCTCGTGCTGGCCAACGCCGGCAGCGTGTTCAACCTCGCCTCCTGGGAGATCGGTGTCGAGTCCACGGACCGCGACAATACCAGCGGCAACGACAATTTCAACCGTGGCAACACCACGGGCAACCGCACGCTGGCCGGCGAAAACCGCAGCGGCACGGTGACCTTCGGCACCGGCGCCGGGGGCATCACCTTCGTCAACGATGAACGTTTCGGGGGGTATGACGCCCCCCTGCAGTTGTATGCGGCCGAGGGCGGTCGCGTCGATCTGCGGGCCGCGCTTCTGGATGGCGGCGACGGCGTGAACAGTTCGATCACCAAGTCGGGACGCGGCGAGGTGCGCCTGCTTGGCTCCAGCCGCGGCGACAGCACGGTGGAGGCGGTGCATGTGCTCGGCGGGCTGCTGCTCCTCGACGGTTACGACGCGCAGTCCGGCCGCCGCGTCGGCGAAGCCGCCGGGTTGGTGCTCGGCGGCGGCGGCCTTGTCCTCAACGCCGGCGGCACGGCGGCGACCGAGGTCTTCGGTGATGTCCGCGTCAATCCCGGCGGTTCAACCCTCGCCGCCACCGGCGCGGGCAGCCTGACGCTGAATGGCAGCTTCACCCGGCAGACGGGCGGGCAGGCGCATTTTCAGTCGATCGCCGGCGGCAGCCTGCGGGCGGCCGGTCTCGCCAGCGGCAGCCGGATCGGCGCCTGGGCCACCTACGGCGCGAGCCTGAACTCGACGCCCCTGGCCAGCGACTGGGCGGCGACCGATGCAGGCGGCTTGATCGTGGCGTTCAGCGGCTACAGCACCGACAGCTTTGGTGCTGGCAACCACACCGATGTGGTCGCGGCGGGCCTCACTGGCGGTTCCACGGCCAGCCTGCGCTTCAATGACGCGGCGGGCAGCGTCACCGGCGGGTCGCTGGTTCTGAGTGACGGCGGTGTTCTCATCACCAGCAACTACACGGGAGGCACGCCGCTGGGCGCCGGCGTCGCCCTCAGCGCCGCTGCCGGCGACCTGATCGTGCACAACTTTGCCAGTGGCGAGGTCGTGCTGGCCGGGGATCTTGGCGGCGGTGACGTTGTCTTCAACGGCACCGGTCGCACCCGCCTCGGGGGTGCCAATGCCTACAGTGGCACGACCTTTGTGACCGGTGCGGCGACCGTGGTTATCGACGGGCTGGCGCGCCTGGGCGCCACCTCCGGCTTGCAGCTCAACGGCGGCACGGTCGAGATCACCGGCGCCGGTCTGACCGAGACCTTGTCGCTGCCGTTGACGCTCGGCGGCAACGACGGCGTGCTGCGCGTCACCGAGGCCGACAGCCGGCTCATCCTGCGCGGTGCCGCCGCCAACCAGATCGCTTCGGAGGCGAACCCGGTGGCCAGTGTCACCTCCAACCCCTTCAATGGCGGTCTGAAATTGACCGGTGCCGGCACCGTCCAGTTTGGTGATCGCTCCGCTGCGAACAACGCCCAGGACCTGCTCGGTGTGAACAATGCCTACACCGGGTTCACCGAACTTGGCGACGGTGTTGCGGCGCTGACGGTCGAGATTCAGGGCCAGGGCAATGACAACGCCCAATTCGCCCCCTTCGGCACCCATGTCGGCTGGACCGATGCCACCCTGGTGCGCGATCAGACGCGCATCGAGTTTGCCGTCCGCCGCGGCGACAGCGGTCGCGACAACCAGGTGCGCTTTCGCGAATGGTTTCAGTGGGGGGAGTCGGCCGCTGATGTGGTGAAGGTCGATGTCAGCACGGGCCGCGAAATCGCACTCGAAGGCATCCAGCACATTGTCGGCACCCTGGAGGTGACGACCCAGAATCGCGGATACGCGGATGGCGGCAGCCCGACCTCGCAGGGGACACTGTACTTTGGCCTCAACGAGGGCGGCGTCTCCGGCGGCGGCCGCATTCATGTGAACCCGCAGCCGAATCCGGTGGGCAACACCTATGGCACGCTGCAGATTCGTGATTCCATCCCCGATTTCACCGGCGACTTCGAGGTCTCCAACGGGTACCTCGCCTTCTACGGTCTGGGTTACACGCAGGGCACCGGCACCACGCCGGTCCTGCTCGGCAGCGAGGGCGCCAGCAACAGCCACCGGGCTGACATTCGCCTGCTGCCGGAGAATGGCACCAATGGCAGTTCGACGATCACCACCGCCTTTGATGCGCCGCCCACCGACCTCACCTTTTACCGCGACATCCGACTTGCCGACGACTCGAACCAGGACCTCCGCCTGTTCGCCGGCTATGCACCCGCCAACGGCTTCTTCCGCTGGCAGGGCGACATCGACACCGGCGATTCACCGGCGGACACCTTCCGCTTCTACTACGAGGACACCGAAAACCTTGATCCGCGCCTGACCGGTTTCCAGCAGCAGGTCGTTTTGGAAGTCAGCGGCAACCTCAGTGGCAATCGCCGCCTGCTGTTCGACGTCACCGAGGGGGGCGACATCAACCAGACCCTGACGGTTGATCTCGGCGGCCGTGCCAGCGCTGACCAGCACCGCGCCATCTTCACGACGCTCCTGCTCAAGGGTGACAACTCGGCTTTCCAGGGCGATGTCCGCGTCAGTGCCGAGACCAGCACGACAACGATGGATCGCGACGACCTGCCGATGCTCCGCCTCGGTTCCGATCTCGCCCTCAGCGCACAGAACAACGTCATCCTGCAGACGCTTTCCGCCTTCCAGGTCGGCGGTTTGAATGCCACGATCGGCAACCTCAGCACATTCGGCGGCAACAGTACCACGGGCCTGTATTCCTTCACGAATCAGGACTGGGCGCCGGATCGCAACTCGCTTTACGACCTTGATTTCATCGTTGGCTCCAACAGCGGCAGCACCGGCAAGAACGTGGCGGCCGTCGGTGCCAGCACCGAGATTGTCGAGAACGCCGCCGCCACCCCCGGCGTGCTCACCCTCACCCAGACGGTGAACGGCAGCTGGGATGCCTACTTCCGCGACGGTCGCCAGGACGCGCTGCTCAATGGGTCGACCGAGGCCGCCGGTTCGCTCAGCCTGGTGAAGGCGGGGGCGGGTCGAGCGGTGATGACGATCTTCAACGATTACACCGGCACGACAACGGTGAGCGAGGGCGCGCTGCAGGTGGGCAACGGCGGCACCGGCCAGTGGGCGCTGCTGGCCCAGGGCACGACGGTGGCGCGCACGGCGGTGAACACCGACGTGGGTGGCAGCCGGGCGGTGGGCAGCACGGGCTGGGGGCCGACGAGCGTGCTGGGCGGAGCGACGCTGAGCGGCTCGGGCCACGTGCGCGGGCAGCTGAACGTGGCGGGCAGCCTGGCACCCGGGGATGTGCTGGGCGGCGGAGCAGCGGGTTCGGACCTGGGCACGCTGTTTGTCGGCGGCTCGGGCAGCGTGGCGGGGGCGTCGCTGACGATCAGCAACGGCACGCTGACGCTGCAGGTGAAGGCGCCGACGACCTCGGAGGCGCAGCTGGGGTTGGGTGGGTCGTACAACCTCAATGATGTGGCCAGCTATGAATCCTTCGTGGCGATGCTGCCGGCGATGTATGACGGCACGGCGACGAATCCGCTGGGTTTTGGTCAGACGGGCACGCACATTCAGGCGGGGGCGCAGCACGACCACCTGGAGATTGGTGGCGGCATCGTGTGGAATGGCGGGCAGATCGAGGTGGCGGCGTTTGACGGCTTTGCGCCGGCGGCGGGGGATGTCTACAACCTGATGGACTGGTATGGAGTGGCGAGTTGGAACACGTTCGACGGAGGCGACCGCTACCGGGTGGGCGGGGAGGCTGGGACGGACCTGACGCTGCCGGATCTGTCGGCGTTTGATGCGGCGCTGAGGTGGGACACGGGGCTGTTTGCGAGCCACGGCATCCTGGTGGTGGCGGTGGTTCCCGAGCCGGGACGCGCGCTGTTGGTGGTGCTGGGCCTGGCGGCGCTGCTGATGCGCCGCCGGCGCTAGTGCTTCAGCACGCGCGCACGGCAAGCAGGCGACAGCCGCCGAGCCAGGACTCATCGTCGTGCAGGATTCGCCAGTCCGCGCCAAGGCCAAGCCGCGCCGGCAATTCACCGGCGCGGAAGCCGGCGCGCACGCTGACGGGCAGATCGTGGCGGGTGATGGGGTGCAGGCGCGCCACCCGGCACAGCAGGCCGCCGCTGCAGGTGTGCAGGCGCCGGCGGGCGGGTTCGACGGCGATGAACACCCGCGCGGCTGCAGGCAGTCGCCGGCCGAGTGCGCTCAGGGCGTCGTCCTGCAGATGATGCAGGAAAAGATTGGCGACCCACACCTCGCTGTCGGGCAGCGGTTCATGCAGCAGGTCGCCCTGAGTCCAATCGGCCATTGCGGGCCAGGTTGGGGGACGGGGGGCCAGATCGAACCCGTGCAGAGCCCCGGGCGCGCAGACAGCGCTGCGCGCCAAGCGCAGCGACAGCGCCCCGTCGCCGGCACCAATTTCGGTGATGCGCCAGCCGGGGCGGCAGAGGCGGCGCAGCTTGCGAATGATCCAGCGATGGTTGCCCATGACCGCGTTGATCAGGCGCAGGTCGGCGCGGCCGCGCACCGCGTCCGGGTGGTCGGCGGGGTAGGTTTCGAGCAGTTCGGGTTCGACACGCCGGGCGACGAAGCCGGTCGTGGTGGCAAGGGCGGTGTTCATGGGCTGAGCTGGGCACGCAGGCGCGCGGGCAGTCGGCGCACACTGCCGCAGGGGATGGTGAGCATGGCGAAGCGCCGCGCCAACCAGCGTGCCAGCGCCGTCTGATTCAGCACAATCCGCAACACAAGGTCGCGCAGCCGGGAGGCTCTCGTGCCGGTGAGCGTGCCGAGCCACATGCCGGTGGCGGCCCGGCGGGTGGCAGCGCGCGCCGCGCGCCGCCGGCAGCGTTCATAGGCTGCCAGCAGGGGGCCTGGCGCATGGCCGCCGCGCTCGATGGCGGCAAGGGCGTCGGCGAGGAACTCCGCGTCCGCCCAGCCGGTGTTCATGCCCTGGCCGCCGATGGGACTCATGACGTGGGCGGCGTCGCCGCAAAAAATGACCCGGCCGTCGAAGTAGCGTTCGACCTTCAGCCAGCGCGGCGAGAAGCCGCTCTCATTGAGCTGGTCGGCGTCGTTGAGTTCGAGGCCGGCGCGGGCCGCCACCAGTCGGGGAATCCGTCCGGGTTCCGGCGCGCCCGCCGGTCGGTCGAGCTGGGCAATCCAGCGGCGCTGGCCCTCGGGCAGCGGGAAGGACTCGATGGCACCCGTCGGCGTGAACCAGAGCCGCGCCTGTTGGCCCAGATCAGTGCGGTCGATGAAGTCGCCCATGACGAAGTGGCGGTCATACTCGCCGCCAGCCACGCGCAGGCGCAGCAACTCGCGCACCGGACTGCGATGGCCGTCGCAGGCCGCCAGCCAGCGCGCCCGCGCCTCAAAACCCGCGCCGCGCAGGGTGACGGAGGAACCGTCCTGATCGAGCCCGGTCACTTCGAGGCCGCGAAGCAGGGTCACGCCCGGCATGGCGGCCACGGCCTTTTCCAGCAACGCCACCGTGGTGCGCTGTGGCAGCGACAAAATGAAGCGGCGGTGGCCGGGCAGGTCGCGGAAGCGGGCGGTGCCCAGTTCCCCGCTGGCACCGTCGACCCGACAGTCGCGGATGGGCACGCCGCGCTGCAGAAAATCCTGCTCCAAGTCGAGACGGGCGAGAATTTCCAGCGAGGGCGGTGTGATGCCGATGGCCTGCGAGTTCGCGGGTGCCTCCGTGCGCTTGTCGATCACCAGCACGCGCAGGCCATGCTGGGCGGCAAGGCCGGCCAGCAGCAGGCCGACAGGTCCGGCGCCGACAATGGCCAGATCGTGTTCAGGGGCAGGCACAGCCATGGAATACGTTTGCCGCGGGCGGCCCGGCAACCAGTAGGGCACGAGATTCTGATAACGCGCGAAGGCGGCGCCGTACCAGCGCAGGTAGCGCCGCTCCTTGAGCACGGGGGCGAGCACGCAGTAGGCGGTCCAGGCCAGGGTCAGCAGCAGCCGGTCGGGCGTCCAGTCCGGTGCCGTCCACAGAATGAGCGTGAACGACAGGTAGATCGGCTGGCGCGTGTGCCGGAACAGCCCGCCGCGCGGAAAGGGAGGATAGGCCGGGCGGCGTCCGCGCCACACCGAGTGCCAGCCGGTGATGCCGAGTTGCACCCCCAGGCCCGCATCGTGCATCGATTTGGTCAGCAGCAGCCAGGAGAGCGCATACAGGGTGCCCAGCACATGGCGCAGCATCCCCTCCGGCGCCGCCCACAGCACGCCCGAGGGCGACCACAGCAGGAAGACCAGCAGCAGTTGCAATGAGGCAGCGGCGGCGAAAACCGTCGTCGCCAGATCGCGACCCAGACCCAGCGGGGTGAGGCGCGCCAGCAGAAGCCGGCCACGGTCGCTGAGCAGCAATGAATGGCCGAGGGCAAACTGGGCGGCAAGGAGCGAGTTGGCCGCCAGGGCGGCCCAACCGGAAAGGCGTGGCCCCCCCCAAGCCAGGCCGTGGTAGAGGCTTGTGAACATCACCGCCACGGAGGCAGCGAAGAGCATGTGCCCTGCCAGGCCAATGCCCAGCGCCGTCCAGCGCTGCGGTGTGGTGAAAAGGGGTGGCGTCATGACATCACAAGGGTGGGCCTGCGCGTTTCCGCGGTCGGAAGCGACAGCTGCGGCACGGTGCAGCCGAGGCGCTCCAGCACGGCGGTTTCCAGGGTGAGCCCCGGGCCAAAGGCCATGGCACAGGTGACGGCCGGTGCGCTTTCGGCCTCGTCGAGCAGTTCCTTGAGCACGAACAGCAGGGTCGCACTGCTCATGTTGCCGTAGTCACGCAGGACGTTGCGCGAGGCGTGCAGACCGTTGCGCTCAAGCCCCAGGCTGTCCTCCACGCGGTCGAGAATGGCCCGGCCACCCGGGTGCACGGCCCATTCGTCGACCTGCCCCGGCTGCAGGCCGCGTGCCGCCAGCGTGCCGGCGATGCGCTCCCGCAGGTCGCCGGCAAGCAGGTCCGGCACGTAGCTCGACAGCGTGATGGCGAAGCCGTCGTCGCGGATGTCCCAAGCCATGGCGCTTTCGCCCGTGGGCAGCAGAACCGAGGCAAAGCCGTCGAGCCGGTAGGCCGGCGTGCCCGGGGCGGGTGTGCGGGCGCTCACCACGGCGGCGGCGGCTCCATCGGCAAACAGCGCGTTGGCCAGCACGGAGTCAGGTCGGTCGTCGAGCCGCAGGTGCAGGGTGCACAGCTCGGTGCAGACGACGAGCACGACCGCGTTCGCATCCGCCTCGCAGAACTGCGCGGCCATGCGCAGCGCCGGCAGTGCGGCGTAACAGCCCATGAAACCCAGGGTGTAGCGTTGCGCCGAGGCAGGCAGGCCCAGCTCACGGATGAGGTGGAAGTCCGGTCCGGGATTGGCGAAGCCGGTGCAGGAGACATAGATGACATGGGTCACCTCAGCGGGGGCGAAGGCGCGGTCCTCGCCCAAGGCCTGGCGGGCGGTGTCCACGGCCAGTCGCGGTGCCGCCTGCGTGTAGCAGTCGTTGCGCGCGGCCGTGCCGGGCGAGACGAGGCTGCCGTCGGGGCCCGGTCGGTACAGCACGGCGGCTGCACCTTCCTGGAAATCGGGCAGCACGCTGTGGCGGGTTTCAATGCCGCTGTGTTGATGAGCGGCATGGGTCAGACGGCGCGTGCGCGGGTCCGCTGTCCAGGCTTTGAGGCGGTCGCGGGTGTGTGTCTGACTGTGGGTGTATTCCGGGACGCGCGTGGCGAGGGTGTGGATGTAGGCGGGCATGGGAGGTTAGTTGCGGGTGAGTTGAACGGCGGCGTGCAGGCGGATGGTGTCGCCGACGCGGATGACCCAGAGCACGGAGGGGATGACAATGCCGGCTTCCTTGAGCGAAAGGTCACAGTGCAGATCAAATTCAGCCTTGTCGCCGGACCGGCGCCAGTTGCGAATGTCCGCCACCATGGCGTGTGACTTGCCCATCAGCTGGAGTTTCAGGGGCAGCCGGGTGGGGGTTTTGCCGTCGGACGCCACGTTCTTGGCCGGCACATCGATCACCGCCTCGATCAAGGGGTGCTCGGTCACCTGCATGCAGCGGTGCATGACCGCGTCGCGGCGCTTGTCGGCCGTGTCCATTTCGGCGGCGGCGACCACGACTTGAGAACGCAGATGCAGGGGACGGTCATCGGGACCGGAGGTGACCTGCAGGGTGAAGGGGCGGGCACGCACGGCGCCACTCCAGTCGTGCAGGGTGGAGGTGCCGCTGAAGGTGATGCGGGCGGTGCCGGACCACGCGGTGGTGGCGGGTTCGCTGGCGCTACCGAGGCTGGTCGCGAGCGTCAAACAAAGGGCGGAAAAAAGACGGAGAGACATGGGATCAGGCAGGGGATGGGCGGAGCCGCGGAGGTTTTGCTCCGGCGGATGAGCCGCGGTTTCGATGATGAGGCGTGGACGGGCGGAGCGTGCCGCCTGTCAGTTCAAGTCGACCCCACACCAGCGGTGCCGGCGCATGCCTTCGCGGCCATCGCCTTGAGTCTGCTCAGGGACCACTGTGGCAAGTCGCACGGAAGGTTGCGGTGACTCGCCAATCGCCGATGGATCGACCGTGTCCGTTTCACTGGCATCCATCTCTCCAGAGAATCTGGCATTCTCGGAACCACAGTCGTGGACCTGGTCGGCTTGCACCGAAGGCAGGCCGGGGATCGCCAGCAGCATTTCCGCGCCGACGCTGAAGCAGGTCAGGATGAGGAAGAGCAGATGGAGGCGACGGGCCATGCGGGCTTCACGCCCGGAGGTCCGTGGACCCGAGGTGATGCAAGTCCGACAGAGTCAGATCGTGCGTGTTCAAAAAAAAGGCCGGCATGCCTGTCGCCCCGCCTGCTCCTTGCCTCGCCGCAAAGCCGGCTTAGGCTGCGGCATGACCGATTGGGATCAGTGTTATCAGCAGGGAGCCACCCCTTGGGACAAGGGAGAACCGTCGCCGCCGCTCGAGGCCTGGCTGGCGGGGCGCCGGCTGTCCGGGCGCGCCCTCGTGCCCGGCTGTGGCCTCGGCCACGACCTCGCGCGGGTGACGGCTGCCGGCATCGACGCAACCGGTCTCGACATCGCACCCACGGCGGTGGAGCGCGCGCGCTCCGCCTACCCGCAACTGGCGGACCGCTTTGTGCTCGGCGACCTGTTCGCGCCGCCAGCCGAATGGGAGGGCCACTTCGACTGGGTTTTCGAGCACACCTGCCTGTGTGCCCTGCCGCCTGCGCGGCGCGGCGACTATGAGCAGGTGGTCGCGCAGCTGCTGCGGCCCGGCGGCCGGTTGGTCGGTGTCTGGTTCATCGAACCCGAGATGGACCCTGGTGAAAGCGGCCCGCCCTTTGCCCTGCCAGTGGCGGAACTCGACGCGCTGTTTCCGGCCGCCCGCTGGCGGGTGCTCGACGACGCCGTGCCGGATGTGGCCTATCCCGGCCGCCATGGCCGCGAGCGTCTGCGTGTTCTGGAGCGACTGCCATGACGCCCGCGGACGAATCCCTGCGCCCCACCCAGGTGCGCGTCGATCTCGGCGCCCTGACGCACAACCTCGCGCTGCTGCGCCGCCACGCCGGTGGCCGGCCGGTCATGGCCGTGGTCAAGGCGAACGCCTACGGTCACGGCCTCGTCGAAGTGGCCCGGCATTTGGAACACTGCGGAGTCGAGGCTTTCGGGGTGGCTCTGCTCGAGGAGGGACTGACCCTGCGCGAGGCGGGCATCACCCGGCCGATCCTCGTCTTCGGCGGCCTTCCGGCCGCGCAGATGCCGGCCCTGCTGCGCCACCAGCTGGAATTGACGGCGCCCTCGGTTGCCAAGTTGGAGCAGATCGATGCCGCCGCCGCAGCCACCGGCCTGCGTGCGCGGGTGCACCTGAAGATCGACACCGGCATGGGCCGCATCGGTGTTCAGTACTTCAATGCCAACACGCTGCTTGAGGCCAGCCTGCGCTGCCGCCATGTCGAGGTCGCGGGCGTGTACTCGCACTTTGCCAACGCCGACGCCGCCGACCTCGGCCACGCGCGCTTGCAGCTCGAACGTTTCTTGGAAGCGCTCGCCTTTTACGAACGCCGCAGCCTGCCCTGTCCGACCCGGCACATCGCCAACAGCGCCGCCCTGCTGCAGTTGCCGGAGAGTCAACTCGATCTGGTCCGGCCCGGCATCGTGCTTTACGGAGTGGCTCCCGGCCCCGAGTGCCCGCTGTCGCTGCCGTTGCAACCCGTGCTGTCCTGGCGCAGCCGGGTGGTTTATTTCAAGGTCCTGCCCGCCGACCATCCGGTCGGCTACGGCTCGGCCTGGTGCAGCGACCGTGCGGAACGCCTTGTCACTGTGCCCTGCGGCTATGGCGACGGTTACCCGCGCGCGCTGTCGAATCGCGCGGAAGTGCTCATCCGCGGCCGCCGGTGCCCGATTGCCGGCAAAATCTGCATGGACCAGTTCATGGCCAGCCTGGGGGAGGGCAGCGCCTACAACGGCGATGAGGTGGTGCTGATCGGCAGCCAGCAGGGCGAATGCATCCGCGTCGAGGAGCTTGCCGAGCGCGCCGGCACCATTCCCTACGAGATCCTCACCGGCATCGGCGCGCGCGTGCCTCGCGTCTACCGCTGATCCGCCTCGTCGCGGCATTCGACATCCTGCAATTGCAGGTCGAGCGCGCGGCCGGAGAGCTGGATCTCGATCAGGGAGAGCACCAACGAGCCGAGCATGAGCAGCAGGCTGAGTCCGAAGGTGGCCTGCCCGGCGGTTTGGCGCTCGAAAAACAGCAGGGTCATGCTGGTCACGCAGGTGATCAGGCTGAGCACCCCGAGCGCCTGCATGTTCTTGATGATGTGGATGCGCCGGCGCAGGCTGCGAATCTGCGCCAGCAGCACCGGTTCGCGCGTGCTGCGCCAGTTCGCATGCAGGGCGCGCACGACCGCCGCCAGACCGAGGAAGCGGTTGGTGAAGGCCAGCATCAGCAGCGAGATCGCCGGAAACAGCAGCGAGGGTGTCGACAGGGGCAGTTCGGGCAGCGCCATGGCATCCAGTACGCCGGCGGGTGCCGGCGTGCACGCGGATTCTCAGATGACCCGGTCGTTGCCGCCGTCGACCGGGATCTGCGCGCCGGTGACCTTGGCAAACAGCGGGCTCGCCATGGCGGCGACCATGTTGCCGATGTCCTTCGACTTGATCTCGACCTTCATCAGGTTCTTGGTCTTGTACTCCTCGACGGTCATGCCGTAGCGCTGGGCGCTCTTCTGCAGGGCCTCGGGCGTCCACAGCTTGGTGTCGAACACGGCATCCGGATGGACGATGTTGACCCGCACCTTGTGCGGCGCCAGCTCGAGCGCAGCAACACGGCACAGCTGGGTGAGCGCGGCCTTCGAGCAGGAGTAGGCGCTGGCACCCGGCCCCGGGGCCTTGAAGTTGCGGCTGCCGACAAAGATGATGCTGGCGTCGATGCCCTGCTTCACGAACGGGATGACCTTGTTCATCAGCTTTTGATGGCTGGTGAGGTTGATCATCAGGGTGCGGTCCCAGTCCGACTGCGCCATGGTGTCGAGCGGGTCGTTCTTCGGGAAAATGCCGGCATTGCTGACAACGATGTCAACGCCGCCATACTCGCGCACGGTGAAGTCGATGGCGTCCTGCACGGGCTGGTCCTCGGTCAGGTTGACGACGATGCCGACCGCGCCGATGCGCGCCATGATTTCGGGAATCTCCCTGTCGATGTCGAGGCCAACCACCTGCGCGCCCTGCTCGGCGAGCGATTCGGCTATCGCGAAGCCGATGCCGGCGGCGCAGCCGGTGACCAGCGCCACCTTGCCCTGATGCACCTTGCGGGCCGGGCCCTTGCGCAGCTTGGCCTGTTCCAGGTCCCAGTATTCGATGTCGAAGATGTCCTTCTCGCTCAGCGGACTCCAGCCGCCGGTGCGTTCGGCGAGCGCGACGGTCGCGGCGGTGCTTTCGGCGATGTCCGCGACGATTTTGGCGTCTTTCAGGGTGTCGCCAAAGCTGACGATGCCGTTGCCTGGCCAGATGGCGAAGCGCGGCGCGGGATCGAGCATGGTCTGGGTGGTGGCGTGGGCCTTGAAGTAGCTTTCGTAGCCGGCCGCAAAAGCCTGGATGCTGGCGGCGTGATCGTCGCCGAGCACGGCGGGAATGCGCTTCGTGCGGATGCTGTGATCGGGCGTCAACGGGCCGCGGGTGCCGCAGTCGGCGATGTGCGGCAAGGCGGCGTAGGCCACCGCGGTTTCGCTGGTGCTGAGGCGGGCGATTTGCGGGAAGCCACGGGTTTTGCAGACGAGCTGGCGCAGCTTGGCGAGGGCGAGCAGGTCTGTTTTGACCCCGGAGGCAGGAGTGACCGAAGGGACGGATTTTTGGGCGAGGCAGGCTTCGGCTTTCGTGACCAGCTCGATGTGCTTTTCGTAGCTGGTCCTGGCGTCGTCGGCGAAGGTGAAGAGGCCGTGCTTGAGGAGGACGATGCCCTCAATGCCTTCCTGGCGCAGGTCCGTCTTCTGGAGGACTTCAAAGACCTGCTTGGCGAGCACGAAGCCGGGCATCACATAGGGCAGCACGAGCACTTTTGAGCCGAAAAGCTCCTGCGTGCGGGCTTCGCCGTCTTTCGCGCAGGTCAGGGCGGCAATCGCGTTGGCGTGGCTGTGATCGACAAACTTGAAGGGCAGGATGGCGTGCAGGATGGCCTCGATGCTGGCCGCCGGGGCGTTCGGATTCGTCATCGCCGCGCGCTGCTGCAGAACCATGTCCTCGTCGCTCATCGCCGGCAGTTTCGCCATCTTCAGCAGGGCCTGCATCCGCACCGGTGCGAAACCCGCACGTTCAATGGTCGCCAGGTCCCAACCGCTGCCCTTGACGTAGCAGAGCTCCACCTCGTCGCCGAAGTAGTCCTGCTCCGTGATCTTGACCGAGGTGTTGCCACCGCCGTGCAGGACAAGCTCCGGGTTCCGGCCGAGCAGGCGCGAGGTATACACGCGCTGTCCGAGCGGGTCGGTTCCGAAAGTGGCGGCTTCAGTGTCGTTCCAGAGGCTTTGCATGGTAAAAAGGCGGCCGTCAGACTTCCGGCGGATGCCGCCCGGCGCAAGGGGATTTTGGACGCGCCCCCGGCAGGAGTTTTCCGGGATGGCTGGGCTGAGTCGCCTTCGGAAGCACAGCAGACACACCGCTGAAGCGCCGATCAGCGCATGGATTGTTGCTTGCCGCCCGGCCCAAGCCCGTGCTCAGTAGAGCAACTGCCCTCCGCCGTCATGCCCGCGAAATCTCCCGCCAAAAAGAAGAAGCCGGCCAAGGCCGAAAAGAAACCGGCCAAGACAGAGGCCAAGGTCGCGAAGGTGAAGCTGAAGAAGCAGCCCTTCTGGATCGGCTTTGACCTCGGCGGCACGAAGATGCTGGCCTGCGTGCTCGATGCCGATTATCAGGTGCTGGCCACGGCGCGCAAGACGACCAACGGCTCCGACGGCCAGGTGCGCGGCCGCAAGAAGATCCTCAACGCGATTCACGAAGCCATCGCCGAGTCCGGCCTCGATCCCGCCGGCCTGCAGGGCATCGGCATCGGCTGCCCGGGCCTGGTCAACCCAGACAAGGGTATTTTGATCCATGCCCCCAACCTCGGCTGGCACAACATGGGCCTCGCCGGCATCCTGAAAACCGCCTTCAAGGTCCCGGTTGCCGTGCTCAACGACGTCGATGCCGGCACCTATGGCGAGTACCAACTTGGCGCCGGCAAGGGCGCGCGCTCCCTGCTCGGGGTCTTCCCCGGCACCGGTCTTGGCGCTGGCTTCGTCTACGACGGCCGTCTGATCATGGGCCGCAACGTCTCCGCCATGGAACTGGGCATGATTTACCTGCCCGGCACCCATCTCGGCAGCGGCGAGTTCGGCGCGGTCATTCTCGAAGATCTCACCAGCCGCCTCGCCCTCGCCTCCCAAGCCGGCGTTGCCTGCTACCGCGGCCAGTTGCCCGAGCTCGACAAAAAAACCCGCGGCAACCTGCGAGACCTGCGCAGCAAGGCCCTCGCCAACGCCTACAAAAGCGGCGACGAGGCCGCGCTCAGTCTCTTCCGCAATGGCGTCCGTTACCTGGGCATGGGTGTCGCCGCCGTCGTCAACCTGTTTGCGCCCGACCACATCACCCTTGGCGGAGGTCTGGTCGAGGAACTGCCCGAGCTCTACCTGAAAACCCTCAAGCAGGAAGTCGACCGCTACGCATTGCCCGGCCTCACCCGCGGCATCCGCTATTCCCTCGCCAAGCTGGGCGGCAGCGCCGTTGCCGTCGGCAGCGTCGCCTGGCTGCGCGCCAACGCGGCGCCTGCCGGCAAAACCCCCGCCGCATGAGCACCGCCCCCCCTGCTGCCGAACACGCCGTCCTCTACGTCGGCGCCGCCTCGATCTCCCTCATCGTCGGCACCCGCTCCGAGGCCGGCGACTTCAGCCTGCTCGAGCACCTCGACCGCCCCCTGCCGCTGGCACGCGACATCTTCCGCGGCGGCGTCATCGCCCGCTCCACCGTCGAGCAGGCGGCCGGCATCCTGCGCGACTACCAGCTCAGCCTGCGCGAGTACGGCGTGCCCGCCGCCCACACCCGGCTGT
The DNA here is from genome assembly GCA_966252325.1 of uncultured bacterium. Lineage (GTDB taxonomy): Bacteria > Verrucomicrobiota > Verrucomicrobiia > Verrucomicrobiales > Verrucomicrobiaceae > Prosthecobacter. Next base: position 12,552 of record CBINON010000022.1, on the reverse strand, counting down.
TCACCACCAACATCCTCTCCGAGGCGGCCAACCACGAGATCTTTCTCAACCGCCTGCAGGTGACCACCGGCCTCGGTGCCCGGCTCATGGACGATGGCGACATGACCCGCTTCATCTATCAGGTGAGCCTGCGCCTGCTGCAGAAGAACCCGGCCCTGCGCGAAGGCCGCACCTTTGTCTCCCACATCGGCCCCGGCAACACCCGCGCCCTGTATTTCAAAAACGGTCGCCTCGCCGCCTACAGCAACTACCGGCTCGGCATTTTCCGCGCCCGCGAGGCGGTCGCCGTCGAGGAGGGCGACACCCCCCGCCAGCTCAGCCATCTGGAGGAACACATCCGCGGTGTGGTCGATCACCTCGCCCAGGACTACGCGGGTTATCCCATCGATCACCACGTCGCCATCGGCGCCGAGATCCAGAGCATTGCGGCGGAAATGATCGCCCCGCGCCAGGGCGTGCGCCGCATCGTCGAGACCGACCTCGAGCGTGTCGCCGAAAAACTCGCCCTGCTCACCCCCGACGAAATGGTGCGCCGCCTGCACGTCCATTACACCGGCGCCGAAGGTGTGCTGCCCGCCCTGCAGACGAACCTGGCCCTCGCGCGCCGTTTCGGCGATGACACGTTGTGGGTGCCCGAGGGCGACTTCCAGCGCGAGCTCATGCTCGACCTGATGACCGCCAGCCCGCGCACCGCGAACTTCCAGGAGGAGGTCATCCAGGCGGCCTGCGAGATCGGCGTGCGTTACAAGACCGACCGCCGCCACGCCGACCACGTCGCCGGTTTCGCCCAGCAGCTTTTCCGCGAACTCCAGCATTTGCACGGCCTCGAGCCGAAGTACGAACTCGTCCTGCGCGTCGCCGCCATCCTGCACGAGGTGGGCATGTTCATCAGCCCGCGCGAGCACCACAAGCACAGCCTGTACATCCTGCTGCAGACCGAAATCTTCGGCCTCAGCAGCGGCGACCGCACCCTTGTCGCCCTGCTGGCCCGCTACCACCGCCGCTACAACCCCGAGCCCAATCACCCGCACTTCGCCGATCTCTCGCGCGAGGAACGCATGATCGTCTTCAAGCTTGCCGCCCTGCTGCGCATCGCCGACGCGCTGGACCGCACCCACGCCCAGCGCATCAAGTCGATCCAGCTCCGTCCCGACGGCAACCGCCTCTACCTGCTCACCCCCGGTGTCGACGACAGCACCGTCGAGCAGATCGCCATCAACTCAAAGTGCGACCTGTTCAGCGAGATCTACGGTTTTGAGATCCTGCTGGCGCGGCCATGAGGTGAAAGCGCCTCAATGGCCAACGGAAAGGCTGCCATTTCAAGCGAGTCCGCCAGAGTCGTCTCCGGAAACACATTGGCACCCGCCGTCGTTTGGCGGGAATTCCATGATGACTCTCCTGCGCCTCCTGCTTCTCGCCCTGCTGCCAGCGCTGGTGTGCGCCCAGCCGCCCGCCAACGTGGTGCTCATTCTGGTCGATGATCTCGGCACCTACGACCTCGGCTGCTACGGGGCCACCGAGGTGCGCACGCCGCGGATCGACCGGCTCGCGGCGGAGGGTGTGCAGTTCCAGGATTATTATGCGGCGGCGCCGATCTGCTCGCCTTCGCGCGCCGGTCTGCTGACGGGGCGCTACCCGCGCCGCTTCGGCATGGAGGCCTGGGTGCAGCGCGCGGATTCGAAACGCGGCATCCCGGCCGACGAACTCACGCTGGCGGAGCTGCTCAAGACGGGCGGTTACGCGACCGCCTGCATCGGCAAGTGGCATGTTGGCTTCGCGCCCGAGATGCGGCCGCTGGCACGCGGCTTTGATCATTATTTTGGCCTGCTGCACAATCTGGATCCTGTCGAGACGGTGCTTTTCGACAAGCAGGGCGGTGTGCCGTTGCTGCGCGGCGCCGCCGTGGTGAAGCGCCCCGCCGATCCGGCGGAACTGACACGGCTCTACACCGATGAGGCGATCAGCTTTCTCGAACAGCAGCAGCGCGCCGGCCGGCCGTTCTTTCTCTATCTGCCGCACACGATGCTGCATGAGCCGGTGGCCGCCGGGCCGGAGTTTGTCGGCAAGTCGCAGTGGGGCCTGTACGGCGATGCCATCGAGGAGCTCGATTTTCACACCGGGCGATTGCTCGACGCCCTGCAGCGGCTCGGTTTCGCGGAGAGCACACTGGTGGTTATCACTTCCGACAACGGTCGTGGCCCGGGCCGCACGGCTTCGCAACCCCTGCGCGGCGGCAAGCTGACCACCTGGGAGGCCGGCATCCGCGTGCCCTGCCTCGCCTGGGGCGCGGGCGTGCGTCGCGGGCATGTCTCCACGGAGGTCGTGCATGCGCTGGATTGGTTTCCAACGCTGGCCAGTTTTGCCGGCGTCAAGGTCCCGGAATCGCGTGTGCTCGATGGTCGCGACCTGCAGCCCCTGCTCACGGGGCGCACCGACCGCATTCCCGATCCGGCCGCCGGGTTGTCGCTCAACGCCGGGGTTCCACTGCGCCGCCCCTGGCAACCGGCCGCCGAATGGGCCTCGCTGGTGACACGCGCAGACTACCTCAACGCCTTCTTTTACCATGGTGCCGAAGGCCAGTTCGCCGCCGTGCGCTCGGGGCAATGGAAGCTCAGCCTGAGTCCGGCGCTGCAGCTCTATGACCTGCAGGCCGATCCCGGGGAGAGCCGGCCCGTGCGCAACCCGCAGATGCTGCGCAAGCTGCGCGGCCTGGCGGTGATGTTTCAGGAGGAGCTGAGCGCCCGGTGATCCCGGCGGGCTTGCAGGCCGTCTGAAGGGCTTGCCTTCCTGGCGGGAATGGGATTGTCTTGCCGCATGCAACCCCTCCGCACGCTTGCCTGCCTCGCCCTCCTCAGCCTTGCCGCCCCGGCGGCGGAACAGTCGCCGCAGTCCTTCCGGGGCGAGGTGAAACTGCAGGTCGGCTATCGCTACCTGCTCGCCCTTCCCGAGGGGTATGACCCCGCGGCCGCCAAAACCTGGCCGCTGATTGTCTTCCTGCACGGATCCGGCGAGCGCGGTGACGATCTGGAACAGCTCAAGAAACACGGTCCGCCGAAGCTGATCGCCGCAGGCCAGAAACTGCCGGCCATCGTCGCCAGCCTGCAGTGCGAGAAGGCGCGCATCTGGGATCCGCACGGGGTCAAGGCGGTGACCGACCATGTGGCGGCCAGCCACCGTGTTGATCGCCAGCGCATCTACCTGACCGGCCTGAGCATGGGCGGTTTTGGCACCTGGGAAACGGCACTCGAATACCCCGACACCTACGCCGCCATCGCGCCGATTTGCGGCGGTGCCGGCGTGCGCTGGGTCATGGCCGACCGCATCAAGGATCTGCCCTGCTGGATCTTCCATGGCGACCAGGACACGGCGGTGCCGCTGGAGTTCTCCGAGAAGATGCACAACGCCCTCAAGAAGGCCGGCAGCTCGGCGAAGCTGACGGTCTATCCCGGCGTCGGTCACGACTCCTGGACCCGCACCTACGACGACCCGGCCTTCTGGGAGTGGCTGTTCGCGCAGAAGCGTTCCTGAACCGCCAGCACTCCCGCTGTTGCCTCCTTGGCGCGGTCGGGGATCAGGGCGTGGCCTGCCGTTGACGAATCGTGATTTGTGCCGACTCGCGCTCAAGACAAGGGCCGCAGAGGGACAGCAGGTTTTCAGCACCGGACAGTGAACGACCGGCCGAGGCCCATTCCTCCGCAGCCCGTGCGGCAAAGGCATCACGCAGCGGACCTGCAGGGAGCTGGAGCGCCATCTCCCGCAGGTCGGCGATGTTTTGGATCTTCACGGCCAGGATGCCGCCAAGGGTGTCGGCGGACTTTTGCAGCTCCGCGCGGTCTGCATGACCGAGGAGCCACTGAAAGGCCTCCTCAGGCTTGTCATGGGCGAAGGCACCGATCCATTCCGCACTGAGCCTGCTGCGCTCGGCTTGGGTGGACAGTTGCGCGACCGTCTCCAGTCCGGTTGTGTGATCCACACCCTCGCGGTGGCACAGCCTGGCCAGCAGGTGGGCGCGCAGTCGCATGGGCTCGACCGTCCCTGCCGCGGCGAGCGCACCCTGCGGATCGTCTTGCATCCAACGGTCCCCGATCTGGACGAGGGCTTTCTCACGCAGGAAGACATCGTCCAACTGCGCGGCCCAGGCGGCCTGGCGCAGCGGGTCGGCGCCGACATCCAAGCCCAGAAGGATGCCAATGCCCGCCTCCTGCAGCACGCTGTCTTCCTCCATCGCTGTAACGAATTGCCAGGCGGCTTCCTCGCCGGTCTTCGTCCAAATCGAGAGGATGGCACGCAAAGCGCTCTCCTTGTGCTGGGGCGAGGAAAGGCTGCGCATGGCGGCCAGCGCTCCCGCGTGATCCAGTTCGGCCCAGCGTTTGAACAGGGCGTGCAGCAGCCGCCGTGTCACGTCCGGAAAGGGATTGTGCAAAAGGCGGCGCAGCCTCAGGGGCAGTTCATCAAGCTGCGTCTTAGAGATGGGGGAAAGGGCCTCCGCCCAGTTCTCCGGCGTCAGGTGGTCGAGCCCGGGTTCCGAAGCGCTGTGCGGCAGTGAAGAGAAAGGCACGTCCGACTGGATCTGCGTGCTAGCCGCTTTTGGAGATGACATGGAGTCAGCGGATGTCTCTGCCTGATCGGGCGAAGCAACGAGCCAGAAGCCTGCGATGCCGCAAAGCCCATGCAGCAGGGCTTGAAGCAGGATTCTCATGGCGCGGCCTCCCGAGGGTAGTTGCGCAGCAGTTTTGCGCGTTCTTGGGCGTCCATGAGTTGGGCTGCGGCAGGGCTTTGCAGCCAGGCGAGTGCCGCGGCGCGGTCGCACTCGAGCCAGCGCCGGGCGTGAAGCCGGGTCTGCTCCAGCCGAACCTTCGGATTCTGAATGTGGGCATCCAGCTCGAGGCCGCGGGAAGGATCCTGAATGCCGGTCACCCAGGCGTAGCCTTGCAGCAGTTCGTCATGCTTCAGAGGGTCGGTCTCAGCGTTCAGTCGGCTTTCGACGTCCTCCGGTGCGATCTCGGCGAGCTTTGTGCCAAGCATTCGCTCGGCGGAGATGACACCTGTCCGCGGGTTGCCATTCAGCTTGGCCAGAATGGCGGTCGTGTTGCGCCAGGAGCCTGCCTGATCGGCAAAGCCCACGAGGCCTTCCGCGAGGCAGGCTCGGCCATGATCATCGAGTCTCGCCACCAGGGCCAGTACACGCTCAGCAGGCAGGCGCGAGAGGCCGAAGGCGGCGTTGGTGAGCACGCCGACGGTGTTCAGGCGGTCGGCGGGCAGTGTTTCAATGAAAAGCAGGGCCGCCTCCGCATCGGCCGCACTCCACTCGGTGACCAGGCGCCACAAGAGCGTGTCCGACGCCTGTCCACGCGGCAGCCCCAGGATGATGCGGGCGAGCACACGAGGGTCCATGCGCCGGGAGTCCTGCATCAACTCCCGTGCCAGCCCGAGGCGCTGCTCATCCGTGAGGCCGGCATCCTCGCGGAAGAGCCGCTCCGCCGCCGAGGTGTCGCCCTTCTGCCTCTGCGCGCGCACCCACTCGATCGAGGCGGCCGTGCGGGTGAAGGGGGGCGGTTGAACGGGCGGCGGTGCGGTGCTGGGAAGGATCGGGGCCGGCCTGGCGTGGGCTTGGGTCAGGTCCGGAGCCACGGCCGGCGTGCTGTGCCAGCGCCCGGCGAAAGCACCGAGCACCAGACAGAGCGTCGTGGTGCAGAGAGTTCGGCAGGCGGGTGTCATTCCGACTGCCACAACGGCCGAGTCAGCCGATGGATTGGCGGAAAACGGCCTCTGCCCCAGCGGAGATTCATTTTTCCCCGCGTCATCGCAGGGGCTGAAACCTCGCGGGTGCAGCCCTCACTTCTTGACGGGTGGCGGTTCGACGCAGAGCTGGACAATCGCCTCGCGCACGCGCTCGGTCTGTTCCGGGCTCATCACCAAAAAGCGGTGGCGGCCCTTGCCGTCCTTGCTGGGGCGGAACACCGTGCCGGCGTCGGCATCGACGACGACGTTGCCGGCCGGCGACAGATCGAAGTAGCCGCGGTCGGGATGGATGGCGTAGAGCACCGAGGTCGGATCCCAGGTCGGGCGATCGTGCGGCGGCGGGTTGTAGAGGACGTAGGCCTCCTTGAGCGGGTGATGGGTCAGGTAGTTGAGGTCCTGCTCGATGACGACATGCGGAAAGGCGGCGGCGACACCGATTTCAAAGCCGCTCCAGACCAGCGGGGTCGGCCACTCCTTCGCGAGTTTCTGCGCCGCGGGCACGTCGAGTTTGACGTTGTACTCCAGATGCCGGGTGTTCCAGTTGACGGTTTGGAAGGCGCCCGCCATGAGGCTGAGCACCTTGACCTTCCTGGCCACCAGTTCGCGGCCGTTCAGCGGTGAATGGCTGTCGGGCTTGGAGTCGAGCAGGCGGGCGAGGTTGGTGAAGAAACCGACCTGGGCGATGGCGACGCTGCCGTCGGGCTGGGCGGCCAGGGTTTGCCGGAGCAGGGCGACCGCCTCCGGCGCGTCGGCGCCGCTTTTCAGGTCGTGCGGGTAGCGCGGCGAACCGTCGGCCTGCTTCTCCGCGGCCAGCAGGTTGAACTTGCCGGCTTCCTTGGCCGCGCCGTCGCGGACGACGCCGATCGGCACATCCGGGTAGCCGTACAGCGTGTTGACCGCGTCGACGAAGGCGGCGGCCTGGGGATGGTCCTTGGTGATCGTCACCGCCAGCAGGTCGCAGGCGCCGCGCTTCTGCAGGTTGTGGATCATGACCAGGGCCATGAGGTCGTCGACATCGTTGCCCATGTCGGTGTCAAAGATGAGCTTCACAGGGGCGGCCTGGGCGAGACCGACGAGGGCGAGGAAGGCAAGCAGGGTGGGTTTCATGAGGCGGTTGGGGAAAAGGCGTTCAGGGTTTGGCAGTGGCACGCGCTGGCGGGGCCGCCATGAGTTCGCCGATGAGGGCGGTGAGCGCGCGCGGTGAGCCGTCGATCTTCACATAACGATGCTGCTTCGCCCAGTCGCGCGACCAGTGCGTGTGGCCGTCGGAATCGCAGACGACGCGGCCCTGGTCGACGACGTCCCAGAGCTCGGGCTGCGGCCCGCGCACGGCGAGCAGCACCGTTGCCTGGTCGTGGCTGGGCTTGCCGAAGTCGAGGGCCGTGTGGCCGTGGTGCGGCCGCAGTTCAAAGGCGCGGCGCACAGGGTTGGTCTTCGAGGTCGCCTGCAACTCGGCCCCGGTGATGAGGGCGGCGCCGACCTCGTACCCCTGCCAGAGGATCGGCCCGGGCCACTCGTTGACGACGGTGACAACGGCGGCGGGATCGAGCTTGAGGTTGGTCTCCGGATTCGCCGTGCGCGGGAAGCCGCCGCCCATGAGGACGGTGAGCCGGATCTTCTTCTCGATGAGTTCGCGGCCGCTCAGCGGGCTGACGGCGTCGGGCTTGGAGCGAAGCAGATCCTCCAGGTTGCTGAGCGCACCGACCGAGCAGTAGGTGACGCTGCCGTCCGGTTGCGCCGCGAGCGTGCGGCGCAGCACGGCCAGCGCCTCCGGCATCTGGTCGTCGGGTTTGGCGTCATGCGGGAATTCGTCGCGCAGCACGGGCGCATAACTGCTCGGCCGACCGCCGCGGATCTTGGCGCCATCCTTGTCGGTGCCAATGGGGAGGTCCGGCCGGCCATACCAGCGGTTGATGGCGGCGCAGGCGGCGGCCGAGGCGTTCGAGGGATCCTTGCGGTTGGTGACGATGGCGAGGATCTCCGCCTCGCCCTTGTCCGCGAGCGCATGCAGCACGGCGAGCGCGCCGGCATCGTCGCAGTCGTTGGCCATGTCGGTGTCGAAAATCACCTTCACCGGCGCGGCTTGGACCACGGTGGCAAGCAGGAGTGGCAGAAGCGGTTTCATCGTTGCGGAGGCTGGACGGTGAGCTGGACCAGGGCTTCGAGCACACGGGTGCGCTGGGTCGGCGTCAGGGTCAGGAAACGGTCGCGTCGACTGGCCTGGCCCTTGCGCGCCGGCAGGAAACGCGTGAAGCCGTCATCGAGCACCTGCACACGACCGGGTTGCGAGAGCCCGAAGAAGCCGCGTTCCGGATACACCGCCTGCAGCACGCTGCTTTGATCCCAGCAGGGCCGGTCGTGCTCGGGACCGCTGTGCAGCAGGTAGGCCTCCCTGACCAGGTGCGGGGTGCGGTAACCGAAGTCGCGGGCAATGCTCTGGCGCGGGTAGGGCAGGGCCTCGCCGATTTCGTAGCCACTCCAGACGATGGGCACTTCCTCGGGCCACTGTTCCGCCACCGTCTGCATGTAGCCGATGCCGTTGATGACGTTGGCTTCGAGGTGGTAGTTGCTGCCGTTGCAGAAGGCAAAGGCGCCGGCCATGATCGACAGGGTCTTCACTTTCTGCTTCACCCGTTCGATGCCGCCCGGCGACTTCAGCAGGTTGGCGAGGTTGGAGGCGATGCCGACGCTGACGATCGTGACGCTGCGGTCGGGCTGGGCGGCCAGCAGCTCGTGCATCAGTTCGACCGCATCGCGGGCGTCCTCATTGCGCCGCAGATCGTGGGGGTAGGCCGGCGATTCCGCCAGTTTCAGGTAGCGGCTGTCGCGGTGCTGCGCGGACGCGTCGCGGGTGACGCCCACCGGCAGGTCGGGGCGGCCGTAAAAGCTGTTCTGTGCGTCGACAAAGCTGGCGGTCAGCGGATGGTTTTTCGAGACGGTGACGCCGAGCAACTCGCAGGCGCCCCGGTCCGCCAGCGTGTGGCACATGGCCAGCGCCAGCACGTCGTCGACGTCGCCGGTGATGTCGGTGTCGAACAGGATCCGGGGCGTTTCCGCCAGGAGCGAAGTGCCAAGGACAGAGAGAAGGAGCAGGCGTTTCATGATTTTCTTCTCCAGGTGTCGGCCAACACGGCGGCGACAATGACCGTGCCGGTGACCACGCGTTTCATCGGTTCGCTGGCGCCGATCTGCACCAGACCGGCCTCGAGGGTGGCGATGATGAGCACGCCAAGAAAACTTTTCACCACGCTGCCGCGACCGCCCATCAGGCTGGTGCCGCCGACCACCACCGCGGCGATGGCGCTGAGCTCAAAGCCGACGCCCGCATTCGGATCGGCGCTGCCCAGGCGCGAGCAGTTGAAGACGGCAGCCAGCCCGGTCATGGCGCCGAGCAGGGCGTGGGCGAGCAGACGCGGGCGATCAACAGGCACGCCGGAGACGAGCGCGGCCTCGCGATTGGCACCGATGGCGATCCAGTGCCGGCCCAGTGGCGTGTGCGACAGCGCCGTCTGGCCGAGAGCGACCACGACCAGGCTGATCAGGAAGGCGGGGGAAAGCACCAGCCCGCCGAGCGGCGCGCCCAGGGCTTCGATGCCGCTACCGATGTACTTGGTCTGTGAATCCGTGGCCAGGAAGGCGAGGCCGCGGGCGATCTCGAGCATGCCCAGCGAGACGATGAAGGAGGGCAGGCGCAGCTTGACGCTCACCGCTCCGGTCGTGCCGCCGAGCAGGGCGCCCAGGGCGATGCTGGCCGGCAGGGCGAGCGCAAGGCCCCATTGCCAGTCGGCCATCAGCACGCCGACCGCCGCGCCGCAAAAGCCGAGCAGGGAACCGACCGACAAATCAATGCCACCGGTGATCATGACCAGCGTCATGCCGGTCGCCACCACCGCCAGCGCCGGCAGCCGGTTCGCCACCGAACCGAGCGTCGCCGCACTGAAAAAGCTGTCGCGCAGCAGCCCAAACAGCAGCACCAGCCCCGCCAGCACGGCGAGCAGGATGAGATGGTCGGCGAAGCGGCGCATGGGTGGTGGTTGCTATAATAGATTTTTATCGGCAACCCAGCCGCCGAAACAAAGTGAAAATGCCAAAACTGCGGCGTTCAACAAAATGCCGACAAAGGTATTTGTAATAGAGGGGTCATGCCCAAAGAAACCTTCGAAGGTTGCTGAAACCAGAAACATAAGAATACTGCAAATACTCAAAGCTACGAAACTCATGAACAGAGCTTGGATTGGATGCTTCCAATATCCTCGGATGATTCGTTGTTGGAGTTTCCGCATGGTCTTGTGGATCACTTTGCACCACCAACGAACCATCCGCTGAGCCCAAGTGAAAAAGCTGCGACCGAGAGTGTCAACATGATACCTTGAAACTCCACTTCGCGGTCCATCGGACCAGGGTAAGGGTCTGATAAGTATGGGGAAGCAAGCCAAAGTGCCACCGCGAGTATCATGTAGATAAGAAACGCATATAATAAGGTGTAGCCGAGATGTTCACGGAACCCCTTTTGGATTCTTTGAATGGCCTTTTGCATGGGTAACACCTCATTTCGCAATCATCTCCACCGGTGTCTGCCGGTCCGCCGGCGTGGTCTTGTCCTTGAGGGCCTGCAGTGCGGTCTCAATGCCGAACACGGCGAGCTGGTCGCCATGCTGGTCGGCGGTGGCCAGCACGCGGCCGTCGGCAAGCAGCGGCTTGAGGGCGGCGATGTTGTCAAAGCCGACGATCCGCAGCTGACCCGCCTTGCCGGCGGCCTGGACGGCGGCGGCGGCACCCAGCGCCATGTTGTCGTTGGCGCAGAGCAGGGCCTTCAGGTTCGGATGCGCGGCGAGCAGGCCGGCGGCGATGCCATTGGCCTTTTCCATCTCCCACTGGCCGCTCTGCACGGCGACGATCTTCAGGCCGGCGGCCTTCATGGCGTCCTCAAAACCGGCGCGGCGCTGCTGGCTGTTGAAGGCGGTGGTGACGCCTTCCAGGATCGCCACCTCGTCGCCTGCCTGCAGCTGCTTTGCCAGCACCTCGCCGACCGCCCGGGCGCCCGCACGGTTGTCGGGACCGACGAACGGGACCTGCAGTCCGGCCTGCTTCAGGGTGTCGGCATCGAGGCGGTTGTCGATGTTGATGACGAGCACCCCGGCGTCGCGGGCGCGCTTGAGGGCGGGGATCAGGGCCTTGGAATCGGCCGGGGCGATGACGAGGGCCTGCACACCCTGGGCGACCATCTGCTCGACGAGCCCGACCTGTTCCGCGAGGTCGGTTTCGTTCTTGATGCCATTGACGATCAGGTCGTAGTCGGCGGCGTGCGCGGCCTGGTGCGTTTTGGCGCCCTCGGCCATGGTTTGGAAGAACTCGTTGGCGAGCGACTTCATCACCAGGGCGACGAGCGGTTTGCCGGTGCTGGCAGCGGACGCAGGGCTGCCGGAGTCCGCGGGTTTGCAGGCGGCGAGACCACTGACCAGAGCCGTGGCGAGAAGGAGTGGATGAAGTTTCATTCAGCGAGGAGGTTGCGCAAACGTTTGCGCTAGGCGAGGGTGGGCGTCAAACAGGTTTTTGGCAGGGCCGAGGGCGGCGCAGCCACGGACTCGCGCTCAATCAGGTACACGGGCAACACCTCGGAACTGGCGCCCGGCGCAGGCTCAGTCCCTGCCTGCAGACGCTCAAACAAGCGTTGCATCGCCACCTCGGCCAGGGCTTCGACCGGTTGGGCCACGGTGGTCAGCGGGGGCGCCGTCAGTTCGGTCCACGGCTGGTCATCGAAGGCAATCAGCGACACCTCCTCCGGAACGCCCAGGCCAAGTCGGCGCAAGGCCTGCAGGGCGCCGAGGGCCAGCAGGTTGCCGAAGGCGAGCACGGCCGTTGGCGCCACTCCCCCGGCTCCAAACCAGGCCTCAATGCCGGAGCGACCCGCGTCGGGCGCATGCAGGCCACCGCGCAGCAGGGCAGGATCCAAGGCGATGCCGGCCTCGGCCAGGGCGGCCTGATGGCCGCGCAGGCGTTCCTCCTGCACCGACGAGTCCGGACGTCCCTGCAAACAGCCAATCCGCCGATGGCCGCGCGCCAGCAGCAGGCGGGTGGCGTCGCGGGCCCCCGCGAAATTGTCGGCGGTGACGCTCGGACCGGCAAAACCGGGCAGGACACGGTCAACCAGCACCACCGGCAACGCGGTCGCCAGCGGTGCCAGGGCCGCGCGGGAGGCGGTGCCGACCGGAGCAAGGATCAGGCCGTCGACCCGGCGGCCGCGCATCAGGCGCACCGCTTCGGCCTCGACCTCGACATTTTCCTGGGAGTCGGCCAGCAGCACGGAATAACCGCGAGCCCGCGCCTGATGCTCGATCTGGCGGGCCAGGGCGGCGAAGAAGGGGTTCGACACATCCGGGATGACGAGCCCCAGCGTCTGGGTGGTGCGCAGGCGCAGGCCGCGGGCCACGGCATCCACCACCAGTCCGGATTTGGCCGCCTCTGCCAGCACCCGTTCGCGGGTCGCCGGGCTGATCCGAAACCGCTCAGCCTGGCCGCTGAGCACGCGCGACACCGTGCTCGGCGAAAGCTTCAGGGTGGCGGCCAGGGAACTGAGATTGGGACTGTCCATGGAACGGGCACAGGCTAACAGGTGGGCGTGGGGAAAGGCAACTTGAAGTCTGCAGTCCACTGGAGTGAGGCTGCCCGAGGGTGGAAGAATGGCAGGTCCCTCAGTTCGATCTGGCCGTGGTGATGCCGCTCATGAAGTCTTAGATGAAGAGACTTTTTACAAAGTGTCTGTCCCGAATGGCACTCGGTTAAGCAGCAGCCCGGTAGCGCTCGCGGTGG
>CBINON010000021.1:0-79436 GCA_966252325.1 uncultured bacterium | reverse complement strand
CTGGAGGAAGCCCTGCCGGGGTTTCATCGCGGGCGGGCCTTGGTGAAGGCGGCGGGCGACTCGCTGGCGGGGCTGGGTTTTGTCGGCACGAAGTACGACTTCTACCGCTTTGCCAACCGGCTGCGGCTGGCAGCCTGCTTTGGCGGGTTGCACCTGAAGGGCTTTGGCGATGACACCGCCGCGGGCTACGACGCCCTCACCCAGGTGTTTTTCACCTGGTCGGCCTTCGAGCGCTACGCCGACCTCGCCAACGACCGGCCGCCGTTTCGTGCGCTCTTTGCCCATCACCCGCGCTCGAGGGTGCACGAGCTCGCCACGCTCTGCCGCGCCCAGGACCCGGAGCACAAGCTGGTCGGCTTCCTCATCACCCAGAGCCTGCTGCCGGTGCATGAGACGCATCTGACGCGTTACCGCGACGGCCATGACTTTTCGGTGCTGACCCTGGCGGCCTGCATCCGGCACATCTTCGCCCACGGCCATCTGACGGCGAATCCCTACCGTCTGCCCGCCGGCAACCTGGTCGTCGTGTGCTGCGCCCTGCACGAGTTCCTGCTCGAGTTCATGCGCAGCGACTTCCTCCGCCGCGTGCAGCTGGCGGAGGCAGGGGCCTGAGAGCGTGGCGATTGAGTCCGTCCAACTGGCTTCGAATTGACTTAGTCAAAGAACTAGACTAAGTAGGTAATATGGTGACGACGGTCAACATTCACGAGGCCAAGACGCATCTGTCGCGTTTGCTGGTGCAGGTGGCTGCGGGCGATGAGATCATCATTGCGAAAAGCGGACATCCGGTGGCCCGTTTGGTGCCCGCCCATGTCTTGCCACCGCGGCGTCCCGGGCGTTTCCGCGGTCAGGTGCGAGGGTCCGAGGTGCTGTTGGAACCCAGCCCGCAGGACGAAAACGCGCTGTGGTCGCTGGGCAGTCACACGGATCCCTTGCGCGGACCTGCCATGGCGACACCATGAAACTGTTGCTGGACACCCACGTGCTGTTGTGGTGGTGGGCTGAGCCGGAGCGGCTGCCAGCCTCACTGCTGGCCACCCTGAGTGCGCCGGAAACCGAGATCTGGATCAGTGCCGTCTCCGCCTACGAACTCGCCTACAAGCATCGCCTGGGCAAGCTCGGCCTGCCTGAGGGGCTGCTGGCGGGTTTTGAGGCGGCGGTGGCGGCGGAGCGTTGGGAGCCTCTTTCGGTCTCGCTCGACCACTGCCTGCGGGCCGGGCAACTCGCCGCCGAGCATCGTGACCCCTTTGACCGGTTGCTGGCCGCACAGGCCCTGGTGGAAAACATGACGCTTGTGACGGTGGACCCGGCCTTCGCCGGCTTCGAGGGCCTGCGCACGCTGTGGTCTGCCGCCACCGCCGTCTGAAGAGCGGACTCGGATCCACCCACCATGCCCGACTCCCGCCAGCCGCAGCGGGCCGGGGGAGACAGGCAGTGATGAGAGTGGCGGTTGTCGATCCTTCACTCCGCCTTGCACTTGCAGAGCCACTCGGGGTTCTTGCAGGCTTCGCAGGTGGAGGGATCGTACTCAAAGCGGGCGGTGATGGCCTTGGCGTTGTCGCTTTCCTTGTAGCGCAGGATCAGCCATTCGCCGGCCTTGACCAGCGGCACCTGGAAACCCTTGGCGTCGCGGGCGACCTCGAGTTTCTGCGGTTTGGCGCGGTCGCCGGTGGTGGCGGTGAGCGACTGCTGGCTCACGGCGACCGGTTTCATCGCCTTGTCGAGCAGGGCGATATGAAAGTGGCCGTCCTTGACGGTGACTTCACCGTGCAGCGTTTCGTTGCTGCTGAACTCGAGGATGCGGCCGCCGTTGGGGCCGAGTTCGACGCCGCTGTGGGCGAGCAGCAGGCCGGCGGTGGAGGCGAGCAGGAGGGGGATGAGGCGCAGGGCTTTCATGGTGGTTTGGGTGGCTTGAGTTGGGTTGGCTTGGGGTTAGAGAGCGGCGGGGGCGTGGGCCCGCACCGCGGATTCGGCGGCCTTGCGGCCAAAGAGGTGGAAGACGGCGGGTGTGACCAGCAGGTCGAGCAGGGTGCTGCTGATCAGGCCGCCGACGATGACGACGGCGACCGGGTGCAGGATTTCCTTGCCGGGTTCATTCGCCGCCAGCAGCAGCGGCACGAGGGCGATGCCGGCGCTGAGCGCGGTCATCAGCACGGGCACGAGTCGCTCCAGGGTGCCGCGCACGATCAGGGCGCGGCCGAAGGTCTCGCCCTCATGGGCCATGAGGTGCAGGTAGTGACTGATCATGAGGATGCCGTTGCGGGCGGCGACGCCGCCGACCGCGATGAAGCCGACGAGGGTGGCGATGCTGATGTTGTCGACCAGCCACCAGGTCAGGGCGAGGCCGCCCATGAGCGCGAGCGGCAGGTTGAGCATGACCTGCAGGGCCAGCGACAGGCTGCGGAAGTAGCCGTAGAGCAGCAGTGTGATGGCGAGCAGCACGAGGGCGAAGGCCAAGGCGATGCGCCGGGTGGCAGCCTGCTGGGCCTGGAACTCGCCCTCGAAGCGCAGGTAGTAACCCTCCGGCAGCTTGACCTTGTCGCGCACGAGCTGTTGCCATTGCTGCACGAGGCTTTCCAGGTCGCGCTCCGAGGTGTTGGCGCCGATGACGAGGCGGCGCTGGGTGTTTTCCCGGTGGATGACGTTCGGTCCCCGGCTCTCGCGGATGTCGGCGACGAGGCTGAGCGGGATGCGCTGGCCGCGGTCGGTCTCGATCAGCAGGCTGCCCATCTTCTCCGGCGAATCGCGCCAGGCTTCCGGCAGGCGCAGAACGAGATCGATGGTGCGCTGGCCCTCGCGCAGTTCGGCCAGGGTGACACCGCCCAGCAGGGAGGAGACCTGGGCGTGGATGTCGCCGGGCTGCAGGTCGTAGGCGAGGGCGCGCTCGCGGTTCACCTCGATCTGGATCTGCGGGATGGGCACCTGGGCCTCGAGGTTGACGTCGGTGAGACCGCGGATCGACTGGCCGAGGTCGCGCACCTGGGCGCCCTTGTCCCGCAGCACCTCGAGATCCGGTCCGAAGATCTTCACGGCGATCTTCGACGACACGCCGCTGAGCATGTGACTCAGGCGGTGGCCGATGGGTTGGCCGACATTGACAAAGGTGCCGGGGATGGCGGCGAGCCGTTCGCGGATCTCCGCGAAGACCACATCGCGGGCACGGCCACCGTCCTGAAACTCCACGTCGAATTCATTCACGCTCACCGGCATGACATGGTCGTCGCGCTCGGCGCGGCCGGCGCGGCGGCCGACGCTGCGCACCTCGGGGATGCCCTGCAGCAGGCGCACGCCCACCTCGCCGATCTCGTTGGCCTGCGCCAGCGAGGTGCCGGGTGCGCTGACCAGCGAGATCGTTGCGCTGCCCTCGTTGAAGGCGGGCAGGAACTCTTTGCCCAGCTTCGGATACAGCATCAGCGCGGCGATCAGCAGTGCGCCGGCGAAGAACAGCACCAGCGTCGGCGCGGCCAGGGCCAGGCGCAGGAAGGTGCGCTGCACGAGCCACTTCAGGGCGCGCACGATCCAGCCCTCGCCATGCGCCCTGCCGCCGGTCTTGAGCAGCAGCGAGCAGAGCACCGGGATCACCGTCAGCGAGACGACGAACGAAGCCGCCATGCTGGTGATGGTGGCGATGGCGATCGGCGTGAACAGCCGTCCCTCGAGGCCCTGCAGGCCGAACAGCGGCAGGAAGACCAGGATGATGAGCAGCGTGGCGTAGAGGATCGAGTTGCGCACCTCGCTGGAGGCGGAGGCGATCACCTCCAGCTTGGGCCGGTCCGGGTTTTCGCGCAGGCGGCGGAAGACGTTCTCCACATCCACAATCGCGTCATCCACCACCATGCCGATGGCGACAGCCAGGCCGCCGAGCGTCATGGAATTGACGCTGACCCCGAGGGCCTGGAAGGTCAGGATCGTCACCGCGAAGGACAGCGGCATAGCCATGAGCGTGATCGCCGTGGTGCGCAGGCTGAGCAGGAAGAGGAAGAGGACAATCGTCACCATGACGGCACCGTCGCGGATGGCCTCGCGCAGGTTGCCGATGGCGTGCTCGATGAAATCGCCCTGGCGGAACAGGATCTCGACGCTGACGCCCTCCGGCAGCGTGGGGCGGAACTCCTCCAGCGCCGCCTCGATCTGTTCCGTGAGCTTCAGCGTGTCGAAGCCGGGCGCCTTGTCGATGCTGAGGATGACGCCCATCGTGCCGTTGACGCTGGCGTCGCCGCGCATCGTCTGCACCGCGTGGCGCACCTCGGCGACATCGCCGATGAGCACCGGCCGGCTGCCGACGGTCTTGATGACCGTCTTCGCCAGCTCCTCGAGGTTCGTCGTCATGCCGAGATTGCGCACCATGATCTCCTGCGGCCCGGCCTGCAGGTAACCGCTGGTGGCGTTGCCGGCGGCGCGGCTGACCGCTTCCTCAACCTCCGCCAGTCGCAGGCCAAAGGCGGCCAGGCGATGGGGATCGGGTTGCACCTGGATCTGCTTGACGCCGCCGCCGATGGTGAGCACCTCGGCGATGCCGCTCAGGCTCTGCAGGCGCCGCCGCAGTGTCCAGTCGGCGAGGGTGCGCAGCTCCATGGGCGACAGATGGCCGGGTTCGCCGGGTTTCTTGTCGCTGCGCAAGCCCACGAGCAGGATCTCGCCCATGAGCGAGGAAACCGGCGTCAGACCGGGTTTCGCCTGCGCGGGCAGGCTGGCGAGCACGCCCTGCAGGCGCTCCTGCACGAGCTGGCGTGCACGGTAGATGTCGGTGCCCCAGGCAAACTCGGCAAAGAGCAGCGACAGGCCGACATCCGAACTCGAGCGCAGGCGGTCCAGGCCGCCGACCCCCTGCACGGCCGCCTCCAGTCGCTGGGTGACCAGGGCTTCCACCTCCTCCGGCGCGAGGCCGGGGGCTTCGGTGAGGATCGTCACGGTCGGCTTGGTCAGGTCGGGCAGCACCTCGACCGGCAGTTGGGTGAGGGACTGATAGCCGAACAGCAGCGTCATCAGCGCCGCCAGCAGGATCAGCGGGCGGTTGTGCAGGGAGAAACGAATGAGGCGGTTCAGCATGGCGACGCCTCCCGACGTTTCACGGCTGTGAGGATCAGCAGCAGCAACAGCAGACCGCTGGTGGCGGCAAAGAAGGTGGTCAGCGTGTTCCAGTGCTCCGGCGCCTCGTGTTCGTGGTCGTGGTCGGCCTCCGCGGCTGCCTGCTGTTCTTGGGTCATCTCGGTGCCATCCTCGTTGTGCGGGTGGCCGTGGGCGGCATCCATGGCCTCCTTGAGGCTGACACTGCCCTTGCCGGCGAAGGCAAGGACGTAGCCGCCGCGGGTGACGACTTCATCGCCCGGCAGCAGGCCGCCGAGCACCTCGACAAAGCGGTCGTTCTGCGCGCCAAGCTGTACCGGCGCCTTCACGAAGGCGTTCGCCAGTTCGTAGTCCTTCACGTAGACAAAGCGCTGGGCGGGATCGCCCTGCACGGCGCTGCGCGGGATCGACAGCACCTCGTCGCGCTGGCTGACGACGATGCTGAACTCCGCCTTCATTCCCGGGCGCAGTTCATGCTCCGGGTTGGCGACGTGAAAGGCCGCCTCCAGCGTGCCGGCGCTGGCATCCGCCTCGATGGCGAGGTGGGCCAGCCTGGCTTCAAACACCCGGTCGGGCAGGGCCTGAAGGCGGATGTGGGCGGTGAGACCGGGCTTCAGCTGCGCGGCCAGATGCTGCGGCACGCTGGCCACAGCCTCGACGGTGTCGAGGTCGACGATTTCGAGGAGGGCATCCTCGGGCGACACCGGTTGGCCGGGCGCGAGATCGACCTTCGAGATGAAGCCGGCCATCGGTGCCTCCAGCTTCACCACGGGCGGCGGATCCCCGGGCTGACGGCTCTCGATCCAGGCGACCTCGTCGCCCTCCTCGACCTGTTGATGCGGCAGGGCGAGCACCGAGAAGGCCCGGCCGGGGATGCGGCTGCTGACGACCGCCCGTTTGCCGGGCAGGACCTCGATGACACCGAGCGCGAAGACGGTTTCCTCGAAGGTCGTCTCCTCGGCTTCGGCGAACTCGAGGTTGAGGTGAGCGACCGAAACCTCGTCGAGGATGAGGTCGGGCGCGGCCTGGAGCGACGAGGCGAGCAGGCCGAGCACGGCAAGCCCGTGCGTGAGGCCTCGGGTGGCGGAGAAAGGCGGGCGTTTCATGGCTGGAGGGTGCCGGTGGCGGCTTCGTAGCGGAGGCGGGCGAGGTGGAAATCGCGCACGGCATCGAGGGCGGCGGCTTCGAGTTGCAGGCGCTGGTCGCGCGCCCGCAGCACGGCGAGCAGGTCGGTCTGGCCGGCCTCGTAGGCCTGTTCGAGTTTCTGCACCTGTTCGAGGACGAGCGGCAGCAGGTGGTCGCGCGTCTCATGGACGAGGTCGGCCTGCGCCTGCATCTCGCGGCGGGCGGTGTCGGCCTCGCCGGCGATCTGGCGCCCCAGAGCCTCGGTTTCCAGGCGGGCGCGCTCGGCCGTGGCGGTCTTTTCGGCAATCTCGCCCTGGTTGCGGTTCCAGAACGGCAGGGGCAGGGAGACGCGGAAGCCGATGAAGCCCGTGCTCTGGCCGCCGGTCCCGCGCTGCCACTGCTGTTCGGGGCCGCCGACAAGGCCGGCGCTGACATCCTGCAGGCGACGGGCCTTGGCGAGTTCGACGGCGGTTTGCGCAGCCTGTGCCTGGGTTTGGGCGAGCCGGTAATCGGCGCGCTGTTGCCAGGAGGTGGTGCCGGGAAGGACGGGCGCCGGCAGTTCGCCGGTGAGCTGCAGGCTGGCCTCGGGCGCGAGGCCGAGCTTGGGTTTCAACTGGCCGAGCAGGCTCGCCCGCTGGCCCTCGAGCTTGCGGCTCTCCAGACGCAGACGCTGGGCGTCGAGCTGGGCCTGGGCGGCATCCAGCGGCGAGAACTCGCCCTTCGCGGCGCGGTCGCGGGTGAAGTCGGCGAGTTTGCCGGCCAGCTCGCCCTGGCGCTGGCGCAGGCGTTGCTGCAGGTCAAGCGCCAGCAGTTCGACCGCGAGGGCGCGCGCCTCGGCGATGAGGCGTCGCTCCACCTCGCGCACCTCCAGTTCGGCGGCCGCCACTCCCTGGGCGGTGAGCTGCTTTTCCAGGCGGAGCCGGCGGGTCAGCGGGAAGGCCTGCTCGAAGGAGAATTCGCCGGTGACGGGACTCAGGCGACTTTCCGAGCGCCAGTCAAAACCCAGCGTCGGGTTGGCGAGCCGGCCGGCGCCGAGTTGGCGGCCGCGGGCCTCGGCAACCGTCAGACGGGCGGCCTGCAGGGCGGGGTGATGGTCGTGCACGCGTGGGGCGATGTCGCTGAGCGACAGGGAGACGGCCTGGGCGGAGCCGGCGGCGAGGAGGCAGAGAAGGGGAAACAGTTTCATGAGGGGTGGCGGGTGAGAGAACCGGGCACGGAGGGGCCGTGCCGGAGAAGGGCGAAACGGGAGGCACAGCCGCAGAGACCTCCGTCGTGGGAGGGCGGGCTGTGCAGGTTCTCAGACGCGCAGGACGATCCGGTGCGCCAGGACGGCGGGCCAGGTCCGACTTCGCGGTGGCGCATGGGCCGGCGCCGGCGGGCGGCCGGCAGGCGTTGCCGCAACAATCACCGCCGTGCCCAGCCAAGCGGGCAGCGCGGCCACGAAATCGAAGGCGGGCGGAGTGAGCGAGGAACTGCCGCTGGTCGCCTGGGCGAGCAGGCTTTCAATCACCTCCTCATGCTCATGGGTGTCGGTGTCGTGATCGTGGGGATGTTCCTCGCCGTGATGATCCTCCGCCTCATGGCAGGGGGTCTCGTGCTCATGGCAGGCCGCCGAATGCGGGCCGTGGCAGTGGTCCATCTGTGTGACCTGGGCCAGGCCGCCGCAATCGCAGAGGTAGCCGCGGTGCAGGCCGAACAACTGCGCCGCAGCCAGCGTCAGCAGGACGCAGGCGGTCAGCAGTGGGTGGCGGGAACGCGTCACAAGATCAAGCCTCTGATGCCCGTGCTGGTCTGTCAAGCGGAACCGGATGGCCCTCAGGGCTGCTTGGCCTTGGCGTCGACTGCTGGAGCCGGCGTTGTCGCTGCGGGTGGCGTGTTCGCGGCGGCCTCGGGGGCGAAGCAGTAGATCACGCCATCGTCGGCGCCAAAGATGACGCGTTCGCCGGCCACGGCCGGGGAGGTCTTGACCGCGGCGCCGATTTCGTACTGCCAGAGTTCCTTGCCATCGTTCGGGGCGAGGGCGTACACGTAACCGTCGTCGCTGCCAAAGATCACCGCCTTGCCGGCGCAGACGACCGCGCTGCTGTCGACCCGGCCGCGGCAGCGGTACTCCCAGAGCCGGGCGCCGGTGACGCGGTCGATGGCATGGAAGCGGCGGTCGCGGCCGCCGACAAAGACCGATTTCTCCCAGATGGCCGGTGCGGCGTAGAACTCAAACTCGCGCTCGCCATACTCCCAGACCTTCATGCCGTCGTCGAGGCTGTAGGCGCCGACCCGGTTGCCGTAGTGCGAGACATAGACCACGCCGTCGGCGATGGCGACGTTGTTGCCGATGTAGGCGCCGACGTCGATCTGGCGCTTTTCCGTGCCGTTGGCGACGTCGTGCACGTGCAGGACGCTGTCGCAGCCGCCGAAGACCACGACGCCGTCGCCGGTGGCGGCGCCGCCGTTGATGTAGTAACCGGTCTCGGCCGCCCACTCCTTCTTGCCGGTCTTGGCGTCGAGGCAGTAGACACTGTAATCATAACTGCCGATGAGGATTTTGGCTTCGCCGCTCTGCGGGTGAATCCAGGTGTTGGCTGCGGCGTGGATCTCGGCCTGGGTCTCGAACTTCCAGACTTCCTTGCCGGTGTCGGCGTTCCAGGCATAGACAAAACCGTCCTGGCAGCCGGCGACGACCAACTCGCCGGCAAACGACGCGGCGCCGTCAAAGGCGCCCTGGCCCCCGGCCTCCCAGAGCTTGGCGCCGGTGGCCAGATCGAGGCAGTAGAACTTGCCCTCCTTGCAGCCGGCATAGACCTTGCCGGCGCGCACGACGGCGCTGGCGACCAGCATCTCGCCGCGCGCCTTTTCGACCGGCACGGCACGGAACTGCCAGACCGGTTTCATCGGGAAACGCAGTTCCACCGGCGACAAGCCGCGCATGGCTGCATCGCCGCGCGCATGGATCCAGTCGCCCGCCGGTTCGGCGGCGGGCGCAAGGGTGGCGAGGCAGAGCAACGGCAGAAGGCGGTGGAGCGGCATGGCGAAGAGGTACGTTGGCAGCACGCAGGATGATGCAGGTTCGGCCACCTGCCAAGTGCAGCCGACGGCTCTGTGTGAAGCCGCACCGGTGCGGCGTACCCCTTGTTCCATGAAACTGCTGCTCTGTTTTCTCCTGGCTGTTCCCTGTGTTCGTCTGGCCGCCGCGCCGCTGAAGGCCGGCTTTGCCGAGCGCGACATCACACCCGGCATCGGCATGGAACAGCCGGGTGGTTATGGCAAGGCCTACCACCGAAGCTTCCACGATGCCTGCAAGGTGCGCGTGGCGGTCTTCGACGATGGCAGTCGCCGCGTCGCGCTGGTCGGACTCGACACCCTGGTGGTGCCGCGCTCGGTCGTGGTCGAGGCCCGCGCCCGGATTGAGAAGGAACTGAAACTGCCCGGCGATGCCGTGCTCATCGGTGCCTCGCACTCGCATTCCTCGGGCCCGGTCGGCATGGTGCTGCCGGGCGAGTTCGATGCGGCTTCCGATCTGGTGAAGCGACTCGCCTACGAGGAGTCCTCCTGCGCCGATGCCGGCTTCCTGCTGCGCGTCACCCATGAGATCGTCGAGGGCGTGCGCGCCGCTCTGGCCGGTGCGGTGCCGGCGCAGATCGGCTACGGCTTTGGCCACGAGGACAAGGTCGCCTTCAACCGCCGCCTGCGCATGAAGAACGGCCAGAGCTGGAGTCACCCGGGCCAGGGCAACCCCGACATGCTCGAGTATGCGGGCCCCATCGATCCGCAGGTGGGTGTCGTCGGCGTCTGGGATCTGCAGGGCCAGTTGCTCGGCACCGTGGTCAACTACGCCTGCCATGCCACCACCAACCCGGGCGGCATCTCGGCGAACTGGATCTACTACCTCGAACGCACGATCCAGGGCGCGCTCGACACCCGCGCGCCGGTGGTCTTCCTGCAGGGGGCCTGTGGCGACGTCACCCAGGTCGACAACCTCAGCGCCCATCGCCGGCCCGCCTCCGAGGAATGGGCGCGCCTGGTCGGCGGCAGGGTCGGCGCCGAGGCGGTCAAGGTCCTGTTGTCGATGCCGCGCGCCACCGAAGCCAGGCTCGACGCCCGCCAAAAGGTGCTGTCGATCCCGCGCCGCAAGCCGTCGCCGGCGCGCGTCCAGCGCAGCCTGGAGATCATCCAGGCGGGCCGCCCCAAGGGCGACACCACCGACTACCTCTTCGCCAAGGAAATCCTGATGCTCGACCACCTCTGCCAGGTCTCGCCCCAGGTCGACTGCGAGGTGCAGGTGCTCCAGGTCGGTCCGGCCGCCTTCGTGACCAATCCGGCCGAGTACTTTGTCCAGTTCGGGCTCGACATCAAAAAGGGCAGCCCCTTCGCCTTCACCTTTCCCGTCGAACTGGCGAATGGCAGCGTCGGCTACGTGCCCACCGAGGAGGCCTTCGGCCCGAAGGGCGGGGGCTACGAAACCCGCCTGACCGCCTACAGCAACCTCGTCATCACCGCCGGCCGGCAAATGGCCGACACAGGCATCGCCCTGACGAAGGAACTGCAGCCCGGCCCGGTGCCGGAACATCCCAAGGCCCCGGCGTTTGCCCGCCCATGGACCTACGGCAACGTCGCGCCGGAGTTGGAGTGAGGGGAATGCGAACCGAGAACCGCGAACTGTGAACCTCGCCCCCTTTCCCGAAATCTCGGGGTGGGGCTGGCGTTAATGGCCTGACATGCTGACTCGTTTTCTTCCCTTTCTGGTCACCACCGCGCTGGCCGCGGCGGCACCGCCCAATGTTGTGGTGTTTCTGGTCGATGACCTCGGCCAGCGCGATCTCGGCTGTTACGGCAGCACGTTTTATGAAACGCCGAACATCGACCGCCTCGCCCGCGAGGGCGCGCGGTTCACCGACGGTTATGCGGCCTGTCCGGTCTGTTCGCCGACGCGTGCCAGCCTGATGACAGGCCAGTGGCCGCAGCGCACGGGGGTGACCGACTACATCGGCGCGCCGCAAACGCCGGAGCAATGGAAGCGCAACACGAAGCTGCTGCCGGCGCCCTACAGCGACCGCCTCGCCCTCGACACACCGACGCTGGCCAAGGCGATGAAGCAGGCCGGCTACGCCACCTTCTTCGCCGGCAAGTGGCACCTGGGGCCGGAGGGCTGGTGGCCGGAGAATCAGGGGTTCGACATCAACAAGGGCGGCGTGGATCGCGGCGGTCCCTATGGGGGTGGCAAGTACTTCTCGCCCTACGGCAACCCGCGCCTCGAGGACGGGCCGGCGGGCGAGCATCTGCCCGACCGTTTGGCCCGTGAGACGGCGGGTTTCATCGAGCAGAACAGGGACCGACCGTTCTTTGCCTACTTCTCTTTCTACTCCGTGCACACGCCGCTGATGGCGCGCGAGGATCTGATTCAGAAGTACGAGGCCAAGCGTCAGCGGCTCGGGCTGCAGGAGAAGTGGGGGCGCGAGCACGAACGCGATGTCCGGCTCGTGCAAGAACACGCCGTCTACGCCGGCATGGTCGAGGCCATGGACCAGGCGGTTGGCACGGTGCTGGCCAAGCTTGACGCGCTCGGCCTGGCGGAGAACACCCTCGTCGTTTTCACCAGCGACAACGGCGGCTTGTCGACCAGCGAAGGCTGGCCGACCTCCAACCTGCCGCTGCGCGGCGGCAAGGGCTGGATGTATGAGGGCGGCATCCGGGAACCCTGGATCGTGCGCTGGCCGGCCGTGGTCCAGCCCGGGAGGGTCGTGGGCACGCCGGTGAGCAGCCCCGATCTCATGGCCACCCTGCTTGACGTGAGCGGCGGCAAGCCGGGCCCCGGACAGGTGCTGGATGGCGCCAGCCTGCTGCCCGTGCTGCGCGGTGGCGATCTGCCGGAGCGGGCGCTGTTTTGGCATTACCCGCACTACGGCAACCAGGGCGGCGCACCGGCCGCGGCGATTCGCCGGGGCGACTGGAAACTCATCGAGTGGTTCGAGGACAACCGCGTTGAACTCTTCAACCTCGCCGACGATCTCGGCGAGCAGAAGGACCTCGCGGCCGCCGAGCCGGAGCGGGTCGCCCGCCTGCGCGCCGAGTTGCAGGCCTGGCAGAAGCAGGTGGGTGCCAAGTTCCCGGTCGCCAATGCCGCCTACGATCCAGCCCAGCCCAGCGGCCGCGCCGCCAACCGTCTCGCGGCGGCGGGCAAAAAGAAAAAGAAGGGCTGATTCGCCACTCCTGGCTGTCCGGTTTCTGTCGTTCCTGTGGATTTTGTCTACATCCCTTCTCCTCGCCATGCGCTCCCTGATCTTCCTGCTCGCCACCTTGGTCGGCTTTGCTTCCGCGGCCGACCGCCCAAACTTCCTCTTCATCCTGGTCGATGACCAGTCGCCCTTCGACCTGAAGGTCTATGATTCGAAGTCGCCCCTGAACACCCCGAACCTCGACCGCCTCGCCGCCGAGGGCATGGTGTTCGAGGGGGCCTACCACATGGGGGCCTCGCTCGGCGCGGTGTGCACGCCCTCGCGCCACATGATCATGAGTGGTCGCACGGTCTGGCGCCTGCCGGTCTCGCCCTGGGGTGAAAAAACCTCGCCACCCCAGCTTGAGCAGAACACGATCCCCGCCGTCTTCAACCGGGCGGGTTATGCGACCATGCGCACCTGCAAGCAGGGCAACAGCTACGAGGCCGCCAACCGTCTTTTCACCGTCCGCCACGACGCCAGCAAGCGCGGTGGTGATGCCGAGTCGGGCAGTGCCTGGCATGGCGACCGCGTCATGGACTACCTGGGCGAGCGCGCGACCGCGGCGGAGAAAAAACCCTTCCTCATCCAGTTCGGTTTTTCGCACCCGCACGACACCCGCGACGGCCGGCCGGAGCTGCTGGCCAAGTATGGCGCGGTGAATCATGCGGACCCCGGGGCGCCGCCCTCGCTGCACTCCCTGCAGCCACCATTGCCGGGCAACTACCTGGCCAAGCATCCCTTCGACACCACCCACTCCGACGTGCGCGACGAGGTGGCGGTCAGCGGCGTCTGGCAGCGGCGCGACGAGGCCAGCATCCGCAACGAGATCGGCCGCGAGTATGCCTGCGTGGAAAACATCGACCAGCAGATCGGCCGCGTGCTCGAGCAGTTGCGGGCGATGGGTGAGCTCGACAACACCTACATCATCTACACTGCCGACCACGGCATCTCGATCGGCCGCCACGGCCTGATGGGCAAACAGAACCTGTACCAGCACACCTGGCGCGTGCCCTTCATCGTCAAAGGGCCCGGCATCCGGCCCGGCAGCCGGGTTGAAGGCAATGTCTACCTGCTCGACCTGCTCGCCACCCTCTGTGATCTGGCCGGCATTGCGGCTCCGGAAACGAACGAGGGCCTCAGCTTCCGGCCGGTGCTGGAGGGGCGCAGCGAGCGCGTGCGCGAGGTGCTGTACGGCGCTTATTCCGGCGGCAGCAAGCCGGGCATGCGCTCTGTCAAGCAGGGCGACTGGAAACTCATCCGCTACGAGGCGCCCGACCGCGGCGTCAATGAGGTGCAGTTATTCAATCTCGCCGAGAATCCCGAGGAATGGCTGCCCGAACACCGTGACCCGGCACTCGCCGAACTGGCCGGCATCCAGCCGACGCCCGCGCAGACCAACCTCGCCAAGGATCCGGCCCATGCTGGCAAGCTGGCCGAGATGCAGGCCCTGCTGCTCGCCGAAATGCGCCGCTTGGACGATCCCTGGCGCTTCAGCGACCAGCCCTCGGACAACCTGCCCGAGCCACCGGCCCCGAAGCCGCGCAAGGCCGGCAAGAAAAAGCCTTGAGGTGCCC
The DNA here is from genome assembly GCA_966252325.1 of uncultured bacterium. GTDB lineage: Bacteria > Verrucomicrobiota > Verrucomicrobiia > Verrucomicrobiales > Verrucomicrobiaceae > Prosthecobacter. The sequence goes on along the minus strand of CBINON010000021.1, from coordinate 65,458 downwards.
AATAATTTGTCCGGTCGCCCTGGCTGACGTGGGGTAGTGTGACGACGGATGAATCTGCACGAAACCCAGGCCGCCCAGGCTTTCCTGGCCCACCACGACTTTGTTCGTGCCGTGGCGTTGAAGTACGCGCCCTGGCCGGGCCTGGTCGAGGACATCAGCCAGCAGGTCTTCCTTGAATACCTCGCCAAGGAGTCGCGCTGGGATCTGTCGCAGGATCTGCGGCCGCTGCTGGCGACCATGACCCGGCATGTCGCCCTGCGCCTCTGGCGCGAGCGCACCCGCCAGCAGCCGGAGGTCGTGCAGAAGCTGGCCGAGCACATTCGCCAGTTGGCCGAGGAACGCGAGGCGCCGCCACGCTGGGAGGAGGAGGTGCGCGCCCTGCGCGGCTGCCTGGCCAAACTGCCGGAGAAGAGTCGCGAACTGGTCGAGTTGCACTATTACCGCGAGATCCGTACGCCGGAAATCGCCGAGCAGGTGCGCATGACGGCCGGCACGGTCTGCCGGGCGCTGTCGCGGGTGCGCGAAAAGCTGCGCGAGTGCATCCGCCGTTCACTCGAAGGGGAAGGGGGGATGCATGCCGGAATCTGACGAACTCATCCAGCGTTACCTGGAGGGCGGCCTCGACGAGGTCGGGGCACGGCAGTTGCATGGCCGGCTGCAGGCCGATCCCGGATTGGCCGATCGGTTGTTTTTGCAGCTGGAGATGGATGCCCTGCTGCGGGCGAGCGCGCCACCGGCCTATGTGGCTGCGTCCGCGCCGCGTCGCCGTGATCGGTTTCGCACGCTTGCCACGGTGGCTGCGCTGGCGGCCTGTGTCGCCCTGGCCGGGGCCTGGATCCTTGAGAAGCTCGCATCAGCAAGCGAGGTCTGGGTGGAGCCGACCACGGCCGCCGTGGCCGTGCTCACCCATGGCGTGCAGATGGACTGGGATCGGCCGGGCATTGAGGCGGGCGCGCCGTTGGCACCGGGGCCGCTGAAGCTGCGCTCGGGCATCGCCCAGATCGAATTCTTCACGGGTGCCCGCATCCGTATTGAGGGGCCGGCGGATCTGGAGCTGATTTCCTCCAGCGAGGCCGCCTTCCACCGCGGCAAGCTCAGCGCCGAGGTGCCGCCGCAGGCGGTGGGTTTCACGATCCGCACGCCGCAGGGCGAGGTGGTTGATCTCGGCACCGAGTTCGCCCTGCAGGTCGACGGCGCTTCCTCGGAGGTGCACGTGTTCAAGGGCGAGGTCGAGGTGCATCCTCAGGCCTCGGCGATGCGCGCGCTCAAGGAGGGGCAGGCGGTCGCCTTCGGGGCGCGCACCGGGGAGTTGGCGGCCAATCCGGCGGATTTTGCCGCGCTCGGCGAGCTTGACGCGCGCAATGCCGATTCCCAACGCTCCGAATTCGCCCGCTGGCGCCAGCGCGGTGACGCCCTCAACCGCGATGTGGGTTTGCTGGTGCGCTTTGAGTTTCAGGACGCGGCCGGCAGTCGCCGCCTGCGCAATGCCGTGGCGGGTTCCGAGGTGGCTGATGGCAGCATCGTTGGCGCCACCTGGACCCAGGGGCGCTGGCCGGGCAAACAGGCGCTCGAATTCCGCAATGTCAGCGACCGCGTCCGCCTGGCCATCCCGGGCGAGTTGGCGGCGCTGACACTTTCGGCCTGGGTGCGCGTACACGGACTCGACCGCGCCTTCAACTCGCTGTTCATGTCGGAGAGCTGGGGGGAACGCCGGGTGCACTGGCAGATCACCCGCGAGGGCCGGGTGCGCCTCGGTGTGGCGGGTCGTGCGGCCGAGCGCCATGTCGACTACGACACGCCGGTGCTGTTCAGTCCCGAGCGCTTGGGGCGCTGGACCCATCTGGCCGTGGTCTTCGATCCGGCGGCGCGCGAGGTGCGGCACTATGCCGATGGCGAGCTGCTGGCGCGGCTGCCCTTGAGCGATGCCTCGCCGCTGCGCCTGGGCATCGCCGAGTTGGGCAACTGGAACGACCAGCGCCGGCATGGCGGGGTGGCCATCCGCCACCTGAGCGGTGCCATGGACGAGTTCGCCCTCTGGCGCCGTCCGCTGGCGGCCGACGAAATCCGCGCGCTGGCGCGCTGATCGTGGTTCGGGGTGCCGCGGCACTTGCATTCCGCGACGACCTCCGCCTTCTTCGCGCCTCCATGAGTCTTTCTCCGCAACCTGTCGGCAACCACGTCTCCGTGTGGGGCGAGGGCCCCCTTTGGCACCAGGACCGTCTGCTCTACGTCGATATCGAGGCGCACAAGATCCTCGCCTACCAGCCCGCCACGGGCGCGGAGCAGGTGTGGGACGTCGGCCAGCGGGTTGGCACCGTGGTGCCGCGGGCGCGCGGCGGCCTGGTCTGGGCCGGCGACACCGGCTTTCATTTTCTCGACGAAGCCAGCGGCTTCAGCACGGCCATCGCCGATCCCGAGCCCGACCTGCCGGACAACCGTTTCAACGACGGCAAGTGCGATCCCGCGGGGCGCCTGTGGGCCGGCAGCATCTGCTTGAAACGGCGGCCGGACGCTTCGCTGTATTGCCTGCACACGGACCTGCGGGTCGAAAAGAAGTTTGGGCCGGTGACCAACTCCAACGGCATCATCTGGAGCCGCGATGGCGGCACGATGTACTACATCGATACGCCGAGCAAAAAGCTGCGCGCCTTCGATTTCGATGTCGCCACCTCGGCCATCTCCGGTGAGCGCGTTCTTTGGGACACATCCGAGGATCCGAGCAGCCCCGATGGCATGACGATCGATCGCGACGGCCGGCTGTGGATCGCCTTCTGCCATGGTGGCAAGGTCGTCTGCTTCGATCCGGCGACGCGATCGGTGCTCGAGCAGATCGATTTCCCCTGCATCGAAACCACGGCCTGCGCCTTCGGCGGTGCCGATCTCGGCGACTTGTACGTGACCACGGGCCTGAAGCCCGGCCTCGACGAACCGCTGGCGGGTCGCCTCTTCGTCTGCCGTCCCGGCGCCCATGGCGTCCCTGCCTCTTCCTTCGCCGGCTGAGATCATGTCGTTCCGCCTCGAAATGCTGCAGGTGGCGCGGGTGGCGCCCAAGCTGCTGGGCGAGTCGGCCGGCCTGGTCGCCGATTTTCTGCGTTCGCGCCTGCATCCCGAAGGCGGTTTCCTCGATCGCGGCGGCCGGCCCGATCTCTACTACACAGTCTTCGGACTCGAAGGCCTTTCCGCGCTGCAGGAGAGCGTGCCGCTGGAGCCGACCCGCGCCTGGCTGGCAGGCTACGGCGATGGCGAGGGACTCGATTTCGTCCACCTCTGCTGTCTGGCGCGCTGCCATGCCGGCCTCGGTCTGGAAGGCCTGTCGGAGCCGGCGCGCCTGCGATTGGCGGAGCGATTGGAGCGCTGGCGCACGCCGGATGGCGGCTACCATCAGTCGCCCGGCCGCGGCAACGGCAGCGCCTATGGCTGCCTGATCGCCTGGGGCGCCTACCAGGATCTGGGGCTGCTGCCGCCGGATGCACTGGCCATCGCCAACTGCATGGACCGGCTGGAGACGCCCGACGGGGCCTGGTCGAACGAGCCCGGCCTGACGCTGGGTTCGACGACGGCGACCGCCGCCATGCTGTCGCTCTACCGCCACCTGCAGTTGCCCCCACCCGCGGCGGCGCTCACCTGGCTGGAACGGCAGTGCCTGCCGGATGGTGGTTTTTTGGCGGTTCCGGGAGCGCCGGTGCCCGATCTGCTGTCGACCGCGGTGGCCCTGCATGCGCTCTCCGATCAGCCGCAGATCCTGGCGCGTCTGCGCGAACCCTGCCTTGATTTCCTCGACTCGCTGTGGAGCGCCGAGGGCGGTTTCCATGGCAACTGGACCGATGATGTGCTGGATCCTGAGTACACCTATTACGGACTGCTCGCGCTTGGGCATCTGGCGCTCTGATTCCGCCGCAGGGCGTTTGGCGAAGACCGGCCCAGCGGCGGCTCAGGCCTCGCCGGCGCGGTCGAGCCGGTAGATGACGCGGCGCAGTCCGGAATTTTCCTCGACCGAACGGCCCACCGGGCAGCCGAGCAGGCGCTCGATCATCTCGCACTCGATCTTTTCGACGAGCGGGTACTTTTTCACGACCTCGGCAAAGGGGCAGTGGTAGTCGACCAGGCGCAGGGCGCCGCTGGGCGCGCGTTCAACGGCGGACAGGCTGCCCTCCTGGGTGCGCAGGCGGGCGAGCATGATGGCCTTGTTCTCCAGGACATCCTCGGCGTCGATCGCCGGTTGAAAACGGGCGGTGCGCTCCTGCAGCCAGGCATAGAGCAGCTTTTCCGCGGCATTCGGCCCGAACACTCGCTCGGCCTGGGCGAGCAGTTCGAGAACCGGACTGCTGCAGCCGGCGTCAAAGACCGGGTTGAGCTTGGCGGTCAGGCGGTAGATCTTTTCTGGCCGACCGTGCGGCACCGGATGGCGCCAGGTGTCGAGGTAACCCTTGCGGACCATGGCGTCGCAGTGCTGTTTGACGCCCATGTAGCTCATTTTGAGCGGGGCGCGCAACTCGTTCACCGTCATGCCCGAGGACTGCTTGAGGAGGCGGATGATCTCGATGGCGGGGGAGGGAAGCAGGTCGCGCAGGAGAGAGAGAATCATGGCCGCAGGAGGAACGTAACGCGCGGAGAGCCCTGGCCCATAGGCCTTTTTGCCATCTTTTTCCGCAACAAGTTTGACAGGTGCTTTTTCCCGGTCGTAACCTTGCCAAAGAATCCCCAATGCGCCCGCCGCCCGCCCCGCTTCCCGAGAAGGAGTTTCGTTCGCACGCCCCTGGATTCTGGCGGAATGAGCTCGTGCCGCCGGACGAGTGGAATTCCGCGGCCTGGCAACTCCGCCATCGCGTCACCACCCTGGCCCAGTTGGAGAAGCACCTGGTGCTGACCGATGAGGAGCGCGCCGGTGTCCTGCTCAGTGGCAACAAGCTGGCGATGGCGATCACGCCCCACTACTTCAACCTGATCGATCCCGAGGATCCCGAAGACCCGATCCGCCGCCAGGTCATTCCGCGCATCGAGGAGACCTGGGATGATCCCGAGGAGATGGCCGACCCCTGCGGCGAGGACGGGCGCATGCCGGTGCCCGGGCTGGTGCACCGCTACCCGGATCGCGTGCTCTTCCTGGTGACTGACCGCTGCGCCAGCTACTGCCGTTATTGCACGCGCAGCCGCGTGGTCAGCGGGGTGGGCGAGCAGGAATTGCACACCGACCACGAGGCCGCCTTCCGCTACCTGGAAAAGCACACCGAGGTGCGCGACGTCCTGCTCAGTGGGGGCGACCCCCTGTTGTTCAGCGACGCCAAGCTCGAGGCCATCCTGTCGCGCCTGCGCGCCATTCCGCACATCGAGTTCCTGCGCATCGGCAGCCGCGTGCCGATCTTCCTGCCGCAGCGCATCACACCCGAGCTCTGCCGCATGCTGCAGCGCTACCATCCGCTGTGGCTGAGCATTCACACCAACCACCCGCGCGAGTTGACCACCGAGGTGCGCGAGGCGCTCGGCCGTCTCGCCGACCACGGTGTGCCGCTCGGCAACCAAAGCGTCCTGCTGCGCGGCGTCAACGACGATGCCGAGGTGATGAAGTCGCTCGTCCACAAGCTGCTCATGTGCCGCGTGCGGCCCTACTACCTGTACCAGTGCGACCTCATCCAGGGCAGCTCGCACCTGCGCACCAGCGTGCAGGCCGGGGTCGACATCATTGAGCAACTGCGCGGCCACACCACCGGCTACGCGGTGCCGCAGTTTGTCATCGACGCCCCCGGCGGCGGCGGCAAGGTGCCGGTCAATCCCGACTACGTGCTGTTGCGCGATGAACAGCGCACGCTCATCCGCAACTTCGAGGGACGCAGCTTCGAGTACCCCGAGCCGGCCATGGCGCGCCTGCCTTGAACCGGTGCAACTGCGGACTTGTCGCCCCGCCCGGGCACGGGCAATGATGCGGTCGCATGCTCCGGTATCAGATCCTCGTCGCCCTGCTCCATTTCCTTGTCTTCCTGATTGGGGCGGGCATCGGCTCCTTTCTGAACGTGGTCATCCACCGGTTGCCGCGCGGGCTGTCGGTCAATGAACCGCGCCGTTCCTTCTGTCCGTCCTGCCACTGGCAGATCCCCTGGCATCAGAACCTGCCGGTGCTGAGCTGGCTGTTCCTGCGTGGTCACTGCGCCCACTGTCGCGCACCCATCCCGGCGCGTTACCTGGTTGTCGAGCTGGTCACCGGGCTGCTGTTCTATGCGATCTTGCTGCGCTTCGGAGGCGACTGGGCCCTGGCGGCGGAGTGGGGGCCGCGGGTGCTCTGCTACTGGCTGTTCACGGCCCTGCTGGTGGCGGGCACCTTCATCGACATCGAGCACTACCTGCTGCCGCATCCGATCACGCTCGGCGGCACGGTGGCCGGTCTGTTCTGCGCCACTCTGCTGCCGGACCTGCTCGGTCAGGAGACGCGGCTGAACGGCTTTTTGGTCTCCTTTGGCAGTGCCGCGCTCGGTCTCGGCGGCCTCTGGCTGGTCGTTGAGCTGGGCAAACTCGCCTTTGGCCGCAAGCGCCACCGGTTCGACGGCCAGCAGCCGTGGAGTGTCACCCAGCCCGACGAGAACCTGCCGCCGGTCGTGACCCTGGACGGCGAGGAATACGCCTGGGAGGACCTTTTCACCCGCGCCAGCGATCGCCTGGTGCTTGCCTGTGCGCGGCTGAAGACGAATGCCGGCGAATGGCGCGATGCCAGCGTGGAGCTGTGGGCGGAGAAACTGGTCGTGCGTCCAGCGGCTGGCGACGTCCGGGAATTCCGCATCGAGGATGTGACCCTGCTCGAGGGCACGGCCAGCGAGGTGGTGATTCCGCGCGAGGCGATGGGCTTTGGCGACGTGCTGTTCCTGATGATGATCGGCTCCTTCCTCGGCTGGCAGGCCGTGATTTTCACCGTCTTTGCCGCATCGGTGCTCGGCACCCTTTTGTCGGGTGCCACTCGCCTGTTTGGCCTGGCGGCCTGGAGCAGCAAGCTGCCTTTCGGTCCCTACCTGGCCGGTGGTGCCATGATCTGGGTGTTCAGCGGCCCGGCCCTGCTGGCCTGGTACCTCGGCAAGCTGCGGCCGCCGGGCGTGGACTGGTGATCACCAGCCGCCACCGAGGGCTCGCAGCATCTGCACCGCGGCAACCAGGCGCTGGCCGTCGAGCTGGGCCTGGCTGAGGCGGGCGGCAAGCACGACGCGTTCGGCATCGACGACCTCGAAGTAGTTCGACAGGCCGCGGTCGTAGCGCAGGCGCGAGAGTTTGGCGGTTTCCTGGGCAGCGGCGACGGCGGCGGCGACGGCAGCGCGCTGGCGCTCGAAGGTGCGGGCATCGAGCAGGGCGTCCTCAACCTCGCGCAGGGCGGTGAGCACGGTCTGCTTGTAGGCGGCGATGGCTTCCTCGTGGCGGGCGCGGGCGCCGCGCAGGCCGCCGAGCAGGCGACCGCCCTGGAAGATCGGCAGGGTGACCTGCGGCCCCAGGTTGGCGGCCTTGGCGCGGCCCTGCAGGAAGTCTTCGGAGCCGACGCTTTCCAGGCCGGCCGTGCCAACGAGGCGGAAGCTCGGGAAGAAATCGGCCATCGCGACGCCGATGGCGGCGTTGGCGGCGCGCAGGTTCTGTTCGGCGGCACGCAGGTCCGGGCGGCGCTGCAGGACCGTGCTGGGCAGGCCGGCTGGCACACGCGGCGGTGCCGGCAGGCGGGCGCTGCGCTGCTTCTCGAAGCCGGCGGGAGGTTCGCCGCAGAGCACGGCGAGGGCGTGCTCCAGCGAACCACGCTGGCGTTCGATGGCGACCAGGTCGGCGCGGGTCAGCTCCAGTTCGGTGCGGGCGCGCGCCACGTCCATTTCATTGGCGAGACCGCCCTGGAAGCGGGAGTTTTGCAGATCGAGCGCTTCCTGGCGCAGGGCCACGGTTTCCTTGAGGATCCGGCTTTGGGCCTCGAGCGAGGCGGTGAGGAAGTGGTGGCGGGCGACCTCGGCGGCGACGATGAGGCGCTGGGCATCGACGAGGTCGCGCTGGGCCTGCTCGCGGGCGCGGGCACCCTCGACGCCGCGGCGCACACGGCCCCAGAGATCGAGCTCGTAATTGAGGTCGAGGAAGAGGCGGTAGCGGTCGCGTTCAAGCTGGGGCAGGCTGGCGCCGGCGGGCAGGTTGGCACCGACGCTCTTGGCCGAGAGACGCTCAAAGGTCGTCGTGTTGAGGATGCCGAGCTGGGGGAACCAGGCGGCGCGTTCGATCTGCGACAGGGCGCGGGCCGATTGCACGCGAGCCAAGGCGCCGGCAAGTTCCTGGTTGCCGGCGAGGGCGCGGTCGACCAGGCTGTTCAGTTCGCTGTCGCGGAACAGGGTCCACCAGGTGTCGGGCGCCGGTGTGGCGGTCTCGGTGGCCGACGACTGTTTCCAGCGGCCGGGCAGCTTGAGGTCGGGCGCGGCAAAGTCGGGGCCGACGGTGCAGGAGGTCAGCAGCAGGGACGCGCCGAGGGCGCGGACAGTCACAGGGGGCATGGAGGAGAACACGTCGGCGCGGGCTCAGTTCTCCGTGTATTTTCCCAGGTCACGGAACTTTTGGTAGCGCTGCTCGAGCAGTTGCTCGACCGGCTTGCTGTCAAGTTCGGCGAGGGCGGCGAGTACGCCTTCCTTGAGGGCGGCGGCGGCGGCGGCGTGGTCGTGATGGGCACCGCCGGTCGGTTCGGGGATGATGCCGTCGATGATGCCGAGCTTGGCGAGGTCCTGGGCGCTGAGTTTCAGGGCGCTGGCCGCCTCGGGCGCGTGCTCGCGATGCTTCCACAGAATGGCGGCGCAGCCCTCGGGGCTGATGACCGAGTAGTAGGCGTTCTCGAGCATGAGCACGCGGTCGGCGATGCCGATGCCGAGCGCGCCGCCCGAGCCGCCCTCGCCGATGACGACGGCGACGACCGGGGTGCGCAGGGTCATCATCTCGCGCAGGTTGAAGGCGATGGCCTCGGCGATGTTGCGTTCTTCGGCACCGATGCCGGGGAAGGCGCCGGGGGTGTCGATGAGGGTGACGACAGGCAGGCCGAACTTCTCCGCCAGGCGCATGGCGCGCAGGGCCTTGCGATAACCCTCGGGGTGGGCGCTGCCGAAGTTGCGCAGCAGGTTCTCCTTGGTGTCACGGCCCTTCTGGTGGCCGATGATGACGACCTTGCGGCCGCCGATGGTGGCAAAGCCGGCCGGCATGGCGGCGTCATCGCCGATGTGACGGTCGCCGTGGATCTCGATGAAGTCGTCGCAGCACTGGCGGACGTAGTCGAGCATGAACGGCCGGTTGATGTGGCGGGAGATTTGCACGCGCTGCCAGGGGTTGAGGTTGTCGTGAATGTCCCGCTGCAGGGTGTCGGCCTTCTTCTCCAATTCGGCAATCTGGGCGGCGAGTTTGTCGCTCGGCTTGCTGGCGTACTTGCGGCGCGCGTCCTCAATCTCTTGACGGAGTTTGGCGACGGGTTTTTCGAAATCCAGGACTTGTTTCATGGGAAAAGGGTGGGTTAGCGGATCAGGTAGAGTTTGGAGCCGTTTCGCACGAGGGCAAACATCTCCTCAAGGTCTTCGCGGCTGAGAAAAATGCCCGGTGGCGGGGCCGGGGGCGGGGCCGGGCGGCCGTCCGGGCCGGGCGGTGGGGCCGGTTCCGGCGGGGGGGGCGTGCGCAAAACGACGCCGGCCCGACTGCCGGGCAGCCACTTGTCGGCCTCGGCATAGCGCGGATCGGTCGACAGCACGGCGCGGCCGTCGAGCATGGCCGACTTGCCCTTGATTTCCATTTCTGCAGGCAGCTTCATGCCGCCGGGAAGACGCAGGTCGGCGGCCTGGTATTCCTTGAAAAACACCTCTTTTTCACCGGCGACCCGGCGCAGGGTGACGGTTTTGGCCGAGGCATCGATGACGAGGTTGAAGCTGACCGGCAGGACCGTGAGGTGGTCGCCGGGGTGGAGGGTGGCGCCCATCAGGCCGTTGAGGCGGATGAGCAGGTCCATCGTCGTGTTTTGGCGGGTGGCAATGAGCGCGAGGGAATCGCCCGGCTGGACGATGTAGTCGCGCTTGCCGGGGACGGGTGCGCGCGAGAACAGCTCGTCCATGTTGATCTCGCCGATGATGCGCTTGGCTTCGGGGGCGGCGGCGGAGTCGGGGAACTGCTGGACGATGCGGAACAAGGCCTCGCGCGCCTCGTGGAAGCGGCCCTCCTTGAGCAGGGCGGCAGCGGTGTCGAAGCGCTTGAGGCCGGGGTCGATCTTCGGCAGTTCGGCGCGGCGGATGCGCGACAGTTCCTCGCGCAGGCGCTCCTCGGGCGAGAGCACCTTCATGTAGATGTAGTAGGCCAGGGCCATGCTGCCGAGCGTCAGGCCCAGCACGACGAGGTAAACGAGGAGCTTGAACTGGGCCCTGGCCATGGCGGGGTCGGCGTGGGCTCAGCCCAGGAGGCCGCGGCGCTTGAAGTCGAACAGGTTGATCTGCTGGGATTTCTCGATCATTTCGACGGTGAAGCGCAGCAGACAGATTTCCCAGGCGTCGTCGACGCCGGCGATGATCGCGCGCAGCGGGTTGCCGGAGGCGCGGATATCCTCGAGCAGGCGGCCACAGACCGCCTCCATCGGGTCGTGGACGATTTCCTCGGTCATCTCGTCCATCCGGAAGCGGAAGCCGTATTTGAGCACGGCAAGGCGGTGCAGATTCTCCTTAAGGAACTCGCCGAAAACGGCGCCCTGCGGGCCGAAGCCCTCGAAATCGAAATCGGCCGCCATCTGCGGGTCCGGACGCAGGATCAGCGGTTTCTCCGCGGTGATCTGCCCCTGGCGGATGCGGGTGGTATTGACCTGATCCATCAGCTCGGAGACGAGCTGGAACTCGAAGCGGGTGCTGCCGAAAGTGTCGATGCGCCGGTCCGGCTCGTGCAGGACCCGCGTCATCTCCAGGGCGTATTGAATGTCATGCTCCGTGTGCATTCATTGCCAACTTAGAGCGGCCGGGCGCGCAGGCGAGCGATTTCTCAGGCCCCTCTTGCATTCCCCTGCCAGCCGCGCTAGGTGCAAAAGTTTCCCATTTTGATGAAAGCAATCCTGGCACTCGAAGACGGACGGTATTTTGAAGGCGAATCCTTTGGCGCAGCCGGCACACGCAGCGGCGAGGCCTGCTTCAATACCTCCATGAGCGGTTATCAGGAGGTGCTGACCGACCCCTCCTACCGGGGGCAGATCGTCGCCATGACCTACCCGATGATCGGCAACACCGGTGTCAACAATCTCGACCCGGAGAGCGACTGCCCGCACGTGCGCGGTTTTGTCGTCGAGGAACTCTGCGAGGTGCCGAGCAACTGGCGCAGCACGGCCTCGCTCGACGCCTACCTCAGGGAGTGGGACATCCCCGGCATTCAGGGGGTTGACACTCGCGCCCTCACCAAGCACCTGCGCACCCGCGGCGCCATGCGTTCGGTGATCACCACCGAGTTGACGATTGAGGAAGCGGTGCGCGCCGCTGCCGACAGCCCGCCCATGAGCGGCAGCGACTTTGTCAAGGAGGTCAGCACGCCCAAGGCTTACACCTGGGATCCGGAGGATCTCGAGAGCCGCGCCTGGGACATCCCCAGCCCGAGCCAGAACCGCGAGGGTGGCCCGCTGGGCGCCTTTCTGCCGCTCGGCGAGGCCAGGCATCACGTCGTCGCCTACGATTTCGGCATCAAGCGCAACATCCTGCGCGGCCTGCGCCAGAGCGGCTTCCGCGTCACTGTCGTGCCGGCCTCGACCCCGGCCACCGAGGTGCTGGCACGCAATCCGGACGGCATCTTCCTCTCCAACGGCCCCGGCGATCCCGCCGCACTCGGCTACATCCACGAGCAGATCCGCGCGATGATCGGCAAGAAGCCGATTTTCGGCATCTGCCTCGGCCACCAGGTGCTCGGCCACGCCTACGGCGGCCGCACCTTCAAGCTCAAGTTCGGTCACCGCGGCGGCAACCAGCCGGTCAAGGACCTGCGCTCGGGCAAGGTCGCCATCACCAGCCAGAACCACGGTTTCGCCATCGATCCCGCCAGCCTGCCTTCCAACGTCGAGGTCACCCACATCAACCTCAACGACGGCACGGTCGAGGGCATGCGCCACCGCGAGGCGCCGGTCATGAGCGTGCAGTACCACCCCGAGGCGGCTCCCGGCCCGAACGACGCGAAGTACTTCTTCGCCGAGTTCGCCCAGATGATCGAGGCCGGCGTCTGAGCCCGCGTCTTGACTCCGCCCGGCGCGTCGCCATGATGGCGCATGGGAAAACTCCAGGACAAAGTCGCCGTCGTCACCGGCGCGGGCCGAGGCATCGGCCGCGCCATCGCTGAAACCTTCGCCGCCGAGGGCGCGAAAGTCGCCGTGGTCAGCCGCACCGAGGCCAGCTCGCAGGCCGCCGCCGAGGCGATCAATGCCGCCCATCCCGGAGCCGCCAAGGCCTACGCCGTCGATGTCGCCGACGCCAACGCCACCGCCGAGCTCGGCAAGGCGGTGATCGCCGACTTCGGCCAGGTCGACATCCTGGTCAACAACGCCGGAGTCACCAAGGACGGTCTGCTGCTGCGCATGAGCGAAGAGGACTGGGACTTTGTCGTCGACACCAACCTCAAGGGCGCCTTCCACATGATCAAGGCGGTGCAGCGCAGCCTGCTCAAGCAGAAGGGCGCGCGCATCATCAACGTCGCCTCCGTCATCGGCCTCATCGGCAACGCCGGCCAGGCCAACTACGCCGCCAGCAAGGCCGGCCTCATCGGCTTCACGAAGTCGCTGGCCCGCGAGTTCGCCGGTCGCGGCGTCACCGCCAACGTCATCGCCCCGGGTTTCATCAGCACCGACATGACCGGTGTGCTCGACGAGAAGATCAAGGCGGCCGTGCTGGAGAAGATTCCGCTCGGGGACTTCGGCCAAGCGGCCGACATCGCCGCCGCCGCGCTCTTTCTCGCCAGCGCCGAGGCCCGCTACATCACCGGCCAGGTGCTCGCGGTCGACGGCGGCATGGTCATGTGAGCCGGTTCATTCCACCAGCGTCAGCGTCAGGCGGCGCAGGTCCATCACCGATGCGCCCGGGATTGCCAGGGCGCGCAGGCTGAGCGGACCGATGCCCTCCTCCAGACGCAGGCGACCCAGCGTCAGGGTGCGAAACTCCTTCATCGTGCTTTCGCCGTGCGGCCGCGGCAGGGTGTCCTGGTTCGTGTACAACGGCGGATCCCAGCCCGGCTGCACCGTGCCGGTGAGGCGACTGTCGCCAAAGCTCAGTTCGATCTTGGCACCGGCATCCGGCAGCGGACAGGTGTAATCAACGCTCACCTCGTAGGTGCCGGTGGTGTGCAAATCGATGTTCCAGACCAGCCGGTCGTCGAGGCTCGTCCAGTTGACGAAATAGGAGCAGTTGGGCGCGTTGCTGCTGCGCTTGACCTCTCCGCGCGGCTCGCCGTCGCGAGCCGGCAGCAGGGTGATCGGGAACTCGCGATAACCGACCGGGAAGGGGCGGGGATCGACCGCGTTGGCGCCGCCCTTGCCACCTTTGCCCTTGGCCGGTGCGGGCGCTGGCTCGGCGCTGCCGAACATCTCCAGTCGCCAGGCCTTGACCGCCGCCTGCAGGCGGCCGGCCAGCTCGGGTTCGCGGGCGTTGATCGGCGTTGTCTGAGCCGGATCGGCGATCATGTCGTAGAGCTTGCCGGTGTTGTCGAGACGATGGGTCTGGCTGCGCACGCTGACATTTTGCCCCCAGCAGTTGAAGATCAGTCGCTCCGGCCAGTCGACGTTTTCGCCCTTCAGTAGCGGGCTGAGGTCGCGGCCGTCGAGAGGCTTGTCGCCGACGCGCGGCACGCCGGCCAGCGCGGTCAGGGTCGGCAGCAGGTCGATGGCGCCGCTGATTGGTTTCACCGTGCGCCCCGCCGGCAGGCCGGCCGGCCAGCGCAGGTAGCAGACCGAGCGCACGCCGCCCTCGTCGGTCTGGCCCTTCTTGCCCTTCATGCCGCCGGTCCAGCGGTGGCTGTTCGGGCCGTTGTCGGAGAAGTACACGACGATCGTGTTTTCCTCGAGGCCGAGGTCACGCAGGCGCTGCAGCACGCGGCCGACATTGCGGTCCTGGTTTTCCAGCATGGCGTAGGCACAGCGGGTCTCGTCGGCGACCTCCAACTCGGCCTGGGTGGCGTGCTGGGTCAGCGGCTTGTTCTTGAAGCGCGACCAGTCCTCCGCCGGTGCCGCCCAGGGCGAGTGCGGGGTGGTGAAGGGCACGTAGCAGAAAAACGGGCGCTTCTGGTGGCGGTCGATGAAGTCGAGCGCGCGGTCGGTGCAGACATCGACGATGTAGCCCTCGGTGCGCACCATCCGGCCCTTGTCCTCGAGCGGCGCATCGAAGTACTCGCCCCAGTGCCCGGAGGTGTGGCCGAAGTACTCGTCAAAGCCGCGCGCCATCGGATGGTAGGGCCACTGGCTGCCGTTGTGCCACTTGCCAAAGGCGCCGGTGGCGTAGCCGGCCGCCTTCAGGCTGTCGGCCAGGGTCTTTTCACCGAGATCGAGTCGCTCCTGGCCGGTCGACACGCCCTTGACCCCGCCGCGCGGGTGGTAGCGGCCGGTGAGGAATTCCGCGCGGGTCGGTGCGCAGACCGGGCAGACGTAGAAGCGGTCCAGGCTGACGCCGCCCTTGGCGAGCGAGTCGATGTTCGGCGTTTGCAGCTGGGTGTTGCCGGAGGCGCCGTAATCGCCCCAGCCGGCGTCGTCGGCGAGGAAGACCACGACGTTCGGCGGCGCTGCCGTCAGGCAGGCGGTGGTGGCAAGGAGAAGGGCGGCAAGGCGGAGCAGGGGACGGCAAGACATGGCGGCAGCGCGGTTCAGTTGGCGGCGGTGGTGACACCGGGAATGGGCACGGGGAAGATGGCGTTGGCATCGACCTCGCGGCGCAGCAATTCCTCGGCCTGGCGGATCAGTTCGGGGTGCTGGGCGGACAGGTCGGTGGTTTCACCGCGATCCTTGTCGAGATCGTAGACTTCCCAGGGACCGGGTGACTTGGTCTTGAGGTTTTGACGCACGAGTTTCATCGGGCCAAGGCGCACAGCGACCTGGCCGCCATACTCGGGGAAGACCCAGAGCATGGGCTTGCTGCGCTGCAGGCGATCCTTGCCGCTGGTCAGCACCGGCCACAGGCTTTCGCCATCGAGCCCGGAGGGCGTGGGCAGGCCCGCTGCCTCGCAGAGGGTGGGGAACCAGTCGGCAAAGTAACCGGGAGTGTCGCTGACCACGCCGGCCGGAATCTTGCCGGGCAGACGCACGATCGTCGGCACGCGCAGCCCGCCCTCATAGACGCTGCCCTTCCAGCCGCGCAGGTCGCGTACGCTCTCGAAGAACTTGCCGTCGGCACCGCCGACATGGAAGGCCGAGGGCGGTCGCGGATGGGTGGCGCCGTTGTCGGAACTGAAGACGACCAGGGTCTTGTCCTTGAGGCCAAGCTGGTCGAGGCGGGCGAGCACGCGGCCGACGTAGCTGTCGAGGTCGCTGATCATCGCCGCATAACCGGCGTGCGGGCGCGGGTGCGGGATGTAACCGGCATCGCCACGGTAGGGTTGGTCATCCCATGCGACCGGGAATTTTTCCACCGACTCCTTCGGCGGGTGCATGGAGACGTGCGGCTCGATGAAGGGCAGGAACAGGAAAAAAGGCTCGGCTTTGTGGCGGTCGAGGAACTGTTCCGCCTCGGCGATCATGAGCTTGGGCGCGTAAGTCTCGGCGAACCAGTCCTCCATGTGCACCACCCCCTCGGGTTGTTTGGCGTGGCCGGGCACGGGCTTGGCATTGATCGGGATCTGCTGGTTGTTGCGCCACAGGTAGGGCGGGTAATAGCTGTGGGCCACGCCCTGGCAGTTGTAGCCGAAGAAGTATTCGATGCCCTTCTTGTTGGGGTCGCCGCTGCTGCCGACCGGTCCGAGGCCCCACTTGCCCATGGCACCGGTGCGATAACCGGCCTTCTGGAAGGCCATGGCCAGGGTGAAGGCACCCTCGGACAGCGGGTGCTGGCCCTCGAAGTACTTGTCGGGCTCGACCTTGTTCATCGAGCGATTGCCGCGCACTTCGGCGTGACCGAGATGCTTGCCGGTCATCAGCACGCAGCGTGAGGGCGCACACACCGGCGCGCCGGAGTAGTGCTGGGTGAAGCGCAGGCCCTGGGCGGCGAGGGCATCCAGGTTCGGTGTCGGGATCTTCTTTTGGCCGTACACCCCGACCTCGCCCCAGCCGAGGTCGTCGGCGAGGATGAAGACGACATTCAGTTTGTCGTCGGCGGGCAGGGCGCCGGCCAAGCCAAGACAGAGGGCGGCGAGGGGAGCGAGTTTCATGGCAAACCCTGACAACGTCAGCCTTGCCATGGGAATGTCAGCGTTTTTGCCGCCGCGCCAGCCACAGGCCGAGACCAAGCAGGGCAAGGTCGCGCACCAGCAACTCCACGTATTCGGAGCTGCCACCGCTGCCGAAGCAGCCGCAGCGGATGTCGAGGCCGCGCGCCCAGGCGATGAGGATGGCGGCGAGGAAGCCGAGCAGGCAGGTGTTGAGCAGCAGCAGGCCGCCGGCGCGCAGCAGGCCGGTCATCACCGCCAGCCCGGCAAAGATTTCCAGCCAGGGCAGGCTCATGGCCAGCCAGGCCGCCCAGGGATCGGGCAGCAGTTCGAAGCTGCGGATGTCGAGCAGGAAGGCCGCGGGATCCCAGGCCTTGACGGCACCGGCATAGAAGAAGACGCCGCCGAACAGCAGATGCAGGAGGAGGCGCAGCATGATCAGTCCGCGGGTTGATCGACAGGGCCGGGCTCATGGCGCTCCTGCGGCAGCAGCAGGGCAATGGCAGCCGCCGGGATGAACAGCCAGCCGGCCAGGTACAGGGCGCGATGGTAGTCGCCCACCGGCGCGTACAGCTTGAAGAACACCGTGCCGGCGGCGGCGACGATGCGGCCGATGTTGTAGCAGAACCCGGCGCCGGTCGTGCGCAGCAGGGTGGGGAAGAGGGGCGGCAGGCACATGGTGAACAGGCCGAAGACCCCCTGGCAGAGGCCGATGACCGCATACCAGCCGAGCATCTGCGCATGGGTCCAGGAGGCCCCCTCATGGAAGGCGGTCAGCATCGAGGCGGCATAGCCGAGCAGCATGAGCACGATGGCCGCGCGATAGCCCCAGAGCTTGGCGAAGAAGCCGGCGATGTAGTTGCCGAGGATCGAGCCGCCCATGATCCAGACCAGGGCCTCGACGACCGCGCGGGTCTGGTCGGGGCCGGGCAGGGATTTGACTTCGGGCAGGGCGCGGATCAGGCCCTGCTGCCAGAACAGGAAGGCCCAGTGGGCGGTGAGCGAGACCGAGCAGATGATGAGCACGCGCCAGGTCGTGCCGGCCACTTCCGGACCAAACAGCTCGCGCAGGCGGGGCGGCTTGCGCGTCTGGGCGGCATGGGTCCATTCCTCGGTCTCCGGCACCGCCTTGCGAATCCACAGGGTCAGCAGGGCCGGCAGGATGCCGACCAGGAAGACGGCGCGATGACTGGTGCTCTCCTGCATCCAGCCCTCGGTGACGATCCAGGCAAACACGGCCCCGGCGGCGCAGGCCAGCAGCACGCCCAGGTTGACCGCCGTCTGCAGGGTGGCGGCGATCCAGGGGCGCCACTTTTTCGGCCAGGTCTCGGAGAGCAGCGAGGCGCCAACCGCCCATTCACCGCCGATGCCGAGCGCCGAGAGGAAGCGACAGATCAGCAGTTGCCACCACTCGGTGCAGAAGGCTGAGAGTCCAGTAAAGCCGGCATAGCAGAGAATGGTCAGCACCAGGGTGCGGCTGCGGCCGAGCTTGTCGCCCAGGCGACCGAAGAAGCCGCCACCCAGAGCCCAGCCGACGAGGAAGGCCGCCTGGATGATCGAGGCCTTGGTGTCGACGTCCGCCGGTTCCGCCGACAGCCCGCCCTGCAGCAGCAGCGTCGCCACAAAGGGGGTGGCGACCAGCGTGTAGATGTGCATGTCCAGACCGTCGAACAGCCAGCCCAGCCAGGCGGCCAGGCCAGAGCGCTTCTGGTGCGGCGACAGGTCGCGCAGTCGGGTGATCGGTTGGGCGGGTGAACTCATGGCCGCCGAGTCTTTGCCAGTCGACCGCCGATGGCAAGACAGCATTTTACGGGCCTTCAACTTGCCCTTGGCAAGCTCGACTGCTGAGCTAAATTGAGGTTCGCACCAGGAGAGGTGGTCGAGTGGTTTATGGCTCCGGTCTTGAAAACCGGCGTGGCCGAAAGGTCACCGTGGGTTCGAATCCCACCCTCTCCGCGTCCGCGCAGCGGCAAGGAGAGGGCGTCGAACAAAATGGGCGCAGCCAAATTCGGATGGCCTGAGTCCGCGAAGGAAAATCCCACCCTCTCCGCGTCCGCGCAGCGGCAAGGAGAGGGCGTCGAACAAAACGGGCACAGCCAAACTCGGATGGCCTGAGTCCGCGAAGGAAAATCCCACCCTCTCCGCGTCCGCGCAGCGGCAAGGAGGGGGCGTTGCCCCAAAGCACTCCCGGGCTTCAGCCCGTCCGGGCCCGACTCTGGTCTTCGCTCTGCAGATGCCAGGTGTGTGAAGCAAAGTCTGACGTCCGGAATCTTCTTGCAGTGACGGTTCGAAACTGCTGGTGCCGGATCCGGCGCTGAAACCTGAGTGAGGTGGTTCGGTGATATGAATTTATGCCACGCAATGGCGCATGCATGAGTTATCGGAAATGCAATGATGCTCCGATTCTATGTTATGGAGGAAGATTGAAAAGTTTATCATCGATGCGGCTGGATTTAAGCGGGTGGATGTGTGTGCCTGTCAAGGTTTCCGGGAGCGATTCGACCTGTTTCGTGGAGTTTCAGGCATGCCGGCACGAAGATTGATTGGAGGTAAAGAGTGAAAAAATTGTAACTCGTGGAATCGTCGGTTTTGTCACGCAAAAGGCGTCGCGGGGGTGGTTCGCGTGCTTCAAGGATGGCGGCGAGTTATGAGTCTGTTTTCCTTTTCCGCCTGCTCCGGTCTTTCTGTTCCTCGTGTTCGCCGGTGGTGTTCGGCGGTTGCTCTTGCCCTGTTGATGCCCCAGGTCGTTGTGGCCCAGGAGCCTCCGCCGCCGCCTCCGCCCTCGACCCAGTTTGGCACGCTGCTGGTGAGGCAGAACGACAACCTCAACACGTCCACCTCAATCACGATGTTCCGCGGCACGGGCGGCACGCTGCGCTGGGAGCCGGTGCCGTTTTCCTCGAGTCGCGCCGATTTCGCCATCAGTTTTCTCAATGAAAATGATTTCACTGCGGGCGCCTTGGTCGCTTCGGTGGCGCAGAATGGCCGGAACAACAATCCTTTTGGAGACACGATCGGCCAGTTTTATGCGACGGTGGCTGTGGCGACCTTTGGAGGCATTGATCCGCCGACGGCCTATTATTTTGCCACCTCACGCGCGGCGCAGGGCTCGGAAGTGAACGTGGATCTTGGCTTCGGTTACTTCCCCTACGACCAGTGGCTGGGCGGCACGGGCTGGATTGCCAGCCGCGGCAACGGTCTGCCGCTCGATCGTTTCAACGGCAGTCCGGGTCTGGCCCTGGGCTCCAACCTGATCGACATCGGCTCGGGGGTGACCCTTCTGGATTTGCGTTCCGCGGATCCGACGGCGACACCGGCGAATGGCATCCTGCTGGTCAATCATGCCAAGAATGAGGACAACTACGCCTCCTCGGAGGCCCTGCCCGACGGCACCTGGCGGCTGCGTGTGCGCGACAACGGATCCAACGGCACGGGCACCGAGCAGGACCCGGTGACCTTTGTGTATCTGCCACTCAGCAAAATCGGCACCGACGGGCTGCAGGCGATGGGTTTGGTCAACAGTGACGCAAGCACGGATGTGGCCGCGGGTGACTTCACGCTGACCAAGGCGGGGGTGGGGCGCTGGCACCTGGCGATTCCCGATGCCACTCCCCTGACCGGCACCCTGCTGATCAGCCCGGCCGGTGGCGGGACCAACACCACCGACAACATCGTTTCCTACCAGTGGGATCCCGGCAACAACCTGTGGGTGATCGAGAGCCGCGACATCATCAACACCTCGACGCTGCCGGCGCTGGAAGATGGCGGTTCCCCGGGTGAGGACATGTTCAGCTTTGCCTTCTTCGGCGCGCCGCTGCTGCCGGATGTGCTGGTGTCGGCGCCGCTGGAAGGGCAGATCTTCACCAGTCCGGCGGCCTTCGCCGTCACCGCGGATGCCTCCGACTTCAATGGTGCGGTGACCCAGGTGGAGTTTTTCCGCAATGGCAAGCTCATCGGTACGGTGACCGAGGAACCCTACACCGTCCAGGAAGCGGGGCTCGACGGCGGACGCTACCAGTACGTGGCGCGTGCCACCGACACCGACGGCCAAGCCATCAGCAGCACGCCGGTGACCGCCATCGTTCGGGTCGACCCCGAGAATCCGCCGGCGCAGACGGCCCTGTTTTTCGATGGTCTGGTCGAGAATGTCACCCTCGATCCGGCACCGGAGTTGGGTGTGGGCGGGCCGCCGACCAAGGGACTGACCCTGGAGGGGTGGTTCCGCAAGGAGGGGCCGGGTGCCACGGCCAGTTCCGGTGTTGGCGGCATCGTCGTGCAGCCGCTTTTTGCCAAGGGGCGAGGCGAGTCCGACAACAACACGACCGACACCAATTATTTGGTCGGCATCACGCGCGACGGGTTGCTGGCGGCTGACTTCGAGGCGATTCCCTCGCCGGGCGTGACCGGCGGGGCGAACTTCCCGGTTTTTGGCACCCATGACCCGATCGAGGACGGTCGCTGGTACCATGCGGCGGTGACCTATGACGGCGTTGCCGGTGTCTGGAAACTTTATCTCGACGGTGTCGAGGTGGGGTCGCGTGACACGATTCCGGGCGCCATGCCGCGTTACGACAGCAATCATCGCTTCGCCATCGGCGCGGCTTTGAACACGTCCGTGCAGCGCGCCGGCTCCTTCTTTGGCGCCATCGACGAGGTGCGGGTCTGGAATTATGCGCGCAGTGCCGAAGACATCGCGGCGACCAAGGATGCCTCGATCGTCTCCGCCTTCGGTCTGGTGGGTCGCTTTGGCCTGGATGAGGGCACGGGGGTGGAGGTGGCCAGCTCGACGGGCGACATCCGCGGTGTCGCCACCGGCCCCGAGGATGGCGACGGCCTGCCGGTGGCGGGCTGGCAGCCGCTGTGGGTCGCTGGTGCGCCGCTGACGAAGTTTGCACCCTCGCTGGTGCTGCAGGAACCGGTGCAGGGCAGCAACTTCCGAGGCACCACTCCGATTCTGATCCGCGCCACCGCGAGCGACAGCGATGGCAGCATCGCCAAGGTGGAGTTTTTCGATGGCGACAACCGCCTGGCTGAACGGGGCAATCCGCCTTACCAGTTTGTCTGGACTGGAGCGACGCCCGGGCCGCACACGGTGCGCGCGGTGGCCACGGACAATGACGGTGTCGTCGCGAGCCAGTTTGCCGGCATCACCGTCGTGGAACCCTCGCCGCTGCTGTTGACCGAACTGCACTCGAGTCCCTCGGCGGGGGCGCCGGCCGGGGTTGGTGACTACTGGGAGCTGACGCATTTTGGCACGGAACCGCTCTTGATCGCGGGTTACACCTGGCATGACTCCGCCCGCAACCGTGCGGCGGCCCTCGCTTGGGCGCTGCCGGCGGGCACGGAGATTGCTCCGGGCGAGTCGCTGATCTTCACCCCTGCCGATCCGGTTGCTTTCCGCAACTGGTGGGGTCTGCCCGATAGCGTGCGCGTGATTCAGTCGACCGGTGCTCCGGGCCTCGGTGAAAACGACGGCGTGGCCCTCTACGATGCCAGCGGCAACGAGGTGTTTTATTTCAGCTACGCCGCCGGTGGGTTCACCCGCGCCGAAGGGCTGCCTGCGCTCGGGGGCCATGCCGGTCGTTCGGCCGGCGGTCTGGCCAGCGATGCCTTGGTCTGGGAGCCGGCCTCGGGTCTGGCGCAGCCGCGCTACCATACCGCTCGTGCTGGTGAGAATGGCGCCGCCACCGCCGTCAGTGGCACGGATGTCGGTTCGCCCGGCAGCGCCGGCGGCGATGGCGTCGATCCTGCGATCCTGCTGCAGTTGACAGTGACGCCGGCGGCATTCCCGGAGAATGCCGGAGCGGCCGCCGCTTTGGCAACGCTCTCGCGCTTTGGTGATGTGGAAGCAGCGCTGACGGTTCGCCTGTTGTCGAGCGATACCTCGGAAGCGACCGTGCCGGCCGAGGTGAGTTTTGCTGCTGGCGAATCGACCGTGAGCTTTGACGTCGCGGCGGTGGATGACATCCTGGCCGATGGCCCACAGGCCGTGCTGCTCACGGCCACAGCCGACGGTGCCACGCAGGCGACCGCACAGATCTCGGTCACGGATGACGGCGACATCGCGCCGCCGAAACTGCTGCTCACGGAAATCCAGTCGAGCCAGTCCGAGACCGTGGGTGCGGCCGATTATTGGGAACTGACGAACTACGGTGGGGTCGATGTCGACCTCAGCGGGTACACCTGGGATGACGACAGCCGGTCCTTCCTCGACGCCCAGGCTTGGGCCTTTGTGCCGGGGACGATCCTGCCTGCGGGCAAGTCGCTCATCGTCACCAGCGGGGATCCGGAGGCCTTCCGCGCCTGGTGGGGATTGGCCGCCGAGGTGCAGATTGTGCAGACGGCCGGCGCGCCGGGTCTCGGTCAGAATGACGGCGTTGCCCTCTTTGACGCCGCGGGTCGCGAGCTGTTTTACGTGAGTTATGCCGAGGGCGGGTTTCAGCGTCCGGACGGTTCGCAGGCCGTGGGCGGTCACGCCGGCTTGTCCGCGGGCGGCGACGCCACGGACGCCTTGGTCTGGGATGTGGTTTCGGGAACCGAATCACCGCGCTATGTGGCGGCGGTGGCGGGTCGACTGGAAGCCTTCCAGGCACCGGGAGCGACCGATGTCGGCTCGCCCGGTCGTGGGGCGGTCGGGGCGCGCACCTCTTATACCCTGCAGTTGCTGCATTACGGCGACGCGGAGGCGGGCGAGCTGGCACTGGACGCGGCCCCCGGGCTGGCGGCTTTGGTCGAGGGCTTCGAGCAGCAGCACGAGCGCACCCTGGTGGTGATGGGCGGCGACAGTTTCCTCGCCGGCCCCTTCCTCAACGCCGGTGCCGATCCCGCGCTCAACGCGCTGGCCGCCGTCGGCGTGGCGGCCCCGGGCCGCGCCAACCTGGCGATCCACAATCTCATCGGTGTCGAAGCCGCGGCGGTGGGTCATCACGAATGGGACCTCGGTTCGGGTGTCTTCATGGAGGCGGTGGCGCCCGAGGGCGACTGGAGCGGGGCGAACTACCCGCTGGTCTCACTCAATCTCGATCATCAAAACGACAGCGCCGCGGCGGCGCGGGTGATGGCGGTGGCGCGCGACGACGAGGCCAGTGCCGTGCCGGAGGCCGCGACGGTGCGCAGCCGGCTGGTGCCGGCGACGGTGGTGGTCAAGGGCGGGGAAAAGATCGGTCTGCTCGGCGTGACGACACCGCTGCTGGCGCAGCTGTCGCGGCCGACGGGCACGGTGGCGGTGGGCGGCGGCGTTGTGGATCTCGACGCGCTGGCGCAGCTCATCCAGCCGTGGATCGAGGAACTGGAGGCGGAGGGCGCGGACAAGATCGTGCTGCTGTCGCATCTGGGCGATCTGGATCATGAGCGTGCGCTGGCAGGCAAGCTGCGCGGCGCGGACGTGATTGTGGCGAGCGGTTCGGGCGCGCGCTTGAGTGACGTCGATGACGTGGCGTATCCCGGTCAGGAGGCGGTGGCGGCGGGGTCGTATCCGCTGGTGACGGAGGACCGGGATGGCACGCCGGTGTTGATTGTGGGGACGCAGGGTGGCATGGCGCACCTGGGGCGCCTGGTGGTGGACTTTGATTTGGAAGGCCGGGTGGTGGTGGAGACGCTGGCGGAACGGGTGGCGGACAACGGCGCGTATGCAGCGACCGCGGCGCAGGTGGCGGCGGCCTGGGGCGTGACCGAGGAGGCCGTGGAGGCGACGGCCTATGCGTCGGGCAGCCGGGGTGCGCAGGTGCGGCAGGTGACCGAGGCGGTGCGCGGGGTGCTGGCGACCAAGGACCGCGAGGTGCTGGGCTACACGGCGGTGCATTTGGAAGGGGAGCGTGCGCGGGTGCGTAGCGAGGAGACGAATTTGGGCAACCTGACGGCGGACGCGGCGCTGGCGGCGGTGTCCGGGTTGTGGAGCGAGGGAGTGGTGTCGCTGCGGCATGCGGGCAGCGTGCACGGGTCGGTGGGGTCGTTTGGCGGAGCTGGCGAGCGTGGCGCGCCGGAGGCGGCGACGGGCAAGCCGGCGGGAGCGGTGACGCGTTTGGATGTGGAGAGCGTGCTGAGGGGCGATCACGGGCTGATGGTGCTGGAGACGACGGTGACGGGATTGAAGGCGCTGTTGGAGCACGGCGTGTCGGAGGGAGCGGGCAGTGTGCGTTATCCGCAGGTGGGCGGATTGCAGATGGCGTGGGATCCGGCGCGAGCGGTGGGGCAGCGGGTGAGGTCGCTGGCGCTGGTGAACGGGGGAGAGGTGGTGCCGTTGTTCAAGGCGGGGGCGCCTGGCAATGGGGTGCTGCCGGGAGCGCCGGCGGTGATCCGTGTGGTGACGCTGGATGAGCTGGCGAACGGCGGGGAAGGGTATCCGGCGAAGGCGAACGGGGCGAACTTCCGGCGGGTGCTGGAGGATGGCACGCTGGGGCCGGTGCTTGGGGAGGGAGAAGACTTTCTGGCGGAGGTGCCGGGCGATGCGCTGGGGGAACAGGCCCTGCTGGCGTGGCACCTGGAGGAGCGGCACGGGAACCTGGCGAGCGTGTTCGTGACGGAGGAGACGGCTGCGGCGCAGGATGAGCGCATCCAGAACCTCGGGGTGCGCAGCGACAGCGTGCCGCCGGTGCTCGGCCTCGACAGCGATGGCGATGGGTTGGAAGATTTCATTGAGCTGCTGATTGGCGGGGATCCGGCAAGCCGCCTGCGCGTGGGCGACCGTGTCGAGCTGAACCTCGCGGCCTATGCCGGCGCTGGGCGCACCGTTCGTCTGGTTGGCAAGCTTCCGCCGGGTCTGCAGTTTGATGCGGCGACGGGGCGCCTGACCGGCGTGCTCGGCGGTGTGTCCATGCTGCATGATTTGCAAATGCAGGTGCTGGAAGGCGGCGAGTTGGTGCGCACGGTGGTGCTGCCGCTGGCCGTCGATGCCTTCCCGGCGCGCCTGCTGGGCAGCTATGAAGCCCTTTTGGAAAATGACGGAGCGCAGCCGATTGGCCTGGTGCGCGTGGTGGTCACCCAGTCCGGCCAATGGTCGGCCAGCCTCGACCTGCTGGGTGCGGGACGCCGTTCGGCGAAGGGAGGCTACGAACTGGTTGCCGGACGTCGACAGGCCAAACTGCAGATGGCCTTCAAGGCGGCCAAAACGGTGCCGCAGACCGAGATTGAACTGACGTTGGATGCGGACCAGCCGCAGATCGCGGGGGAATTCAGCGGTGCACCCCAGTCGGGCAATGTTCGCGGCGTGCGTCTCGCCACCCTCGGCGGCAGTCCGCCGCTGACACGCCGCCTCAACGTCGCCTTCGATGCCGGCGCCCAGGATGGCGTCGAGTATCCGGCCGGCCTCGGCTGGGCGAAGGGATCGATCTCGAATCGTGGTGCCCTCAAGCTGGCGGGCTTTCTCGGCGATGGCACCAAGCTGACGCTGGCCGTGAATCTCAGTGCAACCGGTCAGGCTTTGGCCTGGGTGCAGCCTTACAAGAACAAGCAATCCTACTTTGGCGGCGTGCTGCCACTGCCCGACCTTGGCCAGCCTTCGCCGTTGCTGCCGGTGCTGGCGGAAGGCGTGCAATGGTTCAAGGCGGCGGATGCCAAGGACAAGGCTTATCCTGCCGGGTTCAACGCACCGCTGGCGGTTGACGTCATCGCGCGCGGGTATGGCAGTCCGGCAACTGCCCAGCAGCTCGCCGATGCCCTGGGACTGGAGGGCTTGCTCCTGGGGGTTGAACTCGAGGGCGCAGGTCTGAGCAATGCTCCTGAGGCGCAGCCGCCCCTGCCCACCACCCTCGCCCTGCAATCCAACTTTGCCCTCGTCAGCGAGGCGTCGGTGGGCGCGGCGGCCTGGACGGGCAAGGTGGCAAAGGCCGACGGCGCCTTTGCGGGTTCGCTCACCCTGCCTGCGGGCGGGGAAATCCTCGGCGGCAAGGCCGCGGTCAGTGGTGTGCTGCTGCCCGAGCCGGTCGGCGACGTCATCGGCGCCGGCTTCATCCGCGTGCCGATGGCCAACCCGCGCGGGACCTTCCGCACGGCTTCCTTCCTTCTGCAGCGCTGAGCGCAGCCCTGCTTCCTGCCAATTTTTTGAATCCACAGACTGATGAAACGTGAATCCCTGATCGCCGCCCTGACGGGCGTGCTCCTGCCCCTGTCGGCCGTCCTGGCCCAGACCACCGAAGTCGGCACTGTCCTGGTGCGGCAGAATGACGCCCTGAACAATGCTTCGTCCGTGACCCTGACGCCGTCTGCCGGCAGTTCGTCCGCCTTCCGCATCAGCGGCGGCAACCGCGGCGACTATGACATGAACTTTGGCAACGCCAACGACGTCGAACTCGGCACCCTGGTCACCTGTGTCGCCCAGAACGGCCGTGACAACAGCGGCTTTGGCGACAGCATTGGCCGCTTTTACGCGAACTCCTGTGCGGACATCACCAGTGCCGGCCGGTATTACATTCCGGTGAACGACACACCGCGGAATGGTGAGGTCAATATCGACGTCGCGGCGGGTTACTTTCCTTATGATCGTTGGTTGGGTGGCTTTGCGCGCAATGCCGCGGGCACCAATGGCGGGGTCACGGATCAGCTGCGCGCCCATGCCTCGATTCGTCTTGGAACCGAATTTCGCACGCTCGGCAGTGGTGTCTTTGGGCTCGACCTGCGCGCCGTGCCCGGCGGCGGTGGTGGCGGCGAAGGGGTGCTGCTGGTGACGCATGCCAAGAACGAGGCGAACTACGCCACCTCGCGTGCCAACACCGATGGTACCTTCAGTTTGTTCACGCGCGACAACGCGGCGACGGGTGCCGCCAACGAGCAGGACCCGATTTCCTTCGTCTATCTGCCGGCCTCGGCGCTCAACCGCAACGGCCTGGTGGCTCTTGGCCGTGTCAATGGCAATGCGACGACCGATGTCCTGGCCGGGTCAGCCTTGGTGAGCAAGGGTGCGACGGGTCGCTGGTACATCCAGGTGCCCGGTCACAGTCCCGAGACCGGCACCCTGCTGATCAGCCCGGAAGGTGGCGCCACTGCCAACTTCGACAACGTGGTCAGCTATGAATGGGATCCGGCCAATGAGCGGTATGTCGTCGAAAGCCGCGACATCATTGATGGCACCACAGCCCCCGCGCTGCAGAACGGCGGTGCTGACGAGGACATGTTCAGCTTTGCCTTCTTCCGCGCGCTGAAGGCGCCGACCGTGGCGATTGAGCAGCCGCTCGACGGGGCAACTTACACGGCTCCGGCCAGTTTCTCCGTGCAGGCCAACGCGGCGGATCAGGATGGCGTGCTCAGCCGGGTGGAGTTTCTGCGCAATGACACGGTGGTGGCCGTCGACACGGAGGCTCCCTATGAACTGTCGCAGACTTCACTGTCGCCTGGCAACTACCGCTATGTGGCGCGTGCCGTTGACGACGACGGTTATGCCATCGCCAGCGAAACCGTGCAGGTCACGGTGACCCTCAATCCGGACAGCCCGGTTGCCAACACCGCACTTTGGCTGGACGGTGTCGACGACCACGTGCGCTTGGACCTGGATCCCGTGCTCGGTGTTGGCGGGCCGACCGCCAATGGTTTGACTCTGGAATGCTGGTTCCGCAAAGAGGGGACGGGTGTGCTCTCCGGAGGCAGTGGCAACGTGTTGCCGCTCATCGCCAAGGGACGTGGGCAGGCCGACAACAGCAACCTCGACATCAACTACACCTTTGGACTGACGTCGGCAGGCCTGTTGCGCGCCTCCTTTGAGGCCTTTCCGGTCAACGGTGTTGCCGGCGGTGCGGACTTCGAGGCCGTGGCCGAACATCCGGCCGTTGAGGACGGGGTTTGGACGCATGCGGCGGTGACCTATGATGCGGCCAGCGGCCAGTGGAACTTTTATCTCAACGGCCAACCGGCCGGCAGCGTGGCCGGCACGGCGGGCGCCGTGCCGCGCTACGACAGCATCCAACCGGTTGGCATTGGCACGGCCTTTGATTCAAACGGTGTGCCGCAGGGAGCCTTCCCCGGTCTCATCGACGAGGTGCGCATCTGGAATCATGTGCGCACGCCCGAACAGGTGTTGAATGCCTGGGACGCCGCAGTGCCGGCCACGGCAGGTTTGGTGGGGCGCTTCGGCTTCGACGAGGGGCGGGGCGAGCGAACCGCCTCCAGCACGGGCGAACGTCGTGAAGGCAGCGTTGTCGGTGGCCCTGTCTGGGTGCCCGGGGCGCCACTGGTGGAGGAAGCCCCGCAGGTGGTGCTGACCCAGCCTCTGAACGGCCAGCGCCTGCAGGCTGGCCAACCACTGCTGCTGACTGCCTCGGCTTTTGATGTCCAGGGGCCGGTGGCAAAGGTGGAGTTTTATGTCGGTGGCACCTTGCTCGGCGAAGCGCTGGAAGCGCCGTTTGCGCTGCTCTGGTCCGAGGCGACGGAAGGCGAGTACGTGCTCAAGGCCGTGGCGACCGATCTCGCCGGCCGGGTAAGTGTTTCGGAAAGCGTGACGATTCGCGCGGTGCCGGCACCGGCACTGCTGATCACCGAAGTGCAGTCGAGCCAGTCCGCTGAGGCGCCGGCCGGTGCGGCGGATTACTGGGAACTGACCAACGTCGGCACGACCACGCAGAACCTGCAGGGTTACACCTGGGACAATGCACGGGCGAGCCACACCGAGGCCCAGGCCTGGGCCCTGAGCGGGGAGACTTTGCTGGCGCCGGGGCAGTCGCTGATTTTCACCACGGCCGATCCGGGTGCCTTCCGCGCATGGTGGGGGCTGGCGCCGGAGGTGGCGGTGGTCAACACGCCCGGAGCCCCCGACCTCGCAATCGATGATCGCATCGTCCTCTTCGACGCTGGTGGTGCCGAAGTGACCAGCCTGTCGTTCGCTGCGGGCGGTTTTCCGCGCACGAACGGTCTGCCATCGCTCGGCGGTCATGCCGGTGCCTCCGGTGGCGGTGCCGACAGCACTGCACTGGTCTGGGATCCCGCCTCGGGTGCGCTCCAACCCCGCTACTCGGCGGCACAGGCGGGTGTGCTTGATGCGGCACCGGCAGGGTTGGGGAGCGATCTGGGTTCGCCCGGCAAGAGCGGCGGCGCGCCGGCGGAAATCGTGACGACCCTCGCTCTGGTCATTGAGCCCTACGTTTTCAGTGAGAGTGCGGTGAATCCCGCGGCAACGGCCGTGCTGCTGCGCTCGGGCGACCTGACGCAGGCTCTGGAAGTGCAACTGGTCTCCAGTGATCCGACCGCTGCGACCGTGCCGGAGACCGTGACGTTGCCAGCCAATGAAAGCCGGGTGTCGTTGAATGTGACGGCGGTGAATGACTTCCTCGTCGATGGTCCGCAGACGGCCCAGATTGTCGCCACCGCTGTTGGAGCGAACCTGGCCCGGCAGACCGTGACAGTGCTGGATGATGGTGACCTGCCGCCGCCTGATCTGCGGGTGACGGAAGTGCAGTCCGCGCAGTCGCCCGGTGCTCCGGCGGCAGTGGCCGACTACTTTGAGTTGACGAACTTCGGTTCGACGGCGGCTGACCTGACCGGGTTCACCTGGACGGATGCGACCGACGATCCGCAGGCTGCCCAGGCTTGGGCGCTGCCGGCGGGCACCCTGCTGGCCCCGGGTGAATCGGTCATTGTCACCACCGCTGAGCCTGCCGCCTACCGGGCCTGGTGGGGATTGAACAGCAGCGTGCAGGTGCTGCAAACTCCGGGGGCTCCCGGGCTGGGACAGGATGACCAGATCGTGGTCTACACCGACCGCTTGGTGGAGGTGACGCGCTTCAGCTATGCCGCGGCCGGTTTCAGCCGTCCCTATGGCCTGAGTGCTGTGGGCGGCCATGCCGGACCTTCCGCCGGTGCGGGAGAGGATTTCATGGCGCTGGTCTATGATCCCACGTCGCCCGCTGGTGGACCTGATCGTTATCTGCCTGCCAATGCCTACCGCCTTGGCGGCCGAATGGCGGTGACTGGCAGCGACATTGGTTCGCCCGGCGTGCTGGACGGTCTCCCCTTGTCCCCACCGGCACCTGAGTTGACAACCCGCGCCCCTCTGCGCTTCACCCATGTGGCCACGATGCCGCTGGCAGGGGCGGAAATCTCCGCCTACGATCCGGTGAGCAAGCGCCTTTTTGTGACCTCGAATGTCGGTCTGCAGGTGTTGGCGCTTGAGGATCCGGCCTTCCCGGTCCTGATCGAGGTGATCGACTTCACCCAGGAGCCTTTCCTGCTCAGTTCGACCGACGTCACCAGCGTCGCCGTGCACAACGGGATCGTGGCTGTGGCCGTGCCGAACGCGGTCAAGGATCAGCCGGGTCAGGCGGTCTTCCTCACTGCCGCCACGGGCGAGCGCCTGGAGTCCGTGACGGTCGGTGTTTTGCCCGACATGATCACCTTCACGCCGGACGGCAGCAAGGTGTTGACGGCGAATGAGGGTGAGATGCAGGACGGCGGTGTCGACACCGCTCCCGGCTCGGTGAGCATCATCAACGTCGCCTCCGGCTTCGCGGCTCCAGCGGTCACCACGGTCGGCTTTACCGCCTTCGATGCCCAGGCACAGGCCCTGAAGGATGCCGGCGTGCGGATTTTCGAGGTGGCACCGGGCGTGCTGCGCGCGCCCTCGCTGGATTTTGAGCCTGAGTATATCGCTGTTTCGCCGGACAGCAGCCGGGCCATGGTCACGCTTCAGGAGGCCAACGCGGTGGCCCTGCTGGATCTGAACACATCTGTCTTCACCGAAGTGGTGCCTCTTGGCGAAAAGGATTTCAGCAGCCTGCTGGCCGACTTCAGCGATCGCGACGCGCCGGGAGGCAGCAGCGGCCAGATCTTGCCGCTCGCCGGCCAGCCGGTTTACGGTCTCTATCTGCCCGACGCCATCAGCGCCTTCCAGGCTCAGGGGCAGACCTACTATGTCATGGCCAACGAGGGCGATGACCGCGACGATTTCCAGACGGAAACTGTGCGCGTGGGTTCCGGCAGTTATGTGCTGGATCCGGAAAACTTTCCGAATGCCGCAGAGCTGAAATCCAACGACCGCCTCGGCCGCCTGAACGTCTCCAACGCCCCCGGCCTGCGCGGGGATGCGGATGGCGATGGCGACATCGATCGCATCCTGGCCTATGGCGGCCGCTCAATCTCGATTCGAGATGCGGCCGGCAACCTGGTTTACGACAGCGGCGATCTCATCGAGAGGCTCATGGCTGAACTTGGCACGCCCTGGTGGGATGACAGCCGCAGCGACAACAAGGGCGCCGAGCCCGAGGGCGTGGTCATCGGTGAGATTGAGGGGCGACTCTACGCCTTTGCCGGCTTGGAGCGTGCCCGCGGGGTCATGGTCTTTGACATCACGAACCCGGCCCAAGTCACCCGCGCCGGCTTTGTCAGTCTGCCGACCGACCTCAATCCCGAGGGCTTGACCTTTGTGCCGAAGGCGCAGTCGCCCACCGGCGAGCCGCTGCTGGCGGTCACCAACGAGACCAGCAACACGTTGAGCCTGTTCAATGTTGGACGCTACACGCTGCAATTGCTGCATTACGGCGACGCGGAGGCGGGCGAGCTGGCACTGGACGCGGCCCCCGGGCTGGCGGCTTTGGTCGAGGGCTTCGAGCAGCAGCACGAGCGCACCCTGGTGGTGATGGGCGGCGACAGTTTCCTCGCCGGCCCCTTCCTCAACGCCGGTGCCGATCCCGCGCTCAACGCGCTGGCCGCCGTCGGCGTGGCGGCCCCGGGCCGCGCCAACCTGGCGATCCACAATCTCATCGGTGTCGAAGCCGCGGCGGTGGGTCATCACGAATGGGACCTCGGTTCGGGTGTCTTCATGGAGGCGGTGGCGCCCGAGGGCGACTGGAGCGGGGCGAACTACCCGCTGGTCTCACTCAATCTCGATCATCAAAACGACAGCGCCGCGGCGGCGCGGGTGATGGCGGTGGCGCGCGACGACGAGGCCAGTGCCGTGCCGGAGGCCGCGACGGTGCGCAGCCGGCTGGTGCCGGCGACGGTGGTGGTCAAGGGCGGGGAAAAGATCGGTCTGCTCGGCGTGACGACACCGCTGCTGGCGCAGCTGTCGCGGCCGACGGGCACGGTGGCGGTGGGCGGCGGCGTTGTGGATCTCGACGCGCTGGCGCAGCTCATCCAGCCGTGGATCGAGGAACTGGAGGCGGAGGGCGCGGACAAGATCGTGCTGCTGTCGCATCTGGGCGATCTGGATCATGAGCGTGCGCTGGCAGGCAAGCTGCGCGGCGCGGACGTGATTGTGGCGAGCGGTTCGGGCGCGCGCTTGAGTGACGTCGATGACGTGGCGTATCCCGGTCAGGAGGCGGTGGCGGCGGGGTCGTATCCGCTGGTGACGGAGGACCGGGATGGCACGCCGGTGTTGATTGTGGGGACGCAGGGTGGCATGGCGCACCTGGGGCGCCTGGTGGTGGACTTTGATTTGGAAGGCCGGGTGGTGGTGGAGACGCTGGCGGAACGGGTGGCGGACAACGGCGCGTATGCAGCGACCGCGGCGCAGGTGGCGGCGGCCTGGGGCGTGACCGAGGAGGCCGTGGAGGCGACGGCCTATGCGTCGGGCAGCCGGGGTGCGCAGGTGCGGCAGGTGACCGAGGCGGTGCGCGGGGTGCTGGCGACCAAGGACCGCGAGGTGCTGGGCTACACGGCGGTGCATTTGGAAGGGGAGCGTGCGCGGGTGCGTAGCGAGGAGACGAATTTGGGCAACCTGACGGCGGACGCGGCGCTGGCGGCGGTGTCCGGGTTGTGGAGCGAGGGAGTGGTGTCGCTGCGGCATGCGGGCAGCGTGCACGGGTCGGTGGGGTCGTTTGGCGGAGCTGGCGAGCGTGGCGCGCCGGAGGCGGCGACGGGCAAGCCGGCGGGAGCGGTGACGCGTTTGGATGTGGAGAGCGTGCTGAGGGGCGATCACGGGCTGATGGTGCTGGAGACGACGGTGACGGGATTGAAGGCGCTGTTGGAGCACGGCGTGTCGGAGGGAGCGGGCAGTGTGCGTTATCCGCAGGTGGGCGGATTGCAGATGGCGTGGGATCCGGCGCGAGCGGTGGGGCAGCGGGTGAGGTCGCTGGCGCTGGTGAACGGGGGAGAGGTGGTGCCGTTGTTCAAGGCGGGGGCGCCTGGCAATGGGGTGCTGCCGGGAGCGCCGGCGGTGATCCGTGTGGTGACGCTGGATGAGCTGGCGAACGGCGGGGAAGGGTATCCGGCGAAGGCGAACGGGGCGAACTTCCGGCGGGTGCTGGAGGATGGCACGCTGGGGCCGGTGCTTGGGGAGGGAGAAGACTTTCTGGCGGAGGTGCCGGGCGATGCGCTGGGGGAACAGGCCCTGCTGGCGTGGCACCTGGAGGAGCGGCACGGGAACCTGGCGAACGTGTTCGTGGCAGGGGAGACGGCTGCGGCGCAGGACGAGCGCATCCAGAACCTCGGGCTGCGCAGCGACAGCGTGCCGCCGGTGCTCGGCCTCGACAGCGATGGCGACGGTCTGCCGGACTACGATGAGTTGCTTCTCGGCGTTGATCCCGCCGCGGGACTGCGCGTGGGCGACCAGGTCGATCTGAACCTCGCCGCCCTGGCGGGTGAGGGGCGCAGCCTGCGCTTGCTCGGCAAGCCGCCGGCCGGTCTGAAGTTTGATCCGGTCACAGGTCGACTGAGCGGTCTGCTTGGCGGATCGCCGGGCCTCTATGACCTGCAATTGCTCGTGCTCGATGGCGGTGCGGTGGTTCGCGCGGTCAATTTGCCGCTGGCGGTCGAAGCCTTTCCGCCGCGTCTGCTGGCGGGCTATGAGGCTCTGGTGGAGAACGCAGAGGGGCAACCGCTTGGCATCCTGCGCGTCAGTGTCACCCGTCCCAGCCTGTGGTCGGGTTCCCTGGAACTGCTCGGCGCCGGACGGCGTTCGGGAGCCGGCAGCTTTGCCCTGGTTCCAGGGCAAAGCCGCGCGGAACTGCGCCTGGTGTTCAAGGCGGCGGGGGCGGCGCCAGAGGCCGTTGTCGAGCTGACCCTGGATACGGCAAGCGCCCTCGTCGACGGTCGTTTGACGGCCGGCGCGGGCGAGGCGGTGCTGCGCGGTCATCGGCTGACCACCCTGGCGGGCAGCCCGCCGACGGCGCGCAAGCTGTCACTCGCGCTGGATCCGGGCCTGCAGAGCGGGGTGGATTACCCGGCCGGCTTCGGCTGGGCGAAGGGCTCGGTCAGCAACCGTGGCGTGGTCGCCTTCAAGGGGCAATTGGGCGATGCTCAAGCCTTTGCCATGGCTGCCAACCTTGGTGTCACGGGCCAGGCGTTGGTTTGGGTGCAACCTTACAAGAACAAGCAGTCCTACATGGGCGGGGTTTTGCCGATGCCCGATGTCGGTCAGCCGGCCCCTGTGGCCGAGGGGCTGGATCTTGGCTTGCAGTGGTTCAAGGCGGCGGATGCCAAGGAGCGCAGCTATGCCGACGGATTCGGCGCCCCCCTGAAGATCAACGGTCGTGCCGTGCCTTTTGCACCGGTGAAAACAGCGGCGGAACTGGCGACACAACTGGAACTGACGGATGCGCAGATCGCGGTTGAGATCGAAAGTGCCGTGCTCAGCAATGCCCCAGGCGCAGAGGTCGCCCTGCCGACCGATCTGCGGCTCGCCCCCAACTTTGCCCTGACCGTGGCCGTGCCGGACGCCG
The DNA here is from genome assembly GCA_966252325.1 of uncultured bacterium. GTDB lineage: Bacteria > Verrucomicrobiota > Verrucomicrobiia > Verrucomicrobiales > Verrucomicrobiaceae > Prosthecobacter. The sequence goes on along the minus strand of CBINON010000021.1, from coordinate 30,569 downwards.
GTGCCGTGCCGTGGGCCGGCAAGGTCAACAAGGCCGACGGGGGACTGACAGGTGTGTTGACGCTGCCGGCGACCCCTTCGCACCTCGCCGGCAAGGCACCGCTGACCGGCGTGCTCCTGCCCGGTCTGGCGCCGGAGTCCACGGTGGGCGTCGGGCTGGTCAAGGTGCCGGTGGCCGGCAACAAGGGCCAGTTCCGCACCGCCTCCCTGCTTCTGGAAAAGTAAGTTCTCATGCGTTCCCTTCCTGCGATTGCCCTGCGCCGACTGCGTTCGACCGCGGTTTCAACATCCGGTTTCACCCTGGTGGTGACATTGACCCTGCTGGCCGCCGTCACCATCCTGGTGTTGGGTTTGTATGGCATTGTCGCCCGTGAAGTGCAGACCTCGTCCAGTTATGAGGCGGTCGACCAGGCCGATCTTGCCGTGCAATCCGGCCTGGACCACGCGGGCGCCCTGCTGCAACGGACGTTGGCCGATGAGATCGGCGTGATCTATGCCGCACCGCTGACTCCGGCAGTTGATGACAAGCAGCGTCCGCGCGAGATGCTGCTGGCGGCGAACTACGATGTGGAAGCGAAGCAGTGGGTCAGCCAGCCGCTGGCCTCGGGCGTGGCCAAGCCCCCGGCCGCCGACCGGTTGAAGCTGCCGCCGGCGGGCTTTGAATTGGTGCCGGCGACGGAGCCGTCGGTGGGACCCGCCGTCGAGGCGGACGAGATGGAGGCGCGTCGACTGCCCACGGACGCGCCCTGGCTGGCGCGGGTGCCGAAGTTTTGGCTGGAGGTGAGTCTGCCGGTCGAGGAAGAGGCCGGTGGTGAGGCCGCAGGAACCGGTGGTGAAGCCGCCGCCGATCCGGCGGAGAAACTGGTCGCCCGCTACAGTTTCCACATCGAGGATCTGCAGGGGCGCCTCAGCCTCGCCAACGCCGGGTTCCATGATGCAGCGTCCAATCTGCCGGCGCGACCGACTCCGCCGGTTGAACCGGCTGAACTCGGTGTGCAGCCGGTCGTGCCAGGTCTGTTCATTGATCCCCAGGGGCGCTGGCGCCGGCATCCTTCGTCGGTCTGGACGCTTCTCCGCCCGGACCTGGAGCCGTTGAGTGAAGGTCAGGTGCCGCGCAGCCTGAACCTGCTGCATCAGCGTCTGACCTCGGTCTCGTCCAAGCGTCTGGCCTTCAGTCCGGAGATGTGGCGCGAGTTGCTGATTGCTCCGGATTCCCTGACCGGCTGGGAAGGGCTTGATGTCGCCCGTTTGGGGGCCAACGCCGCGCGCCTGCCCAATGGTTCCCTTGAGGAGCCCGCCCTGCGGGCGCTGGAGGAAAACACCACGGGTTATCTGCCTGCCTACGACGAGTTGGCCCTGGTGCCACATGCCCCCGGCTTTGCCTTTGGCGGGGAACGCAAACTCAACCTCAACCAGCTGCTGGCCGACACCGGCGGCGACCGGGGCGAAACGGATCCCGCCAGGATGATCGCGGCGGTGGAGAACATTGTGGCGCACATCGACCGCCACCTGCCGGAGTTCCGCAAGCGCGCCGGCGGCTATCCGCTGCCGCGCCGTGCGGACATCAGTCGCAGGGAGGAGCATCAACTGGCCTATCTGAAGTCGCTCGCCGCCGGCATGATCGATTATGCCGACAAGGATGGCCTGCCTTCGATGAATGTGGCGGCCGGCGGGGCGGGGGACGAAGCGGCGGAGGCCAACATTGAATTCCGCGGCAGCGATGCCTATCCGCTCGTCAACGAATACTGGCAGCGCCACCGATTCGAGCGATTTCTCGGCCGTGAAGTGGAGTGTTCGCTGACCGATTATGTGGAGCTTTGGAATCCGACCAACCAGGTCATCACCGGCCAGGTGGCCTGCAGCTTCGAGTACCGCGGGCGGCTGGTGGTCGGTCTGCGCAGTTACCCGGTGATGACGTCGCTCGACAAGGCCGAGTCCGGTGAACCGCAGTCGATCTCCGGACTGCAGGGGCGCTGGTTCGCGCCCCAAACCGTGACACTGCAACCGAATGAAATCGTCGTTCTGGCCTTCCAGCCGGTGGTGTTCAAGCTCGACGGTGGCTCGGTGGGCAACGTCACAGGCGTGCAGTATTACGGGCAGCCGGCCAACGGCAACGACGACCGCGAAAGCCGTTACCGACTTGCCTTTCGTCCGGCAGGTGCGGCTGGTTTCACGGTGGTGGACCTGCCGTTTGCGCCACTTGAGCGCTACCAGATGAGCACCAGCCTGAGCGTTCGCCAGCGGTTCAATGTCAACCAGCCGGGGCTCTCCTACCGACTGCGCGACAAGGGCTGGGCCTTCAACGTCGGCGACACTCGCGCCGCTTACTTCATCGATTATCACCAGGAGGTCATCGACTACGACGATGGTTCCAGTCCGTGGGGGCGCAATTTCCGGCGCTTCGACCGCATGTCGGGTGAGGTGCGCACCTTTCTCTGGCCGGATGGCGGTCACAACAGCCTGCCGTGCCCGACGCGTATCGGTTCCTACGATCGCAACCCGGATGACATCACGATGCGGCCGCCGGCCCACCCGGGCAACAGCCTGGTGGAACGGCAGAAGTTTGTTCAGCAGCTGTCCAATGCCGGCCGCTACTTCAGTCCGACCGAGCTCGGTCACGTCTTTGATCCCATCATGTGGGATCCGAACGGGCGCGGCTGGCGAGATGAGGAGGTGCTCTACTCCGAGCATGCCGACCTCCAACCCGATGTCGTCAGGCTGGAGGCCTCGGTCGCCGAGCTTGACGCCCACAAGCGTTTCTGCGGCGGCAACAGCCTGCGCATCGGTCGTGTCGAGCACAGTTTGTTCCGACCCGACTACCGTGACACCCCGGACACGGGCCGGCCGACCCATCGCGGCCTGGCCGCCTCGGCTCTGCTTGACCTGTTCCACTGCGGCGATGCCAATGCGACGACGCAGGAGCGCATTCAGGGCCCGCTGGTGCGCATCGACGGGCATGTCAATGTCAACACGGCCACGCGCGACACGCTGCGCGCCCTGATTGCCGGACGACTGCTTGCCGATGCCCGCCTCAAGCCGGACAGTCAAGACGCAGATCCCGCGGAAAATCGTCCGGCCGTGTTGCTGCCGCCGTCGCGCAGGCGTGCGGAACGGCAGGCTGACGTCATGGCTGAAGCCATCATTCGCCATCGCCCCTACCTGACACCGGCGGAGGTGGCCGACAAGGCCGTGCTGCCCGACGACCTCGCCGCCGATCTTGAGGCCAACCCGGAACTGCCGCCGCTGGCGGCGGGACAGCCGGTCTTCGGCTACACGCGCCGCGAGGCTTCCGAGGATCGGCGGGTGCGGCCGGAGTGGAACGATGCCGCCGCCGAAGAGTTGTTTGCCCGTGTTTGGAACAACAGCACCGTGCGCAGCCGCCACTTCCGGGTGATTGTGCATGGCCAGGCGGTCAGGGTGGATCGCAGCGGCACGACCCGTGTGGTGGCGACCCGCTCACGGCTTTACCATCTTTTTGTTCGGCCGGTGCGCGCCGCCGATGGCGGACTGCAGCGTCAGGTGGTGGAGATCACCTATTCGCGTCCGCTTTGAGCGGAACGCTGTCTCACAAAATTGGCACACGGCTTCCATTGTCGCAGGGCCGACTCGGGACTTGTTATTCACACAAGAACTTTGCTTCTCCATCCTTGATGTTTGTTTCCTCTGTTCATGTCCGACAGGACGGTCTTCATCGGTTCCGGTGCGACGGCTTCTCGCTCACCGAAGTGCTGGTCGTGATCGGTGTGATGGCCCTTCTGCTGGGTTTGATCCTCGGTGGCACGGGTTCGATGAACGGCACACAGGGCATGACCGCAGTGCATCAGGTGGCCGCGCTTTGTGATCTGGCTCGGGCAAAGGCGCTGCGCGGGGAGAGCGGCGTCGTCATCGCCTTTGCCAACACAAACGTCGGCGTTGCCGGCAAGGCTTACCGCTCCGCCATTGTCTGTGCCGACGATCCCTCGACCGAGGCGCCTGATGATGTTCGTCCTGTCTCCGAGTGGTATCATCTTCCCGAGGGTTTTGTCTTCACGCTGGCGCCCACGGCTTCGGCCGGGGTGGGCGAGAATCTGCTGTCCTTGCCAAACAGTTCCAAGCCGGTCCGATTTCCCGGCGCCGCCGCGAATGTGGAATTGCCCTGCGTGGGATTTGGTTCCCTCGGCGAGGTGGTGTTTCCGGAATCCGATGCCGAGGAATCCCTGCTGCTCGCCATCGCCGAAGGCTGGGCCGACTCCGGCAATCCGCGTGCCCGTTCGGGCCAGGTGCACCTGCCTGGTGAATGCCGCTGGATCGCCCTGCGCCGCAACTCGGGCTCCCCCATGATCCTTCCATGACCCCCCATCCCCAACACCCTCCCCTTGCACGGCGCGCCGACGCCGGTTTCACGCTTGCCGAATGCATGCTCTCCGTTGCCATCACGGCAACCAGTCTGCTCACGGTGCTCGGTCTGCTGACCGGCACACTCGATGTCGCCCGCGAATCCAAGAACGAAACCGCGGCTGGCGTGTTGCTTCGCCAGCTTGCGGGTGAAGTGCGCGAGTTGGCTCCGGCCGCGCCATCGCCGGCACCACCCACAGCGGCCGCTTCCGGGCAGGAGGCCGGGCAACCGCTCATCGTGCTGGTCGACGAGACGATGAAGGTGCTCCAGCACAGTCGCTACGATGGTCCGGCAGTGGCCGAGGCCTATCGCAGTGGCAGTCCGACCTTTGCCGCCTCGGCCTTCGCCCGGGTCGATCGCCTGGCCGATCCTCAGGATCCGCTGTTGGATCGCATTGTCATCCGCGTCGAATCGCCGGCCTCGGCGCCTGAAGGCAACCGCAAGGTGCGCCGCTATGCCCTGCTCAGTTCGAAGTGATGCCGCCATGTGCCGCCCGAACCGAGTCTCGCCGTCGTTCCGCTTTCGAGCGGGTTTCTCGCTGGTCGAACTGCTCGTCACCCTGGCGGTGGCCTTCGTTCTGACCACAGCCCTGCTGCAGATGATGGTGTCCTCGCTGGATTCCTGGACCCGTCAGGAAAAGCAGTTTTCCAGCCAGCGTGAGGCTCGCGCCGCCCTGCGTCTGCTGGCCGATGATCTGAACTCGATCGCCGTCATGCCCGACGGTGGCCCCCTGGCCGAGGAGCCGGCGGCAGCCGCGGACCGGCCGCCATTGCGTTTTCTGTTGGAAAGCGGCACGGAGGAATCGATTTCCACCACCCGCCTGGCCTTCCTGCGTACCGTCAAACCGAGCCAGCGTGGCCGTGACACCGGGCGCGGTGACCTGCGCTTGGTGCTCTATGGTTTGGCACTGACGCCTGATGGGGGCGCCAGTGGTCTGGAGCCGGAGGCAGCCAGCCAGAAACTCGTGCGGCGGGAACTCTCCGCCTCTGAAACGTATCGCCGGCTCGAGTCGCATCGGCTGCAGGGGCAGCCGCTGGTGTTTGAGGAGGATTGGGCCGCCCTCGAGAGTCCGCAGGAACCGAGCGACACCGAAAGCCGGGCGCGGGCGCGCAATGCCGTGCTGGCCCATGATGTGATTCGTTTCGACTGTCGGGCGCTGGAGCGGCTCGATCCCGCGGCGGTTGTGCCGGCCCTCTGGCCGCAGGAGCGGCTGCCTGTTTGGGTGGAAGTGCGTTTGCGCCTCACCAATCGTCAAACCGGGCGCCTGCTCAATAGTCTCACCGACTGGCGCGGCGAGGGTCAGCGCGCCGTCGCGCTGACCAACGGCACCCCCGAAAACGATCTCGACGACGCCGAGGTCCGCACCTTCACCATGCGTCTGCGTCTGCCGGTCGCCACGCCGAATTGGACGCTTGCCGCCACTCCCTGAATTCTGCAGCAGCCCGTTTGCCATGTCCGCTTGTCACGCTTCCATCCGTCGCCGTTTTCTCCTGCTCAGTCTGCTGACCCTTCTGCCTGCCGCCCTCTCGGCCCAGGAAAGTCCCACCGGGGCCGAGCCGCCACCGGTTCCGGAGGTGCCGCCCGACATGGGGTTCATCCGCCTGGTCAATGCCGTTGGCCTGCCCGGGGTGCTGCAGGTGCGCATCGACGGCACGGAAGCGTCACCGGAAGGCTTCAGGCCGGGCGAGGCCACCGGCGCCGTGGGGCTGTCGCCCGCCACCTACAAGGTTGAGTTGGAACATGCGGTGCTCGGCAGGGAGTCGCTGGAGGTGAGCATCCAGACCGGCCAGATCAGCACGGTGATTGCCTATCGGACCGAGAAACCCGATCCCAAGGCAAAGGCCCCGGCCAAGGCAAAGCAGGAGCCGGCTCCGCGCCTGGCCTGGCAGGTCGATCAGTCGCCCGTCAGTCCTCCCGAACTGGAGAAGCCGACGCTGACCCTGCTGCAGGTGACGCCGCTCGACACCCTGCCGTTGCGCGTTTCCGGCACGAGCGCGAGCGCCCGGGCGGCCGAACCGGCACGCGTGCCCATCACCGCCGCCATGGGGGCTTTTCCCGAAGTGCAGTACGAGGGGCGGGCCGTTTGCCTGCTCAATTTCAAGTTCCCGGCCGACCAGCTCGTGGTCTTCTTCACCGACGAGAAGGGACAGCTCCGGCACGCGCCGATGCGCAACGATGTGCAGTAGCCGTGCCGGACGAAATCCGGCGTGTTGCCCGTCCCACAGGGGGGGAACCGCAGCCGGTGCTGGCGAAGGACGGAATGAGGAGGAAAAAACTCAACAAGCGGGCCTCGGCGGGCGTTTGAGAGGGCATGCTGATGCGATTCCTCCTGCCCGTGCTGCCACTCTTGCCCCTCGCCGTCTCGGCGCTGGAGACCAAGGTGGTGTTCCGCGAGGCGCCGCACCGCTACCTGGAGCATGAGCCGAAGGACCGGTTTGCCGAACTGCGCCGGCAGGTGGAGGCGGGACGGGTGACGTTCGATACCACGGACGACAAGGCCTTCCTCGCTTCGATCCTCAAGGCTCTCGACGTGCCGGAGTCCTCGCAATTGCTGGTGTTCTCGGCCAGTTCGCTGCAGAGCGAGATCATCAATCCGCGCAATCCACGCGCGCTGTATTTCAACGAGGACACCTACATCGGCTGGGTCCCGGGCGGCAAGGTCGAGATCATTTCGATGGATCCGGAGATGGGGGCCATGTTTTACATCTTTGAAAAACTCCGCCCGGGCGGCGGCGTGCCGCCCATCACGCGCTCGGAGAAATGCTTCAACTGCCATGCCGGTTCCGCCACCCGGCGCGTTCCTGGGTTGATTGCCGAGTCGCTCCTGCCCATGGCGAGTGGTGCCAGCTTGGAGACCTACCGCCACGACGAGCAGGGGCATCACATCCCGCTCGAGGATCGTTTCGGCGGCTGGCACCTGACCGGGGGGCATCACCTGCGCGAGCATCATGCCAACCTCATGGGCACCAGCGTGCCGGGGCGGGGGATCGAGAAGCAGCAGGTCGAGCCGGGCCAGATGTCGGACCTGGGGTTGCACCTGCGGCCGACCAGCGATATCCTGCCGCACCTGGTTCATGAGCACCAGCTTGGCTTTGAGAACCGGGTGTTTCACGCCGCCTACCTCATGCGCCAGTGGCTGGCCGAGGGGCGCGGCAGCCTGCCGATGCGGGTCAAGCCGGAATTCGAGGAGCTGGCCGAGGAGCTGGCGCGCTACATCCTCTTTGTCGACGAAGCCAAGCTGCCCGAGCGCGGCATTGAGGGGGATGCCGATTTCATCCGCGACTTTCAGCGCAACCGGCGCGAGGCGGCCGGCGGACTGACCCTCAAGGATTTCGACCTGAAGACCCGTCTGTTCAAACACCGCTGCAGCTACATGCTGTACACGGATTCCTGGCAGAAACTGCCGGCCGTGCTCAAGGAGCGCGTCTACTTCCGCATGGCCGAGGGCCTGCGCGAGCAGAACCCGACCTACCGTCACCTGGAGCCGGCCGAGAAGCTGGCGATCCGGGCCATCCTCAAGCAGACCCTGCCGGGGCTGCCCTCCTGGTGGCGCTGATTTTTCCAACGAAGCGCCGGGTAGCGACGTTTTATCTTCCGGCGCCGCCAGTCTGGGAATATTTCCCCGGTTGGCAGCGTCTCATTCACGTCTTGGCCGGTCACACCGCCGGCCTGGACATCCCACACAACCCACCCATCCAAACCACATCATGAAAAAACTGATCGCACTCGCCCTCTCCATGTTTGCCGCCTCGGCCATGGCCGCCGAGTTCCCGGACATCAGCATCGCCGACCTGAAGAAGGCGATTGCCGAGAAGAAGGTTGTCGTCATCGACGTCAACGGCTCAAACTCCTACGCCAAGGGCCACATCCCGGGCGCCGTCGACTTCGCCTCCACCGGTGGCGACCTCACCTCGGCTCTGCCCTCCAACAAGGACGCCCTCGTGGTGGCCTATTGTGGCGGCCCCTCCTGCAGCGCCTACAAGAAGGCCGCCCAGAAGGCCGCTGACCTCGGCTACACCAACGTCAAGCATCTCTCCGCCGGCATCAGCGGCTGGAAGAAGCAGGGCGAGCAGCTGGAGAGCAAGTAAACCCTCCGTGTGATTCACGCCGGGATGCAGGATTCGTCCGCGTCCCGGCGTTTTTTGTACCCGTAATGCCTCTCACCCTCCATCGCATGAAATCCCTCATCGCCACCCTGTCCCTGGCCATTGCCGCCCTCGCCGCCGCCGCCGACTCCAAGCCGGTCACCTACGAAGGCAAGATCACCGGCGTCGTCTGTGTCTCCTGCAAAGGGCACGTCGCCGCCGCGCTCACCCAAAAGCTGCCTGATGTGGTCAGCGTCGACATCAAGGCCGGTGAAACGCCGGAGGCGCAGAAGTTGATCATCGTCACCCGCCAGGATGGCCTGACCAAGGAGGCCGCCACCGAAGCGCTGGGCACCTACGCCAAGAATTACCAGATCCTCAGTCTGGCCAAGCAGTGAGTTTCGTTGCGGCGCCCGGCCTCGCCGGGCGACCACATCGTTCGGGTCTTGCCCTGGTCAAAGTTTCTCCGGCTGCTGCAGCAGCTGCGCCACGCGCGCGAGCAGGCGGCCGGCGCCGCCACCGTCGAGGATGCGGTGATCGAAGCTGAGCGTCAGTTCGGCCTCGGTGACCGGGATGAACTGGTTCACCTCATCGCTCCAGCGCGGCACCTTGCTGCCGGCGCCCAGACCAAGCACGAGGTTCTGCTCAGGCAGCGGGATTGGCGTCGCCCAAACGATGCCGAAGGTGCCAAAGTTGGTCACCGTGGCGATGCCCGGGCGGCTGGCATCATTCGGCAGGCGACGCGCCCGCGCCTGTTCGACCAGCTTGTTGTAGGTCGGCACCAGGCTGGCCAGCGGTGTCTTGTCGACCTCGCGCAGCACCGGCACCAGCACCCCGTCGTCGACCTCGACCGCGAAGCCGATGTCGATCGCGCGTGGATGCACGATGCGGCTGCCGATGAGGCGACCGGCGAAGGCGGTGTTTTCGGCGAGGGCGAGCGCCAGAGCTCGCAGGGCGTAGAGGGCGGGACCCGGTTTGGGATCGGCCTTGCGGCGGTGGGCGAGCACGGCGTCGAGAAGGACCGGGCTGCCGACGGTGGCCAGCGGACGGCTCCAGCTGCGGCGCATGGAATCGGCCACGGCGATGCGCATGGGCGAGGCGGGGGTCAGGCGGTGCTGCTCCAGGCTGCGCAGGAAGTTTTCAAAGTCCTCGACAGTGACGCGGCCGCCGGCGCCGGTACCGGCAATGCCGGCGAGGTCGGAGGCGTTGAGACCGAGCTCGTTCATGCGGGCGCGCATGCGCGGGGAGATGTAGCTGGCGCCGGTGGCACCGGCGGGGACGGGCAGACCGCCGACCACGGGTTCAACCCGCGGCTGGTAGTCGGTGATGTTGTCCTCCTCGCTGAACTGGAAGTGCAGGGACTCGGTCGGGGCCGCGGCGGCGCGTTCGCTTTCGGCGGGCGTGGTCGCCGGCGGGTTGTCCTGAAAGCCGAGCGACTCGGCATCCTCGGGACTGACCTCGAAGCCGGCCAGGTTGGAGCCGACGGCATAGCTCTGGCGCACCTGGGCGCCAATCTGGGTGATGCGGCCGGCGCAGGGGGAGGTGACCGCCATGGTGGCCTTGTTGGTCTCCACCTCAAAGAGTTCCGCGCCGGCCTCGACCTGCTGGCCCGGCTCGACCAGAATGCGGATGACGGTTGCTTCGGCGATGGACTCGCCCAACTGCGGCATCAGGATGGGTATGGCGGGCATGGGGTAGGGGAGAGAATTGACGGAAGCCGGGCAGCGAGTCAAGCCAAGGACGGCGGCTCGCGGTTTTTGTCGCCGTGCTTTGCATCTTGCGGCCGCGCCGGCCTGCGCCACCGTGTGCCATGTCCCGCCGCCGCCTCCATCCGCCCTGGATTCCCGGGTTCCGGGCCCTGGTCGCCTTCCTGCTGCTGCTCGCGAGTGTCTTTGGTTTTTACTACGTCCTCGGACGCGCGACCGAATTTCGCCGGGTTGAAGCGACTGCGGCCAAGGCGAATTGAGAGACTCCGCTTGCCAGGACGGGCCGGCCCGCCAAGCTGGGTGGCCTATGCTGCACAACGTCTATTTCTGGCTCAAACCCGGCCTCAGTGCCGAGCAGGTCCGCCTGTTTGAAGAGGAACTCGTTGCCCTCACCCGCATCGCCTACCTCGAGTCCGGTTTTTGCGGCAAACCGGCGCCGACCGAGCCGCGTCCGGTCACCGACCACAGCTTCAACTACTCGCTCAGCCTGAAGTTCAAGACGATGGCCGACCACGATTTTTACCAGAAGGGCTGCCCCGACCACCAGCGCTTCGTCGACACCTGCAAGGTGTTCTTCGAGCGCGTCACTGTGTACGATTCGCAGGCGCTGGCCTGAGCCTTGGATGACAGGGGCGCCCCGCCACCCGGGGCGCTTCCCGGCGGCGGGTGTGCCCAGGATAGCTGCAGGTGGAGTTTTTTTGCGATCATTGCCGACGGCAACGGCGTTTTCACCGGCCAACCATGAAACGACTGTTCGCCTCCGCCCTGCTTCTCGCCGCGCCCCTGTTTGCGGCACCGCCTGCCGCGCCCAACGTCATTCTGATCCTGTCCGATGACATGGGCTGGTCGGACCTCGGCTGCTACGGAGGGGAGATCGAGACACCGAACCTCGACGGCCTCGCCGGTGGCGGGCTGCGTTTCACCCAGTTCTACAACACCGCCCGCTGCTGCCCGACCCGGGCCTCGCTGCTCACCGGTCTGTACCCGCACCAGGCGGGCATCGGCCACATGATGGACGACCGTGGCCTCGACGGTTACCGCGGTGAGCTCAGTCGCCGGGCGGTCACGGTCGCCGAAGCCCTCAAGCCCGCCGGTTACCGCACCTATGCGACCGGCAAATGGCACGTCACCCAAAAGGTCAAGCCCGCGGGCGAGGCCGACAAGGCGAACTGGCCGCTCCAGCGCGGGTTTGACCGCTTTTACGGCACCATTCACGGCGCCGGCAGCTTCTTCGATCCAAACTCGCTGACCCGCGACAACACCCTGATCTCGCCCTTCGCCGATCCGGAATACCAGCCGGAGGAGTTTTATTACACCGACGCCATCAACGACCACGCCGCCCGCTTCGTCACCGAGCACGCGCGCGACCACTCCGGCAAGCCCTTCTTCTTGTACATCGCCCACACGGCGGCCCACTGGCCGATGCATGCGAAGGCGAAGGACATCGCCAAGTACAAGGGGCGCTATGATGCCGGTTATGACGCCGTGCGCGCGGCGCGCGTCGAAAAGTTGAAGCGTCTCGGCCTGATCGATCCCAGCTGGCAGGCCGCGCGTCAGGCCGGCGGGGCCTGGTCGGAGGTCAGGGATCGCGAATTCGAGATCCGCTGCATGGAGGTTTATGCCGCCATGGTCGACTGCATGGACCAGGGCATCGGTCGCCTGGTCGAACAGCTGAAAAAGACCGGCCAGTACGACAACACCCTGATCCTGTTCTGCCAGGACAACGGCGGTTGTGCCGAGCCGATGGGACGTCGCCCGGACCACGAGCAGCCGCGCCTGCGCGCCGGCGCGCCCTCGCTGCCGCCGCTGGCGGCGGACTATCTGCAGCCCGACATGATTCCCAAGCAGACGCGCGATGGCTTTCCCATGCGCCAGGGCTACGGGGTGCTGCCGGGCGCGGCCGACACCTACCATGGCTATGGCGAGGCCTGGGCCAATGTCAGCAACACCCCCTACCGCGAATACAAGCACTGGGTGCACGAGGGGGGCATCAGCACTCCGCTCATCGCCCACTGGCCGGCCGGCATCCCCGGTGATCGCCGTGGCGCGCTGGAATCGCAGCCGGCCCACCTGATCGATCTCATGGCCACCTGCGTCGATGTGGCCGGTGCCAGCTATCCGAGCCAGTTCGCCGGTGAAGTCATCACGCCCCTGCAGGGCGTCAGCCTGCGTCCCGCCTTCCAGGGGGGCGAACTGCGTCGCGGTCGACCGATCTTCTGGGAACACGAGGGCAACCGGGCCGTGCGCGACGGTCGCTGGAAACTGGTTGCCAAGGGCGCCCAGGGCCCGTGGGAACTGTACGACATGGCGACCGACCGCACTGAGCAGCACGATCTGGCGGCAAAGGATCCCGAGCGCGTGCGGGCGATGGCCGGTCAGTGGGAGGCTTGGGCCCGCAGCTCCCAGGTCCTGCCCTGGATCTGGGGGCCGCCCCACGGCGAGGCGCCAGCCAGAAAGAAAAAGGCGAAGAAGTGACCGGCGACTCCTGTACTTGGGAGCTTCCCGGGGGCGTCGAACGCGAAGACCGCTCGACTCCGAGCGGCGCCGAAGTCTCGGAAAATTCATTTCGTTCTTCCTAAAAACCGCTTGCCGCTGGCCCGATTGCCGCCATCTTCCCGGCCCCTATGTCCAAAAACTCTGGTCTAGCCAAAACGAGAAAAGCTGTCGCCAAACGCTTCAAAGTGACTGCGACGGGTAAGGTGCTGCGCCGCAAACAAGGCAAGCGCCACATCCTGCAGAACAAGAGCCGCAAGCGCAAGCGCAACCTCGGCAAGGTCGCCCTCGTGGCGGAAGTGGACAAGGCGAACGTTCTCGCGAGCCTTCCGTTCTCGCGCTGATGTCGCCCCACGGCTCCCTTGATGGGAGCCACGATGTTCCGGTCTGGTTCCCTTTGGGTTCCTACGATCAGGTGAGGCCGGTCATCGAATACTCAACAACAGCCTGCTCACAGAAAACGACACATGCCAAGAGCCACCAACGCACCTGCCAGCCGCAAACGGCGCAAGCGCACGCTCGCGAAAGCCAAGGGCTTTCGCGGTTTCCGTTCCACCCACTTCCGCTACGCCAAGGACGCCGTCCGCAAGGCGATGCTGTACGCCTACCGCGACCGCAAGGTCCGCAAGCGCACCTTCCGCAACCTGTGGGTCCAGCGCATCAACGCCGCCGCGCGCGCCGTGGGCATCACCTACAGCCGCCTGATGGAAGGCCTCAAGCACGCCGGCATCGAGATCGACCGCAAGGTCCTCTCCGACCTCGCCATCCGTGACGAGGCCGCCTTTGCCGCGCTCGCCGCCCAGGCCAAGGCCGCCCTCGAACAGAAGGCCGCCGCCTAAGCCAACACCAACCTTTGCAAAAGCCGGAACGCACCCGCGTTCCGGCTTTTTCTTTGCCTGAAAGACCTTCGCTTGCACGGGCTTACCTTGAGGATGTCCCGCCCCGTCCTGACCTGCCTTGCCGCCCTGCTGCCCCTCGCTCTCGGCGCCGCCCCTGAAGCCGAGATCCTCGAAACCCGGGTTATCTCCCAGCAGCCCGAACTCTACAGCGGCTGGTCGACCGTGGCCCGCCGTGCCAACGGTGAACTCTGGGTCAGCTGGTCGGGCGGCCGCGAGGCCCACGTCTGTCCCTTCGGCCAGGTGGTTGCCATGACCTCGAAGGACGACGGCGCCACCTGGACCTACCCGCGCGTCCTGCTCGATTCCGCCACCGACGACCGCGACAGCGGCGTCGTCGAGACCGCCAAGGGCAGCCTGCTGGTCACCACCTTCACCTCGCTGGCCTATGAGCCGATCCTCGCCAAGGCCGAGAAGGAGGGCAACTGGCCCGCCGATCGCCTGCGCGCCTGGCAAGCCGCGCGCGACCGCCTCACGGCCGACGAACGCCAGGCGGAACTGGGCGAGTGGCTGATCCGCTCGACCGACGGCGGTCGCACCTGGTCGGACCGCATTCCGACGGTGGCCAACAGCCCGCACGGGCCGATCCAGCTCAAGGACGGTCGCCTGCTCTATCCGGGCAAGCAGCTCTGGACGGGTGAGAAAAAGATCGGTGTCGCCGAATCGCGCGACGACGGCCTCACCTGGCAGTGGCTGGCCGAGATCCCGACGCGCCCGGGCGACAGCGCCACGGCCGACTACCACGAGTTGCACGGGGTCGAGGCAGCCGACGGCACCCTCATCGTGCAGATCCGCAACCACAATGCCGCCAACAAGGGCGAGACCCTGCAGACCGAATCCACCGACGGTGGTCGCACCTGGAGCGTGCCGCATTCGATCGGTGTTTGGGGATTGCCCTCGCACCTGCTGCGCCTGCGCGACGGTCGCCTGCTGATGAGCTACGGCCACCGTCGCCCGCCCTTCGGCAATCAGGCCCGGGTCAGCAGCGATCACGGGCGCACCTGGAGCGAACCCGTCATTGTCTCCGGTGACGGCGCCGGCGGCGACCTCGGTTATCCCAGCACGGTGGAACTGGGCGACGGACGCCTGCTCACCGTCTGGTATGAAAAACTCAAGGACGCGCCCCGGGCGGTGATCCGTCAGGCGATCTGGCGACTGAAGTGAGCAAAGAGCAGAGGGCATGGAGCAGAGAGCGGGTCTCCGGCCTCTCAGCTCTAAGCTCTCGGCCCTACGCTGGCTTCTTCGGCCACTCGGCCAACACGCGCGGCAGCAGGTCGTGTTCGGCCTGCTTGATGCGCTCGTGCAGGCTTTCGGCGGTGTCGCCGGACAGCACCGGCACGCGGGCCTGGCCGAGGATGCGGCCGGCGTCGATCTCGGCAGTGACGATGTGGACGCTGCAGCCGGTTTCGGAGGCGCCGGCGTCGAGGGCCTGCTGCGGGGCGTTGGCGCCCTTGAACTGGGGCAGCAGGGAGGGGTGGACGTTGACGATGCGGCCGGCGAAGGCCTCGAGCACGGGCGCCCGCAGGATTTTCATGAAGCCGGCGAGCACGACGAGATCCACGTTGGCGCGGCGCAGGTGCTCGGCGATCTCCTTCTGCGCGGCCTCGCCGAGGCGGCGCGGTTGCGGGCCGGGATCCACATGGCGCGCTTCGATGCCGGCGGCGTGGGCGGTCTGCAGGAAGGCGCAGTCGGCCTGATCGGAGAGGGCGAGCACGACTTCGGCATCGAGCTGGCCGGCGGCGATGGCGTCGAGGATGGCCCTGAAGTTGGAACCCTGGCCGGAGCCGAGCACGCCCAGGCGCAGCCGCTGCGGACCGCTTTCCGGAGCGGCGGCGCGCTGGAGGGTGGCGGTGGTGGAACGACCCGGCACCAGAGGCAGGATGCGGATGGCGCTGCCGGCGGCTTCGAGGGCGGCGCGTTCCTCGGGGTTGAGCGAATCGACCGTGTAATCGCCGCCCTTGGCGTAGACGTGCGGGCGGATGGCCTCAATGAGGCGGGTGGCGCGTTCCTCGCTGAAGACCACAACGCCATCGACCGCGCGCAGGGCGGCGAGTACTTCGGCACGGTCGTTTTCCGGGTTCACCGGCCGGGTCGGGCCCTTGAGGGCCCGCACCGAGGCGTCGGAGTTGACCGCCACCAGCAGGGCGTCGCCGAGGGCGCGCGCCTGGTTGAGATAGCGGACGTGGCCGGCGTGGAGGAGATCGAAGCAGCCGTTGGTGAAGACGAGCTTGCGGCCGCGGGCGTGGAGGTCGTCGCGCAGGCGGGCGGCTTCGTCGAGGCTGAGGGGGCGGAAATCGGTGTCGCTCATGGTCTCAGTCCTCGATCTCGACGCGGTAGCGCGGCAGGGAGGGATCGACCTCGCTGCTGTAGGCGTCGATGCCGCCGGCGAGGCAGCGGGCGTTGTCGAAGCCGTGGCCGATGAAGTAGGCGACGATGTCGAGGCTGCGGCCGCCGGTGTGATCGTAGATGACCAGGGGGGCGTTTTTGTCCCAGGAGGCGAAGGCTTCCTGAATGAGTTCCTGGCTGATCAGCATCGAGCCGGGGATGTGCACCGCCTCGTGCTCCTCGCGGGTGCGGGCGTCGAGCAGGCGCAGGCCCGGTGTTTGAGCCTTGAGTTCCACCAGTTCCTGCGGCGTGATCTGCAGTTTGACGTCCTCCTCATGGCTGCTGCGAATGTGCTCGATGAGCTCGTCGACCGGGATGGCGTCGTTGCGGGCGCAGAGCTGGGCGAGGGTTTCGGTCGGGCTGAAGGCACAGGCGCTGCAGCCGCCGATGTGGTACTTGGCAAAAAGCGAACGACGGGCGCCAGGGTAGCTCTGCAGCACCTGGGCAAGCGTGGTGTCGGGCGTCAGCGGGGGGGCGTCCGGGGCGGGCATGGTGTACAGATAGCGCGGGGCGTCGATGTGGAAACTGCAAAGTTCGGGGGTGCATTCGCCGCCGGGGCGTTCTAAGGTGGCGCCGATGATTGAGCGCGAACCCCGCATTTATGTGCTGCCCACCCTGATGACGGCGGGCAACATCCTGTCCGGATTCGTCGCCATCCTGCAGATCTTCAAGGGTCGCGAGGGCCTGGTGACCGAGCACTATTACTGGGCCATCATTGCCATCCTGGCGGCCTGCCTGTTCGATGTGCTCGACGGCCGCGTCGCCCGCCTCGGCGGCCAGGAGTCGCCCTTTGGTCGCGAGCTGGATTCCATCGCCGACATCGTCAGCTTCGGCGTGGCCCCGGCGCTGCTGGTCCATGACATCGTGCTGTCGAGCATCGAGAAACCGGCCGGCATCGGCTGGCTGATCGCCAGTGTCTACCTGGTTTGCGGGGCGATGCGTTTGGCCCGCTTCAATTGCCTGGCGGCCTCCGATGACAAAACCGGCAGCAAGCACTTTCGCGGCTGCCCGATTCCGGCAGCGGCGGGCGTGATCGCCTCGCTCACCCTGCTCATGCTCTGGCTCGACGAGGGCAACAAGGAGATCGGCCCGTGGAAATACGGGCTCGCCGTGCTCATGGTGCTGCTCTCGGTGCTGATGATGAGCGATCTCGAGTACCCGAGTTTCAAGTCGATCAACTGGCGCACCAGCCGTTCGCCCGCCTGGGTGCTGGCCTCGATCATCGTCATCGCCTTCACCGTCCGCAACTGGCAGTGGATGCCGTCGGTACTCTTCGTCAGCTACCTGCTGTACGGTCTGGCCCGGCCGTGGATCTCGCGGCGCTGGCGCCAGGAGATCGAGATTGAGATCGAAAACGGTGAAGCCGCCGAGGAGTCCGAGGAGTCTGCGGAGCGCCGGCCCGGCGGGGCTGCAGGGGACAAGGCCGCCATCCGGCCGTAAGTGAGAGAGACCCATCAGGATGGCGGATTTTTACCAGCACACCCAGCTTCCCACTTTGCACCACCTGGCGGCGCCCGATCCGGCGGCGCGGGGGCTTGAACTTGCCGAGTTGGCGCGTGAGCGACCGGTGGCGGTGCTGCTGCCGGCCCTCTTTGTCGAGACCCGGCGTCCGGCGCTGCCCTCCATCCTGGGCACCCTGGCTGATGCGCCTTATGTCCGCGAGATTGTGCTGAGCATGAACGTCATGAACTCGGCCGAGGCGGGCGAAGCCGTGCGCCTGTGCGGCGAGTGGGCGTCCGGCAAGCCGGTGCACATCCTTTGGAACGACGGCCCGGCCCTGCAGGCGGCGCATCACCGGCTGGCGGAACTCGGCTGGGATGGCGCCTGCAGTGGCAAGGGCGCCAACATCTGGATGGGCCTGGCCTATCTGAAGGCGGCGGGACGCGCGCGCACGGTGATCAGCCACGACACCGACATTCTCAATTACGATGCCTCGGTGCCGGCCCGGCTCTGTCATCCGGTGGCGCATCCGCGCATGGGCTACCGCTTCGCCAAGGGCTACTACAGCCGCGTGCGCGACCGGCTGTTTGGCCGGGTGACGCGCCTGCTGGTCTTCCCGCTCATCCGCGCCTTTCAGGACGTGCTTGGACCACAGCCGCTGCTGCAGCACCTGGAAAGCTTTCGCTACCCGCTGTCGGGCGAGTTCGCCGGCGACCTGGAAACTCTGGCCGGTTTCAGCCTGCCTTCGGCCTGGGGATTGGAGGTGGCCATGCTGGGCGAGGTGCACCGGCATGTGCCGCTGGAGGCGCAGTGCCAGGTCGATCTTGGGTTTCATTACGAGCATCGCCACCGCCAGTTGCTGGTGCCCGGCATCGAGCACGGCCTGGTGGCCGCGGCGGCCGATGTCGCCCGCTGCCTGGCCTGGCAGATCCTGCGCGATCTGCCGGAGGCGGAGCGTGCCAAGCCGCTGCGCGAGGCACTGCGTGTCTACCGCGAGCAGCGTGCCCCGGAATGGCTGGGCCGCTACGAACATGTCGCCCTGCTCAACGGCCTGGTGTTCGACCGCGACGAGGAGGAGTTGGCGCTGCGGACCTTTACCGCCGCACTCGACGCTCTGCACGCCGATGTTGATCGCGCGGGCCTGCACATGCCGGGCATGCGGCCGCCGCCGGCGCAGGCGCTGGCCGAGCTGCCCGGCTTTGCCGAGCAGATTCAGGAAGCGGCGCTCTGAGCCGGCTCAGTACACGACGGCCCAGACAGCCTTGAGGTAGCGGCTCTCCGGACAGTTCGACATGACCGGGTGATCCATGCCCGGGCCGGTGCGGTCGAGGATCTGCAGCTTGCGGCCCTGGCGATGGGCGGCGCCGATGACGAGTTGCTCGAAGTCCTCGGTGCTGAGCAGGCCGGAGCAGGAGCAGGAGACAAAAAGGCCGCCGCGACGCACGAGCTGCAGGGCCAGACCGTTGAGGTCGCGGTACTTGAAGATGCCCTCCTCCTGGCGGTCGCGGTGATGGATGAGCTTGGGCGGGTCCAGCACGACCGTGTCCCAGAGTTCGCCGTTGCGGATCATCTGGCGCGCCCAGCCAAAGGCGTCGGCGTGCGTCCACTGCAGGCGGGTCTGGTTGAGGTTGGCGTTCTGCCGCGCCTGAGCGATGGCCTTTTCGTCGAGGTCGACGCCGGTGACGTCTTCGCAACCGGCGAGCACGCGCGCGGCGAGGGCGAAGCCGCCGGTGTAGCAGCAGAGGTCGAGCACGCGGCCGCGGGCCAGCCGACCCAGACGCAGGCGGTTGTCACGCTGGTCGCAGAAGAAGCCGGTCTTGTGGCCCTCCTCGAAGTTGACGAGGTAGCGCAGGCCGTGCTCGCGGATCTTCACCGAGGCGGGACCCGGTTCATCGGCCTCGGGCACGTCGGCGCGGCGCATCGATTCGATGAGGGCGATGTCGGGGTCCGTCTGGATGACCTGGCGGGTGGTGCCGAGTTCCGCGTGCAGGAGCGGCAGCCAGCGGCGCAACCGGCGCCAGGCCCCGAGCGAGGTGACCTCCACGGAAAGGGTGTCGGCGTAGCGGTCGACGATCAGCCCGCTGAGGCCGTCGGCATCGGAGTGGACGACGCGGTAGGCGTCGCCGGTTTCATCGAGCTTCAGCACCCGGGTGCGCAGGCGCACGGCGGTGCGCAGGCGTTCGTCGAGGTCGGACTCGCCGAAGGCCTCTTCGCCGTGGTGCAGCACGCGCAGCGGCACGCGCGCCTTGGGATTGAACCAGCCGGCCCCGAAGGGTTTGCCCTCCTTGTCGTAGACGCGCACCAGATCGCCGGCACCCGCGTCGGCCGAGGTGGCGCCGACCATGTTGGGGTAGATGGCCGGGTGAAAGGAGTAGTACTTCAAGACGGCCCAGGGACGTTCCCAGGACTCGCTGCCGGGGGGCGGAGCTTTGACGGCGGGCGGTCGGGGACGGCGGGAGGGATCGTGGGGGCGGGGCATGCGGACAGGGCGACCCATGCCCAGCCGGGCCGGGAAGTAAAGGGGCCGTTGCACCGGTCCGGGCTCAGGGCTGTTTGGCCTTCTGCTTTTTGCCGGCGGGTGCCTTGGGCTGCAGATGCAGGGTTGGACGCGCCTGTTCCGTGAAGGCGTCGGTCTGGCGCTGCCAGGCGGCGGCGAGTTCACGCACTCGGTCCGGTTCGCGCGCGGCGAGGTTGTGCTGCTCGGCGCGATCGGTGGCGAGGTGGTAGAGCTCCCAGGGGCCGTCCTTGACGGCGACCAGTTTCCAGTCGCCCACGCGGATCGCGCGGTTGCCCTCATGCAGCCACCAGAGCGAGTCGCGCTCCAGGCTGACATCGGCGGCGAAGGCCGGCTTCAGGCTTGTGCCGGGCAGGGGTGGTCTGGCCTGGCCCTGCCATTCGGTCGGCACGGGCAGGCCGGCGAGCTCGAGCGCGGTGGGCACGAAGTCGATCACATGGGCCGGCGACCGGCGCAGTTCGCCGCGGGCGGCGATGCCGGCCGGCCAGTGGGCGATGAGCGGGGTGGCGATGCCGCCCTCGTGGACCCAGGTTTTGTGGCGGCGGAAGGGGGTGTTGCCGGCGCTGGAAAAGCCCGGGCCCAGGCAGAGGTAGCTGCCGGCGCTGCCGGGTTCGGCGGCGGGATCGTGGCCGCCGTGGCGCACCATGATTTCCGCGCTGGCGCCGTTGTCGGAGGCGAACAGGATGAGGGTGTTGTCATGGGCACCCATCGCCTTGAGCTGGGCGAGGATGCGGCCGATCTCGCGATCCATGCGATCGATCATGGCGGCGTGAATCGCCATCTTGGTCGCCTGAAAACGGCGCTGCTCGGCAGTCAGTTTTTCCCAGGGCAGGGGGTACTTGACCTCGCCCGGGCCGAGCTTCTCAAAGGCGTCCGGGAAGTCGTAGGGGGGACCGATCTCCGGCTCGAGGGCCGACAGCTCGGTGTCGTGCAGGCCGAGTTCGCGTTGGCGGGCGTGGCGGGCCTGGCGCAGGGCATCCCAGCCGTCGAGGTAGCGGTCGCGGTAGCGGGCGATGTCCTCGGGCGGCGCATGCAGCGGGAAGTGCGGGGCGATGAAGGCGATGTAGTGGAAAAAGGGCTTGTCGCCGTGGCGGGCGGCATGGTCTTTCAGGCAGTCGATGGCGTGATCGGCCGTGGCGGTGGTGGCATAGTAAGCCTTTTCCCCGGCGCCAGGTCGCACGGCGACATCGTCGAGGAAGTTGCCGGCGGCGGTGAAGAAGTTGCCCTGGTTGCGGACGTCGAGCGAGCGGTCGAAGCCGGCTTCCAGCACCTTGCCGTCGATGTGCCACTTGCCGCTGTGATAGCTGCGGTAACCCGCCGGCTTGAGCAACTCCGGCAGCAGGCGCGCCCAGGGCGGGCGCACGCCGCGGCCGCCGCCGCCGATGCCGGGCAGTTCGTCGCGATGGATCTGCTGGGCGTAGTAGCCGCTGAGCAGGGCGCCGCGGGTTGGCCAGCAGCGGGCGGTGTTGTAGAACTGGGTGAAGCGCAGGCCGCCAGTGGCGAGGGCGTCCAAGTTGGGAGTGGCGATCTCGCTGCCGTAGCAGCCAAGATCCGACCAGCCCATGTCGTCGGCGAGGATGAAGATCAGATTGGGCTTGTCGGCACCGGCGGCGGAGAGCAGCAGGGCAAACAACGGCAGCAGAAAGCGGGGCATGGCTGGGGAACGCCGCGCGCAGGGCGCTCTTGCGCGCGCTGCGCTGCCGGGCATAGCTGGACAATGCTTTTTGACACGCACACCCATCTGGCCAGCCGCCAGTTCGAGAACGACCTGCCCGAGGTGCTGACGCGGGCGCGCGCGGCCGGAGTGACGCATTTTCTGGCGCCCGCGGTCGACTTGGACAGCACGCGCCAGTTGCTGAAATTGGCCGCCCAAGAGCCGGACGTGCGGCTCGCCGCCGGCATTCATCCCTGCGATGTCGATTCCGTGCAGGGCGACGCCTGGATCGACGAGCTGCGCGAGCTGGCACGCCAGCCGGGCGTGGCGGCCATCGGCGAGATCGGGCTCGACTACTACCACGCGCCGCCCGAAGGTTTTACGATCGAGGCCTGGAAGGCCTGGCAGGCGCGCTGCCTGCGAATGCAGCTCGAACTCGCCGTCGAACTCGGCCTGAATGTCGTCCTGCACAACCGCGACAGCTGGGACGATCTGGTCGCGCAGGTGCAACCCTTCGAGGGGCGTCTGCGCGCGGTGTTTCACTGTTACACCGGCACGCTCGAACAAGCGCGTCCGCTGCTGGAGGCCGGGCACTTGATTTCCTTCACCGGCATCGTCACTTTCAAGAACCCGGGGCCGGCGGCGGAGACGGCGCGCACGGTGCCGGACGGCGCCTACCTGCTGGAAACCGATGCTCCCTACCTGGCGCCCGTGCCGCATCGCGGTCGGCGCTGCGAGCCGGCCTTTGTGGCCGACACCGCCCGTGCGGTTGCCGTCCTCCGCGGACAGAGTTTCGAGACCGTGGCGCAGACGACCTCGGCGACTGCCCTGCAGTTTTTCCGCGGCTTTTGTGCGACAGTCGAACCTTGAATGTCTTTTCCATGGCGTCCAGGCAGGCGATGTGCTTAAACGAGGCCACTGTCCATCATGAATGTCTCCCGCCTAGCCGCCCTTTTGCCTCTCATCGCCCTCTGGCTCGCCAGTTGTGCCGGAACGGGCTATCAGGAAATCCGTCGGCCGGCGCCCGGTGGCGGCACTTACGTCGAGCGCGTGCGGTCCAGTCGCGGGTTCAAGCCTGCGCGACCGGTGGTGAAGCCGGCTCCGGTGACCGAGCCCCAGCCCGAGGCCAAACCCAAGGCCGAGCCGCGACAGTCCTGGTGGCGGCAGCGCACCTCCAAACGCGAGGCCGTGACGCCTTTGGTAGTGCCCGCGAGTGAAGCCTCCCAACCGACAACGGCCGAAGCCAAGCCTCTGAGTTCCGTGGCGGCCAAACCCGCTTGGTGGAGCCGGATGCGCCGTGCCTCCGCCGACCGCAAGGCCGAACCTGTGCAGGAACTCGCGGTGGTGCGCCGCAAGGCCGTTGCTCCCTGGTGGCACTTCGGTCGCCGCCCCGCCGAACCCGAGGTCGAGGTCTCGTACTGGCGCGGCGATGGCGTGAGCGGGCGCCCGCGCATTGAAATCGCTCTGGCCGACCAGAAGCTGCGTTATTACAGGGGCGATCAACTCGTCGGCGAATCGCCGGTCTCAACGGGGCGCGAGGGCTTTCAAACGGTGGTCGGCCGCTTTGCCATCTGCGAGAAGGACCTGGATCACGAATCGTCCATGTTTGGCGATTATGTCGATGCCGAGGGCAGGGTGGTGCAGGGCGATGTCGATGCGCGCAAGGATCCGCGGCCGGCCGGCACGCGCTTTGACGGCGCCGACATGCGCTGGTTCATGCGCATCACCGGGGCCACCGGCATGCATGCCGGTTATTTGCCGGGTTTTCCGGCTTCCCATGGCTGCATCCGCCTGCCGGCGGAGATGGCGGAAATCTTTTTCCGCGAGACGCCGATGGGCACGCCGGTCGAGATTCTGCCGTGAAGCGGAGGTGGGACTTGCCCCCGGAGGTGGATTTTGTTAAAATTGAATCAATTCCTTCGGCCATCCTGGCTGGGGATTTCACCTCTCACCCCGTCTGAGCCATGCTGAGACCGACCGAAATCGCCGAGTATGGGGAGCGTCACGCGGAGAAATGGCTGACCGCGCAGGGTTACCACTGCCACCACCAGCAGCGCCAGGGCATCAAGGATTTTGAGGCCCGTGGAGGCGAGAACAACCTGCTCGTCCATGTCAACACCGCCATCGTGCCGCAGCCGCCGGCGGAAATCTCCCAGCACGACCACGACAGCATCTGCTCGCGGGCCATGATGCTCGGCTTTGACCCCTGGCTGGCCCAGGTGCAGATCGACGCCTATGGCGACCTCGCCGGCGACATCGTCTGGACCAAGCTGAAGTAGGCATTCCACTTGCCGGCGCGCCTGAGCCGTCCATGCTGGGCTTTCCATGCGCGTCCTGCTCACCACCACCAGCTACCAAGACACCCCCGGCGACCACCATGCCCTGCTGGAGGCGCAGGGGTACGAGATCCACCGCGAGCGCGGTCCGCTGCCCGAGGCGCGCATGCTGGAGTTGGCCGGCGATTTTGATGCCTTCCTGTGCGGCGACGACGAGATCACCCGCGCCGTGCTCGACAAGGCCCAGCCGCGGCTGCGCGTCATCAGCAAGTACGGCATCGGTCTCGACAAGATCGACGTCGAGGAGTGCACGCGCCGCAAGCTGCCCGTCCTGTTCACCCCGGGTGTCAATCACACGACCGTTGCCGAGCACACGTTCTGCCTGCTGCTGGCTCTGGTGCGCAACCTGGTCGACAGCGCCAACGCCGTGCGCAACGGCCAATGGAAGCGCGTCACCGGTCACGAAATCTGGAACAAGAAGATGGGCATTGTCGGTCTCGGCCGCATCGGCCAGGAGGTTGCCAAGCGCGCGCTCGCCTTCGGCATGGAAGTCCACGCCATGGACCTGTACTGGCCCGAGGCCTTCGCCAAGGAACACAGCGTCACCCGCCATGAATCGATCGAGAGCCTGATCGCCGCCGTCGACGTGCTCAGTTTGCATGCCAACCTCAGCGACAGCACCCGCCACCTCGTGCGCGCGGAGCGCATCGCCCTTGCCAAGCCGGGCCTGCTGGTCGTCAACACCTCGCGCGCCGAACTCGTGCACATGCCCGACATGATCGCCGCGCTCGACGCCGGCACGGTCGGCGGTTACGCCACGGACGTGCTCGACGAGGAGCCGCCTCCGGCCGATCACCCGCTGCTGCGTCACGCGCGCGCCCTGATCACCCCGCACATCGGCTCTCGCACCTACGAAAGCGTGCCCCGGCAGGCGATGCGGGCGACCCTGAATCTGGTCAATTTCCTCCGTGGCGCGCCCGACGTGATCCAGGCCAACAAGTTCTGAGACGGCGGCTCAGGCGCGCGTGTTGGCGGCCACCACCGGCTGGAGCTTCAGCGATGTCGGCTTGCCCACCCGCGGTTCACGAGCGATGCGCTGCTTGGCGACTTGCTTCGGCTTTTCCGGACCGACCTGATCCGCGGCCGGCTCGACCGTGGGGGGCGTTGCGGGTGCGGCTTTTTTGCCGAACAGCAGACGGGTCAGGAAGGAGCGCGACTCGGGCGGAGCAGAGGCTTCAGGAGCGGGGGCTTCGGCGGCTGGCGCCGTTGTGGCAACCGGCGTGGCGGTGCTGGCGACGGTGGGTTCCGTGGTCGCCGGGGACGCCGGCGCAGTTGCTTTTGCCCCGTAAAACAGGCGTTTAAAAAAGGAGGGGCGCGCCGCTTCGCTCGTGGAGGCTGCGATGGCCGGGGCGGTCTGCGGCTTGTCAGCCGCCGGTGCAGCACTCTTGGGGGTTGCCGCCAACGCGACAGGCGCCGGTGGGACCGGGGCTGTCGGAGCCTCGGCTTCCACAGGCTTGACTTCCTCTTCCTTGGCTTTCGGAAGCGTCTTGCCAGCCGGCAGGGGCTTCTTGGTGATGACCACCTTGTCACCGATGCTGACCTCGTTGAAGGCATCGACCACGTCCTGCATGCCCATGCGGATGCAGCCGTAGCTGGCCGGTTGACCGAGACGGCTTTCCTCGGTGGTGCCGTGGATGTAGATGTACCGGCGCTTGGCGTTGGAATTGTCGTTCTCCAGGCCGTTGAGCCAGAGAATGCGCGATACGATGGGGTCGCGGCCCGGAGCGTTGGGCTTGAGCACCTCGCCATTCCAATGCCGGCTCTTCAGAACCGCGCCCGGAGGCAGGCCGTGGCCGATCTTGGCGATCACCTCATGCTTGCCCAGCGGGGTGCGGTAGCTGTTCAACTGGTCGCCGAGGCCGAACTTCGAGGTCGAAATGGCATACTCCTTCTTCAGGATGCCCTCGGAGTAGATGCCCATCTTCTGGTCCTTCACGCTGACCACAACCTCGGAAGCCGTCTCGGACGAGCTGCAGCTGGCGAGCAGTCCGGTGGCGGCAAGCAGGAAGCGGGATGGCGTCAATAACCTCACCATAAGAAAAATTAATGTATGTTAAGCAAAGTGCAACGCAAATTCGTGGACGCGATTCAAACAGCGCCAACCCTGTCGCTCTTTCCGTGCCAGGTCGCTCGGCATTGAGTTTTCCAGCGTCCTCGCCATCATGCCGGCATGACCCGCGAAGCCGCCGCCCAAATCTTCGAACGCATCGCCCTGCTGATGGAACTCAAGGGCGAAAACCCGTTCAAGATCCGCGCCTACCGCACCGGTGCCGAGATCGTCGAAAGCCACCCCGACGACCTGCTGCGCCTGGCCGAGGAGAACCGTCTCGACGGGGTCAAGGGCCTGGGCGAGGCCTTGCGCGACAAGCTGCATGAACTGGCGACCACGGGCCGCCTGGAGTTTTATGAGAAGCTGCGTGCCGAGTTCCCGGCGGGCCTGCCGGAGCTCTTTGAAATTCAGGGCCTGGGCCCGAAGAAGATCGCCGTCCTGCATCGCGAACTCGGTGTCGGCAGCGTTGCCGACCTGCGCCGGGTCTGCGAAAGCGGCGAGGCGGCGCGGCTGTCGGGCTTTGGCGACAAGACGGTGGCGAAGATCCTTGCCAGCATCGCCTTCCGCGAACAGCACGCCTCGGAGTTCCGGATCGACCAGGTCTACGGTCTGGCCATGGGCCTGCTCGACACCCTGCGCGCCCTGCCGCTGGTGGCAAGGGCGGAGGTCTGCGGCAGCTTCCGGCGCGGCAAGGAGACGGTGCATGATCTCGATTTCCTCGTCGCCTCGAAGCGGCCGCAGGCAGTCATCGAGGCCTTCTGTGCGCTGCCGCAGGTGCGTTCGGTGATCGCCCGTGGCGACACCAAGGCGAGCGTGCATGCCGAGGACGGCGTGCAGTGCGACCTGCGCGTGGTTAGCAACGCCGAGTTTCCCTTCGCCCTCGTGTACTTCACCGGCAGCAAGGAACACAATGTCGCCCTGCGCCAGCGGGCCCTCGAGCGCGGCTGGTCGCTCAACGAGTACGCCTTCACCCCGGTCGCCGGCGGGGCGGGGGAGGCGCCGCCGGAGGTGCACGAGGAGGCGGATGTCCACCGCGCGCTCGGACTCGACTTCATCGAGCCGGAGTTGCGGGAAAACGTCGGCGAACTCGAGGCCGCCGAGGCGGGCCGCCTGCCCGAACTCGTCAAGCTGGAGAACCTGCGCGGCGTGTTTCACAATCACACGACGGCCAGCGACGGCCATGCCAGCCTGCGCGAGATGGCCGAGGCGGCGCGCGAGCTGGGCCTGCAGTACTTGGGCATCGCCGACCACAGCAAGAGCAGCTTCCAGGCGAACGGTCTCGATGAGCGGCGCCTGCGCGCCCAAGTGCGACAGATCCGCGAGCTCAACGAGGAGTTCGAGGACGACTTCCGTGTCTTCGCCGGCACCGAGGTCGACATCCTCAAGGATGGTTCGCTCGACTTCGCCGACGAGGTGCTGGCCGAGCTGGATTATTGCGTCGCCAGCGTCCACAACGTCTTCAATCTGCCGGAGGCGGAGATGACCCGGCGGATCATCCGCGCCATCGAAAATCCTTACGTTACCA
Organism: uncultured bacterium; assembly: GCA_966252325.1. GTDB lineage: Bacteria > Verrucomicrobiota > Verrucomicrobiia > Verrucomicrobiales > Verrucomicrobiaceae > Prosthecobacter. The sequence continues at coordinate 3,110 of CBINON010000021.1, read as the reverse complement.
TGCTCGGCCACCTGACCGGCCGCCTGCTGCTGCAGCGCCCCAGCTATGCGGTCGACGTGCCCGCGGTCATCGAGGCCGCGGCGGCCACGGGCACGATCATCGAGCTGAATGCCAGCGCCTGGCGCCTCGACATGGACTGGCGCTGGTGGCGGCTGGCCAAGGAAAAGGGCGTGCGCTGCAGCATCAATCCCGATGCCCACAGCACGCGCGGCCTGCAGGACGTGCTGTTCGGCGTGCGCGCCGCCCGCAAGGGTTGGCTGACCCGGCGCGACATCGTCAACTGCCTGCCACTGGGGCAGGTGGAAAAAGCCCTGCGCGTGAAGATTGAGCGGCACACGCGGCCGGCCTGAGGCCGATCCCGGCCGCCTCCTGATGGACAGGGCAACCCGCGACAGGCAGCGATCTTGTCCGTCCTGTCCGACAGGTCCGACAGGTCCGACAGCTCCGACAGGTCCGACAGGTCCGACAGGTCCGACAGGTCCGACAGGTCCGACGGCGCCTGAGGACAAGGCGGGCTCCCCCCGCTCAAACGTCGTGGCGTTTGACGACCTGCTGGGTCTGGCGGGTCTTGAGGATACTGTTGGCCGGCAGCACGCCGGCGAAGCTGGTGAGGGGATAAACGAGGCTGCGCCGGCCAATGAGCGAGCCGGGATTGATGACGCTGTTGCAGCCGACTTCGGCGTGGTCGCCGATGACGGCGCTGAACTTGCGCAGGCCGGTGGCGATGGCGCCGCCGGGATCCTGGACGATGACCTCGCCGCGGTCGAGGCGGACATTCGACAGCACCGCGCCGGCACCGAGGTGGGCGCGGTGGCCGAGGATGGCGTCGCCGACATAGTTGTAGTGCGGCACCTCGCAGTGATCGAAGAGGATGCAGTTCTTGAACTCGCAGGAGTTGCCGAGCACACAGCCGTCGCCAATGAGGACGTTGCCGCGGATGTAGCAGCCGGCGCGGATCATGCAGTTGCGGCCGATCCAGGCGGGCCCCAGGATGAGGGCACCGGGTTCGATGATGGTGCCTTCGTCGATGAAGACATCCTCGCCGATGTGGGCGCCCTGCGGGATTTGCGCGCGCACCTCGCGCTGCAGGCGGAACTCCAGGTAGGACTCGATGCGCGAGAGTGCCGTCCACACCGGTTCATCCGGCGGGAACAGGATGCCGTGCCGGGTGCGGCTCAGGTCCAGGTAGTCGGCGGCGCGATGCATGGCCGGGTTAGACCGTCAGCACTTCCTTTTCCTTGGAGGCGACATGCTGGTCGATTTCGGCGACCTTTTTGTCGGTCAGTGTCTGCACCTCCTTTTCGCGGCGGTGCAGGTCGTCCTCGGTGATGAGGCCCTCCTTTTCGCCCTTCTTGAGGGCTTCGATGGCGTCGCGGCGGGCCGAGCGCACCCGTACCTTGGCCTCCTCGCCCATCTGGCGCACGAGCTTGACCATCTGCTCGCGACGCTCCTGTGACAGCACCGGAATGGGCAGGCGGATGACCTTGCCCTCGATGCTGCCGTTGAGGCCGAGCTTGGACTCGCGGATCGCGCGGTCGATGTCCTGCAGGGTGGCCGGGTCAAAGGGTTCGATGCGGATCAGGCGCGGGTCGGGCGTGGTGATCATCGCCAGCTGCTTGAGCTTCATGTGTGAGCCATAGCTCATGACATGCACATCCATGCCCTCGACCAGGGTCGGTGAGGCCTTGCCCGTGCGCACGGCGGCGAATTCATGAATGGCGTGCTCAACGGCGCGGGTCATCGCGTCGTCGCACTCCAGCAGGGTCATTTCAGGATCCATAGGAACTTCGGGAGGGAGGTTGGAAAGAGGAGGCGCCGCAAGTCCGGTGCGGAGACCGGGGCTTGCGGCGCCTGAGATTGCCAGCAGGGCGGGCGGCTGTCCACCCTGGAGTTGCTCACTTCACCGCCTTCTTGAGCGCGGCCGCCTTGGCGGTGCTTTCCCAGGTCAGGTCGGTGTCGCCGATCTTGCCGAAGTGGCCGTAGTTGGTGCTCTTCGAGTAGATCGGGCGCAGCAGGTTGAGCTGCTTGACGATGTCGGCGGGTTTGAAGGAGAAGACCTTCAGCACCGCGGCGAGGATGGCGTCATCGCTGACCTTGCCGGTGCCGAAGGTGTCGATGTGCACGCTCACCGGCAGCGGGTGACCGATGGCGTAGGCGAACTGCACCTCGCACTTGGCGGCCAGGCCGGCGGCGACGACGTTCTTGGCGACCCATCGGCCCATGTAGGCGGCGCTGCGGTCGACCTTCGACGGGTCCTTGCCGGAGAAGGCGCCGCCGCCGTGACGGCCCATGCCGCCGTAGGTGTCGACGATGATCTTGCGGCCGGTCAGGCCGCTGTCGCCCTGCGGGCCGCCGACGACGAACTTGCCGGTCGGGTTGATGAGGAACTCGGTCTTTTTGGTGAGCATCTCCTTGGGCAGCACCTTCTTGATGACCTGCTCAATGCAGAACTTCTCGATCTCGGCGTGTTTGACATCCGCCGCATGCTGGGTCGAGATGACGACGTTGACGATGCGGGTCGGCTTGCCGTCGACGTACTCGACCGAGACCTGCGACTTGGCGTCGGGGCGCAGCCACTTGGCCAGCTTGCCGGCCTTGCGGATGCGCGTCAGTTCGCGGCCGAGGCGGTGGGCGAACATGATCGGCGCCGGCATCAGCTCGGGCGTCTCGTCGCAGGCATAGCCAAACATGATGCCCTGGTCGCCGGCGCCCTGTTCGGCGTGCTTCTTGCCTTCCGCCTTCTTGGCGTCGACGCCCTGAGCGATGTCCGGGCTCTGGGTGGTCAGGTAGTTGTTGATGAAGATGCGGTCGGCATGGAAGACATCGTCGTCGTGGATGTAGCCGATGCCGCGCACGGCGTCGCGGATCACCTTGTCGATGTTGATGACGTCGCCAATCGGCTTCTGACCGATCTTCGGGATGGTGATTTCACCGCCGACAACGACGATGTTGCTCTTGGCAAAGGTTTCGCAGGCCACGCGGCTCTTCGGGTCGATCGCGAGGCAGGCGTCGAGCACGGCGTCGGAGATGGTGTCGCAAACCTTGTCGGGATGGCCTTCACCGACGGACTCGGAGGAAAAGATGTAGGAGCGGGACATGATGCTGTCGTT
>CBINON010000020.1:0-84156 GCA_966252325.1 uncultured bacterium | reverse complement strand
CCAGTCGGACCAGTCGGACCAGTCGGACCAGTCGGACCAGTCGGACCAGTCGGACTCGTCCGAGCCGCCCTTGGCTTGATCGTCCGGGCATTCCTTGCGAGAACGGCAGCGGCGCGGCGTTCCCCTGCGCTGTCATGATCCGTTTGCTCGCCACGCTGTTGTTGTCCTGCGCCGCCCTCGTCGCCGCGCCGCCGAACTTCATCCTGATCAACATCGACGACCAGGGCTACGCGGACATCGGTCCCTTCGGCTCCAACAACGCCACGCCCCACCTCGACCGCATGGCCCGGGAGGGCATGAAGCTGACCAGCCACTACGCGGCGCCCGTCTGCTCGCCCTCGCGGGCGATGATGATGACGGGATGCTACCCGAAGCGGGTGCTGCCGATTCCGCATGTGCTCTTCCCGGCCGGCGCCATCGGCCTGAATCCGCAGGAGACGACCCTGGCCGAGGTGCTCAAGGCCCGCGGCTATGCCACCGCCTGCGTCGGCAAGTGGCATCTGGGCGACCAGCCGGAGTTCCTGCCCACCGCGCAGGGTTTCGACCGCTACTACGGCATCCCCTACTCGAACGACATGGGTACGGCCGCCGAAGGCTCGAAAAGCAACCCCGGCCAGCCCCTGCCGAAGGCGGCCGCCAAGGGCAAGAAGGCCCAGCCCGCAAACGACGAGGCCGGCTTGCGCGGCAACGGCCAGCCGCCGCTGCCACTCGTTGAGAACACGGACGCCATCGAACGCGTCAAGGCCGAGGGCCAGCACACGATCACCCAGCGCTACACCGAGCAGGCCCTCGACTTCATCCGCGCCCGCAAGGGCCAGCCCTTCTTCCTCTACCTGCCGCACACTGCCGTGCATTTCCCGCTCTACCCCGACAAGGGCTGGATCGGCAAGTCGCCCAACGGCCTCGTCGGCGACTGGGCCCAGGAACTCGATGCCAGCACCGGCCGCATCCTCGACCTGCTGCGCGAGCTGGGTCTCGCCGAAAACACCCTGGTGATCTACACCAGCGACAACGGCGGCGCCCTCAACCACGGCTCGAAGAACACCCCCCTGCGCGGCTCGAAGGGGCAGACCTACGAGGGCGGCCTGCGTGTCGCCACCCTCGCCTGGTGGCCCGGCACCATCCCCGCCGGCTCCAGCACCGACGCCATCACCGGGCACTTCGATTTCCTGCCGACCTTCGCCGCCCTCGCCGGCGCGGCTCTGCCAGCGGTCAAGCTCGACGGTCGCGATCTCTCGCCGCTGCTGCGCGGTCAGGCGGGCGCCGTGGGTCATGACTTGTTCCACTACTACCGCGGTCACAAGCTGGAGGCGGTGCGCTACGGTCCCTGGAAACTGCACCTCGACAAGAACGAACTCTACCATCTGGGCAACGACCTCGCGGAAGCGCAGAATCTTGCCGCCGCTGAACCGGCTCGCGTCGCCGAACTGCGCGCGCTCGCAGACCGCATGGCCGCTGACCTCGGTCTCGACGGTGCGCAGGCACCCGGCGTGCGCCCGCTCGGCCGCGTGACGGAACCGAAACCGTTCATCGCCAGCGACGGTCGCGTCCGCCCGGGGGCTGACGGCCGTTTCAAGCAGCTCGATTGAGCTGCCGCACAGGAAGCGGCTGGGATCGCCGCCGGCCCTGGTCCCGACACGCCTCTCGCCAGCCGCCCCGTCCGGGAACGCGCCGGGGCCTGATGGCCGGCTTCGCCGGCTGCCCGTTCAGGACTCGATGACGATGGACAGGGCGTGGAAGGCAGGGCCTTGCCGACGACCAAGACATTGGTTTGGCGGGCAGAAGCGTATTCTTGGCCCGTCAAGGACTATATCTTTGTTTACGAACAAAGAAAATCTTTACCGGCAACTGCGTTTTCATTACAGTTTTGTCGAAATAATCGATCAATTCCAGCTTCAGCCTGGCCAGTTTCCCTCGGAAAGCCCTCCGGTGGCGGGACTGGCGCTTGCAGTGTCACCTTCTCTTTTCTCATGAAAACCCTCCGTCGCCACCGCCGGATCCTTAACAGTCTGCTCGCCTTTCTGGTCGTCTCCTGGCAGATCGGCCAGCCTTTGCAGGCCGCCACCCTGACTTGGACGGGCACCACCGACGCCACATGGAACACGGCAACGAACTGGAGCGGCGGCGTGCCCACGGCTGCGGATGATGCCGTTTTTGGCACGCTGATTCCGCCCACGGGTGCCAGCATCACCCTTGCCGCGGGCAGTCTCGCCAACAGCCTGCTGTTGAGCAACGACTACACGCTCAATGGCGGCGACCTCACGCTCACGGGCGGGGGCATTCGCATCGACCGCGGCCAGTGGGTGAATTTGAACTCGCAGCTTTCCGGCACCAGCGGCCTGACCCTCACGGGTGGCGGCAGCCTGCGTCTCAGCAACGACCTGAACGACTACACTGGCACCACCACTGTTGCCAATGGCACCCTGGTCATCAGCAGTCTGGCTCAGCTGGGCGCCTCCACCTCCGCGGTGGTGGTGACGGTGGACAACCCGGTGCCCGGCTCGACTGCCCTGCGCGGCTATGGCGCCGGCAGTCTCTACCTCGACGGCTCCGCCGCCGGCATCAACTTCACGCGTGATCTGTCGCTGCAGGGGCGTGGCCCGATCAACGACAACGGTGCGGCACTGGTCAGCCTCGGCAACAACACCCTCGCTGGTGCGATCAACCTCAACACACCGACGACCGGCACCGTGGGGCTGAACACGCGCCTCACTGCCGCCAACGGCACCCTCACCCTTGCCGGTCCGGTCAACATCGCCGGCACGGCTGGCACCACGGTGGCCACCCTTGGCGGCGCCAACCAGGCGGGCCCCAACTTTTACCAGTTCACAGGCAGTCTGTCCGGCACCGGCACGCTCGACAAGTCCGGTGGCGGCACGCTCTTCTTCAATCCCTCCTCGACCGCCACCTTCAACGGCACCCTGCGTGTCAGCGGCAGCGCCGCCAACGGCCAGAGCACCGTGCGCATCACCTCCTCGGGCGTGCTTGGCAACCGCACCGCCAACAGCACCGGCAGTGTCATCGACATGAATGGCGGCATTCTGGAGGTGCGCATGGACAGCCCGGTCTTCACGGTCAACACCGGCGCCGCGGCCAACGTCTATCAGCGCGCTTCCAGCACCATGGTCGCCGACCACGCCCCCGGTGGGGCCACCGTCAACGGCACGGTCACCTTTGGCGAAATGCCGTTTGAGGACAACCTGACGACGACCTTCAACAGCCGCAACGGCTACAGCATGACTTTCTCGGCCGCGCCCGTGGTCGGCTCCACCGCCGGCGACAACAACACGACCCTGGCGAACAACCTCGCCGGCACGCTGACCTTCACCGGCAACTTTTGGAGCAATGCCAACAACACCGGCAACCGCACGCTCACCTTCAGCGGCAACGGCAACTCGGTGCTCGCCGGCAACCTGATCGCCTCCGCCGCCGCCTTCGACCACAGCCTGAGCAAAAGCGGCTCGGGTTCGCTGACCATCACCAGCGTGGGTTCCACGCTTGATGGTGCGGTCAACATCTCGGGTGGCGCGGTCGTCATCACCGACTTCCGTTCGATCACCAACAACACCGCGACCGTCAACATCGGTTCCGGCGGCACCGCCGGCGCTCTCATCATCGGTACCAGCGTCAACCCCACAGCCGCCGGTCTGACCACCAGCAAGGTCATGAACCTGGCCGGCACCACCGGCGGCGCCACCATTTTCGCCAACCAAGCCGGCATCAATCCCGTCGTTTTGAATGCGCCCTTCACCGCGACGGCCGGCACTTCCAGCAACGCCAAGACGCTGACTCTGGGCGGCACCAGCACTGTCGACAACATCATCAACGGCGCCATCCCCAACAATGCCGCCGGCGGCCTCGTCAACCTGCTCAAGGTCGGTGCTGGCACCTGGGTGCTCGCCGGTGAGAACACCTTTACTGGAACCACCACCATCGCCAACGGCGCCCTCAAGATCAAGGCCAACGCCGCCAGTTCGACCGTGCTGCCCAGCGGCGCGGCGATCACCTTCAACAACAACAACGGCTACGCCGGCGGCAGCTTGGAATTCATCGGCCAGCCCGGCGTCACCAACTCACAGAGCCTCGGTGTGCTCACCACCTCCGCCGGCAGCGGCACCATTCGCCTGACGCCCGGTGTCGCCGGCACCGCCTCGCTGACTTTCAGCAACCTGGCCACATCCGCGGGTGCCACCGTTGATTTCGTCGGTGGCGATACCGTCAACAACACCTTCACCCTCAATCAAATCAACGGTGCCGCAGGCACCGACGGCTTGGTCAGTCGCACGATCTACTGGAATGGCGCTGACTTCGCCTACCGCGCGGGTGGACTCCTGCGCGCTCCCGTTTACGGAACGGATGCCGGCTTTGACACCTCCGCCAGTGCCCTGACGGCCGGCAGCAACAACCAGATCACCGGCAGTTTCAGCACCAACACGGTCTCGGTCAACACCCTCAAGATCGCCGGTTCGCAGACCCTCACCCTCAACGCCGCCCAGACCCTGACCCTGGCCGGTGGCGGCCTGCTTGCCACCGGCGGCAATGCCGTCATCACCGGTGGCACGGCTCTGGCGCTTGGCGGCAATGCCCTGGTGGCGCGGGTCAACCAGGCCACGGATGTGCTGCGGATCGAGTCGCCGATCACCGGCACGGCGGGCCTGACCAAGGCCGGCCTCGGCACCCTGGTGCTCGCCGGCAACAACGCCCAAACCGGCACCTTCTCCCTCAACGAGGGCACGATCCAGCTTGCCTCCGGTGGCCGTCTCGGTGCCGCTGGCACTACCGTCACCATCCGCCAGGGCGCGGTGCTCGACCTCAATGGCATCGACAGCGGCACCGCCATCGGCCAGTTCAACAACAACGGCAGGGTGACCAACACCAGCGCCAGTCCCGCCATCCTCACTGTCGGCAACAGCAACGGCACCGGCACTTCCTGGGGTGTGATCGACGAAACCAACGGCGTCATCCATGTCACCAAGATCGGCACCGGTGCCCAGACCTGGGTTGGCACCAGCAATTACAGCGGTGTCACCACCATCGGCGGCAGCACTGCCAGCCTGATCACGGTCGACACCCTCGCCGACCATGGCCAGCCGAGCGGCATCGGCACCGGCAGCGCTCAGGGCAATGCCGCCAGTCTCGTCTTCGACGGCACCGGCGGCGGCTTGGTCTACGCCGGCACCAACCGCAACAGCATCCTCAGCCTCAGCTCCCGTTCGGCCAGCACCGACCGCCTGTTCACCCTCTCCGGCAGCAGCGCCACGCTTTCCAGCACGGTCAGCAACAACAACGCCATTGTTTGGAGCAACCCCGGGGACATCGTCCACGGCACCGTCGCCGCCCGCACGCTCATCCTCACCGGCACCTCCCAGGGCGAGAACATCCTTACTCCCCGCCTCACAGACAGCGGCACCGGCACCAACATCACCAGCTTGACGAAAACGGGCACCGGCATGTGGCGCCTCAACGGCGCCAACACCTACACCGGCGCCACCCTCGTTCAGCAGGGCATCCTCATGGCCACGGACGGCGTCGGTCTGCCCTCGGCCTCGAATCTGGTCCTCGACGGCGGCACCCTCTACAGCCAGGGCAGCCTCAACCGCCCCCTCGGCACCGGCGCCGGACAAATGCGCTTCGCGGCCGCGGCCGCCAACACCGCCCAGTTCGCCGGCGGCTTCCTCGGCGGCGACAGCAAGCTGACCGTCGACTGGGGATCGGGCCACGTCTGGGGTTCGACGACGAACTTCCTCTCCAACCGCAACGGTCTGCTCTTTAACGGCTCGCAGGCGCGCGCCCAGGGCGCCACCGGCTCCATCGCCCTGTCCGAGGTGGAGCTAGTCTCGGGTTTCTCGCTCGGCACGGCCACAGGTTCGGCGCTCTCGGGTCTGACTTACACCCTCGCCCAGAACAGCGCGACCATCAGCGGTCTTGCCAGCACCGCCAACATGAGCGTCGGTCAGCCCATCACCGGCACCAACATCCCGGTCGGCGCCTACATCACCAGCATCAACAGCGCCACCCAGATCACCATCAGCGCCAACACGGCGAACACTTCAGGCATCGCCGGCACCTACACCGATGGCGCCACCGCCGCCAACCCCCTGCGTCCGATCCGTGTCGATGACAACGGCAACACCGGCGCCGACTTTGCGACGATCAGCGGCGTCATCACCGGCAATGCCGGCACCGGCATCCGCAAGCTCGGCGCCGGCATCCTGCGCCTCACCGGAGCCAACACCTACAGCGGTGAAACCAACGTCTTCCAAGGCAGCCTGGTGGTCAACTCGCTCGGCAACAGTGCCTCGCCGGGCGTCGGCACCAGCGTCGGCACCAGCACCAACGCCAACCTAGATTCCAATGCCGTCACCCTCGGCAACGGCGTGACTGGCGCCGGCATCCTGCAGTATGTCGGACCCGGCGAGACGAGCGACCGCAAGATTCGTCTCAACACCACCACCGGCAGCGTCCAGATCCACGCCGATGGGGTGGGGCCGCTCGTGCTCTCCAATCTCGCCAACGACATGGCGGGTGGCAACAAGACCCTCTTCCTGCGCGGCACCAACACCGGTGCCAACCAGATCACCAGCCAGCTTTCCGACAACGGTGGCACGCTCGGCGTCACCATCGACGGCGGTGCACTCTGGGTGTTCACCAACCCGCTGAACGATTACACCGGCAACACCACGGTCAGCGCCGGTGCCCTTGGCATCGGTCATGACAGCGCGCTCGGCACCGGCACCCTGATCTTCAACAACGGCTCCATCCTCGGCTACGGCGGCGACCGCAGCATCGCCCAGGCGATCAGCCAGTCGAACAATACGACCACCGGCTTCATCGGCGATTACAGCCTGACCTTCTCCAACACCCTCGCGCTGCTCGCCTCCGCCAACAACGTGGGCACCAACAACAACCTGGTGGCCGGCAAGGCGCTCACCTTCGGCGCCGTCACCGCGAACAACCTCACCGCCAACCGCACCTGGGCCTTTGATGGCGCGGGTCTGACCGTCATCAACGGACCGATCACCACGAGCACCGCCTTTGGTGTCGCCATCTCGAAGACCGGCAATGGCACCCTTGTGGTCGGCGGCACCGGCTCGAACTTCAACCAGAACGGCGCCAACATCGATGTGGATCGTGGCACCCTGCGCATGGCGGCCGACAATGTCATCGCAAGCCAGCCGGCCGTCGCCGGCCCGCCCGCGATCGCCGCCAGCGGCGGTCTGATCCTCAGCCCGGAAATCGCCACCTCCGACACCGCCACCTTTGACCTCAATGGTACCAGCCAGACGGTCAACGCCCTGACCGCCACCACGGACGGCACGGCGGTGATCGACAACACTTCGGCCTTGCCCGCAAGCCTCACCTTCGGCGCCAATGATGCGGTTGTGAACTTCGGCTCCGGCATCGGTTCCTACAGCATCCAGAACTCCGGCGGCGGCGCGCTGTCGATCATCAAGACTGGCAGCACCAGCACAACCTTCTCCGCGGGCATGACGCTCAGCTACACGGGGGAAACCGCGGTCACCGGCGGCAGCTTCACCATTGCCTCGGCGCTCTCCGGCACCTCCGGTCTGCGCGCCGTCAATGCCAGTTCCCTGGCCCTGACCGGCGGTCTCACCAACCCGAACCTGATCACCAGTGTCGAGGTCGGTGGCGGTTCCACCCTCAGCCTGCTCGACGGCACCGGCAGCAAGCTCAACCTGCAGAGCCTCAGCCTTGGCAACAGCGGCACCGGCACGGTCACCCTCAATCTGAACATCGGCGACCTCAACGTCGCTGGCGACTTCCTCAGCACCGATACCCTTACCCTGTTGACCGGCGGCACCCTGCAGCTCGGCAATTCGGTCACCTTCAACCTGACCGACGCCGGCCTCAGCGCCAACACGACCTACACCCTGCTCAACCTTGCGGACGGCGGCCTGACCGCCTTCGGCTCGGGCAACCTCATCCAGGGCGCCACGCCCGGTGGCTTCGACGGCTTCACCTGGAACGTCACCAACAACCTGGTGCAGATCACCACCGGCAACCTCATCCTCGGCGACATCTATTGGCGCGGGCTCACCAGCACGGCCTGGAACGGCAACGCCAACAACTGGTCGACCGACAAGGCGGGCACGACGCCGGCCCAGAGCATTCCCGGTCAGGGCAACCGCGTCATCTTCGCCTATGACAACATCGGCACCGGCGCCCTGACGACCACCCTGGAGCAGAACTTCAAGGTCGGGGGGCTCGTCTTCGAAGCCGGCGCGACGACGCCCGCCTCCGTCACCATCAACACCGGAACCAACACCACCAGCCGCATTGAGACCGGGGCGAACGGCATTGCCATCACCACCGGCGGCCCCGCGGCCGTCACCCTCGCCGCCGCCGTCAAAGTGGGTGCCGACCAGACCTGGAGCGTCGCCGACGCGGGTTCCACGCTCACCCTCGGCAGCCTGTTTGGCGAGGCGGACATCACTGTCAGTGGCGCCGGCCGCATCGTCCTCAACGCTGCCGCCGATCCGACCTTCAATGCCGGCGCCACGAGCGACTTCGTCCTCAACGGCGGCAATCTGGAGCTGCAGAATGTCGGCGCGCTCGGCACCCCGGCCAACGCCAACACCGCCAGCATCACGGTCAACACTGGTGCGGGCTTCTACTACAACGGCACCGCGGGCACCGTCTCCAATCCGATCACCCTGAGCGGCGGCAGTCTCTCGGCGGGCACCGCCACCCAGACCTACAACGGCACTGTCAATGTCAGCAGCGCCTCCTTCATCAACCTGGCGGATTCCAACGGACCGGTCACCAATGCCGCCCGCAGCATCACCCTTTCCGGCCTGGTGACCGGCTCGGGCAGCCTGACCATCGACGGCAACAACACGGCTTCCAGCGGCAACCAGATCGGCGGCACCCTGACGATCAACAACGCTGCGGCCTCCTGGAACGGCGACCTGTTCTTCAACCGCGGCACCGTCACGATCAGCAATACGGCCAGCCTGACGGCCATCCCGGGCAACGTCACCTTCAACAGCTTCGGCCGGCTCATCCTCGGGGGTGTGGACGGACGCACCCTCGACCGTGCCGGCACTTTGAACCTCGCCGCCGGGGCCGTCGGCGAGTTCCAGCTGGACAACGTCACGACCACCCAGGTGACCGATTTCACGGTCAACCAGAATGGCGCGGTCAACCTGGGGGCCTCCGGCACCGGCGCCAGCCTGCGTGTGGCGCTGGTCGACGCCTTTGCCAAGCTCAACCTCACCGGTCCCGTCAACCTGGGCGGCAACAGCAGCATCTCGGTGTCCAATTCAGCGGCGCGCTTGCTGACCCTCTCGGGCATCATCGGGGACGGCGGCGCCGGTTACGGTTTGGCCATCAACGATGACGCGGGCGGCTGGGCGCAGACCAACGGCACCGTGCGCCTGACCGGTCCGAACACCTTCTCCGGCAACCTCACGGTGGACTCGGGCATCCTCGAGTTCAGCACGGTGACGAACATCGGGGGTGCCGCCAGCAACCTCGGTCAGGGCGGCGCCATCACGCTCGGTGCCGCCAACCTCAACTTCATCGGTGACACCAGCCAGAGCACGGACCGCCCGATCACCACCACGGCTGCCGCCATCCTCTCGGCCAACGGCACGGGTGGCGCATCGATCACCTATGCCGGCGCGATCAATGTCGGACCCACCGCCGACGGCACCCAACTCACCCTCACGGGCGCGGCGGGGCGTCTGGGCTTCATCACCGGTGGCATCAACCAGACCGGCGACAGCGCCGACCTCTCGATCACCGGTGGCACCTGGACCCACGCCACCGGCACCAGCCGCATCGGCGACAACGTCACGGTCAGCACGATCAATGCCGTGCTCAACCTCGACAGCGGTGTGTTCGGCGTGCGCAATGACTTCACCGTCACCACCGGCGCCAACCTCTACCTCAACGGCACCGGCGTGCTGTCCTACAACATCGCCACCCTCAGTGCCGACTCCACGCTGCGCGCGACCGCCGGCGGTGTCATCCATCTCGGCGCGAACGACGCCGTCAACCCCACCGAGTTCGACGGCCTGCGCATCGGTGTCGATGCCGACGGCGACACGGCCGTGCTGAACATGGGCGCCTTCAACCAGACGGTCACGGAATTCCTCCTCGGCAACCGGCAGACCACCCGCAACGGTGTGGTCAACGGCACCGGCACCCTCACGGTCACCGGCAACCTCGACCTCTATGAAGGCACCTTCCATGCCAATCTTGCCAGCACCGGCACCAGCACCCTCGAGAAGATCGGCCCCGGCACGGTCACCTTCCGCGGTGACAACAGCGGCCTGACCTCGACCGGCAACACGGTTCTTCACGCCGGTCTGCTCGCCCTCGACTACACGGCCAGCAACTCCGCCAAGCTGCGCGCGGGTTCCGCGCTCGACATGCGCGGCAGTGCCCTGCGCATGACCGGCAATGCCTCGGCCGCCACCTCCCAGACCGTCAATGGCCTGACCCTGACCAACCTCGGCCACAACGTGGTCGAAGTCATCGCCGGCGCCGGGCAGGATGCCGTGCTCAACCTCGGTGGCATCACCCGCGCCACGGCCGTGGGCACGGTCCGCTTCGTGCTGCCCGCCGGTGTGCAGAGTGCCAGCAACGGCATCACCACCAGCGCCGCCGTCACCAACGGTCTGCTCGGCACCGGCTCCGCCTTCGCCACCGTCAAGGACGGCACCGGCACCTGGTTCGCCACCGTCTCCGGCGGCAACGTCGTCGCGGCCACCTCCACCGTCGAGAACAGCCTCGCCGCCTGGACCTCCGGCAGCCACCTGAGCGACGGCGCGGGCGGTTTCACCGGCACCACCGGCGGCCTGCAGATCGGCAGCCTGCGCTTTGACGCCGCCGGCGGCTCCAATGTCAACCTCACCCCGGTCACCGGCCTGCTCGACATCCGCTCCGGCGGCATCCTCGTCACCGACAACGTCACCGCCGGCACCCCCGGCATCTTCGGCGGCCGCCTGCAGGCGGCTTCCGGCGAACTCATCCTCACCCACGACAGCGCTCGCGACTTCCAGATCGGCTCCAGCATCGTCGGTGGCACTCGCCTGCTCAAGGCCGGTTCCGGCACGGTCCTGCTCACCGGCACGAACGTCAATGGCGACATCCAGATCAACGAGGGCACGCTGCGCGTCGCCGGTGGCCGCGCGCTGAGCGACACCGCCCGCGTCCTCTTCGCCCTCAACCGCCAGGCCGAACTGGAACTGCTGGCCGACGAAACCATCGGTCGCCTCGAAGGCGGTCGCGCCAGCACCGGCGAGGAACTCGGCATCGTCGATGTCGGCAGTCACACGCTGAGCATCAACCAGTCGGACAACGACACCACCGCCAACGAGAGCATCACGTACGCCGGCACTTTTGAGGGCGACGGCACCGTCATCAAGCGCGGCGTCGACTACCTCATCCTCAACGGCAACAGCAGCCAGTTCACCGGTGCCTTCATCGTCGACAACGGCCGCCTCGACCTCGCCGGTGGCCTCGGTCGCCTCAGCTCGGCCAGTGCCTACGCCGTCAACGCCGGAAGCACCCTGTTGATCCGCCAGGACCAGAGTTCGACCGTCGACCGCATGGGCAACTCGGCTTCGATCACGCTCAACAACACCTCCGGAACCCTCATGGTTGCCGGTCGTGAAGGCCTCTGGCTGTACAACACCCAGAACGGCACGCGCACGGAAGATGTGGGTGCGCTCATCCTCGGTGCCGGTCACAACCAGATCCGTGTCGAGCCGCAGAACTCGGGCACCAGCACCCTCTCGGATCTGCTGGCCGACACGCTCATCCGTGAGAACCGTGCAACGGTGGCCGTCAATGGCATCAACCTTGGCGCCAGCACGGGCCGCCGGGGCCGCCTGCGCTTTGACGCCGCCGGTGTTCTCACCGTCGATGGTTACGAAGTCGGTGCCGGCAGCAACAGCGGCACCCAGTTCAAGATCATTCCCTGGGTCGTCGGCAACCTGACCAACAGTGGTGTCGGCAACACCTTTGTCACCTACGACGGCGCCAACGGCCTGCGGCCGCTTGCCACGACCGAATACATCACCGATGCCGCCGGCTTCAACGGCCTCACGGGCGCCGCCACCGACAACGTGCGTTTCGCGACCAACCCCGCCGGCGCCCTCACCGGCACCGCCACCAGCATCAACTCCCTGCTGGTGGACAGCGCCGCCGTCACCCTGACCGGCCCCGCCTCGTCGCTGGAAATCAGTTCCGGCGCCATGCTCTTCACGGGCAACTTCAACCATGTCGTCCAGGGCTTCACCGGCCTGACCACCGGCGGCGGTCTGGATTACACGATCTACCACACCGGCGCCGCGGCCAACTCGGTGACGATCAACAGCCCCCTCACCAGCAGCGTGCCCCTGGTCAAGTCCGGCACCGGCACGCTCGTGCTCACCAGCGACGCCAACGCCTTCACCGACGTCTACGCCAACCAGGGCTTCATTCAGGTCAACGACTACGACAAGCTGGGTAGCGGCAACCTGAACTTCTTCGGCGGTGGCCTGCGCCTGGCGTCCGGCTTCACCGACGACCTCGCTGGCAAGAGCTGGGTGATCGGCACCGGCGGCGGTGTGCTTGACACCAACGGCAACACGACCGTGAACGCCACCGACTGGTCCGTCTCCGGCGCCGGCACGCTGCGCAAGCAGGGCGTTGGCACCCTCAACCTGAGCGGCAGCTTTGGCGGCGGTTTCACCGGCCTGTTCGTCGTCGGTCAGGAAATGGTCACCCTCAACTTCAGCAGCTCCAACGCCTTCGGCACCGGCGGCATCCTCATCAATGGTGGCACCGCCACCCCGTCCACCGGCCTGCGCCTGCTCGCCGCCGACCAGATTGCCGACAGCGCCACGGTGACGCTCTCCACCGGTGGCACCAACAACCAGCTCTTCGACCTCAATGGCTTCAATGAGTCGATCGGCGGTTTGGTTGTCACCTCGGCCTCCACCGACGGTGCCACCGTACGCACCGGTGCCGCCGGCGTGCTCACCGTCACCGGTGACATCGCCTTCAACAACGACCGCTCCGCCGACGCCTCCACCAACGAGTTCCAGGCGCTCATCACCGGCAGTGGCAACCGAACCACCCGCACCACGGACGGTTTCCTCGACCTCGGCGGCGCCACCCGCACCATCTCGGTCAACAGCGTCCAGACCAACACCAGCTTCCGCAACGATGCGGTGATCGAAACCGTGATCCAGAACGGCGGCCTCATCAAGACCGGCACCCGCGCCCTCTTCCTGCGCGCCGACAACACCTATGCCGGTGGCACGACGGTTCTTGAGGGCGCCCTGGTCGCCGCCAACACCAGCGGTTCCGCCACCGGCACCGGCAGCGTCACCATCGCCCGCGGCGGTATCCTTGCCGGCAACGGCATCCTCGCCCCGGCGGCGGACAACAGCATCACGGTCGACGGCACGCTGCTCATCGGTGGCCTCAACGACGGGGCGCGCCAGCTCACCCTGACCACCACCGGCACCGGCCTGACGACCGTCAATGGCGTCGTCGCCTTCGACCTCTTCAGTGGGCAGGGCAGCGGCACGCTCAACGCCTCGACCCAGAACGACCAGCTCGTCGTCAACGGTGCCAACGGCTTTGCCATCGGCAGTGGTGCCACCCTGCAGGTCACGACCAGCCTGCCGATCGACGGCAGCTGGGTGGCGGGCACCGAGTGGAAGCTGTTCGACTGGGCCGGCCTGTCCGGCGGCGTCACCGGCACGTTCAGCAACCTGGCGGATCCGGCGCCCTTCAACCACGTGAACCTGCCGGACCTCAGCAGCATTGGCCTGGCCTGGGATGTGTCGAACCTCTACACGGCGGGCACGATCATGGTCGTGGTGCCGGAACCCGGCCGGATGCTGCTGGTCTTCCTCGGCCTGCTCGGCCTGTTCTTCCGCCGCCGCCGCTGAGCCGGAGCTCCCTGATCCACCGCTTTCCCCGGCCCGCAGACGCGGGTCGGGGATTTTTTTGGATTAAAAGGAAAATTCGCCAGTGGCCTGCAGTTCCTTTGAGTTCCTAGGCAAATAATTTAGCTTTTTAGGCACTCTCATCGCGGCGGAGGATAAAGTTTAGGCGTGTTTTAAATAAAGGTTTGCCTCTTAACGACCTGGGCTTTGGGGGCGCAAGCGTCGCCAACGCTGCCCGTTCTGGGCTGGGGGAATTTGGCTTTTCTCCAGTAAAGTGTCGGCAAGCGCTGTGGATCCGGGGCTTTGCCCTCCGCTAAAGAATCGGCCTAGAGGATCCTGCTGAGCTCTTTTGCCGCGGGAAAGTTGGGCTCGTCTAGTCACGAGTGGGTGCCTACAAACCGGTCCTTTCCGCCATGTCCCGATCCCTTTCGACTTCCTCCCGCCGCTTTGCCAGCCGTGCCGTTCTGGCTTTGGCCACGATGTTCGGCGTGCCGCACGGCCTGTCCGCCGCTCCCCTGCAGTGGACGGGGGCCGACAGCGCCCTCTGGTCGCTGGGCAGCAACTGGAGCGGCGGCTCGGCGCCCACCCTGGCGGATGAGGCCGTGTTTGCCTTCGCTGTGCCCGGCACGGGTGCGCTGCTGACCCTGGGCAGTGGCAGTCTGGCCGAGCGCCTGACCCTGCGTGGGGACTACACGTTGAGCGGGGGGGATCTCAGCCTGGCCAGCGGCGCGATTCATGTCAATCAGGGCCAGCAGCTGACCCTGAACAGCCGGCTGGATGGCACGGCGGGCCTCTTGCTCACCGGCGGCGGCACCCTGCGGCTGACGAACAGCGCCAACACCTACACGGGCACGACCACCCTGGCCAACGGCACGCTCATCCTCAGCCAGCCTGCACAGCTCGGCTTGTCGACCAGCCCGGTCCTGATCACCGAGACGAATGCGACGGTCGGCAGTACCTCGATTGTCGGCTTCAGTGGCGGCTCCCTGGTCCTGGATGGCAGCGCGGGCGGCTTCACCTTCAGCCGCGACGTGTACCTGCAGGGCAGTGGTCCGGCCGCGGACCGCGGCGGTGCCCTGGTGAGTGTTGGCGACAACACGCTGACCGGCAGTTTGCGCCTGGCCGATGGTGTTTCGCCGCGTTCCTCGCGCATTCTCTCCAACCAGGGGCTGCTGACCCTGGCCGGCGGCGTCAATGTCGCCGGCGTGGCGGGTACCCACATCAGCAATCTCGGCGGTGTCAACAGTGCCGGGGCCAATGCCGACTTTCGCATCACCGGTGAATTGACCGGTTCCGGCACCCTCAACAAGCAGGGGGCCGGCGTGCTGGTGCTGACGCCTTCCGCCACCTCGAACTTCAACGGCCGCCTGCGCATCACCGGCAACGCCACCGGTGGCCAGAGCTCGGTGCGTGTCTTCAGCGCCGATGTTTTCGGCACCGCCAACGCCGGCAATGCCAGCGCCCCGATCGACATGAATGGCGGCGTGCTGGAGGTCCACTCCGACAGCAGTCTGGACATCGGCAAGAACGTCTACCATCGCGCCACTTCGACCTATTCCTTTGGTCCGGCCATCGGTGGCGACGGTGTCAATGGCACCTTCGCCTTCGGCTCGCTGCGCGCCGCGGCGAACACCACGCTCACCTTCAACAGCCGCAACGGCTACGGCGCGTCCTTCAGCACCCAGTCGATGGAAAGCTCGAACAACAACTCGACCTTCACCAACAACATGGGTGGGTTGCTCACCTTCACCGGCAACTTCTGGAACAACAGCGATGCCAGCAACCGCACGCTGACGATCAGCGGCAGCGGCAACACCCGCATTGATGGCAGCATCAACACCAGCGGCGCCGGTGTGAAGACACTGACCAAGACCAACAATGGTGTGCTCACCCTCAACGGCACCGCCAGCACCCTCAACGGCAACGTCAACATCAGCGGTGGCGCCATCGCCATCCGCGACTTCCGCGCGCTCAACAATGCCAGCACCGGCATCATCAACCTCGGCTCGAGTTCCACCGCCGGCGCCCTCATTATTGGCACCACCGAAGCCGCTGATCCGGCCGGCCTGCGCACCACCCGCACGCTCAACCTGTCCGGCACAACCGGCACGCCGAGCATCTACGCCAACCAGGCGGGTCCGCACCCGGTCATTCTCGCCGGCAGCATCACCGCCACCGGCGGCTCCTCGAGCAACGCCAAGACCCTCACCCTCGGCGGCACCAGCACGGCCGACAACCTCATCCTCGCGGGCATCCCCAACAACAACGCCGGCGGCAGCGTCGCGTTGCTCAAGGTCGGCGCCGGCACGTGGGTGCTGGCGGGAGAGAACACCTACACTGGCACCACCACGATCGCCAACGGCACCCTCAAGGTGCTGGCCAACGCGCCG
Organism: uncultured bacterium; assembly: GCA_966252325.1. Taxonomy (GTDB): domain Bacteria; phylum Verrucomicrobiota; class Verrucomicrobiia; order Verrucomicrobiales; family Verrucomicrobiaceae; genus Prosthecobacter. The sequence continues at coordinate 67,853 of CBINON010000020.1, read as the reverse complement.
ACTTCAACGGTCCTCGCTGCCACCAACAGCGTCAGCTTCTCGGCCAACAACGGCTACGCGGGCTCCACCCTGGAGTTTGTCGGTCGCGCCGGTGAAGCCAGTGTCCAGGAACTCAACGTGCTCGGCTATGGCGGAGGCAGCAACACCCTGCGCGTCACGCCGGGGGCCGGCGGCAGCGCCTCGCTCACCTTCGCCCGCCTCAACACCACCGGTGCTTCCACGCTCAACATCGTCGGCGCCGATTTCCTGCAGAACCGCGTCACCCTGACCACCATCAACGGCAGCGTTGGCAGCAACGGCATCATCACCCGCTCGGTGTATTGGAACGGCGCTGATTTCGCCTACCGCGAGGGTGGCGTGCTGCGCGCACCGGTGTATGGCGCGGATGCCGGCACCATCGTCGCCGAGACCGTGCTCACCGCCAGCCAGCACAACCTGCTGACAGCCAGCTTCAGCCAGGACTCCGTCTCGGTGCCGACATTGAAGATCGCCGGTTCGCCAACGCTGACCCTCAACGAGGGGGCGTCCCTGACCCTGTCCGCAGGCGGGTTGCTGGCCGATGGCGGCAGCGCGACGATCACCGGCGGCACGATCGCGCTCGGCAGCAACGCCTTTGTCGTGCGTGTCAACCAGCCTGACGACACCCTGACCCTTGCCTCCGCCAACACCGGCACCGGCGGCCTGACCAAGAGCGGTGCCGGCACCCTGGTGCTCGCCGGACCCAGCAGCCGCACCGGCACGGTCAGTGTCGACGAGGGCACGCTGCGTCTCGCCTCTGGCGGCGTGTTGAGTGGTGCCAATGCCACCCTCAACATCCGCCAGAACGCCGTGTTTGATCTCAACGGCGTCGACACCGGCGCGGCCATCGGCCAGTTCAACAACAACGGCGTCGTCTCCAACGGCAGCACCAGCCCGGCCACCCTGACGATCGGCAATGGCAATGGCACCGGCACCTCCTACGGCAGCATCCGCGACGGCTCGGGCGTTGTCCATGTCACCAAGGTCGGCACCGGTGCCCAGAACTGGCTGGGACGCAGCACCTACACCGGCGTCACCACCCTCGGCGGCAGCGGCCTGGTCACGGTCGATGTCCTTGCCGACGGCGGCCAGGCCAGCGGCATCGGCGCCTCCAGCAGCGATGCCGCCAACCTGGTTTTCGACGGCGGCGGGCTCTCCTACCGAGGCAACCTGGTCGAGGGCATCCTCAACCTCGGCTCGACCTCGGCCTCGACCAACCGCCTGTTCACCGTCACCGGGGCTGCCGTCACCCTCGGCAGTTCGCCGACCACCAACCTGAACAACGCCATCGTTTGGAGCAACAGCGGCGCCATCGTCCATGGCAGCAACGCCGACCGCACCTTCACCTTCACCGGCACCTCCCAGGGCTTCAACACCTTCAACCCGCAGCTCACCGACAGCCCCGGCTTCGCCACCAGCGTTGTCAAGACCGGCACCGGCATCTGGCGCCTCGGCAACGCCGCCAACACCTACAGCGGCGCCACCACGATCACCCAGGGCATCCTCATGGCGACCGATGGCCAGGGTTTGTCGCCGAACTCCAACCTCGTCTTTGACGGCGGCACGCTGTACAGCCAGGGCCTGCTCCAGCGCGACATCGGCAGCGGTGCCGGCCAGATGCAGTTCGCGGTGCCCGCCGCGGGCACGGCGCAGTTCGCCGGCGGCTTCCTGGGCGGCGATGCCAAACTCACGGTCGACTGGACCGGCACACCCGCCTGGGGTTCCACCAGCGGTTTCCTCGACAACCGCAACGGTCTGATTCTGAACGGCTCCCAGGCGCGAGCCCAGGGTTCCACCGGCTCCATCGCGCTCTCCGAAGTCGACATCGCCGGCGATTTCTCGCTCGGTACCGTCGGCGGCGTGGCGCTCGGCCCCAACCTCAGTTACTCCGTCGCTCAGAACAGCGCCACCGTGACGGTCGCCTCGACGGCTGGCCTGCGCGTCGGCCAGAGTGTCACCGGCAGCAAGATTCCCTCCGGCGCCTACATCGTCAGCATCCTCAGCGCCACCCAGTTCCAGCTGAGCGCGAACACCGCCAACGTCTCGGGCACGGCCGGCAGCTACACCGACGGCGCCGTGCTGGCCGACAACCTGCGCGCCATCCGCGTCGACGACAATGGCAACACCGGCGGCGATTTTGCGACGATCACCGGCGCCATTTCCGGCGATGCGGGCATCCGCAAGACCGGCGCCGGCCTGCTGCGCCTGACCGGCGCCAACACCTACACCGGTGAGACCAACCTCAACCAGGGCACCCTGGCGGTGCGTTCGCTCGGTCACAGCGGCGACGCCCCGGGCACCGCCACCAGCCTGGGCCTCAGTGGCGTGGCCTTCGATGACGGCAACGCCCTCACCCTCGGCAACGGCGGCACGGGCGCCGGCATCCTCCAGTACATCGGTTCGGGTGAGACCAGCGACCGCAAGATCCGCATCAACACCACCACCGGCAGCACGCAGATCCATGCCGATGGCACGGGGCCGCTCATCCTCACCAACGTCACCAACGACGTCATCACCGCCACCGGCAACAAGACGCTCTTCCTGCGCGGCAGCAACGCTGGCCCCAACCAAATCACCAGCCGGCTCAGCGACAACGGCGGCAGCCTCGGCGTGACGGTCGATGGCGGCGCGATGTGGATCCTCACCAACCCGCTCAACGATTACACCGGCCTCACCACCGCCGGTGGCGGCCTGCTTGGCATTGGCGCCGCCGGTGCCATCGGCACCGGCACCCTGCGCCTGAGCAACGGCAGCGTCTTCGCCTATGGCGGCGACCTGACGCTGGCGAATCCGGTCGATCAGGCCAACAACACCACCGGCGCCTTCATCGGCGATTACAGCCTCACCTTCACCAGCGCCTACGCGCTGCTGTCCACCACCAGCAACCCGTCGGTCACCACCAACAACCTCGTCGCCGGCAAGACCCTGACCTTCGGCGGCGTCACCGCCAACAGCATCACCGCCAACCGCACCTGGACGATCGAGGGCAATGGAGAGACCGTCATCGCCGGCGACATCACCACCAGCACCGCCTTTGGCCTGGGCATCGCCAAGACCGGCAACGGCGTGCTCCAGCTCAACGGCACCGGCAGCAACTTCAACCAGAACAACGCCAACCTCGACATCGATCGCGGCACCCTGCGCGCAGGTGCCAACGAGGTGATCCCGCACGGGGCCGGTTACGGCAATCTCATTCTCGGCCCCGACCTGGCCAACGAAGATGTCGCCACCTTCGACCTCAATGGCCACAGCGAAACGGTCAACGGACTCACCGCCACCACGGATGGCACGGCCGTGATTGACAACACCTCCGCCAGCGACGCCGTGCTCATCTTCGGCGCCAATGATGCCGTGGTGAACTTCGGCACCGGCGCCGGCACCTACTCGATCACCGACAGCGGTTCGGGCAAGCTGTCGCTGGTCAAAACCGGCGCCGGCATCGCCACGCTCGGCGGTGGCAGCGGCACCACGACCCTCAACTACCAGGGCACGACCACGGTTGAGGCCGGTGTCCTCAACATGGCTTCGGCGCTCAACGGCACCACGGGCATCAGCGTCGCCGGCGGTGCCACCCTCAACCTGTTCAATGGTGCCGCCGAGGGTCTGGTGGGCCTGGACCTGCTCAGCCTCGGCGCCGGTGCCGGCACCACCGTGCTTGGTCTCGAACTCGGCGCCGGCACGCTGACCTCCGATCGCCTCGCCACCGCCGGCGGCGCCACGACCGCCAACACGATCCAGCTCGACCTCGTCGGTCTCACCGGCTTCGGCGGCTCAGCCAGCTACGACCTGATCGCCGCAGCCAGCGGCCTCAGCGCCGGCACTTACGTGCTCAACCGCGCCCCCGGCGGCTACTCCTACACCCTGAACGTCAGCGACAGCCTGGTGCGCCTCGACCTCACCGCCCTCGCGGCCGGCGACCTCTACTGGCTCGGCGACCTCAGTGGCAGCTGGTCACAGCTCAGTGGCGGCAATTCCAACTTCTCGACCGACCTCGCCGGCACCCTGGATCCGGGCGCCTCGCCGGGAACCGCCAACACGGTCATCTTCTCCAGTTCCGCCGCCTCCGGCCCGGCCATCACCACCACCCTCGACAATCCCTACGCCGTCAACGCGCTGAAGTTCACCGCCCAGCCGGCCGGTGTCACCTCGGTGTCGATCGCACCGGGTGCCAGCCCGGCCTACGCCCTCACCCTGGCACCCGCCTCGGCGGCGGACGGCATCGACGTCGCCGACAATGCCGGCGCGGTGACGATCAGCGCCCCGGTCGTCCTCGGTGCCGACCAGACCTGGACCGTGGCCGGCACCGGCAGCAACGGCTCCTCGCTCACGGTCAGCGGCGCCATCTCCGGTGCCGCCAACCTCGTCAAGGCCGGCGCCGGCACCGCCATCCTCAGCGGCGACAACAGCCTCCACTCCGGCACGACGACGATCAGCGCCGGCACGCTCCAGATCGGCGCGGCCGGCAGCACGGGCACGCTCGGCACGGGCGAGGTCGTCAACAACGGCACGCTCGCCTTCAACCGCACCGGCACCTTCACGGTCGCCAACCTCATCAGCGGCACCGGCAGCCTCAGCAAAAGCGCCAGCGGCGTCCTGCTCCTGACCAACGATGCCAACAGCTTCGAGGGCGACGTCACGATCAACGCCGGCACGCTCGGGTTCACCACGGTCTCCGACATCGGCGGCCCCGCCAGCAGCCTCGGCCGCGGCAGCGCCATCCACATGACCGGCGGCACCCTGCGCTTCGATGGCACGACCAGCCAGAGCACGGATCGCCCGATCTTCACGAGCACGGCCAATGCGGTCCTCTCGCTCAACGGCGGCGACGGCGCCACCATGACCTTTGCCGGCCCCATCGACATCGGCATCGACACCAGCGGCAGCCGCCTCACCCTGACCGGCACGGCCGGCAGTGCCGGCACGATCAGCGGGGGTTTCACCATGACCGGCACGGCCGCCGACGCCGTGGTCGGCGGCGGCACCTGGACGCTCACCGGCGCCCAAAACACCGTGGCCGACAACATGACCGTGCAGGGCACCTCGACCGTGCTCAACCTGAATGGCACCGGCATCCTGCGCTTCCTCTCCGGCGCCGCCTCGGGCGACCTGTACATCAACAACGGCTCGGTCGTGAACCTCGGCGCCGACAACGCCATCGACATGACGATCCCCTACCGCCTGTTCATCGGTCAGACCGCCGGCGGTGCCACCGGCGTGCTCAACCTCGGCGCCTTCAATCTCGAGTCCGGACGCTTCATCCTCGGCGAACGCGCCGCCGACCGCAACGGCACCGTCAATGGTACCGGCACGCTGACCGTTGTGGGCGGCGACATCGACCTCTACGAAGGCGAGATCAACGCCAACTTCGCCAGCACGGGCAGCACCGCCTTCGAGAAGTTCGGCCCCGGCACCGTCACCCTGCGTGGCGACAACTCCGGTCTCGCCTCCACCGGCGCGACGATTCTCAGCGAGGGCGTCCTGGTGCTGGATTACTCGCTCAGCAACACGACCAAGCTGCGCGCCGCCTCGGCACTGGAACTGCGGGGCATGGACCTGCGCCTCATCGGCAACGGCTCGGCGGCCACGGTGCAGACGGTCGCCAGCTTCAACCTCGACAGCACGGCCTCCGACGACAGCAGCGGTGCCAACCGCGTCACCCTGACCGCCGGCTCCGGCCAGGACCTGCTGCTCAACCTCGGTGCCATCACCCGCACCAATGGCAACCGCGACGGCACCGTCCGCTTCGTCCTGCCCGCCGGCGCGCAGACAGCCACGAACGGGATCACCACCACCACCGGCCTGACCAACGGCCTGCTCGGCTCCGCGGCCTTCGCCACGGTCGAGGATGACACCGGCACCTGGTTTGCCACCAAGAGCGGCGACAACATCGTCGGCCTCATCTCCACCGCCAACAACGCGCCCGCCAGCTGGGTGCTGGGCGAACACATCACCGACGCGGGCGGCGGCTTCCTCGGTCTGCTCAACCGCGCCGCGTTGAACAGCCTGCGCTTCGACGCCTCGGCAGGATCGAAGCTCGAACTCGCCGCTCTCGGGGCCCTGCAGCTCAGCAGTGGCGGCCTGCTGGTCACGGACAATGTCACCGGCACCGGGGCCGGCATTCGTGGCGGCACCCTGACCTCCGGCACCTCCGAACTCATCGTCACCCACGACGGCCCGGAGGTTTTTGAAATCGCCTCGTCGATCCGCACCAACCACGCCTTCACCAAGGCCGGCACCGGCACGCTGCTGCTCTCGGGCGACAACACCTTCACCGACGAATTCGACATCCTCGAGGGCACGGTCATCCTGGCCGGCGGCAACGCCATCGGTGACAACGCCCGCGTCAGCCTGGCCGCCAACCGCAACTCGACCCTGGTGCTGAGTGCCGATGAGACCTTCGGCCGCCTCTCCGGTGGCAAGCGCGCCACCAACTCCGAGTACGGCACGGTCGCCATCGGCACCCACACGCTGACTCTCAACCACAGCGGCGGCAGCACGACCTACTCCGGCTTCCTGACCGGGAGCGGCCGCCTGGTCATGAGTGACGCCAGCAACTCCAACCTCAACCTGAACAACAGCAGCACCGGGTTCACCGGCACGGTCGAGGTCAACGGCGGCCTCTTCCAGCTCAGCAACATCGGCCGCATCGATGCCTCGTCGATCACGATCAACGGCAACGGCATGATGCTGCTCGACAACAACGGCACCACCTCCAGCACCGCCCGCCTTCTGGATTCCGCGTCCGTCATCCTCAACTCCGCTGCCGGCGGCGGCGCCAATCCGCGCGGTCTCTGGGTGCGCAACACCGACAACAACGCGAGTCGCTTCGAAACCTTCGGTGACCTCGTCTTCGATTCCGGCGCCAGCTACCTCACCGGCGAGGCCAACGTCAGCAGCGGCAATGCCCGCGCCGGGGTGGTTGCCGCCAACTTCGTGCGCAACGCCAACGCCACCGTCGCGGTGCGCGGCCGCAACCTCGGCACCACGACGACCCATCACAACCAGTTCCGCATCGCCAGCGCCGGCGAGGCCGCCTTTATCGCCACCATGACCGGCGCCTCCGGCAGCGGCGCCACCCTGAGCATCGTGCCCTGGGCGATCGGTGAAACCCACAACAACACGACCACCACCGGCGTCAACATGGGCAACAGCCTGGTCACCTACGTGGCCGGCACCGGCTTCCGCCCGCTCGACCTCGCCGCCGAGTACGCCGCTTACGCGGTCGCGGGCAACAGCAACAACACCCGCGAATCCCTCGCCGGCTCCCTGACCGGGCTCGCAGGTCGCACGCTGAATTCCCTCGTCCTCAACAACGAGGCGGTGGCGGCCCTCGAGGTCACCGGCACCGGTGCCGGCCAGACCCTGCACAATGCCAGCGGCGCCTTCCTCTTCACCCTCACCGGCGGCACCGACAGCACCGCCTACGGCACCCTGCTCGGCGGCTTTGACGACGGCATCACGACCGGCAACGGCGAGTACCTGTTCCACGTCGTCAATCCGTCGGCCGCGACCACCGGACCCGTGCTGACGGCGACCGTGGCTTCGCCGCTGACCTCGGCTGCCGACCTCACCAAGTCCGGCCGCGGCATCCTCATCCTCACCGGCGTCAACACCGCCGGCGGGGGCTCTTCCAAGACCACGCTCAACGAGGGCATTCTCGAAATCGCCGGGCTCGCCAACATTGGCGGCGCCAGCGGCGACCTCGTCTTTGCCGGTGGCACCCTGCGTCTCGGTGCCGGCTTCAGCGATGACCTGAGCACGCGCGCGATCCGCTTCCTCGCCGGCGGCGGCACTCTCGACACCAACGGCCTTGATCTCGTCCTCGCCGGCGGCCTCGGCACGGGTTCGGGCAGTTTCACCAAGCTCGGCGCCGGCAATCTCACCCTCAACGCGAGCGCCGGCCTGAGCGGTTCGACCACCCTCGCCGCCGGCACCGTCACCCTCGGTGCCAGCAATGCTCTCGGCAGCGGCAACCTCAGCCTCCTGGGCGGCGCCACGCTGGATCTGGGCACCCAGGATCTCGCCGTCGCCCGCCTCAGCACCAGCGGCGAAAGCCCGCAACTGCTCGGTACGGGCGTGATCACCGCGACCGATGGCTTCGTCTTCGGACACACCGGCGACATCACCGTCGCCGCCGCCCTGGCCGGCAACGCCGGCCTGTTCAAGAACCAGGGCAGCGTGCTCACCCTCACGGGTGCCAGCAGCTACACCGGCCTCACCGAGATCCAGGCCGGAACTCTGCGCTTTGACAGCATCGGCAATGTCGGCGGTGGTGCCAGCGCCCTCGGCAATCCGCTCGACGCGGAGGCCGGCCTGCTGCGCATGGGCCTCACCACCGGAGCGACCACCCTTTCCTACATCGGCTCGGGCCACAGCAGCGACCGCCTGATCGGCCTGCAGGGCACCACCGGCAGCGTCACGCTCGCCGCCGACGGCACCGGTGCCCTCTCGATGGGCGGGGCGGTCCTGCTGCGCGGCGGCAACAAGAGCCTCATCCTGAACGGCAGCTCCGATCCGTCGATCACCAACCAGATTGGCCGCATCGACGACGGTGAAATCGGCGTGCTGACGCTCGCCAAGCAGGGAACCAACACCTGGCTGCTGACCAGCGTCAACACCTACTCCGGGGCCACCCAGATCGACAACGGCACGCTCAAGCTCGGCACGGCCAACGCCCTGCCCGCCACGGCTGTGCGTCTCGGCAACGCCGCCACGGCCGCGATTCTTGACCTGAACGGCTTTGACCAGACCGTTGGTAGCTTTGAAGTGCGCACCAACAGCACCTCGCTCACCTCCCAACTGCTCATCCCCGCCGGCAACACCTTCACGGTCACCGGCAATGTCACCCTCGGCGCCAATGCGGCTGCGTCCACGACCGTGTTCGAAGCCGGCGGCGGCGGCGTCTTCGTCCAGAACAGCGACGGCGGCACCTTCCAGGTCGGCGGCGGAACGGGCAGCACCAACACCAGCAACACCCATGCGGACTTCAGCGGCTTGACGGATTTCACCGTCAACCTTGGCGTGGCCGGCACCTTCCGGGTCGGTGATAACAACACGAACTCCTCAGGCAGCCCTGCATCGAATTCGACGCTGATCCTGGCGTCGAACAGTGTCAGCATCACCGCCGGCACTCTCAATCTTGGTCAGGGCACCGGCCAGGGGGCGGCCGTGCAGACCTTGAGTCTCGGTGCGGGAACCAACATCCTCAGCGTGAACACACTCAACATTGGCGGCAACACGACTCGCTCCGGCGGCACGCTCGACTTTGCCACCACGACCGGCAGCCTCTTCCTGCGTGGTGTGGACGGAGTCAGCCCGGTCACCGTCAACATGGTCAACGGCGGCATCAGCACGGGCATCGCCAACAACACCCAATTCCTGCTCGCCGGGCATCAAGCGGATGTCCTCATCGGCACAATGACCATGGCCGCCAAGAGCGCCAGCACAGGCGCGACGACGGCTGTGTTCACCTTTGACCAGGGCAGCCTCGACATCACCAGCCTTGTGATGACATCGAATGCCGGCGCCTACAGCGGCAACGCCAGCTCCAGCGTCTCGATCGGAGGCGGAACGGCGGTGATCGACCTTGTGACCATGGCGGTGAACACGAGCACCGGGGCCGGCACGGCTGATGCCAACCTCAGCGTGAGCGGCGGCACAGTGACCCTCGGCAGCGGGTCTGGCACCGCCATCCACATGGCCAACGCCGCCAGCGGTCGCACCACGACCTCCACCATCAACCTCACCGGCGGCAACGTCACGCTTGCGGGCGATGTGGTGCGCCAGAACGCCGGCGGCATGGAGAACGCGACCTTCATCCTCGACGGGGCCAGCCTGGACATGGGTGGCTTCCAAATTGGCAGTTCGACCGCCGGCATCAGCCTTGAGGCGCGCTCGGGATCGCTCGCCAACCTCGGCCAGTTCAATGGCGGCGGCGATTTCTACAAGACGACCTCCGGTGTCCTGAGCCTGCTCAATGGCAACACCTACAGCGGCACCACCTTTGTCAGCGAAGGCACGCTTCTGGCGGCCAACACCGTGGGTTCCGCCACGGGGTCGGGTGCCGTCTTCGTGGAGGCTGGGGCCACCCTTGGCGGCAACGGCATCCTCGCGCCGGCGGCGGATGCGGACATCACGATCAGCGGCACGCTGCAGGTCGGTGCGGTCGGCGACAGCAGCGCGCAGAAGCTGACGCTGACGACCACCGGTGTGGGCCTGACCACGGTCAACGGCGTGGTCGCCTTTGACCTGTTCGGCGGTCAGGGCAGCGGCACCCTCAACGCCCAGAGCGGCAACAACGACCAGCTGGTGGTCAACGGCGCGAGTGGCTTCAGCATCGGCGCCACCTCGACACTGCAGGTGAGCACGAGCCTGCCGATCGACGGCAGCTGGGTGGTGGGCACCGAGTGGAAACTCTTCGACTGGTCGGGCCTGTCCGGCGGTGTCACCGGCACCTTCAACAACCTGGCGGATCCGGCGCCGTTCAACCATGTCAACCTGCCGGACCTGAGCAGCATTGGCCTGGCCTGGGACGTGTCGAACCTCTACACGGCGGGCACGATCATGGTCGTGGTGCCGGAACCCGGCCGGATGCTGCTGGTTTTCTTCGGCCTGCTCGGCCTGGGCTTCCGCCGCCGCCGCTGAGCCGGCGCTCCCTGATCCACTTCTTTCCCCGGCCCGCAGACGCGGGCCGGGGTGAACTTTTGCTTGGGTTTTCCGCAGCCATCCCTTAACAAGCTGCATGGACCTTTCTACTTTTGTGGCTGATCTCGCCGGCTGGGTGTGGGGCACGCCGCTCATCGTGCTGCTGTTCGGCACCCATCTCTACCTGACCGTCCGCACCGGCTTCATCCAGCGGTTCATGCCGCGCGCCATCCGCATCTCGATGTCACGCAAGTCGGAGGGCGAGGGCGAGGTCTCCCAGTTCGGCGCCCTGATGACGGCACTGGCGGCGACCATTGGTGCCGGCAACATCATCGGGGTCGGCGCGGCCGTGGCGACCGGCGGTCCTGGCGCCGTGTTCTGGATGTGGCTCACCGGCGTCTTCGGCATCGCCACCAAGTATTCCGAGGCGATCCTGGCGGTGAAATACCGCGTGCGCCTGCCCGACGGCAGCCACGCCGGCGGCCCGATGTACGCGCTGGAACACGGCCTCGGCCAGAAATGGCTGGGCGTGGTCTTTGCCATCTTCACCTGCATCGCCGCCTTCGGCATCGGCAACATGTTCCAGGCCAACGCGGTCGTCGACCTGCTGCTCGAACACGTGAAACCGGATTCCGAGGTCGTGCTGCGCTGGGTCTCCGGCTGTGTCATGGCCGCCATCACCGGCGCTGTCATCCTCGGCGGCGTGCAAAGCATCGCCAAGGTCTGCGGCTTCCTCGTGCCGATCATGGCCGGCGGTTACGTGCTGGGCTGTGTGCTCATCCTGATCAAAAATTCCGCCGCCCTGCCACAGGCTTTCGCCGACATCTGGCATGGCGCCTTCGCCGGCCAGGCCGCTGTTGGCGGCTTCCTCGGCGCCACCCTCAAGCAGGCCGTCCAGGCCGGGGTCGCCCGCGGCCTCTTCTCCAATGAGTCCGGCCTCGGCAGCGCCCCCATCGTCGCCGCCGCCGCCCAGACCCGCAACCCGGTGCGCCAGGCCCTGGTCTCCTCCTCGGCCACTTTCTGGGACACGGTCGTGGTCTGTGCCCTCACCGGCCTGGTCCTCGTCAGCAGCGGCCACTGGAAGGAGGGCCTGGCCAAGGGCGCGCTCACCAATGCCGCCTTCGCCGACCTGCACACCATCGGCCCGATTTTCCTGCTCTTCGGCCTGATGACCTTTGTCTTCTCCTCGATCCTCGGCTGGAGCTACTACGGCGAAAAGGCGGCCGAGTACCTGGTCGGGCAGCGCGCGGTCAAACCCTACCGCATCTGCTGGGTGCTGGCCGTGCTGGTCGGCGCCGTCCAACCGGCCCCGGTGGTCATCAACTTTTCGGATGCCGCCAACGGCCTCATGGCCGTGCCCAACCTGATCTGCCTCATCCTGCTCAGCGGCGTGGTCGCCGGGGAAACCCGCAAATACCGCCAGGAACTGACCGGCCGCGACTGAAAAAAGCCGGTGAACGCCGGTTGCAGGCGGGCGTCCCGCAGGTATTTTGTCGTTCTGGCCCGCTACCCCGTGGTGTAATGGTAACACAGGAGATTTTGATTCTCTCGTTCAAGGTTCGAGTCCTTGCGGGGTAACCAGCCATGGCCACCGATCCGCCACTGCCCGCCTGCGAGGCGGTTGACCTGCCCCACCTGCGGCACGCCATCGCCCTGTCGCGGGAAAAGATGCTCGCCAGCGCTGGCGGTCCCTTTGGGGCCGTGGTCGCCCGCGGCGGGGAAGTACTCGCCGAAGGCTGGAACCAGGTCACCACCGCGATGGATCCCACCGCCCACGCGGAAATCGTCGCCCTGCGCGGCGCGGCGACCCGCCTGCGGGATTTCTCCCTCGCCGGCTGCGTGCTGTACACGAGCTGCGAGCCCTGCCCGATGTGCCTGGCCGCCGCCTACTGGGCGCGCGTCGACCGCATCGTCTTCGCCGCCACGCGCGCCGACGCCGCGGCGGGAGGCTTCGACGACGCCTTTCTCTACGAGGAACTTGCCCGGCCGTCGGACCAGCGCCGGCTGCCCATGGCCCAGGGCCTGCACGACGAGGCCGCGGCGGTGTTCAGCGACTGGCTCGCCAAACCCGACCGGGTGCCGTACTGACGGTTCGGCCCGTGTTGGGCAGAGGTGCGTTGCAACCGCCGGAGGACTCAGTACGTCGCGCGCCCGCCGGACAGGTCAAACACCGCGCCGGTCGAGAACGAGCAGTCCTCCGAGCTGAGCCAGGCGACCAGGGCCGCCGCCTCGTGCTTCTGGCCGAAGCGCGCCATCGGGATCTTGGCGAGCATGTAATCGATGTGCGCCTGGGTCATCTGGGCAAAGATGTCGGTCTCGATGACGGCCGGCGTGATGCAGTTGACCAGCACGCCGGCGGTGGCCAGCTCCTTGCCGAGCGACTTGGTCAGGGCGATCACGCCCGCCTTCGAGGCGCTGTAGTGCGAGGCGTTCGGGTTGCCCTCCTTGCCGGCGATCGAGGCGATGTTGACGATGCGGCCGTAGCCGTTGGCGACCAGGTGCGGCACCACGGCGCGGCAGCAGAGGAAGGGGCCGGTCAGGTTGATGTCGACGACGCGGCGCCACTCCTCGGGGCTCAGCTCCCAGACCTTGGCGTTGTTGCCGGCGATGCCGGCGTTGTTGACCAGAATGTCGATCTTGCCGAAGGCGGCCAGGGTCGTCTGCACCGCGGCCTCGACGGAATCCGCGGAGGTGACATCGACCCGGGCGACCGCCACCTCGCCGTGGGCGGCGAGCTCGGCGCGCGCCGTCTCCAGCGCGGCGGCGTCGATGTCCCAGAGGCAGACGGCGGCGCCGGATTGCAGCAGGCGTTCGGCGATGGCGAGGCCGATGCCGCGCGCGCCGCCGGTGACGATGGCCTTGCGGCCGGCAAGTTGGATCGAATTCATGGACCGGCAGTCAAGCCGGGCGGCGTCCGCGTGCAAACGGTTTGCCGAGCCTTCAGGTCGGCTGCCGAGCCAGCCAGGCCAGCGCTTCCTCGCGCGTGCGAACCAGGCCCTCGAGCTGGGCGTTCTGCACCGCGGTCAGCGCCCGCCCGAGCTCCGGTCCCGGGCTCCAGCCGGAGGCAATCAGATCGGCGCCGGTCAGCAGCCAGTTCGGCAGCAGCGGTTCGCTGGCGAATTCCGCCTGCTTGGCCAGCAAAAATTCATGGTTGTCGAGCAGGCCGTTCGAGCCCAGGCAGTCGACCCGGTGCAGCTCCAGCTCGTCGGCAAAGGTCGGCCGCGCCATCAGCCGGCGCAGGGTGCTGCGGCGCATCTTCTGCACGTCCTTGAAGGTCATGTGCCGCTCGATCATGCCGGTCGCCGGCTCGATGACATCGTTGGGAAACTTCAGCCGGCGCAGGATGTCGCCGCCCATCTCGGCACCCAACTTGTCGTGGCCGTTGAAGCGGATGCGGCCGTCGGCATCGCGGCTGAAGGTCGCCGGCTTGGCGATGTCGTGCAGCAGCACGGCGAGCACCAGCGGCAGCGACACCCGCTCCGGCAGCAGGCTGAGCATGAGCCGGGTGTGCACGAAGACATCGCCCTCGGGATGCCACTGCGGCGGCTGCTCGACCCCGCGCAGGTCGAGGATCTCCGGCAGCACGACGGCCATCAGGCCGCTGTCGACCAGCAGGTCAAACCCGCGCAGGCGGCTCGGGCAGAGCAGGATCCGGATCAGCTCGTCGCGAATGCGCTCGGCGCTGACGTCGCCAAGGCCGCCGGCATGGGCGCGCACCGCCGCCCAGGTGGCCGGCTCGATCTCGAAATCCAGGGTGGCCGCAAACCGCACCGCCCGCAGCAGGCGCAGGCGGTCCTCCTCAAAGCGCCGGTGCGGGTCGCCAATCGCGCGCAGCCGCCGCGCCCGCAGGTCCTCCTGGCCGCCGACGTAGTCGATGATGCGGTTGTCGATCGGATCGCGGAAGATGCCGTTGATGGTGAAGTCGCGGCGCTTGGCATCCTCCTCGGCGGTGGAAAAGCTCACCGTCTGCGGTCGGCGGCCGTCCTTGTAGCTGCCGTCGGTGCGAAAGGTGGCGACCTCGACGTGCTCGTGGTCATGGCGGACGATGACGACGCCGAAGTGGGCGCCGACCGTGCGCGCGCCGGGGAAGAGGGCGACCACCTGGTCCGGGGTGGCGCTGGTGGCGACGTCGTGATCCTTCGGGGTTTTGCCGAGCAGGAAATCGCGCACGCAGCCGCCGGCGAGCAGGGCCTCGTGGCCGGCCGCGCGCAGGGTCTTCAGGACGTGGAGGGCGGCGTCGGGCATGAGCGGGAACGGCCACCCGGTGGGCGGCGCGGGCGTCACTTGCCGGGCGCGTGGGGAGCGCCAGGGGCGGGGTGCGCGGCGGCGGTGCCGGTGTTCGAGGGGGCGAATTTGGCGACCAGGAAGGCGCCGCCGGCGGCGAGCACGCAGCCGGCGATGAAGGGCAGGGGCAGCTTCGACCAGCCGCCGGCGGGCGGATGGATGATCATGGCGGTGATCGTGTTGACGATGGGGGCACCGGCAAAGACGATGGGCATGACCGCCGCCGCCGCCGCGACGCCAAAGCCGCCGCCACCCTTGATGGCCGGCGTCGCTGCGGCACCGAGCGCCAGCACCAGGGTCAGGGCGCCGAGGGCCCCGGCGATGCCGGCGACCAGGCTCAGCGGGATGCCGCTGCCGGTCTCACCCGTGAAGCTCCAGTTGGTGCCGCGTGCCTTCAGCACCAGGGCGGCAACCACGCCGATGATGGCGTAGGCGATGCAGACAAAGAGGAAGGCCTTCAGGCCGGCATTCGGCGTCTCCGCGCCCATGGGCATCTTCGAGCGCGCGGCGTGCAGGATGACGCCATAGACACCCCAGGAGAGAACGGTCAGGAGCGCGAAGGTAAGCCAGGTCATGTGGGATTTGGGGGGTGAAGGATTCACGTCGGAGGGAAACGTTGGGGTGGCGCGCTTTGGATCAAGCAAAACCGAGGCCACGCTGTCACCGCCCGCCGGGGCCGTCAACGGCGAGAATCGACGCCCGGGCTTGAGGAAACGCCGTTCACGGGCGTTCTATTCCCTCCGCCATGATCGCCATCGAACTCACCGGCCAGACCGCCCTCATCACCGGCGCCTCCCAGGGCATCGGCGCCCAGATCGCCCGCACCTTCCACTGCGCCGGCGCCAGCGTGGTGATCAACCACCCGGGCCTGCCGCACACCGCCCGCGACGCCGAGGCGCTCGCCGGGGAACTCAACCTGCTGCGCACCGACAGCGCCAGTGTCATCGCCGCCGACGTCGCCAACCCCGAACAGGTGCGCGCCATGATGGCCGAGGCCCAGGCCCGCCACGGCGGCCTCGACTTCCTCATCAACAACGCCGCCATCCTGCGCGACCGCACCCTCGCCAAGATGAGCCACGAGGAATGGGATGCGGTCATTGACGTCAACCTTTCCGGCGTCTTCCACTGCTGCAAGTACGCCCTCGAAATCCTGCGCGACCACGGCGCGATCGTCAGCTTCGGCAGCATCGCCGCCATCCAGGGCTTCTACGGCCAGGTCAACTACGCCTCGGCCAAGGCCGGCGTCCAGGCGATGATGCGCGTGCTCAGCCGCGAGGGCGCCCGCCGAGGCATCCGCGCCAACTCGGTCGCCCCCGGCGTCATCGACACCAGCATGGCCGCCACCATCCCCGAAAACGTGCGCGCGGACATGCTCAAGAACATCCCGCTCGGCCGCTTCGGCACCGCCGAGGAGGTCGCCCACGTGGTGCTCTTCCTCTGCTCGCCCCTGGCCTCCTACGTCACCGGCCAGACCCTCGAAATCAACGGCGGCTGGCGCGGCTGAGACCGAAGGCCCGGCGCTCCGGCATTTGAACCCGGCGCGAACCTGTGCCATGATGATGTTTCCCCGTTGATCTCGCCCCTGCTCCAGAAACTCCGCACCCTCGGGTCCCGCCTGCGCCGCGGCACCAAGTCGATGGTGCTGCGCGTCTTCCGCGTCAAGGATGCCAGCGAGCGCGTCGCCCGCGGCTTCGCCCTGGGCATGATCATCAATTTCATCCCCAGCTTCGGCTTCGGGGTGCTGATCTCCGGCTTCGTCGCCCGCCTGTTCGGCGGCAACGTCATCGCCGGCCTCGCCGGCGGCGCCTCGCTGACCTTTTTCTGGCCCTTCCTGTTCTACCTCAACCTGCGCATGGGCAGCCTGTTCGTCCGCCCCGATGTCGAGGTGCAGGACGTCGCCGAAATCAACGAGAAGAGCATGGACGCCCTCATGTGGGGCAAATCCTTCATCCTCGGCATGTCGGTCAACATCGTGCTCGCCGGCCTGCTCGCCTACATCGCCGTGTTCTTCCTGCACGCCCGCCTGCGCCCCGCCGCCCTCGCCTGGTTCCGCCGCCGCCGCCTGCGCCGCCTGCAGTCCGCCTGAGGCCGCGCTTGCAACATGGCGGGGGCTGGGCTCGTTTGCAGTCCGCTCATGAAGAAGCTCCTCCTTCCCGCCCTCTGCCTTGCCGCCCTGGCCTCCCAGGCCCAGGAAAAGCCCACCCCCACCGGTTACACCGACACCCCGGTCATCCCCGGCAGCAAGTGGCGGGTCCACGACATCGACCGCCCGCACCCGGCCGTGGTCACCCCCGCCGCCAAGCCCGGCGGCGCGCCCTCCGACGCCATCGTGCTCTTCGATGGCACCAGCACCGACGCCTTCCAGTCGAAGAAAAAGGGCCCGGATGGCAAGTTCACCAACGAGTGGGCCCCCTGTGCCTGGAAGGTCGAAAACGGCGAACTGCTCGTCGATGGTGGCGACGCCTGGACCAAGCAGGAATTCGCCAGCTGCCAGCTCCACCTCGAGTGGAAGAGCGAACCCCACACCAAGGGCAACTCGCAGAAGAAGGGCAACGGCGGCGTCTTCCTCATGGACCGCTACGAGAGCCAGATCCTCGACTGCGACAACAACCCCACCTACGCCGACGGCATGGCCGGCGCCATCTACGGCCAGACCCCGCCGCTGGTGAACGCCGTGCGCAAGGCCGGTGAATGGCAGAGCTACGACATCCTCTTCACCGCGCCCAAGCTCGACGCCGCCGGCCAGGTGCTCGAACCCGCCCGCATCACCACCCTCATCAACGGCATCGTCGTCCAGAACAACACCGTCATCCAGGGCCCGACCAAGCACAAGAACATCACCAACTACGACGGCGTCTTCCCCGCCAAGGCCGCCATCCGCCTGCAGGATCACAAGAACGAACCGCCCGTCCGCCTGCGCAACATCTGGATCCGCCCGCTCGACTGAGCCGGCTCCCGAACCCTGCCAACCCCGGCCCTCCAAGGCCGGGGTTTTTTGTGGGCGCTGGCTCAAATGGGGTCAGTGTGCAACTGCTTGACAAAAACTCCGCACCTTGCAGTCACCGCCCAAGCTCAGTTCATGCACCAACCCTCACGTGCCGAGGCATTCACACGGACTGGAGTCAAGGCGTGCCATGACGACCTGCCGGCCAAGCCCCTCAGGCCAGATCGCTGATCGTCCGGCGGAAGCGGCGCAGCGACAGCGTGAAGAGCAGGGCGCCGATGCCGGCCAGGGCCAGGAAGGAGGGCCAGACAGCGTCGAAGCCGGCCCCGCGGAAGAGGATGGCCTTGGCCAGACTGATGAAGTGGCTGGTGGGTGCGAGCTGCATGATCTCGCGCACCAACGGCGGCATGTTTTCCTGCGGGGTGACGCCGCCGGAGAGCATCTCCAGCGGGATCAGCACCAGCACCAGCAGCATGCCGAACTGCGGCATGCCGCGCGCCAGGGTGGCCAGAAAGATGCCCATCGAGGTGGTGGCAAACAGGTGCAGGGTGGCCCCGGCGAAGAACAGCGGCACGGAACCCTGCACCGGCACGCCGAGTGCGCCCTGGATGACGAAGCGCAGTGAGATGAAGGACGCCACCAGGACGACAAGTGCCATCGACCAGACTTTGGCGAACATGATCTCGCCCGGTGTCACCGGCATCACCAGCAAGTGCTCGACCGTGCCATGCTCGCGCTCGCGCAGCAGGGCGGCGCCGGTGAGGATGATCGACAGCATCGTGATCAGGTTGATCAGCTCGTTGAGCGCGCCAAACCAGGACTCGGTGAGGTTGGGATTGAAGCGGGCGCGCAGGGCCAGGGTGACGGGTTCGACCGACTCGCCGCGATGGCGGCGCACGAAGGCCGACACCTCCTCATGCAGGATCTGCTGGATGTAGCCGCTGCCGGTGAAGGCCTGGCTCATGCGCGTGGCGTCGACGTTGAGCTGGATCGCCGGCTGTTTGCCGGCCAGGACATCGCGCTGGAAGTTGGGCGGGATGTCGATGACAAAGGTCTGGTTGCCAGCGTCGAGCTCGGGATCCACCTGCGCCGGGCTCAGGCCCGACGTAACCAGGAAGCGCGGCGGCTGGAAGGCGTCGATCAAGCGCGCGGAAAGCTGCGAGCGGTCCTCGTCGACCACGGCCAGTGCGGCATGGTGCAGGGGCTCGGGCATGGCCGTCGCGGCGACGTAGATGCTGACGGTGAAGGTGAAGCCGATCAGCGTCAGCATGACCGGGTCGCGGGCGAGGCTCCACAGTTCCTTGACCCCGAGTCGGAAGATGACGGCGGCGCGGCGCATGGTTCAGGAAGCCTGTTTTTTCAGTCGGGCGGCGGCCAGCAGCAGGATGACCGGCACCGCCAGCACGAGCGGCAGGTAGGAGGCCTGCAGGTCGGCGAAGCCGAGCGCCTTGCTGAAGACGCCGCGGCTGATGATGAGCATGTGGGTGGCCGGATAGACCTGGCCGATGACCGCGCCGGCGCCCTCCAGCGACGACACCGGATTGAGCAGGCCGGCGAACTGCACGGTCGGGATCATGGTGCCGACCATGGTGATGAAGAGCGCGGCAATCTGGCTGCGGGTGAAGGCGGAGGCGAGCAGGCCGAGGCCGGTGGAGAACAGGATGAAGAGCACGGCCGCCACGGCCAGCGCGGCGAAGTTGCCCTTCAGCGGCACTTCAAACACGGTCACCGCCAGCAGGCTCATGAGCAGGAAGTTGAACAGGCCGAGCAGCGCGTAGGGCAGTTGCTTGCCGAGCAGGAACTCGGCGCGGGTCACCGGGGTGACATGAAAGTTGACGATGGACCCGAGCTCCTTTTCACGCACCACCGACAGGGCGGCGAGCATGGCCGGGATCATCAGCAGCAGCATGGGAATGACCGCCGGCACCATGGCCGGCAGGCTGCGCACATCGGGATTGTAGCGAAAGCGCGTCTCAATGGTGCAGGCCGCCGCCGAACGTGCCTCCGGCCGCCGCGTCGCCATCTGCGCCAGCCACTCTTGATGCAGGCCGCGCACGTAGCCGAGTGTGGTCTCGGCCCGCTGTGGCATGGAACCATCCACCCAGGCGCCGATCTCCGCCCGCGCGCCACGATGCAGGTTGCGCGCAAACCCGGCCGGAATCTCCAGCGCCAGCGCCAGTTCGCCCGTGCGCAAGCGCCGGTCCAGGTCCTCGGCATCGCGCAGCGCCGGCCGCTCAATGAAGTAGCGCGAGCCCGCCAGGTTCAGCGCGTAGTTGCGGCTGAGTTGCGTCTCGTCCTGGTCGAGCACGGCAAAGCGCAGGTCCTCGACATCCATGCTGATGCCGTAGCCCATGATGAACATCAGCAGGACGGTGCCGAGCAGGGCCAGCGCCGCGCGGCCCGGATCGCGGCGCAGCTCAAGCGCCTCGCGCCAACTGTAGCTCAGGGCCCGGCCCGCGCGAAAGCGCCCCCCCGACGCTGCGGTCGGTGAGGCTGGCGTCAGGGCCTTCGTCGGCGCCGTCGCCCTGGGCGCGGCCGCGGGCGTCACCGCTTCCAGCCGACGGATGAAGGCTTCCTCCAGCGAGCCGGCCCCGCCCTCGCGCGCCAGTTCACCCGGCGCGCCGCTGACCAGCACACGCCCGGCGTGCATGAGCGACACCCGGTCGCAGCGCTCCGCCTCGTTCATGAAGTGCGTGGAGATGAAGATCGTCACGCCGTCGCGCCGCGCCAAGTCCACCAGGTGCTGCCAGAACTGGTCGCGCGCGATCGGGTCGACCCCCGAGGTGGGTTCATCGAGGATGAGCAGCTCGGGCCGGTGGATCAGCGCCACCGCCAGCGACAGCCGCTGGCGCAAGCCGAGAGGCAGGGAATCGGGCAGGCTGTCCATCACGCCAGTCAGGCCAAAGCGCTCCGCGAGTTCGCGCACCCGCCCCGGCAGCTCGGCGGCCGGCACCTGGAAGAGCCGCGCATGCAGCTCGAGATTTTGGCGCACGCTCAGCTCGCCGTAGAGCGAGAACGACTGCGACATGTAACCGACCCGGCGCCGCACCTCGCGGTCATCCGCGGCCAGCTCGCGCCCGAACAGCCGCGCCCGGCCGCTGGTCGCCGGCAGCAGGCCGGTCAGCATCTTCATCGTCGTCGTCTTGCCGCAGCCGTTCGAGCCCAGGAAGCCGAAGATCTCACCGCGGCGGATGCGGAAGCTGACGCGGTCGACCGCAGTGAAGTCGCCGAACCGACAGCTCAGGTCCTCGGCCTCGATGGCCGTTTCTGACGCCGCTCCAGCGGCCAGCGGCGCCAGGGCCACCGGCTGGTGCTGGCTGCGCTTGGCCTCCGGCAGCAGGGCGATGAAAGCCTGTTCCAGGGTCGCGGCGCCGGTGCGCGCGCGCAGCTCGGCCGGCGCGCCCTCGGCGAGCACGCGCCCGGCATGCATCGCCACCAGCCGGTCAAAGCGCTCGGCCTCGGTCATGTAGGCGGTGGCCACCACAACACTCATGCCGGGCCGCTCGGCACGGATGCGGTCGATCAGTTCCCAGAACTGCCGGCGCGACAGCGGATCAACGCCGGTGGTCGGTTCGTCGAGCAGCAGCAGGTCGGGATCGTGGATGAGCGCGCAGCAGATGCCGAGTTTCTGCTTCATGCCGCCTGACAGCTTTTGCACGGGCCGGTCGAGGAAGGCTCGCAGTCCGGTGCGCTCGGTGAGTTCATCGATGCGCCGCCGCCGCTCGGCGCGGTCGTGGCCGAACAGGCGACCGAAGAACTGCAGGTTCTCCTCGATCGACAGCGTGCCATACAAATTCTTGCCCAGGCCCTGCGGCATGTAGGCGATGCGCGTGCATACCGCGCGCCGGTGGCCGGCGTCCGCCATGTCGCCGCCAAGCACCTGCACGCGGCCCTCCTGCACGGCGTGGGCGCCTGCGATGAGGGCGAGCAGGGTCGACTTGCCGACCCCGTCCGGCCCGATCAGGCCGGTGAGGGAACCGGCCGGCAGGTCGAGATCGATGCCATCGAGCGCCCGCGTCCGGCCGTGGTGCAGGCGGACGCCGCGCAGGCTCGCCACGGACGCGTTCATTCCGGCAGTTTCACGGTCAGTTCCTCCGGCCAGGGCAGGGCGTCGTCGAGCTTGACCCAGGCCACGCCCGGCACGCCGGTCTTGACCTTCTGCAGGTGCTTCTGCAGCAGGGCGCGGTCGATCTGCGCCTTGATCCGGAACATCAGCTTCTGCCGCTCGCTCAACGTCTCGACCGTCTTCGGCGTGAACTGGGCGACACTCGCCACAAAGCTGATCCGTGCCGGTACGACATACTGCGGCGCGGCGTCGAGCACCAAGCGCGCCTCGGCCCCCAGGGCCAGCCGGCCGGCGGCGATCTCCGGCAGGAAAAAGGTCAGGTAGACGTCGCCGAGATCGACCAGGTTGAGCACCTTGCCGCCGACCCCGAGCACCTCGCCCGGCTGGGCGATCTTGTACTGAACCCGGCCGGCGCGCGGCGCCTTCAGGACGCTGTCCTCAAGGTCGGCCTCAATGCGGGCAATCGTCGCCTGCACGGCCTCGCCCTGCGATTCCGCACCGGTCACCTGCGCCTGGGCCGCCTCGACGGCCGCCTTCGCCGCCTGCACCTGGGCCCTGGCGGCTGCCACGCCGGCCGCGGCGCTCTTCACCCGCGCCTCGTCGTCTTCGAGGGTCTGGGTCGAGACCGCCCGCTGCGCCACCAGCGCCCGCGTGCGCACCGCCCGCTTTTCCGCCGCCTCCAGCTCGCTCTCGCGCTGCACCACCACCGCCTCGGCGGCGAGTTGGTCGCTCTGCCGCGCCGCCACCTGGGCGCGCGCGGTCGCCACCGCATGACCGGCCTGACGCAGTTGAGCCCGCGCCTCCTGGCGCTGCGCCTCCAGCACATCCACCTGCATGCGCGCCAGCACCTGGCCCGCGGCGACAAATTCGCCCTCCTCGACGAGGATCTCGCGCACCCGACCGGCGATCTTCGTGGCGATGTCGATCTCGGTCGCCTCGATGCGGCCGTTGCCGCTGGCAAAGTCGGGGCCGTAGCCGGGCGGGTGTGAATGCCCCCACCAGCGCCAGGCGATCAGCAGCCCGAGGGCCGCCGCCGCCAGCAGCATCCGTCGCCAGAAGACGCGTGTCGTCATGCCGCAGGCTCGCCCGTGGCCGACGGTGCGTCCATCGGAAAAGCGCGCCCGGTCTTGGCCCCGGCCCCGCCAAACCGGCGCCCGCCCCTTGCATCCCGGCGACGGCTCGCCAGACTGCCGGACTTCTTTTCCGCCATGGCCTACATCAACGAAAACTTCCTCAAGCTCAAAGCCGGCTACCTCTTCCCGGAGATCGCCCGCCGCGTCAAAGCCTTCACCGAAGCCAACCCGGAGGCCGCCAAGCGCCTCATCCGCTGCGGCATCGGCGACGTCACCGAGGCCCTGCCCAACGCCGTGCGCGAGGCCATGCACAAGGCCGTCGACGAGATGGGCGACCGCAACAGCTTCCGCGGCTACGGCCCCGAGCAGGGCTACGACTTCCTGCGCAACGCCATCGCCCAGCACGACTTCCAGGCGCGCGGCATCCAGGTCGACGCCGACGAGATCTTCATTTCCGACGGCAGCAAGTGCGACACCGGCAACATCCTCGACATCTTCGGCACCGGCAACAAGATCGCCATCACCGACCCGGTCTACCCGGTGTATGTCGACACCAACGTCATGGCCGGCAACACCGGCGAGGCCGATGAAAACGGCGCCTACGCCGGCCTGCACTACCTGAAGTGCACCCCGGAAAACGGCTTTGTCCCGGCCATCCCCGACGAGCCCGTCGATCTCGCCTACCTCTGCTACCCGAACAACCCGACCGGCGCCACCGCCACCCGCGCCCAGCTCGAGGCCTGGGTCGCCTACGCCCGCGCCAACGGCACGATCCTGCTCTACGACGCCGCTTACGAGGCCTTCATCCGCGACCCCGACGTGCCGCGCTCGATCTTCGAGATCGAGGGTGCCCGCGACTGCGCCATCGAGTTCCGCAGCTTCTCGAAGAACGGCGGCTTCACCGGCGTGCGCTGCGCCGTCGTCGTCATCCCCAAGGGTCTCATGGGCCGCAAGAAGGACGGCAGCCAGCAGGCCATCCACCCGCTCTGGAGCCGTCGCCACAGCACGAAGTTCAACGGCGTCAGCTACATCGTCCAGCGCGGCGCCGAAGCCGTCTACAGCCCCGAGGGCAAGGCCCAGGTCGCCGAGCTCATCGAGCACTACATGGGCAACGCCGCCCTGCTCGTCGAGGCCTGCCAAAAGGCCGGCCTGCCCGTCTACGGCGGCGTCAACGCCCCCTACGTCTGGGTCGGCTGCCCCGCCGGCCTGACCAGCTGGCAGATGTTCGACAAGATGCTGAACGAGGCCAACGTCGTCATCACCCCCGGCAGCGGCTTCGGCAGCGCCGGCGAGGGCTACTTCCGCATCAGCGCCTTCAACAGCCGCGCCAACGTCGAGGAAGTCTGCCGCCGCATCGCCGCCCTCTGAGGCCGGCCTGCCCGGACAGCTGGATCGTTTTGCAACGGGTTCGCTCCTTTGGGGCGGGCCCGTTGTTCGTTCGGGCGTGGACTGCAGGTAGGGCGCAGGGGCGGTAAGGGCGCTCTGTCCTAGAGCGCCGGATTTGGAAACGGGCTCGCCCCGCTTGAGGCCCCGCCCGGCGGGCTGCTCAGCCCGCCCCTCCACGGAATCAATGCTTCCAGTCGAGCGCGCCCTTGCGCCAGGCGTACAGGAAGGCGACGCCGAGGATGCTGATGAAGCCGAGCGCCGCCCAGGCGATGCCGACCCCGTAGGCGGCGATCTGGTCGCGGAAGATGACCGCGCCCGGGTACAGGAAGACCACCTCGATGTCGAACAGCACGAAGAGCATGGCGACGATGTAAAACTTGACGCTGAAGCGCGGCTGGGCCTCGCCCAGCGGCAGCATGCCGCACTCGTAGGCGCTGTCCTTCATGGCGTTGCGCTTGGCCGCCTTGCCCGCCAGCACGGACGCCAGCAGTGTGCCCCCGGCGAAACCGGCGGCGATCAGGATCTGGAGAAGGACGGGAAGGTAGTTCTCAAGCATGGAACCCCCAGCCTAACCGGCCCGGGCCATCCGTCAAGGTGTCGAAACGGCCGCGCTCCGGCCTTGAATCAGGGGCCGGGCCGGGCATGATGCCCTCCCCATGCGCATCCTTTCCGGCCTTCAACCCAGCGGGCGACTCCACATCGGCAACTACTTCGGCATGATGGAGGCCGCCCTCAAGCTCCAGCACGAGGGCGAGGCCTTCTACTTTATCGCCGATTACCACTCGCTGACCAGCATCCACGACGGCAAGCTGCTGCGCTCGCATGTGCGCGACCTCGCCATCGACTTCCTCGCCTGCGGCCTTGACCCGGCCAAGTGCGTGCTGTTCCGCCAGAGCGACGTCCCCGAGCACACCGAGCTGGCCTGGATCCTCAGCACCGTCACCCCCATGGGCCTGCTCGAGCGCTGCCACAGCTACAAGGACAAGATCGCCAACGGCATCAGCCCCTCGCACGGCCTCTTCGCCTACCCGGTGCTCATGGCCGCCGACATCCTCATCTACGACAGCGACGTCGTGCCGGTCGGCAAGGACCAGAAGCAGCACGTCGAGGTCACCCGCGACATCGCCGTCAAGATGAACCTGGCCTTCGGCGAGGGCCTGCTCAAGATCCCCGAGCCGCGCATCCGTGAGGAAACCGCCGTCGTGCCCGGCCTCGACGGCCGCAAGATGAGCAAGAGCTACGACAACACCATCCAGCTCTTCGAGGAGCCCGGCGCCCTCAAGAAGAAGATCATGCGCATCGTCATGGACTCCACCCCCCTGGAGGATCCCAAGCCGATCGAAAACAACAGTGTGCTCGCCCTCTACAAGCTGGTCGCCTCCCCGGCCGATTACCAGACCATGGTCGACGACCACCTGCGCGGCGGCATCGGCTACGGCGACTTCAAGAAGCGCCTGCTCGAGGCCATGCTCGCCCACTTCGCCCCCTTCCGCGAACGCCGCGCCGAAATCGTCGCCGACCCCGCCTACGTCAACCGCGTGCTCGCCGAGGGCGCCGAAAAAGCCCGCGCCATCGCCCGCCAGACCCTCGACCGCGTCCGCGCCGCCGTCGGCCTCGGCGACTAACTGCCATGCAAGACGGCTACGAACTCCTCGACAGCGGCGGCTTCCAGAAGCTGGAACGGTTTGGCACCGTCGTGCTGTCCCGGCCCTGCGCCCAGGCGGTCTGGCAGCCGCGCCTGCCGAAGTCGGACTGGCAGCGCGCCACCGCCGCCTTCTTCCGCGACGGCGGCAACCAGTGGCGCGGCCGCGAGCGCCTGCCCGCCACCTGGGAGATCGAGGTCGACGGCACCCGCTTCCGCCTGAGCAGCACCGACTTCGGCCACCTCGGCATCTTCCCCGAGCAGCGCGAGACCTGGCGGCGCATCCGCGAGCTCTGTGCCGCCTACGCCAAGGCCCATGGCCGGCCGGCGCGCGCGCTCAACCTCTTTGCCTACTCCGGCGGCAGCACGCTCGCGGCCGCCCGCGGCGGCGCGGAAGTCTGCCATGTCGACGCCTCCAAGGGCATGGTCGACTGGGCCCGCCAGAACGCCGCCCTCAACGGCTTGGAAGAGCGGCCGATTCGCTGGATCGTCGACGACGTCACCAAGTTCCTCGAGCGCGAGCTGCGCCGCGAGCGCCGCTACGACCTGATCATCCTCGACCCGCCCAGCTACGGCCGCGGCGCCAAGGGCGAGGTCTTCAAGATCGAGAACGACCTGCCGCCCCTGCTCGGCCTGCTCGGCCGCCTGCAGTCCGACACGCCGCTCGGCGTCCTGCTCTCCTGCCACACCCCCGAGCTCACCCCGATCTCCCTGCACCACCTCCTGCTCCAGGCCTTCGGCGCCCGCGGCGGCACCCTCGAGCAGGGCGAGATGCTCCTGCGCGGCGGCCCCGAGGTCCTGCCCGTCCCCAGCGGCAGCTACTGTGCCTGGCTGAACCGCCCCGCCTGAGCCCCCGAGCGCCCACCGCGCCCTTTGAGTGGACAAATCCCCCGGGCACAGCATGGTGCCCGCAAGACGAAATCATTCTGACTTTTGTTCTGACTTCGGCCCACCCACAATCAAAAATCGTCAATCATAAGTCGTAAACCCCTGATTCCCAGCCGTCCCCGTAGTTCAATGGATAGAACGAGGGTTTCCTAAACTCTAAATGCAGGTTCGATTCCTGCCGGGGACACCAGCCAAGGGCGGAGGGCAGAAAAGGTAGGGCGCTCTGTCCCAGAGCGCCGGTCAGGGTGGGTAGGTCGGGTGCCTGGTGAATCCGCATCAGGCCAGAGGGGTTGAAGGTGCCCACCGAAACGTTGATTTAGAAGATGGGGCTTTATAAATCATAAAATGCCATCATCATGATTTATAAATCTCGCTGATTTGAATCATGTCTTGGAACTGGCAACAGCCTGACTGGCCCTCCTTTCGCTACGAAGCCGCAGCGCTGACCGCGCTGGAGGCGCGGTTTTTGCAGGATGCGGGGCGTTTTGCCGGTCGCATCGAGCATGTGGGACAGGACGATCAGACGCGGCTGACCGTGCAGATCCTCAGTGAGGAGGCGCATCAAACCTCCGAGATCGAGGGCGAGTTGCTCAGTCGCGAGAGCCTGCAGGTGTCGCTGTGCCGGCATTTCGGCCTGGCGACCGATCCCCGTCGCGTGCCGCGGGCTGAGGCGGGCATCGCCGAGATGATGGTCGAGTTGTACCGGCACCACGCCGAGCCGCTCGACGCTGAAACGTTGATGCGCTGGCACCGCCTGCTCACCGAGGGGCGCTGCGCCGAGGTGGGTCGCTATCGCACCGGGGGGGATCCCATGCAGGTGGTGTCCGGGCCCGTGCATGCGCCGAAGGTTCATTTCGAGGCTCCGCCGGCCGCCAGGGTGCCGGCGGAAATGGACCGCTTTCTGGCTTGGCTGACCTGCACCGCACCGGGTGGCGCGACACCGTTGCCCCCGCTCACTCGCGCCGGGTTGGCGCACCTGCACTTCGTCGCCATCCACCCCTTTGAGGATGGCAATGGCCGACTGGCCCGCGCTCTGGCGGAAAAGGCCCTCGCCGAGGGGCTCGGGCATGCACTGCTGCTGCCGCTGGCCCAGACCCTCAACCGCACCCGCAAGGCCTATTACGCCGCCTTGGAGGCGACCAACCGCACGCTCGAAGTCACCGGCTGGCTGGTCTTCTTTGCCGAGGCCGTGCTGACCGCGCAGGCGGAAGCCCAGGTCCAGGTCGGCTGGGTGATCGCCAAAACCCGTTTCTTCGACCGTCACCGCGGCCAGTTCAACGCCCGCCAGGAGAAGGTCCTTCGGCGGGTGTTTGAGACAGGCCCGGAGGGCTTCACCGGCGGCCTCAGTGCCGAGAAATACCTCCGCCTCACCGGCACCTCCCGCCCCACCGCCACCCGCGACCTGGCCGACCTCGTCGCCAAAGCCGCCCTGACCCGCACCGGCCAACTCAAAGGCACCCGCTACCACTTGAACCTCTCGGGCACACCCGCGTAGAACGGAGAGCCTGGAGGCAAGGGTAGGGCGCTCTGTCCCAGAGCGCCGGCAGGGTGGGCCGGGCTGGGCACATGGCGAATCCGCATCAGCCTGCTCGGACCAGCGGTGCACTGGCCCAAAAAATCGCATCTTTTCGCTTCCATCCCCCAGCCAATGTCCGACCTCTTGTTGCAAGCTGAAGGCAAAGGAGAAGCCACCGCATGAGACACCACGAATTCGATTGTTCGATAAAGACCTCAGGGACTCTGCGTCGACAGTTGTCTCCACCCGCGGCTACCTGTGGCATGCACGTTTTTGCTCACGCTCTCGGCCCGTTCAGGTCCTCAAGTTACCCAAATAAAGGTTGGCAAGACCTTTGCCGGGAGTGATCAAAAGGAGAGATCCGTTCACAAAAAGACATCCGAATCATGAGCAGGCCCGGAAACTGGTCCCGCGAGGAGCACATCCTTGCCTTCAATCTTTACAGCCAAATACCATTTGGGACCATTCATGTCCGCAACCCGAAAATCCAGCAACTTGCCCAACTCCTCGGGAGAAGTGTCGGCAGTGTCTCTTACAAGCTGGCGAATTTTGCGCGTCTCGACCCTGCGTTGCAAGCAAGAGGGATTCGTGGTGCATCACACGGAGCAAAGGGTGAAGAGGAGGTCTGGCAAGAATTCGCAAGTGATGCGGAGTCTTTGGCTTTCGAAAGTCAGCGACTGATGGCGCAAAGGCTTGGCAAGACCGTCACTGAGTATGCCGAAGTGGAAACGCAGGATTTACCCAAAGCTGGGCTGGAACGAGAGGCCATCGTTCGTTTGCGCGTGAATCAGAACTTTTTTCGTCGTCGGGTTCTGTCCGCCTACAATCATCGTTGTTGCATCACGGGATTAGCTGTGCCTGCTCTGCTTACAGCCAGCCACATTGTTCCGTGGGCGAGCGATTCATTGAATCGGCTGAATCCGCGAAACGGCCTTTGTCTGAATGCACTCCATGACCGAGCTTTTGATCGTGGATTGCTTTGGGTGGATGACGATTGCATCGTTCGCCTATCCAAAAGGCTTCGAAACGGAAGCATGGGTGATTTTGGAGAGGCGAAGTGGTTTTACGAGTGCGATGGGCAGCCATTGCGGCTTCCCACGATCTTGAGACCTGATCCATTATTGCTGCGCGCACATGCCTTGGCGGCGCAGGCGGCCGATGAGAATTTGGCGGCATGACGGATGTCCGGTTCAAGGTCAAGTGGATCCGTCCATAATTGAACCATCAAGGGGCACCATGGCTTGCCATCTGTGATAGTTTGGCCAGGCTTGTTGAGCATGCCCCAACTCAACAAAAATAGGTCACACACTCACACCGTCATTTGCCGATGGAGGCCCCCTGGTGACGATTCGGATTCATGCCAGACGGTTGCTGTCACGATTCGGAATCGAATGGATGCTCAGGATGCTGCCAACAACGCCTGCTTGTATTTGATACGTGATCGTCAGGGAGCTGCTGAGGCAGTGCTGGTGTTGGAAGGTCAACCGACTTTATCGATCCCGGACGGCGGCATCTTTGATATGGAGGAATACGACGACACGGTTACTTTTGCTGGGAACGTTGTCTCAGTGCAGGATTTGAACTGAGTGCGATCGAGCCAGTTCAAGCCACCCCGCGCAGCAGGCGGGAGATGGGGTCCTGGCGGGCGCGGCTTTTCAGTTTTTGGTCCTTGGCGGGGCGGGGGAGTTGCTTGAAGGCGTGCTCGGCCTTGAGGGCGGCGGACTGGCTGACGGCGGGCCGCGGCCGCGGGTGTGGGGGGCGCCGGTGGATTTTCACTGGACAGTGAAAAATGGTAGATCGAGTGAAATTGAGTTCGACACTTTACCGAAAGACATTATTTTCACAAGGCAGTGAAAATACAATTCCCCGGTGAAAAAGGCGAGATTCGCGACGTGAGCGAGCTGGTTTTTCAGTTCCATGCACTTGCCGCTTTGGATCCGGATTTGCGCTGGCATGTGCGGCCTGGCCACGATCCCCAAGACGCGGGTTCTGTCGAACTTGAACTCGACGGCAGGCGGTTCGCTTTTCGTCCGTTCTATGTCCTCAAGGCCAGTGTCCCGTGGCTGGAAAAGCTGGATTTCATCGCTGGGGATCCCCAACCCCTGATCGTGACACCGGAATTGTCCGCGCGCGCCCTGGCCGCCTGCAAGGCGCAGGGCCTCGCTGCCACGGATCTCAATGGCCGGACCTGGCTGCGCGCCCCCGGCTTGCTGGTGGATCGCCCGGCCCTGCCGGGGCGATCGTTCTGCCACGAGCCGGAGCCGCGAAACATTTTCGTCGGCAAGAGCGCGCGCATTGTTCGCTGCCTCTTGTCGGATCGCGAACGACTCTGGACTCAGTCGGAGATCGTGCCTCGCACCGGGGCCAGCGTCGGACTCGTCTCGCGCATCGTCCAGCACCTCATCCGTCAGGGTTTTGTGGAAAAGACCCGCGCCCGCGAGTTTCGTCTGCGTGACTGGCGTGGGCTGCTTGCCGAGTGGGCGGAATCCGACCGCTTTGCCCAGCGAACCCGCACGACGCGTTACGCAGGTTTTCTGGGCCCGCCACAGAAACTCGCGCAGCGTCTTCAGCAATGGGCGGTGACCGAGAAAGTCCCGCTCGCTTTCACCCAGTGGATCGCCGCCTGGGTCCGGCATCCCTACACAGAGCCGGTGGTCTGCTCCGCTTATGTCGAAAGACTGCCTGATGCCGCTGCCGCGGAGCAGCTTGGAATTCGGAGAGTTTCCGAGGGCGGCAAGCTTTGGCTGCATGTGCCGGATGACACAGGCATCCTGACGGCGACCCAGGCACGTGATGATCTCACCCTTGTCACGGATGCCCAGATTTACCTCGATCTGCAGAGGACGGGTCTGCGCGGGCCGGAGGCGGCAGCAGCGCTGGCAGAATGGGAGGGCTTTTGCCGGGCATGAAATATGAGACCTTCAGTGAATACGATCCGGGTTGGACAGCCCTCGCGGAACGTGCCTTTCTCACCCTGTGGCCAACTCTGGGCGCGTGGCACGACGACCTTGTGCTTGTGGGTGGACTGGTGCCCAAATACCTCTGCGGGGACCTGACGCAGCCGCGTCAACTGCCGCGTCCGGCCACGCTTGATGTCGATCTCGGCATCGCGTTGGGCGCTGATACCGGTCAGTATGGAAATCTCTTCTGGCAACTCAGCGGCCAGGGATTCAAGACCAGTGTTGAACAGCCAACGCGATTGGAGAAAACCCTCGGCGGGTTCCCCATCCACGTGGATTTCCTTGTTGAGCATCCGACACGTAGCAGCGGCTCGGTCCGTGTGGAGGACATCACCGCCAGCATCATGCCTGGCGTGAATCGAGCGCTGGCCACCGATCGAATCGCGGAAGTGACCGGAGTTGATTTGCACGGGGCCACGCAACACTTTGAGGCTCGGGTTTGTGAAGTCGGCCCGTTCCTTGCCCTGAAACTCCGTGCGTTTGGAGATCGTCAGCAGCCCAAGGATGCCTTCGACATCTTGTACACCGTGCGTCACTACGACGGCGGGACCGACGCCGCCATCGCAGCCTTTGCCGAGGAAGTGCGCGTCGCCAATTCCGCCTGCCCGGATGCCTTGCGCAGCTTGGAGATGCATTTCACGGGCGAATCTTCACCCGGCCCCGTCAAAGCCAGCCACTTTGTGCTGGGGCAGGTCGTGCCCGGAGAGTCCGAAGACACGCGCTTCCTGCGCACCTCGATTCGTCAGGACATGGTGGATGTTGCCGTCCAACTGCTCAGAGCCGTGAGGGCTTGATCGCCCTAGAGGCCTTCACGCCACCGCCTCCCCGCGCAGCAGGCGGGAGATGGGGTCCTGGCGGGCGCGGCTTTTCAGTTTTTGGTCCTTGGCGGGGCGGGGGAGTTGCTTGAAGGCGTGCTCGGCCTTGAGGGCGGCCGACTGGCTGACGGCGGGCCAGGCCTTGACGAGCTTCAGCGGGCCGCGGCCGCGGGTGTAGCGGGCGCCGGTGCCGCGCTCGTGCTGGGCGAAGCGGCGCGGCAGGTCGTTCGTGATGCCGCAGTAGAGGCTGCCGTCGGCACAGCGCAGGACGTAGAGGTGCCAGGGCATGGTTTCGGAAGTTTAAAGTTTAAAGTTTCAGGTTTCAAGTTGGCACCCGGACGTGGGTTGGTCGTAGCCCGCGATTCTTCAATCTCGGAACTTGGAACTTGCGGTGGGAACCCGAACGGGCCTGAAGCCGAGCATTGACTGCACCCTTGAAACTTGAAACCTGGGACTTGGAACCTGGAACCTGAAACTTGGAACTCGGTTTGAGTTGGCTTGGCTAGACCGGGGCCGTCGCGTGCGTTGGTGTGGGTGCCATGCGTGCTTTCTTTCTGATCGGTGTTCTTCCCCTGCTTGCGGTCGCTCAGCCGGCGCCGAAGGCGGCGAAACCTGCGGCCCAGCCGGAGGGCTTTCACGCTCTGGCCCTCGGCGATCCGGCCCCGGACTTTGATCTGGTCGGCATCGACGAGGAACGCTACTCGCTGAAGTCCTTTGCCGATGCGAAGCTGCTGGTGGTCGCCTTCCTGAGCAACCACTGCCCGACCTCGCAGGCGATCGAGGGTCGGCTCAAGCAATTCGTCACGGACTTCGCGCCCCAGGGCGTGCGGGTGGTGGCGATCAATCCGAACGATCCGGCGGCGCTGCGCCCGGATGAGCTGGGTTACTCGAAGTACAACGACAGCTTTCCCGAAATGCAGCGTCACGCGGCGGAGCAGAAGTTCAATTTCCCCTACCTCTTTGACGGCGAAACCCAGAAGACGGCGCTCGCCTACGGCTGCCTGGCCACGCCGCATGTCTTCATCCTCGATGCCGAGCGCAAGCTGCGCTACCAGGGCCGGTTTGACGACAGTCGCTTCGCCGATCCGGCGACCGTGACCGCACCCGATGCGCGGCGGGCGGTCGAGGACCTGCTGGCGGGCCGGCCGGTGGCGGTGGCGGAGACGCGGCCGCACGGCTGCTCGACAAAGTGGCTCGGCAAACGCGCCCAGGTGGCGGCCGACCAGGAGAAGTGGCAGACGACACCGGTGGAGGTGCAGGTCATCGACGCCAAAGGTGTGGCCGAGCTGCGCCGCAACACGACGAAGAAGGTCCGTCTGTTCAATGTCTTCGCCACCTGGTGCGGGCCCTGCGTCGATGAGTTCCCGCAGCTGGTCGCCACGCAGCGCAAGTTCGCCCTGCGCGACTTCGAGTTCATCGCCATCAGCATCAACGAGCCCGACGAGATCGCCGAGGTGAAGCAGTTCCTCGAGGAGCAGAACGCCATCGTGCCCGATCGCCTCAAGCCCTCGCTCAAGGCCGAGGGTCGCCAGGGCAATGCCTACGTCTTCAGGGGCGCCAGCCAGGACGAACTGATTGCCGCGCTCGATCCCGAGTGGCCGGGGCCGATCCCGCACACCCTGATGGTGGCGCCGGGCGGCGAGGTGATCTTCCGTCACAACGGCGAGATCGAGGGCGAGGAGTTGCGCGCCAAGATCCTCGAGCACCTGGGCCGTTTTTACGTGCCGGAAGAGTGATGCGTGGTGGCAGCCTTGTCCAAACCCGACGCATCAGGTAGGGCGGGCTGTCCCAGCCCGCCGTTCGGGGTTTTGCGGTCGGCGATCCTTTCCAAACCCGGCGCCCTGGGGACAGGGCGCCCTACCGATGGCCCTCGCGAACTTTCGGCAACAAACGTGCGGCAGGCGTTGTTGGTCTGTCATGATCCCGCGTCTCGCTTGTCTCTTCGTCGCTGGCCTCACGATGGCCAGTCTGTCCGCCCCCCTGTTCGCCCAGGAGGCGAAGTCGCCCAACGCGGTGTTCCGCGAGGGGGTGTCGCTCTTCTTCGAGGCCAAGCCCAAGGAGTCGGTCGCGGCCTTTGACCGCCTGCTCGAGCTGGCCCCCGAGGCCAAGCCGAAGCTCTGGCAGCGCGGACTGGCGCTGTATTACGCCGACGACTTTGCGCGCGGCCGCGAGCAGTTCGAGGTGCACCAGACGGTGAACACGGCCGATGTCGAAAATGCTGCCTGGCATTTCCTCTGCGTGGCGCGGCTCGAGGGCGTCGAGGCGGCGCGGAAAAGCCTGATCCCGATCGAGGGCGACAGCCGGGTGCCGATGCAGCAGGTGCACGACCTGTTTGCCGGCACGGGCACGGTCGAGCGGGTGCTGGCGGCGGCGGAGCAGGGGGAGGGCGAGGACCTGCGCAACCACCGCTGCTTTGCCCACCTGTACCTCGGGCTGTACTTCGAGGCCCTCGGTGAGACCGCCAAGGCGAAGGACCACATCCTCAAGGCGGCGAACGACTTTTCCATGGATCACTACATGGGCCAGTGCGCCGTCGTGCATGCGCGGGTGCGCGGCTGGGACGCAAAAAAAGAGTGACGGCCGGGGCCGTCACTCTCGTTGAATGGTGAGGTGTGCAGGGCGCTTACTTGGCGGCCTTGGTCCAGCCACCGAAGTTGGCGCCGGCGGCGATCCACTTCTTGATGAGCTCTTGGTCGGCGGCGCTGACGCGGTCGCCCTTGCCTTCCGGCGGCATGGCGAGGTCGTCGGACTCCGGCAGGGCCATGGTCTTGAGCAGCCAGCTGTCGTCCGGCTTGCCGGCGACGACGTTTTCCTTCGGATACTCCTTGCCGCCGGCCAGGATGCCTTCGGCGGTGTCGAGCACCAGGCCGCCCTTCGGGCGCTTCACACGGCCGTTTTCCTCGTGCTCGGTTTCGTGGCACTTGAAGCAGCTGGTCTTGAGGACCGGCAGGATCTGCTTTTCGAAGCTGATGTCCTCGGCGGACGCGAGGCTGGCAGTCAGGACGAGGGCGGCAAGGGTGGTTTGGAATTTCATGCGTCCGGAAAATGGGCGGCGGCGTGCCTCTGGTCAAGTGGAAGACGCAGGAGCAAAGCCCCTTCACGCGGCGCGCTGGACGGCCCAGGCCAGACCGCTGAGGGCGATCAGCGCCAGGGCCGGCCGGGCGAGGCGCGGAGTGTACCAGGCGCGGCGCCAGCATGGGCTGAAGACCAGCACCAACGCGCCGATGACAACGAGCTGGCCGAGCTCAACCCCGAAATTGAAACCGAGCAGCGCAGAGGCCGGGCTGCGGCGCAGGGCTTCGTCGCGAATCAGGTTGTGGGCAAAGGCGAGGCCATGGATGAGGCCGAAGGCGGGCACGAGGGCCCAGCGCAGACGCTCCAGCCAGGCACGGCGCGGCAACAGGCCCTCGAGGCCGAGGGCGGCGATGCTCAGGCCAACGGCGATCTCGACCCAGTGCGCATCGACGGCGAGGCCGGCGAGCACGACCAGGCCGAGGGTGAGCGAGTGGGCGAGCGTGAACAGCGTGACCTGGCCGAGCAGGGCGGGCAAGCTGCGGGCGAGAAAGAACAGCCCGACCAGAAACGCCAGGTGATCGAGGCCGTCGGGCAGAATGTGCTGGAAGCCGGAGACGAACTGGTGGCCGAACACCGCCGCATCCCAGGGGCCGATCACCGCCAGCAGCTCGCGAGAGCCGAGGGCGAGCAGCAGCACGGTGGCGGCGAGGGGCGTCAGCGATATCATCCGCGCGCAAGGTGTCGCGGGAAGCGCGGAGGGAAAGTGGAATGACGCACGGGCGCCGCCGCTCCGGTGCCCCAGCTTCCCAAATGGGGCCAGCAAGAAAGGGTCAGCAAGAAAGGGTCAGGAGTCGATACTTGACAAAGCTCATGCGCGAGCCAGCTTTGACTCATGGCCAGGCAGCTCCGCATCCAGTATCCCGGTGCCCTCTATCATGTCATGGCACGCGGGGATCGGCGCGAAAACATCGTCCAGGACGATGGCGACCGTGAAATGCTGCTCGCCACGCTGGCGGAGGCCTGCAAAAAGACGGGCTGGCAGGTGCTGGCCTGGGTGATTCTGGATAACCACTACCACTGGCTGCTGCGAACGCCGAAGGCCAATCTGGTCGCGGGCATGTCCTGGTTTCAAGGGACCTACACCCAGCGGTACAACGCACGGCATCGCCAGTGGGGGCACTTGTTTGGTGGCCGCTACAAGGCCATTCCGGTGCAACCGCAGGAGCATGGAGGGAGCGATTACCTCAAGACGCTGATGGATTACATTCACCTCAATCCTGCGCGCGCAAGGAGGGTGGACAGCGAACGTGGACTGGGGCTGCTGGATTACCGCTGGAGCAGTCTGGCCCAGGGCTACGGACTGTCACCGAAGCAGCGGGCCCGGTGGCTCAACGTTGAAGAGGGATTGAGGCTCTTTGATCTGCCAGACACGGCGGCAGGCAGACGGCGTTTCGTGGAACGTCTGGAGGAGCGGGTGGGCAAGGAGAAGCGAACGCAATGTGGCCTGCCGGCGGCGAGTCTTTGCAGAGGCGGGCAGAGCACGCTGAGGAGGGGCTGGTTCTGGGGGACGCAGGTGTTTGAAGAATGGCTGCGGGAAAAGGTTCGGGAAGAAGGCCCGAAGCCGGAAGGGCGAGCCCTGCGGTCGAGCGCAGAGAGCAAGGCCTGTCACGATGAAGCGGAGGCGGAGCAGTTGGTGGTCGATGGCATGAAGTGGCTCCGGATGATGGAATCGGAGCTAACAACCACCAAGGGCAGTGACCCCAGAAAAGTGGCCATCGCGCATGCGGTGCATCTGAAGACCGCCATGCCAAGGCAGTGGACAGCCACGCGATTGCAGATGAAAAGCGCGATGAATGTGTGTCAGCAGATCAAACGCTTGAAGACCGGCAAACTCAACTTGCCGAAGGAGGCAAGTCAATGGCTGTCAAGAATCGACTCCTGACCCTTTCCGCCTTGTGCGCAACGCCCCGCGGTGTGGCCTGCGGCTGAGGAGATATCGCTCACGCGACGGGCGGTCGAACTGCGTTCTCATCCCGCCTAAACGATGACCACTCAATTGAGTGGTCGGGCTGGCGGGATTCGAACCCACGACCTCTTCGTCCCGAAAGGAGATTCGGCACACACGAAGGCCTGATTCCACCGGTGTTATACCTGGCATGTGCTAGCGACAATGTGCTAATGAACACTACAGGAATATCGCACATTCAAAGGAGAAAAACCACGGAATAAAACCAGTCTCAGGCCTGCCAGTGGACGGGAGCGGATCCGTGCTTGGAATGAAGTGAGCCGGGCAACCTTTTTCAGGCCGAAGGGGTAATGTTCTCGGAGGTGCTGAAGCGGGTGCTTTTCTTATCAGGCGAAGAGGCAAGGCCATCGGAAGAGTCTGGACATTCAATAGCTGGCTTGTTTGGAAATCACTGCTTTGTGCTTTTTTTGCCAGGGATGAAAAACTGACGTGCTGAGTCTTTATTTCTCCTGCCCATGCACTTGTCCGATCGCCGCCGTCATGGTTTCCTACCTTGATTCTGCATGAGCCTTGCCCTGCCTAGCCATTCCAATATCCAAATCTCTCCCACGGGTCTGGATGTGCTTGCTCCTTTGACCTTCGAGGAATGGAGCCAGGTCGCCTCATCGCTGGGCAACGCTGCCCGGGGTATCGCCTTCGTCATCGGTGACTGGCTGGTCTATGGAGAGGCCAACTTTCGCAAAGGGCCGGCTGCGAGCCGTGTCGCCACGGACGCCTACGATGCCGCCATCCAGACCACAGGCTTGGACAGGAGCACCCTCCACAACTACGCCTACGTCGCCCGGCGTGTGGCCAGGAGCCGCCGCAACGATGCCCTCGCCTGGGAGCATCACAAGGTGGTCGCCAAGCTCCCCGTTGCCGAACAGCGTCGCTGGCTGGCGCTGGCCGCTCCCAAGAAAAACCAGCGGGCTCTGAGCACCATGCGCCTGCGCAAGAGCATCCTCGCCGGACGGGTGCTGACTCCGGAGGAGATGGTGGCTGACCCGGCGGACCGGGGCATGAAAAACCACATCCCTCATATCAACAGGCTGTGTGCCTGGTGGAGTGACATGAAGGACAGCAAATGGCCCCAGCGTGCCACAGCTGAGCAGGTGGAAGCCCTGTTGCGTGACTTCAAGTGGGTGATGAAGATTCAGGATGAGCTGAAATTGCTCTTGGAATTCAAGCGCCGCAGAAAACCCTGATGCCCAGTTCCGAACATCCGGCGGTCCTTTTCAGCTACTGCCTTGCCATCGACGGGCGGGAGTTCCTGGTGCGGGTCATGTTCTCGGGCCTCATGCTTTGGGATGATTATCAGGCTCGCCGACGGTGCTACGGCAGCACAGCACCCATGGCCGGTGATGACCCATTCACGGTGGCCCTCACGATGGATCCTGCCCTGCTGGCTTGGTTTCAGGAGCTGGCGGCAAGGGTCGAGGCTGGATCCTGGGGGCTCAAGGACGAAGCAGCCTTGGATAAGAGGCTTGCCCCCATGTTCTGGGATCGGGTCAATCCCCACCTGCCCAGCCCTCTGGCCCCACCATCGCCATAAAAGCCTCCTACAGCCGCTCGTAGATCTGCATGATGGGCAGCAGGTCGCGTTTGAGCTGTGCACGCTGTCGGGGTGATGCCTTCTCCAGCCAGCGCTCGCGCTGGAGCCCCGCCCACCAGGCGCAGAGGCGGTTTACCTGCGGGATGTGATTGGGAATGCCCCGGTCGGCTGGATCCAGCTTCATTTCCTCCGCATTCAGAAGCCTACCCGCTTGAATGCTTTTGCGCAGGCGACGTGTGGAGATCCGCTCCGAGCTGCTGCCGACCCTCTTCAACCAGCGTGTTTGCTCGATCATCTCCAGCTTCGCCACAATCTTGTGGTGCTCCCAGGAGAGCGTTTCATGACGGATCGTATGAGGCACGCGCCTGGCTACATAGGCGTAGGTGGCCAGCGTGGTTCGGTCCAGCCCGGTGGCTTCAACGGCTGCGGCATAATCTTTGGCAGACACGCGCGATTTCGACTTGAGGCCAGGCGTGGCAAACTGCGTCTGCCCATACACCAGCCAGTCGCCGATGAGGAAGCCAATGCAGCGCGAGGCATCATGAAGCCTTGGTGCCATTGCGGCCCATTCGGCGAAGCTCAGGGGGGCGTGAACGGTAAGGCCGGTGCGGCCAACGGTGAACTTGGGACAATCAGGTAAAGTGAGGCTCATGGGACAAGGTCTTGCTGGTTGAGTTGGTTAATGCGGCGGCGGCGGTAGCTCTGGCGTGCTTCGGTGGAGCGCATGGCGCGGCTGGGAGCCAGGCCGAGAGCATCGGTGAACTCCACGCAGCGCTTGCTCACAGCAGCGCGCGTCACGCCGTGACGACGGGCGATGTCCGTCATGGAATCCCCCAGGTAGGCAATGCCGGTGGTCAGGGCGAGGCACTCGACGGACAGGCGCACGTTATCCTTGCTCAGCAACTCGCCCACCAGGCGGCGAACCAGGTGCAGCACCTCCTCCCGATCTGAACACGGATCCTCAGGTTCAGCCCCCTCTTCGGAGTCCTCCTCAAAGGTCTCCGGCAGGACGGCGCAACGGCTTGCTTCAGCCACGTCTCGAAAGCCGCTTCCCGCAGTGTCAGACATCAAAGGCTGGTCCAGTCCCATGGCTGCCAGCTGCTGGCGTTCTTCGGGCGGAAGTGAGTCCACCCAGGCCTGATAAGCCTGCTGGTAGTCTGAATCGCTGCGGCGCTGGCGACGGCAGTAGTGGGTGTCGGGATCATCCTGGAGGGAGCCTTCTTTGTGTGGGGCCACCGTTTTCACAGGCGCACCTCCTTGGATGGAAGGTTGGCCGGTGCATGGCCCAGCAGCCATGCTCTCACCTGAGGAGGATCAAAGCGGATGAGGCGGCCGATGCGCATAAAAGGCAGACCCTCCGACCGCAGATACCCGACCTGCCGAAGGCTGCACTGGGCGTAACGCGCCACATCGCGTGCGGTCCAGAGTTGAGGGGAGGCTGGTCTCGCCTGCGTTTCCTCGGGCGTGGCTGCCCCTTCTTGCATGTTGTTGCTCATGCACGGGGGGCGATGTCAACCAACCAGCCATCTTCGTTGCGCAACGAAGATGCCCGCCCACTCAAAATGGACTCACCGCCCCGTCCCTGACCGGGTAGCCGCTCTCTCCGTCGATCTGCGGCTGTTCTTCCAACATCAGGTAGCTGCCTGGCGGTTTCACATGCTCGAGGCGGCTCGGGTCCCAGAACAAGTCCACCTTGGGGTCGGCCCATAGCAGCACCGGGCATTTCTTGCCGTCCTCGCTGGTGTAAAGGCCCACCACCCACTCACCGTTGGCGGGTTCCCGGAAGTCCGGATGCAGCGGATCCAGCGAGCGCAAGCGGTGGCCGAATTGCGGGAGTCCCGAATCCAAGACCCGCTTGGAAGGGGCGGCCTTGCCTTCCGCAGGCGGCGGTGTTGGTTGAGGGGTGGCTGCCTTGCCAAGTTCTGACAAGGGAATGACTCGGCGCACGGCCGGTTTCTCAGGAGGTGGAGGTGTGTTCATGGTCGTTGATTCAGTCAATGAAGGCCACATTGGAATATCCCCGCTGGTTGCGTTCAGCCCCGGCGCTCTTGCGCTCCACGGAGCCAAACATCTCAAGCATCCGGTTATTGAGCTCCTTGCGCGCAGCCATCTCCGGGAGCGGATCCCACATCTGCTCGCCACAATAGTCTGCGTAGGCCTCCAGTAGCTCGTTCTTCTCGAGGCACTCGCCCACCCGCTTTTCCACCTTCGCCGTCAGGAAGCAGCGGATCGAGTCGGACATGCCCAAGAGTGCCTCCAGCCGCCTCGTCTGAGACGCCGAGAGGGCACGCGCTCTGCCGGCCCTGGCATCTGCCAGCACCTCCGAGGCACCGACAATCGCCCAGTTGAGAATGCCGGGTCCTTCGTTTTCTATGAGCCAGCTGTCTAGGTCGCGGATCACGGACGTCTTTTCCAAGGGCTTGCGAAACTCAATGATCTGCAGACGGCGGCGCCAAGCGTTCACATCGCCGGAGAGCCGCACCGAGAGCCGGTTGTTGCAGGTGATCAGCACGTTGAAATCTCCCCGAATGTTGAAGACCTCGTTGCTGTTCTTGCCCTCGGGCGTGAGCAGGTCGTTGCCAACAATGCGCTTGAGGCTGTGAGCGCCCTTGGTGCGCAGAAACCCAGGATCCACATCCGCGCCGTAGAGCAGTGACCGGCCGATGTAGCGGTAGATTTCGAAACGCTCCTCCAGGTGGTCGGTGCGCAGCTCCTGGCAGTTGTGCACCCCCACCAGCTTCTGAATCACGTTGGAGGTGGTGCCCTTGCCCGTGCCCCCTTCGCCATGCAGAATCAAAATGCTCTGCGTCAGGTTCCTGCCCAGCAGGCACTGTCCCGCATAGTATTGAAGAAGGCTGATGTCGTCCTCATCCAGAACGGGGCGCAGCACCTTCTCCAGGAACACCGGGCAGCGCGCTGCAGGATCAAAAACGATGGGCGATGAGTTGCGGCTGAAGTGGGAGGGACTGAACTCCTGAAGCTCCATGGACTCCTCGCCAATCACGAGGAAGCCGTTTGCCGCATGAATGCCAAGGGGCGTCTGCGCAAACACATGGGCCTTTTCGCAAATGCCCTTCAGATGGCCTACAACCGCCTTGGCAAAGCGCATGCTCGTCAGCTCAAGGCAGTCCTCTCTGAACTGGGTCTCCCCTCCCACCGTCTTGCAGCTGAGCTGCTCCATGCTGGGTTCGGTTTCGGAGCGCCACAGACCCGTCTGGCCGTGGTAACGGTAGAACCGCTTTTCCATGGGCTCGTAGATCAGTTCGTTCTGGCTGGCCACCAGCCCGGCCCAGAAGCGTTCATTGAGCCCGACCACAGCTTCATGTTCACCCCCCTGAAACACCGGCACCCCATACGCATCGATGACCGGCTGCCAGTCTTCCTTGGGCACAAAGGGCGCAAGGGCCTTCTTCAGCGTGCTCTTGGCCGTCTGCTTGAGCATTGCATGGGAGACGCCGAGGGTCTTCTTGGTCAGCTGCGCCAGCTCGCCCAGGGCGATCGGAGTCAGGCAACCGGCCAGCTTGCCAAGACGATGCAGCACCAGCGCGCGGTCCAGGTTCTCGGAGGCCCTCAGCCATGGCAGGGCTTCCTTGAAGAGCTCCACGGCCAGAAGACCCGGCTCCAGCTTGGCCGGAACCTCCAGCGCCCGACCTACAATCTCCATCCACCACTCGCCAAACTCGGCCTCACCGAGGTGTTCACGGCAGTCATCGACGCCCTTGGGCATGTTCCAGGGAATGCGCGGCAGGAAGACCGGAGCCGGAGCCCGGAGTCTCGCCAGCTTCACGGCCGCATCTGAAAACTGATAGTTCAGGGCCGTGTCGGTGTCGCCAAGGAACAGGATTCGCCGGCAGGGATGGTCAGCCAGGTGGTTCACGAGCCTCGGGCAAAGCTGTTCCTCGTGCATGAACCCATAGAATCCGCTGATGCCGATCGCACGAAATCCCCCTTCACACAGGGCGATGGACTTGAACTCCCCCTCCACGATCACCAGGTCCTGCTGGGCGAAGAGTGCCGGGAAGTCTGGAATGTAAGGGTGCACACCGCTGCCGACTGCCTGGGTGTATTTTCGGTCCGACTGAGGGGTGTCGAGCCTGAGGCGCCCAAAGGGACGTCCCTGGACTCGCACGCCATAGGGAATGAAGAGACCGGCAAACGACTGGCCGACAAGGCTCTTGGCTTCTTCAGGCGAAACCGACCGAATGCCAAGCCGTTGCAGTGTGGCGTTCGCAATGCCTGGACGCGCCGGAAGAGAGGCATCATGGCTCATGGGCGGTCCTCCTGAAGACGAAGCTCTCCCGTCGATGCAGCCCCCTCGGGCTGACGCGAGGGAATCATGCGGCGATCACGGATGTGCCAAAACACCTCATGGAGGTCGTAACGGATGGAAACGCCAAGCTGCAGGTGGGGCAGCCCTGCCTTGCGCAGGTTCATCAGGTGCCGAACACTGATGTTCAGAAGCTTTGCCAGTTCCTGCTCGCTGAGCAATCGGCCGGTGCGTTGGGGAGGATCGCCATTCATCTCCCAGGATGCCGTGTCAACTTGCTGCGGCTCGGCAGCTCAGACTGGCCAGGGAGAAACGAGGCGACCGAAGAAAACGACCTCACCCTCTGAGCCGCTCAAAAACCCGTCTGGGGACGGCTGGGACACTTTTTCTGAACTCTTAATGCACGGCGAAAAAATCAAATTCTGGAACCTGGCTATGGGGTTTTTGTGTGATTTTTCGTGTATGCATAAGGACTTTGAAAAAGCTGTCCCAGCCGTCCCCAAGGCCTCGGCTGCATCCGTGGGCGGGGAGCTGCCGTGGGGGCTACCTTTGCCGCATGAAGCGAACCACTTTTGACAGCAGGCACAGGGCATGCACCGCCCGGCCACCGAATACGACTGTTTCGTCTCTCTGAATCGTTTCGCTCAACTGACAGGACGCAACCGTGCCACCCTGCTCATTCGGGTGAAGGACGGCCGCCTGATTCCGGATGCCTGGCTGGAAATCGGTCCCGGGCGGCGGCTGCCGCTCTTTCTGGCGGCCTCCGCTCCACCGCTGCGCCAGACGCCGACTCGCTCTCACCCGCTTCTCTGATCCCAATGAAAACCCGCACATCCCAACAAGAACTCCCGCCTCTGAGCAAAGCCGACGTCGCCGCCCTCAAAGCCTTGCATCAGCAGTGGTGTGTCCACACCCAGCGGATGGCCCAACTGACGCCAGAGCAGGTTTTGGCCGATCAGGCCGCAGCTCTGAAGGTCTTTCTCGCCTCGCCGACTTTGGAAAACGAACAGCGGCTGGCCGTGGTGGCAGACGAACGGCTGACCCGGCAGCGTTATCGCGTGCTGCACGACGCCTACCTTGAGCTCGCTTTGCAGGCCAAGACGAAGGCGGTAGCCATCATCCGCCGTCACCTGGATCACCTGCTGGAGGCTGCCCGGCAGGGCTTGAGGCACCATGAAAACGAAGCCATGAAACAGGGGCAATCGCGC
The DNA here is from genome assembly GCA_966252325.1 of uncultured bacterium. Lineage (GTDB taxonomy): Bacteria > Verrucomicrobiota > Verrucomicrobiia > Verrucomicrobiales > Verrucomicrobiaceae > Prosthecobacter. The sequence continues at coordinate 23,570 of CBINON010000020.1, read as the reverse complement.
CTCCTGGATGAGCCGAGCACGGAAATGCGGCAGTGGGTGGCTCGGTTGGAGCAGAGCCTGAAGGTGCTGGACGAAGCGGCCTCTCATCCGGATGAGTGGTCTGAGGAACTGCTGCGCTGGGGGGAACAGACGGCCTCGACAACCTTGTTGCGCAACGATGCTGAGCAAAGCTGAACGGGCAGGGACAAGCCGGGCAGCCGGCAGCGGGGACTGGTAGCCTGCCTACAGGCATGTCGAGCAGGGTTGTGCAGCACGATCGTTCATGGTCGTTGCGCAGGAGCCGGGCCGGAGACTGAATGGCCCCAAGAGAGCATCAAGGCGGTGTTCAGGCAGGTGGGAAAAATAACATCGGGGGATGGTAGCTTTACACTCCTGGGAAAGGGCTCAGGAGCGAGGAGGGTGGGGGATGATGAAATGCAAACCGCTGGAAAAGAGGTATTTGCGTTGCTGGCGAAAGCCGTTGAGAGCGGGTATCGAGTGGGCAGTCAGTGAAAAAAGTGGAAAGCTGAAATTCGCGTTTGCATGGAATTTGCGTGGTGGGGCGCCAACCCAGGGACAGACGGGGGAACGATAATAGATTTCCTAGATGCAAACAGGGCGCCAGCGTGAATCGCGTCAACCTCTCTTAAGTATTTAATTGTTTAAAAAAGTATTGATCCAAAATGAGTTCATATACTGTAAGAGCTGCTTTTAAGCCCATGAATCCACCTCAGCCCCCGGGTTTTCTTCAGTCTCCAAGGCGACGAGGGCGTCGCTGGAGGCTTCGGGCTTTTTTGCCTCAGCCGCCTCCAACCCCAGCGTGAGCTGGTTCACATCGAGCTTCTCACTGCTGGCGCCAAACACTCGCCGCACCAACAGATCGATCTTTTCCTGCTGTAACTTGATCACCTGCGCCTGCCTGAGATTCTCGGCCCGCAGCGCCTCCACTTCCTGAGTCAGGCGGGCTTCCAGCGGTGTCATCTCAGGCATCGGTGTGTGCCTCCGTTAAACACCGCCCGCGCACGCGCGCAACTTCCGAAAAGAAGGCGGTGGCCTGAAAGCTGAGATGGACACCGCCCGCGCACGCGCGCAACTTCCTTTGTGATATTCACTCAACTTTCCCGCTCATACCACGGCCGCAACCGCGCGCGGTGCATGTCCACCCCATCGGTCAAAAGCGCAAACGCCTCCGGCGTCAGCCGCAGCTTGGCCTGCCCGGCCTCCGCCGCGCGCGGCCAGCAAAACGTGCCCTGCTCCAGCCGCTTGAGCCACGCAACACACTGCGACATGAAGCAACGTCGTTCATAATCAAAGGTTAAGGAGTTGGGTGTTATTGTCAAATGGGGCGGATTTGCCAGTTTTAGCCTGTTTGGCATAGGTCCGGACGGCGGGAAGTTCCAGATCCTTGGCGTCGATCATCCACGGCGCTCCCTTGGCGGCCTGTCTCGCGGGCAGGATCTTGTGCCTAACCATCGTTCTGATAACGCAGTTGCTCACACCAAGCAGGCTGCCTGCTTCCGACATGGTCTTCCATGTGCGGGGCTGGGCTTTCGAGAACACGGGGATGTCGTTTTCCCTCCTGAGGTTCTTGACCCGCGTTTCGTTCCAACTGTTGCCCTTGCCGGTCAGCATGCCGGATCTGTTAAGCATGCTTGCGATATAGCCATCGCTCCAACCCGTTGCCAACTCCCTAACAAATTCGACAACATCAGAGCCGGTCGCATTACCGTTTTTCCCTGGCTGATTTTTGCGGACGCGCAATAGGGTATGCACTCCGCCGGCCCAGTGGATCTTCATTTCGATTTGGCCGCTTTCATGATCGATGTCGACGATCACCTCGTTGAGCACGGCCCTCAAAACACGCTTCTTCAATTCCACGGGAGTGGAGGCTTCGCTCCAAAGGGTGTGGAGATCGGCGCCCAGCGTGGTCAGCCGTTCCTTTTGGGAGGCGGTGAGCGGCTGTTCCGAGTGACCTTGCGCATCCAGGCGTCCCTCCAGTTCGGCGACCTGAATGAGTGCCGCATTCCAACGGCTCTCCAACTCCGCCGTGACAAGCCGGTTCTCAGGATCGGCGGCGTCATATTGGCGGCGTGCGCGGCCAGCCTCGTATCTTGCCTTTTCCAGGGCGAGTTCAAGAGCCTTGCGTTTCTGATTGCATTCTTCGTGGGACTCTTCCAAAACCCGCAGCGAGGCTTCCACTCCCAGCGGCTGGCAAGCGTCAAGAACCGTTTCCACGATGGCCTTTTCCACACGCAATGCCCCAAAGCACAGGCATGACGGTGCGCCCTGTTCTCGGTTGCCCGTCATGCACCAGTAGCGAGGAGCCCGCCCGCCGCGGCCCCGATAGCCGACGTGGAGTTTGTGGCCGCAACGCGCACAGCGCAACAGACCGGCAAGCAGGGCGCTGCCGCCGCGGGCCGCGCCGGTGCTGGCCTGATGGGATTTGGTCCGGTTTGACACGAGCTTGCTCAGGTTGGACTGATAGTCCTCCCACTTGATATATCCCGGATGATGATCCTTTAGCAAGACCTGCCACTGATCCATTTCAAGGCGGTGGCCTTGCGTCTTGAGGGGCCGCCCGTCCACAACCCGAGTGCGCGCTGCCGAGCGGCCCCAGGCAAAGGCTCCTGCGTAGGCGGGGTTCTTCACCATCCGCAGCAGTTGTTGGTAGTTGGGCAACCTCCACTCCAGTGATTCGTATCCATCACGCATGCGGGCCACTGGGAAGAGGATCTTCTCCTGATGATACCACAACAGTACCTGCCGCAATGAGCAACTTCCTTGCAGCCGCAAGAAAAAGTCGCGGATAGCCTGCTGAACTTGGAGGTCCGGCGTCATTTCGATGCCGACGCATCCCTTGCGGATAAAACCCACAGGCACCCGGGTCATCACCTCACCACGAAGCGCCTTCTGCCGGTAGGCCTCCTGGGCACGCTGGCGCAGTAGGCCCAGCTCAAACTCACTCATCGTTCCCTTCAGGCCTAACAGAAGCCGGTCATTGAGCAGGCGGGGGTCGTAGATCCCGTCGGCGTCCACCACCAAAGTGCGCGTCAAAACGCACAGATCAATGAGGTGGTGCCAGTCCCGGTTATTGCGGGCCAGGCGGGAGGCTTCCAGCGCGAAGACCGCGCCCACTTCGCCGTTGCACACGGCGGCAAGCAACCGGCTGAATCCAGGACGCTGTTGGGTGCCGGCACCTGAGATCCCTAGATCCTCATCGACGACAACCACGGAGTTGAATCCAAGTGTTGCGGCGCGTTCCCGGAGGGCATACTGCCGCCTGTTACTTTCTACATTTTGTTGCACCTGCTGGAGTGTGGACTGGCGGATGTAAATATAGGCGGCCCGGTCGCGGTGCGACTCGGTGATCTTATCGTTCATGGTTGTTCTTGATCTTGGGGTTCGTGTTTGGTTTTGATCGCGGCCAGCAACATCCCGCCCAAGAGAGCGATGCACTGACTGCGGTTCGGTTCAGGTAGGCGCTGATGATGGTGGGGACTGCCAAGTTCGAGGATCATCTGTCCGGCACGATTTACAGGCCGCCTCGTTCGGTGTTTGCTTTCGAGTGGGTCCATGCCCTCCAGTCCGGACTTTCGCCTGATGTTTTGCAAGCAGGACGCCCAACTCAACCAGGGCGCCGCATGCGATCAAAGGCTCATCAGCCATTTTAACTCCCGAACAAACCACCGGATCGAACATCCATGCGGGCACGCCGCGGGTCGACCGGTCGGCAAGCCGCACATAGACCATGCCCCTCTTGCCGCCAGCCGAGCCGAAAGCCTCATAGTCCTTCCCGAAGAGCGGATGAAATGGATAGAGGATTTTCGAAAACAAACCAATACGCGCATTGTGGAGCGTGCCTCTTGACCATCATCCACAGCCCCGTGCCATCCCAATACAATACCTTGATGAGCCGGCGGCTTTTGTTGGTAAAGACAAACAACGCTCCCCGCCGCACATCCTCCTGCAGGCGTTCAGCCACAAGCGCCTGGAGCGTGTTCATTCCCGCACGCATGTCGATGGGATCCAGCGCCACGAAGACCTTCAGACTGCCGGCAAAACTCAGCATGGCTCAGCGAGGGCTTGCAGCAGGCGCGCCAGCGGCGCCACCTGCGCGGAGTTGCTCAACATCACGCGCGCGTCGCCCGGCAGCAACACCTCCAAAACCGGCTCCGCCGGCGGACTGACCGCCGCCTCGTTGAAGACCGCCTCCACCAGGCGCATGGGCGCGAGAGTCATGGCCGCACGCTCGCGCTTGGCTTCATACTCACCGCGTTCATGGCGACGACGCTGCACCCAGCCGGCAAAAGTCGGATATTTGACGCCCGCATGCCGCGCAAACTCCGCGCCGCACAGCCCGCTGCGCTCAAACTCGTCGAGCAATGCCTCTCGCCTCGCCACAGGCACCACGACACGCCCCTGCGCGTCCCGCTTCATCAGCTTTCGTTCAGCACTCATCAGAGCCGTAGCCTATGCCTACGGCTCTGATGCTCGCGAGCGCCTCCACACGGTGCTCCGTTTGATGGATACAAAGCGATTTGAATCGGTGCTCTTTTAGCAACAGAATTTTTTATCGTAAATCGGAACAAACCGGTAATTGTAACCCGCGTCGCTACCACTGACTGACTCGCCAATACAATTGGCAGAAGTCCGTTTCTAATCCTTTGGTCACCTGATGGTTCACGTCATCAGGCTTATGGTTTTGCGGAAGCGGGCCAGGGCCACGGAGTAAAAGACCGTGCCGATGGCAAGCAGCAGGACAAACGGCTGCCACACCACTCCGAGGCCCGCGCCGCGATAGAGGATGGCGCGGGATGCTGAGATGAAATGGGTCGTAGGTGCAGCCTGCATGATGTTTTGGACGAATTCCGGCATGCTCTCGCGCGGGGTCATGCCACCGGAGAGTATTTGCAAGGGCAACAGGACTAGGATGAGCAGCAGGCCGAACTGCGGCATGGTGCGCGCCAGCGTGGCCATGAAGATTCCCATTGAAGTGGTGGCAAACAAATGCAGCACCGCGCCGGTCAGGAACAGCAGAATGGAACCCTTGATGGGCACATGCAGCAGGCCTTGAACGATGAACAGCAGGGAGAGTGTGGTCGCGACGAGGACGACGAGGGCCATGGACCACACTTTGGAAAGCATGATCTCGGCGGGTTTCACGGGCATGACGAGCAGGTGCTCGATAGTGCCGCGCTCGCGCTCGCGGATCAGCGCCGCGCCGGTCAGGACAATGGAGAGCATGGTGACGAGGTTGATGATTTCCATCAAAGCTCCGAACCAGGCCGGGGTGAGGTTGGGATTGAAGCGGGCGCGTAATGTCAGAGTCACGGGGGCCGCAGGGACGCCGCGATAACGCTGGAGAAACTCGGTGACCTCGCCATTGATGGTCTGCTGGACGTAACCACTGCCCGTGAAGGCTTGGCTCATCCGCGTGGCGTCCACATTCAACTGAAGTGCGGGACGCAGTCCGGCAAGAACATCGCGCTGGAAATCAGGCGGGATGATGATGGCAAAGGTATAATCTCCGGCATCCAGCCCTGCATCCACGTCGGCTGCGGAGATCATAACGGGTGGCATGAAGCTGGGTCGCTGAAAACTGGACGCGATCCGGGCTGAGAGCGGCGAGGTGTCCTCATCAGCGATGGAGATCGGGGCATGATGCAGTGCTTCCGGCATCGCCGTGGCAGATATGTAAACCATGGCCGTGAAGGCATAGACGATGAGCCCCATCATCATCGGGTCACGGGCCAGGCTCCAGAGTTCCTTCACCCCCAGGCGATAGATGTTGGCGAGACGGCTCATGATCAGGTGTCTTGCTTGCGGATCAGGGCAATCGCGACTCCCATGATCACAGGAACAGCCAGGATCAAAGGAATGAATGAGGCGTGGAGATCGGAAAAACCAAGCGCCTTGCTGAAGACGCCGCGACTGATCGTCAGGAAGTGCGTGGCCGGGTAGAGCCTTCCGATAACTGCTCCGGCACCTTCAAGAGAGGAGACAGGATTGATCAGGCCAGCGAACTGGGCGGTAGGAATCATGGTGCCAATCATCGTGACAAACATGGCCGCGATCTGGCTGCGCGTTAAAGCGGAGGCCAGCAGACCAAAGCTGGTGGCGAACACGACAAAGATGAGCGCGGCGGCGGCAAGCGTGGTGAAACTGCCTTTGACAGGCACGTCGAAGACGGTGACAGCCAGCAGTGTCATCAGCAGGAAATTTAGCATCCCGAGAAAGATGTAGGATGCTTGTTTGCCGAGGAGAAACTCGCTGCGCGTCACCGGTGTGACATGGAGGTTGACGATGGAGCCCAGTTCCTTCTCACGCACCACGGAGAGTGCTGTAAGCATGGCCGGAATCATAAGCAGCAGCATGGGAATGACAGCCGGAACCATGGCGGGCCGGCTGCGCACATCGGGGTTGTAGCGGAAGCGTGTCTCGATGTTCAGAGCACCCGAAGCGGACTCAGGCCCGGAGTTCCGCGCGGCCATTTGTGCCAGCCAGCCTTGATGCATTCCCGACACATACCCCTGCGCGGTCTCGGCACGCTGCGGCATAGAACCGTCTACCCACGCGCCGATTTGCACGGGGGCTCCACGCTGCGCGTCGCGGGCAAAACTGGGCGGAATTTCGATGGCGATCGCCAGTTCGCCGGAACGCATCCGGCGGTCGAGATCGGCTTCGTCAAGGATGGGAGCCTGCTGCACAAAATAGCGCGAGCCGGTGAGGTTGTGGACATAGTTTTGGCTCAGGGTGGTCTGGTCGTGGTCCAGCACGGCGAAGCTCAGGTTTTCCACATCCATGCTGATGCCGTAGCCCATGACGAACATGAGCAGAGCCGTGCCGAAGAGTGACATGCCGGCAAGCACCGGATCGCGGCGCAACTCCAGTGCTTCTTTCCGCATGTAGCTGAACGCCCGGCCAAAGGCGAAGCCCCGCTTTACGGGTGGTGCGGAGACACGGCTGGCGTCAGGCATCGGGGACACCGCCAGGGAGGATGCGGCTGGTGGATTATCGCTGGCCGTCGCCTCTCGAAGATGTTTGATGAACACCTCCTCCAGCGAGTGGGCACTGCTTTCCCTCACCAACTCTTCAGGGGGACCGCTGACGAGCACCCGCCCGGCGTGCATCAGCGAGACGCGGTCACACCGCTCCGCCTCGTTCATGAAATGGGTGGAAATGAAAATGGTGACTTTGTCATGCCGGGCCAGGTCGAGCATGAGTTGCCAGAACTGATCACGGGCGATGGGATCGACGCCGGAAGTCGGTTCGTCGAGGATGAGCAGGGTCGGGTTGTGGACCATGGCCACGGCGAGGGACAGACGCTGCCGGACGCCAAGGGGCAGCGCAACGGGCATCGATGTGAGCACGCTTTCAAGCCCGAAGCGCTTCACCATTTCATCCACCCGGACCGGGATTTCCTCCGCAGGGACTTGGAACAGGCGGGCGTGAAGAACGAGGTTTTGCTCCACCGTTAGCTCCGTGTAGAGAGAGAAGGACTGCGACATGTAGCCTACTTGCCGACGCGTGCCGACATCACGCGGATCGACCTCCTGCCCCAGCAGCCATGCCTTGCCCTCCGCGGGCGGCAGCAGGCCAGTGAGCATTTTCATGGTTGTGGTCTTGCCGCATCCGTTGGAGCCCAGGAACCCAAAGATTTCGCCGCGATGGATGCGTAGATCCACCTGCTCCACAGCGGTAAAGTCGCCGAAACGCATGATCAGCCCGCGTGCTTCGATGGCGATCTCATCCATCTCGGAAGGGGCGAAGCGAGAAACCACCACCGGATGGTGGAGACGCCGTTTTTCCTCCGGCAGCAGGGCTATGAAGGTGGCATCCAGGGAATCCGTCGCGGTGCGTGTGCGCAGTTCGGAGGGAGTGCCGGTGGCCAACACCTTGCCCGCATCCATGGCCACCAGCCAGTCGAAGCGCTCTGCCTCCTCCATGTAGGTTGTCGCCACAATCACGCTCATCCCAGGCCGTTCCTGGCGGATGCCGTCCACGAGACTCCAGAACTGGCTGCGCGAGAGCGGATCAACCCCGGTGGTCGGTTCGTCGAGTATGAGCAGGTCCGGGTCGTGGATGAGCGCGCAGCAGATGCCCAGCTTCTGCTTCATGCCGCCGGATAGCTTTCCCACCGGGCGGTCGAGGAAGGGCCGCAGGCCGGTGCGTGTCGTCAGTTCATCAATCCGGCGGCGGCACTCGGCGCGGTCATGGCCGAAGAGACGCCCGAAGAACTGCAGGTTCTCTTCAATGGAAAGGGTGGCATACAAGTTCTTGCCCAATCCCTGCGGCATGTAGGCGATGCGTGAGCATACCGCGCGGCGATGTCGGGCGCTGGCCATGTCGCCACCCAGCGTTTCCACCTTTCCCGCCTGCACCTTGTGTGCGCCTGCGATCAGGGAAAGGAGGCTCGATTTGCCAACGCCGTCCGGGCCAATCAAGCCCACCAGGCAGCCGCCCGGCAGCTCAAGGTCGATGCCATCCAGCGCGCGCGTGCGTCCATGTCGGAGGCTGACTCCGCGCAGGCTGGCGACGATGGCGGTGGTGTTCATTTGGGCAGTTTCACAACCAGATGGGACGGCCATTCCGCCTGCGCCTCCAGCTTCACCCACGCAACACCCGGCAGCCCCGTCTTCACGCGCTCCAGGTGCTCTCGCAGCAAGCCCCGATCTATCTGCGCCTTGACGCGAAACATCAATTTCTGGCGTTCACTGGCCGTTTCCACTGTCTTGGGCGTGAACTGCGCGACACTCGCAACATACGAGACTCGTGCCGGGATCACATACTGTGGCGCTGCATCCAGGATGAGCCTCACCTCGCTGCCGAGCGCCACCCTGCCCGCCACTGTCTCGGGTAGGAAGAAGGTCAGATACACGTCGCCGAGATCCACGAGGTTCAAAACCTTCCCTCCCGCGCCCAGCACCTCCCCCGGCTGCGTGATCAGATACTGCACCCGTCCAGCGCGGGGGGCTTTCAGCGTGCAGTCATCAAGTTCGGCCTGCACGCGGCCCACAGTCGCCTGCACAGCCTCCACCATCGCCTCAGCATCCTGCACCTGCGCGCTGGCTGCGGCTACGGCACCCCCGGCTGCCGCCACCTGCGCCTTTGCCGCCTTGATCGCCGCCTCTGCGCTTTTCGCGCGGGCACGATCATCGTCGAGGTTTTGTTCGGACACCGCATTCTTTGTTGCAAGCGATTCGGTGCGCACCAGCCGTTGCTGCGCCGCCTGCTCCTCGCTCTCGCGCTGGAGCACCACAGCCTCGGCTGCCAGTTTTTCGCTCTCCCGTGCCGTCACCTGCGCTTGGGCGGTGATGATCGCATTTTTCGCCTGCCGAAGCTTTGCCTGGGCCTCCAGAAGCTGGGCCTCCAGAATGTCGGTCTGAATCCGGGCGAGCACCTGGCCTTCCTTCACGAAATCCCCTTCGCCCACCAGAACCTCCGCCAAACGCCCCGGCACTCGGGCTGCGAGATTGATCTCGGTGGCCTCAATGCGTCCGTTGCCCGAGGCGATGCCAGGAGGAAGGCCACCGTCCTGACGGCGCTGCCAAAGGAAAATCGCCGTTAAAGCTGAGATGAGCACCACCACGATGATGATCAGACAGAAGTATTTGCGTGCATTCATGGATTTGGCAGAACGGGTTACTTCCCTCGAAACAAAATCAACTAATGGTCCTCACCACGCCCCGCCTAAGGCCTTGATGAGACGCACGGTGGCGAGGTGGCGTTGCGCGGAGATCTGGGCGGTCTGGCGTTCGGTGAGGAGACGCGTGCGCTCGGCGTCGAGGAGTTCGAGGTAGCTGAGGGTGCCGCGCTCGTAGGACTCGCGAATGAGGTCAGTGGCTTTGGTGGAGGCGGTGAGGGCATCGCCGATGGCGCTGGCCTGCTCGCGCAGGTAGCGGGTTTGGGCGAGACTGGTCTCCACATCGCGGATGCCGGTGAGGACGGTCTGGCGGTAATTCGCGATGGCTTCTTCGCGCGCGGCTTTGTGACGCTTGACGTTGAAGTGGATGACGGCCCAGCCGGTGAGAGGGAGGCTGACGCTGGGGCCGATGCTCCATACTTTGCTGTTGCCGGTGAGCAGGGTGTCCACTTCTTTGCTCAAGTAGCCGCCGGTGCCGGTGAGACGGACGGCGGGGAAATAGTCGGCGGTTGCGACGCCGATGTCGGCATTGCGGGCTGCGACGATGCGCTCGGCGGCGGCGATGTCCGGACGGCGCTCCAACAAGCTGGCGGGGATGCCTGCGGGGATGACGGGCGGGGCTTTGGAGCCGATGGGATGCTCGCGAAGGGTGAAGCTGCTGGCGGGCTGGCCGCACAGGAGGGCGAGAGTGTCGCTGGCTTCCTGACGCTGGCGCTTTACGTCGGCGAGTTCAGCCTTGGCAGTGGCCACTTCGGTCTGGGCTCGGGCGAAATCGGTCTCAGGGATGGCTCCGGCTTTGAACTTGTCGTTGAGAAGGTTCACAAATTTTTCCCGCAGGGCGATGGTGCGGCGCAGGGCGTCGAGTTCGGCATCGGCGGCGCGGAGCAGGAAGTATTGTGCGGCGACATCGCCAGTGAGGGTGAGGATGGCGCTGTGGTAGCTGGCGGAGGTGGAATCGGCGGTGGCACGGGCGCTCTCGACTTCGCGCCGCACCTTGCCCCAGAAGTCTATCTCGTAGCTGAGGTCGATGATGGTGCTGAAGCTGTTGACGCGACCACGCGGGATGGTAACGGGCACGGGGGTGGGCAGATTGCCGGAGAACTGCTCGCGCTTGGTGTCGCCTTTGAGGCGGATGTCGGGTGCCCATTCGGCGGCGCTGATACGAGCGGCGGCGCGGGCTTGATCGACGCGGGCGGCAGCGGACTTCAAGGATGGGCTGGCTTGAAGCGCGAGGGCTTCGAGGCGGTTGAGTTCGCTGTCGTGGAAAACTTTCCACCATTCGCCACGCGGCGTGTGATCGCGCGGGGCGGCGGGCTGCCAACGCCATTTGGCTGGCGTGACGTCAGTGTTGTCGGGCTGTTTGTAATTCGGGCCGACGGCGCACGAGGTGAGGCTCACCGCAATGGCTGCAAGGGTGGTCTTGGTCATGAGGTGTTATTGGTTTGGCTGGCCTATCTCGCGTTTGCGGGTCTTCGTTCCTTTGGTGAGTGCTTTGGCGATGCGCCTCTTTCTGATGCGATCTGGGAACTGAATGAGGTCGTCGAAGATGGAATAGATGACGGGCGTGGCGAGCAGCGTGAGCAGCAAGGATAGGCTCTGGCCGCCGAGAATGACGCCCGCCGTGGCATTGTTATAGGCGGCACCGACGCCCTTCGCAGTCATCATGGGGATCATGCCCGCGACGAAAGCCAGCGTGGTCATGAGGATGGGGCGCAGACGTTCTTTGTTGGCGAGCAGGATGGCATCGAGCCGGTCCATGCCTTTGGCACGAAGCTGGTTGGTGTGGTCGATTTGCAGGATGCCGTTCTTTTTCACCATGCCGAAGAGCACGAGGATGCCGAGCATGGAGAAGATGTTCACCGACTGCTGGAAGAGGATGAGCGAGAGGATGGCAAAGGGCAGCGTGAGCGGCAAGGCGAGCAGAATGGTGAGCGGATGCACCCAGCTCTCAAACTGCGCGGCGAGGATGAGATACATGAAGATGAAGGCCATCAAAAAGGCGACCATGAAAGCCTTTCCCGCCTTGGCCATTTCCTTCGAGCGTCCGGCGCTGCCACTGGCGTAGTCGGCAGGCAGGTTGAGCTTCTTCACGGCGGCGGCGATGCCATCAAGGATTTCGGTTTCACCCACTCCAGGGGCGTTGTTGGCGGTGATGGTGACCTGGCGGCGGCGGTTGAGGCGGTTAATCTGCGAGGGGCTGTCCGTGTTGTCGAGCGTGAGCAGATTGGTGATGGCGACGGGTCCGGCCTTGGTGGAGGGCACGGTGAGGAGGTTGAGGATTTCGCGGGTGTTGCGGTAGCTCTCCTCAGCCTGGAGATGGATGTCGTATTGCTCGCCGCTGTCGTCGAAGGTGGAGATGTCGAGACCGCCGACGAGCAGGCGCAGCGTGCCGGAAATGTCCTGGATGCTGGCTCCCATCTCGCCTGCTTTGTTGCGGTCCACGCTGCCGGAGATTTCAGGCTTGCCGGGAATGAGAGTGCTGTCGAGGTCGCGGATGCCGGGGAGGTCTTTGACGTCTTTGATCACTGATGCCGTGGCGCGGGTAAGCGTGTCGAGGTCAGGGCCGGCGATGAAATACTGCACGTTGGCGCTGGACTGGCCCGTGTTGAAAGGCGGGACAGAGAGCACGGTGATGCGCCATTCCGTGGGGAAACGCGGCACGATCTCTTTGCGCACGCGGTCCATGAGGGTCTGCTGGTCTTCGCGCAAAGCGGGATCATTCAGGCGCACGAAGATGCCTGCGAGATTCGGCGTGCGCTGGTCATTGTCCCCGATGGTGAGAAGTGTGCCGTCCACGCCGGGCAACTCGCGGATCGCACGGGCGAAGCGCTCGGCCATGAGATCGGTGGCGGCGAGGCTGGTGCCCTCCGGCGTGCGGATGTTCACCACGAACTCCGCCTCCTCCACCGGCGGCAGGAAGCTCTTTTGCACGATCTTCATCAGCGTGGGCACGGTGGCGAGAATGCCGAAGCAGCCCAGCACGATGATCCAGCGATGCCGCATGGAAAAGCGCAGCAGCATCATGTAAAACGCCTCCACCGGGCGGTAGAAGATGTTTACCAGATGCTCCAGCCAGGCGTCAAACCGCGTGGCGTGGCCTTTGCGGAACATGCGGGCGGAGAGCGTGGGCGTGAGCGTGAAGCTGACCAGCAGCGAAACCGCGATGGCGAAAGCCATGGTGAGGCCGAAACTCTTCAGGAACATGCCCACAATGCCGCTGAGGAAAGCCACGGGCACGAACACCGCGAGCAGCGATAGCGTGGTGGCCAGGACGGCCATACCGATCTCCTTCGGTCCTTCCACGGACGCGGTGAAGGAGTCCTCGCCCTTCTCTTCCATGTGGCGGAAAATGTTTTCCACCACGATGATGGCATCATCAATGACGATGCCGACCGCCAACGCGAGGGCGACGAGGCTGATGACGTTTAATGTCACTCCCTGCGCCCACATAACGCCGAACGCGGCGATGATGGAGGTGGGAATCGCGAGCGCGGAGATGATGGTGGCGCGTGAGTTGCCAAGGAAAATCAAAACGATCACGGCGGCGAAAATGGCCCCCAGCACCAAGTGCTCCTTCACCGCGTGAACGCTGGTGCGGATGACTTGCGACGTGTCGCGCACTATTTCGACCTCGTAGCCTGCGGGCAGCAGTTTTTTAACATCGCCGAGCTTCTCATTCACCGCATCCACCACGGCCACCGTGTTTGTGCCGCTTTGTTTACGGATGGAGAGCACCACAGAGGGCACGCCATTGTTACGGGCCACGGTATTTTGCTCCTCGGCCCCGTCTTCCACACGCGCCACGTCACGCACGCGGACCAGGCCGCCGTCCGCCTCGCGCAAGACGAGCATGCCGATCTCCTCCACGCTCCGTGCCTTGCCCAGCACGCGGAAGCCCGCCTCGCTGGCCGCATTCTTCACCGTGCCGGCAGGGATTTGCACGTTCTGTGCGCGGAGGCCGCGCTGCACGTCCGCAGCGGTCAGATTGTAGGAGCGCAGCCGCATCGGATCGAGCCACACATTGATCTGCCGCAGTCTTCCGCCCAGCAGCGTGATCTGCCCCACACCACCCACGCTTTCAAGCTGGCGCCGCAACACCTTGTCGGCAAACTCGGTGATCTCGCGCACCGGCTTGTCGGCCACGAGGGCGATGTTTAAAATAGGCGCGGCATCGGGATCGAGCTTCTCGATGATCGGCGCGTCCACCTCCTCCGGCAGATCGGGGATGATACGGGCGATGCGGTCCCGCACTTCCTGTGAGGCCACGTCGATGTTTTTCTCCAGCACAAAAGTCACCAGCACCTGCGAGATGCCCTCGCTTGAAATGGAGCGCAGTTCATCAATGCCTGCGACGGTGTTCACCGCCTCCTCAATCTTGTCCGTGATCTCGGTTTCGATCTCCTTCGGCGTCGCGCCGTCCTGCCGTGTGACGATGCTTACTGTGGGGAAGTCAATCTTTGGAAACCGATCCACCGGCAGCTTCGTGTAGCCTAGCACCCCCACGACGACGAAGACGAGGATGATGACGCTGGCGAAGACCGGGCGGCGGACGGAGATAGCGGCGAGCCATTGCATGAGCGTGTGAAGTGAAAATTAAGCGGCGGGTTCAAAGCGAAGCCCATCGGCGGCCTCTGCGCTGGGTTTTGCCAGCAATGGCTCACCGGCGGCGACTCCACGCCGGATTTCTGTGAAGCCCTCGCGCGTCTCTCCCACCTCCACGAGGCGTTCGGAGATCGTGTTGTCTTTGGTGATGACGAAGACCTTGCGGCGCGAGCCTTCGATGCGCAGCGCCGCCTCCGGCACCGCGACGGCTTTTTCCTCACGAAGCAGGATGCGCGCATCGCAAAAGAAGCCGGGCCGCAATTTGCTTTCCGCGTTGTCCACCGTCGCCTCAATCACCAGATCACGCGATGCCTCGCGCATCGTCGCGCCAAGGAATTTCAACTTGCCCGTGAAGCGCTGCGCCGGGAACGCCGCCGTGGTGAACTCCACCTCCTGACCGATGACCAGAGCGCCAACTTCCGTCTCCGGCACACTCAGCACGAGCCGTAGCGTGGACAGATCCACCACGCGGGCGACAGGGGAATCCGCCTTCACATACTCGCCTGGCTCCACCATGCGCTCCGCCACCACACCGCCGAACAATGCACGGATTACGCAGTCATCGAGCGTCTTCTGCGCCAACGCCTGACGTGCCTCCGAGGCTGCCAGTTCCGCCTCGCGCGCTGCGACTTCCGTGAGCAGCTTTTGGTAATCCGCATCCGCCACCGCCTTTTTCTCCGCCAGCGGCTTGTTGCGCTCCTGCTCGTTCTTCGCCAGCGCCAGCCGCGCCTTCGCCAGACCCACGGAGGCCGCAGCCTCCGCCAGAGAGAGCTTGGGCTGGCGCTCGTCGAGCTTAGCCAGCACATCGCCCGTCTTCACCACGGAACCACGTTCAATCGAAGCCGAGACCACTCGCCCCATCGAATCCGCCGCCACCACGGCGTCATTCTGTGCGGCGAGCTGCCCCGTCACACGCAGGAAACGCGGAAAGGCACGTTCAGCGGCCTGCACGGTGGCCCCTTTCACGATCACCGGCGCTACTTTCGGCTTTTCCGCCTGCGGAGCCGGTGCCGGAGCTTTGTTGCAAGCCACCAGCGCAAGCGCGGCAGCGGTTAAGATGCAGAGTGAGGTCGTTTTCATGCTAAAGTGCGTTACTTGGAAAGGGTTGTCTTTGGCGTCCCGAGTCCCCGGAGCGCCATGTCCGCGATGCTGTCCGCCAGCCGAGCGATACCCGCCTCCGCTTCCGGCACGGCAAATCCAAGCCGCCCGATCACCTCACGGCTGTGGTCAAAGTGGACGCACATCGCAACAATTTGATGTGCCGCCATCTCCCGCCCGGCCTTGTCCAGCGAGTCTCCCGCCAAGGCATTCACAATTTTGACGAGGTTCGCGAAATTCGGCTTGATGATCAGCTTCACCAGCTCGCCCAAGGCTGCCGTCGGCTGCCGCATCTCATGCGCCATCAGCCGTCCCAGCACCGGATGCGCCGTGCGTCTCAGCAGCACAAAGCGCAGGCAAAACTGAATCCATTCCCGCAATGACTGCTCAGGTTCCTCAGTCGGCTTCGGCGGCGGCTCCTGCTCAAGCAACTTCCGGTGCGCCGCCAGCAGCACCTCGCGGTAAAGCCCCCCCTTGCTGCTGAAGTAATAATTGATCGACGCCACATTCACCCGCGCCTTCAGGCTGATCTCTCGCACGCTGCCCGCCGCAAATCCCGCCTTCGCAAACACCACTCCCGCCGCCGCCAGGATGCGCATCTTGCGCGCCTTCGGGTTACGTTCTCGAGTGGGGCGCGTGAAGGTCATGGGCATTGGAGTTAAATGGCTGTTTATAAACGGACGTTCCATTAACCATGCGCAGACTCTTGTCAACGTGTGAGATGAGAATAGCCTGAGGGTGAGACAAGCGGGTCATCTACCAAGTGGTGTGGGCAATATGCACCAATTGGCAACACATCATTCAGGCTGCCAGGCCTCCATCGCGTGACTGGCTGCGCCGAGCGCACCAGCGTCATCGCCAGGGGTCGAGGGGATGATGTGCGGCGGCATGTCGCGAAGGGCGGGCATGAGCGTAGCAGCCCAGGCAAGAAACCGTGACCGCCAAGCCCTTGGGTGCGGCCCTATGGCTCACCTTGCGAAACAGGCCCAAGTCGCCAGCCACCCGTTGAACCCCCTGCCTCCCATCGAACCACATGATCCACGGCTGAATGGAATCGCCACCATGCCCATCCCCGCCGCCATCAAGCTGCTGGAGCGAGTCGCGCACGACGCAATGCGGCACCGGCTGGCGGGTTCGCTTGGATTCGTCTGGAGCATCCGCGACATCAACCTCGCCTGGAACAGCGTGACCCGCAGCGCGCTGGACGCACCGACCAAACAGATCCTCTACAACAATCTCTGGGGCTGAGCCGTTCCTTTCGTCATTCCGCGTGGAAACGAAGGCGGTCCCGGACCGCAGCTTCCTCATCACAACCATGAAACGCCAGTTCCCTCTCTCGCCACGTTCCTGCCCGCGCCCTCGAACTCCTGCCACTTAACAGCCTGTTGAAAAACTCTCTGTTTGGGTCGGAGGGGAGATCGCATGTTTGAACGGCGCAGCAAACTTGAGACGCAGGAGGAGATGTGGGTGGTGGCCAAGGAATTGCCCAAGGCGACGCCGGACGGGTTTTACCGTCGTGTGAATCAAACGCTGGAAAAGATCGGCTTTGCGGAGCAAGTCTGGACGATCTGCACACCGGCGTATGCGGATGCCGCCAAGGGCGGCCGTCCCGGCATCGACCCGGTGGTCTACCTGAAGATGCTCATGGTGGGTTTTTTTGAAAACCTGCCCAGCGAGCGCTCGATTGCGTCGCGCTGTGCGGACTCGTTGTCGATTCGCGGTTTTCTGGGTTACGGCCTGACCGACGCGACGCCCGATCACTCCAGCCTCAGTGTGATCCGCCGGCGGTTGTCGCTGGAGCAGTTTGAAGCGCTGCACATCGCGCTGCTGCGGGCGCTCTACAGCCACGGGTTGCTCAAAGGACGCAACCTGGGGATTGATTCGAGCGTGCTGGAGGCCAATGCGAGCCTCAGGGAACTGCGCCACCGCAATGACGAAAAGAGCTACTGGGAGTATGTGCGGCAACTGGCACGGGAGGCCGGCGTGGATGACAGCGACGACGAGGCGGTGAGGCGATTTGACAAGAAGCGCCCCGGGCGCAAGACCCGCAATGCGGACTGGGTCAATCCCCACGACCCGGGCGAAGGTGGGGCGGACCAAGCAGGGGGCGACCGACATGGTCTACAAGCCGGAGCATGTCAGCGACCTGGACAGCGGCGCGATCGTGCAGGTGGAGGTGCGCAGTGGTGATGCGGCGGACAATGACGCGAGCTTGAACCAGCGTGTGCTCACAGCGGTGGGAGTGTTGCTGGAGGTCGCACCGGAGGCGGCCGCTGGGAAGGTGGGCACGACCGTGGTGGCCGACGAAGGCTACTTTGCCCTGGAGCAGATTGATCAGATGCAGAGCTTGGGCATTCGCACCGTGATCGCTGATCCGCACGCACGCAGGCGGCGCAAAGACTTGCCCGGAAGAGCGCGCAGGACGCTGTGGCGGGCGAGGGCTGCGACTCGCAGCGAGAGCGGCAAGGCCCTGCTGCGGAAGCGTGGAGAGCATTTGGAACGCGGCTTTGCGCACATGTTGGACCATGGCGGGTTGCGGCGGGCGACGTTGCGCGGCAGGGAGAATCTGACCAAGCGGCACATGGTGGCGGCGCTGAGCTTCAATCTCAGCCTGCTGCTGCGCGGCCTCTTTGGCATTGGAACCGCCAAGCAATGGCTGGCGGGACCGCTCAAGAGGCTCCAAGCACGACTCATGGCCGCATTTTGGCGCTGGATGGCGCGCGGCAGTGATTTCGTCGACCTGCTATCGCGACTTTTGGCCGCGCTCGGCATCGGCAAGCTCAGACGCGTGTTTTTGCCGGTGCTCGCTTCAACCTCTCGTTTTTCAACAGGCTGTAAGGCGAGGCTACGGCTCTGATGACTCACGAATCAACGCTGATGGGGCGGGCGTGGCGTCTGCAGTCCCACTGGAAAACCCTGGCTAGGCTCACTCCCCAGTCTTTGCCTGCTCCGCTTTGGCCTCGGCCTTCTTCTCCTTCTTGATCTTGGCCCAGCGCTTCTTTTGCGCAGCCACGATCCGAGCGCGGGCTTCCTCGCTCATATGGCGTTTGGGCTTTTTCTCTTTGGCTGGTTTGTCGGCCTTGGCTGGACGACCGCGACGGCGGCCTGGCTTGCCGGCTACGGCCTTTGGGGCCTCTCCGCCAAACATGGCAGCGAGTTCGGCCTGCAGTTTCTAAATCTGTTCGGCCACCTCAATGGCACGCTTCAGGTTCTCAAGGGAAGGGGTAATCATGGCAGTGCCTCGTTTGTAATGCGACGCACCGCTGCGGGCAAGGGGAACTTATCACGAGCAGAAGCCGATTCGCCGCTTGCGCCGGCCTTTCTCGCCCGAGTGTTCAGCCTTCGCTTTCTTCACTTTGGCGATCTGCTTTTCGAGGATTTCCTGTGTCACCCGCCACTGTGCTGGATCGGGGTCCGTGCTGCCCGCATGGATGGCATTCAGGCAGAGGGTGAGGATATCGCCGCCGCTAAGGCCCCGTGAAAGCTCCGCGAGAACCGCGAAATCCGCCGTCACCCGCTCGGCGTTGGGGAGATGGAGGGCGAATAGCTCCCTGCGCATGGAAGCGTTGGGAAGCCGGAAGTGGATGTGGCTCTGGATGCGCCGCAGCAGGGCAGGGTCGTAGTTCTCAAACAGGTTCGTGGTCACAATCACCACCCCATCAAACCGGTCCAGCTCCTGCATCAGCGTGTTGCGGTTCTGGTTGATGCTGGTGGAGCACGATTCGCCAGTGGCCGCCCGGCGCGAGAGCAGGCTGTCCGCCTCGTCGAAGAACAGAATGGCGCCCAGTTCCCGCGCGCTTTGGAAAGCGGCTTTGATGTGCTTGGCCGTATCGCCCAAGTACTTCGAGATCACCGCCGAGTAGTCCACCTGATAGAGCGGCTTGCCGAGGCGGTGGGCAATGCCCAGGGCGGCGCGCGTCTTGCCCGTGCCGGGCGGGCCGTAGAAGTTGAGGATGCAGCGGCCCTGCATCGGTTGGATGGAGCTGAGGTCCCAGATGCGCTCCAGATCGGCACGTTTCTCCAGGGCACGCAGAGCGCTCTGGATGTCCGTCTTGACCTCGGGATGCAGGATCAATTTGTCGAGGCAGTGGCGGGCCTCAGGCTGCACGAGGAGGCCAAGTTCAGGAGCCGGCTCCTCCGCTTCGCGCCTGTGTCGACGCGGGTTGCGGTGATCATCGACGGTGGCGGCATCCGGCGGCAGTTCGATCTCAGGGGTGTGGCGTGTGGGCATGGGCTGGGTGGGCATGGCGTGGATTGAGTGCTGAGGTTGAATCATGAGAAACATTCTTCCGCCCACTCGCGGGCGGACTCGGTGATGATGCGGATAAACTCCTTCGGCTGGGCGGCCACAGAGCTCTGCTGGATCAGATGGAGGTAGGAGTTCAAGGCCGCGCACACGGCGGCGCCGAGCTGGATCTCCGGGTCATTGAGCTCGAGCACAGTCTCCCAGTAACCAATGCGCTCGCGCAGGCTGTTGAAACGCTTCGGATCAGGCAGCGGCTGTTCGCGCATGTGGTTGTTGGAGGTCGGTTGCGGAGCTCCGGTGACAAGGCGTGCCGGGATGAACTCTTGCGCTTTGGCACAGGCCCAGAGGATGGCGTAACCATCCATCCGGTCGTGGATGGCAATGTGGCGCACGGCGGGTGAGCCGATGAGCACGTAGGGGATGCGTTCGGGTGAGTCAGGCATGGCTTGGGTTGCAGGGTTGGCGGTTGACCGCGGGTTGTGGGTTCAGCCAAGCAGCACCAGGGCAGCCATCAGACCGGCCACCGCCAGCCATGCGAACAAGGGTTCAAGGTCGGGCGAGGGGTGGTAGGATGAGCGGCGTCGGCGAGGCTTGGACATGCCTCCTGCCTCGTCACCGTGACTTCGTGTGTCGCACCGTTTTGATCACCATTTTGCTGGCCCGTGGTCGAACACACTCGGCCTGCCCTTGCGAATTTGTGATTTTGGGGGATGCTGGATTTGCCAGCTCGATCCCCGTCGGTTTTGGCCGTGATGAACCCGTAGGCCCCCGGGCCGCAGCAGAGTTCGCGGGGATGAGCTGGCACCTTCGCTTCTTGACATCGCGAGTCGATCGAGCATCAATGCTGTGCGCGCCCGAGGAAGGAGTCTGTTCCGTTTGACCTTGGAGCTGCACCGGAAGGCTGACAGAACCAGCCCCGCCTTGAGCGGCAGGGCCGGATATCCGCTGAGCTTGCTCAGCACAAGCACCCTCGATCACTTTGGTGGTCGGGGGCGTTTTGTTTGGCATTCACAACCTGGCTGCCCCTTGCTCACGGTCTCAGGTGCGCCTGCTTGGAGGCGATTGCCGTCGGAGTGCCCGCAGACACGCTGCGGCTTCGGTTCGCTCGATTGCAACTTTAACCATCGGCATGCAGTGGTAGATGACCCAGGCGGGATGCTTGCCGCCGTGTTGAGTCACCAGGCGTCCGCGGGGAAAGAGGTAGGTCTTCATCATCGTGCGCTGGATTGAGAGGCTGGAATGCGCTGGAGGACCGCTTATTTGTACGCAGGTTGCGTAGTCGGATGGCCAGAAAAAGCCGCCTCCAGTCTCGCTCGATCCGTGCACCGGGTGAGTTGCCGGGCGTAGCTGGGCATCTTGCGCAACAAAAGCGTCATCTGCCTCGGACTGAGGGTGCCGCGCCTTTGATACTGCCGCGCAAAGCTGGAGAGAATCTCGGCATCCGGACCGGAGAATCCGATGCCGTTGCGCTCAATGGCGGCGTCCTTCACCTGTTCGTCGGCCGTCTGGTTCTGGTAGATGCGCAGCAGCGCCCGCAAGGCCCAGCGGGGATCGTTGGCGAGACGGCGGCGCAAGTTCTCAATGAGGTCGTTCTTGTTCATGGCTGTGGAGTGCGGATTGCCTCCCTGGCCTCGTCACCGTGACCTAGGTTGTCGCGCCGTTTGCGTCGCCATTTTGGCGCGTGTAAGCCTCGACAAACCCCTGCTGCTGGAGGTTGCGGTCCCATTGATTGGAGAACGCGCGCAGGTCACGCTGGAGTTGGGAGTTGCGCACATTTAGCCGGCCTTCGGGCGTGACCGTGGCTGCCACCTGCCAAGCGCCTATGTAGCTGTTCTCGAACGTCAGCGGCGTCCATGTCGTGCCTTGCTCCGAAGGAACCACGAGGAACGTCATCTCGGGGTCGCGCATCGCGTCGCCGTTCTGCTCCCCGTAGTGGGCCACGCTCAACTCGTAAGCGCCGTTCGGGTAGGGGCCGCCGATCACCTCTACAACCAGCCGCATGAAGGGTGGGGTTTCGAGGCGCAGGTAGCGGGTGCGCACGGCTTCAAAGCCGCCGTGCAGGTCGATGAGTTTCTGGATGGTTTTCATCACACGTTGCTGGGGAATGGGAGTTGGGTTCAGGGTTGTTGGTCGAGGTAGGATTCGAGATCGGCGAGTGCGGCCCTAACACAGCCGCCGCTGCCCACGGCGATCTGCGAGGCCGGTGTTTTTGGCACGGGCCAGCGCTGCATGAGGAACTCGCAAAGCTCCTCGGTGGTGGGCGGCAGCAGTTTGATCGCCTGGAACCGCGTCTGGAACCTCTCCGTCAGCAGGTCCAACTGCAGGTTGCTCGTCCCCAAGAACGCACGCCCCGGTGGCATCCGGTCCAGGTAGGTCAAGAGCAAGTCCTGCGCTTCCCTCGAACACCGGTCCAGTTCGTTGACGATCTTCACCGACCAGGGCGCAAATAGACTGCCGTAAGGCAACTGTGCCATCCACTGACGCACCACATCCACCGTCACCTCCCGGCCGTTGTAGTCCTCGATGGCGAGACCGCTGCCGGTGAGTTCCAGCGCCACCAACTCCACCACGCTGGTCTTGCCCACGCCCGGCGGGCCATACAGCAGCAGCTTCATGGTGGCTGAGGGATCGCTGGCAAGCCGCCTCGCCTTGGCCACCTGAGCCTGCGCCACTCGGCCGGCCTGACCGATCAATTCCTCCGCTCGCCGAGGTCGCCAGTTCATCGGCGAGGCGGGTGATTGTTTTGGAGCTCGTTCACGCTTCTTGGGTGGCATGGTTGACCTCCTTTCCGTGAGACGTGGAGAGCTTCGTAATCGCGGCCACCACCGCCCCGTAGCGGCCGGTTCCGTAGCGGATGATCTGGAATCGCTCACTCATGGCTCCAGCCCTCCCGTTGGCAGCGCGCCTTGACCGTGTTCACCGACAACTGGAAGCGCGCGGCCGTCTGCTTGATCGAGCGCGTGCGCAGATAGGTCCGCTTCACCGCCCGCCAGTCGACCATCCGGCCATCGGCCGTGGGGCGCCGGGGCGTTTGGCGAGCCGGTCGGGGTGGCGTTGGCTCCGTTCTCGGGCTTGCCGCACCGCTGGTGAAGGCATCAAAGCGCTGGGGGCAGGCGGGCTCGGCCGGCTCTGCCGGTTGGGCCGTGCGCAGGCCCGCGAGCTGTTCCCGTGCGGCTTCAGCTGCCAGAGGGCGGATCAAGTCCTCCAAGCGCACCGGTACCCGGCCGCTCTGCAGGCGCTGCACCGCCTCCGCGAGCTTCGCTTCCACGATGCTCTGGATGAGGTCCACGGGGATTTCCGTGATGGCATACACCACCCCGGTCAGGGAGTTCATGCCCAGCAGGGCCTTCATCTGCTCCCGCGCTTCACGGGGAGACTCCGCCTCCACACGGTCGTCGAAGAGGACTTGGCCAGCACGGCTGGCGATCAGTTTGAACAGTTTCATGAGGGTATCGGGTTGGGTTGGGGTTCAGCAGCCAAACAGGCAGGACTGGGTCAGGGGACGGGCAGGGGACTTGGAGGCTCGGCGCGCTTGGGCGGCCCGCAGCCGCGGCACGAAGTGGCTGTTGCTCAGCCGCATCCCGCGCCACTCCTCCCATGGGCCGAACAGCCGGGTCTCCCGGGCATTCATCCACACCCACCGCCCGGGCAGGTGCTGCAGGGCGTCGGGGCCTTCGACGTTCACCATCAGGGCCGCCGCCCGCGTGTCACTCATTGGCGCTGCGGGCAGCTCCCGTTCCTCGCCCAGCCTCTCCAGGGCGTCTTCGTAGCCGCTCCACGTGCCGTTATGGAACAGCACCGTCTCCGCCATGCCCGAGAGGCTCACGTTGGCCTTCGGCGTCACGGGGAAGGGGTGACAGAGCCGCGGGTCCACCCCGCCAACACTGGCCCAGCGGAAGTGGATGACGACTTCGCCTTCAAGCTGCCGCAGCAGCGTCACCAGTTCACCGGTGGTCAGGTTCTTCTGCCAGCGGACACGGCCGCCTTCCCGCCACGCCAGCC
>CBINON010000019.1:0-84484 GCA_966252325.1 uncultured bacterium | reverse complement strand
GGGGGTCAGGCCGCCAGGCTTTCCAGGTAGCGGGTGAAGAAGGCGGCGCCGGCCTCGAGGTCGTCAACCGCGATGAATTCGTCCTTGGTGTGCGCCTGGGCAATACTGCCCGGGCCGATGGCTATCGAGGGAATGCCGGCGGCGGCAAGGAAGGCGGCGTCGCAGAACCAGGGCGCGCCCGTGAGGCTGGCGCCGTTTTGCACGAGCGCCTGGATGAAGGGATTGGCGGGATCGGTGTCGAGCGGGAAGGTCTCCGGCAGCGGGATGACCTCCGCCTCGGGATCGTGGCGGCGGACGAAGTCGGTGAGCAGGGCCAGCGCGCCGCCGGCACGGTTCAGGCCGGGCGTGGTGCGCAGGTCCACCCGCAGGCTGCAGCGGTCGGCAACGATGTTGCTGCGCGTGCCGCCGCGGATCATGCCGAGGTTGATCGTGCTGGTGCCCAGCCACTCGTCGGCACCGCCGGCCTCGGCGAGCAGGTCGCGGAATTCGCCGTCGAGGGCGGCGACGAGCCGGGCCATCTTGACGATGGCATTGACGCCGAGTTCCGGGGTGGCGCCGTGCACGGCGACTCCGTGCGTGACGACATCGGCCCAGAGGCAGCCCTTGTGGCGGAAGACGGTCTGCAGGCCGGTGGGTTCGCCGACCAGGGCCAGGGCGTAGGGGCCGTGGTGACGCGCAAAGTGGCGGGAGCCGAGCTGGGAGGATTCCTCCGACATGAAGCCGGCAAAGTGTACCTCGACCGGCAGGGCGGGGATGCGTTCGCGCAGCGCGTGCAACGCCCAGAGCATGGCTGCCATCGGCCCCTTGGTGTCGCTGGCGCCGCGGCCCCAGACCCGGCCCTCGCGCAGCTCGCCGCCGAAGGCATCGATCGTCATGCCGCCGACACTGACGGTGTCGGTGTGCGGCGCGAACAGCAGGCGCGGTTTGGGCCGGCCATCCGCGGTGGGCAGGGTGGGGAAGCGCCCGATGACGTTGGGTCTTTCCGGTTCCACCTCGTCGAGAAAAGTCTCCGCGCCAGCCCGCTTCAGGAAGTCGGCGACGTACTGCGCGCAGGCCGCCTCGCCGGTGTGCGGGGTGCCGGGGTCGCCATCGGGATTGACCGAGGGAATGCGCACCAGGGCCTGGCAGAGTTCGACGACGTTGGCGGGCTCCTTCATGGCCAGAGCTAGCCCGCATTTGGCGTGCTTGTCCACTGCGGCTTGCCGGTGTCTCACCGGCAGCATGTCAGCGCCTTGCGGGAGGAGCTTGCCGGTGCGGGGGCTGTCAGCCAGTGTGATTTTCTGCGTGCATGGCGGCCGCGGTTTGCGGTATGGCTGGAGCGTTGTGCCGTCCTATTCCTTCCACGCCTTCAGCCGCAGCCACCTGGTGGTGCTCGCCCTCTGCCTGGCTCTGCTCATCGGCCTCGGCTACCTGCGCCGGCTGCGACCGCGCCTCGCCGAGCGAGCCGAAAGAGGACTCGGCGTGCTGCTGCTGCTGGTCTGGCCCGCCACCGTGCTCGCCTACTGGCAGACCGGGGTGCTCAGCCTGAACAACGCCCTGCCGCTGCACTTCTGTGACATCGCCGGCATCGCCGGCGGTCTGGCCCTGCTGACACGACGGCAGACCGCCTGCGAGATCGTCTACTTCTTCGGGCTCGCCGGCACCCTGCAGGGGCTGCTCACGCCCAACCTGAAGTTCGACTTTCCCGACCCGCGCTTCTTTGTCTTCTTCATGCTGCACGGCGGGGTGGTGGTGGCTGCCGTGCATGTGGTCACGGCGATGGGGCGCGTGCCGCGTCCCGATGCCCTGCGTCGCATGCTCGTCATGACCGCCGGTTACGCGCTGGCGACCGGTCTGATCAATGCCCTGCTCGGCACCAACTATGCCTTCCTCTGCCACAAGCCCGAGCAGGCCAGCCTGATGGACCACCTTGGTCCCTGGCCCTGGTACATTGGCGGGCTGGTCCTGATCGCTGTGACCTTCTACACGATCCTGCACCTGCCCTTCGCGCTCAGGCGGCGGCGTGCGGACTTACCCACTGGTCAACAGAATTGACCAGTAAAGCCGGGTGCCCCGCGCCCGTGTTCCTGGGACGTCCCGCCGCCATGAACCGATTGCTCCTCCTTCTTTCCGCCCTGCTGCCCTTCGCGGCCTCCGCCGCCGTGCATGAAGCCGAGGTCTGCGTCTTCGGCGGCACCTCGGGCGGTGTCGCCGCCGCGGTGCAGGCGGCGCGCCTGGGGCGCTCGGTCCTGCTGGCCGAACCGGGCCGCCACCTCGGCGGCATGACCAGCGGCGGCCTGAGCGCGGTCGACATCGGCGATCCGCGGTCGGTCGGCGGCATCGCCCGCGAGTACTTCACCCGCCTTGCCGCCACGGTCGGCACCACCCTGGCCTGGGACAAGCCCTTCACCAGCAAGGCCGGCGGTCCGGCCACCGGCGGTGCCTACGCGATCGAACCGCACCGGGCGGAGCAGGTGTTCGACCTCATGGCGCGCGAGGCCGGTGTGCGCGTGCTGTTTGGGGCGCGGCTGGCGGGCGTGAAAAAGGACGGCGCGCGATTGACCGAACTGGTGCTGGAGAACGGCGACATCCTGCGCGCACGTGTGTTTGTCGACACGACCTATGAGGGCGACCTGATGGCGAAGGCCGGGGTTGCCTACACGCTCGAGCGCGAGGGCAATGCCAGGTATGGCGAGAGCTACAACGGCATCCATTACGCCGAGAAGTACCAGCCGCGCACCGGCCACCTCATGCCTGGTCCGAACGGTCGCGTGCCTGGCGGGCAGGGCGTCTGGGATCGCGATTTTCCGCTCGATCCCTACCGCGTGAAGGGCGATCCCGCGAGCGGCCTGCTGCCGCTGGTGGATGCCGGCGAACCCGGCACGCCGGGGGATCCGGCGCCGGGCGTGCAGGCCTACTGTTACCGGCTCTGCCTGACCACGGATCCGGCGAACTCCCTGCCGATCCCACCGCCACCGGATTATGACCCGGCGCGCTATGAGCTGGTGGTGCGCTTCATCGAGGCCTGTGCGGCGAACGGCGATGCCATGGACCTGCGCTGGTTTTCCAAGTACGACCCCCTGCCCAACCAGAAGTGGGATTTCAACACCGCCACCTTCGGCGGCAACCTGCCGGGCGCCAGCCATGCCTGGGCGGAGGCGACCTACGCGCAGCGCGAAACGATTGCGCGCGACCACGAGCATTACCACCGCGGCCTGCTGCACTTTCTCGCCACCGATCCGCGGGTGCCGGCAAAGGTGCGTGCCGACATGGCCCGCTTCGGCCTGCCCAGGGATGAATTCACCGACACCGGCGGCTGGCCGCACCAGCTCTACGTGCGCGAGGCCCGGCGCATGGTTTCCTCGCTCGTGCTCACCGAGCACCACACCTTCGGCCGCGAGGTGGCGCCGAAATCGGTCGGGCTGGGCAGCTACGGCACCGACATCCATGAGATCCGCCGCATTGTGAAGGACGGCGTGGTCATCCGCGAGGGCAAGGTCGCCGGTGGCCGCGGCGGCGCGCCGCCCTACGCGATCGGCTACGACGCCCTCGTGCCGAAGCGCGGCGAGTGCGACAACCTGCTCGTCACCTTTGCCCTCAGCGCCAGCCACAGCGCCTTTGCCAGCCTGCGCATGGAGCCGGTGCTGATGATCACCAGCCAGAGCGCCGCGACGGCGGCCGTGCTGTCGTTGGCCGACGGTCGCGCGGTGCAGGACGTCGATTACGCCGAACTGCGCGCGCGCCTGCGGGCCGACGGTCAAGTGCTGGAATGGCGGGCGAAGCGGTGAGGCCAGGGGACTGGCTGGAGACAGGAGGCCGGATCCCGCTTCACGCCAGACCAATCGCCTTGCGCGGGTTGGTGTCGAGCAGTTGAGTGAGCTCCGCCTTGCTCAGGCCAAGCTGCTGCTGGCCGTTGCTGAGGATGCGCGGCACCGTCACCGTGCTGCCGACGAAGTGCGAGCCGTCCGGGCTGCGCGCCACGAGGTCCTCGCCGATGACGATGTCCCAGCCGGCCAGGCTGTAGGTGCCCGGGCCGAGGCGCGAGGCCGAAATGGCGTCGGTGACAAAGATCGCCTTCTCCAGGCCGGCGGCGCGCAGGTAGTTCTGCAGGGCGAAGAACTCGACGTGCACGCCGTCGGGGATGAAGCAGAGCCAGAGGCGGTCGTGCAGGCTGAGCGCGCGCTGGATGATGTTGTCGTGGCGGTGCATCAGCATCGGGCAGCCGTTGCCGACGTGGGTGAACATCGACAGGCCGTGCTCGGTGGCGGCGCGCAGGACGTCGAGCGACGGATTGCAGTGCCCGGCGGAAACGGTGATGCCGTTGCCGGCGAGGAATTCGGTGGTGCGGAAGTGCTCGTCGAACTCGGGGGCGAGGGTGACGATGCGGGTCAGACCGCCGGCGGCGTCGAGCAGGCGCTTGGCGGCCTCGATGCTGGCGGGCTTGACGTGCTGGGGCGGGTGGGCGCCGACATAGCCCTTCTCGGGGTTGGTGAAGGGGCCCTCGATGTGGATGCCGGCGATGACCTGGCGGGCGAGGGCGTCCTGCTCGCGCAGTTCGACAAGACGGGCCATGCGCGCACTCATCGCGTCAAGGCTGTCGGTGATGAAGGTGGCGAGAATGGCGTCGCAGCCGTCCTCGACCAGGCAGGTGCAGGCGTGGTGCAGGGCCTCGGCGGTCAGGCCCTCGCGGTTGAAGTCGGTGCCGGCATAGCCGTTCACCTGAAGATCCAGGGGTTTCATCATGTTGCAGACTAGCATCGCGCGACGGCGGGATGCGAGGCCGGATGTGCCGGCCTTGAGTGTTTTTGTGACGGCGCCTCAGGGCGCGACATCGATGGCGGCCACAAGGCCCGCGGTCAGCGCCGCCTCGGTCCCGGCCGACAGCGGTGCGCGCTGGACAAGGGCCACCTGCACGTTGCCGGCGCGGCTGGCGCAGGGCAGCAGGCTGAGTTCGCGACCGCCGCCGAGCGATGTGGTACGGCGTTGCGGCGGCGCAAAGACGTCGCGGGCACCGCCGCGCCGGCCGGCGTTCATCGCCATCAGGGCGGCGAGCACGAGTTCCGCGGGCTGTGGCGGACCCCAGAGCAGATGACCCTCGGCATCGAGCACCAGCACCTCCTCCACCGCTGGCAGGCGCCTGGCCCAGGCGGCAAAATCGCCGAGCCGGCGGCCAAGGGGCGCGTGCGGGTCGATCGACAACGGCGCGGGTGCGCCGGCCGACTTGAGGTGGTCGAGTTTCGCGCGCAGCGAGGCCAGCACCTCCTGCGGCACGGTGGCGGGCGAGGCTGTTATGGGTGCGGCTGGCTTGGCTGCAGGCGCGGGCGGCGGTGTGGCTGCGGACGGTGGCGGCGAGGTCAGTCCGGCGACCAGGGCCTCCAGGACCGGGCCCGGGGTCAGGTGCGACAGGTTGGCCGCCTTCGGTGCGGGTGTCTGGAGCGCGGCGAGGTGGGGGCCGAGCGATTCGGGATCAATCCAGGAGACTTGCATGGCGGGGCGGGGCATCGCGCAGAAGGCGCAGGCCGGTGCGTTCCTCGACCTCGGCGGCGAGGCGATCGAACAGTTCGGCTTCCGGGGTGGGCGTGCGGGTGCAGAGGGCGACCGGCACGCCGTGGGCGCTGGCTTCGAGAAAGACCGGCCGGCGCGGGATGTCCTCGGGGAAGAACAGGCTGGCGGGCAGCAGGCCGCGCAGTTCCTCAACGACCTTCTGGCTCACCGCCGCCTCTTCCATGACCAGGGTGAGCAGCAGGCCGGCGACCGTGACACGGGCGCCTTCGGAGCGGTAGCGCGCCAGGGTTTCGAGCAGGTGCGGCACGCTGCGCACCGCCAGCGGTTCCGCCTGCTGGGGCAGGATGGCGTAGTCGCTGGCCTTGAGCACGCTCTCGGTCATGCCATTGAGACCGGCGGCGGTGTCGAAGATCAGGCAGTCGATGCCGTCCAGCTCGGCCTCGCGCAGCAGGTCCTGCAGCCGGCCCGGAACGCGTGCGGCGGTCCAGCCGCGCTGCGAGCAGGTGTCGAACTGGCCGGTCGGCATCAGGCTCAGTCCCGGCAGCCGGGTGTGCAGCACGGTCGGCGCGTAGCCCTTGGCTTCGCACAGGAAGTCGTAGAAGCCGTGCTTGCTGCGACTTGTGCGCGACAGCGACAGGCCGACCCCGCCCTGGGGATCGGTGTCGACGAGCAGCACCGACCAGCCGCGCTTGGCGAGGCAGTAGGCGAGATTGACGCAGAGCGTCGTCTTGCCGACGCCGCCCTTCTGGCTGGCCGTTGCGATCGCGATCACGGGGGCAAGCTAGAGGGAAAAGGCAAAAGGGAAAAGGGAAAAGCGGGCCTGGGGTTATCGATCCACCCACAGCCTTGGCTTGGCGCGTGCTGAAACCGGAATCATGGACGGCGGCCATCGTGCACCCGCCGGGGGGCTGCCTTGCTGCGGGGAATGTGACGGTGCCGCGCGGGACAGGGAAACGAGGTCCGTGTCGAGCTT
Organism: uncultured bacterium; assembly: GCA_966252325.1. Taxonomy (GTDB): domain Bacteria; phylum Verrucomicrobiota; class Verrucomicrobiia; order Verrucomicrobiales; family Verrucomicrobiaceae; genus Prosthecobacter. Next base: position 78,027 of record CBINON010000019.1, on the reverse strand, counting down.
AACCAGGAGCTTCCTGGAGTGGTTCATCTCCTGTCGTGAGGAGATGGTGCGCGGTGCAGGGTTCGAACCTGCGACCCCCACCATGTCAAGGTGATGCTCTACCACTGAGCTAACCGCGCGAAGATTGGGGCCGATTCGATAAGCGGCCTTGGGGCATCAGGCAACCGGTTTTTTCAAAGTTTGAAAGGCATGGAATTCCCGCCGTGAAGGACGTTTAATCGAAGCATTCCATGTCCGACCTTCCCCACGTTCTCGTCATCGGCTGCGGCAGCATTGGCGAGCGCCACCTGCGCTGTTTTCTGAACACCGGCCGCTGCCGCGCGGCGGTTTGCGACACGAACGAGCGCCTGGTCGCCGAGGTGGCCGCGCGCTACGGGGTGCCGGGCTACACCAGCCTGGAGGCGGCGGCCGCCTTCCCGGCCACGGCCTGGGTGATCTGCACGCCGGCGCACACGCACCTGGCCCTGACCCGGCGCGGTCTGGAGGCGGGCGTACACGTGCTCATCGAAAAGCCGCTGGCCACCGGTCTCGACGGGGTGGCGGCGGTGCGTGACGCGATGGCGGCGCACCCCGCCTGCCATGTCGCCGTGGCCTACGTTTTCCATGCCATGCCCTGGCTGCAGGAGATGCGGGCGGCGCTGCTCTCCGGCGAGTTCGGTCGCCCGCGCCATGCCAGCTTGGTGGCCGGCCAGCATTTCCCGACCTTCCGTCCGGCCTACCGCGACATCTATTATGCCCGCCATGAAAGCGGCGGCGGGGCGATCCAGGATGCGCTCACCCACTCGGTCAACGCGATGGAATGGCTGCTTGGCCCGACCACCCGCGTCTACTGCGATGCCGCCCACCAGGTGCTGGAGGGGGTTGAGGTCGAGGACACCGTCAATCTGGCGGTCCGGCACGGCGACATCCTGGCCGGCTACTGCTACAACCAGTTCCAGGCGCCCAATGAACTGGAACTGCGGGTGCATGCCGAGCGCGGCAGCCTGGCCCTGGAGGTGCATCGCCAGCGCTGGGGCTGGCTGCGCCATGGTGACAGCGACTGGACCTGGAAACCGACACCGGCCGAGCGCGACGACTTGTTCACGTGGCAGGCGGCGGCCTTTCTCGACGGCTGTGCCGGTGCGGCCTCGCCGCTGGCCCGTTTTGAGGAGGGCGTGCAGACCCTGAAGTTCAACCTCGCGGCGCTGGAGTCGGCGCGCACCGGACTGCCGGTGGAGATCGCATGAGCGCCGAACTCCGCCTCGCCATGCTGGGCATGATCCCCGGCAACGGCCACCCCTATTCCTGGTCGGCCATCGTCAACGGTTACGATCCCGCGGCCATGGCTGACTGTCCGTATCCGGCGATCCCCGCCTACCTCGGCGCGCAGCCGCTGGAGCAGGTGCGCATCCCCGGCGCGCGCGTCACCCACATTTGGACCGACAACCCCGACGAAGCGCCGCTGGTGGCCCGCGCCAGCCGCATCGAGCACGTCGTCGCCCGGCCGGAGGATGTCCTTGGCGAGGTCGATGCCGTCATCATCGCCACCGATGATGGCGACGACCATGTGCGCCGCGCCCGGCCGTTTGTGGAGGCGGGCCTGCCGGTGTTTGTCGACAAGCCCCTGGCCACGAACCTGGCTGATTTGCGCCAGTTTGTGCGCTGGCAGCGGCAGGGCGCGGTGCTGCTGTCGACCAGCGGCATGCGTTACGCACCGGAGATGCGGCTCAGTGAGGCGCAGCGCGGCGCGCTGGGCGACTTGCGCTGGATCACCAGCTTCACCTGCAAGACCTGGGAGCGCTACGGCATCCATGCGCTGGAGGCGGTGGAGCCCCTGCTCGGCCCCGGCTTTGTCAGTGCCCAGACCCAGGCGCTCGCCGGCTCGGACCTTGTGCATCTCGTGCATCGCTCCGGCGTGCAGGTGACGCTGGCGGCGATCCATGACGCCTATGGCAGCTTTGGCGCGGTGCATCTCTACGGCACCGGCGGCCAGTTGCCGCTGCGCCTGACCGACACCTATGCCGCCTTCCGCGGCCAGCTGCTGGCCTGGGTCGACCTGCTGCGCGCGGGCCAGCCGCCGCTGCCGTTTGCGGAAACCGTCGAGCTGATGGCCGCGCTCATCGCGGGTCGCCTCAGCCGCGAGCGCGGCGGCGCGCGGGTCGAACTGAGCGAGGTGCTTGACGCCCTCGAAGATTGACCGTTCAGCCCGATTCATCCTATTTCACTGCCCCTGCCATGTCCTACCTCGAACGCTTCAGCCTGCGCGACAAAGTCATCCTGCTCACCGGCGGTGCCGGCCTCTACGGCCGCGGCCTCGCCGCCGATCTCGCCGCCGCCGGTGCCACCCTGGTGCTGGCCGCGCGCGACGTCGCCAAGCTGGAGACCGTGGCGGCCGAGGAGCGGGCGAACGGGTTTCAGGTCGAGGCCGAGTCGCTCGATCAGGGCGACGAGGCCTCGGTCTTGGCCCTGCGCGATCGCGTGCTGGCGCGGCATGGCCGGGTCGACGGGCTGGTGAACAATGCCGTCGCGCGCGTCGTCAAGGGCGCGGGCGGCACGGTGGCGCAGTGGGAGGAATCGATGCGGGTCAATGCGACTGGGGTCATGCTCATGCACCGCGCCTTTGGCGAGGGCATGGCGGGGCAGGGCAGCGGCAGCATCGTCAACATCGGCAGCATCCAGGGCATGATCGGACCGAGCTACGAACTCTACGAGGGCACGGCGATGGGCGACCTGCCGCCCGACTACTTTTTCCACAAGGGCGGCATGATCAACCTGACGCGCTTTTACGCGGCGCTCTATGGGCCGCGCGGCGTGCGCGTCAACTGCCTGTCGCCGGGCGGCTTTTTCAACCAGCAGCCCGAGCCGTTCCTGAGCCGCTACTGCGAGCACACGCTGCTGGGCCGCATGGCCGACCCGTCCGACCTTGGCGGCGCGGTGGTCTTCCTGCTGGCCGACGCCTCGCGCTACGTGACCGGCGTCAACCTGCCGGTCGACGGCGGTTACACGGCGAAGTGAGGCGAGCCCTCACTCCGCCTGGCGCAGGTAGGCGACGAGGTCGGCGACGTCCTGGGCGCTGAGGCCGAGCTGGGCGGCGCTGAGCATCATGCTGCGGTCGAGTTTCTTGCGGCTGGCGATGCGGTTCTTGGGCACGAACTGGGTCTGGCCGCCCATGCTGCGGACGATGAGCACCTCGCCCTCGGCGAGCACGAGGCCGTGGATCTTGACGCCGTCCTTGGTGACAATCTCCAGGCCGTCGAAGCCGTGGGCGATGTCCTTGCTTGGCTCGATGAGGGCCTGGGCGATGACCTCGGCCGGCTGGCTGAGGCCCCAGCCCTGCAGGCTTGGGCCGAACTCGACGCCCTGGTCGTTGATCTGGTGGCACATGACGCAGCGCATGACCAGCGAGGAGCCGCGCTTCACGTCGCCGGTGAGCTTGACGACGTCCTCGACCTTGAGCGGGTTGTCCATGGCCGGCGGGATCTCAATGGTGATGAGCTTGGTCGCGTCGGGATCAAAGATGCCGCGTTTCTTCAGCTCGGCCGGGATGCCGTAGGACGCCCAGTCCTCGGTGCTGCGCTTGATCAGCCACCACATGGCGTCGCCGTGCACGGGCGAGGCCTTGTCCTCGGCGGCGGCGAGCATGGCTTCGGCGGCGCCGGCACCGGGGGTGAAGGCGAGGGTGTCGAGGGCGAGCTTGCGCTCGGCGGCGCTGAGCTGCGGGGCGAGGGCGCGCTTCAGCACCGAGCCGACCGCGGCCGGCGGGTGCAGGCGCCAGGTCAGGCGGGCGAAGGCCTCGGACCAGGCGACCGGATCCTCGGCCTCATGCTCGCGCAGCAGCGTCCAGACCTCCTGCTCCTTGCCGGTGCAGCCAAGGCCGAAGGCTTCGAGGTAGGAGCGATCCTTGCCGTCGTAGCGGCGGGCGAGTTCGGCGAGGATGTTTTTGCTTTGGGCAAAGGGCACGTCGCGCAGGCTGACGGCCACCTCGCGGCGGACCGCGGCGGATTCGTCGCCGGCCATGCTGGCGAGCAGGTCGAGGCCGTCGCCGGTGGCGGCGCGCAGCGCGCGCAGGGCGACCAGCCGGCGGGCGGGATCGTCGTGGCCGAGTTGCGTGCGCACGCGCTGGAAGCCGGCCTCGCCCATTTGGGCGAGCAGGAAGACCGCGCGCGCGGCGAGGTGCGGATTCGGATCCTCGAGCAGTTTCGTCACCGCGCCGACGGCCTTGCCGCCCTGTTCGCGCAGCTTCACGAAGGCCGGGTGACGGACGTTGTTGGCGGGTGAGCGCAGGGCGGTCAGGCAGCCCTCGACGGTGCTGTAATCGATCTTTGGCACGGACGGCTTGAAGCCTTTGGGCGCGATGCGGTAGATGGTGCCGCTGCAGGTCTCGTCGAGGTCCTGGTGGCCGCCGGTGCGCTTGTCGAACCAGTCGCTGACATAGATCGCGCCGTCGGCGCCGACGACGACGTCGCTCGGGCGGAACTGGGTGTGGCGGTCGTCGGCGATGTTGTTGCTGCCGCCGACGAAGTCGCTGCCGGTGAAGACGCCGCTGGTGTTGCTGGTGAAAAAGTTGAAGCGCTCGAGCTTGAAACCGGCGCCGTCAGGCTTGGGCTGGTAGCCGAAGACGGTGTTGCGGCCGGTCTCGCAGCTCAGCAGCAGGCCGTTCCAGCGTTCGCCGAGCGCGCCGTTTTCATAGTAAGCGAGGCCGGTTGGCGCGCCGCCGCCGTAGATGTCGCCGGCGGGAATGACGCCCGGATCGTCCTGGCGCCATTCGGCGACCGGCACGGTCTGGCCGGGGCGCTTGTCGGCGCGCCACTGGCGTTTGCCGTCGGCGGAGAAGAAACCGAAGCTGCCGCCCTCGATGAGGTGGCTGACGCGGCAGGCGGGCGGATCGTCGTTGTCGTTGAGGAACATCTCGCCGAAGGAGGTGGTGACGCCCTCGTAGCTGTTGCGGTAGTTGTGGCCGAGGATGCGCACGCGGTGGCCGGAGGGATCCATGCTGGCGGTGAAGCCGCCGACCCAGACGTGGCCGTCGTCGCTCTTTGCGCCGGCGTAGGGGTTGTTCAGGTAGGCGCCGCCGATGCGGAAGGTCTGGCCGCTCTTGTCGCTGAACAGGGCGCCGCAGTTGCCGTTGCTGAAGTACCAGCGGCCGTCGGGGCCGGCGTAGACGGCATGCAGACTGTGGTCGTGCTGGGGCTGCTCGAAGCCGGTGAGCAGGACCTCGCGCTTGTCGACGGCCGGATCGAACTTGAGGTCGCGGTTGACGTCGGTGTAGACCAGGATGTCGGGCGTGTTGGAAACGACGACGACGTTGTCGAAGACGGCGAGGCCCATGGCGCTTTCGAGGGCCTTTTCACGGACGAAGACGTGGGATTGGTCGGCCTTGCCGTCGCCGTCGGTGTCCTGAAGCACGCGGATGGCGTCGCCCTCGCGGCTGCGGCCGCTGTGGCGGCGGTAGTTGATGCCTTCGCTGACCCAGATCCGGCCGGCGGCATCGACGTCCAGGTTCACCGGATTGAACACCTGCGGCGAGGTGGCCCAAACGGTCACCTCGAGGCCCTCGGGCACCTGAAACTGGCTGGGTTCCAGGTGGTCATGGGTGACTTTCGACGGGTCGAACTCCGGCGCCTGCAGGTCCGGGCTGAAGGCGGGTTTGCCCGGCTCAAAGGTTTTTTCGGCCTTTTTGGCCGGGTGGTTGGGCTTCTGCGCGGCAGCCGCCAGCGGCAGGCCGGCGAGCAGGAGGAGGGCGAGGAAGGGGGCGACGGGCATGGGCGACTCAGAACGGGGTTGCGGGCCGCATTCTTGCCATCGGCGGTGCGCCGGCGCCAGTCCGGAATCAGGGGGCCACGGCGTCCCGGGCGGCCTGGAAGGCGGCGACCGCCTGCTCGAGTTCGGCCCGGGTGTGGGCGGCGCTCATCTGGGTGCGGATGCGCGCCCGGCCCTCGGGCACGACCGGGAAGCTGAAGCCGACGGCATAAACCCCGTGGTCGAGCAGGGCGGCCGAGAAACGCGCGGCAAGGGCGGCGTCGCCGAGCATGACCGGCACGATCGGGTGTTCGCCGGGCAGCAGGTCAAAGCCGGCCTGGGCAAGGGCGCTGCGGAAGAAGCGGCTGTTGTCGAACAGGCGCTCGCGCAGTGCCGGTTCCGTGCGGACGAGATTGAGGGCGGTGAGGGTGGCGCCGGCGATCGACGGGCAGAGGGTGTTGGAGAACAGGTAGGGGCGCGAGCGCTGGCGCAGCAGGTCGATGATCTCGCGCCGGCCGCTGGTGTAGCCGCCGCTGGCGCCGCCGAGCGCCTTGCCGAGGGTGCCGGTGAGAATGTCGATGCGGCCGAGCACGCCGCAGTGCTCGTGGCTGCCGCGGCCACCGGCACCCAGCACACCGGTGGCGTGGGAGTCATCGACCATGACCAGCGCGCCATGACGGTCGGCCAGGTCGCAGATCTCGCGCAGCGGCGCGATCGAGCCGTCCATGGAAAAGACGCCGTCGGTGGCAATGAGCTTGAAGCGCGCGCCGGCGGCCTTGGCGGCGAGCAACTGGGCTTCGAGATCGGCGAGATCGCGATTGCGGTAGCGGTAGCGCTGCGCCTTGCACAGGCGGATGCCGTCGATGATCGAGGCGTGGTTGAGGGCATCGCTGATGACCGCGTCCTCGGAGCCGAGCAGGGTTTCAAACAGGCCGCCGTTGGCGTCGAAGCAGGACGAGTACAGGATCGTGTCCTCGGTGCCGAGGAAGTCGGTCAGCGCCGATTCGAGTTCCTTGTGCACGCCCTGGGTGCCGCAGATGAAGCGCACACTGGCGAGACCGTAGCCCCAGCGTTCGAGGGCGTCGTGGGCGGCCTGGCGCACGCGCGGATCCTGGGCCAGGCCGAGGTAGTTGTTGGCGCAGAGATTGAGCACCGGCGCGGACTCCCCGACGCGGACAAGCACGCCCTGCGGCGTGCTGAGCACGCGCTCGGGTTTGGCGGTGCCGGCGGCGCGGATGGACTCCAACTGCTCGGCGAGGTGGCGGCGGAAGGCGTCGTTCATGCGGGATCGGCGGGCAGTTCCTCGAAGGGCAGGCCGTGGGCCTCGGCGACCGCGCGGTTGGTCAGGCGGCCGGCGTGGACATTGACACCGCCGCGCAGGGCCGGCTGGCGTCGGCAGGCCTCGGCGAGTCCGTGATCGGCGAGCTGCTCGACGAAGACATGGGTGACATTGACGAGGGCCTGGGTGGCGGTGCGCGGGTAGGCACCGGGCATGTTGGCGACGCAGTAGTGCAAGACTCCCTCCTCGGTGAAGACCGGGTCATGGTGGGTGGTCGGGTGCGTCGTCTCGGCGCAGCCGCCCTGGTCGACGGCGATGTCGACGAGCACGCTGCCGGGGCGCATGAGGCGGAGCATGTCGCGGCGGATGAGTTTCGGCGCGCGCGCGCCGGGCACGAGCACCGCGCCGATGAGCAGATCGACCTGTGGCAGCAGCTGGCGCAGGTGGCTCTCGTCGGAATAGAGGGTGTGCGCGGTGTGCAGGGTGATGTCGAGGAAGCGCATGCGTTCGACATCGACCTCGAGGATGGTGACATCGGCACCGAGGCCGGTGGCCATGCGCGCGGCGTTGACGCCGGCGACGCCGCCGCCGAGGACGACGACCCGGCCCGGCAGCACGCCGGGCACGCCGCCGAGCAGGGTGCCGCTGCCGCCGGCGTGGCGGGCGAGGAAGTAGCCGCCCACCAGCACCGACATGCGGCCGGCGATTTCGCTCATCGGCTCGAGCAGGGGCAGGCGGCGGTTCACCTCGACCGTTTCATAGGCGAGGGCGGTGACGCCGGAGGCGAGCAGGGCCTCGGTCAGGCCGCGGTTGGCGGCGAGGTGCAGGTAGGTGAAGAGCAGCTGGCCGCGGCGCAGCAGCGGGTACTCGGCTGGCAGGGGTTCCTTGACCTTGACGATGAGGTCCGCGCGTTCAAAGACCTCGGCGTGCGAGCCGGCGAGGGTGGCGCCGACGGCGGTGTAATCGGCATCGGCAAAACCCGCGCCGGCACCGGCGCCGGGACCGATGACGACCTCGTGGCCGCGTTGGATCAGCTGCCAGGCCGCCGAAGGGGTGAGGGCAACGCGGTTTTCCTGCGCTTTGATCTCCTTGGGAACGCCGATGTTCATGGGGCTTCGGGGGTCAGAGGGTCCAGTCGAGCACGACCTTGCCGCACTGGCCGGATTCCATGGCGGCGAAGCCCTGCTCGAACTCGCTGAAGTGGAAACGATGGGTGATGACCGGGCGGATGTCGAGACCGCTCTCGAGCATGACGCTCATCTGGTACCAGGTTTCGTACATCTCGCGGCCATAGATGCCCTTGAGGGTGAGCATGTTGAAAATGACCTTGTGCCAGTTGATGGCGATGTCGGCCGGCGGAATGCCGAGCAGGGCGATCTTGCCGCCATGGCACATGGCGTCGATCAGGCCGCGGAAGGCGGTGGCGTTGCCGCTCATTTCCAGGCCGACATCAAACCCCTCCTTCATGCCCAGCTGGCGCTGCACTTCGTCGAGACTGCCGCTGCGGGCGTCGAGGGCGACCGTGGCGCCCATGCGGCGCGCGAGGTCGAGCCGGTAGGGATTGACGTCGGTGACGACCACGTGGCGGGCACCGGCGTGCTTGACCACCGGGATCGCCATCAGGCCGATCGGGCCGGCGCCGGTGATCAAAACGTCCTCGCCGAGCACGCTGAAGGCGAGCGCCGTGTGCACCGCGTTGCCGAAGGGATCAAAGATGGCGGCGACCTCCTCGTCGACGCCCTCGCGGTGATGCCAGACATTGGTCATCGGCACGCTGATGTACTCGGCGAAGGCGCCCGGGCGGTTGACCCCGATGCCGACCGTGTCCTTGCACAGGTGGCGGCGGCCGGCCAGGCAGTTGCGGCAGCGGCCGCAGACGACATGGCCCTCGGCGCTGACGAGTTCGCCCGGATGGAAATCGCTGACGTTGGCGCCGGTCGCGACCACCTCGCCGACGAATTCATGGCCGACCACCATCGGCACCGGGATGGTTTTCTGTGCCCAGGCATCCCATTGGTAGATGTGCAGGTCGGTGCCGCAGATGCCGGTTTTGCGAACCTTGATGAGGACGTCGTTGAGACCGACCTCGGGTTCGGGCACGTCCTGAAGCCAGAGGCCGCGTTCGGCGCGCGCTTTGACGAGAGCTTTCATGGGGGTGCCTCACAGAACTCGGTCTGCACGTGCTTGGCAAGCGCATTTTTCCAAAATAACGGAACTGTGTCCATTATAAAGCACAAACGGGACGATGGGCGTGGTTCCTCGCCGGCAATCACGCTTGAGTGCCTGCGGTGTTGCGCGATGGTTGCGGATGCAACCCGGCATCAAGCCCATTCTGCTGGCCCTGGTCTGTCTTTTTCTCGTGCAATGTGCCGTCGGCCCATCCGGCCAGGCGGCTGCAGGGCAAGCGCAGGAACCCCGCTACACGGCTTCCAAGCGACTTGGCTCGGTCCTGATTCTGGAGGGGAGTCGCCGGGTGGCGATCTGCCATACGGACGGACTCCAGGTGCAGCAGGTCCGCTTCATCAACGGGCAGAAGCAACTGGTCGTGAAGTCGCGCAGTCGGCACGGACCCGCGGTGGTGCAGCTGTTCGACACGCGCACGGGTGCCGAGAAGGACGCGGTGCTGGCCCATGATATCCGAGTGGGGCAACCGGCCTGGGCGGAAGTTCTGGAGAACTGAGGGGCGCTCGATGCCTGCTGTTGGGTGGGATTGTTCCGTCAGCCTCCCGCTAGAGTTCGACCGCCGCCGGAGCTGCCACCCTCAGACCAGCGCGCGCACGCGCACGGCGCAGTGCTTGTAGGAGGGCTGACGGCTGTGCGGATCGACGTGGCCCAGGGTCAGGCGGTTGACCCGTGCATCGTGCATGGGCAGGAAGACCTGGCCTGTGGCCACAGTTTCCGTCAGGCGCACGCGCAGTTCGAAGGCGGCGCGGCGCGAGGCGATTTCGACGCGATCGCCATCGCGCAGGCCAAGCGAACGGGCATCGGCGGGATTCATGTCGAGACGGGTTTCCGTCGGTGCCAGTTTGCGCAGCACCTCGGACTTGAAGGTGCGGGTTTCGGTGTGCCACTGCGCGCTGGTGCCGCGACCGGTGAGTAGGACCAGCGGGTAGTCGCGGCAGGGCGGTTCGGGTGGTGCGACCGGCGGATCGAAGGCGAAGCGGGCGCGGCGGTCGGGCGTGAAGAAGGCGCCGTCCTCGAAGAGGCGTCGCTCGGTCGCGGGCATGGCCGCTGCCCCGGTGCGCGGCAGCGGCCACTGCACGCCGCCGGCGCGGCGCAGCATGTCGTAGCCGGTGATGCCGGTGATGTCGCAGGGCTGATCCTCGGTGCAGCGCTGCAGCACGCGGAACACCGCCTCGGGATGGGTCCACTCGCGGAACAGGTCGGCGCAGCCCCAGTACTCGGCGATGAGGCGGAAGATGTGGAAGTCGGCCAGGGCCTGGCCGGGGGCGCGGCGCACCTTGGGGCTGTAACCGATGCGACGCTCGGAGTTGATGAAACAGCCCTCCTTCTCCCCCCAGCCGGCGGCAGGCAGCACCAGGTGGGCGCGGCGCGCGGTCTCGGTGCTGCAGTACATGTCCTGGACGACGACAAAGTCGAGTCGGTCGAGAAGGCGATTCATCTCGTCCTGATCGATCCAGGAGTGGCTGGGGTTGGTGGCGACGAACCACAGCGCGCGGATCTTGCCCTCGCCGGCGGCGCTCAGGATCTGGTCGTAGGCCAGACTGGGCTGATCCGGGATGCGGTCGACCGGGATGCCCAGAGCCCGCGCCACCTTGTCGCGATGGCGCGGATGGCGGAAGTCGTGGCCGCCGAGCAGGTTCGTGGTGTTGCTGAACAGCCGCGAGCCCATGGCATTGCACTGGCCGGTGATTGAGTTGGCACCGGTGCCGGGCCGGCCGATGTTGCCGGTCATGAGCGCGAGATTGATGATGGCCTGCGCGGTGCGGGTCGCCTGGTGGCTTTGATTGACCCCCATCGTCCACCAGAAAGACACGCGGGGTTTGCCCTCCATGAGGCTGCGGGCGAAGTCGTGCAGGCAGGTCACGCTGAGGCCGGTCTCCGCGGCGACGCGCTCGGGAGGGAAGTCGGCGACAAAGGACTCGAAGGCTTCAAAGCCGGTAGTGTGACGGGCAATGAAGGCGCGGTCGAGGCCGTCTCCCTGAAGGATCAGGTGGGCGAGACCGTAGAGCAGGGCGAGGTCGCTCTTGGGCCGGATCGCGTAGTGCCGCGTCGCCGCCATCGCGGTTTCCGTGGTGCGCGGGTCGACGACCAGGATCTTCGGGTTGCGCCGATTGCGCAGCACCCGCTGCCAGAGGATCGGGTGGGCGATGCAGGGGTTGGCGCCGATGAAGACCAGCACGTCGCTTTCCTCAAAATCCGCGTAAGTGAAGGGCGGTGCATCGAAGCCGAAACTCTCCTTGTAGGCGGTGACCGCGGTGGCCATGCACTGGCGCGTGTTGCCGTCGCCATGGATCAGGCCCATCCCAAATTTGGCGAGCGCGCCGAGCCAGGCCATCTCCTCGAACATGATCTGCCCGGTGCTGAGGAAAGCCGCCGCCTCGGGGCCGTGACGGTCGATCAGTTCGCGCATGCGATCACAAAAGTAGCGCAGCGCGGTGTCCCAATCGACGGGTTCGCCATGCAGCAGAGGTTGCGTGGCGCGGTCCCGGGCGTCGAGCACGCTCAATGCCTCCCAGCCCTTGGGACAGGCGCTGCCAAGGTTGACCGGGTGATCGGGATCCGGTGTCAGGTTGACGGCTTCGCCCTCGCGCAGGTGCAGCTTCAAACCGCAGCCGGTCGAACAGAAGCCGCAGACCGCCGAGGTGGTGGCATCGGGGCTCAGTCGCGCCGGCACCTGGCCCAGACCAAAACGGGCGGGCTCACGCACCAGATCGGCGGTGAGCGGACCAGACCATTCGCGCAGGGTCAGGGCGGGAGGCAGCATGGGGCGGAGAGTGGAGAGCGGGTGACTTCGAGCTTTGGCCTCAATCAGTGGCCGGGCATTTTGGAGCCGGCGGCGGTGGTGAAGAAGTGGTGGCGTTCGAGCAGCTGGCTGGTGCAGGTGAGCAGGAGCGAGAGGGTCAGCAGCGCGTGGGCGGCGGCGCCGGCGGCAATCAGGGGGGGCAGGACGAGGCCGGTGAGAATCAGCAGCCAGCCGCGCAGTTCGACCTGCACGCCAAGACGGGTTTGCAGGAGGCGTGCGGAGCGGTGCCAGGGGTGGGCTTCATCAGCCAGGGCGCGCCGGTGGTGCGACAGTTCCCAGAGCGACAGCGTCCAACGCAGGGCCACGGTCAGAAGCAGGGCTGGCGTCGCCAGGGGCAGGTGGTGCCAGCTCCAGACGACCGCGCACAGGCCGGCGCCGAGCAGGGCGGTGGTACCGAAGAATTTGCCGCTGGTCTGGGCGAGCGACCAGAACGGGCGGCGGGTGTCGACATAGACCATGACCGAGCAGGCGACGGCGATGAGGGCCGCGGTGGCGGTGGCGACGAGGGCCAGACGAAAGCCGGGGGTGAGGTCGAGCCGCCAGGCGATGGCCATGGCTGTGCCGCCGGCCGGCAGGGCGCCGAAGGCGAGGATCTCGCGTGACAGCCAGGATTTGCGCCAGCCAAGGAAGGCGCGCCAGGCCTTCAGGGGTTGGCCGAGGTGCAGGACGCTGAGGGCGATGCCCAGCAGGCCGAAGCCGAGGGCGATGCCGGCGGTGAGGGCGGCGGTCGCCATCGGCAGTGGCGCCAGCGCGGCGCCGAGCAGGCCGCCGGCGCTCATCTGGGTGAGCACCAGCATCCAGGCGAGCGGGGCATGACCGGGATCGAGATCCAGTCGGCTGGCATCGGCTGGCAGCGCGGTTTCCGGAACAGGGCGAGTCGTGACGTAGGTGGTGGTGGGACGCGTGTAGGCGGAATCGTGCACGCCGGGAAGCAGGTTGCCGCTCATTGGCACCGCTTCGGTTTTCACGAGGCGGATCTTGATGGCCTCATTCGGACAGGCCTGCACGCAGGCGGGTGCCTCGCCCTCGGCCAGGCGGCCCTGGCACAGGTCGCACTTGCGGACGATGCCGCGCCGGAGGTTGAACTTCGGCACGTCGTAGGGGCATTTCAGGATGCAGTAGGAACAGCCGATGCACTGGTCGTCGAGATGGCGGACAATGCCGGTGACCGGATCCTTCTCGTAGGCGAGCACCGGACAGCCTTCGGCGCAGGCCGGATCGACGCAGTGATGGCAGGCGCTGGTGACCGTTTGCAGGTAGGGCTGGCGGCGGGTGCCGAGCAGCAGGCCGGTGTCGCGCCAGGCCTCGTCCTCGTCGAGGCCGTTGAGCGAGTGGCAGGCCGCCACGCAGGCCTTGCAGCCGGTGCAGGCGTCGAGGTTGACCTCGAAGGCATACTGCGCGCCGGGTTCCGGTTTGGACAGCGGGATCAGGTGAGCAAAGCGCTCGCGCACGCTGCGCGATTCATGGGCTTTGGCAAACAGGGCGACCGGTGTCTGCAGGGTCTGCTGTTCGCGCAGCAGTTGCTCGAGCAGGGCTTCCTGGGTGAGTGGGCTGCGCTGAGTCGATGGTGCGGTTTCGCAAGCCGGAGGCCAGACCCGGCCGGCGAGGTCCGGGGCGGTTTCAATGAGGCTGGCGGGCGGCACCATAACGGGGTTTCAGACGGCGCTGAAGAGTTCCTGCAGTTGGCCGACGCTGTGGCGGTTGCAGAAGGTGTGGAAGGACTCGTGGTTGAGGCGCTGCGCCAGGTAAGCCTTGAGCATGCCTTCGAGCGTGGTTCCCAGCGCCTCGAAGGGTACCCCGCTGAAGACCTGGCGGCCGATCCTGCGATTCTCGCCGAAGCCGCCCCCGACGGTGATGTGGTAGCCCTCGCCACTCTCCGATTTCACCTTGGTGCCGAGCAGGCCGATGTCGCCCATGAAGTGCTGGGCGCAGGAGTGCGGACAGCCGGTGAAGTGGACATTGACCGCTTGATCGAGCGGCACGCGCTTGTCGAGGTAATCCATCATGGCCAGTGCGTGGCCCTTGGTGTCGGTGGCGGCGAACTTGCAGTAGCGGCTGCCGGTGCAGGCGACAAAGCCGTTGCGCAGGGGCGAGGCTTCGCAGGGCAGGCCGAGCTTTTTCAGCGACTTCGCCAGGGTCGCCGCGTAGGCGGTGCGGACATTGGGGATGATCAGATTCTGCCAGACCGTCAGGCGGATCTCGCCCGAGCCGTAGCTGTCGGCGAGATCGGCCACGCGCTCGAGTTGGCGGGCGGTGAGTTGACCGACCGGCACGCTGGCGCCGACGTAGACGAGGTCGTCCTGCTTCTGCGGGTGGATGCCGACATGGGAATGGCCCTGCTGGGAAAATTCGCGGGCGGCCTGCAGGGGGGAATCGGCGGCGAGCCGAGTGAGCTGGAAGGGCAGGAGCTTTTCCACTTCCGCCAGCACGCCGTCGAGGCCGAGGTTTTCGACGACATACTTGAAGCGCGCCTTCTTGCGGTTGGTGCGGTCGCCATGCTTGATGAAAACACGCAACAGCGCGAGCATGACGTCGTTGAGTTGCGCGGGCTTGACCAGGACGCCCCAGTCGCAGGCGAAGGTCTGGTGGCCAGTGACGCCGCCGAGAGCGATGCGGAACCCGACGCCCGGCTCGATGCCCTGATCATTGCCGACGATACGCACCGCGCTGGCGCCGATGTCGTTGGTGTCCTCGACCGAGGAGACCAGGCCGCCGCCGTCGTAGGCGATGTTGAACTTGCGCGGCAGATCGTAGAACTCCTTGGAGGCGATGATGAGGGTGGCGAGTTCGTTGACCAGCGGCCGGACATCGATGAGTTCGTGCGGGTCGAGTCCGGCGCAGGGGTTCATCGTGATGTTGCGGATGTTGTCGGCGCCCGCACCCTTGGAATGCAGGCCGCAGCCCTGGATGCGGCGCAGCACTTCGGGACAGTCCTTCGGCTCGATGAGCCGGATCTGGAAGTTGTTGCGGGTGGTGATCTGGATGTAGCCGGTGGTCAGCTCGCGGGAAATCGCCGCCAATTCGCGCAACTGATGGCTCTTCACCACCCCGCCGGGGATGCGCAGGCGGCACATGTAACCGTCCTTGACCGGGTTGAGCCAGAACAGGCCGTTCCACTTGTAGCGGAAGACATTCTCGGCCTCCGGCTTGGCGTTCCAGCGCGCGTCCATGACCAGGTTTTCGATCGCATCGAAGGGGTGCAGTTCACGCTTGATGCGCTCCTCCTTGGTCAGGTCGTCGAGCGCGGGTCCCGGGGGCGCGGCCGGTGTCGGAGCGAGGTCGCCGAAGCTGACTCCGCCCGCGGCAATGCCGGCAAAAAAGCCCTCGAGATAGCGCTGTTGTTCGGGGGAAAAGCCGCGCGTGTCCGTATTTGAGGATTGTGGGGCTGGGAGTGTTTTCATAAAATGACCAAGGTTCAGGAACCCATGACCAAGGAATGGCCAAGCAAGCCCAAGCAGCCAAGGAGAGCTCCGGTGAGGGTGGCGAAAAGCCGTCCTACGATCTGGCGGAGCGAACGGCGTTGTTCGGGGAGCGGGTGATTGAATTTTGCCGATCGGTGAAGGAGGACAGCGTGACCAAGCCCCTGATCACTCAGTTGGTGCGTAGCGGAACCAGCGTTGGCGCCAACTACTGTGAAGCGGACGAGGCGGTCTCGAGGAAGGAATTCATGCACAAGATCGGCACCTGCAAAAAGGAGTCGAAGGAGTCCCGGCACTGGGTGCGCATGATTGTCAAAGCCTGCCCGGATCAAAGAAATGCCGCTGTGAAGCTGTGGAAGGAAGCCAATGAACTCCTGCTGATCTTTGCGGCCATCTGGCGGCAGAAATGAAATCGGGGCGACAGACGAAGCACTTGAAGAGCTCACGACCCGGCGATTCAACGTTCCAGGAAAGCTCGATAGAGCTTGTTTTTGCCGGAGGATGCGATGTGCCTTGGCCATTGGCTCCTGGGCATGGGTCATTTCAATACACATCCCGCGCATACCTCCGGGTTTTCTTCATCTCCGCGACGTAGGCAGCCGCCTGCTCGGCGGACTGACCGCCCTGGGTTTCGATGATGCGGTGCAGGGCCTCATCGACGTCCTTGGCCATGCGCTTGGCATCGCCGCAGACGTAAAAGTGGGCCCCCTCCTCCAGCCACTGCCAGAGTTCGCCGGCGGCCTGCAGCATGCGGGTCTGCACGTAGACCTTCTCGTCCTGGTCGCGACTGAAGGCCGTGTCGAGGCGGGTCAGGTGGCCGCTCTGCACCCACGCAATGATCTGCTCCTGATAGAGGAAGTCGGTCGCGCGTTTTTGATCGCCAAAGAACAGCCAGTTTTTGCCGCGGGCACCGGTGGCCTCGCGCTCCTCGAGAAAGGCGCGGAAGGGGGCGATGCCGGTGCCGGGTCCCACCAGGATGACGGGCTTGCTGGCATCCGCTGGCAGGCGGAAGTGGTTGGCGGTGTGGAAGAAGATGCCGGTGGTGTCGCCGACGGCCAGGCGGTCGGCGAGGAAGGTGCTGGCCACCCCCTTGTGCATGAGGCCGTCGGCTTCATAACGAACGGCGCCCACGCAGAGATGCACCTCGCCGGGGTGCGCCTTTGGGCTGGAGGCGATGGAGTAAAGTCGCGGCTGCAGCTTGCGCAGGCCGGCAACAAAAGTTTCGGGCGTGAGACCGGATGCCACGGGCTTGTCGAGCAGATGGCGAATCTCGTAGTCGGTCAGGAGGACGTCGCGCAGGGTCTTGGCACCGACGGGCGTGTCCGCGGCAAAGCCATGGCTGGCGAGTACGGCGTCGACGACTTCCGGGCAGTTTCGCACGCAGACGCCGAGGGCGTCGCCGGCCTCATAGGTCAGGCCGCTGCCCTCCAGGCTGAAGGCGATGTGGCGGGTGTCCTTGGCGCTGCCGGCGCCATTCAGTTGCCGGTTTTGCAGGAGCCTGGCGGGGAAGGGATTTTTCTTCGACCAGCCTGGGTCGGACGTGTCCAAAAGGTCGGAACCGTCCGATGGTTGGGAAGCGCCCAGCAGGATGAACGCCCGGGTCGACCACTGCTGGGCGAGGTCATCGAAGTCGACGTCGCAGTCCACGCGCTCGACGACGCGGGCGGCGCCGAGTTCGGCGAGCCGTTCGTCGAACTTGCGGCCGGCAAGGCAGAAGGTGTCGGCGTAATTTTTGTCGCCGAGGGCGAGCACGCTGTAGCGGACGCCGTCGAGTTTGGGGCTGCTGCCGTTCTGGTTGAGGGCCTGCCAGAAGCTGGCGGCGTTGTCGGGCATGTCGCCCTCGCCCCAGGTGGAGGTGATGAGCAGGACGTTGCGGTCCCTGATGAGGTCGGCCGGTTGCAACGAGTCGAGGCCCGCGGCTCGCGCCGCGAAACCCCGACCCGCTGCTTCCCTGGCCAGCCGCTTGGCCAAACTTTCCGCATTGCCGCTCTGGCTGCCGAAGGCGATGAGCAGGGGTGGCTTCGCCTCGGCGGGCACCGGCGCGCCATCCGTCCGTCCGCGCTGCAGGACAGCGGCGAGGAAGCCGTTGAGCCAGGCGCGTTGTTCGGCGCTGAAGGGCGCGTTGTCGGGAATGAGCGGCGTGATCTGCATGACAGGAGGCGGTTCAGAAGTCGATCTGCACTTGCAGGTAGCCGAAGTGCGCGTTGTCGGAGGCGCCGGTGTCGGCGAGGTAATTGCCGGCGAAGAAGACGCTGTAGCCGGCCATGAGAGCCGCGTGGGCATTGAGCTTGTAGGAGGCGGTCAGGTCGATCTCCTGGCCGCGGAAGTGGCCGGCGTCGCGGGCTGCGGCATTGACGGGGCGCACGGCGGTGACCCCGTTGACGCGCCGCCAGGCGTCGTCGTTGCTGTCGTTCCAGTAGAGGTGGTAATCGAGCATCAGCTTGAGCTTCGCCGTCGGCATGACGCTGAAGTTGAGCTGCGGGTTGTGCAGGTTGATCCATCCCGTGGTGTCCATGAAGCCGTAGAACAGGTGGTTCGTCGGATACAGGTTCTGGAAGGTGCCGAGGTCGCCGTCAGCCGGGTCGGAATCGCCCGGGCTCCAGTTGTATTGCAGGCCGAGGCGCGGCTTCCATGGATGCTTGAGCCAGTTGTAGCCGACGCCCCAGTGGCCGGCGAAGGCGGTCAGCGTGCGACCGTTGACGTCGCCCTTCTGGAAGGCCATCTCGGTTTCGTAATCCCAGCCGCCGAGCTTTTTCGCATCGCCCTTCCAAAGGGTGCCGAGGGTGAGGAAGCTGCTGTCACCGAGGCGCGGGCCGAAGGCGCCGTTGCCGTTGTCCTGCTTGTGGAAGAGATAGAAGTCGGTCGTCGTGTTGAACGGCAGCCACTGGGTGGCGAGGTAGGCGCCGCTGAAGACGCTGTCGTCGGGCGACTGCGCGTCGAAGATCTGCGACTTGTTCCACTCGTGATCCTTGAAGGTCACCGGGCTGGAGGTGAACAGGTCGAAGGCCCAGGTGTCATCGACCCAGCGCAGCTTGATGGCATCAAAGGTGCGCGCCGTGTTCAGCCACTCGAGCGGGCCGACCAGACGCTGGTCGCCGTAGCTGAGAAACTGGCGCCCGATCGTGGCGCTGGCGCCCTTCTTGGCGTCGCCGATCTGCGCGTAGGCCTTGAGCACATCGAGGACGTCGTCGCCCTCGGCGCCGAACACGCCGATTTCATTGGGCCGGCTGCCGCCGATTTCACGCACATCCTGGCCCTGGACGTAGAGCTTGAGCCAGGGGGTGAAGGAGTAGCCGAGGCCGAGCCGGAAGCGCTGGAGCAGCCAGGAAGCGTCCTGCGGACCGTTCACCGCGCTGTTGAAGTCGAAGTTGTTCTCGCGTGCCTCGAAGCGCATTTTTTCCTGAACGTCGAGTGTCAGTCGGCCGTCGAGGAAGGTGATGGGGGCAAAGCCGCCGGCGGGGGCGGGACGGGGAGCCGGCGCGAGGTCGGCGGGGGTGCCGGCGAGGGCGAGGGATGCCGAGGCCAGCAGGATCAGGGGGAGCCGTTTCATGGGGTGTGGGTGTGTGGGTTTCCTTGGCTAGGCGGCGGCTTGCAGGGAAGGGGGAGTGCCGCGACGCAGCAGCGTGTCGTCGGCGAGGCGGTGGTGCGTGGTGCGGCCGCGCAGGTGCGCGCGCTCCTCAAGGAAGGACAGCAGGTGTTCGCGGTAGCGATGCCAGTCCGGCGTCTCAAGGAGGGTTTTACGGTCGCGCGGGCGGGGAAAGTCGATGTGCAGAATCTCCGCGGCGGAGGCGGAGGGCCCGTCGCTCATGAGCACGACCTGATCGGAGAGGTAAACCGCCTCGTCGACGTCATGGGTGACCAGAATGGCCGTGGTGCCGGTGCGTTCGCGCAGGCTCAGCAGCACGTCCTGGAGCTCGAGTTTGGTCAGCTTGTCGAGCATGCCAAAGGGTTCGTCGAGCAGGAGCACCTTGGGTTGCAGGGCAAAGGCGCGCGCCAGACCGACGCGCTGGCGCATGCCCTGGGAGAGGGCGCCGGGTTTTTTGTCGAAGCTGCCGGTGAGGCCCAGGGTTTCGAGGTAATGTGCGGCGATGTCGATCTGCTCGCGGCGGTTGAGGTGATAGAACACCTGGCGCACACCCAGCAGGACGTTCTCGAGGGCGGACATCCAGGGCAGCAGGTTCGGGCTTTGGAAAACCATGCCGCGATCGGGGCCGGCACCCTCGATCTCGCGGCCGTCGATGATGATCCCGCCTTCGGTGATGCTGCTCAGGCCGGCGACCATGCTCAACACGGTGCTCTTGCCGCAGCCGCTGTGGCCGATGATGGAGACAAGGTCGCCGCGTCGGACGTGCAGATCGAAGTCGCGCACAATGACGGCGGCACCGCGTGGTGTTGGATAGGTCTTGCCCAGTTTCGAGAGTGTCAGGAAACCCTCCGGCGGGCGCTGGCTTTCGCGCTGCTTGGGGGTGTCGTCGCTGCCATCCCGAAGGGATTCGCGGTCGCGAATCCAGCGGAAGGCGAAGGTGGGCTTTGCCTGGCTGACGTCGATCGGTGCTGCCTCGGGCAGCGGCCTGGCTTCATCACCCGCGGCGGCGTCCTTGCGCTGGGCGAGAAGAAAATCGAGCAAGCGTGTGCGCGCGGCAAGCACGCCCGGATCGGCCAGGAACGAAGCGCGGTCGCGGGGTTGGGCGAGTCGGACCTCCTCGGCCGGACCGAGGGTGGCCGAGGGGCCGAGCGTCAGCGGGATGACACGATCGGCCATGTAAAGCGCCTCGTCGACGTCGTTGGTGATGAGCAGGATGGTCTGGCCGGTGCGCTTTTTCAGGTCGAGAATCTGGTCCTGAAGTTCGGAGCGGGTGAGGGCGTCAAGGGCGCTGAGCGGTTCATCGAGCAGCAGCACGCGCGGGGCGAACGAGAGGGCGCGTGCCACCGAGACGCGCTGGCGCATGCCGCCCGAGAGTTCGCGCGGCAGCTTGCGCGCGGCAGGTCCCAGTTTCACCTGGGCCACGGCGTCGTGGATGCGTTCGGTGCGAGCCGCCTTGGATGCGGTGGCACAAACTTGATTGACCGCCAGGGCCACGTTGCCGGAGACACTGAGCCAGGGAAGCAGGGCGTAGGTCTGGAAGACCAGGCCGCGCTCGGGGCCCGGTCCCGTGACGGGCCGGTCATCGAACAGGACCGCCCCGGCATCCGGCCTCACCAGGCCGGCGATCAGGTTGACGAGCGTGCTCTTGCCGCTGCCGGAATAGCCGACCACGGCGACCAGTTCGCCTTCGGCCACGGTCAGGTGGACGTCGCGCAGGACTTCGGTGCGGCTGCCGGTGGAGCCGAAACCGACGGAGACATGGCGGAGATCAATCAGGGGCATGATGGAGGGCGGGTCAGAGATTCTGGCTGTCGAAGGTGACCAGCCGCTGCAGGGCCAGCATGACGCGGTCGAGAATGAAGCCGATGAAGCCGATGGCGAAGACGGCGACAACGATTTGCGCCATGCTCTCGGTGGAGCCGTTCTGGAAGGTGTCCCAGACGAATTTGCCGAGCCCGGGGTTCTGGGCGAGCATGTCGGCGGCGATGAGCACCATCCAGCCGACGCCGATCGAGAGGCGCAGGCCGGTGAAGATGAGCGGCAGCGCGGCCGGCAGCACGATCTTCCAGATGCGCTGGGCGGCGCTGAGCTTCAGGACTCTGGCGACATTGAGGTAGTCGCGATCGACGCTGGCGACGCCGACGGCGGTGTTGATCAGCGTCGGCCAGAGCGAGCAGAGGGTGACGGTGCCTGCCGAGATGAGCAGGGCGCGCGAGATGCCGTCGCCGGCCGCCGGATTGTACAAGGCTGTGACGAAGACGAAGACGATGGGCAGCCAGGCGAGCGGGGAGACGGGCTTGAAAATTTGGATGAGCGGATTGATCGCCAGGTTGAAGCGCGGGCTGAGTCCGCACAGGAAGCCGAGAGGCACGGCGATGAGGGTGGCGGCGCCGATGCCGATGCCGACGGTGACCAGGCTGGTGAACACCTGGGTGCCGAAGGTGGGCGGTCCGGCATAGTGTCTGGAGCGGTAGCTTGCCGCCTTGTCGAGGTACTGTTGCGCGCTGTCCGTCCGTCCCTCGGCTTTGGCTGTGGCGGCTTTTTCCTCCCATTTGCCGGCCAGGGCGGCCATGCTGGTGAGGAACGCCTTTTCCTTGTCGGCCTCATTGCGGGCGAACTCGCGCATGCCCTGCCAGGCCTGCCAGGTTTCCACCGGGCCGGGGAGGCGTTGGCTGTCCGTGCGGACGACCTGGGAGCAGAGGGTCCAGAAGCCGATGAACAGGGCGATGACGAGGCCGGGCAGAAAGGTGTTGGCGGCCACCTGCTGCCACTGGTTGCGCACGTCATGGCGGACGGCGATGCGCAGGAAGGGGCTGAAGTAGCCGAGACCGAGTTTGTCCAGCAGGGCCGCGGCGGCGAGGGCACGCAGCGGTTCGGGTCGCGCCTTGCCGCCCGCTTCGGGTCGGGCGTCGGGCGGGGTGGTTTCAACGGTGGTGGCGTTCATGGTGCGGCGGCGGTCAGGGGTGGGGAGGCTCACTTGAGGCCGATCTCAAAGGACTTGAGGTAGTCGTTCGGCTTGCGGCCGTCGTAGGTTTTGCCGTCGATGAACTCGCTGCTCGGCGGACGGAAGCCGTCCGTGCCGAAGGGGAAGTCCGCCTCGGTGAAGTGGCCCTCGGCGACGAGCAGGCGGGCGGCCTTTTCGTAGAGGTCGGCGCGGTAGACCGACTTGGCGGTGGCGAAGTACCAGTCGTCGGGTTTCATCTCCTGGATCTGGCCCCAACGCACCATCTGGGTGAGGAACCAGATGCAGTCGCTGCTCCAGGGATAGGAGGCGTGGTGCTTGAAGAAGACATTGAAATCGGGGGCGGGGCGTTTGTCCCCGGGTTCGTACTCGAAGGTGCCGGTCATGCTGTTGGCGATGACCGCCTCGTCGGCGCCGACGTAGTTCGGAGCGCTCAGGATCCTGACCGCCTCGCGGCGGTTTTCGGGGCCGGCGTCAAGCCAGGCGCAGGCGCGGATGATGGCCTTGGTGAGGGCGAGAGTTGTGTTTGGGTGGGTGTCGGCGAAAGCCCGGGTGATGCCAAAGACCTTCTCCGGATTGTAGGCCCAGATCTCGTGGTCGGTGACGACTGGCACGCCGATCTTCTTGAACACGGCCTGCTGGTTCCAGGGTTCGCCGACGCAGTAGCCGACGATGGTGCCGGCCTCCAGGGTCGAGGGCATCTGCGGCGGTGGTGTCACTGAAATGACGAGGTCGCCGTTGAGCACGCCGGGAATGTTTTGCTCGCCGCTTTTCGGGTCGAAGTAGAATCCGGGATTGATGCCGCCCGCGGCCAGCCAGTAGCGCAGTTCATAGTTGTGGGTCGACACCGGGAAGACCATGCCGAATTGCAGGGGCGTGCCGGCCGCCTTGGCTTCGAGAACGACGGGTTTGAAGCTGTCGGCCTTGATCGGGTGCAGGGGGCGGCCGTCGGCTCCCTTGGGCAGGGCCGGCTTCATTTTTTCCCAGACGGCGTTGGAGACGGTGATGGCGTTGCCGTTGTAATCGAGGCTGACGGGGGTGATGACCTCGGCCTTGGTGCCGAAGCCGACGGTGGCGCCGATGGGCTGGCCGGCGAGCATGTGCGCGCCGTCGAGTTCGCCGGAGATGACGCGATCGAGCAGCACCTTCCAGTTGGCCTGGGCTTCGACCTCGACGATCAGGCCTTCCTCCTCAAAGAAGCCCTTCTCCTTGGCGATGACAAGCGGGGCGCAGTCGGTGAGTTTGATGAAGCCCAGCCGGAGCTGGTCCTTTTCCACATCGAGCAGTTCGGTGGTGCCGGCGGCGACCGGTTGCGCCGCGAAGACGGCGAATGAGAGGAGAGCGGTGAGTGTCGTTTTCATGCGAGGGCGGATTGGGGGCGGCGTTTGGCGCGGGTGGCTTTTTTGGGCGAGGGAGATTGTGGCGCCGGTGCGGGCAGGACGGACGAAGTCCAGCAGGCGCGCAGTTCGGTGGCGGCCTCGCTCCTGCGGTCGGACGGGATGAGGCCGTGGGCGACAAATTCATCGGCCAGCCAGCGGCCGCGCTCGGCAGTGGGTTCGTTGGCGTTGTTGCGATGGAAGATGTGGAAGCGGGCCGCGTCGGCGCATTGGCCGGTGCCGAGGTCGAGCGGACCGACGAGCGAGAGCTGCAGCGCCTGTTCCTGACCGGGGAAACAGCCGCTGTCGGCCAGGATGGCCCCTACCCGGTGGCGGTTCTCGGGTGCGTCGCAGAAGGCGCAGGACTCCTGCAGCGCCGCGAGGATGGCGCGGCATTCGTCGGCGTGGCGGTCGAGGAATGGTTCGGTGGTGAGCAGCACCTTTTCCGGATGACCGGGGGCCAGTTGCTCGCTGGTGGCGGCGATCCAGCCGGTGCCGCGCTGCACGGCAATCGAGTTCCAGGGTTCGCCGACGCAGTAGCCGTCGATCAGGCCGGCGGCGAGGTTGGCGGCCATCTGGGTGGGCGGCAGGGCGACCAGGCGCACGTCCTCATCCGGGTGGATGCCGCCGGCGATCAGCCAGCGGCGGAGCAGGAAGTGGTGAGAGGCATAGCGCGAGACCATGCCGAAGGTGAGGCGGCGCGAGGTCGTGCTGCGGATGAGTTTCTTGAGCGAGGCGGCGTCGCGCACGCCGCGGTTCCAGAGGTCGCGGCTGAGAGTGATGGCGTCACCGTGCAGGTTGAAGACAAAGGGAGCGACCACCGGGCAGGGGGGCGTGGCGAGCCCCAGGCGCATCGCCAGGGCGAGGCCGGCGATGGCATGGGCGGCATCGACCTGGCCGTAGAGCAGTTTTTCGCGGATCGTGGCCCAGCCGACCTCGCAGCTCAGTTCGACGCGCACGCCCTGCTTGCGAAACAGGTCGAGTGCCTCGGCGACCAGCAGAGGGGCGCAGTCAGCAAGCGGGATGAAGCCGATGCGCACGGGCTGGACGACACCGGCCAGGGCGGGGGTGGAGGGCAGTTTCGACTTAGGCATGACAGCTCACCGATTCAGCATCCGCGGTGCCATGGCGGCGGCTTGATGCAGAAATCACGCGCAATCTTTTTCACTTGGGTTATGAATGTCATTCATGGATCATCCCCTCGATTCCCGCCAGATTCGCGCCTTTGTTTCGCTCGCCCGCAGCGGCAGTTTCACGCAGTCGGGGCGTGAGATGCATCTGACGCAGTCGGCGGTGAGCCACGCCATCAAGGCGCTGGAGACCGATCTTGCCTGCCAGCTGTTTCATCGCCAGGGCAAGAGCGTGCAACTGACCCATCACGGTCGCGAGCTGTTGCCACATGCCGAGGCGATCCTGCAGGAGATGGCGCAGGCGCGTGCGGCTTTGGGGGCGCTCGACAAGACGCCGCGCGGGCGGCTCAGCATTGGCTGCACGCCGGCGGCTTCGCAGTTCATCCTGCCCACCGTCTTCCGCGAGTTCAAGGAGAGCTTCCCGCTGTATGAGATCCGAGTCGTGCCCGGTGAGACGCCACAGACCCTGGAGCGGCTGCAGAACCATGAGGTGGATTTGGCGGTCACGCTGCGGCCGCCCGACATTTCGCGTCTGGAATGCCGGGCGATCTTTGAGGACGAGCTCGAATTCCTGGTGTCGCCGCTGCACGCCTGGGCGCAGCGGCCTCCCAAGCTGAAGGAGATCGCCGCGGAGACCTTCATTGTCTCGAGCCGCGGCAGCCTGAGTTTCCAGCTCATCCAGGAGTTCTTCCTGCGCCAGGGCGTACGCCTGCAGCACTTCATTGAGTTGGGCAGCAGCGAGGCGATCAAGGAACTCGCCAAGCTCGGCCTGGGCGCGGCGATTTCGGCGCGCTGGATCGCGCGCCCCGAGGTTGAGGCGGGACAATTGGTGCCGGTGCCGCTGCCGAAGGCGCGGCTGCGCCGGCGCTGGGTGGCCTGTTCGCTCAAGGGGCGTCCGCTCAATCTGGCCGAACGAACGTTTCTCGGCCTGTGCGAGGAGGTCGGCAGCCGCCTCGGCTGACAAGCTACTCGAAGATCACCTGGGCAATGGCGAGCTCGCGGGTGTGGCTGAGCGAGAGGTGGGCGGTGCGCACGCCGAGGGCGGCGGCGTGGCCGGCGGCGGCGCCATGCAGTTGCAGCCCGGGGCGACCGTTGTCGGCGCGGGTGACCTCGAAGTCCTTCCAGTCGACGCCCTCCGCCCACAGGCCGGTGCCGAGCGCCTTGGCGGCGGCCTCCTTGGCGGCGAAGCGCGCGGCGTAGTGGATGGCCGGGTCGGCGCAGCCGTCGCAGTAGGCGATTTCGCCGGCGGTGAAGGTGCGCTCCTTGAAGCGGTCGCCATGGCGCTCGATCAGCGCGCGCACGCGCGGCACGTCGACGAGGTCAATGCCGATGCCGCGAATGGCGGCCTGCGGGGCGGGTGGCGGACCGGGATCGGGGTTCACGGCGCGTAGCGGGCCATGACCTCGCGGAATTCGCGCACGGCCTGGCGCAGGCCGGTGAAGACGGCGCGGGCGATCAGGCTGTGGCCGATGTTGAGTTCGTGCAGGTGGGGCACGGCAAAGAGGTCGGGCAGGTTGGCGGTGGTAAGGCCGTGGCCGGCGTTGATCTGCAGGCCGAGTTCGTGGCCGAGCTGGGCGGCGGCGCGCAGGCGCTCCGTCTCCGCGGCACGGGCGGCGCCAAGGGCGTTGGCGAAGGTGCCGGTGTGCAGTTCGATCATGCTGGCGCCGACGGCGGCCGAGGCGCGCACCTGCGCCTCGTCGGGGTCGATGAACATGCTGACGCGGGTGCCGTTGGCCTCAAGGCGGCCGACGGTTTCGCGCAGGCTGTCGATCTGGCCGGCGACGTCGAGGCCGCCCTCGGTGGTCACCTCCTCGCGCTGCTCGGGCACCATGCAGACGAAGTCGGGGCGCACGCGCAGGGCGATCTCGAGGATCTCGGGCGTGTTGCCCATCTCCAGATTGAGCTTCGTGGCGATCCGGTCGCGCAGCAGGAAGACGTCGGCATCCTGGATGTGCCGGCGGTCGGCGCGCAGGTGGACGGTGATCGAGTCGGCCCCGGCGGCCTCGCACTCAAGCGCGGCAGCGAGCACCGAGGGTTCGACGTTGTGGGCGTCCGGCATGGCGCGGTAGCGCGCCTGGCGGAGGGTGGCGACGTGGTCGATGTTGACGCCGAGGTGGAGGTGCATGGCGGGGATCAATGCAGGAAGTGGCGGTGGCCGGTGAAGATCATGGCCATCTTGCGCTCGTCGGCGGCGGCAATGACCTCCTCGTCGCGGACGCTGCCGCCGGGCTGGATGGCGGCGGTGGCGCCGGCTTCGGAGCAGGCGATGAGGCCGTCGGCAAAGGGGAACATGGCGTCGGAGGCGACGACGCTGCCCTTGAGCGAGAGGCCGGCCTCCTGGGCCTTCCAGACGGCGATGCGGCAGGAGTCGACGCGGCTCATCTGGCCGGCGCCGATGCCGAGGGTGCGGTCGTGGCCGGCGAAGACAATGGCGTTCGACTTGACGTGCTTGACGACGCGCCAGGCGAAGCGCATGGCCTCGATCTCCTCGCGGGTCGGCGGGCGCTGGGTCTTGACCTTGTTCTCGAGGTCATCGAGGCCGAGGGCGCGCGGATCGCTGTCCATGACCATGACGCCGCCGGGGGCGTTGCGGATGACCGGCTCGCTGAGGGCTTCGACGACACCGGGCAGCATCTGAATGAGGCGCAGGTTCTTTTTCTTCTGCAGGTGGGCACGCGCGTCGGCATCGAAGTCAGGGGCGATGATGACATCGGTGAAGATCTCCGAGATGATGCGGGCGAGGGCGAGCGGCATCGAGCGGTTGATGACGATGACGCCGCCGAACGGCGCCTGCTTGTCGGTCTCGAAGGCCTTGGTCCAGGCTTCGCGCAGGTCCTCCTCGGCGGAGCCGACGCCGCAGGGGTTGGTGTGCTTGAGGATGGCCAGGGTTGGGCGGCGGAACTCGTGAATGAGCGCGGCGGCGGCCTGGATGTCGAGCACGTTGGTGTAGCTCAGTTCCTTGCCGTGCAGCTTGGCGAAGTAGTCGCCGAAGTTGCCGTACAGCGCGGCCGCTTGGTGCGGGTTGTCGCCGTAGCGCAGCTCGCTGTACAGCGGCAGGCTGAGCGAGAAGGTTTTCTGCGTGGTCTGCTCCTTGTTGAGGTAGCTGGCGATGGCGGCGTCGTAGGAGGAGGTGCGCTGGAAGACCTTGCAGGCGAGACGCTCGCGCGTGGCCAGGGTGGTGTCGCCCTGGTGCTCCTTCATCTCGGTGAGCACGGTGGCGTAGTCGCCGGGGTCGCAAACGACCGTGACCCAGCGGTGGTTCTTGGCGGCGCTGCGCAGCATGGAGGGGCCGCCGATGTCGATGTTCTCGATGGCCTCCTCGAGGGTGACGTCCTTCTTCGCGATGGTCTGTTCGAAGGGATAGAGGTTGACGATGACCAAGTCGATCACCGGGATCTGGTGCTTGCTGGCGTTGCGCTTGTCCTCGTCGTGGTCGCGGCGCTGCAGCAGGCCGCCGTGGACCTTCGGGTGCAGGGTCTTGACGCGGCCGTCGAACATCTCGGGAAAGCCGGTGTACTCGGAGACGTCGATGACCTTCAGGCCGGCGTCCTTGAGGTGCTTGGCGGTGCCGCCGGTGGAGAGCAGTTCGACACCGAGCTCGGCCAGGCCTTTGGCGAAGTCGAGCAGGCCGGTTTTGTCGGAGACGGAGAGGAGGGCGCGGGCGATGGGCATCGGGAGGTGGGGTGGCGGGTTGGGAAGGGGATCACTCGACGCTGACGGTGAAGCGGCGGGTGGCGGAGCTGGCGAGCTCGAGCACGACGAGCGAATCGGCGTCCTCGGCGGCCTTGCGGCTGGGGGAGAGATGGAAGGCGGCGCGGCCGCCCTGGAGCAGCAGGCGGACATCGAGGCCGAGCTGGCTGTTGCCATTCTCGAGCGCCCATTCGTGCAGGTAGAAGTAGCTGCGCGGCAGGGTCAGGCGGATCTGGCGGCGACCGTCGGCACGGGTGCTCAGGGCGGCCTGGAGGGCGGCGGCGTCGAAGCCGGCGGCGTAGCCGGTGCCGAAGGCCCAGGGCGGCAGGTCGCGGACGCGGGCCGGGCCGTCGACGGCGCCGCCGCTGGCACTGAGGGTGGCGGTGGTGCCTCCCTCGAGGCGCTTGCCGTAACTGCGTGCATCGAGGTTGAGGTCGAGCCGCCAGGCGGGGCCGCTGCCGGCGTCATCCAGCAGGACGGCGTCGGTCAGGTCGATCAACAGGCTCAGGCTGGTTTTGGTGGCTTGCACCTGCAGGCTGGCCTTGCCGGCGAGATCGGCGGGTTCGGCCTGTAGCGCTTGTTCCTTGGCCAGAGCCAGATTCGGGGTGACCAGGATGCGCCGGCGCTGGGTCAGTTGGGCGTCGCCCTCCAGGGTTAGCACGAGTTCGGCGGCCGGCGGCGCTTCGGCGATGTCGAGGCGCAGATCAACGGCCTGGCTGGCGCCCGGTGCCAGTCGGTAGTCGCCCTGCAGGCGTTGGCCGGCGTACTCGGCCTGCCAGCGGCCGGCAAGGGCGGTGTCGCTGGTGTTGGTGAGGGTGCAGGCGGGGGTGACAAACTGTTCCTGGTTGAAGAAGGTCTCCAGTCCCCAGACCACGGCGAGCGGGCTCCAGGCGGCGCGCACCACCGCATTTTCAAGCTGGCCGGCCCCGTGCAGAAGCAGCGGCAGTCGCACCTGCGTCTCGTCGAGGCGGGCGGGGGCGGCGCGGGTGTAGCTGAAACGCAGGCTGGCGGTCTTGTCAGGGTCGAGCACTTGTCGCGATTGCGCCGCCACCGGGCGCCAGTTGCCGGCGGGCAGGGGCAGGGCGATGAGTTGCAGGGCTTCACGTCCGGGGTTGTGAACGCGGCAGGCGAGCTCGAGGCGGGTGGCGTCGGCGTTCAGGGTGGCGCTGCCGGCCTCGAGTTGCCAGGGATGTGCGGGCGCGCCGTCGAGCAGTTCGTCGAGCAGCAGGCTGGCCAGGCGGCGGTGCAGGGCCGGGCGCGCGACGAAGCCATTGCCCGTGTTGTGGAAGAAGCCGCGGTAGAGCCGTTCCAGTTCCGCAAAGAGTTGGGCTTCATCCAGGCTTGCCTCGGGTTCCGGCAACTGCAGCAGGCGGGTGAGGCGGCCGAGATCGGCGAATGGCAGGTTTTGGTCGGCGGCCAATTCGGCCAGGGCGTCGGCATGCGGGCGGCCACGACCCAGCGCCTGTTCCGAGGCGTCGCTGACGCCGGGCCAGGAGGCGGTGAGCAGGACTTCGGCGCCGAGCTCGCGGGCGGCGGCGACGGCGGCATCGACGGCCTGCGTCAGGCGCACTGGCGACAGGCCGGTCTCCGCCTCGGTCTGACCGGCGCAGAGCAGGATGAGGTCGACCGGGGCCTGGCGGGCGCTGGAGGCCAGGATGGCGGCCGCTTCAAGTGCGCCGCCACCGCTGAGGTCGCGCAGCACGATGGCGGGGCCACCGACGGCAGATTGCCCGGCCTGGCGGACGCCGCCGGTGTAGAAAAACAGCGAGGCGAGCTGTTGGGCGAAGAGTTCCGCACAGGCCGTTTCTCGTTCCTTGCCTTCGCTCCAGACCGGCTGGGCGTCGCCGAGCACGAGCATGTGAAAAGATTCACGCTGGGAAAGTTTGCGCCAGCTGGCCGGGAGGAGCTTCTGCAGGCGTTCCTGGCGCGCGGCGGTCAGGGCGACCGTGCCGCCGGCCGCGTTTGCGGCGGGTTTGGGCAGGCGGTCCTCCAGTTCGAGGGCGGCGCGTTGCTGCTGCTCCAGAGCCGGCTGCGCGGCGAGGCTGGCTGCCAGGAACAGGCAGGCCAAGGCACCGGCGCAGGGCGGGAGGCGAAGACTCATCGGGAGGGTCATTTCAGCCAGTTCGGCGGCCTTTTCCAGTGCAAATGCACGCGGCGGCCTCAGGGCGACAGGGCGCGGGCGACCGCTAGGCCGATGAAATTGGCAATGCCGCAGCCGAGGATGCCGCAGGGCACGGCCGGCATGACCAGGCGCTGCCAGTGCAGGGCGGCGGCGGTGGTCGGGCCGCCGGCGTCGGCACAGGAGCAAATCAAAATCTCCTCCAGTCGGAAAGCGACCCAGGCCAGCAGGGCAAGGGTGGCGAAGACCAGCCAGTGATCGTCGGCAGCGGCAGGGACATCCCGGGGCCTATGCCATGTCGGGCGCGCGGGCCCAAGGCCCAATCGCCTTCAGCACCGGGTTCTGTGCTTGCCTCGCTAATGAGACGGTGTTTCATTAATCAGTCATGGCGGAATCCCTCCCAGCGGCTGCAGCCCTTTCTTCCGCGGAAGAGGAGGCGTCGGCGGCCGTGCGCCGGGGGCTCAGTCTGCTGGCGCTGGAGCAGGTGTCGGCCTGGCAGCAGGCGCTGGCCTGTTTTGATCGCGCTCTTGAGCTGCGGCGTGGACAGACGCTGGAGGGACAGCCCTGGCAGCGCTGGGGATTGACCGCCGCTTGGATGAATCGGGCCGACGCCCTGCATCGACTGGGGCATCATGAGGCTTCGCTGGCGGCTTATGAAGAAGCCTTGACGCACCTGCAACTTCTGCCGCTGGACTTGGAGCCGGCCTTTCGCTGGCGGCTCGGGCTGGCCTGGATGAACCGCGCCCAGCCCCTGCAGGCGCTCGACAGGTTCAGCGAGGCGGCCGCTTCCTTGGAGCGCGCGATCACCGTGCTCGACCACCCGCAACTTGTCAGCCTGCGTGATCGCGGTGCGCTCGGCGCCGCTTGGACCAATCTCGCGCGTGTCTGGTTGGCCGAGGATGACCCACTGAAAGGCCTGCCTGCCGTCCAGCAGGCCCTCAGCGTTTTGGCGCCCTCGGAACGTCAGGAGGTGGCGGTCGCCGCCGTGGCACTGCAGGCCCGCCATGCCGGTTGCGAGGCGGTGGCGCGACTCCTGGAAGCGGGCTGCCGCGATGCGGACCAGGCGGAAGCCTGGATTCACGAGGCCAGCGACTGGATGGAGACGGCGCTCGATCTGGCGCACGCCTGGCAGGGCAGGGACTTCGGCGATCTGCCGCTCCAGCTGTTTCGCTTCGGCTGCCGCATTTACCTGGCCTACCAGCCGCAGTTCCTCGGCGAGTTCCTGCTCGATGTGCTGCGACCGCGGTCACGTCGCCTGCCTGCCTACTTTCAGGCGGCGGAAGAGGCGTTGCAGACGGCGTCAACGGTCCTGCGCCAGCGTGGCCCGGCGGCTCTCGGTCTGCGTCGGCTGGACGATCTGCTGACCCTGTTGCAGCGGCTGGAGCTGGCGGCCAGTCAAGTGCGTGTCTGGCATCAGGATCAAGGCGGCAGTGACGCCAGCTAACGCGCCCTGCGCACAGGCGGACGCAAAATAGCCGCCATTACGTGTTGACACGAATGAGGATGAGACTTATTCGCATCTACTGGTAATTGCGAATGAGTCGCGATTGCTGAAAACACGATGAAACCTGCTCCCTCCCCCTCGTTGGTTCGGTCCGTCAGTGACCGCTTGATGGCTTCCTCCCTGCTGTTGGCTGCCGGCAGCTTGTCCGCCCAAACCGCCGCTCCCGCGCCTGCTGCCCCGGAAGGGGTGGCGGAACTGCCCGAGGTGGTGGTCGAGGGCGAACAGGACAAGGTCTACAAGCCCGACCGCGTGCAGACGCCGAAGTACACCCAGCCGCTGCGCGACATCCCGCAGACGGTCACCGTGGTGCCGCAGTCGGTCATCCAGGAGCGCAACGCCACCAGCCTGCGCGACGTGCTGCGCAATGTGCCCGGCATCACCATGCAGGCGGGCGAGGGCGGCGTGCCGGCGGGCGACAACATGAGCATCCGCGGCTTCAACGCCCGCACAGACCTGTTTGTCGATGGCATCCGTGACTTCGGCGGCTACACGCGTGACCCCTTCAACCTCGAACAGGTTGAAGTCACCAAGGGCCCGTCCTCCTCGAATGCGGGGCGCGGTTCGACCGGCGGTTCGGTCAACCTCGCCTCGAAAACCCCGCGCCTGGATCCGTCCTACAGCGGTGAAACCGGTGCCGGCACGAGCGACTACTTCCGCAGCACGGCCGACATCAACCAGCCGCTCGGCGAGCACAGCGCCCTGCGCGTCAACGCCCTTTATCATGAGACCACGCTGCCTGGTCGCGGCATTGCCGATGAGCAGCGCCAGGGCCTGGCCGCCTCGCTCGCCTTTGGTCTGGAGACTGACACCCGGCTCATCCTCAGCTATTTCCACATGGATTCCGAGGGCCTGCCCGACTACGGCATCCCGTGGGTGCCGGCGCCAAGCACCACCGCCGGCGTCACCACGACCTACCTGAATGGTCTCGGCGCGCGTGCCAACGACATTCCGGATGTCTCCTTCGACAACTTCTACGGCCTGCGCGAGCGCGATTACGAGCGCATTCGCACCGACATCGCCACCGTGCAGTTCGAGCACGACCTCAACGACAACCTGCGCTTCACCAACACCTTCCGCGCAGGCGTCACCGAGCGGGATTCGGTGATCACCGCACCGCGCTTCGCCGATGTCCAGGCCGGGCCGAACATCACCTACGACGGCACGATCAACCGCCAGTTCCAGTCGCGCGACCAGGTCGACCGCATCGTCGCCGACCAAGTGAACGTCATCGCCAAGTTCGAGACCGGCCTGCTCCGCCATGACCTCGTCGCCGGTGCCGAGGTGGTCCATGAAACCTCGAAGAACTTTGGCCGCGTCGTCATCGGCGCCACGCCCACCACCACCATCGGCAATCCGGATCCCGACCAGAACTTCACCGGTCGCATCCGCCGCAGCGGCGCCTACACGGAATCGGAAGCCCTTTCCCTCTCGGCCTACCTGTTCGACACGGTCAGTCTCGGCGACCACTGGCAGCTCACCGGCGGCCTGCGCTACGACCGCTTCGACATCGATTACACCTCGGCGGCCTCGACCGGGGCACCGGCCTATGCCTCGGGGGCGCGGACGAACCTGAACCGGGTCGACGAAATGGTGAGCTGGCGCGCCGGCCTCGTGTACAAGCCGGTCGAGAACGGCAGCATCTATTTCGGCTACGGCACCTCCTTCAATCCCTCGGCCGAGGGCCTGACGCTGAACAACACGGCCACGGCGACCAACAACGTCAATGTCGATCCCGAGGAGAGTCGCACCTTCGAGCTCGGCACCAAGTGGGACCTGCTGCAGGATCGGCTGCAGCTTTCGGCCGCGGTCTTCCGCACCGACAAGACCAACGCCCGCACCCAGGATCCGGCCGATCCGACCGACACCGTCGTGCTCGACGGCAAGCAGCGCGTGCAGGGCGTCGAGTTCGGCTTTGCCGGCAGCCTCACCGACGACTGGCGTGTCTTTGGCGGTTACACCCTGCTCGACAGCGAAGTGGTCGCCTCCAACAACCCGCTGGAAGTGGGGCGCGAGCTGATGAACACCCCGCGCCACAGCGCCAACCTGTGGACGGTGTACGACCTGCCCCTCGGCCTGCAGGTCGGCGCCGGCCTGCAGTTCACCGACAGTCGGTTCAACTCGAACAGCAACACGGCTCGTGAGGCGCCCTCGTTCTGCCTGTTCGACGCCATGGTGGGTTACGAGGTGAACAAGAACTTCTCCCTGCGCCTCAATATCTACAACCTGGCCAACAAGGCCTACATCGACCGCGTCGGTGGCGGCCACTTCATCCCGGGCGCGGGTCGCTCCGCCGTGCTCACCGCCAGCTACAAGTTCTAAAACCCCGTGCCGGGCCGGTTTGTACCGGCCCGGCCGCAGCCCCCCAAAAAAACCATGTTGCTCAGCATTCCCGACGTTCTTACCCCCGACCAGGTCGCCCAGGCGCGGCAGATCCTCGAGGCTGCCGACTGGATCGACGGCAAGGTCACCGCCGGTCATCAGTCGGCCCGCGCCAAGGACAATCAGCAGATCCCCGAGGGCCATCCGGCCGCGGTTCAGGTGGGCGAGATGATCCTTGCCGCGCTCGCCCAAAACCCGCTCTTCCTCGCCGCGGCCCTGCCCCTGCGCATCTTCCCGCCGCTGTTCAATCGCTACACCGGCGGCCAGTCCTTCGGCACCCACGTTGACAACGCCATCCGCCAGGTGCCGCGCACGCCCCTGCGCATCCGCACCGATCTCTCCGCCACGCTGTTCTTCGCCGGCCCGGAGGAGTACGACGGCGGCGAACTCTGCGTCGAGGACACCTATGGTGTCCACCGCGTCAAGCTGCCCCCGGGACACATGGTGCTGTATCCCTCGACCAGCCTGCACCATGTCACCCCGGTGACCCGCGGCGCGCGCCTCTGCTCCTTTTTCTGGCTGCAGAGCATGATCCGCGACGACGGCCGGCGCTCGCTGCTGTTTGATCTCGACCTTGCCATCCAGCGCCTCAACGCCGAATTGCCCGGCCAGGCTGCCGCGGAAAAAACATCCGTTCAGCTCACCGGCGTCTACCACAACCTGCTCCGCCAGTGGGCCGAGATGTAAGCGCATGCACCCGACCTTTCACCGCCTGATTTTCTGGGCACACCTCGTCGCCGGCCTCGCCGCCGGACTGATCATCGCGTCGCTCGCCGGCAGCGGTCTGCTCATCGCCTACGAAACCCAGCTCATGGACTGGGCCAACCGGGACCTGCGGGTGACTCCGCCCGCGGCCGGCCTCGCCGCCCGGCTCGATCCGCAAACCCTCGCCGACCGGGTGCGCGCGGCACAGCCAGGCTTCACGCCCGGCGGCTTCACCTGGCAGTCGGATCCCGCGGCTCCGGTCACCCTCAGCGCCGGTCGCGATCAGGTCCTCTATGCCGATCCCTACACCGGCGCCGTGCTCGGCGAGGGCGCCAAGACCTGGCACGATTTCTTCCATGCGGTCACCTCCTGGCATCGCTTCCTCACCCAGACCGGTCTCGAACGCGAAACCGGCAAGGCGATCACCGGCGCCGGCACCTTGATCTTCGGGGTCCTGGTCGGCTCCGGGCTCTACCTGTGGTGGCCGCGCCACTGGCGACTCGCCAACCTGCGCGCCGCCCTGTGGATCAACCGACGTTTGCGCGGTCGCGCCCGCGACTGGAACTGGCACAACGCCATCGGCTTCTGGAGTGCCCTGCCGCTGCTCGCCATCCTGCTCACCGGCCTGGTCATGTCTTACGGCTGGGCCAACACCCTGCTGTTCCGCCTCGCCGGCAGCGAGCCTCCGCCCCCGCGCCAGTCCGCCCCCGCCGGGGGGCGCCCCGGCGGTGCTGAAGGAGCGACGCGACCCGCCGCACCGGTGGTGAGCCTGGCGCGTCTCGGCCCGCTGCTGGCCGAGGCCCAGGCCGCCCACCCCGACTGGCGCCGGCTCAGCCTGCGCCTGCCAACGGCCCCGGGCCAGCCCTTCCCGCTCATGCTCGACCGCGGCGGCCGTGGCCAGCCGCACCTGCGCACGATGCTGCAACTGGATCCGGTCGCCGGCGCGGTTCGACTCAGCCCGGACGACTTCTCGAAACAAAACCCCGGCCGGCGCCTGCGCATGTATGCCCGCTACCTGCACACCGGTGAACTCTTCGGTTTTGCCGGCCAGACCGTCGCCGCCCTCGCCAGCCTCGCCGCCCTGATCCTTGTCTGGACCGGCTTTGCCCTGGCCTGGCGAAGGTTTCGAGGGTGAGGGGGAATCTCTGGGTGGGTTGGTCAGTTATTTTTGGATGACGACCGAGAAAGATTCCGGTATCAGGCCGGCAGATGACAACAGAGGCATTTGAGGCACTGGTCCGGCGCTTGGAGTCGGCCGAGAAACATCATCCCAAGCGTTTTGTCTGGGGCACGGGTCTGCTGGCCGCCCTTGGATTCAGCTATCTGGCGGGCGTTCTGTCGGTCTCGCTGGCCTTGCTGACAGGCATCCTCGTGCTGCTGATCGCGTATCCCAATGCAGGCACGATCAAGCTGGCGCTCGTTTTGGGCGTCTTGTTTGGCGGCATGGCCTGGGCCATCCTGCGGGCACTCTGCGTTCGCCTGCAGGCTCCCGAGGGGGTGGAACTCACCGCGACCCGTGCGCCGGGGCTGGTGGCGCTGGTGGATCGGCTCAGGCAGCGGGTGGGTTCGACCCGCTTTCACCGGGTTCTGCTGACAGGTGAGTACAATGCCTCGGTGGTTCAGCATCCCCGGCTCGGTCTGTTGGGCTGGCACAAGAATTTCCTGATTCTCGGCCTGCCCCTGATGCAGAGCATGACACCAGCGGAATTCGAGGCCGTGCTGGCCCACGAGTTTGCCCATCTGGCCGGCGGGCACGGTCGTTTTGGCAACTGGCTGTACCGGCTCCGTCAGTCCTGGCAGCGGCTCTTTGAGCATCTGGCCAGGCAGCAGACCGGTGGCATGAAGATCCTGACAGCCTTCCTTGGCTGGTTTTGGCCGCGCTTCAATGCGCGGGCCTTTGTGCTTTCGCGCGCCAATGAGTATGCCGCGGATGCGCTGGCGGCAAGGGTGGCCGGCGGGGCCAATATTGCCTCGGCCCTCAAACGCATCGCTGTCTACAGCCGGCATTTGGACGAGTCCTTTTGGCAGGAGGTCTACCTGCGGGCCAACCAGGAGCCCGAACCACCGGCCAACATTTTCAGTGAACTGCCCGCGCATCTGCGCCGCGGACCGGAGGCGGCGCTGGCCGAGAAGTGGATGCGCCAGGCCTTTCGGATTCACACCACCACCGATGATACGCACCCCTGCCTGCGTGAACGACTGGAGGCGCTTGGGCAACTGCCGCCCGACGAGGAGAGGGGGTGCCTGCCGGTTCTGACGGGCCCCACGGCGGCCGAAGCATATCTGGGGGCGCAGGAAAAAGGCTTGTCCGAACAGTTGGGGCGCGAGTGGGCGGTGCAGGCGCGTGCACCATGGAAACAGCGCCATGCGGAGGCGGTCCGACTGCAGTCGGTCCTCGAGTCTTCAGCCGCCCCGGAGCAGCACCCGACAGGCGGGCAGGATCGGATCGCGGAACTCTGGAAGCGTGCCGATGCTCTGGCCGGTCTGGAGGGGGCAGCGGCGGCACAGCCGTTGGTCGAGCAAATTCTGAGCCTGAATCCTGCACACGCGGGAGCGCTGTTTGCCCGCGGCGCTCACCGCGTCAACCAGGATGAGGCGGAGGGGGTGGATGACCTGGAGAAGGCCCTGTCGCTGGACCCCGCCTGGGAGGAGTTGTCTTTGCAGACGATCGGGAATTACCACCATCGCCACGGCAACAAGGAAGCGCTGGCGACCCTTCAGCAACGCTGGACGGCCTACGAAGAGAAGATGGCTGCAGCTTATCGCGAGCGCGACGAAATGCTGACCACGGATGTGTATGAACCCCACCGGCTCGGCGCGGACGAACTCCGGCAACTTCAGGCGATCCTGGAGACCGAAAGCGTTGTTGCCGAAGCCTGGTGCGTCCGCAAGGTCACCCGGCACATGCAACATGTGCCCCTGCATTTGATCGCCCTGCGCCTGCGGGTGCCCTGGTGGAAACTGCGCACCGACGGCGCCAATGCCAGGCTGGTGCAACGCGTGGCCGACCAGTTGAAGGTCGAGGGCTCCCTAGTCGTGTTCATCCGCGAGAAAAATTTGAAGCGGCCGGCCGATCGGGCGGCACAGGTCGAAGGCTCGCGGGTGTACATCAAAGACTGAAACGGCCTACGGACGACGACCCCGCGTTGGGAGGACGGCTTGGGGCGCAGCCTTCTGCCCGCGCGCGCCAGTCGCCCGTGAACCGCGCCGGGGCTGACACGGGCGCGGGTCGGACTCGGAGCGCAGCCAGGATTTTGCCGGTTGTCTGTTTCGGATCGTCGCTGGTCGGTGTTTTCCTCTGCGCTGAGTCTGGCAGGCAAGACGTTGCCTCGCATCGAGACTGTGGCTTCAGCCGGCGAGGCTTTCCGAGACCGGCTTGAGCAGCCGTTCACTGGAAACCCTGGCGGGCAGGGACGTCAGCAGGACAAAGCTGAGGTTCGAGGCCGGGTCTGCCCAGGCGAGAGTGCCGGTGGAGCCGCTGTGGCCGAACGTGCGGGCGGAGCAGCGTGGAGCAAAGCCCGCGGGTCCGACCATGAAACCCAGGCCGCGGCTGGCGGCCAGTCCCGGGGTGTGATTGCGGATCATCAGCGCGGCCGTCGCCGGTCGCAGCACCTTGCCGTCAGGCTGCAGGAAGCTGTGCAGAAAGGTGGCCACATCCGCCGCCGAGGCGTGCGCGCCTCCCCACGGGGCGGCGAGGTTGCGCCAGTAATCGCTGTTCCAGTCCCAAGCCCGCGCACCGGGTCTGCCGGCGCCCGCTTCGGGAGCAGCGTGCTCGGTCTGCATCGGTACCATCTCCGCCTTGCGGAAGGAACCCACACCGAGGACGGATCGCTTCATGCCAAGCGGGCGGAAGACCTCCGCCGCCAAAAAATCGGGCAGCCGGGCCTGGGTGATGCGTTCGACGATTTCAGCCGCCAGCAGGATGCCCATGCTTTGATACTGGTACCGCGTGCCCGGCCGGAACAGCAGCGGGGTGCGCACGGCGCCCTTGACGAATTCGGCGAGCGGCGCGTGGCGGGCGCGCAGGGCGTCATTGTCGGGCAATTGGTCGGGCAGGCCGGAGGTGTGGTTGAGCAGGTGCTTCAGGGTGACTTCCTCGCGCATGCCCTCGGTGAATTCCGGGAGGTATTTCACCACCCGGTCCTCCAGCTTCAACTCGCCGCGCTCCATCAGGACCATGGCGGCGGTCGCCGTCAGGGGCTTGGTGATGGAGCCGAGCAGGAACATCGAATCCAGCCGTGCCCGGCCAAACGCCTTTTGATCCACGCGGCCGCCGCGCCGCACCTGCAGCACCGCCGCCTGCAGGATTCCGTCATCCACCTGCTTTTGGATCATCCGGGTGACGGTTTCCACGGCATCGGAGGCGGCTCCGTGGAGGCCGCCGGGAGCGCAGATTCCGGCCAGGATTGGGGCAAGGGCGTGGCGTCGTTTCATGCAGCTGGTTTCCGGGTGGGAGGAACCGGAACAGCCTCAGATACGCCGCGCCGACCGGGGTTCATGCCCGCTTGTCAGAAACGGATGCAGCCGATGCAAATCTGGGGGGCGAATCGCCCCCAGGCGGGCTGGTGCCGGTGGTCGGACTCGAACCGACACGTCCTCACGGACACAAGATTTTGAGTGCCCCGTTGAGGATCAACGATTTGCGCATCATTGCTGATGCTTAACGGGTTATGCAGCTCGTTGCAGATCGGAGTTTCGGCGTTTTGGCAGGTTTCGGCAGGCATGGGAAAATTTTCTGTCATGAATGATCATGGCCAGCCCGGGAGCCTGCTCAAATCCCGCCGGGGGTGTCAGGGGGTGCGAGCAGTTCGAAAAGCCGGAGGCGCAAAAGCATACCTCGGCACAGATTCAGAATGGATGACGCATGAGGTGCAAGACTGAACACCAGTGCGGGAGTTGGCAGGTGCGTTCACAGGTGCAAAAGACTGAGGTGCAGCGATGGCGTCATGCACTGACATTCAGCGTCTTCGACATGAATTGGGGATTGAGCCTGCACCTTCATGACGGGTGCAAGTCGGGGCGGACAGTTCATGTTTTGGCAGCGTGGCACAAAACGCGAAAGATCGAGAATCTGCTGCATCAGAGGGTGCGTTGAACCATGCAGTTCGTGGGAGTGCGGGTGCTTGTTGGGGCCAAGGAGGGAAGGGGGCACCCGTAGCGTCATGCGATGACAGGCAAAAGGGCCGAGTCTGTTGCGCAACAAGCAGCACGCAGGGGCAGGGGAGAGCATGCTAATAAAGGCGATGCTTTTGACAGGCGGTTAGGGACATGGAACTGCACCAAAACCAGCCCCCACCTATTCAGGAAGTCACAGAAGGTCTATGGACCGTCGAAGATGTCGCCCGCTACGCCCGATGCAGCCTGCGCCACGTCAGCAAGCTCAGGGAGCTTGGGCTTCCGCATAGAAAACTGGGCAACCTGGTCAGGTTCAGTCCAAAGACCGTGAAAGCATGGCTTGGGGACTGATCCAGATCGTTTGAACTGGCCGCGCGCCAAGCTGCTGACAGTCGGCAACATCACTCCGGCGGTGGACGGCACCAAGATCCAGGCCAGCGCCAGCAAGCACAGCGCCGTGAGCCACGGGCATGCCGTGGAGCAGATGCGCCTTTTTGAGGAGGAGATCACCGCGCTGCTGGCCCGCGCCGTGGATGTCGACAGCGCCCCGTTGCGCGACAGGCTGAGCACTCCGGAATTTGCCGTTACGGCGCCGATGAATAGGGCAGGAGTGAATGGTATTGCTGTTCTGAGACTGCGCCGAAGGTTAATTGTCAATCACAATGGCCTTGCGTGTTCGGCGCAAGGCATCTTCTCTATCAGAGCCCTTCAGCCCGCCAAATCCACGATGCTCCACCTCCAGCTCCGACCCGAATTCACTGGTGACCGTCTCAAGGGAACCACCATCGACTTCTCTAGTGACAAGGCGACGAGTGCGTTGAAGGTGGCGACGGACGACTTCCTCGCCATTACCTACCCCTCGGTAGATTTGCTAAAAGTTTTGGAGCATACCCAGCCGGGCAAGTCTCACCCCGTTGTGCTGTTGGGGTCTCGCGGCCAGGGGAAATCCCATTTGATGGCCGCACTGTTTCACGCACTCCAGCACCCCGACAAAGCTGGCGCATGGCTGAATGATTGGTCCCAACGGCTCGCACGCCCTGAATTGACCTCAATCAAGTTTCGCACGGATATGCATGTGATTGCAGAGAGCCTGCACCAGCAACGCTACAAGGCGCTGTGGGACATTCTTTTTGAGCGCCACCCCAAAGGCGAATACATCAAGGGAAAGTGGGAGTCGAAGGGCGCAGCCAAATCAAATGTGCCAGACGCCGACTTGCTGCTGGAGATGTTCACGGCGCAGCCCTCTGCTCTGCTCCTAGACGAGTTCCAGACTTGGTATGACGGTCTCACGAATTCTTCTCAGTTCCGCTGGAAAGACTGGGCCTTCAATTTCATTCAGCTTCTCTCCGAGCTGGCAGAGGCCCACCCGGAGAAACTGGTGCTCGTCACCTCGATCCGCGACAATCAATCCCAAGCGTATCAGCAGCTCCACCGCATTCAGCCGGTGGTTGTGGACTTCTCAGGGGCGCACGCAAAGCAGGATCGTCAGCGGCTTCTGCTTTACCGCATTTTCCAAAACCGGCTGAACATCCCGGCTTCCGACATCGACAACCTCGTCTCCCACCACGTTTCCGAGCATCTGCGCCTCGATTCGGTGCCGCCAGCGCAGCATGAGACGAGACGTGCCGAATTCACGGAATGCTGGCCTTACTCGCCGATGCTCCTGAAACTTCTGGAGGATCAGGTGCTTGTTGCAACGCAGGCCCAGCAAACCCGCGATCTCGTCCGCATCTTGGTCGATCTCTTCAAGACTCGCGGTGAAGTCTCCCCAGTGCTCACCGCTGGCGACTTCCTCATCACGCCCAAAGCAAGCGTCATTCCCGCACTGTTGACCTCAGTGGCAAATCCTTTGCATCGCAGTCTTCTCGACAAAGCCATCCGAAATCTCTCCGCTGTGCGCGAAGCTGTGGTAACACCCGACAAGACCATTCCCCACGCCGAGGAGATCATCAGCGCGCTTTGGCTGCGCTCGCTTTCCGTTGAGCGTGTTAATGGTGCCGAGCCGAACGAACTTCAGCAGGACATCACGCGGGGCGCTCCGATTGATGACAACGCTTTTGCTGCCGAGATGGCGCTGATTCGTGAGAACAGCTTCAACATCCATCCGCTGGGTAACCGTCTCGTTTTCAGGGAGGAAGAAAACGCCGAAGGCAAGCTCCTGGCACACGCTCGCAATGACAAACTCTTCTCCGGTGCGGACGCGAAGCACGCGGCACAGGACATCGAGCAGCTCGCCAAAGAGGTCGCCTATGCCATCGCTGGCAGCGAGGAAGTCTCACGCAATTATCGCGTCATCGTTCTCCGCAAGCTGTGGCGCACCAAACCGTGGGACGAACTCCAAGAAACCGAACGGCCCGACCGCTGGGATGGGCGTCAGCCTGTGATGCTGGTTTTGCCGGAGTTTCCCGATAACCACGACACCACCCTCGGCCAGTGGTTGAAGGATCACCTGCCTGTTCGACGCAACACGGTCCGCTTTCTACTGCCGCCAAAGGGAGTGGAGAACGTCTTCTTCACTCGCGACCTGCTCATCTTCGCTCGCGCCATCTTCCTAGCCAATCTTTGGAAGGAAACCGACCCCTCCTTCAGCTCACTTTTCACCACTTACCGCCGCGACCAGCTCCAACCGCGTCTCAAGCCATTGTTTGAGAGCTTCGCTGTGCTCGACATCTGGAACTTCGCGCTCTCTCAAGAGTGCAAGTTTATCGTCGAGAAGCACGGAGCCACAGGTGACAAGATTCCACAGGCCGTGCAGAGGAAACTCGAAACTGAACTCTTCGTGCAGGAAGACTTCGAGGAGGACGTGCTCGCCCATGCCGATTCAGGAGCCAGTGTCAGCAAGCTGCTCGCCGATCTTCAGGAACCACGCATTGGTGGCAAGCACTGTATTCCTTGGTTGGGCGAGACGATTGCAAAAGAGAAGCTCCTTCGCGTTTGTGCAGCCGGAAAGATCGCGCTCAATCTGCGCGGCATGGAGTTGGCGCAGGCAAATCCAGGCGAGAGCGAAGAAGCCTGCTGGCTGCGAATTCGTGGTAAGCTGGGCACTGGCAAAGACCTGGAGACCACCATCATTCTGAAGCCGGGCGCTATACCGGGAAGTGGAGGCACTACACCACCTGTCACTCCCCCGCCGGTAACACCGACTCCTGGCCCCGGTCCGATACAGCCCGGCGGCACTCTGGCCCCCAACCCACCAACTCCGCCCGGCGCTCCGCAGCCTGCCGGTCCGGTTGTTCAGGAGCCCAAGAAAACTGCGCTTGGCTGCGCTCCCAAGTCTCCGCTGAACCTCCTCGGTGAACTCGAAACGTGGGGCGTTCAGCCGGCCAGCAACCTGAGCAACATCAATCTCAATATCCAGACACTCAGCGGTGCGCAGCTCACGGAACTGCTGAACAAGCTGCCTCCTCACATTAAATATGCCCTGAATGTTGAGAAGGAAATGTCATGAGCACAGCCAGTCCAGATATCCTCAGACACCTTGCCACCGCGCCTTCTTCCGAGGCTTGGGAGGCTATTCTTGGGAATCTTTGGAAAGTGTTCTCAGCGCCACTGCCTCCGGCTTCACCAGAGGCTGAGATCATTCACCGGGAGCGGTCGATTTCTCCCGTGGAACTGGCGCTCTCGGGTTCCGCTTGGGATTTGTGGCGAGATTTCTCCGGTGAGGTTCCGCGTGCCTCGGCAGCGCTCATTGAATTCTGGAACACCAACCCCAGTGGACGTGCCATCCTCATTCTCGATGGACTCTCGTTGCGCGAGATTCCCTGGCTCCTCCAGCAAGTGAAGGATCGTGGCTACAAACTCCATCGCGCTGCTCCATTCGGCGCAGAGTTGCCCAGCGAAACCACCAGTTTTGCCAAAGCCCTTGGCTTCCCCCAGCGATCCGCTTTGGAGAACGACGGCGCTGGCGGGTCTCATGCATTGTCGAAAGCCCGCACAGAAACCACGAATGCCGCATGGGGTGCATCCGCCAGCTTCATCAAATCCGCACCAGATGTCATGCTCTGGCATCATTGGCCAGACGAACGCATACATCACTTCTCGTCCTCCGGCGAAGCACTAAAGTCCCTCACCCGAGAAGCCCAGCAGCATCTCACCTCAGACTCCTTCTGGGCGATGATCCAGACGCTCACCACGGGCCGCCGACTCGTTATCACCAGCGACCATGGCTATGCAGCCTCCAGCCTGTTTAGCGATGTGACCGATGAAGCACAGAAGGACTGGCTGAAGAGCACCTTCTCCAGCGGACGATTCGCAAAGAGAACGGCCCCGCCCCAACACTGGCTGCCGCCGCTCGCACTCGACCTGACCACTGCGATGGGTGATCACACCTTTGTATTGGGTCGGCGAAAATGGAAAAGCGCTGGAGGTTATCCTGCGCTTGTTCATGGCGGTCTTTCGCTGATGGAGACCGTCGTTCCACTACTGGAACTCTCTCAATAATTCTCCCTGACCTTTCTTCCTGATGCCTCGCGCGACCTCCAGCTCTCCCAAGCTCAAAAAGAAGACCAAGAAGGAGCTGCTCATTGAGCAGATTGCCAAGACCATCGGTGCAGGGCGTGAGGTTGCGGTTGAGACCGTGGACTTTTCCGATCCCAACCGTCCAAAGACTTGTCTTGAGGTGGACTTTCCCATCCTGCCGATTAACCAAATCGCTGCTATCGAGGGAAATGCGGGCAAGCCCATTTACCAAATGTCGAAGTGGTGGGCACGTCGGCGCTCCAGTGTTTTCCGTTCACTTCTGCTCGCGGCCTCTATGAAGGCACCGGAGGATGAGAGCAAGGCCGCCAAGGCCGTTTGGGACGCGTATTATGCCAATCACCAAAAACGCGGGGCACTGAAGCACCTGAAAGTAGTCGAGCCCTTCATGGGCGGCGGCACCACCATTGTCGAAGGCTCTCGTCTCGGAATGCAAATGTTCGGCTGTGATCTCAACCCCGTGGCTTGGTTCGTCGTGAAGAACGAAATGGCTGACGTAGATCTCGACGAAGTGAAGCGCCT
Organism: uncultured bacterium; assembly: GCA_966252325.1. Taxonomy (GTDB): domain Bacteria; phylum Verrucomicrobiota; class Verrucomicrobiia; order Verrucomicrobiales; family Verrucomicrobiaceae; genus Prosthecobacter. Next base: position 33,060 of record CBINON010000019.1, on the reverse strand, counting down.
GCTCGCTGACATCGAAGCCGAGGTGAAACCTCAAATCATGCCATATTATGCCTGCGACGGGCCCAATGGAGAGAAGGGCAAATGGTTTCGTCATCTTGGCAGCCGGAAGCGTGAAGGCACCCTCGAACAAACTGACTTTCTGGCAGTTCCGATGGCTGCCCCCTCGAACGATGAAGATGAGTGGGAGGAACTTCCCAGTGACTTCGACATCTTCAACGTGCGTTGGCAGGAACGGAAAAACTATCGCTACGAAGGACCGGAAATCCTTCATAATTTCTGGGTCAAGCATGGGCCCTGCCAGCGCGAGGGTTGCGGCCACCGCACACCTATCATGTCCACTCCTATCGTGGCCACTAAGACTCTGACGGTCAAAGCGTGGCACGACTGGAGATGCCCAAAATGCGATTGTGAGTGCGATGTCGAAATGCACGCAGCCCGAATGGCTCCCGACGTGCCTCTTTTCATAGCACCTGACGAAAAACCTCACAGTGTCGTGGATCTTCGCGGCAAATTTACCTGCCCGCATTGTGGCGAACACTACTTTGCCCCACAGGCTGTTCGTGAAAATGAAATCAATACCGAAACGCCCCAAAATCACTCCACCATTCGCTTTGAAATGGAACTGGCGAGCAAGAAGATCCCACTCGCGCTTCTAGTTCATCCCGAATGGCTTCAGGGATGCTCTAAGCATGACAGCGATGGGAGCGAATATGGGGGTAGCGCTACCGACCCTGTCGAAGCCACACAGCGATGGAATATGGCCCGAGCCAAGACTCTGCGCCTCCTTGAAGTGAGAGGTTTAGTGGCGGTCGAAAAGACCGACAAACAGGGAAACTTAAAAGTCGAGATGACCATTCCCCTGCAAGTCACATGTCCGGCAACTGGAGTGACATTTCGCACCGATGAAAAAGGGGGAACAGTTGCAAAAAGTGGGCACTTTGCATGTCACGCTTCGACTTGCGGAATGGTGCAACCAAACGCAGCAGCCTTTGCGAAGACACAAAAGACTGCACCGGTAGCCAGCCTTGTGATTCAAGGCATCAGCCCAAAACTAGAGGCGAGTGGAAATCCATACGGGGGCCGATTCTTCAAAGCTGACACAGACGTTCGAGCATTGGGAGCAGCTTGGGCGGAATGGGAGAATAGGAAAGACAATGATTTGGCCAAATACTGGCCGAGAACTGAAATTCCGTTTGGCCACATGACCCACCAACGTCAACCATTGCCCGATCATGGTTACACACATTGGTGGAAAATGTTTAATCCACGGCAGCTTTTGGTGTGTTCTCTTTTCCTGAAGGCCATTGCGACGGCCAAAGCTAGTGACGCCGCAAGACTTTTCGTGTTGGGTTTTTATCAGAACTTCCTGCGAAACGAGAACATGTTCTGTTTTTGGCATGCTTCTCACGACCACTTTGCCCCACACCTATCGAACAATAATTTTCATCCGAAAACTACGGTCATTGAAGTCGGCCCATTCTGTCCTGTCGGCTATGGCCCATGGCCATCAGCTATTGGCGGGCTCGAAGATTCGCTGAGATGGAAGAGTGATCCATGGGAGATTTTCGCCACAGATGGGCTGGACTCCACGGCAGTTAAGGTCTCCGGGCGAGGCATGCGAATTGCAACCAATGACCCAGTGCTTTCCCAGACAAGTGTTCTGCGATGTGGGTCGGCTACACATTGGGAAGCAATTGACTCTGAATCAGTGGATCTTGCTATCACAGATCCACCTTTCGGTGGCCTCCTACATTACTCAGAACTATCCGACTTTTTTTATGTCTGGTTGCGCCTAGTTCTTGAGACGAACTATCCTGCTCAATTCGGTTCGGAGCACGTGCCGAAAGCATTGGAAGCTGTCGCAAACGAGGCAAGGCATCCAGAAGACCCTGACGGTTTCTACCAAAGGGTTCTCGCAGACTGCTGGAGAGAGTGTCACCGAATACTGAAACCCTCCGGCATTCTTGCCTTCACCTTTCACCACAGTGAAGATGATCCGTGGGTTCGAGTGCTTACCAGCCTGTTTGACGCTGGCTTTTATTTGGAGGCCACCTACCCGATTCGCAGCGATGAAACGAAGGGTGAAGGCGAGTTCGGTTCGAAGCAGATCGAATACGACATCATTCACGTCTGCAGAAAGCGGATGGCGGATCCGGAGCCCATCAGCTGGGCACGCTTGCGCCGCCAGATCACCGATGATGTGCGTCGAATCAAATCGCTGCTGGCACAGCATCGACAAGAGGGGCTGCCTGCGGCTGACCTCCAGGTGATCAAGCGCGGCAAGGCGCTGGAATACTTCTCCCGCCATTACGGCAAGGTTTTCATCGAGCGCGATCAGTTCATCGACCTCAAGACCGCCCTGCTCGGCATCAATTCCTTGCTGGATGATGACGAATCCAGCGTAGGCGGCCCCGAAGCTCCGCCCTCATCCGCCGAGCCATACACCCGCCAGTTCTTCCGCCTGTTTTACGAGACTTGCACCGTGGATCGCGACCAGATGCAGAAGTTTCTACGTGGCACCGGCATCCCCCCAAGCGACTTCGAGGAACGCGGTTGGTGCTCAGAAAAGAACAAGGTCTTCCATCTTACCCCGCCGCTGGAACTGGCCGAGAAATGGAAAGGTCTGCAACGCAAGGGGCTGGCACGGGATTTTGACCAAGCGATGTTTCTCGTTGGTGCCTGTCATGAGGGCAGCGGTATCCGCGTTGAGGACACGCTGAACAGCCCCAACTTCGCGCCGCACCCCGCCACCGGTGAACTCGTCGAGTGGCTCTGCCGCCACGGTGGCACTCAGGAGATCAAATTTGCCGCCCAGCGTGCCCGCACCCTCTACCGCGAGTGGCTTGCCAAGGATGCCAACAAGGTGAAGGCAGCGGAACAGCTCAAACTATTCGACCTCGACGCGATGCCGACATGAACACACCCCTGGAAACCGATGACTGGATGACCATGGGCATCTCGCTGCTCTGGGATGCCGACGCTCTGAATCGTCTGTGCCGCGTGGATCAGGCGATCAGCCTTCGCGAGTTCCTGCGCCTGCATGACGAAGCCTGGGACAGTGTGGATGCACGCCTCATCAACAAGCGCGCCCTCCTCGTCGCGGGTCTGGATGCAGTCATCGACTCCCTCTCCCCCGCCGATGCCACGCACTGGATGGAAGACACCCTCTACCCCGCCATCCGGGACTATCAGCAAGCCGTCGCCGACGGAGGCCGCGAAGCCTCCCTCATTTTCTGGCTCCCCGATTACCGACGCATTGAACTCAAAGCCGCCGAGGGCAACTTCCAATGGCTCTGCGCGGGAGAACACCGTCACGAACGCCTCTCCATCGGTCGTTGCATCTGGAACGGAGCCCAGGACAGCGTGCAGAAGATCATCACCCACGACGCCCAGAGAAAGGAGCGTTGGCTGGGGTTATTTGAGGCGCGGATTTCATAGAGCATATGGCTACGAATCCCGAGTTTGCTGATTTTGTGGAAACGCGCTCGCCAGCGCCGGGCCTTGAGTTGCCATTCGTGCACAGCACGCGGTGTGAGTTTTTCCCTCATCTCTGCTCCGCAGGCTTCTTGTCGCCACGGGATTGCCCGGTCTTCAATGAACCGCTGCTTTACTTCTTCTACGGGCGGCCAGCCTACCGGTCTCGTATCGGCTCAAAGCCAGACCCAGACCTGACTCTGTTTCCCGTCTGCTTCGTGTTCAAATCGGGGGTCTTCGACACCACCATCAAGCGTGCATTCCCGTTTGATACTGGTGCCGCGAATGGAGGGATGTTCGCTCCTCATGTGACTGCCGCCAGTGTTTCGGAATTCACCATCAATCCTTCGATTCAGAGCATCCAGAGAGCTGTCGGGGCGTTCTTTGACACCAATGGAAACTACTACACCGGAGTTCCTGGAAGTCTGACAAGTGGATCTCCGACGGGATTGAACACCGTTGATTGCTATTGCCGACTAATTTCTGAACCCGGCGAAAAGGACTATGATGACCGGAGATTCACCATGGAGGTGCAAACGACCCAATCCGTGATCCTTCGGGATAATTTGTCCGCTGTCGTTTTGCCCTCTCCTTTTCTCGACATGGCGGGAGTCATGGAAACCATCGTCAAAGAATGGCGCACTCAGCCGATCCGCTACAGCCATCATCACGGCACTGCGCCTAACGAATACGTGCGAACCATCATGGAAAAGGTAGAGAACCACCTCCGAGGGGTGCAACTTCCGTAGTGACCTTTGCTCTTTCACAATGAAACTTCATAGCGATCTGATTCCTCCGTTTGGTCCACCCAGCTTTGCTGTGCCGGTGTTTACTGATGGAGAACAATGGTTTGTGCAGAACATCGACATTGATGGAAAGGTATGTGGTTTTGCTCCATTCCATAGGGTCGCCGAAAGTTTGCTGCGCCCAGCCACTTCGTCCGCTGAAGTTAAGATTGGCGATCCTGCCATTTGGGCTTTTGCCGTGAACGATGAACAAGTGATGCATTACGTTCGCGAGGATTTGCAAACCCTCCTGAAGGGGATGTCTCACTTCTTTGAGGAGCGGCCCTTTCTTGCAATCGACATTCACGAATTTACCGGCGATGAAGCAAACCGACTGAAAATGGTGGAAAAGTCTGCGCTGCTGATGGCAGAGTTGGACGGGGACGCAGCAGCAAGGTGGTTGCAGATGGAGGCACCATCTGTCTTTGAACAGTGGATTCAGCAAGCATCCGCTGGTGACGACTCAAAAAAAAACTTCTCGGAAGATGGAGCCGGAGGAGGAATGATGGCATGAGCCTACGCGCGCCCTCAGAGAAATTACTCCCCGGACAGCGCATTCGTCATTCCGAACATGGCGAAGGCATTATCATCAGCCCGCCAGCGAATGGCTTTGTTCGTGCCTTTTTCCCGACGGGTGAACGCCAGGTTCCCATCGCTTCGCTTACGGAGGCACTGAGTCGCACCGAGCGGATCATTCGTCATACCGCAGGCGGAGGCGATCGCAAACGCCTAGCATGGCTCTGCTGGAAAGCGCACGCCCTCCCGCTGATGGACAATGCGAGTGCGCTGACTTCAGCCAAAGTCGATCTGTTGCCGCACCAAGTAGTGCTCACGCATCGTGTAGCCACGGCTTCGCCGAGGCGCTTCCTTATTGCCGATGAAGTGGGGCTAGGGAAGACCATCGAAACGGCGCTGATCCTCCGCGAACTTATCAGCCGGGGAGAACTGAAACGAGCCCTGATGATTGTTCCTGCCGGACTTGTGAATAACTGGCATCGCGAGTTGAACGAAGTCTTCAATTTGAATTTTGAGGTCTTCGGCAGCGAGGGCGACGTCACCGACCGCAAGAGCAATGCCTTCGAGAAACACAACTTCCTGATCGCTAGTGTAGACACGCTCAAGCTCAAGGCACGCATGGCACGACTCAAAGCCGCGCCACCTTGGGATTTGGTTGTCTTTGACGAAGCTCACCACCTCACAGCTTCTCGCCAGGGTGGCAAGGTGAAGAAGACGCTGAACTATCGTCTAGCGGAGATGCTCAAGCAGCACACGCGGGACATGGTGCTGCTCTCGGCGACGCCACACCAGGGCGATCACTTCCGCTTCTGGATGCTCGTGCAGCTTCTCGACTCTACGTTGTTTAGCACAGCTGACGAGATGGTGGAACATCGCCATCGTCTAAACAGCGTCATCTTTCGTCGGACCAAAGCCGACGCCTGCTTGCCCGATGGTTCCACGCTTTTTGCACGTAGGCAGGTGCATACAGAAGCATTCGAGATGTCAGCGGCGGAGCGGGCATTCTACGAGGCGCTGGTGGCCTACCTTCAAGAAGGATTCGCGCTCGCCAAAAGACGCGGCAAAAAAGGTCAGGGTTTGGCGTTCGTGATGACGATCTTCCAGAAGATCGCTGCCTCAAGCTTCGCCGCAGTGCGCCGAACCCTCACACGTCGGCTCATTGCACTCACGGTGCAGGAAGGGTTGATGCATGATGCCAATCTCGACATCGAGCAGCGTAACGCAGCACTTGACGAAGCGCGCAATCTGATTCGTGAGAGCTATGCCCTTGGAGATGGCAGACTCGCCAACGCCGAGGCCGATAAGATTCTGGCCGACTACAAGGCGAAGATTCTGCGACAGCAAGACGACAACCTGCCTGAAGGTGCCGATGAGTTCACGAGCGAAACCGGCGCATCTGAAGCCGAGGATGCAGCCATTGCGAGCGTTGCTGTGGCGTTACCCGAGGAGCGCCGCCTGATCCGTGAGCTTCTTGCCGATTTCCCGCCGGTGCTGGAAACGAAGGTAGAGAAGCTGATGGGCGCACTGGAAGTGCTCTGGAAGGAGAACCCGGAAGAACGCATGGTGGTTTTTGCCACTTACCTTGGCAGCGTGGAAATGCTTGGCGCGGCAATCCAAGAGCGATTCCCCAGCAAGGGCGTGACGGTTCTCAAGGGTGGTGACCACGGAGCAAAGGTAGCGGCAGAGCGCCGATTCAAATCGCACGATGGCCCTCGCGTGCTCATCTCCACCGCCGCAGGTCGCGAAGGGATCAATCTTCAGCACGCCCGAGTGCTCTTCAATTTTGATCTGCCTTGGAACCCAATGGATTTGGAACAGCGCATTGGTCGTATTCATCGCTACGGCCAACGGCACACAGCACAGGTTTACAACCTCGTGCTGTCAGACACCATCGAAGGCTCAATCTTCCTGCTCCTTGAAGAGAAACTCACCGCTATCGCGAGAACACTCGGGAAGGTGGATGAACGAGGGCAAGTAGCCGAAGACCTTCGCTCGCAGATTCTCGGCCAGCTCTCGACTCAACTAAATTACGCCAGTCTTTACACCGCAGCGCTGAACGATCCAAAACTACAGCGCACTCGCTTGGAACTGGATGCTGCGATCACAAACGCCAATGAAGCGCGCCGCGTGGTCTTTGAGCTATTCCAGGATCTCGATGGTTTCCGTCTAGATGACTACAAAGCGATGGGCAGTCCCGAAGCCGGCATGGCTGCCATCGTGGAGTTCCTTTCGCAGGCCGCGGCCACCGAAGGCAGCACTTTCAACACTATCGACGCTTCGACATATAGATGGATAGGGCCTCCTGCTTCAGAGGAAGTGCAATTCACCTCCGACCGCGAGGCGTCCATGAACTCTGAGAAGCTTAGGCTCATCGGATTGGATGACCCTCTCGTGTCCAAACTGCTTCAGAAGTATCGCCAAATTCCTGCCGAAGAGGTAGGAGTCAGGGTTACAGCTTCAACGGAACCCGTCGGCGTCCTGAGTTTTTGGGAGGTGGAAGCTCGCACTGACACAGGCCAAACTCAGCGCAGCATGGTTACTTTGGCAATCGACGCCAATGGACAGCGCATACTGCCCTGGGAGCGTCGCCCTGATACTGTTTGGATATTGCCCGACAGCAAGGTCGAGTTCACCTTGCCAGATATCCGTTTCAACCTGGAAACGCAACTTCACCAAGAACTCCGCCATCGCGGACTCATTCAGGAAACCAACGACTACAATGCTAGGCTCGTGGGGTGGCTGGAAGTAATGACTTGAGCAATACTAGATGATACCTGGTGTCGACATCAATCATCGATCTGAATTTTGATGAATTCATCGGAGGCTGCTAATGTGGGCTTCTACATGTATCGGATGTTCCCGGTGCGGTCGATTAATCAGTGGGTATCGTTGAGGTGCCGCTGACGTAGCCTCCACTATTCTCAAAATCGGGAGGCCTGCTTCATCTCCAGCCTGAAGCGGGGGCGGTGGGTGTGCGTGGTATGATCATACTCAAAGGGGTCTCCATCAGCAACAGGGACCCAACCAGCCAAAGACTTTTTTAACAATTGAAAGCCCTTCCGCATGGTCGCATGTTCAGCAGTAGAAGCGCTGGGATTTTTCCAAACTTGCGGGGTGGCGACAGCGATCTTGCCCAGAATTTCAGCTGCACGAGTGGCCCCTGATTTCCTGCTTGTCTGCTTTTTAGGATTCCAGATCACAACATCGAGACGACGCTGACCGATGGAGATTTTCAGGCGACCGGTTGAGGGATTGATCACAATTTTGACATCCTCCCAGGAGTCTTCTGGACGGACTTCGATCGCGGGAGGTGTTTTCCGCCTTGGAGGCTGGCGACCTGATCGTGCGATGACCGTGGTGAGGTGTTCTTCCTCGTTCTCGTTTAGGAACTCGAAGACCGTCCTTACTTGCACTGTGTCCCTGAGGGGTATGCCACGTAGCCAACGAGCTGATGAAAGCAGGAGAAGAGTTTGATCCGGTCTCTGCATGACTTTGTGAATTTCCACGATGCTAGTGACAGGGGTGTCGGGAATGTGCAGCATCACGGATACGTTCGCATTACCCTTCCTTTGCACGATGCCGATGCGGTACACAGGACCGCTCGCGCTCGCTGGTTGGGCGGTGAAATTGAACTTCTTTGCGAGTGCACGCGCCAGGATGTTCACATCAGCACGGTAGAGTCGAATCTCCTGAGCGGAGACGGGGATCGAATCGCGGTGGGCCGGGACGTGCGGGGATTCCAACAAAATCGTGCCGTCATGATTTTCCCAGACGACCATCGTTTCCAATGGATCATCAGGATCGGGTATGGACGCCGCTTGGCCGGGACAGGCCGTGAGGTAGGGATCAAGATCGGCCCAATCCAGCGACGAGGCGAGCTTCCACTCGAACTTCGAAGCGCGCCGGCTGCCGATCTGGTCAATTGCCTGCCACAGCCGAGCGTGCATTTGATGTGCGGGTGGGAGATTCATGGGTGAGGAAGCCGGTTTCTTCCAGCCAAGTCTCGATGGCTGGATGGTCTATGTCTCCACGGACCGAACCGCGACCGCAGTGGATGGTCACGGGAAGAGCGCTGCGCCGGTTCGCGAGGGTGAACGCCAGACGTGCGGATTTCATCTGTCCGAACTGGAACAGCGGGCTTTGCAGGATCTGCATGGCGTCGTCGAGGTTTCGTCCACTGATCTGGACCGTGGCACCGCCGATCACGATCTGGAGTTCCATCAGACGGACATTGCGGACTTCGTGGGTTTGGTGGTCAAGAGCCGCGAGCCCATGCTGTCGGATCGGTTCGAGCGTGAAGCTATTGGAGCGCACCAATGCAGCCCCTTCTGCATGGAAGCTTCTGGCGAACTGGCGCGAGTAGAGTTCCTGAAGCCAGCGTGCCCGCCCGCTGATTCTCCACTCGTTTGAAGAAGAATCGTAAAACGCGAGATCGAGGCATTCCGGGCGAAATACCAATGGCTGCGCATCCCCGGAGTCGGAGATTGCGTCAGTTTTCTGGATGGGATCGCCGTGCCTAATAACCATCGCCATCCCTCCCGGCCGATCAAACGCGGCCACCTTGCATGAATCTCCGCGGAGATGGTGCTCGAACGCCGGACGAAGAGCGCTTTCCAGCCTGCGAAGCCGTCCGGCGGTAAACGCACCTGCTCTCAGTGGTTGATCCGCTCTGTAAACAAAGAGGGAACGATCCAGCTCCAGTGCAGCGCGGTTGAATATTCGCTCGATTACTTCCGGTTCTTCAAGCCAGGTGAGGATAACCGCGTCCGCATGACTGTGATCAGGATTGAGCACACGCTTATCGCGCGCGAGATCGTGGATCACAAGTTCGTCCAGCGTGTCGCAGCTGCAGACTGCGTCGCAAAGTTCGATGATATTGATGAGATCACCAGGTGTATCGTGGTCTGGCGTCGCAAGAACCCGGCTGAGATGGTCGCAGTCGAGCTGACCTCCACCGGACGGATCAAGCGCGAGTCCTCTTGATTCAAAGTAGCTGCGATATGGCAGGATAAGCCGCCGCAGCACATTCGACTGGATGCGCTTCAGAAAGCTGGGTCGCGTGAAGTTCTTGTGGCGGATGGATGACATGGGGTTCGGGGTTGAGTGCGATTGACATCGTTGACTTACAAAGCTAACAAGGTGAGCAAAAATTTAGAAAAGAGATGGCTGAGAAACGCGGCGCTCGTATTCGGCTTCAATTCTGTATAGCGCCATGGTGACCGAGACTTCGAAGCGGTCGGCAACCATGCCGCATACGTCGTGAAGGCTTGGAGCGAGCGGTTTCATAATCAGATCCAGATGCTGGCAGACGAGGTTCATAGGGAGCAGCAAGGCCGCCATCGCCATGTTTGCCTGAACTTCCCACCAATCGAAGCGATTGCCCGCTCTGTTAGGAGCGTCGAGGCCACGGCATGCAAATCCGTCGGGGAGCAGTCCATCACATCGAGACGGCTCCAAGAAGCCAGCAGCCTTGATCTCGGCCTCCGCCTGAAATTTTTCAGCGAACAACTCGCCATGAAAAAGTCCGTGCCCTGATTCATGCGCAATCGTCGAGCGCACAACCTTCTCAGCCAGTTTGGTTTCCTGCTCCGCAAGCTTCGCATCAATAAGAATGCGCGAAACAGTACCATCCCTCTTGAACCGGCATGCGCCCATGACGCCTGGTCCGAACGTGGAAAGGTTTTCATACTCGATCTCGATGCCGAAATGCTTTTCAGCGAAACGGTCGATACGGATCGGTGCCGGCTCGTCCGGCATCAGCCCGACCGAACGCAAGGCATCACCGCAGTTCCTCTCGATGCGAGGTTCAGGAATGAAAATTTTGCGGATGAAGGGGCAAGTCGAACTCATTTCTCATCCTTTCTGTTTTTACCCTCCACTTCGGGGATCATCTTCATCAGTTGACCTGGCGTGAGTTTCTGATCCCGAACTTGCTTGATGACGTGGCGGAACGCGACGGCGAAATCAGCATCTTCATCGGCTAGTTCGATGATCTCCTTTGATGGGGGCCGAGTGTCATGAGACTTCAGGTCAGCGACCGTCGTTCGCAAAGCTCTCGCAAGTTTCTCCAGGGTGTCATCTTTTGGAAACCGTTTGCCCCCCTCCACATCGGACAGGAACGGAGCGGAAACCTCAACAAGTTTGGAGAGCTCCCTCAGAGAGAGGTCGCGTTCGTTTCGGAGCTGGCGGAGTCTGTCACCAAGGGAAGGCATTATGGGCATAATGTTAACCTTCCAAGCTAACGGGGTCAACAATTTTCACCATTTCCCGCCGCTTCCCACCCTCGGCACCCTGCCAGTGCGACACTGTCGCACTGCTCCTCGCGGGAATTTTCCGAAATCTTTGGTCTCTTTTTTTATGCCATTCCCTCGGGCGACACCGCTTTTCGCGACGGTCCAATGCGACATGTCGCCAGCAAAGGGCAAATGGACTTCTCACAGATTCTCGCCCCTGCCCACGACGCCCTCATTGATGAGGCTGAAGTCGCGCGCCGTCTGAAAACCTCGGTCGACTCCGTCCGGTGGATGCGTCGCACACGGCGACTGAGCTACATCAAGATCGCCGGCAATCGCAAGGTCCGGTTTATCTGGCCGCAGGTGCTTTCCGAGCTTCGGGCCGCTGAGGTCAAGGGCATAGGCAGCCGCGCCCATCAGCTCGCGGACATCGCCGCCCATGGTGACGAAGACAGCGCCGAGTGCGCAGTGGCAGACCTAGCCCGCGAGTTCCCGCGCTTACCGCAAACAAGCGATCCGACACCTGTTGGCATCAGGAAATCGAACTGAACCACCGGCAGCCCACCGCTTGACACCCTTTCCCCAACGCAACTCACCCCACCCCAAATCAGACAACCATGAAAATCGGAACCTCCAACTCCAAGTCCTTTGAATCCCACCCCGAATACTCCGGCCAAGCCGTGTGCGTGGACGTGACGCCCCTCAAATCCGTCCAGACCGACTACGGCCCGAAGGAGCAGTTCAAGCTCGTCTTCGAGACGACCGAAATGCGCCAGGACGGCAAGCCCTACCTGGTCTGGTCGCGCGGCTTCACCCCGTCTCTCGGCGAGAAGGCCGCCCTGCGTGGCTTCCTCAAGCAGTGGCTTGGCCGTGAACTCACCGCTGCCGAAGAGCAGGAATTCGACACGGAAACCCTCATCGGTCGTCCGGCCAGCCTGGTCATCGTCCACAACGAGGGTCGCAATGGCGAGACCTACGCCAACATCGGCCTGATCCGCCCCGACAAGAGCGCCACCCCGCTCAACCCCTCGGGCAAATACGTGCGGGTGAAGGACCGTCAGGACAAGGACGCCACGTTCAGCCGTGTGGCCCAGCCCGCCCGGCAGGCGGAACCTGCTCAGGGCGCACCAGCCTCCAACGGCTGGGAATTCACCAAGGTCCACGTCGGCAGGCACAAGGGCGTGGAGCTCTGCGAGCTGGATACCACCGCCGTGAAGAGCCTCTACGAGAACTGGCTGCCCATCGCGCGCGCCATGGACAAGCCGCTCAAGGCGGACCGCGACCTCATGGCAGCACTCGACCAAGCCGCCGTGCAGCTCGGCTTCAACCAGCCTCCGCAGCCCGAGGACAACGAGCTGCCCTACTGACCTCAAACTCGACCCGAACCCATCCCGCCCCATGATCCTCGTTCACCGCGAATCCCCCTCGCACTGGTATCTGCCCGACGGCACCCCTTATCACGAGGTGCCCAGGTCAGACGGAAACGGCCTGCGCAGCGTCACCCTTCGTGACGCCCGCAAGGTCAACGCCCTGCCGAGTGTCACCAACGTGCTCTCTGTTCTTGCCAAGCCCGGCCTCGAGGGCTGGAAGCAGGAGCAGGCCATTCTCGCCGCCCTCACGCTGCCCCGGCGTGAGGGTGAGTCCCTTGATGACTTTGCCCGCCGTGTCGTTCAGGACATGGGCGAGCAGGTGGCCAAGGCTGCCGACCTCGGAAGCTCGGTCCACGCCGCCATCGAGGTTTATCTGCAAACCGGCGAGCCCCCGGAAAACCCCGCCATCCAGCGCCTCTTCGCCCCGGTGAAAACCTGGATCGACGAGCATGTCGAACGCATCGGCCTGGTGGAAACCGTGGCGGTGCATCCCTCGCTCGGCTTCGCGGGCCGGATTGACCTCGTGGCCAAGCTGCGGAGCACCGGCTCCTGGGCGGTCATCGACTTCAAAACCCAGCGGATGAAGCCCGACCGCAAAGGCGTGCCGCAGCCCAACTACTACGACACCTGGCCTCTCCAGCTCATGGCCTACTTCAAGGCTCTGGAAGCTCAGGGCGAGTGTAGCCGCCGCCTGGAGGACATCGCCTCCGTGGTGATCAACTCCGTCGATCCCACCGACGTGCAGCTGCGGGTCTGGCCGCGTGAGGAGCACGAGGCCTACTGGCAGGCCTTCAAGAACGCCCGCGCTCTCTGGAGCTTCACCAAGGGCTACCACCCTGAACCGACGCAGCCCGCTCTCCCCGCATGAACCTCTGCCCGAACAAGCCTCTCCCGGTGCTGCTGGTCATCCACACCGCTGTGCGCCGCCACCGCAGTCCTCACGGCCTCACTCCCCACTGGCCTTGGATCGCCTTTCTCCTCGGAACCGCCCTGGGCTGGCTCCTCGCCCGCACCCTGCCATGACCTCCGCACCCGAGCCCAAAACCGCAGCCGCTACTTTTCATGATCTGGTAACGCGAGGCCGCAACGTCCTGCTCACCGGCCCAGCCGGCACGGGCAAGAGCACCTTGTTGCGCAACGAAATCGACCCGCTTGACCCGTCGGTTGCCATCACGGCTTCCACGGGCATTGCCGCCATCAACGTCGGAGGCAGCACCATCCACCGCTGGAGCGGCATGACACTCGGCCCGGGCAGGGGAGATGATCCCCACGATTACCTGCGCGACCTGCTGCGCGACAAGCGGCATTCGGTCCGATCGGGTCTGGACCGCATCCGCAGTTGCAGCCTCCTGGTGCTCGATGAGGTGTCCATGCTGCCAGGCACGACGCTGGCCTTTTTCGATCTGCTCTGCCGCACCGTGCGACGTTGCAGCGACCCCTTTGGCGGCATTCAGATCATCGCCACCGGGGACATGCTCCAGTTGCCGCCCGTGCGCACCGATCCCCGCGAGGCCTATGACTGGTCGTTCCTGACCAAGGCCTGGGTGGAAGCGGACTTCGCCACCCTTCACCTCACCAAGGTCCATCGCCAGGCAGATCAGGCCTTTGCACAAGCGCTGGGCGAGTTCCGCATGGGACGGCTTTCGCCGGAAAGCGCCTCACTGCTCGCCTCACGGGTGACCTGCTTCCCCGATGCAGACACACCACGCCTGTTCACCCACAACAGCCAGGTGGACCGCTGGAACGACTACAGGCTCACCTGCATCGACGCTCAGGAAACCGTGATCGAGGCCCGCACCGAAGGCCCGGAACATCAGATCGAGTTCCTCTGCAAAAACCTGCTCACCCCAGAACGCCTCGTCCTCAAACCAGAAGCCAAGGTCATGTTCACCGTGAACCAGCCCGACCAGGGGTTCATGAACGGCCAGACGGGCACCGTGATCGAGTGCGGCAGGAACACTGCCTCGGTCCTTTGCGGCGAACGCCTGATCCAGGTCACGCCCTACGAGTGGCGCTTTGATCCCCGCGACCGCAACAGCGCCACCTTCACGCAGCTGCCCCTGCGTCTGGCCTGGTCGATGAGCATCCACAAGGCCCAGGGCCTCACGATGGAGCGCGCCTACATCGACGTGCGCGCCGCTCGGGAACCCGGCCAGGCCTACGTCGCCGTGTCGCGAGTCCGCAGCCCGGCCGGACTCCATCTCAAGTCCTGGTTCAGCGGTGTCTTCGTCAGCCAGGCCGCCCTCGAGTTCTACCGCTCGCTTCCCCCATCCCGATTTTCCGAATGACTCCCAGCATCCCCGACCACATCAACGATCTCGACCGCCTGCAGGCAGCCGAGTTCTACCACGGCCAGCTTGGCTGGGCCGTGCATCCGCTCATGCCGCCCGACCGGGGCGACGAACAGGAGCGCGGCAAGAAGCCCCTCCTCAAAGGCTGGCGCAATCACCGTGCCGAGGAGGTCACCTCCGATTTCCTCCGGCGGCACTTCAACAATTCCAGCCACAATAACCTCGGTTGCGTCGTCCGCCCGCCTTTCGTTCATGTGGATCTGGACAGCAAGCCCGACGCCGGGCAGTCCGTGCGGGAATGGCTCGCCACTCAGCCCGAGCTCGACCACGCACCACGCGAGCGCACCGGAGGCGGAGCCCACTTGGCGTTCATTTGCCGCGACCTGCCGGAGGGCGTGCTCAAATCCAAGAAGGCCATCACCTGCCAGATCAACGAGAAGGTGAGCGCCGAGCTCTACTTCGACGGCCTCAACATCGTCCTCAGCCCCTCCGTCCACAAAAGCGGCCATCGCTACACCTGGGAGGTGACCGGGCCGATTCCCGAAGTGAGCTGGGAGCAGTTGCGCAACTGGTTTGGCTTTGAAACCCCGGACGCCCCCAAGCGCGGTCGCCCTGCCAAGGATGCCCCCTGGTGGGCGGCCTACAACGGCGACCTGACCACCTTGGACATTCTGGCGTTGTTTCGCCGGGCCGGTCGCCTGGGCGACTGTCTCGATCCGGATCAGCACAAGTGGTCCGTGCGCTGCCCTTGGGATCACGACCACTCCAAGCAGCATGATTCGATTGGCAGCGACACTGCCGTGTTCGCCTCCGAGCCGCCCGGCTTCAAATGCCTGCACGCGCACTGCGCCGAGCGCAGCCTCCAGGATGTGGTCGCATGGTTTGAGGCTCAGCAGCCTGGCATCGTGGACGAGCATTGCCGCGAGCAGCGCGTCTGGCAGGATGGGCAGACGGACCGTGATGGTCGCCCCCGGATCATTCTTCCCGGCAATGACCGCGAGGACAGCCAGTTCGCTGCCGAGATCGCCGAGATTCTGGCTCCCAAGGAGGTCTGGTTCAACAAGTCCGAGCGCGTGGTGACGGTGCGCCTGACGCGCTTTTCAGAACACGCCCAGACGCTCGGGTTCCAATCCTTGGAAGCCATCGAGGCCCGCACCGCCATTGAGGACCACCTTCAAACCGGCATCGTCCAGACGGACCGTGACTCTGGTCAGCCCACTTTCCTAGCCAGGACCATGACGCGGGAATGCGCCGCAGGTCTTCTGGCCTCGCCACAGCTTCGCCGCCGCCTTCCTGAGATCATCCGCATCCTGGACTTTCCCCTCCCGGTCAGGCTGCCCGATGGTGACATCGCCACCCCGAAGCTGGGCTACGACCCGCGCTTCCGCATCTACACTGATCCGTCCGCACCGGAACTCCGCCGCATGTCTCGCGACGAGGCCCTACACTGGTTGCGCAACTGCCATGTCGGGTTCGGGTTCCGGGACCGCCAGAGCCTCGTTCACGCACTGGCCCGCCTGATCACGCCCTACTGCCGTGGCATCATGGGCTGGGACGGACGCTTCCCCCTCTGGCACTTTTCCGGCAACCGCCCCAGGGCCGGCAAAGACTACCTGGCCGGGGTGACGCAGATCGTCTATGAGGGCCGCACCATTGAGGATGCCCCGCTCGAACGGGAATCCGAGGAGACGCGCAAGCGCATCACGGCCGCTCTCATGTCCGGCCGCCGGATGCTGCACTTCGCCAACTGCCAGGGCCACATTCAGGACGCCGCCTTCATCGGTGCCATCACCAGCAAGACCTTCGGTGCGCGCAACCTGGGCGCTACGGACGCCAAATCCGACCTCACTCTCCCCAACGAGATCGAGTTCAGCCTCTCGGCCAACATCGGCCTCACTTTCCGTCCAGACGTGGAGCCGCGCACTCGGCGCATCACCCTGGAGTTTCCCGAGGACGACACCAACGGGCGGAAGTTCCCGAACCCGGAACTGCATGATTGGATTCGGCAGCATCGCCGCGAGGTGCTCTCTGCCATCCACTCGCTTGTGTGCCTGTGGGCAGAGGCGGGCTGCCTGCCCGGCGTGAGGCCATTCAACAGCTTCCCGGAATGGGCGTCCGTGGTCGGCGGCGTCATGGGGTTCCACGGCCTGGGCGATCCCTGTGAGCCGCATGTGGACGATGGAGGCCTGCCTGCTGACCGACAAACCGAGGCCATGCGCACGCTGTTCCTGATCGGCTACGCAGCTCACCCGGACAAGTGGATCAACAAGGCGGAGATCTATGACATCATCGAGGCCAATGCGGAGACCGAGGCCTTTTCGTGGTTCGGCGACCTGGCCGAAAAGGGCGCAAAACACCGTCTGGGCAAAGACCTGCGTCAGTTCAAGGACCGGGAATTGGATGGCATTGTGATGCTGGTTGACGACCACACCCACAAAAGTCAGCAGCATCGGTTCCAATTCACAAAGCAAGGCAACGGTCGCCTCAATGTGCTGGGAGACTTTTTCGGTTCAATCGAGCCACCAGCAGGCGTCATCCAGCCGCCGAACCATGGTCATTTGGGGCATATTGGTCATTTCGTAGCTTTGCCACACACGGGAGAAAATAAATCCTCAGAGATTTATAAAAATGAAGAGAATAAAAATGAGACATATAGAGCGGAGGGGACGGGCATGGCCGAAATGCCTCAAATGCCCGCTGGCAGGTTGGTCACCTCTCCGGCTGATCTTCCCGTCATCACGGCTGCCGTCCGCTCCGCCCGAAGTATCGGCCTCGACCTGGAAACCTACGGCTCGCGCAAAGGCGACGGGCTCGATCCTTGGGCTGGCGACATCCGCCTCCTCTCCATCTGCGTGGAAGGCCATGAGCCTTGGCTGCTCGACCTTCGCGCCCTTGGCTACGACCTTGGCGAGCTGAAGCCAGCTCTCGAAGCCACCGAGATAATTGCCCACAAGGCGACCTTCGACCTCCTCTGGCTGCGCCAGAAGTGCGGCCTGCGTGCCTACCGCGTGTTCTGCACACTCACCGCTGCACGTCTGCTCACCGCAGGCACCAAACCCGGCAACGACCTCGACAAGTGCCTGGAACGCTACCTGGGCATCGCGCCTGCCCCGGATCACAGCCGGTCGGACTGGGGTTCCATGTTCCTCACGGAGGATCAGCTCGCCTATGCCGCCCGGGATGTGTTCCACCTCCAGGCGCTTTCCAACAAGCTCTGGGGCGAACTGGAACACGAAGGTCTCGACCGGGTAGCGCGTTTGGAGTTCGATCTCGTGCCTGTGCTCGTGGAGATGGAGGCGGCTGGCATCGCCGTGGACCCCGACAAGCTTCGTGCCATTCAGGACAAGGGCAGGGCTCAAGCCTCTGAACACGCCACCATGCTCAGGCAGAAGTTCAACCTGCCCAGGCTCAACCCTGGCAGCCCGGCACAGCTCCTGGAGGCCCTGAGGGCTGCCGGGATCAACCTCGAGAACACCACCGAGGACACGCTCAAGGCGGCCGACGACGGTGAACTGATCCCGCTGATCCTGGCGTTCCGGGGCGCTGAAAAGCTCGCCCAGCAGGCTGGATCGCTCCTGGACTGCGTGAAGCACGATGGACGCATCCACGGTCACTTCGACGCCACCGGCACGGCCACAGGTCGCTTTGCCTCCAAGGAGCCGAACCTTCAGAATGTGGGACGCGGCGAACTGCGCGAGTGCTTCGTGCCCAAACCGGGTCACAAGCTCATCGTGGCGGACTACTCGCAGATTGAGCTGCGCGTGGCGGCGGTGATCGCCGGGGAGAAGAAGATGATGGAGGCCTACAAGGCCGGGATCGACCTTCACCGCCAGACCGCAGCGGAGGTGCTGGGCAAGCCTTTGGAGGCGGTAACCAAGGACGACCGCCGTCTAGCAAAAGCTGTGAACTTTGGCCTTATCTACGGCCAGAGTGCCCCAGGCTTGGTGAATTACGCGGCCTCCAATTACGAGGTCGATCTCGAACTTCAGGAAGCGGAGCGCATCCGCCGGCAGTTTTTCCGCACCTACGACCGCCTGCGGCAATGGCACGGTGTCAGCCGCAACAAGGCCGACGAGGGTGCCCGCGAAGTGCGCACGGTGTTGGGCCGCCGTCGTCTCATCCCGGAAACCGCTTCCGAGTGGGAACGCTTCACCGCTCTCGTGAACATGCCCGTCCAGGGCGGTTCCGCCGACGGCATGAAGCAGGCCCTGGTTGTGTTGGCCGAGCGGCTGCCTGCCGACGCGCAGATCCTTTCCACGGTCCACGATGAAGTGATCGTCGAGGTGCCTGAGGCAAAGGCGGTTGAGGTCCGCGATCTGGTCCAATCGACCATGATTGAGGCGATGGCCACCCTGTTCCCGCAGGTGCCCATCGAAGTCGAGGCGGGGGTGTGCGCCCACTGGGGCGAAAAATAAAAGGAGCCACCGCCATGCACTTCGATGATGATGACGAGCCGCCCCCGGAGGATGTGCAATCCTACGAGAGCCGCCAACGCGATCTCAATGCGATCTACAGCCGCGAGTATCGGGAGTGGATGGCTTCGCTCCCGCCAGAGGAGCGCTCGAAGCTCAAGGTGATGGGCCTGGACAAAGCCTACCTGCCATCCGGCTCCGGAGGTGCCACCAAGGACGCGGCTGAATCCTCGCTGGCCAGGTGTGAGGACAGACACGACCAGCTTGATGCCGGGGCTGCATCACCCATGCCTATGGGTGAAGTCACCATGGACGGCGAAAGCCAGCACGACCTGCTCCGCCGTCTGGTTGGGGAAATGCTCGGGCAAAGCAACGCCAGCCTGTCCCTCGAATGCCTGGCCTTGGTCACGGGTCTTGCCTACGACGGGGATTCCATGACCGAGATTGCCCGGCGGCATGAGGTGACCCGGGCGGCTGTCTCAAAGCGCTGCGTCGAGTTGACGCAGGCCCTCAATCTGAAACCCAGCCGCGCCATGCGCTCTCTGCTCGCCCGAGAGAGCTATCGCAAGGCCCGCATCAACCATCTCAACGCCAATCCATGAAGCCTGCCCGCATCGACGCCAAGATCACCCTTACTCGCACCGGACTCCAGATGGCTGAAGACCTCAGCTTCCAGGAGTGGCAATCCCTCGCTTCCCGGTTTGGAGCCGCCATGTCCAGTGCAGCCTTCGTCATCGGCGACTGGCTGGTCTATGGCGAGGATCACTTCCGGGGACAGCAACGCCTGCCAGGCTTCGAGAAAGAATCCGTCGGCAGCCGCAAGGTGTCTCCCGAGATCTATCAGGAAGCCCTTCGCCTCACCGGTCTCGACCGAACCACGCTCATGACCTACGCCTACGTTGCCAGGCGGGTGCCATCCTCGTTGCGCAACGAACAGCTCTCCTGGGAGCATCACAAAGCCGTGGCGAAGTTGACCGTGGACCAGCAGAAGCAGTGGCTGGAGATCGCCGAAACGCAGGGCGATGAGCAGCTTGGCCCGGTTTCGACGCGCCGCCTGCGCAAGAGCATCACTGCTGGCCGCCTGCTGGCACCTGAGGAGATGACGACCGACCCAGCTGACCGTGGCCGCCTCAACCACATCCCGTTCCTCAACCGCCTGAATGCCTGGTGGGCGCAGATGAAGGAGAACGGCTGGCTCAAGCGGGCGACCCGCGAGCAGAAGGAAACCCTCAAACGCGACCTCAACATGGTCGTGCGCATCATCCGCGAACTGGATGCCAACTGAAACCCAAATCCCTATGGACACCGACCAACCACTCCAAGATCAAGCGCTCGAACACGTCCGCGAACTCCTCGCCACGCACTGGCGGGAAGCCAAGGACTCGGCTGATGAAGACGGCAAGTTCGCTATCGGCCTTCGCATCACGGTCCAGAACGGCGCTCCAGCCAAGCTCAAGGTGAAGTGCAGCATCAGCAAAACGATCACCGATGAGATCGAAAGCCAGGTGGATGACCCTGAACAGATGAGTCTTCTGTAGCCGAGAACGCTAACCCCTTAACACTATCGCCCAATGACACCCTCTGACATCATCAACTGGTCGCTCGCGATTGGCTTCTCCTGGCTGCTTCTTTCTATGTGCCTTCCTGTGGAGCGCTGGATCGAGCTGATCCTTCAACGGCGGGCGGAGAACAAGGGCATGGACAAGCGCGTTGCGGAACTGGAACGCCGGCTTCTGGTCAAAGACTCTGAAGAGCGCGTGGGTTGACGCTGGGGGCTGAAGATGCCCCGCCTCCGTTATCGAGCCGCCAAATCGCCATCAAGCCTGGAAGAACGCTTTATGAGGCTTTGGAGCCTCGCGGGCGGCCCACCTCTGGAGAGGGAGTATCGCTTCCATCACAAGAGGCGTTGGCGGGCCGATTTTGCGCAAGTGGAGGCCCGTGTGCTGATCGAGGTGGAGGGAGGCATCTGGGTGAACGGTCGCCACAACCGCGCTGCCGGGTTCAATGCAGACCTCGAAAAATACCTGGAGGCGGGGCTCCTCGGCTGGCGGGTTTTCCGCCTTGGGCCGGACCAGATCACCATTGAGAATGTGTCCCGCCTGGAACGCCAGGTGAGGGGAGAGATCGACCGGTTTTCCACCGAATCCACTCACCCGCTAGACGCTCAATTCATTGATCCTGAATCCACGAGCGCCAAAAGGGCGGTGAAAAAAGTGGAAAGCTGAAATTCGCGTTTGCATGGAATTTGCGTGGTGGTGCGCAAACCCAAGGTCACAGACGATCTCGGAAAGAGATTTCCTTGCACGGGTCGGCTCACATCAGCACTCGACTGAAACACTCGGATCAGCCCCCTCACACCCCGTCTACGCTCCAAGTCCAGGGCCAACTCGACCCGGCCCCTTCAAAAGCAATTTCCTAGCAGCCGCTCTTGCCACTCGCTTCCTGGCCTTATGGCGTAAGCGTAGAGAATTGGGGGATGGGATTCTGCGGAGCCCAAAGCCCAAGCCACGCCAATGATGGCCAGAAAGGTTCCGCACAGAATGACAGCTCTTTCATTTGCGCTCATCCCAGCCACACTCGTCATCCAACCTATGCGCCTCCTGATAATCGAAGATGAACGCAAAACCGCCGCCTTGCTCGGCGCCACGCTGAAGCAGGAAGGGCTGGTGGTGCAGGTGGCTGCCGATGGAGTGGCGGGCCTGACCGAGGCTCTGAAAGGCGGCTATGAAGCGCTGCTGGTGGACATCATGCTTCCGAAACTCGACGGACTCAGTTTGGTGAAGCAACTGCGGGCCAAAGGTGACATCACGCCGGTCATCATGCTATCCGCTCGCGGCGAGGTGGATCAGCGCGTCGAGGGGCTAGACGCTGGCGCGGATGATTATCTGCCGAAGCCTTTCGCCATGTCGGAGCTGATGGCGCGGCTGCGTTCCTTGCTCCGACGGAACAGCCAGCAGAAGCCAGCCGTGCTCACTGTGGCTGATCTCACGTTTGATCAAGCCTCGCGAGAAACGAGGCGCGGTGGCAAACGCATCGAGTTATCCACTCGTGAAAGCTTGCTGCTGGAATGTCTGCTGCGGGCGGAAGGCCATGTCGTCAGCCGCCGTGACATCATCAGCGCGGTGTGGGAGTATGATTTTGATCCGGGGACGAATCTCGTGGACGTTTATGTCCGTCGCTTGCGCGACAAGATCGACCGCGATTTCTCGCCTGCTCTTATTCAAACCGTGCGTGGCCTTGGCTACGCGCTTCGACTTCCTGCATGACCTTGTTCCGCCGCATCCTGCTCTATTATTGCCTCTCGCTGGTGGGGACGCTTGTGCTCGTGGGTTTCTTTGCCTGGGTGGAGTTTGGTAATCAAATCGCACGCATCAAGGAGGGCGGGCTGAATGCGGTGCTGGAACAAAACGGCCCGCTGGAGGAGTCGCTGGAGATTGTCCTGTATGCGGGGCTGCCTGCTGTGCTCATCGGCCTGGCGGGTGGCTGGATCATGGTGCGGCGTGCTTTGCGGCCGATCCAAGCGCTGACTGAGGCATTGGAGAAAACGGAGGTGTCCAATCTTTCTGAGCCTGTCCCCCGCAGTGGCAATGGCGATGAGCTGGATCGCATGACGGTCGTGTTCAATCACATGAAAGCCCGCCTTGGCCTGTCCTTCACCCAGGCGCGGGAGTTCACGCTAAACGCATCGCATGAGCTGAAAACGCCGCTCACCATCATGCACGGCACTTTGGAACAAATGCTGACCCGTGAGGAGACTACCGAGCCCGAGGGCGTTGCCTCACTGCTGGAGGAGGTGCAGCGGCTTTCCTCCATCGTCGGGCAGCTTTCGTTTTTGGCCCGAGCGGATGCTGGGCTGCTGCCGGTGGCATGTGAGGTGGTGGGCTTGCATGAGCTGGTGCGTGATTTGGCGGAGGAGACGCAGGTGCTCGCCAGCGGGCAGGAGATCACCGTCACCCTCGGCGAATGTCAGCCGGTGGAGATTTCCGGTGACAAAATGCGGCTGCGCCAGCTCTTGCTGAACCTCGCGGACAACGCGGTGAAATACAACGAACGCGGCGGCAGCATCGAGATGACTCTGGTTCGGCAAAACGACACCGCCGTTTTCACCCTCATCAACACAGGCCCGGCGCTGCCAGCGGAACTCCGCGCCCGCGTGTTCGAGCGCTTCTTCCGGGGCGATCTGGCGCACAATAGTGCCATCGAAGGCAGTGGCCTGGGCCTCAGCATTGCCCAATCTATCGTCGAATCGCATCAAGGTAGCATCGGCTATGACGTGCTGGCGGATGGACGGACTCAGGTAACGGTCAAGCTGCCAGCAGCCCAGGCTTGAGCCGAAAGATGAAAAGACTGTCATCTTTGGGTTGTGCGGTGGCTTGATGGAGAAGCCTGACGTGAATGGTCGTTACACGACCCTTCATGAAACGCATTGCTCTCTTGACCGCCCTCTTGGCTCTTTCTCTCGCTGCTTGTGTGCAGTTCAAAGCGCGGCCTTTGTCCGCTGAAGGCAGCGCCGCAGGCTATGCGGGGCGTTCACTGAATGATCCTGGCCTGCGGGCCTTCCTGACCGAACAAAAGGCAACGGGTGGCGCGTGGGGCGTGAACAAGCTGGCCCTGGCTGCTGCGTATTTTAATCCCGATGTCCGCGTGGCACGCGCCCAAGCGGAGGAAGCAGCGGCGGGCATCATCACGGCGGGTCAACGTCCGAATCCGGTGCTGTCGTTTGCCCCGGCTTACAGTCCGAGTCTGGGTAGTGGGGTCTATCCCTGGAACTTCCAGCCTGCGCTCAGCGTCACCTTCGAGACGGCGGGAAAGCGCGGCAAACGGCTCGCTCAAGCGCAGGCCGAGGCAGGCGCGGCTCAGCTCCGAGTGGCGGCGGCGGCTTGGGATGCGCGGACGCGTGTGCGCACGTCCATGCTTACCTTGTTTGCCGGACGGCAAAACGCGGCGCTGCTGAAAACTGAAGCTGCACTGCATGACGAGGCACTCAGAAAGCTGGAAATCCAGGTGAAGGAGGGCGAGGCACCGGCCTTCGAACTGACTCAGGCACGGCTCGCGCTGAATCGTGCCAAGCTCGCTCAACATGACGCGGAGCGGCAGGTTGCCACGGGGCGTGAGCAGCTTGCGGGAGCGGTGGGTGTCTCACCCGAGGCGCTGGATGTGGTGCGGCTGGATTTCTCTGCGTTTGAGAACTTCGCTTCCGTTCCCGCCAGCACGGCACGCCGCCGGGCGCTCACGCATCGCAACGATCTGCTGGCGCTGCTGGGTGACTACAGCGTCGCCGAGGCGATCCTTCGGCTGGAGATTGCCAAGCAGTATCCTGACATCAAGCTCGCGCCGCAGGACCAATACGATCACACGGGCAATCGCTGGGGTGTGGGCATTCAAATTGAACTGCCCATTCTGAATCAAAATCGCGGCCCCATCGCCGTGGCGGAGGCGAAGCGCAAAACAGCGGCGGAACGATTCGAGGCGCGGCAGGCCGCCGTCATCACCGAAGTCGGCAGCGCTCTCGCTGCCTATCAAACGATGACTGCCAAGGCCGCCACGGCGAGAAAGCTGGCCGATGAGGCGGCTCATGCCACTGAAACCACCAAGCAGATGGTCGATGCCGGAGAGTCGGTGCCGATCGAGTTCGTGCGCCGCAAGATCGAGGCTAGCGCCAGCAACCTGGCCTTGCTCGCCGCCCGCATCGAGGCGCAAACCGCCGCCGGTCAGCTCGAAGCAGCGCTGCAACTGCCACTTCGCTCCGCTCAATAACTTACTCCCTCATCACCTCATGAAACCACATTCACTGCTCCTCATCGCCTTGTTAGCCGCGCCGTCGCTGCGTGCCGAAGATGAAAAACCACCCACCGAAGTCGCCGTGCAAGTGACGAAGGTCATCAAGGCCGATTTGAAGCGCGTCGTCACCGCCTATGGCGTGATCGAGCCTGAGCCGAATAGCGCGGGCCGTCCGCCTGCTTCGGCAAAACTCGCCCCGGCCATGGCGGGCATCATCACCGAGATCAACGGCGTCGAAGGCCAGCAGGTGAAGAAGGGCGACGTGCTCTTCAAACTCGACAGCCGCGCCGTGGATGCCGCCGTGTTGAAGGGCGAGGAAGCCGTGGCCTTTGCGAAGAAGAACAGCGAGCGCCAGCGCAAGCTCATCGGCCTCGAAGGCACCTCGGAGAAACTTGTGCTCGAAGCTGAGCAGGCGCTCAATGTGGCGCAAACCGATCTTGCCACGGCTAAGGTTCATCAGTCCCTCCTGCGCGGTGAAGCGCCGTTGGACGGGACGCTCGTTCACTTCACCGCACGTCTCGGCGAACCTGCGGACATCGTCATGCCGCTGGCCGAGATCGTGGACATGGAGCGTCTCATTGCGACCGTGCGTGTGCCGAGCGCGGAGGCTGCGTCTCTCAAGCTGGGGCAGAAAGCCAGGATGAATGATGTTGAAGGCGTCGTCAGCTTCATCAGCCCTCAAGTGGACCCGCTTTCCGACACCGTGCTCGTGCGCCTCAGCCTACCCAAAGGCAGCGGCATGAAACCCGGCGGCTTTGTCACCGCCCGCATCATCATTGAAGAGCGTTCTGGCAGGCTCGCGGTGCCGCGTGAATCGGTTTACACGGATTACGACGGCGTCAGCACGCTCTCCATCGTCGAAGGCGATACCGCGAAGAAGAAGACGGTGAAGGCCGGACTGCGGGATGGGAACCTTGTCGAAGTGGAAGGCGAAGGCCTCAGTGAAGGAGTCATCGTCGTCACGCTCGGCTCCTACGCGCTGCCGGAGGAAACGAAGGTGCGCATCCTTGAATCCGCTGCCAAGGAGGAAGCGAAGTGAGCCACGCCACCGACACCGGAGCCGGTTCCTTTGGCATCCGCCACCGGCTTGCGATCATCTTTGTCACCTTGGCGTTGTGCGCGGCGGGAGTGTTCAGCGCCTACAAGATGCCATCCTCCGTCTTTCCTGAAACGGAGTTCCCGCGCTGCGTCATCCTCATTGATAACGGCATCATGCCTGCGGATGAAATGATGGCCACCGTCACGCGCCCGATGGAAGAGGCCATGAAGGACATTCCCGGCGTCGTGCAGGTGCGCAGCGCCACGGGCCGAGGCAGCGCGGAGGTGAACGTCTTCTTCAACTGGCAGGTGAACATGATCGAGAGCGAGCTGTTCGTGCTCAATCGTGTGGCGCAGGTCAAGACCACCCTTCCGCCGACCGCGAAGACCAACGTCTGGCGGCTCACCTTCAATGCCTTTCCCATCATCGGCGTCAGCCTCACTTCGCCCAAGCGTGATCTCACCGAGCTGTGGGAAACGGCACGCTACGAGCTGAAGCCGCGCTTTCTGCGCATCCCTGGCATCGCCCGTGTGGATGTCGTCGGCGGACGCACCCCAGAGTATCACGTCATCGTGGACCCCGTGAAGCTCGCGGCGGCAAATGTCGCCATGAGCGACATCACCACCGCGCTGACGAAGAACAACATCGTGGCACCCGCAGGCTTCCACATGGAGAACTACACCATCTATCTCGCGCTCGTGGACAGCCGCACCGAGACGCGGGAGGACATCGAGAACTTCACCGTCATGATGCGCGGCGGCGTGCCCGTGCGCATCGGCGACATCGCCCGCGTCGAGCGTGGACCCGAGCCGGTATTCAATGTGGTGAATGCCCAGGGCCGAAACGCCGCGCTGCTGAACATCCGCGCCCAGCCCAAAGGCAGCAGCATTTTGCAGATCGCCGAGGATCTCAAAACCCAGATCGCCGAGCTGAAGCACACGCTGCCGCCAGACATGGAGCTGTCCTTCTATTACGATCAATCGCTGCTCGTGAAGGAATCCGTCGGCAGTGTGTGGGAGAGCATCGTCATCGGCCTGCTGCTGGCGGTGGTCGTGCTTTATGTGTTCCTCAAAAACTGGGGCAGCGTGCTCACCGCCATCGTCGTCATTCCCGTCTCCGTGCTCGCCACGCTCGTCGCCATGCTGGCGGCCAAGCTCACGTTCAACCTCATGACGCTCGGTGGCATCGCCGCCGCCATCGGCATCATCATTGATGACGCCATCGTCGTCGTGGAGGCCATCGCCGCTCGCATCGCCAAAGGCGAGCCACGTCTCGAAGCCATCAAGAATGCCATGAGCGAAATCGTGCGACCCCTGGTCGGCTCCACGCTCACACCCGTGGTTGTCTTTGTGCCACTGGCCTTCCTCGATGGCATCACCGGCGTGTTCTTTCGCTCGCTCGCGCTCACCATGGTCGTGGCGCTGCTCACCTCGCTCGTTCTCGCCATCACACTCACGCCCGCGCTGGCCTCCATCTTCCTGAGCGACCGCCGCAAGAAGATCGTCAATGAGGAAGGCGGTTTCGTCATGCGTGCGCTGCTGCGCTTGTTCGATGCGGTTCTCGGCCTTGCTTTGAAACTGCGCTGGCTGGCCCTGCTCGCGTGCATTGCCATCGGCTACGGCTCCTGGAAGCTTTACGAGCAACTGCCCACTGATTTCATGCCCGCGATGGATGAAGGCGGCTTCGTCATCGACTGCCTCACGCCCTGGGGCACCAGCTTGGAGGAAACCGACCGCATGGTGCGGCAGGCCGAGGCCATCATCCTCGCCACGCCCGAAGTTGAAGGCTACTCCCGCCGCACCGGCGCACGACTCGCGCTCGCCATCGCCGAGCCGAACAAGGGCGACATCCTCGTCAAACTCCGCCCTGATCGGAAACGCAGCACCGAGGAAGTCCGCATCGAGTTGCGCGACAAACTCAACGCCGCCGTGCCTGGCATCGAGTGGGAGCTGCCGGGCATTCTCGGCGATCTGCTCGGCGACCTCACCGAATCCCCCGACCCCATCGAGATCAAACTCTTCTCCACCGACACGCCTTGGCTCATGAAGAAAGCGCCCGAAGTCATGGCCGCCATCGAGAAGGTCGAAGGCGTGGTGGACACCAACGACGGCCTCAAGATGACCGGCCCCACCATCAGCTTCCGCATCCGCGCCATGGATGCCCAGCGCCACGGCCTCACCAGCAGCGATGTCGCCATGGCCTTGGAAACCGCCATGCTCGGCACCACCGCCTCCAGCGTGCTGGAGGGCGACCGCGTCGTCGCCATCCGTGTCGTCGCCGAACCGGGGAAAGTGAAACGGCTCGATGACATCCGCGAGCTGCCCATTCGCACCCCCAGCGGCAGCATCGTCAAAATCTCCCAGGTCGCCGACATCACCGAGGAACCCGGCCAGCTCGAACTCAAACGCGAAGACCTGCGCCAGCTCGTCGCCGTCACCGCCGCACTGGAAGGGCGCGATCTCGGCAGCGGCATCGCCGAAATCAAAGAGGTGCTCGCGAAGGATAAAAGCATCCCGCCCGGCACCATCGAGTTCGGCGGCTTGTTCCATCAGCAGCAGGAAAGTTTCCGTCATCTGCTTGTCGTGCTCATCCTCGCCATCGTGCTCGTGTTCACCGTCCTGCTCATAGAGTTCCGCAGCTTCCGCGAGCCCATCGCCATCGTCTTCGGCAGCGTGCTCGCCCTCAGCGGCACCATCGCCGCCCTTTGGCTCACCGACACCACCTTGAACATCGTCAGCTTCCTCGGCTGCATCATCGGCGTTGGCATCGTGGCGAAAAACGGCATCCTCATGCTCGACCTCGTTGATCACCATCTCGCCGAAGGCATGACCTTGACCGAGGCTCTCGCCAAATCCGCCCACCGCCGCCTGCGGCCCATCTTGATGACCTCCCTCACCACCGTGCTCGCCATGATCCCGCTCGCCTACGGCATCGGCCACGGTGCCGACATGCTCCGCCCCCTCGCCATCGGCATCATCGGCAGCATGTGCATCTCCCTGGTGTTTTCCCTGATTGCAACGCCCGTGGTGTATCGGATGCTTGGGCGGGATAAGAAGCCAGATAATACCATCTGACCTTCAACCACCCAGCTCAACGAGATGTCCAGAATCAAATCCCTCTCCGCCCTCGAAATCCTCGACTCACGCGGCAACCCGACCGTCATGGTCACGGTCGCGCTCAACAACGGCATCACCGCCTCTGCCTGCGTGCCTTCCGGTGCCTCCACCGGCATTCGCGAAGCCGTGGAGCTGCGTGATGGCGACAAGAAACGCTACGGCGGCAAAGGCGTGCTCAAGGCCGTGGAGAACGTCAGCAAGACCATCGCTCCGAAGCTCAAGGGGATGTCCGTGCTGGACCAGAAAGAGATTGATGCGCGAATGATCAAACTCGACGGCACCGACAACAAATCCAAGCTCGGCGCGAATGCGATCCTCGGTGTCTCGATGGCCGTGTGCCGTGCGGCGGCGCTGGAGGCGGGCTTGCCGCTCTACGCCTACATCCGCAAACTGCACGGCGGCAAAGGCGCTTACCTGCTGCCCATGCCGATGATGAATGTGCTCAATGGCGGAGCGCACTCGACCAACAATGTGGACTTCCAGGAGTTCATGCTCTTCCCCATCGGCGCGCCTATTTTTGCCGAAGCCCTGCGCTATGGCGCGGAAACGTTCCATGCGCTGAAGAAAATCCTCTATGAACGCGGCCTCGTGACTTCCGTGGGCGATGAGGGCGGCTTCGCGCCCAACCTCAAGACCAACAGCGAGGCGATGGATGTCATCGTCGAGGCGATCAAGGCCGCTGGTTTCAAGCCCGGCAAGGACATCGCCATCGCGCTCGATCCTGCTGCCAGTGAGTTCTTCGACAAAGGCAGCTACGTGATGAAAAAATCCGACGGCTCACGCAAGACCCCGGCGGAGATGATCAAGCTGTGGAGTGAGTGGGCGAA
This sequence comes from uncultured bacterium, assembly GCA_966252325.1. Lineage (GTDB taxonomy): Bacteria > Verrucomicrobiota > Verrucomicrobiia > Verrucomicrobiales > Verrucomicrobiaceae > Prosthecobacter. The sequence continues at coordinate 3,216 of CBINON010000019.1, read as the reverse complement.
GAAGTATCCCGTTCTGGTGCTGGAGGACGGGATGGGAGAAGAGGATCGGGAAGGCTGGCTCGCGATCACGAAGGCGCTTGGCGGAAAACTCCAGCTCATCGGCGACGACAACTTCGTCACCAACCCGAAGATCTTCGCCGAGGGCATCCGCGACGGCATCGCCAACGCCATCCTCATCAAGCTCAATCAAATCGGCACCGTCAGCGAGACATTGGAAACCGTGGCCATGGCGCAGAAGGCTGGCTACGGCACGGTCATCTCGCATCGCTCGGGAGAAACGGAAGATGCCTTCATCGCCGACTTCGCCGTCGGCACTGGCGCAGGCCAGATCAAGACGGGCTCCCTCTGCCGCTCCGAGCGCATCGCCAAATACAACCGCCTCCTCGCCATTGAGAACGAACTCGGCAAAAAGGCACGCCTCGCAAGTATGGCTGTGAAATAATCGCTGCTGCGGGTGCTTGGCATTGCCATTGTCAGGCACGGGCAATGCTTTTATCTCCTTGCAAACATGGAACGCTGGAAACTCTACGCCTTCGCCGCCGCCGTCTTCGCCGGACTGACCTCCGTCGTTGCCAAGAGCGGTCTCAAGACCCTCGGGGCCGATGTGGGCCTCGCAGTGCGCACGGTCTTTGTGTTCGGCTTCATCATGCTGAACACCTTCCTTTGGACCGGCACGGGGAAAGCCGCCGCAGCCCTGAGCACGGCTGGCTGGCGGCCCATCGGCTTGCTCGCGCTCTCCGGCCTCACCACCACGCTCTCCTGGGTGTGCTACTACCGCGCCATGCACGAGGGCACCGTGTCGTATGTGTCGCTCGTGGATAAAGGGAGCATCCTTGTCACTCTTGCCTTGTCTGTGCTGCTCCTTGGCGAACCTTTCACCTGGCGCATGGCAGTGGGAGCCACGCTGATCATTGGCGGGCTGCTTGTGCTGGCGGGCGGGAAATAAGCCGCTAAGCTTCTCAATCCATGCTCCCAGTTCGCTCCACTTTGCTCGCCGACATCGGCCATCTTTTGCGCTGGACCGGTCTTGCGGTGCCCGTGGCACTAGTGGCTGGCACTGCGACGGCGTTCTTCCTATGGGCGCTCGATGAGGTGACGAAGCTTCAGTGGGCCAATCCGCAGTTGCTCTGGTTCCTGCCACTCGGCGGGGTTGCCGTAGGTTTCTTGTATCACTACCTGGGCAAGGGGTCGGACAAGGGGAACAACCTGCTCATTGACGAGATTCACCAGCCCGGCGGCGGGGTGCCCGCACGCATGGCTCCGCTGGTGCTGATCGGCACACTGGTCACGCATCTTTTTGGCGGCTCCGCCGGGCGCGAAGGCACGGCGGTGCAGATGGGTGGCAGTCTGGCGGCGATGCTGGCGCGTTGGTTCCGGGTAGCCCAGGAGAACCGGCGGCTGATGCTGATGTGCGGCATCGCGGCGGGTTTTGGCGCGGTCTTTGGCACGCCGCTCACTGGAGCGATCTTTGCCATGGAGGTGCTCGTCATTGGTCGGGTGCAATACGAGGCGCTGATCCCGGTGCTCATCGCCAGCGTGGTGGGGGATGCGACGTGCTCCGCGTGGGGCGTGCATCACACGGTGTATCATCTGGATGTGGCGGCGAACGCGGGATCACACGCGCCAATCGAAGCGCTGCTGCTCGGTAAAGTGGCGCTGGCGGGCATCGCCTTCGGCCTAGGCGGTCGCTTCTTTGCCGAACTGACGCACGGCCTACAGCGCGGCTTTGCCAGACTGCTGCCATACGCACCCATGCGACCGGCGGTCGGCGCGCTGCTCGTGATCGCCCTGGTTTATGTTCTGGGCACGAGAGATTATCTGGGCCTCGGCGTGGAGGCACCTCCTGGCGGGCAGGTCTCCATCGTGGCCGCCTTTCACGAAGGCGGTGCCACGCCGCTAAGCTGGCTTTGGAAAACGATCGTCACCGCCATCACGCTCGCCAGCGGGTTCAAAGGGGGCGAGGTCACGCCGCTGTTTTTCATCGGCTCCACGCTGGGGAACGTCCTGGGCGTGCTGATGCATGAGCCGGTGGCGCTGTTCGCCGCGCTGGGCTTCATCGCCGTCTTTGCCGGAGCCGCGAACACCCCGCTCGCCTGCACAGTGATGGGTATCGAACTCTTTGGTGCCCACTATGCTGTCTATTTCGCGGTGGCCTGTTTCGTCGCCTACCTTTTCAGTGGGCACTCGGGCATTTATCTGTCGCAGCGCATTGGAGTGACTAAAAACGGCGACGGTGAACATCTCCACGGGCAGTCTTTGCGACAGCTCCGCACCTCCGCAGCCTCTCCCCCGACGGTCGCATCCGCCTCCCGTGCAGAACCTGAAAAATCCATCACTGCTGATTCATGAAGACGCCACCACTCATCGCCCTTTTGATTCTTTTCGTGCTGGCAACGCTTGTCACATCCCTGGCATTGGCCTGGGTGAATCCAGATGCATCAAAGGCTCCCTTTGCGCTGCGTTGGTGGGACCACGCTTGGCGGCACGGCTGGGCAGCCGGGCTGGCAGTCGTGGTGGCGACCTTCCTACTCCGGCGCTAGGCCGGGCGGACAAGTTGCTTGCTGAAAAGCTGCCGGGCCTGGCGAAACCCGCTCGGATTGCTGCGGCATTTTTTCTCCTATCTTCCGGGCGGGGCACAGGAGGTGGCGAAAGGCTGCTCATTCCAATCCTCATGACCGCCTCAACCGACGTGCTTAATATGCTGCCATTTATCATCAATGGCAATTTCAATGCCCACGAAATGGAAGGGCCTATGGCATTCGAGATTCTGGATTTGGACACTCAAGGATACGTTCTTGCTCCAAGCGCTGCGCGCTCCTTTTTTGACTTACATCAATAGAGAATACAATCGACGGATTCAGGATTGGTTAATGACATATATGAGAAGACTGAAATAGAAGAACGTTGAAGATTATGCGAAAAACCCAATCCTCCGTCTCGTCCTGACCTTTTCCCCCGCGTGTTCCGCCTTCGTCTTCCTCACCTTAGCAACCTCCCGCTCCAACATTCCCTGCGTCACCTGCCACTTCGCCGGATCATCATCCGTGCTGCCGGCATGAATCGCATTGACACACACATTGAGAATGTCCCCGCCACTGAAACCGCGTGATAGCTCCGCGAGAACTGCGTAATCAGCCTGCACCCGATCTGGGTTGGGTAGATGGAGGGCGAACAGTTCCCGGCGCATGGAAGCGTTGGGAACGCGGAACTTGATGT
>CBINON010000018.1:0-88149 GCA_966252325.1 uncultured bacterium | reverse complement strand
CCGAACAGGCCAATTGTGAGGTGCTGACCAAGAAGCTCGCCACCGGCATCGAGGGATTCGATCATGCGCACGACGGTTTGAGCGACCTCGTCCGGCTCGTGCGGTCCGAGCTTGCTGCGCGGGCCGGGCTCGTTGCTGTTGAAGGCCACCCCTGGCTGGCGGGTGCCGCGATCGGCATCCTCGGGGGTCTGCCAGGGGAAATGGATGGCAAGGTGCGGCAGGTAGAGAAAGAAGGGGCGGTCGCGCTGCTCGCCGATGAAGCGCACGGCATGATCGGTCAGCACCTCGGTGACATAGCCGCTCTCGTCGACGCGCGTTTCATTGTGCCACCAGTCCTCGACGCCGGTGCGGTCGAACTTGGTGAAGTAGTCGCCACAGCCGCAGGTGAGACCGCGGAATTCGTCGAAGCCATGGCGCACCGGATTGCTGTCGAGGTGCTTGCCCAGGTGCCATTTGCCAAAGATCGCGGTCGCGTAACCGGCGGCACGCAGGCGGGCGGCGACGGTGACCTCGCCGCGATTGCGCGGTGCCCCGAGGCCGTTGTCATCCCAGTCGGTTGGCAGCGCGGTTTCGATGCCGAGACGATGCGGGTAACGGCCGGTGAGCAGGGCGGCGCGCGTCGGCGAACAGACGCTGCCGTTGCTGTGGAAGTCGGTGAAGCGTAGGCCTTCGGCGGCGAGGCGGTCGAGATGCGGTGTGCGCGCCTGGCCACCGTAGCAGCCGAGGTCGCCATAGCCAAGGTCATCGGCGACGATGAGGATGAAGTTGGGCGGCGCCGCCAAGGCGCCGCCGGCGAGAACAAGGCCGAGCAGGAGACGGATCATCGTTTGAGGGCCTTGGCGGGTTTGGGAGGTGAGATCGGATACTGGGGATCCGGCTCCACCGCCTTGGCGAACAGGCGTTCCAGTCGCTCGACGACCTCGGGATGCCGGGCGGCGACATCCTGGCTTTCCGCGCCGTCGTGGCGCAGGTCGTAGAGTTCGAGCGGTTTGCCGGGACCCGGGCGCACGGCCTTCCAGTCGCCCTGACGAAGGGCCTGTTTGTACAGCCCGCGCGTGTGGCCGTAGTCCCAGTAGAGGAAGTCGCGCTGCGGGGCGGCACCTCCTTCGAGGGTGGTGAGCACGGAATGGCCATCGACCGGAGCCCGCACGGCTTGACCGGCGATCTCGGCGAGGGTCGGCAGCAAATCCCAATGTGCCCAAACCGCGTCACTTACTTCTCCTGCCGGCACGCGCCCCGGCCAGCGCACGAGCATGGGCACTCGGATGCCGCCCTCATAAAGCTCGCGTTTGCTGCCGCGCAGCGGGCCGGCGCTCTGGAAGAAGGCGGGATCATGCTTGGCCTCGGCGGAGGGACCGTTGTCGCTGGTGAACAGCACCAGGGTGTCGCGTTCCAGACCGAGTTCCCGCAGGCGTTCCATGAGGCGGCCGACATCGCGGTCGACCCTCGTCACCATGGCTGCATAATTCTTCTCCACCTGCGGCCAGTCGCGGTCGCTGTAGGGGGCATCGCTCGGGACGATCTGCGATTCATCCGACTTCAGCGGGTAGTCGGACCAGTGGGGCAGGGTGTAGGCGAGGTAGAGAAAAAAGGGCTGCTCTCGCTGCGCGCCAACAAACTCCAGGGCGCGCTCGGTGAACAGGTCGTGGGTGTACTGCCCTCTGCGCTCGCCGCGGTTGCCTGGCAGCAGGACCACGCGGCCGCCATCCCACAGGTGGTCGGGATAGTAAAAGTGCGCCTGGTCCTGGTCCTGATGGCCGTAAAAATGATCAAATCCCTGGCGCTCCGGCACCCCTTCGGAGGGATGCGTCCCGAGGCTCCACTTGCCGATGGCGCCGGTGCGGTAACCGGCCGGTTTCAGCACCTCGGCGAGCGTGAGATCCTCTTCACGCAGGAAGACCCCGTGCGGGATGTTGTCGCGGATGCGGCCGTGGCCGTTGTGCCGACCGGTCATCAGGCAGCAGCGCGAGGGCGCGCACACGGAGGAACCGGCATAGACCTGGGTGAAGCGGGTGCCCTCGGCGGCCAGACGATCCAGATGGGGGGTCAGGATCTGCTTCTGGCCGTAGCAGCCGAGGTCGCCGTAGCCGAGATCATCGCAGAGGATGAGCAGGATGTTGGGTGGAGCGGCCGCAGTGCTGGCCACCAGACTGAGGCTGACCATGGCAGTGCGCAAAAACGACAAGGGAAACATCCGGCCAGCTAAGTGGCGCCAGCGTGTCGGGCAACCTCCAAGGCATGCACCTTCTTGAAGCGGGTTGAGCATCCTTGACCTCCGCCTCATTCCGGCCACACCCCGCCTTTGATCGGTCGGGTGACGAGTCGTGCCGGGTCGAGCACGACGTGTTTGATGAACTCGCGTTTCCAGGTGTAGGTCAGATGGACGAGGCCGTCGGCGGTCTGGATGACGGCGGGGTAGCTGAACTCCTTTCTGGGCTCGTCCTCCAGGACAAGGGCTGCCTCCCAGTGCCGGCCGTCTTTCGACAGGGCGAGATTGAGCGGCGAGCGGAAGCCGCTGGTCCGGTCCGGACGATTGCCGGCATGATTGTACACGAGGAGGTGCCGGCCATCGCTGAGGGTGACGGCGTCTGTGCCGCAATTGTTGTTGGGCAGTTCCATGAGCGACATCTCACCCCAGGTCAGGCCGCCGTCCTCGGACCAGATCTCAAACAGCCGTCCCTGCTGGGTGCGGCCAAGCGCCTGCAGGCGGTTGCCGGGATGGAAGAGCAGGCTGGGCTGGATGGCCTGGATGGTGTGCCCGTCGTTCACCGGGCCGATCAACTGCCATGAATGGCCGCCGTCGGTGCTGCGCTCAAAGTGCACGCGCCAGCAGGTGCCTTTCGGCGAGGGAATCTCGACGCTGGTCGGGCTGAGGATGGAGCCGTCGGCGAGCCGCACCGGCTTGTTTTTCACCGGGCCGAACAGGCCGTTGTACAAGCGCTCCGGCTTCGACCAGGTGGCGCCGTGGTCGGTCGAGCGTTTGACGTGGGCCCACCATTGGCCGGTCTTGTAAAACAGCAGCAGCGGGCCGCCGGAAACCTGGTAAAGCACCGGGTTGAGGCAGTTGACGCGCGGATCCTCGGTCTCGGCGCCGTTGGCCACCTCGACCGGCGGCAGCCAGCGACCGCCGACCTCGCGAGTCAGCCAGATGCCGACATCCGGGTGGCCTTCCTTGGTGCCGCCAAACCAGGCGCCGACCAGGCCGGCCGGGGTCTCGACGATCGTTGAGGCATGGCACTGCGGATGCGGGGCGGGGTCGAACAGGAATTCCGTTTTCAGCACGGCGGGCGACTCGCCCAGGAGGGGAAGGGCAGCGGCAAGCAGGAGCGACGGGAGGAGGCGCGGCATGTTGTCATGCTTCGCCGGGTGAACCGACCAGGCAAGGGCCGATGCATGACCGCTCTTGTGGTGGTGTGCGCATTCTTGATCTGTCCGACACCGCCGTGTCAAGGCTGCGGCAGCAACTGCACGGCGTCGGCGCCGACAATGCCGTCGGTGTCGCCGTTGCGGATGGTGAGGACAGCGGGTTTCGAGGCCTGGAAGCGGAAGCGGCCCAGACTGAGAAAGGGATCCGCCTCCGGTAGCTTTCGCTTCTGGTTGACGGTGGTCGTGGCGACGCCGTCGGCATGCACAATCTCCACCGGCACATTGCTGGCGCGGTTCGGCGCGGCGGCATAGGAGACGCGCACCTCATATTCCCCGTCCTTGGACACGCTCAGCCGGTAGGTGAGGCTCAGATGTCCCTTCTCACCGTTGGCGTCGTGCACGCTGGAGCCGTCGACGGGCGTGCCGTAGGTGCTGGCGGTCCAGTGACCCGTTTTCTCCGCCTGGCTGTCGTCGAGCACGAGGCCGGGCAGTTGGGTGGAACGCGGAATCTTCGCCAGCTCCGGCAGGTCGAGCACGGCCTGCTGCGCGCGCAATTGCTTCTGCAGCGCCGCCACATCGATGGCCTGCACGGAGGTCTGCTCACGCAACGCCTGCACGGCGGCAAGGCCGCTGGCCTGGCCGAGGGCCATGTACACGGGTTCCATGCGGATGGAGCAGTAGGCGATGTGGCTGGCCGAGAGACAGACGGGCACGAGCAGGTTGGCGCATTCGGCTCGCTTCGGCGTCAGGCTGCGATAGGCGATCTGGTAGGGCAGCACGGGCGTGTCCTGGAAGCTGCCCTCATCGCGCACCGTGCCATCCTCGGCGAGGATGCGCTGGACGATGTGGCAGTCGATGAGGAAGGAACCCATGGCGACACTGTCGTCCTTGAAAAGGTCGGTCTGCAGATCCCGCTGGGTCATCACGTGCTCCCCGATCAGGCGCCGGCCTTCGCGAATGTACAGGGCGTAGGGCCAGTGGCCGTTGTCGGCGAACTCATCCCGGCACAGCCCCCAGCTGAGGGTTTGCTCGCGCAGGGAAGCTGGCACGCGTTCGTCGTGGCCGAGAAACCAGAGCATGCCCTGAATGAAGTCGGTGTGATCCTGCCAGATGCGTGCGCGGGTTGCGGTATCGCCATCGGGATAGTCGAAGTTGGCGCCCGGGTAATCGGTCGAGAACAACCCCTGGGCGTTGAGATCATACTTGCCGTGTGAGGTGGCGCCGACGTGGAAGAGGCGTCCAAAACGGATGCCGGGAAAGGCCCGGATCAGGCGCAGCAGCAGTTCGTAGCGCGACGGGTCATAGGCTGCCGGCTTGGGAAAGGGTACGAGCAGATCGGGACGCTGGGTGACGCAGATTCGGAAGTTGTAGGCCTGGAGGCGGTGATCGGCGTCGCCGGGCTGCAGGCTGGGCGCCGGGAAGACGCCGAAGATCGGTTTGCCATCCGCATCAATTCCGGAGAGGCTCGCCGGCGTGCCGTGAATGTAGGACGGGCCGGTGCCGCCAATGCTCGGGCAGTCGCTCTCCATCACCTCGACCGTGCGCGGCCGGATCGGCATGGGATGGTAGCCGGCCAGGCTTTCGCCATACTGCGCGCGGCTTTCGCGTCCCACCGTGTAACCCACCTTCGCCGCCGCCATCAGGTCGCCCTCGTAACTGGCGTCGATGAACATGGACCCGCGATGCACCGTGCCGTCCGCTGTCGTCAGGCTGACGATCCGGGTTCCCTCCTTCGCCACCGCCCGCAGCGTCTGGCCGGTGAGCACCTTCACGCCCGCTTCGTTCAACAGGGCTCGGAAAGTCGCCAGATTCACCGAAGGCTCGGCATACCACATCGGCGTGTCCGGCTTGGCCGCGGCGGCGCGGGCGAAGAACTCGCGCGGGAAACCGCCGATGGTCTGTTCCTTGCCGACATCCGTGCGGCTGAGGCCGCCGGTGACCATGCCGCCGATCCAGCGGCTGGGCTCGATCATCACGACCGACGCGCCTTCGCGCGCTGCCGTGACCGCCGCCGCGATGCCGGCCGGTGTGCCGCCATAGATGACCAGGTCCTGGGCAAGGGACGGGGTGACCAGCAGGGCGAGCAGTGACAGGCAACCGGGGAGGGCGAACTTCATGGCAGTCAGGGAACCCTCAACCCACGGCCAGGTCAACGAACAGAATCGTGCAGGCTTCGGCAGCCGTGATTTCCAGACGGTTGATGCCATCGCGCAGCAGGGAAGACGGCACCTGCCAGGCCCGCATTTCATCCGGGCGACCAAGCAGCGAGGGGTAGGGCACCGGAAACGGTTCCGAGACGTCATGAGTGAGGTCGATATCCTCGCCGTTGAACCTCGCCTGCCAGGAGCCGCCGGAGAGGGGGCGATCCGCTTGCACGCGCAGGCGCGCCGTTCCCTGCCAGCCGCCGGCGGGTGGAGCGAGATCGAAGCGAAAGGGGGCGGGCTGACCGGGCTCGATCTTCCGGGGCACTTGCAGGGGCTTCATGCCCGGGGCGCGCCAGCCGGCGGCGATGAACCAGTGCTGCGGCCGGCGCGCCAGTCGTGCCGGATCGCGCAGGGCGTCGAGCGCGTCGAAGGGCGGCTCGCCAAAGAGGCCGCGCCCCTCGCCCTGACCATGCTGGCGGTAGTAGGCAAAGTTGAACAGGCTGATGCCGTCGGCACCTCGTGCGTAAGCCAGGTGGGCGCTGGTGTGCAGGTGCTCGCGCGTGGCGCGCCGGAAGGGGAAGACGTCATAACCCGCCTGCACCTTGTCGCCCTTCCACAGCGTGTGGCAGAGCTCGAAATGCAGCGTCGCCCCGGTCGTGCGGCGGCGGATCGCGGCGAGATCATGCTGCTGGGTGGTGAAGTAGTGAGCCGAGGCGTTCACCAGATCGAGGCCGTAGGCAACCAGGGCCGGCAGGTCGAGGCCCAGCGCGTCGAGCGCGGGCAGATGGCAGGGCACGCGTGCCGCGAGACGTCGGTGTGGGCCGAGCATCTGGCGCACTTCCCGCACGAAGCCGGTCATGATGGCACGACGTTCATCCAGCGGGGTCGTCTCGCGGAAGTAGCTGTAGAAGCGCAGGAAATCGAGCTCCAGGCCGTCGATGGCGTAGTTCCCGCAGAGTTCGCGGATCAGGGCGAGTTTTTGCGCGCGCACCTCCGGTACTGCCCAGTTCAAAACCAGATCGGCGCCGCGCTTTGAACCCGGCACGATGCGGTGCTCGGGATGCTCGGCGTACCAGCGCGTCACACTCATGCCGATGCTGCTGCCCGGCTTGTCGCCCGGCTGCGGGTCGACGTATTCCTTGTGATGGGCGTCGTTCAGACGCAGGGAGAGCCAGGGCGACTGACCGCGCAGACGGCAGCGGTCGATGAAGCGCTGCACGAGGTCGCCACCGTTGAGCACCCAGCGGCTGAAGGAGTCCGGTTTCTGCCCGTAGCGCTGCCGGATCCAGGCGAAGTGCGCGTGCAGGTCCACGACCTTGCTTGGCCAGAGTGGTATGACCCCGAGGCCCGGCTGCAGGCAATGGGCGTCGATGCGGCCTGCGACCTCATCGATTGAGGCGTCGAGCATTTCGGGGCGAAACGGCTCGCGCGCGGCATGATGGGGGCTGACGCAGGAGGTGAGGTTCGTCAGGTCATTGCTGTAGAGGACGCGCGGCAGGGGTGGGCGCGCTGTTCCCGCGGCGGCCAGTGGCACGGCGGCGAGCGATTGCAGCAGGTGGCGGCGCTTCATGAGGCGATCATGCAACGCAAGACAGGGCCTGACGTTGCAGAAACTCCCGTTCCGCCTCGCACGGGGCCAGTTCGGCGGCACGCTGGTAGGCGGCGCGGGCTTCGGCGGGCTGGCCGAGCTTCTCGAGGAAGCTGGCGCGGATGGCATGGTAAAGATGCAGCGTTTCCAGCGATTGGCGGTTGGGGAGGCTTTCGAGAGTCTGCAAGGCCTCGCGGGGGCCATGAACCCTGGCGAGCGCCACGCTGCGGTTCATGGCGACGATGGGCGTGGGCTTGAGCAGCAGGAGGTGGTCGTAAAGACCGAGGATGCGGGGCCAGTCGGTGCCCGCTTCCTCGTCTGCCAGGCAATGGCAGGCGGCGATGCCGGCTTCAACATGGTAGGGGCTGATGCTTTCGCCCGTGGAGGCCGCTCCGAGAGCGACCATGCCTTCCTCGATGAGCCGGGCATTCCAACGGCTGCGATCCTGATGCTGCAGAAGCGCGATTTGGCCTTCGGCATTGACGCGGGCAGGCAGGCGGGCCGCGTTGAGGCAGAGGAGTGCGAGCAGGGCCAGGGTGGCGGGCTGCGCGGTGTCTGGATGCTCGCTGAGCAATCGCGTGAGGCGGAGGGCTTCATGACAAAGCTCCTCACGAATGAGGCGGTCGCCGGAGGAGGCTTTGTAGCCTTCATTGAAAAGCAAATAGAGCGCCGAGCGCACGCCATCGAGTCGCTGCGGCAGTTCGCTGGCATTCGGCACGGCGAAAGGCAGGCGCAGGTCGCGGATGAGCTGCCGGGCGCGCACAAGACGTTTCGCAATGGCGGCTTCGCTGGTCAAAAAGGCCGCGCCGATTTCCGCCGGGCTCAATCCGCACACGGTGCGCAGGGCGAGGGCGAGTTGCGCCTCCATGGAGAGCTGCGGATGAAAGCAGACGAAGAGCATGCGCAGTGTGTCGTCATGAACCTCGTGCGCCTCGGAAGATTCGTTGTGCGTGAGCCAGTGCTCCAGCTCGAGAGCGACCTGCGGTTCCTTGCGCAGCCAGGTTTGTTCGCGACGCAAGGCATCCAACGCAAGGTTCTTCGCCGCCTGTGTGAGCCAGGCGGCGGGGTTCTCCGGGATGCCGCGATACGGCCACGTTTGCAGGGCCCGCACGAGCGCCTCCTGAACGACATCCTCGGCGAGCTGCAGCCGGTGCGTGCCCAGGTGCGCGGCGAGCGCGGCGACGAGCCGCGCTCCCTCGCGGCGGAACAGATCATCCGCCACGAGGCTTGGGCTGCGCTCGCCGTGCGGGTTCATGAGGTTGTGGGCGCGTCTTTGATCCAGACTGGATGCGCAGGCAACACCTGAGCGGGAGCCGCGCTGGCGGAGGCGACCTCGGCGAGATACGCCGGATGCCCGTCGCCGGAGAGGAAGTCCCTCATCGTCTTCACTTCATCGAATGCAGGCCGACAGTGTTTCCCTCGGTGTCGCAAATGATGGCGATGAAGCCGTATTCACCAATGGCGAACTTGTCCCTGATGACACTTCCGCCGTTGGCCGTGACACGCGCCGTTTCCACGGCACAGTCTTCACAGGAGAAATAGATCAGGGTCCCGCCGCCGCCGGCGGCGCAGCCATCCATTTTGCAAAGCGTGCCGGGGCAGCCGCAGCCGTCCGGGCCTCCGGGAAACTGCCACATCTCCAGCCCGGCATCATCGGCGGTCGGGTTGCCGAGCGGTTGGAGCGTGGTGGCGAAAACCGCTTCGTAAAAGGCTTTCGCCCGCGGCATGTCATTGACGTAGATTTCGAACCAGCCAACAGGGTTGCGAGTGGGAGTCATCAGGAGGCTTGGAAGGGGGTGGGGGTTATTCGTTGACGAGGGTCTTGAAGCCGCCGAAGGCCATGCGCCTGCTGTCGAAGAGGGACTCGCTGACGGGACAGAGTGCCTTGAGCCGCTCATCGGCCATGATCTTGGCATTGGCGGCATCACGTGCGGAGCGATCGGCAAAGATGGCAAAGGCAAAAACGACGGTTTCATCCTCCTTGGCGTCGGCTGCGGATGCAAAAGAGCGGCAGAATTCCGTGCTGAGATCATCTGCCGTGGCTTCCACATAGTTCAGCGCCCCGTGTTCGAGCCAGATCGCGGCGGCTTGTTGGGCGAGTTGGCGATACGCTTCCAGCTTGGCCGTGGGTACGGGAAGCAGGAAGCCGTCGAGGTAGGTGCCAGGCAGTTTCATGGGGTGTGGGTGGGGTTGTCAAGGCTGTGCCGCCTTCACCTCCGCCATGGGGCGGCAGAGGTCGGCGATCGGGCGCACTTCGATCTGCGCGCCATGAGCGAGGATCGGGCAGGCTTGGGCGAGTTTCACGGCCTCTTCCATGGAGGCCACGGCGAGCAGGAAGTAGCCGGCGATGGCTTCCTTGGACTCGGCAAAGACGCCGTCGGTGACGAGACTCCGCGGGCCGGTGACGAGTTGGCCCGCCTCCACCAGGGGCTGCGCGGCGCGCAGCTGTCCGCTGTTTTGAAGGCTCTCCACCCAGCCATAGAAGTCGGTCATGATGCGCTGCAGCTCGGCGGGGGAGAGACCGCTGTGCCAATGCGTGCCACGGATGAGGAGCAGGTGCTCGCCGGTGCTTTGTTGAGGGTTCGGATTCATTCGGTGGGCGTTTCGTTCGTGTGTCGATAGGCGGAACCGCGCTCCGATTCCAGCGGCCGGATTTCATAGCGGATGCCATGCCGCAGGACGGGGCTCTCCGCCGCCAGGGCCGCTGCCGTGGCGAGGCTGTCAGCAACGATGATCCAGTAGCCGCCGATGACCTCCTTGCCTTCGGCGAACGGGCCATCGGTGCGGATGCCTTCGCGGGTCACAAGAGCCGCCTCCAGGGTCAGGCGGGAACCGGGCTTGAAGCAGCCCTTCTCAAGATTCGCTTCATACCAGGCATAAAATTGGCCGATGGCGGCCTCGATGTCGGCTTTCGAAGATGCCTTGTCCCACTGGCCGCGTGAAAGAAGCAGGAAGGATTTCATGGGCGGATTGGCTTGCACTTCCGTGGTGGATGATCCGGGTGACGGGAGTTCCATCGCCTTTGGCCCTGAGGTCTCCTCGACGGGCGTGAGCCGGCGGCGATGCGGAGACTACAGGCGCGTGAAGATGACGGGAGGACCACAGGGGGTGCTTTTGCCATTCTCCCAGGCCACGCCTTCGAGCTTGAAGTGGTTCGCGTCGAGGAAGGTGTAGGTGGCTCCGTGCATGTGCTTGTCCTTCCTGACATTCAGGCCCGGAGTCGGCGCCAGATCGAAGGTCAGCGAGTCCGCCGTGCGCCGGGTCACCTTCATGCGGGGCTGGTTGCGCAGCATGCAGTAGTGGGTCATCGTGAGCTTGCCATCCACATCATGGTAGGTGCTGAGCATCTCCATCGGCGTGTTCTTGGCAAAGCGCTCCTCAATGACGGAATCCCCCGCGATGAGGCGGAATTCGGTGTTCATGGTTCCCATCTCCGGGGATTCTGCGGTCCAGCGGCCCACGAGCGTCTTCATGCGCTCAAAGTCGGCGGAGCCCCGGTGGGGCGGCAGGTCCAGGCAGGCCGTGGGGGTGGGTTTGCCTGTCTGGCAGGCGGTGAGAGCCACGAGGGCGAGGGCGGACAGCAGGCGCGCGAGCGGGTTCATAAGGGATGGCAGTGAAGGTTACTGAGGCAGACAGGCGGCTTGCAAACGGCCCGTCACCCTTTCGACGAATGACCCTCCCCGGGAAGGACAAATTCGTGAAAATCATGGCAGCCATGGTGATGGATGGCGTGTGCCGGGGCTATCCGGGCTGGGTCGTGGTCAGGCGCAAGCCCGGTGCATGTCGCTGTCCAAGCCCATGGCGTTCCAGTGGAAGCCCGGCTGGGGCTCTTCGTGCCAACGACTGACCAGAGCGGGAATGCCCTGGTGCTCGATGAACTCGGAAGGCGGGCGGTGCTGCCAGCGGGGCGCGGGTTCAGGGTTTTGGCCGGGCGCTCCAGAGCGACACGGCCCGGAACTGTGCGCCCTCGCCGCGGGCGACGAAGCCGATGCGGCCCTTGCGGTCGCGGAAACGCTCGTGCTTGGCTTCCAGAACGTGATCGCCGACGCGGGCCAGGAAGCGGTCGCCGCAGACTTCGACCGTGATTTTGTACCAGGTGTTCGGATCGAGGGTGACGGGGATCTTGGTCAACTCCTCGCGCCGTGTTTCCTTGGCGATGCCGCTCATCTTCTGAATCCAGATCGCGGTCGGGGTGATGACGACACGGCCCTGATGATGGTTCGGGTTGTGGGTGTCGCGGCAGACAAAGCCGATCTGCGGCGCGGTCCCGAGCTTGAAATCGGCGGTCAGCAGGTAATCGCCCAGATCGACAACATGCTCGCACACCGCCTCATGGCCGTTCGGGCGCTTTTCGCTGGAGCCCTCCTGCACGGCGTAAGCGGCACCGTCGCGGATGCTCCAGGTGCCGATGCCGCCGCGCCAGCCGGGAGCCGTTGGGGCGATCTTGCCGGCAAAGGCTTCCGGCCGGTTGAAGGCTTCCGCCGCAACCAGGCTGACCGGTTGGCTGATCTGCGTGGCGGGAGGCGAGGGTTCGGCGCCGAAGGCGAGAAGGGGCAGGAGGCAAAAGCTGGGCAGCAGGTGTTTCATGAGTGGAATCCCTGACGAACGCCAGCCACCCGGCCTTGCTTCACGGGGAGGCGATTTTTTTAGCGGTCGCCCGCTGCGGCTGGGGCGAGTGTGCGCGGGAGATAGCCGAAGGCCCCGTCGCGCAGTCCCTGGGCGCCGCCCTGGATGGCGGGCGGATCATACCGGTAAACTTCGGTCCAGGATTTGCCGGAGTCCGTGCTGCGCAGCAGGTTCGGGCGTTGCGGGTGAAGGCTGATGAGCGTGTTTTGATCGCTGGCGATGACCCTGCCCGCGGGCACGGCGGCGGGAAGGTCGCGCCAGCTTTTGCCATCGCGGCTGGCTCGGGAGGGTTTGCCGCAGAGCCAGAACTCGCTGCCGACAACACTGAGGGTGGCGCGCTGCGTGCCGGTGGCATGCGGACCGTCCCAGGTGTCGCCCGCGTCCGCACTGGTCCAGGTGTTGGCGGCCTCTTTGTCGGTCATCACCAGCAGGCCGCCGTGGCTGACGATCTCGCCGCGCCCTGTCGAGGCGTCGAGGCCCTTCGGGGCCAGCCATCGCCAGGTTCTGCCCAAGTCATCGCTGGCAAACAGGTGGCCAAACCTGGGGCCCTGCGGACCGCGGTTGTCGCCCAGCGCGAGGAATCGCCTGCTCGAGTCGCCGCAGTAGACGGGGGTGAGATGATGGGTCTGCAGCCTGCCGCGCGGATCCGACTTCGAAAGACCCCAGAGGGCATGAGACGTGAAGGTTTTGCCACCATCCAGGGTGGCCGCGAGGGTCATGTACCCGGTGCCAACGATGGCTCCCGAGCCCGACGCCAGCCCCCAGGTGCCCGGCATCAGGCGCGGGTTGCCCTTGCCATCCGGAAGCACCGAGGCACCGCTCGTCAGATGACGCCAGTTCACCCCGTCGTCGGAGGCCAGCCAGCTGGTCGGAGCGCCCCAGCCAACGGCGACCACGAACAGGCCGCCGCCATGAGTCAGGGTGCGGGTGGCCCAGACGCCGTGGTCGCCGGAGGGGTGGCCAAAGAAGGTCTGCGTCCAGCTTTTGCCGTCGTCCGTGGAGAGCAGGATGCGTCCGCCATGGCCGCAGACCACGAAGGCCGGCACTTTGGGATTGGGCTGGAAATCGCCGCCGAGCGGGATTTCCTCCCGCCGTTTCTCGCCGGCGGCGATGTCCGCGGGGGATTCTGCCGCAAGGCGCGCGGCCAGCATCAGGGTTGTGCCGAGGAGAAGAGGCAATCGCATGGCAGAAGGCGGGTTGGGAGGTTTGCCGTGGTGTTCAGAGCATTTCAAAGCCCTGGACCGCAGGTGCGGTGCTGCTGCCAAACTGCTCGAGGCCGACATCGAGACGCTGGGCAATCTGGACGAACAGGTTGGCAAAGCGCGCGTTGTCATTGCCCTTGCCCCCCGCCACCAGATGCTGGCCGTGGCGAAAACCGCCGCCGGCAACGATGACCGGCACATCCCGCCAGCTGTGACTGCTGGCGTTGCCGAGGTTGGAGCCGGCGAGCACCACGGTCTGATCAAGCAGGCTGCGGCCACCCTCCTTGGCGGCCTTCAGCAGGCCGAACAGGCGCGCCAGTTCGGCGAACTCGGCCTTTTCGATGAGGGTGAGTTCCTCGATCTTCATCTCGTCCTGGCCATGGTGGGAAAGGTTGTGCCAGTCCTGCTTGACGCCGGCGATCTTCGGCACGGCGTTCATGCCGCCGGCCTTGTAGGTGATGAAGCGCGTGCTGTCCGTCTGGAGCGCGAGCACCATCAGGTCATGCATCAACCGGGTGCGGGCAATGATGTCGGTGCGATCCTGCACGTCGGAGGGGGGAGCCGCGTCCACGTGCGGTTTGGGCCGCTGAGCCCAGGCCTCGTTCGCCTGGATGCGCGTTTCCAGCTCGCGGATGCTCGTCAGGTACTGGTCGAATTTCTCCTGATCGCGGCTGCCGAGATCGCGCTGGAGCTTTTTCGCCTCGCCGTGGACGGTGTCGAGAATGCTGCGCCCGCGTTTGAGATCCCGCAGCTGCGCCTGGACCTCGGTGGGAGAACCATTGATGAAGAGCTGGGCAAAAACCTTGGCCGGTGAGTTCTCCGCCGGCAGATTCACGCCATTGGCCGACCAGGACATGGAATCGCTGCCGCCGACATTCAGGAGGAGCGCCGGAAAGCGCGTGTCGGGATTCAGCCTTTCGATCAGCGCCTGGTCGAGCGAGATGCTGTTGCGGAAACCCGGCAATCCAGGGTGCTTGGCGGTGGTGAGCCAGGTCAGCTCCGAGGTGTGGCCGTTGGCGCCGTTTTGCTCCTCGTGCGACAGGCCCGAGAAGAGGGTGAAATCCGCGCGGTGTTCCTGTAGCAGCTCGAGGTAGGGCGTCGGGCGGTAATCGTGTCCCGCTTCCGCCGGGAAAAGATTGGGCCCGTGAAAGCCGAGCCCGTAGTTCATCGCGAGGAAGCGGCGCGGCGGCGCCGTCGCCACGGCCGCCTGGGCTCGGTTGGCGAACGCGGGCAGCATGGCCTCCAGCCAGGGCAGGGCAAGCAGGGCACCCGAGCCGCGCAGCAGGGCGCGACGGGAGAGGTGTTTGTGGATGGAAACGTTCATGGGCGGCAGGGTCACTTGTTGAGGAAAATCGCGCTCTGGACGACTTCGTGGACGAGATCACGGAAACCGTTGCCCTTGCCCAGGACCGTGTCGGCGATGCGGTCCAGTTCGGGTCGGTCGGAGAAGCCCATGCCGCGTCCGCTGCCGTAAACGGCCAGCTTTTCGGCAAGGGCGCGCGTGAAGCGGACGGGCTCGGCCAGGATGAGTTTTTTGTAATCGGCCAGGTTTTGGAAGGATTGCCCGTCGGGCGTTTCGCCGGTGGCATCCACGGCGGGGCCGACCCGCCACTGCACGTTTCTCACGCCTGCGGGCAGGTTGGCGGGTTTGGGAAACTCCCGGCCAAGGCTGCGGTAGTTTTCACGCCAGCCGCCGATGACATCGTAGTTTTCCAGGGCAAACCCCGGCGGATCAATGACGCGATGGCAACCGTTGCAGCTTTCCAGGTTGCGGTGCTTGTCGAGAAGTTGCCGCAGGGTCTGCGCGCCCCGAATGTCGGGTTCCACACCGGGCACACCGGGCGGTGGCGGGGAGGGATGCAGGCCGAGAATCCGTTCCAGCACCCAGATGCCGCGCACGACGGGCGAGGTGGTGGTGCCGTTGGCGGAGACCTTGAGCACGCTGGCATGGGTCATGACCCCGCCGCGGTGATGCTCGGGCTTCAGTGCCACCCTGCGGAACTCGGTGCCCTTGACACCGGGGATGCCGTAGAGCCTCGCGAGCGGCTCGTTGAGCATCGTCCAGTCCGAGTCAACAAAGTTCGCCACGCTCAGATTGCCGCGCAGGATCTCGCGGAAGAACAATTCCGTTTCCCGCAGGCTGGCGATCTTGAGGGTGTCGCTGTACTCCGGGTAGAGCTGCTTGTCCGGCACGGTGAAATCGATCTCACACAGGTTCAGCCACTGGCCGGTGAAGTGGGTGGTGAAGCGTTCCGCCCGCGGATCGTTCAGCAGTCGCTCGGTTTGCGCGCGCAGGACCGCCGGCCGGGCCAGTTCCCCGGCCAGGGCGACCGCCCGCAGTTCCTCGTCAGGGGCACTGCTCCAGAGCAGGTGGCTCAGGCGGGCGGCAAGCGCGAAGTCATCGAGGCGCCCCGGGTTTTCCCGGAGGTAGAGGAAGTCCGGCGCGCAGAGTGCGGCGATGTAACTCGTCAACATGGCCTCCAGAAAGCTGGAGCCGGCCGCGAGCTCGTCGAGCGCGAGCCGCAGATAGGGCTGCAGGGTCTCCTCGGCGACCGGACGACGAAACGCGGCCGGCAGGAAGGTGGCCAGCAGCCGCCGGGCGTCCGCCTCGGGCTGGGAGCTGACGATTTCACCGGCCACGGGCCCCATCCTGGCACCCCTGCCGGTCCCTGGCTTGGTGGCGCGGGTCTCGAGTTCGCCAAAGAGCAGCCGATGCCCCCGTCCCGGCCAGTCCTCCACCAGCGGTCCCTCCACCTCCACCGGCTGCAGGGCGAGTCCCGCACCCGGGTAGACCGCCGGACCCTGTTTTTGCAGCGCCGGGAAATCCGCATTCAGCTGTGGGAAGAAGCGCACCTTCTCCCGCTGGCGCAGAAACACCTCCAAAGTGCGGGTGGTGCGTGAAGCCGGCAGGGCCAGCACCCCGAGGCTGCGGCTGTCGTTGTCACGGCCAAAGGTGCCGGCATAGAGGGAGAAGATCACCTCCTCCTCGCTCTGGTAGGCCCGGCCGGTGATCTTCAGACGATAGAGGCCCTCCACCGGAGCCGTGAACTCCGGGACAATCGAGGGGAAGCCACCGTTGGTAAAGAACACCACGGAGCCATCCTCCAGCCGGTGCCAGTGCTTGCCGACGTTGCCGGCATTCCGGCCTGCATCGAAGGCGGCGGCGAGTTGCTGTTTTTCGGGCGCGGGACCGAATTTCACCGCGGCGAGCAGGGCGAGCCTGGCGGCGTCCATGTAGCGCTGGAGGTGGACCGGCGAAAGGTCGAGCGCCTCGCCCACCGTGTCGAAGCCATGGGCCTTGCCATCCTCGGGCAGCAGACTCTTGAGTTCGGTGCGCACGCCGAGCAGATCCTGCAGGGTGTGCTCATACTCCACCCGGTTCAGGCGTCGCAGGATCCTGCCCTTGAGGGCGGCATCCCACTGGGTCAGGGACTTGGCCAGCAGACCGGTGAAGGCTTCACGTTCGGGGGCCGGGGGTGGAGTGCGCTTTTTCGGCGGCATCTCGCCCGTGGCCACCTTGTCCCAAAGGAGCGTCCACTTGGCCAGACTCTGGGCGTCGCTCAGGTCCGCGGGCAGGGCGTCGAGGTCGAGGCCGCCCTTTCGCACCTCCGCGTCGTGGCAATCATAGCAGTGCGTTTCCAGAAACGGGACCAACGCTGCCGGCGGGGCAGCGCCGGCGCCGGCGGCAAGGAGCAGGAGAGGGATCTTGCGGAGCATCGGAGATGACGGGCGCTGCGGGGTCAGGATTTCTCGGTAAGCTCGACGTGGCGAATTTCCAGATCGCGGTCCTCGAGGAAGCTGCTGACGATCCAGGCCGTCAGCAATTTGCCCGCGGCACTGGAAGGGCTGCTGCGGCCCTGAGGGTCAAGTCTCTCAAAACGGTGGATCGGGAGGAGGATTTGGCACCAGCCATCCGCGTCGGGCCTCAGTTCGGCAGCGCTGACCTTGCATTCGAAGTTGCCCCCGAATCCGCCATCCCTGCGATGGGTCAGCAGCATGAATTGAAGGCTCCCCGGTTCTTTCTGCCTGAGCTGGATACGGATCATGCTGGTCTCCGTTACGAGCAGACGTTGCGGCTGCGGCAGCATGGCCGTGCGGATGGAGATGCCATGGTGCGTGATGATGCGGCCATCGGGCAGTCTTTTCGCCACATACGGACTGGCTTGCATGGAACCGTCCCTGGCGATGCCCCGCCAGTCACGCGGCGGCACCGTGGTGGTGAAGTCAAAACTCCATTGGGTGAGCGGTTCCGGCGTGGAGGAGGCGTCCAACACCCTGGCGGTGTCCAGGGAAGCCACGGCACTGCGATTGGCCGGCACCTCGATCTGGCTGCCATCGGCGAGACGCTTCAATTTCACCAGGCCTTCGTTGACCTTCAAGAGGGTGTCCTCGGCCCGTGTGGTCAGGTCAAAGGCGGTGCCGATGACCTCGGCCACGGCAGAGGGCGTGCGAATCAGCATGGGCCGCCCCGCCGGCTGGGGCCGCACCTCGGCGGAAAGGGTGCCACGCGAGAGCGCCAGGTTTTTTTGCCCCTGTTCAGAGAAGCTCAGTTCGCTGCCGCCCTGCAGGGTGATGAGCGTGCCGTCGGCAAAGCGAAACAGCGCCGTGCTGGCCTCGCCCACGGTCTCCAGCGTGCCCGCGGGCAAAGGTTCGCCGGGCAGGATGGCCACGCCGTTGCTCCAGGTCACGGTGCCGCTGCTTTCCAGCAGCGTGAGCACGGGGGTGGGACGCGAGTTCAGGAACAGGGACAGGCTGGCCGCCAGCACGACCAGCGAGGCGGCGAGCGCCAGCCACGGCATGAGGTTGCGCCGCCTCGGAGTCACGGCGGCGACGGGGGCCGCCGACCGAACGCCCGGCGCGCTCCTCGCCATGTCGCCAAAGGCCACCGCGTGGATGGCCACGAGTCGGGTCTCCCCGCGCAGTTCGGCATCCTCGCGCAGCCGACCGTTCAGACGCGTGAGTTCTGCGGCGGACAGTCGGTCATCAAGGTAGCCCTGGATGAGAAGGTCGTCGTTCGTCATCAATGCAGCTTGGGGTTTAGCCCAACCCTCCCTGAACTGCGGCTGAAGCCGCAGCCACTTTGTTATCCACACATTCCTTCAGGGCACGATGCAGTCTCGAAAGGCGCTGATACACCGCATCGACGCTCGCGCCGACCTGCCTGGCCACTTCATCACACGAATGGCCGTCAAAGTAACGGAGATGCAGAAGCCGGCGCGATTTTTCCGGCACGGAGGCCAGGCAGTCGCGCAGCGCTTCCATGCGTCCTCCCTCAGGCTGTGGGTGCGTGGACCACTCCTCGCTGATCAAATCGAGCACCTCGGGTTCGAGGCCGAGGGTCTCGGGCTTTCGTTTGCGGAGCCAGTCGATCGCCTCGCGCTTGATCGAGACCATCGCCCAGGACAGCAGCGCGCCCTCGTGCTCGAAGGACACATTCTTCGTGACCGACTTCAGCGCCACATTCTGGAACAGGTCCTCCGCCGCCTGTGCATCGCGCACCACCAGCCAGGCTGTGGCGCAGAGCCGTTGCCGGGCCTCAAAGAGGTGCTTGAGGGAGGTTTCGTGATCGAGTGGCATGTCAGGGCGAACGTTTCAGAGGCGCGGATCCTGACACTTTCCCGGACGAAAGGCCAGAGGCTGTGACGGTGAGATCCCTCAGGGGACCGCGGGTCCGAGGCAGGGCTCCAGGAAGTCCGCCACGAGACGGAGATGTCCCGCGTCGTAAAACTCCGGGCCGCCATGCCTTGACCCTGGCAGCGTGAGGAGTTGGGAACGAACCTTCGCGGCCGCACAGGCCTTGTGCAGTTCCAGCGACTGCGCCAATGGCATTTGCGGATCGGCATCGCCGTGGATGAGAAACACGGGCGGATCCTGCGCGTCGAGATGCACCAGGGGGCTGGCCAGCCTGGCGAGGTCGGGCACGTTCTCCGGGAGATCACCGAGCAGCAGTTTCAGGGCGGGAAGACGCACGCCGAGGCCGAATTCGGTGCTCTGGCCGAGGATGCTCTGCAGGTTCGACGCGCCATAGAAACTCACGACGGCATCCACACGGCTGCTTTGGTCCAAATGATCGCCGACTTTGCCTTCCAGTTCCGCATGCCCGTTCGTGACCCCCACGAGGGCCGCGAGATGACCGCCCGCAGAGCTTCCGAGGATGGCGATGCGGCGGGTGTCGATCCGCAACTCGTCCGCCTTGGCGCGCAGAAAACGGATCGCCGCCTTGATGTCATGAATCTGCGAAGGGAAACGCGCCTGCGTGGAAAGCCGGTAATCGACGCTCGCGATCGCGAAGCCATGGTCGAGCAGGCCGATGATCGGCACGTCCTCGCGCGAGCCAGCGCGCCAGGCACCGCCGTGCACATAAACGAGAAGCGGCGGTTTTTCCGAATCGGGCCGGTGCAGGTCGAACTTCAGCGAAAGGCCGTCGACCCGGGCGAACTCGATGCCGGTAGTGGTTTCCGCGTGGAGCAGCCACGGCATGGCGGATAGCAAAAGAAGGATGAAGCGGCGCATGGGTTAAAAAGTCGTTTGGCTTCAGCCCAATCATTCGCTGCTCGGGCTGAAGCCCAAGCTGCTTTGTGTCTGCCGCCACGTCTCCCACGCCACCGTTTCCAGATAGCGGGCCGTTTCCTCGTCGAGCGTGGCGGTGGCGTTCATGCTCATGTGCTTGAACATCCACTTTGCCATCGTCGCCTGATAGGCATCCGGCTTGAAGGCCGCGAGCCTGGCTTCATCGGCCTCGTATTTGCCGTGCGGCCACACGGAAAAGCTGCGCGGCAGTTTGCCGAGCGGTGATTCGCCGGTGAGCGCTGCGTAGAAGCAGGCGAGGTTCAAAAAGTGACCCGCATCGCCGGGGTGCGCGTTGTCCTGCGGATGCTGGAGCGCGAGATCGGGCTTCTCAGCATGGACACGAGCCCAGGCGGTGCTGCATGGGGCGAAGAGCCTGATCTGATTATGCTTCGCGAGCTCCAAAATGCGCTTCCGGCCTTCGACATGCCTGTCGTCCTTTCCCCAGCCCATTTCATAAAACATCGGCTCGCCGCCCGCAGCACGAATCGCCCTGCAGTAGGTCGTCACGGCCGTGGTGTGATCGGGCTGGCCTTCCTTCGGTGCGTCATCGCCCATGATGAAACGGCACACGACCATCATCGCGACGATGTCCGGCTTCTCGGCGGCGATTTTGTCCAGGAACGTCTGCCCGGCCTTGATGCCGTATTCGTAGCGGTTGAAACCCGGCTCCAGGTACACGCGAATGTCACTGCCACTGCGACCCACAGCCTCGGGAATGACCTGCTGGCCGATGCGTCCGGCGATCTTGCCATCCACGACCTTGGCGACCTCGCGCGGCAGATCGTTCCAATACATGCTGCTGCTGCCCGCGAACAGAAGGGTGGTTTGGGCTTGAGCCCAACTCTGAGGCAGAAGCAGCCACGCAAAGGCCAACAGAACACGGCGAATCATGGCGGACTGGTTTTCAAATCGTTGGGCTAAATCCCGGGCTACTTTGGCTCATAGCCTTTCTTCTTCGGCAAGGCGTCACGATCCGGCGGCGGCGGCGGCTCGATGCCGTTTGCCTTCATGAGGTCGCTGATGGCCGTGATGGTGGGCACACTGGGCTTGAAGTTTCCGGGGCGAAAACCCTGCGCGATGAGCAGCGGCGTCCATCCGCGGTCGTTCTTGCGATTCCACGTGTCGATCTTCGCGCCTTTCGCCGCGAGCAATCGAGCGACCTTCGGCAGGCTCTTGTAAGCCGCGCCGTGCATGGCGGTCTGGTTCTTCTGATCCACGGCGTTCACATCCGCGCCGAGGCCGATGAGATACTCGCACGCGGCCACGCATTCGTTCTCGGTGCCTGCTTCCTCGTCCGGTGCATAGCAACCCAGCCCCGCCGCGGCCATCAGCGGCGTGGAGCCATCGGCGTTCGGCTTGTGCGGGTCCGCGCCAAGTTCAACGAGCCGCTTCATCATCTCCAGGTCCGCATTCCGGCAGGCGAGCAGGAAGGGCGTGGCACCCTCAAAGTTGATCGCGCCAAAGGCCTTCGCCCTGGCTCCCCTGGCGAGCGTGGCATCGACCTTTGCGCCTGCGTTCACGATCTCGCGAAGGAAGTCGAGGCTGCCGAGCTTGCCATGCGTGTCCGGAGGTGGTTGCCCCGCCTCGTCATCGCCATGCGGGGGCTTGCGCACCCAGGTGAGCGTGTGCAGCGCGGTGAAGCCGTTGCGCTGGTCATTCGGATCGGCTCCGGCGTGAATGAGATCCATCGCCAGCTCGAAGTGACCGTTCTCCACAGCCAAAAGTACCGCGCTGGTGCCATTGGGCGCGTCACGGCCGCCGGTCTTCTCTTTGGTGTCGATCGCATCATGCACGTCCGCGCCGAGCTGAAGCAGCTTTTTCACCGCCGCCGGCTTTCCCTCGCGTGCGGCGAACAACAACGCGGTGAAGCCCGAGTCGAGCCGCTGATCGATCTTCGCGCCGCTCTTGACCAGCAACTCGATCACGTCCGCATGACCTTCCGCCGCCGCCCACATCAGGGCGGTCTGATGGGCTTGGTCCCGCGCATCCACCTTGGCACCCTGATCGAGCAGGGCCGTTACTGCGCCGACACGGCCGGTCCGGCTCGCGATCATGAGCGCCGGCTCGCCGCCAAGACGTCTTGCCTGCGGATCAGCTCCCGCCTTCAAAAGCGCCCGCACGCTGCGCTCGTTGCCGTTTTCGCAGGCGAGCAGCAAGGGCGTGATGCCATAGCGATTCTTCTCGTCCGGTCTGGCGCCGGCGGAGAGCAGTTTTTCGATCACCTCGGCCTTGTCGTGATACGCCGCCCAATGCAGCGCCGTGGTGCCATCGGCCTGCATGGCGTTCACATCGGCCTTGGCGGCGAGTTGAGCGGAAACGGCGGACCAGTCCTGCTTTTCGGCGCTGGTGGGAAGATCCGCGAGCAGCGATGTGGTGACGCAGAGGTATGCGAAAGTAGCTTGGGCTTTAGCCCAAAGGGTTCGGGGAAGTTGGGCTGCTGCGAAGCCGCGAAGCGAACCCCAAGCTACTTTGAGTCGCGTCTTCACAGCACCTCGATGATTCCGCTGCTGTCACCAAACTTGTCCAGCTTCACGCCGGCCTTGTCGAGCAGCGTGAGGTGCAGGTTCGCGAGCGGGAGGGTTTGGTCGTTTCGCAGGTGGCGGTTGCCTTTCATGCCAGCGCTGGCACCACCGGCGACGATGATCGGGAGGTTCGTGTGGTCGTGGACGTTGGGATTGCCCATGCCGCTGCCGTAAAGCAGCAGCGTGTGATCGAGCAGCGTGCCATCGCCTTCCTTCACGGCGGCGAGCTTGGCGAGGTATTCGGCGAAGAGGCTGACGTGGAAGGCATTGATCTTCGACAGGCGCTCGATCTTCGCGGGGTCGTTGCCGTGATGGCTGAGCGGATGATGCGGATCGCTGACGCCGATCTCCGGGTAGGTGCGATTGCTGGTCTCGCGGGCGAGCTGGAAGGTGATGACGCGCGTGACCTCGCCCTGCAGGGCGAGGAGCTGGAGGTCAAACATGAGCCGCGCATGCTCCGCGTAGCTCGCGGGCACGCCGCTGGGTCGCGAGAGGTCCGGCAGCTCGTTCTCGGCGACCGCGGCCTGCGCCTTTTCGATGCGGCGCTCGACCTCGCGGATGCTTTCGAGGTAATGATTCACGCGGTCGCGATCCTGCGGGCCGAGCCGCTTCGCGAGGCGCTGCATGTCGTCCTTGATGAAGTCGAGCAAACTGGCGCGACGCTTCAGCGCGGCCTCGCGGTCGGCTTTGCTGCCGCCATCGCCAAAGAGCTGCTCAAACACCAGCCGCGGATGCGCCTCGGCAGGCAGCGGCGTGGTGGGCGAGGACCACGAGAGGTTGTTCTGATACACGCAGGCGTAGCCGTTGTCGCACTGGCCGACGACCTGCATCAGGTCCATCGCCAGCTCGAGCGACGGCAACTGCGTCTGTTGTCCGATGGCCTTCGCGGCGATCTGGTCGGCCGTGGTGCCGTTGTAGTAATCGCTGCTCTCCGTGTGCTTCACGCGGGCGGCGCTGAGGAAGGAGGCATTCGACGTGGCGTGCGTGCCGGGATACGCGGGCTCGAGTTCGAGATTGGAAACGACCGTGCAATGCTGCCTCACCGGCTCCAGCGACTTCAAAATGGGCGAGAGCTGATCCAGCGTGTCCGTCTTGCCGAGATTCCAACGCGACTGATCGCAGCCCATCGGGATGTAGATGTAGCTCAAGCGTTTGGCCGGCTGCAGGACGCGTTGTGCCGCCGTGGCCGCCGGCACCATCGCATCCAAAAACGGCAGCGAGAGCGTCGCTCCCACGCCCCGCAGCAAGGTGCGTCGGGAAAGGGCTTTGCGCGTGGTGAAGGTGCTCATGGCTTGGCTGATTGTAACGCAAACGGCTCACTGGTGGCAATCCCGACAATGATCTCGCAGAACTTCCAATCGTTCGCTTTGGCGCGGCGGACGATCTTTCGCACCGTCGGAGCATCGCTTGCCTCAAGGCCGCGACCCAGTGCGTAAACCATCAGCTTTTCGGTCAATGCGGTGACGAAGAGTTCGGGGCGCTTCAGCAGGACTTCCTCCAGCCCCGCCACGCCTTCGAACTCGCTGCCATCGGCGAAGCCGCCGCGGGCATCGGCCTCGGCGCGCCAGCGGCCGATGGCGTCATAGTTCTCCAACGCGAAGCCGACGGGGTCCATGAGGTTGTGACAACTGGCGCAGGCGGCCATCTCGCGATGCTTGGCGAGGCGTTCGCGGATCGGCAGGCTCTCGGAGATCACGCCATCGAGCGCGGGCACGTTCGGCGGTGGCGGCGGAGGCTCGGTGGCGAGCAGATTCTTCAGGATCCAGTGCCCGCGAATCACCGGCGAGGTGCGCGTGGCATAGCTGGTGACGGTTTGAAGGCTGCCCTGCCGCAACAGGCCGCCGCGTTGCCACGCAGGATCGAGTTTCACCTCGCGGAAGCGACTGCCGTGGATGTGCGGGATGCCGTAGTGCGCGGCGAGGCGTTCATCGAGCCAGGTGCGATCGGTGCGCAGCAGGTCGAGCACACTGCGGTCGTTTTCCATCACATCGGCAAAAAGCAGGCTGGTCTCCGTGCGCAGCGATTCGCGAAGGTTGTGATCGAAGTCGGGAAACAGCCGGGCGTCCGGCGTCATGGCCTCGAGATTGCGCAGGTAGAGCCATTGGTCGGCAAAATTGGAGACGAGGGCCTGGGCACGCGGATCGCGCAGCATGCGACGCGCCTGGGCTTCGACATCAAGCGGATGCTGCGAAAGCAGTTCGTCATCCGGAAGGCTGCTCCAGAGAAAAAAAGCCAGTTTCGAGGCCAAAGCGGCATCGTCGCCTTTTTCCTCGGTGCGGAACAAAAACTCGCGACTGACCAAAAGGGCCGCCAGAGCCGATTCGATGCCTTTTTCGAGGGAGGGGGCCTCGCGCACGAAGGGCAGAAAACGCTCGAGATCTGCACCGGTGATGTCACGTCGCCAGGCACGGCGCAGAATCGGCTTCAAGATGGCCGCCGCATCGGTTTTGCCCTCGCCGAAGATCAATCGGCGGCTTGGCGTCTCGCCCGCGCCTTCGGCCTTCAGCGGGCCGGTGATCGTGACCTGATACACGGCGGGATTCAATCGCGGATGACGATGCAGGTTGTAACTCGACTTGTAGGGCTGGCGCAGGCGTTCGAGGACGGGCGCGCCCTTCGGCATAAACGTCACGCCCAGGTCATGCTCGCCGCCTTGCACATGAAACCGTGCTTTGAGGTGCGCGTCGATCTTCTCGTGGTTTTTGTCCCTGGCGGGTTGGACGGTGAACTCGCCCTTCACCTCGCGGTCGAGCAGGATTTGGATCTGATGAGGACCGTTCATGCCCTCAACCTGCTCGTTGCGGTCGCGTTGCAGGCGCACCTGCACCTCGTAGTCGCCGCTTTGCGCGAACACCTGCTTCACCAGCACGCCGCCGCGCGTGCCGAGCGGCAAGCCGGGCACGTGATACTCCTGCGTGAGGTCCGGCCGCACGCGGATGGCGGTGATCTCCGGCCGCGTGGAGGCGCCGACCGCCAGGCGCGCAACCTTCTGCGCCGCGCTCAGGTAGCGATCCAGCAGAGCGGGCGGCAGATCACCGACGGTGATATTGTCAAAGCCGTGGCTGATCTCGTCGGTGGGGAACGCGGCTTTCGCGTCGAACTCGACCGCGAGCAGGTCGCGGACGGCATTCTGATACTCCGTCCGCGTCAGGCGGCGAAACGTCGGTCCCGCGATGGGTGTGGTTGGCCGAGCATCGAGTTCCTTGGTCAAGACGTCGATGAGTTCATGGTAGCCTTGCTCATCCGGTCGCTTCCTGCCGACGGGCGGCATGTGACGGGCGTTGAGTTGCTTGACAACGGCTTCCCAAGTTTCCGCGTGGGTTGCGAAGTTTGCCGAGAGGATCGATTCGAGGTCCACGCCGCCTTTCCTGGCATCCGCATCGTGGCAGCCGATGCAGTAACGCTCCAGTGCTGCTCGCGGCGGTTGTTCCGCGAGCGCACAGGAGGCGAGCAGAAGCCAGAGGAGCATTTTCATGTGAGTTCCTTCACTTCGCCCGTGCTGTCCGCAAACCTCTGCTGCTTCACGCCGGCCTGCTGCGCCATCGTGAGCCAGAGATCGGCGAGCGGGCGCCTGCCTTCGCAATGGAAGTGACCGCGTTTCCAGCCGCCGCCGGCGATGAGGACCTGAAGGTCGGCATAGTTGTGCTGGTCGCCATCGCTGATGCCGCTGCCCATGACGAGCGTCGTGCTGTCGAGCAGGCCCGTGGCTTTCAAACGCTCGACGACATGCGCGTAGAACTCCATGTGCCAGCGGTCGATCAGCGCGAGCTTGTCCTTCGCTTCATCGCCTTTCGTGTGGGTGAGGACGTGATGGTTCTGCGGCTTGTCGAAGAGGCCGTCGTAGAGCGTGGGATTGTCCCAGCGCTCCGGGGCGACGAGCAGGGTGGCCACGCGGGTGAGGTCGTTTTGAAAGGCGTGGAGGATGAGCTCGGCCATCAGCTGCAGATACTCGCTGCGTTTCTCAGGGATGCCTTTCGGTTCCGGCAAGGTGGGCTTGCCGATGCGTCGTGCGGCCGCCTCGGCACGCTGGATGCGCTGCTCGGTGCTGCGGACGCTTTCGAGATACTCGCCGAGCTTCTGCCGGTCCTCGCCACCGAGGCGTTTTTCGAGGCTGTGGGCCTGTGCGAGGATTGCGTCGAGAATGCTGCGCTGCGGGCCGCCATGGCCCTGCCCAAACAAACGGCGAAACACCGACCGCGGGTTCTTCTCCGTGTTCGCCGCATGGCCAGGGCCATACCAGGAAATGCACTCAAAGTATTTCGTCTCCTTGTTGTCGGTGAAGTCGTTGGTGCTCAGCTCCAGCGAGGGCAGGGCGGTGTCGGTGCCGATGCGACGGGCGATGAGTTGATCCAGCGTCAAATTCGTCGGGAAACCGCCATCGAGCGTCTCCTGCGGGGCGGACGACGTGAGCCAGCACGAGCCGGCCTGGGCATGCACGCCGGTTCCAGGCACGAACTGGCGGTCGAGGCCGGTGACAAGGGTGAGATCATCTTGGACGCGCGCGAGCGGTTCCAGCGTGGGCGTCAGGCACAGTGGCTGGAGGCCTTGCGCGGATTGGGGGGGCAGCAGCTGGTTCTGCAGATAACCGTTCGGCGTGTAGATGAAGGCAAAACGACGTGGTTCCGCCCCTAGGGCAGCCTGGCCCAGGCTTTCCAGAACGGGCAGGCCGATCGCGATGCCGGCGGCTCGAAAGAAATGGCGGCGATTCATCATGTGCGGCGGACGTGGGTGAAGGGATGGGACTGAACCAACTCGACCACCACACGGCTGAACTTCCACCCATCGGACGCAGCGGCCTTCCGGATGCGCTCCACCGTTGGCATGTCCTGGGTCTCAAGCTTTCGACCCAGCGCGTAGCTCAGCAGATGCTCGATGAACCCGCGCGTGAATTCGTGCGGATCGCGGGCGAGCAGTGTCTTGAAGCCTGCGGGCCCGTCAAAGGCAACGCCGGACCATGCACCTTTCGCGTCGGTCTTCTCATCCCATTGGCCGATGGGATTGAAACGCTCCAGTGCGAAGCCAGGGGGATCGAGACGGATGTGACAGGAGTGGCAGGCAGCCTTGCTGCGATGCGCCTCGAACTTTTCGCGGATGCTCATTTCCCGAGCGGCTTCTTTCGTGTCGTTCTCGATGGCAAAAGCCACCTTCGGCTCGGTGGGCGGACGATTGAAGAGCGTCTCCAGCAGCCAGGCACCGCGTTTCACCGGGCTGGTGCGAAACGGCAGCGAAGTGACGACCAATGGCGCGGCCATCGTCATGAAACCGCCGCGACCTGCATCCGGGAGCTTCACACGCCGCCACAGCGCGGCTCGTTCGTTCTTTGTCTTCAACTCACGGTTCGTATCCGCCCTGATCTCGGGCGCTGCATCGCCCGCATCGAGCGGGAGGCCGTAAAGGCGTGCGAGTGGCGCATTCAGCCAGGTGTAATCGGCTGCGAGAAAGTCCAGAATGCTGCGGTCCTCGACCTGAACGGTCTCAAAGAGCAGCAAGGCTTCCGCGAGCATGGCGCCATGGAGCGTCGATTTCCCTTGCGGGCCGGAGTAGAAGCCCGGAAACAGGTCACGATCCGGTTTCGAACTGTGGAGTTGGTCCAGCCTCAGCCATTGCACAGCAAACGACTCGCTCAGCTCGCGTGAACGCGGGTCTTTGAGCATGCGCCTCGTTTCCGCCTGCAGTGTGGCCGGCTCGTGAAGCTTGCCCGCACTGGCCAAATCGAGCAATCGATCATCTGGCGCGGAGGACCAGAGGAACAGGGCCATGCGGGTCGCGAGCTCGTGATCCTCCAGTCGCGCAACTTGGGCCTCCGGCGGGCCGCCATTCGCCTCGACGTAGAGAAACGAGGGCGAGGCGAGCACCGCGGCAAGGGTATTTTTCATGGCTTCGACCTCCGAGGCGCCGCCTTGCCGCTCGCGTTGGAAGATCGCGAACATCGAGTCGACCTCATTGGCGGAGGCTTCACGGCGAAACGCACGCGTCATGAAGTCGGCAAGGCGTTCACGGGGGGGCACGGGCTTTTCACCGGCATGAACCGGGTTTCTTGCCGGCTGCAGCGCGGCCACCGAGGGGGAGGGAATCTGTGGCCTGCCATGGGTGATGACGCCCAGATCGTCGAGCAGCACATGATCACCACTGAACTGCGAGCCGTCGACTGCGAGTTTCTTCAGGCTCTCACCCGGTGGCGCGGCAAAACCAAAAAACGTGGTGCCAGCCGATCCCTCGGCGATGGCGGAGGAGATCGCGGTTTCGGAACCGTCCGTGAAGATTGCGGTGAGCTTGACGGTGCCCTTCTGTCCTTGACGACCCATCACACAGACGCCAAAACGATCAATGCCCTCATCCTCATCCTCGCTGACGATGCCTAGGGTGAGCTCGAAGTTTTTCTGGCCCTTCACCTTGTTGGTCAGGATGGCCGGACCCGACGCGGCTTTCGTGGTGGCAAAGGTGGCGAGCCAGAGATCGCTGTCGGGATTGAGGGTGAGTGCGCGCGAGCCAAACCCGGCACGGATCACACCGCCTTTGCCCGGGACGGTCTGATTGGCGAGGGCCCGCGGCACGTCGAACACGCCGCCGCGTCCCTCCCGGGCGGCCACCGCAATCAGCTCCCGAAATGGCTCGATGAAATCGCAGCTTCCTTCGGCCCTGTTGGCCACCTGAATGTCCGGTGCGAACGGCGCCACAAGCGGCGGGCCTGAGGATGAGGACGCTTCCGGCCATGCCGCTTGCATGTTCATGCCGACGAGCCGGGCGAAGACGTGGCTGCGGCTGGGCAGATCCGGCGCATTCACGATCTCCAGCGCGGCGGCGAGGTATTTTTCCAGCAGCAACGGGGAGAAATCCTGGGCGTCCCCGCGATTGCGGTAGCCATGTTCCGCCCGGTTGTCACCCGGCAGGCCGAGCTGCGGGCAGAGCACGGGATACTTTGCGCCATACTCGCGAAGTTCGAGGCGAACCTCATCCGGCAGGCGGCCCGTGGCAGGTTGAAAGTAGCCTTTCTCCCGCAGGGGCAGGCGCTCCGGGAACATGAAGACATCGATGGGCAGCCCAAAGAGGTCGCGAACGCTGTTGTTGTACTCCAGACGCGTGAGGCGTCGCAGCGGCGGCTTGCCGGGGTCGACTGCGCCCAGTTCTGGATCCGGCCGGGCGGCGATGTCGAGGATCCAGGACAGCATGGCTTCCCGCTCGTCTTTCGCAGGCTGTTTCGACTGCCTGGGTGGCGGCATTTGGCCCGATTCGATTTTTTCATGGACCGTGCGCCAGACACCGCGTTGGCGCATGACCTCCGACTCGCCGGAAAAGCCGGAGAGATCCAGACCACCCTTTTGAGTCAGGTCATCGTGGCAATCCAGGCAGTACGCCTGCAGGAACGCCCGGAATTCTCCAGCGTCGCAGGCAGGAGTGAACAGGAGCATGGCGGGCAGCCAAAAGCGCATGGTTCGCGTGCAACGTCCGGCGGGCAGACTTCCTGACAGTTTCCCGTCAGACATCCCATGCGAGGGGGTGCAGCATGGTCTGCGCTCTCTGAGGCCCGGAATCCATCCACCCGGGGGCGTGGGGGCTCCGAAGTCAGGCTCCAAGGGTTGAGTTTGACCGACCCTTGTGACCAAGGGTAGCAGGCGCTCATTTCAGAGAATCCCGTGCCGCCGGGCCTTCCACCAGGCGGCGAGGTGGTAGAGAATGCCGCAACTGGCGTTGTGCCGGTAATCGAAGCGCCCCAGTTCCGTGACCAGCAGGCGCTGCTCTTCGGCACTGAGCACGGCGGGTTCGGTCATGAGCAGGACAAGCGCGGATTCGCCAAATTCGCGGGTGAGATGCCAGACGGCGCGGAAGGGTCCCCATTGCGGGTTGGGGTAGCCCTTCTGATCCTTCCACTCGGGGACCGTGCGCCAATCCGGGCCGAGCATGGCCAGCCTGGCCGGGTCCTCCTGTTCGAGTTGCGTGGCCACGGTTGCGAAGCGCCGCGCGGCGAGAACGCGGACATGCCGCATGCGTTCGCCGATCTCCGCCTTCAGTGCCGGCTCGGGTTCGAGGGCGTGCAGCAATTCCAGCGAACATTGCATCTGCAGCAGGGCATAGGCGGGCTTGTGTTCCCCGGGACTGGCGGATTGGGCGATCGCTTCGGCGACGTACTGACGCCAGGCCAAACGGTAGCGTTCCTCGCGCGTCACGTCCCAGGCCGCGGCGTAGATCATCGGCAACCGCGCGGCCTCATGAGCCTGGACGTTCCACATGCGGCAGATGCCGAGCGGGCAGCGTACGCCGTCGGCACGGAGAAAATCAAAATCATTCTCCGGGGTGACGGTAGCGATCATGCGTTCGGCGACGTCGGCCAGCAGACCGCGGATTTGCTGTTTGGTGGAGTCATCCGGCAGGGGGCTGCGGTAATACTGCCAGAGGCCGTGCACGAAGTGCGTGACCTGATCGCGCGAGGAATTCAGGTAAACACTCCGACTGTCCCCGGGGCAGACATTGCGCGCCACGAAACCGCGCACCCCATGCACGGTGGCGCAGCGGTGCAGGCCGGCGAACACCTCCTTCGCCCGGCTCCTCAGTCCCTCCTCCTGTGTGACGGCGAAACGGTCGCACAGGACGCTGAGCATGGCTCCGCCGAGGATGGCGCCATCCTCCATGCCGGTGCTGTAGCCGCAGGGGTTCGGGAATTGGCGCCGGACCTCCTCCGGTGTTGGCAGATGCGCCTGCTCACGACCCGGTTCATAGCTGCTGAGGTAATCGCCGAAGGTCTGCACCGAGGGCAGGTAGAAGCGACTCCAGGCAATGTCCCAGGCGCGCTCCAGATTGGCGGCGGGAACGGGTTCAGCGGCAAGGCCTGAGGTGGCGGCAAGCGTGAAGCACACGGCAAGGATTCGACTCATGATCGGTCAGTTGACACGCCTGGGCGGCTTTGTCATCCACAACAAGAGCCTTGCAGCTTGGCAAGCCCGTGGGGGTCGGGTGCGTTTGCTCGTCATGATGCGACGCTTTCTGCTGGCTCTGCTCCTGCCCGGTTTTCTGCCGGCCGCCGAACTTTTCAAGAACGATTCGCGCTCCTTTGCGCAAAGTGCCCAGGCTACCTTGCATCTGGATCTGGCCAAGGTCGAGCCGGCCTCGGCACTGATCACCGGCAAACGCCAAAAGGGCAAATGGAAGGTGATCCCGTTCGCGACCGCGGACTGGCAGGGCACGGCGCTGTCGATCTACAGCGCGACGAATCCGCCGCCCGTGCGCCTGCCCCTGGCCGAGCGGGGTTGGCATGCGGTCTATGTCGGACTGGCGACCACTTCCGGTGGATTCACCATCGGCGGCAATGGCATCCGGGCCAAGCTCAGCGATGAACCGGTTTTCAAGCGGTTGGCGAATCATCTGCCGCTCCTGCCCAACCGGCGCGCGGTGATCCAGGAGTGTTTTCTGACGGTGGCTGAACTGAAGGGGCAGTCGCTCGAGCTCGCACCGCTGCCCGGCCTGGCGGCAACGGTGTGCTACGTCAAAACCGTGCCGCTGACCGAGGCCGAGGCGAAGGCGGCACTGGCACCCTCGCCGCAGCGCAGCAGCATTGCCACTTTTGACGGGCACAGCTGGATCTGGCCGTTCCGACCGACCACGGCGGCGGAACTGGCGGAAGAATTCCGCGGTTTCGAGGGCACGGATGTCGGCAAGTGGTGGTTCCAGGTGGGGGGTGCCGACCTGGTGTGTTATCCGAGCCGGGTCGGCACCTATCCCGGCCAGGGCACGGAGGATTTTCCCTCCGGCACCTATGCCATCTACACAAGGACGCTGGAGACGCTGTTCAAGAACGGTGTCCATCCGCTCAAGGTCGCGCGCGAGGCCGCCCGGGCTCAGGGCGCCGAGTTTCATGTCCTGCTCCGGCCCGGCGGCTGGGCGGGGTCGATGCCCTATGAGGAGACCTTCAACAGCCGTTTTTTCCACGAACATCCGGAGTGGCGCTGCATCGACCGCGATGGCACCCCGACGTTTTACATGAGCTATGCCGTGCCGGAGGTGCGCCGGCATCTGGTGGAGATCCTGCGCGAGGCGTTGGAGGTGCAGCCCGAGGGCGTCGGGTTTCTCTTCAACCGCGGCCTGCCGCTCATGCTTTGGGAGACGGCTTTTTGCGAACGCTTCCAGGCGATGCACGGGGCCGACGCCAAGTCGGTTGGCGAGGACGATCCGCGCCTGCAGGCCACACGCGCCGCGGTCATGACCGATTTCCTGCAGGAGGTGCGAACCCTGCTCGACGAGACCGCCGCCCGCCAGGGCCGCAAGCAGCGCTACAAGATCTCGCTTGGGACTTTTGCGAAGGAAGAAGACAACCGCCGCTGGGGCCTGGATTTGGAAAACTGGATCCGCCGCGGTCTGGTGGATGATGTGGCAACCACCTGGTTTGCCTACCATACCTCCTTCGAGAAGACCCCAGGCCAGGTGGACCTGGAGTACTATCGTCGCATCACTCAGGGCACGCAAACCCGGGTGTATCCGATGGTCATCGCTTGGAAGACCGGCAAGCCGAAGGAGCTCTGCCAAAAGATCGCCGACTGGCTCGCGGGCGGCGCGCCCGGCATCGCCATCTGGGATCCGCAGGTGCACAAAGGCTGGGCCGACGGTTCACCCGGCAGCGCGCTCGACGTGCTCGGCCATCTCGGTCATCGCGAGGATTTGCAGCGCTGGGCCAAACAGGGGCCGCCGACACCGCTGAGCTACCCACTGACACGTCTTGATGACAACTCCTTCAGCCGCTGGTTTCCGAACACCGGGTTTTGAAGAGGAAGAATGGAACTCGCCCAGCCTGGCAGAATGCATTTCTCGCTTGGAGCTGAAAAACGGCAGGGCGAGGGGTGAGGCTTCAGGGGTGGTCAGTTCCGTGCGTCAACAAGGGCAGTCCGTAATAGCAGAGCCAGGAGCGTGGGGTTTTGGGGCGGTCCATCGTGCGAACCATGGATTTCAGGTTTGGCACGTCGGGCCATTGATGCAGCGCGACTTCGAAGACGCCAAGAAACGGGCCGTGATTCAGGATGTGCGGCTGGTCTCGTTCATAGTAGCCGCCGTGCAGGCCGGCGTTCTTCAGTCGCCAGAAGTCACTGTAGAAGGTGAAGGGCAGGCGCAGCGTTTCCCCACCGGGTGCGGTCCAGTTTACCCAATCCTCGCCGGTGACTCGGGTCAGGAGTTCGGCAGTGTAGAGCAGCAGGGTCATCGAGAGATGGCAATAGGTGAGGCCCGCGCCGCTGCTGGTGCGAATGCGGTCGTCGAGCTCGCCGGCGAGAAGCGGTTTGCCGCGCAGACCACCGAGCGGTTTGTCGCCGGGCATGAGGATGAGGCCGGACATGACCTCCTTGAAGTCCTTCGGGTTGTCGGGTGAATCGAGGGCGAGCTGGACCAGTGCCTTGTCGTCGAGCGCGGTTCCGAAGAGGGCCAGTCCCAGCGTGTGGGCGACATGATGGTTTTGAAAATGCTGTCCTCCGAAGTCGCCGTTCGTTTCCCAGCGGTGGATGCCTTCCTTCACCACAGGAACCAGGCGGCGGAACCATTCGCGGATGCGGAAGTCGGTGCCCGGCGACAGGGCGGGATGTCCTCGCAAAAGATCGTAGGCAGCGACGAAGGGCAGCATGCCGCGTGCGACGTCCATGCCGGAGTTTGGAAAGCGGATCGCTGGATTAAAATCGGTGCCCGGCAAGGGATTGGCCGAAGCCCAGGCATCGAGGATTGCCACGGCACGTGCGCCGGCGGATTCGTTGTCTTCCAAACGCCATTGATAGGCCAGCAGCCGGGCCGCGATGCCTTGCGTTTGGGCTTCGCCATGGAAGACGAGCGAGTCGCGGCTTGAGCATGGCTTTGGTGGCAACTTCAGCGCCTCGGCGGTATCGGCTTTCGCCAGTTCCCAATACGTGTGGAATGGCTCCGTCTTGGCAGCGATGCGTCCGCGGGCGCGGGCGAGCATGGAGGCGTCGCATTCGATCCGGGGATCGGGAGGCTGGGCGACTGCGGTCTTCGCGATCAGCAGCGTGAGAGCCAGGAAGGCGTTTCTCATGGCTTCGTCTTGACGAGTTCGGGGGTCTTCATATCGCCTTCATGCACGATGACGGTGTAGCCGAGTTTGAAAATCTCGCCGCGTTTCACGAACGTCTTCACATAGGGTTCACGACGCTCCTTCGGCTGGCGCGGGAAGGGGTTGAGGACCATGACGCCGTAGTCGCGGGTGTGGCCCCAGCAGGGGCGCGGGTTGCTGGTGTGAGGTTGGACAAAGAGGCCGCAGGGTTGTCCATCGACCGTGCCACTGTAGTTCCACCACGCAGCTTCGTGTCCCCAGGTTTCGGCGCCGTTGGTCTGGCCGAGGCTGTTGGTGATGCGACCGCTGCCGCCTTGAACACGCAGAGGCGATGCCATGCGCACGCCGAGACCGCTCTCTCCCTGGTCGCCGAAATAGAAGTCGAGCTCGTCGTTGAAGAACTCGGCGGCGAGGTCGAGCGACCAGCCGTTGGGATGACGTGCGAGTTCGTAACGCACACGCTGGCGGCAGACTTCGCCTTGGCCGTCGGTCGTGAGGAAGCGGTTGAGGACATCGAAGCTGAGTGAGTTGTCCGAGGTCTTGATTTCTGAACACTCGACCTGCTCGATCTGCGCGGTGTTGCGCCAGTAGTCGTGGCCGTTGAGGTCGCCGAAGCCGAGCCAGACGCCGGTGTGGATGTGCGGGTGAATGATCCCGTCGGCCTCGGCCTTGTAGCCGGGATCGATGTCGTCCGGCACGCGCGGCGGGTAGTTGCGCGTGACTTGCCGACCGCCGGGTGTGACGAGGTTGATCCACACAGGCCGCAGGACCTTGTCGTGACGGAACTGGTAAGTGGCGATGCGTTTGCCATCGAGAAAGACCTCGAAATGATCGTCGTGCTTCTGCAAATGGAAGCCGGTCTTGGGCACGGTCTTCTGGCTCAGCAGAAACGCGGTGACATCGGCGAGTTGTTGAGCGCTGATCAGGGCTCCGAACGGCGGCATCATCGAGACGGGATGCATCTCCTCCCTGGCGATGCGCTTGCGCTCGAGTTTCACCAAGCCGCCGCCGGGCTGCGCGAGCGTGAGATGCAGCCCGCTTTGTTCGCGCAGCACGCCGGTTTGCGGTCCGCCGGTTTTCATCGTGACCGTCATCATCGCAAAGCCCTCGGTGATGATGGCGTTCGGGTTCAGCAGGGAGTCAAGAAGGTGTCGTGCGTCAAAACGGTCGCCCGCGCCGGTCAAATCGGGACCGAAGGCATGGCCTCGTCCGTTCATCGTGTGACAGGCCGCGCAACCCGCGCCGCCGTTGGCGAGAAAGAGCGCTTCGCCGCGATTTGGATCAGCCGTCGCGAGAGCGGCGAGAGCTTCATCCATCGTCGCGACTTTGCCTGAGGGTGTGGGCGGCTTCGGGACGAGGATGACGAAGTAGTGGCCCTTGCCACCCGTCTTCCCGTCCGCCGTGTTGCCGCCGAGGGTGATGCGACCGGCGGGGAAGTCTTTGGCGAAGAGGCGGAAGGTGCTGTGCTTGTCCATGCTGGTGATGACGCTGTCACTGTCGCCGAATCCAGCGAGCCAGCCGGGTTTCGCCTTCACGCGTTCGTCGTGCGCGACATACACGGTGACGTCGATTGGTGCATCGAAGCTCAGCAAAGCTTCGCCGCTGCTGCCCTCGTCGGCGTTCGGCGTGCGGATCATCGAGGCCCCGGAGAGGAAGGCGGGAAACTGCTCGATGGCATAGGCGCGGTCGGTGTAATGCGGCTCGCCTTTCCGTACGGTGCCCTCGAGGTAGTGATGGGACGACTCGGCGTGCAGTTTTTGAGCCAGCGGATAGGCGTCGGGGATGCCGCTGTCCTTCGCCGCGCCGGGTTCGATGCCTTTGACCTTGCTGAGCCACAGCGTCGCGAGTTGGCGGATCGCATCATCCGCGTCTTGGAGCAGCGGCAGCACTTCGGCTTCGGTGATGAGGAGTTTTTCCATCAGCATCAGCACGCCCGCACGGCGGATGCCGGCGTTGCGGTCGGTGGCGAGTGCGCGTATCGCGGGTTCATCCGTGCGAGCCATGAGCGTGCGCCAGGCGGCGTGGTAGATGACGGGGTCGGTTTCCTGGGAAAGGCGGCCCGACAGGTCAGACGAGTCGGACTTGTCGGACTGGAGCGCTGCCAGACGAAAACGCGGGTTCTCGTGAGTGAGGTATTCTTTGGCTGGTAGCGCACCAGCGCGGAGAAACTGTAGCGCCTGGTTTTCACTTTTCGGCTGCACCTCTGCGGGCTTGATCTCCGCCAACGTCCACGCCGCCCATGTTTCCTGTGCCTGACTCGCTGGTTTCTCCAAGGTGGCCATCAACAGCTCGGCGTTTTCTCCACCGCGCCTCACCAACTCATCCCGCGCATCGATCTGCCACGCGGGAATCCACGAGCCGAGATCGGCGAGCAGCTCGTCAAAACTCCACTCCGCGTGCGGTTTGCCCGGCCGTTGCGACTTCACCAGCGGTCGATCCTTGGCCACGACGCGATAGACGCGGCCTTCGTTGTTCTGATTCCCCTGCGCGTCAAAGGTGCCGCCGTAGTCGCGGCCCCAGCCGAGCGCCCAGAGCGCGCCGTCGGGTCCCATGGCGAGATCAGTGGGGCGGAAGAGTGATTTGCCGCCGATGACGAAATCCTCGTAGCGTCCGCCCTGAGGCACGTTGAGCGCGCCTTTCCACTCGGGCCGGTAGAGGTAGAGTTTTTTGGTCATCCAGTCGGCGACGAACCACACGCCGCGATGCGATTCGGGGAAATGCGGCGTGTCGGCGAAGACAATGCCCGTGTAGCTGCCCTCGATGATTTGCCCGCTGTTCGGCGCGGTCGGCAAATGGCCTTCGCCGGGCCAGGCCGGACTCCAGGGATGGCCCCAGCCGAAGTGCGCGTTTTGAAACGGCATGAAGACGCGGTCGCCACCGGTCTGGTCGTTGTCGGTGCCGAGCCAGTTGAAAGACGAGTCAAAGGCGATGTCCCAAGGATTGCGATAGCCGCGCGAGTGGATCGTGAGCGACGGTTCTTCAGGATTGTAGCGCAAGATGCCGCCGGTCTGGCCCCAGTCGTCGGCCGGGTGCTGGTAGGTGGCACGGTAGGTCTCGGGCGTGAAGACCTGCGAAGGCGGCGGTAAATCCGGTGCGCCCTTTGGCCCTGGATAACCCCACAACTCGCGGAAGGCCTTGGGCGCGACGCGTCCCGGTTCCTTCGGTGCATCACCGTCGAGACTGATGCCCTTTGAGTTGCCCTTGCTCAGGTAGAGGCAGCCGTCCGGGCCCCAGTTCAGGCCGTGGAGGCAGTGCTCGATGTTGCCGAGGTCGGTGAAGATCTTCACGTATTCGTCCGCGACGTCGTCGCCGTCGGTATCCCGCACCACGGTGAGGTCCGGTGAGTTCGCCACCCACAGATCGCGCCCGCGCCAGGCGATGCTTTGCACGCTGTTGAAGCCCTCGGCGAAGACCTTTTTCGAATCCGCCACGCCGTCGCCATCGCGGTCTTCGAGAATGACGACCTTGTCCTTCGGTGAGTCGGGCTTCGGTCCGCGCCATTGCGGCCCCATGCCGACAAAGAGGCGGCCTTTCGTGTCAAAGGCCATCGTGCAGGGATTTGAGACGAGCGGTTCCTTCGCCCAGAGCTGCACCTCAAAACCTTCCGGTGCGGAAGGCAGCGCGTTCAAATCGGCGTCCTTCGCGTCGAAAGGCTGGGCGCTCAGCACCTTCGCGACGAGGCAGAAATGAAGTAGTAGAAGGTAGGCTTTCATTTTGAATTTCCTTTTCCCTGCGCCTTCCTCTCCGGTGCGGGGCCGTCGAAGAAGCGCGCACCGCTGCCGGTGTGATCGTAGTCGCCGAGGTCCATGCGTGCTTCGTGCGCAAGCTGGCGGAGGCGGGTGAGGACGTCGGGGTGTCGGGTGGCGACGTTCGTCGTTTCGCCGATGTCGTTTTCTAAATCGTAGAGCGACAGCTCGTCCACGGCGTTGCCCGCGAAGCGTCCGCTGAAGCCCACTCAGGGCGGATGGGCGGGACGTTTCCTGACAAACTTCCATTTCCCGCTGCGCACGGC
Organism: uncultured bacterium; assembly: GCA_966252325.1. Lineage (GTDB taxonomy): Bacteria > Verrucomicrobiota > Verrucomicrobiia > Verrucomicrobiales > Verrucomicrobiaceae > Prosthecobacter. Next base: position 50,085 of record CBINON010000018.1, on the reverse strand, counting down.
CTGCAGATGCGTGTGGCAGTAGTAGTAGAACGCTTCATGCGGTGAGACCGTGTTCGCGGGATCGCGCAGCAAGGCCGTGAGATCGTGGCCATCGATGACGCGGTCATCTGGAACCCTGCCTCCGGCCAGCGCGGCAAAGGTCGGGAGGAAATCGATCGTCGAGGCGATGGCGTCGCTCGCAGCGTTGGCGGGGATTTTCCCCGGCCACCAGGCGATGCAGGGCACGCGCAGACCGCCTTCCCAAGTCAGCATCTTGTAGCCGCGCAGCGGATCGGCGTGGCCGGAATGATTCCTCGGGATGAAGGGCTTGGCACCCGGCTTCATGCCCGGTGTTGTCTCGATCCACGGGCCGTTGTCAGAGGTGAAAACCACCAGCGTGTTCTCCGCCAGCCCGAGTTCGCGCAGGGTCTTCACGATCTCGCCGCAACTCCAGTCGATCTCCTCCACCGCATCGCCGAACGGTCCGCCCGCGCTCTTGCCCTTGAACGCCTCGGACGCTCCAAGCGGGATGTGCGGCATGTTGTGCGCGAGGTAGAGGAAAAAGGGCTTTTCCCGATGCTCGCGGATGAAGTTCAGCGCCTCGCGGGTGTAATTCTGGGTGATGTGATCCCAGGACTCGACCGCCGGCACCACGACCGCTTCATTGCGCAGGATCGTGCTGCGGAACTTCGAGTCGGACACTCTCACCGTCGCGCCGTTGTAGAGCGGTGTGCCGTAGAAGAAGTCAAAGCCCTGGCCATTCGGCATTGTGGCGGGATCGAATCCGGTCGGAGAATCCTTCGCTCGTTCCCCGAGGTGCCACTTGCCAATGCAGGCGGTTGCATAGCCTGCGTCGCGGAGAATTTCCGCCATCGTCACCTCCTTGGGATGAACGACCGTGTGCGGGTTCTTCTGGTTGCCCGGTTCGGCGATGCGGATCGGATAACAGCCCGTCATGAGCGCCGCCCGCGACGGACCGCAGACGGCCTGGGCGTAGAAACTCGTCAGTCGCAGTCCTTCCGCCGCCATCTTGTCGAGGTGCGGCGTCTTGATCTGTTTCGAGCCGAAACAACCGAGGTCGCCGTAACCGAGATCATCGGCAAAGATGAGGACGATGTTGGGACGCTCCGCCGCGAGGAGCGAAGGGCACAGGGCGAGGAGAACAAGCAGGAATGGCCGCATGCCGTGGAAACGCCGCCACGCCGCGGCTCCTGCGCGGGCGAAGGCACATTCACGCGATTGAAACCCACACCCGGTTCAGGCAAGGTGAGGCGGTCGCTCAATCGCCGAAGCGCAGGGCGTAGAGGTCGGCATCCTTGAGGCGCACGCGCAGGCGGATCGTGCGGCCCTTCAGGCCGGACAGGTCGGCGCCGTTTTTCCAGGTGGCCGCGGCTTCAAACTCGTCACCGTAGAGTTCCGGCATGTCGGCCAGGGCGAACCCTGGAATGGGTTGGCCGGTCTCGTCCTGAATCTCGATTTGGATCGAGCCGGCGGCGGAGGTGGCGTAGTTCAGGCGCAGTTGTCCACCGGCGCAGCGCAGGGGGTGGGTCGTGAACTCGCCACCCGCGGCACCGGCATGCATGGAGGCAAAACCCTGCCTGCGCACGGTCAGGCGGCGGATGCGGTGGTCCGCGTGGCGGTAGTGTTCGCTGATGTAGAGCGACCACTCGCCGTCGCCGGTGTCGACGATGCCGTTGGCGGTCATGTTGTTGCGGTCGGTCCAGTTGAGCGGGTCCGGTCCGGGTCGCACCCAGGCTTCGAGGAAGGGCCGGTCCCAGTGGACGCCGTCGCGGCTCGACATGAAGACGGCGTCGGACACGCCCTTCTCCTTGTGCTCGGCCACCTTGTGACGGGCCGTCATGAAGCGTTTGGGGAAGGACAGAAAGAGGTGCGGGGCGGTCGGGCAGGGGACGGTGGCGGAGGTGTAGAAATGCTCCCAGGGCACGCCCTCGGCATAGGCGTGCGGAATGCCGTCGGACCAGGCGAGGAAGTCGCTCGAGGTGTGGCTCTGCACCGCGCGCACCTTGTTGAGGAAGATGCGGCTGAAGCAGACGTAGCGGCTTCGGGTGGTGTCGTAGAAGGCGAGGTTCTGCGAGTCAAAGGCGCCCTTGGTGATGACCGGCGTGTCGCGCAGCTTGCGCCAGTGAATGCCGTCGGCCGAGGCAAAGGCATACAGGCCGCCGGGCGTCTCGCCCTGGTGCCAGTTCTTGCCCGGCTGCTTGACGCCGCCGAGGGCCTTGAACCGCTCGTCGGGTTTGGCCGCGGGGTTGGCGTCGAGGAAAGGAGAAAAATTGTGCGACTCGACCCCTCGCCAGAGAACGTTGTTGGCCTTGGTGCCGCCGGCTTCGATGAGGCCGAGGTTGGGGCGGGTGAAATGAATGCCGTCCGTGCTTTCGGCGACGCAGGTCACCTGGGCGTCGCTGTGATCGGAACCCCCGGAGGAGCCCCGGTAGTACATCAGCACCCGGTCCTCGTGCTGGATGACCGAGAAGTAGGCGCAGGTGACGCCCTCCCAGGGCTGGTTGGTGGTGAGCACGACCTCGCGCTTGACCGGCGCGTGCAGGCGCAGCGCGGCGCCCTGCTTGTGTGCCACGAGGAATTCATCGACGAACAGCTCCCAGCGGCTGCCGGGATCCAGAGGCTCGGCGGCCTGGGCGGAACTGAGCAGCAGAGCGGGCAGGCAGGCGAGCAGGAGGCGGCGTTTCATGGTGCGTGAGTCGACTGGTAACTACGGACTGAACGACCGGCTTGTTTGCAGAAGCGCCCGTTTTCACGGGGTCATCGTGCGGCGGGTTTCGCCCGTCGCGCCCCGGTCTCTTGCAGTTCGGCTTCCAGCCGCTCGCGCAGCTGACGGGCCAGTGCGGGTTGTTGGTTGGCAAGGTCCTGCTGTTCCCCGGGATCGGTGGCGAGGTCATACAGCTCGTCGCGGTCATCCTCGTCAAAGTGCAGCAGCTTGTGGCGGCCGAGGCGGAGGGCCGAATGTGGGCGGGTCTGGCTGGTGACGAAATCGTTGATGCCGATGTAGGCCGGTGTCTTGGCGAAGTTTTTCTCCGGATGATAAAACGGGAAGTGCCAGAGCAGGGCGCGTTCGGGGAGTGCCTGATCGGGATGGTGCAAGAGCGGTTCCAAACTGGTGCCATCCGCTGTCGGGGCATTTGCATCCGCCAGATCCGCCAGAGTCGGCAACAGATCGCAGCCGTGCACCGGCTGCTCGCAGACCGTGCCGGCGGGCACATGCCCAGGCCAGCGCACGATCAGCGGCACGCGCAGGCCGCCCTCGTAGAGATTCCATTTGCTGCCGCGGTGCGGGGCGTTGCCGGTGTAATCGGGGTGACCGCCGTTGTCGGAGGTGAAGATGACGAGCGTTTCATTCGTGAGACCGGCGGCATCCAGGGCCTCGAGCACGCGGCCGACCTCATGATCGAGCGTTTCCACCATGGCGGCATACGCGGCGCGCACCTCGGGGGCGTCGGCGGGCAGCAGGCGCCGATATTTTTCGAACAGCCAGCGGCAGCGCGTGTGGATCGGGTCGTGCACGTGGTAATGCGACCACTGCAGAAAGAAGGGCCGCTCATGCCGTCGCTGCAAAAAGGCGAGGACCTTGTCGGTCAGGGAGTCTGGAGGGAATTCGCCTTCGCGCAGGTCGAGATCGTTGCGATCGCCGCCCTTGAAGTAGGCGTAGGGATGAGCGCCGAAATCGGGGTCGCCTTCGGTGAAACCCTGCTGCTGTGGACCATGACTTGGCGACCAGCCAAGGTAACCGCCGTGATGCAGGTTGAGGTGCCATTTGCCGAAGAACGCGGTGTGGTAGCCGGCCTGGGCCAGAGCTTCCGCCGTGGTGATTTCCGCCAAGGGCAGGTTGGTGGGATAGGGGGGCACCTGCAGCGGTTGGCCGAGGTTCTGCGCGCCGGGCTTGTCCTTGGTGACAAACTCGAAGTGCAGTCGCGCCGGGGTCTTGCCGGTGAGCAGGGCGGCACGCGAGGCCGAGCAGATGGGCGCGGCCGCATAGGCCTGGGTGAAACGCAGGCCCTCGCGGGCCAGGCGGTCGAGATGCGGGGTCTGATGATAGGGATGGCCCTGGCAGGCCGGGTCGCTCCAGCCCAGATCGTCGGCGAGGATGAACAGGACGTTGGGCTGGGCCAGGGCGGCGAACCAGGGGCAGAGGCAGAGCAGCAGCAGACGCATCGGGCAGGCTCAGCGTTGGCGATCTTTTTCCACTTCCGCACTCCAGGCGTCGAGAGCGGCACGCATCTGTTGCACGCGCTCGGGTTCCCGCGCGGCGAGGTCGGTGCTTTCGGCCGGATCCTTGTCGAGGCGATAGAGCGCGTGCGGGACTTCGGAATCGCCGGCGATCTTGTTCTTGGTGACGAAGGGTTTCACCAGCTTCCAGGGGCCATCGCGCATGGCGGCGTTGTGGGTGTAGTTGGGGTCGTGACGGTTCCACTGCCAGAAGCGCGGCGGTGAGGAAGGCGTCTCGCCGCCCCGCAGCAGCGGGGCAAAACTCCGACCGTCGAGCGGCAGCGAGGGGGCATGGCGCAGGCCGCAGAGTTCCACAAGCGTTGGCAGGACATCGGTGAAGTGAATCGGCGTTTCCGTATGGCCTGGCTGGATGACCCCGGGCCAGCGCACGATGAAGGGCACGCGGATGCCACCCTCGTGAACCTCGTACTTGCCGCCGCGCAGGCCCTGCTTGAAACGCGGGGCGACCAGGGGATCCGGACCGTTGTCACTGCTGAAAATCACCAGCGTGCGCTCGCGCAGGCCGAGTCGATCGATCTCGGCGAACAACTCGCCGAGGCCGCGGTCCATGATTTCGATCATGGCATAGACCGTTGCCGTGTCGCGATCGAGACCGGCCTGCAGGTAGGGCTCGATCCTTTCTTCGGGTGCCTGCAACGGTCGATGCGGCGCGTAGTGGGCAAGGTGCAGGAAGAACGGCTGCTGCGCGTGGCGGCGGACAAACGCGATGGCGCGCTGATTGAGGGCATCGGTGAGATAGACGTCCTGCGGCGTCGGCTTGGCGGCCATGTCGTCGTCCTCGTGCAGGACATAGCGCGTGTAACCACCGCCGTCGGAGCCGTGGAAGACCGCCACCTCTTGGAAGCCACGTGCCTTCGGGCCATAACCTTCACCGAGGCCAGTGTGCCACTTGCCAATCAGGCCGGTGCGATGGCCGTTGGCGGCAAAGAGGTCGGCCAGCGTGGTTTCATCGCGTTTCAGCCGGGTCAGTTCCGGTTCCTTGTTCAGCGTCAAAGAGACAACGCCGGTGCGGTGCGGGTAGCGACCGGTGAGCAGGGCGGCGCGCGCCGGCGCGCAGACCGGCGAGGCCGACCAGGCCTGGTCGAAGACCAGGCCCTCGGCGGCGAGGCGGTCGAGGTTCGGCGTGCGATTGCGGCCGCCATTGAAGGCGGCGAGATCGCCCACGCCCATGTCATCGGCGAGGATGAGCAGGACGTTGGGCGGCGGTTCGCCGGCAGCCGCGCCAGCGAGCAGGCATGCGAACAGCAGCAGGACGGACAGTGAGCGGCGTTGCATACTGGCGAGAGATTCCCAGGGGTACGGCCGCAGGGCAGGCCATGTTGCCGGTTGGGATGAGAGAGAACGGGGAAAGTTGGCCGCAAAGGAACGCAAGGAGCGCAAAAAGGAGAGGCTGGGATCTTTGTGTTCTTTTGCGGCTGAAACGGCTTGTGGGATGGTGCCCTCAAGGAACACAGAATGTTTCGCGGCCCCCATGACATAAGCCTCGACTTGAATTATTTTTCTTTTGATTACCTTATCAAGTGTCTGACATTGGCTGAGGCTTTAATTCGAGACCGGTCATTTGGTTGGAGCTGTAAAAGTCGGCGAACGACTGTGTGGCAAAACACACGACGGAGTTTGGTATTTTAAACAACCAATGGTCGGTGGTGAACGAACTCCGAAAGACGGGTCTGGAACAGACATCGCGCTGCCGGCAGCCATCTGCTTTGGATTTCTTTCGATCAATTGCGTCCAAAGTTGTGAGGCAGTGAAACAAATAAGCGGACTCAACACCGAGGCGGATTGGAAGCAACTCGCCATCCCTTTCCATTTGACTTTTTAACTCCACATGCTCTTCAAGGGTGCGGGGCATAACGCCAATCAGCCCGCCTTTGTGAACCTCGAAAAAATGGGATGACGGACGTTCCGGACACCTCATTTGAAACTGAATAGGTTTCCAATGGGTCGAAATCGGATTACAGCCAAGCAAAGCGAAGTGAACGTCTCGTGTTTCCTCTATACTGCCAGAAATAACACCGAACCTGAATGCATCCCAGGTAAATCTTATTTCGTAAAACATGGCTAAGATGAAGGCTAGGCCAGCTTGTAGCAATCCGCCCACTCCGCGCGGGGTGCCGGGCCGGCGAGGCGGGCGTTGGCCTCGTCATTGCCGATGAAGCGCTTGGTCTGCGGGTCGAACTGCAGATCGACATTCAGGTACTCGGCGATGGTGCCCAGATTGAGGACCTGGGTCAGTTCGCCGGCGACGCTGAACGGCGACTCGGTCTTGCCCTCGCCCATGCAGGCGTGGATGAAGCCTTCGAAGTGGTTGTGCTCCGGCGGATTCAGAGCCATGGCCTCCTTGAACTCCAGCATCTTGGCGCGCGGATAGACGAGCGAATGGCGGTCGTGGGAACCGCGCTGGACCAGGTAGTCGCCCTGCTTGCGGTGCAGCAGCGAGCCGGTGGTGCCGGGGTTCGGGATGAAGTTCTTGCCGTCTGCTCCGGGATCCCCGAACTGCTCTCCGATCTCGATCTGGATGTCGCCACCGGCCTTCCAGCGCAGTTCCACGGCCGGCATTTTTTCGCCGCGTGCCGGGAACTCAAAGCGGATGTCGGAGCTCAGCGGGTAGCTCACCCGGTTGTAATCGGCGAGTGCGAGCGGCGTGATGCGCGTCGGCAGGCCGAGCTTCAGATGGTGGTGAACGAAGTCAATGATGTGTGCCCCCCAGTCGCCAAACATGCCGCCGCCGTAGAGATGGAAGCCGCGCCAGTTGAAGGCGTGGTACATCTTGCTGAAGGGTTTCATCTCCTGCGGCCCGCACCAGAGGTCCCAGCTCTTCAGGGACTCGGGCATCGGCTCGGCCGGCGGGTATCCCTGGATGCGTTCCGCGGCGTTCATGAACCACAGGGAGGGCGATTTCCAGGCCTCGATCTTGACGATGTCGTCGACGACGCCGGCCGCGAGCATCTGCTTGAACTGTTGCGCGCCAGCGGAGGTGTGCCCCTGGTTGCCCATCTGGGTCACCACCTTGAACTTCTTCTCGGCGCGCATGAGGATTTCCGCCTCTTCGAAGGTGTGGGTCAGCGGCTTCTCCACATAGACATGCTTGCCCTGGGCCATGGCCAGGATCGCGGCGGTGAAATGCGTGTGGTCGGGCGTGACGACGCTGACGGCGTCGATGTCGCCGCCCATCTTGTCGAGCATCTCGCGGAAATCGTGAAAGCGTTTCACGTCCGGGAAGGCCTTCAGGTTTTTCTCGAGGCCTTTGGCGGTGACAAAATCGACGTCCGCAAAGGCCACCGGGGTGGCCATGCCGCCGGCGGTCAGGCCGGGAATCACGCTGCCCGCACGTCCGCCGATGCCGATGCAGCCGAGGTTGAGGCGTCGGCTGGGCGGCAGCTTCGGATTGTCCGCCGCGCGCGCGCTGGTCAGGTAGGCGGGCAGAAAGTTAAAGCCGAGGCCGGCGGCGACGGATTGCTGGACGAAACGGCGGCGGGAGGAGGGGGTGGCTTCCGGGGTTTTCATGGTTCTGGAAAGGTGCTGAGAGACTCTAGGGTAGGGGCTTGGCGGAAAAAACGCCAGAAGGGAATCCATCTGCGAACGCACAGACAGGGCTGCAAGAAGTCACACGTATGCCTCTCAACGGATGGACCTCATGAAACAGCATCTCACACGCCGCCAACTCATTGGCACCGCCCTTTCCGGGGCCTCCGTCGTTTGGACGGGCAACCGACTGCACGCAACTGAGGCGGATCCGCGGGTTCGCGGACCGTTTCCCATTCTCTCCACGCCGTTCACGGAGGCGGGAGCGGTGGATTACGGGGTGCTCGCGGAGCAGGCGCGGTTTGTGGACTGGGGCGGTTGTCCCGGCATGATCTGGCCGCAATCGGGCGACAGTGTGGACTTGCTGAGCATGGAGGAAAAATTGCGTGGCATGGAGGTGTTGGCCGAGACGTCGAGGGGACTGAAGACAGCCCTCTGCCTCGGCGTGCAGGGGCGCGACACGGAGGAGATGCTCGCCTATGCGCGGCATGCCGAAAAGCTGGCGCCGGCGGCGATCATCTCGCGGCCGCCAGACACGGGCCGCACCGAGGACGATCTGCGGCAGTACTGGCGTGAGTTGGCGAAGGTGGTGAAACGGCCTGTCATTTTTCAGACAACCGGCGGGGTGAGTTACAAGGGCCAGGTGCCCTCCGTGAAGCTCATGGTGGAGTTGGCCAGGGAGTTTCCGCACTTCGGCTACATCAAGGAGGAAGCCGCGCCGGTCATCGCCCGCACGCGCGAGTTGTGCGCCGCGAAGCCGGTGATCCGGCGTGTTTTCAGCGCCCGCGGCGCGCATGGCTGGCTTTACGAATCGCACCTCGGCACCGAGGGCCTCATCACCGAGCGCGCTGTTTACGCCGATGTGCTGACCCACCTCTGGAATCTGATGGAGAGCGGCAAAGATCCCGGCGCTGTGCGCGACATCTACGCGAAGCTGCTGCTGCTGTTCAACCTCGGCCAGCACCTGCCTGGGGGAGATCTCCGAGGTTTCCAGCTTTATCTCTGGAAGAAGCGCGGGGTCTTCAAGAATCTGATCTCCCGCCAATACGGCCCCAATCGCAGCATCCCGGACAGACCGATCCTCTCCGAGCTGAAGCTGACAGCCGATGAGATCGCCGAGATCGACTTCCGCTTTGAGGCGTTGTCGCCCTACTTGAAGACCGAACCAAGATAGTGCCGGCCCGGCGGCTTTCCCGTGCCACTGGCCGGGCGCGGAGCTACCTGCCGATCTGCAGTGGCGTCCCGGGCATCTTCGCTGCATCCACATCGCTGAGCTTCACCTTCAGCACCTCGACCGTCTGCTTGCCGCCGGCGAAGGCGATGAAGAGGCTGTCGCCGTGTTCCATGACATGGGGGTAGTCGATGTGACGGCCACCGACCAGATAGAGCATCTTGGTGAAGACCAGGCCGTCGTCGCTGACGGCCAGCGTCAGCGGGTCGCGCTTTTTCGGGTTCGAATTGGAGACCAGCACATAGCGACCGTCGCGCAGGCGCAGGCCGCAGACCTTGGAGGTGGCATCGGGGAAATTGGTCTTCACCGGCAGGCTCCAAGTGCGGCCGTGGTCGGTCGAGATCGAGCGAAACAGGAAGCCGCTGCGGCGGTTGTCGCGAAAGAGGGCGGCCAGTCGCTGGTCGGGCAGGATCCACCAGTCGGGTTCCTCGGCCGTGAGTTCCGAGGCGCTGCCCAGGACGGGGAAGGACTGCCAGTCATCGAGGGCCTTGACGCCGCCGATGAGGAAGTGCACGCCGCTGGTCTTGTAGTCGTGACGGCGGCGCGACAGCATCCAGTCGCCGGTCGGCAGCTTGAGCGGCGGGAAGTTGTTGATGGCATCGTCGCAGACGAGGCCGGCGTCGGTCCAGATGCCCTGCTGAAAGCGGAAGGCGCGCAGTTGCAAACTCGGACCGAAGAAGCCGGCGGCTTCGTCGAGCGAGGCGAGCGCGAGCAGTTCGCCGTCGCGCGGCCAGAAGCCGCGGGCGATCCAGCGCAGGCCCTTGCTGGTGCGGGTGCCGTAGTGGGGGGAATCCGGGCCGGAGTTTGGCGCTTCCGGGGTGAGGAACTGCGGTTCGCTCCAGGTCAGGCCATCGGGGCTGGTGGCGTATTTGACCCGCTGGCCGACCCGGTCCTCGATGCCGGGGCCGTCGCTCCACATGGCCCAGAACTGGCCGTCATGATGGACGAGGTAGTTGTGCTGGTTGACGCCGCCTTGTTTGTGATCGAGGCGGGCTGGCAGGCTGCCGGAGGCGCTGACATTGCTGATGATGGCGTGCTGGCTCGGCAGTTTGGGCAGGGCGGCGAAATTGAGCTGGTGCGGATCGTCGGGCAGCCAGGGGCCGGCGAGCATGACGGACGAGTCGGCGACGGCGGTGCCGGCCAGCAGGAAGGGGAAGAGCAGGAGGGCTTTCATGGCGGGGGTAAAGCAAGGAGGTGCAGGCGCGTCAGGGGTTGGAATGACGGATCACCTGGCCCTGTTCGACCAGTCGCGACTGCAATTCCACGCGGGGCACCTGGCGCGGTGCAACGCCGTGGTGCAGTGCCAGGTGGGCGGCGACGCCGGCAGCCTGGCCGAGCGCCATCCAGGTGGGTTCCATGCGGATGCTGGAGAAGGCCACGTGCGTGGTGCTGGCGGCGACAGGAACCAGCAGGCCATCCATTTTCTCCGGGACCAGGATGCGGTAGGGGATCTCGTAGGGGCGCGTGATGTAATCCAGCATGCCAAGGTAACCTTCCAGCACAAGGGTGTCGCCGGGCTGGCGCTTGCGCACCGGGAAGCTGTCGATGGGGAACTCACCGACGGCGATGCTGTCCGGATGGTGCTTGGGGGCCTGGCCCTTGCCGGTGATGTCGTGCTGGGTGAGTGTGTATTCGCCGATGAGGCGGCGTCCCTCCCGCACGTAGAGCTGCCAGGGGAAATGGGCGTTGTCGGTGAACTCGTCGCGCGGCAGGTGCATCTCGTTGGCGAGTGCGCGGTGCGCCGCCGGCACCTCGGGATCATTTTGCAGGAACCAGAGCAGGCCGAGGATCAGGCTGCGATGCCGTTGCCGGATGCGCTCGCGCGTGGCCTCGTCGCCCTCGATGTAGCCGCGGTTCTCCTCGGGAAAGGGAAAGCCGAGGGGGCGCGGATTGATGTTGACATCAAACTTTTGGTTCGGCAGGTCGGCGACCGAAAGCGCGCGCACGAGCGTGTTGAAGTGCTTTGGATTGTAGCCGCGGCCTGGCTTGAAGACCTTGGGGCCCGCGAGGCGGCCCGCGCGCAGGTCGTCGAAGTAGCCGAGGTAGTCGGCGCGGTCGTATCCCGGTGGCGGCTCGGTCAGGGGCACGGCATTGCGCGGATCGCGGGTCAGGCACAGGCGGTAGGTGTAGGCCGGCAGGCGATCGTCGCCCTCGCCGGTGCTGCCGGGCAGGAACTCATGGGTTTGGTAATCAAAATAGACGACACCCGCGTGCGGCTCATCGAAGGCCGCGCGCGCCTCGCGGCCAAGCCGGAACCGGGCGCCCGCCGCGGCGAAAAGATCGCCTTCATAGGTGGCGTCGATGAAGATGCCGGCCTGCAGGGGTTGTTCCTCGCCGGTTTCCCTGCGGAGAATCGTGATGCCGGTCAGTTTCCCCTGGCTCACCCGGGCTGACTTGAGTCGCCAGCCCTTCAGCACGGTGAGGTTGGATTCCCGGGCGACCATTGCCTCCAAGACCTTTTCCGCCACGTGGGGTTCGGCGTAGTAACCGTCCTGGCAGAGCCGGGTGTTTTCGTGCTGGGGGCCGTATTGGCGGAGGTAGTGGGCATGCACGCCGGCGACGAACTCCTTGAACAGGCCGCCGATCATGGCGCGGTTCTCGATGTCGCTCTTGCCCAGTCCGCTCGTTGTCATGCCGCCGAGATGGTTGTTGGCTTCGACAAGCGTCACCTGCCGGCCCAGTCGCGCCGCCGCGATGGCGGACGCCAGGCCGCCCGGCGTGCCGCCATAGACGACGATTTCCTGAGCAAGGCTCTGGCCGCAGAGAAGGGCCAGGGCAAGAAAAGCGGCGAGGCGAGACATGGCGTTGTGGGCGGCGGCGGGCAGAGTGCTATCGAACTTCAGCCCGCGGGGTCTGGCCGGGGGAGGTCGCGCTGAAGCGCTGGAGTGCCTTACTGCGGCCACTGGCCGTCGACGATGGGCTTAAGGGCGAGCTTGGCCGGATCAACGACGACGTGCTTCACCTTCTGGCGTTTCCAGGTGTAGGTGAGGTGGACAAGGCCGTCCTGCGTCTGGATGATGGCCGGGTAGCTGTACTCGCCCGGCTCGTTTTCCAGCACCAACGCGGCCTGCCAGGTGCGGCCGTCTTTCGAGGCGGCGAGGTTGAGCGGGGTGCGCTTGCCGCCCCACTTGCCGGGTGTGCCGCCGATGTGGTTGTAGACGATCAGGTGGCTGCCGTCGGCCAGCGTCACGGCATCGGTGCCGCTGTTGTTGTTGGGCAGGCTGCCGAGCTGGATTTCACCCCAGGTCTTGCCGCCGTCCTCGCTGGTGATTTCAAAGACGCGATCCTGGCGCGAGCGACCCAGCGCGAGCAGCTTGTTGCCGCCGAGGAAGAGCAGGCTGGGTTGGATGGCCTGGATTTCCTTGCCGTCGTGCAGCGGCGGCGTGCGCTCCCAAGTCTTGCCGAAGTCGCGGGTGCGCTCGAAGTGCACGGTCCAGGTTTCCTTGTCGCCCTTCTGCGCGGCGGGCGATTCCTCGCTGGTCGGGCAGAGGATGCTGCCATCGGGCAGTTCGACCGGCTTGTTTTTCACCGGGCCGAGGATGCCCTCGGGCAGGCGGCGTGGCTGTTCCCAGGTCTGGCCGTGGTCGGTCGAGGTGGTGAGCAGGCCCCACCAGGTCTGCGGAGTCGGGCCGGCCTTGTAGAAGAGCATGAGTGGGCCGTTCTTCGGCTGGAACAGCACCGGGTTCCAGGTCGGGTGACGGACCACCGTGCCGTCGCTCAGGGTGTGCTGGATGCCGTTGGCGACCTCGACGCTTTCCGTCCATTTTCCCTTGACCTGGCGCGAGACCCAGATGCCGACATCGGGGTTCTTTTCATGGGTGCCACCGAACCAGGCGGCGACCAGGCCGGCCGGCGTTTCGGCGATTGTCGTCGCATGGATCTGCGGGTAGGGACCGCTGTCGTAGATGAATTCCGAAGTCAGCACCGCGGGGTCGGCGGCGACGAGGCGGGCGGCGGGCAGCAGGCAGAGGAGGAGGCGTTTCATGGCGGGGCGACGGCGCAGGTTGGGCACAGCGGACGGCACACCCGCGGCACCTTCCTGTCAACGTCGCGCGCCTGTCGATTCTCGATTTGGCATGCGCATTCTTGACTCTCGGTGCCGGCTCAGGCGAGCACCTCGCGGATGAGGTGACCCTCGACGTTGGTGAGGCGCCGCTGGATGCCGTTGTGCTCGAAGGTGAGTCGTTCGTGATCGAGTCCGGCGAGGTGCAGCAGGGTGGCGTTGAAGTCGTACAGCGGATGCACGTCCTTGACCGCGCGCTGGCCGAGGTCGTCGGTCTCGCCGTGGCTGACGCCGGGTTTCACGCCGGCGCCGGTGAGCCAGCAGGTGAAGCCGTCGGGATTGTGGTCGCGACCCTTGGAACCCTTCTGGAAAAACGGCATGCGGCCGAACTCGGTGCACCAGACGACCAGGGTGTCCTCGAGCAGGCCGCGCTGGCGCAGATCGCGGATCAGCGCCGCGGCGGGTTGGTCGAGGATCTGCGCATGCACGTCATACTGCTCCTTGAGTGCGTTGTGACCGTCCCAGTTGAGTTTGCCGCCGCTGGCGTAGGCGCCATTGAACAGCTGGACGAAACGGACCCCGCGCTCGAGGAGCCGGCGGGCGAGGATGCAGTTGCGGGCGAAGGCGGCCTTGTCGGGGTTCTGCGTGTCATCGGCGCCGTACAGCTTCAGCACGTGCGCGGGTTCGGTGGAGAGATCGGCGATCTCCGGCACGCTGAGCTGCATGCGCGCGGCGAGTTCGTAGCTGGCGATGCGCGCCGCCAGCCGGGCGTCGCCGGGGTTGGCCAGCAGGTGGCGGGCGTTCATGCGCTGCAGCAGCGAGCGCGCGGCGCCGTCGGCCGCTGCCGACACCCCGGGTGCGCTGAGGTGGCGCACCGGATCCTTCGAACTCATCGTGGTGCCCTGGAAGGCGGCCGGCAGAAAGCCGGGGCCCCAGTTGTTGGAACCGTTCTGCGGCACGCCGCGCGGATCGGGGATGGCGACGTAGGCCGGCAGGTCCTCGCTCTCGCTGCCGAGCGCGTAGGTGGTCCAGGCGCCGAGCGAGGGAAAGCCGTCGAGCACGAAGCCGGTCGACAGGAAATTTTCCGCCGGGCCATGGGTGTTCGACTTGCTGGTGAGCGAGTGGATGAAGGCGAGATCGTCCGTGAGCTCGGCCAAGTGCGGGATCATGTCACTGACCCACTTGCCGGTCTGGCCGCGCGGGCGAAAGGCGTACTGCGGCCGCGCCAGATTGCCGGCGGGACCTTGGAAGGTGACGGCTGGGCCGCCCGGCAGGGGCTTGTTGTCCCACTTGATGAGTTCCGGCTTGTAATCCCAGGTTTCGAGCTGGCTGACCGCGCCCGCGCAGAAAATCACCAGGACGTTTTTCGCCTTCGCCGGAAAATGCGGCTGCCGCGCCGCATAGGGTCGTGCCGGATCGATCACCGGCGCGGCCAGCAGGCCGTCGCGGCCGAGCAGATCGGCAAAGGCCAGCGAGCCGAGCGTGGTGGCACTGCCGCCGAGGAAGCGGCGGCGGTCGAGCAGCAGGCGACCGGCGGTGGAGAGGTGTTCGGGGTTCGGCGGCATGGCGGTCCGGGCGGGGTCAGGGCAGGAACAAAAATTCGCTGGAGTTGAACAGGGCTCGGGCGAGCACGGCGACGCCGTGGCGGAGCACGACGGGTTCGGCCTCGTGCCTTTCTTCGGGGCTGGGGGCGCGGCCGAGGGTGAGCCGGTAGGCGCGCTCGATCTGGCGTTTCGGATCGGCGCCGGCCTCGCGCTGCAGGCGGGCGGCGAGGGCTTCGGCCTGGGCGAGGGTGAAGCGGCTGTTGAACAGGTTGAGCGCCTGGATGGGGGTCGTGCTCTGCACGCGCCGGGCCGTGCTTTGGCCGGCGTCGGGGCAGTCGAAGGCACCGAACACGGCCTCGCTTTCGCGGCGCACCTTGTGCGCGTAGATCATGCGTCGCTCATTCACCGGCGTAAAAACTTCCACCGGCTTGAAGCCGCTGAGGCCGCCGCGTTTGTCGAAGAGGTCGTAGCCGCGACCGAACATGGCGGGATTGAGGCGGCCGCTCACCGCGAGCATGCTGTCACGAATCGTTTCGGCCTCGAGCCGGCGCGCGGGGAAGCGCCAGAGCAGGCGGTTGTCGGCGTCGATGAGCAAAGGGCTTGGAGCGGAGCGCTTGGGGGCGGAGGTTGGATGAAGGCCCGGGCGGGGGATTGGCTCTTGGCTCTGCGCTCTCTGCTCAATCCGGCTGGACTGCCGGTAGGTCTGGCTGAGCACGATGAGCCGGTGCAGCTTTTTCAGACTCCAGCCGCCGCGGATGAACTCGGCGGCCAGCCAGTCGAGCAGTTCGGGGTGCGAGGGTTTCATGCCGCTGCGACCGAAGTCGCTCGGTGTTTCAACCAGACCGGTGCCGAAGTGGCCCTGCCAGACGCGGTTGACCATGACGCGGGCGGTGAGGGGATTGGCCGGGCTGGCGATCCATTCGGCGAGGGCTTGGCGCCGCGCCGGCTCGGGCGTGTTGGCGGCGAGGGTCAGCTTGCCGAGGGCGGCCGGCACGGCGGGAACGACCGGTTCCTTCGGCTGCTCGGGGTCGCCACGGTTGAGCACGCGGATTTCGTCGGGCGTGCGGAACTTGCCGGCGAAGACGAGCTGACCCTGTTCGGCCGAGGCAATCCGCGCTTCCAGCGCGCGCTTTTCCGCGAGCAGGGCCTCGGCCTGGCGCGCCTCCTCCGGCGGCAAGCCTGCGGCGCTGAACACCGGGTCCAGGGCCTTGCCGGCGACGAAGGGACGCCGGTCGCTCGAGTCGGCGACGAGCCGCCAGGCGCCGTTCGGGAGCGAGGTCTCGATGCGGTACTCGGTGGTCAGGCGGTCCTCGAGTCGGCCCTCGCGGTCGCGGCTCCAGACGACGCGGTCGATCTCAACGGTGTCGGCGAATGCCAGTTCCACCCAGCCGCGACCGTCCTCGTGGCCGAGCCAGCTGCGGCTGTTGCCGTAGACGCCGTCGTTCACATAGGCCGGGTCGTGACGGTCGGGCACCAGGATATTGCCCGAGGTCGTCACCTGCGCGTCGCGCGCGACGTTGCGGCCGCGGGTGTCGAAGACCTCAAGCTCGTCGAGGCAGGGCGACAGCCCGTTGGTGGCGAGCACGGTGAAACGCAGGCGGCGTGCCTGCACGGGTTTGAAGCGGTCGGTGCTCAGCTTCCAGTGCACGGTCGGCCGCGGCGGCCGCGCCTCGGTCAGCACGCGCAAAGCACCGCGTTCCATTCCGGCCTCCAGGGTGAAGGCGGTGGCGAGGCGATCCTGGAAACGGCCCTCGCGATCGCGGCTCCAGACGATGCGGTCGATCCGGTGCGGCTTCGGCAGTTCGAACTCGACCCAGCCGCGGCCTTTTTCATCGCTCATCCAACTGTGGTCATTGCCGTGGCGACCGTCGTTGAGGTGCTCGAGCCGGTGCTTGGCCGAGGTGCGACTGCCTGAGGCGCGGGCCTTGGCCTGGGGGGCGAGATTGACGCCGGCTGAGAAGATTTCGAACTCGTCGAGGCAGGGTTCGATGAGGCCGAGCTTGGGGTGGAGGTTGGCGTCGTGAATGGTGAAGCGCACGAAGCGGGCCTCGGTGGGCTTGAAGGTTTCCTCGTTGCGGGCGGGATCCGTGGCGCGCGCCGGGCTGCCGGGTCGCGCCAGCGGCACGAAACGCAGGAGTTGGCGGTCGAGATCGACGACCTGCTGCCGGAGTATCGCGGTCTCGCGCTCGCGGGCCTGGGCCTCGGACGAGCGCAGGGGGCGGTCGGCGTACTCGACCCCGGCGACGAAGGCCTGCATCGCGTAGTATTCGCGGGCGCTGACCGGGTCGAACTTGTGGTCGTGGCAGCGCGCGCAGCCCAGGCTGAGACCGAGAAAGGTCTGGCCGATGTTGACGACGATTTCATCGATCGAATCCTGGCGCGCCAGGCGCATGGAGGGCGCGTCCTTGCCGATTTGACCTGGCAGCAGCACCGAGGCCGTGACCAGGAAGCCCGTGGCGGCATCCGGGTGAATTTGAGATTTGAAATTTGAAATCTGTGATGCCGCAGGCACGTCGCCGGCGATCTGGTGGCGGATGAACTGGTCGTACGGCAGGTCGGCGTTGAGGGCCCGGATGACGTAGTCGCGGTAGGGCCAGGCGTTGGGGCGCTCGGTGTTGACCTCGAAGCCGTGGGTGTCGGCGTAGCGCACGACATCGAGCCAGTGCTGGGCCCAGCGCTCGCCGTGGTGCGGCGAGGCGAGCAGGCGGTCGACGAGGCGCTCGAGGGCGGCCTCGTTCACCTGGCCGTCGCCGCATTCCGTCACAAAGGCGGCGACCTCCTCCGGCTTCGGCGGCAGACCGGTGAGATCGAGGCTGAGCCGGCGAATCAGGGTGGTCGGATCGGCCGCAGGTGCCCGCTGCAAACCTTGTTCGGCGAGTCTGGCGTCGACAAACGCGTCGATCGATCTGAGATCTGAGATCTGAGATTCGGGATCTGCCTGGAGCGGCTTGAAGGACCAGTGATCCGTGCGGTCCTCAAGCTGGGTGGTGTCGATTCCATCCGGCCAGACGGCGCCTTCCTCGATCCAGCGGGTCAGGGTGGCGATCTCGGTGGCCGACAGGCGCCCGGCGGGTGGCATCAGCTCGTCCTCATCGTCCGTGGTGAGGAAGTGGATGAGCGGACTGTCCTTGGCCTTGCCGGGGACGATGTCGGGGCCGTGGTTGTCGCCGCCCCTGAGGGCCTCCGACTTGATGTCGAGGCGCAGGCCGGACTTCTGCTTTTTTTCGCCGTGGCAATCGTAGCAGTGCTGCTCGAAGAGGGGCCGCACCTCGCGGACGAAATCGACCGGCGCGGCGAGCGCGGCGGCGGGCAGGAGCAGGAGGCAGGAGAACTTCATGCGTCAACGGTACGGATTGCCGGCCTCAAACAGGGCGCGGATTTCGGCGTCGCTCAGGGCGCGACCGAGCAGCAGCAGTTCATCGACGCGGCCGCTGAGCTTGCGGTCCTGGCGATCCCAGTTGCCGATGCGGGCCGGACCGAGGCGGGCGGGGTGGGCGAGCTCCTGGCGGGTTTCCTTGTCGAAACGGCCGTTGAGGTAAAAACGCACGGTGCCGGAGGCTGAGTCATAGACCGTGGCGAGGTGCAGCCAGCGGCCGAGCTCGGGCAGCACGGGCGTGCGCGAGTCCGGGGAGCCTTCCTTCTCGTCGGAGCCGGCGGCCAGGGTGTTGCCGCGCAGGGCGAGACGCATGGTGGCGTGGCGTGTGACCATCCAGTGCACCTGACCGGGTTTGCTCGCCTCCCAGCCGTCGGTGTGCAGCAGCGACTGATAGGGCGCGCCCAGCCGGTCGAGCCGTACCCAGGCGGCGAGGGTCAACTGTGGCCAGTCGCGGCCACCGCCGGCGTCGAGCTTCAGATGGTCGCCGGTCTCGGTGAACTCCGGCGCGCGGGATCCGGGCCAGCGCCCCTGCACGATGCGGAAGTTGCCCTCCTGAGGGGTGGGTGCCTCGAAGTCGAGCAGGGCGATGAGCGCGGGATCGCGGCGGAGTTCCAGAAGGGCCTGCTCGGCGCGCGCGCGCTGGCCGGCGGCGAGGCCGGCGCGCAGGCCGGGCATTTCGTCGGGCTGGATGAAGGCGGCCGAGCGCAGCTCGCGCGTCGCCCCGCCCTGCAGGGCCAGGGCGTCGCCGCCGCGCAGGCTCTGGGTGCCCGAAGCGCCATTGGGTTTGGCAATGACCTCGCCCTGAAACACGTGGATCTCGGCGTTGCCGCTGGCCGGCACGTCGATGCCGAAGCGCGTGCCGAGATCGATCGCCTCACCGGTCGGGGTGACGACGGTGAAACCCTTGGCCGACGGTGGCACGTCGGCGGCGAGGCGGCCGCGCTTCAGGCGCAGGCGCTGAGCCGATTCAAAGCGGAATTCGGCGGGTGCCTCCAGGACCAGCCGGGCGCCGCGTGCGCTGACCAGCGCCAGCGTGCCGGCTTCAAGCCGGTGCCAGCCGCCGCGCAGGCGGTCGCCCTCGGCGAGGCCGGCGCTGCCCGCCGCCTCGGCGACGGTGGCATGGGCCGGCCGGGCGTTTTGCCAGGCCCACGCGCCGAGCCCGAGCAGGGCCAGGCCGGCAGCGGCGGCCAGCCAGCGGGCGGGGGTGGCGAGTCGGCGCGGACTTGGCGACGGCGCGGTTTCGGCCAGTCCACCCGCGGCCAGGGCGGCGAGGGCGGAATCGAGGTTGAGTTGTTCGACGAACTCGCGCCGCGCCTCGGCATCAGAGTGCAGGCGGGCGTTGAGCTCCGCCTGCGCCTCGGCGGACAGCGTGCCGTCGAGGTAGGCGTCGAGAAGCCGGTCGAGTTTGGTTTTCATGAGGCCGCCTCCTCCCGGCTGAGGGCGCGCCTGATGCAGTCGAGCAGCAGCCGGCGCATGCGGTGCAGCCATTGATAAAAGCCGGCGACGCTGCGGCCGCTGTCGCGGGCCACGTCCTGGATGCGCGCGCCTTCGTGATAGGCCTGGAGCAGCAGGGTTCGCTGGGCGTCCGGCACCCCGCGCATGCAGGCTTCCAGCGCCTCGCGCTGGCGCGCCAGCCGGGGTTCATCCGCCGCGCTCTCCTCGGCAATTCTTGCGACCACCTGCTCGTCGAGCACCAGGCGGTCGCGGCCCTTGTCACGCCGCCAGGCCAGCACCTCGAAACGCGCGATGCCAAAGGCCCAGGCGCGGAAATCGCCGTCCGCGTGAAAGCCATCGAACTTCTCCCAGAGCACGACGCTGATGTCCTGCAGGATGTCATCGGCATCGGCCCGTGTCGGCACCAACCGGCGCACAAAGGCGCGCAGGGCCGGCTCGTGCGCCGTGTAGAGGCGCAAAAAGGAGCGGTGGCGTTCGGTCTCGGCGGGCGACATGCGGCTTCGTCCCAGTACTCTCCACCAAGCTGCCGGTTTTTACGCGGAAAATGGCGTGGGAGATGGGAGATGATTCCGGTTGCAGAATTTCTGCTTTTCTGCTGTTTTGTGTTATGCAAGTCCCTCTGCAAATCAGCGATCGTGGGGTTGTCTCGCTGCCGGCCAAGATGCGAGCCTTCTTCGGCCTTCGCCCCAAGGATGTGCTCATCGCTGAGACCACTCCGGAAGGCATCCTGCTGCGTCCGACGGTGATGCTGCCGGTCGAGACGTACTCCGACAACCGGATCGCCGAGTTCGACCGCGAGGAAGCGGAACTCGCCCGCGTCTTGAAGCGCAAGAAGGGCTGATGGCATGCGCCTGTTTCTGGATGCCAACCTGCTTTTTTCCGCCGCCCGTGCCGAAGGTGCGGTTCGACGACTGCTGGCGCTCTTGTTGGCCGAGGGGCACGTGCTCTGCATCGACGCCTATGTTCTGCAAGAAGCGCGCCGCAACCTGACCGCCAAAGCGCCGGCGGGACTGGCTTGGTTGGAGGAACGACTGTCGCAGATGGAGTATCAGCCTACTCGCGCACGCGATCTGGCCTTGGAGAAGAGCCTGCCCTTGGTGGAAAAGGATCGCCCCGTGCTTGCCGCCGCCAATCGGTCGGGATGCGACATTCTGGTGACCGGCGATCGCACGCACTTTGGCGCGCTCTTCGGCACCACCGTTCAGGGTGTCAAGGTGCTCTCCCCAGCCTTGGTGGCGGAGGAATGGCTGTAAGTCCGCGCGGTTCCTTCTGGAGACGCGGGCCGTGACTGCAGGGTTCCCGGGGTCGCTGCCCCGCGCCACAGCCCCATCCCGCAGCGCGGTCAACCGAGCAGGCCGAGCGCGGTCAGGCGTTCGCGGATGAGGGCGCGTTCGGGTTCGTGGAAGCGCTGGAAGGGTTCGGCCATCTGGTCGTCGCAGATGCCGAGCAGGGACAGGCCACACTTGATGCCCTTGATGATGGCGCTCTTGTGGCGGCCGACCGTGTAGATGCTGCCGGCCAGGCGCATGACCTCGGCATGCAGCTCGCGGCTGCGCTGCAGGTCCTGGGCGGCGGCGGCCTCGTACATCCGCACATACAACTGCGGGTGCAGGTTGGCGCCGCCGTTGATGCCGCCGTGGCCGCCGAGCAGCACGGCTTCGGCGGTGAGTTCCTCGGGACCGACCAGCACGCTCCACTCCGGCCGCTGGCGGGCGAGCTCGAGCAGGCGATGGAAGTAGATCATGTCGCAGGAGCTGTCCTTGACCCCGCAGATGCCGGGCAGATCAAGCGCGCGGCGCACGAGGTCGAGATCAAAGCTGACCTTGGTCAGGCCGGGCATGTTGTACAAGAACAGCGGCAGCGGCATTTCAGCGACGAGATCCTGGATGTACTCCCAGAGCTCCGGCGGTGCGGCGGGGAAGTAGTAGGGCGGGGCGAGCACGACATGGGTGGCGCCGGCCTCGGCGGCGAAGCGCGCGAGGTGGACGCTTTCGGTGAAGGCGGTGTCGGTGATGCCGACCAACACCGGCACGCGCCCGGCGGCGAGCTGGCAGCTGCGCTCGATCAGTTCGCGGCGCAGGCGGTAGCTGAGGCTGGGGCCCTCGCCGGTGGTGCCGAGGATGAACAGGCCGCTGACCCCGCCGGCGATCAGGTGCTCGATCAGGCACTCGAGGCCGGCGACGTCGAGGGTGTCGCGGCCGGACAGGGGGGTGACGAGGGGCGGGATGATGCCGCGGAGCGGTTGGGGCAGGGACATGGCGGGGGCGCAATCTCGCTTCGGCGACCGGGCGAGGGCAAGACACGGCTTGTGCCCATCCTTGGCAGCCGGTTGACGATTCTTGACTCGCCTTGCAAGATGCCGATGGCAGACGACTTTCTCTCCGCCCATGCCCGCCACGGAACAGGCCGACTATTTTTCCACTCAAGTGCTGCGCACGCGCCGCTTCTACCTGACCGACTGGCGGCAGCGCCGCCGGGAGGGCGCCGGGCTCGGTTTGGTGGGTGGTGGCTGCGAGTGGTGCGCGCCGGATTTCGTCGTTGATCGGCGCAGTTTCCCCTTCCTCGCCTTTGAATTCGTCGCCCGCGGTCGCGGCCAGGTGACGCTGGCGGGCCGCCGCCATGACGTCGGCGTTGGCCATGCGTTCTTTTTTGACCCGGGCACACCGCACGTGATCCGCTCCGAAGCCGAGGAGCCGCTGGTGAAGTACTTTTTCAATCTCACCGGCCCGCGTGCCGCCGCTCTGCTCGATGAGCTGGGCCTCGGTGCCGGCCAGGTGCTGCGCGTGCTCGACGCCGCGCGTGTGGTCGGCCTGCTCGAAGAAGTGATTGACCACGCCCTGCGCGGGGGGCGCCTCGGCCTGCGCGCCGCCGCCGCCGCGCTGGAGCATGCGCTGGTGCTGTGTGCCGACAGTCGCCAGCCGGCGGCGACCAAGCTCGATCCGGCCTATGCGACCTACCTGCGTTGCCGCGGGCACCTGCTGCGCAACTACCCCGTGCTCGGCAGCGTCGAAGAGGCGGCGCGGCATTGTCATGTCTCGGCGGCCTACCTGACGCGGCTGTTCAAACGCTACGACGAGGAGACACCGCTTGCCTGTCTGACCCGGCTGAAGCTGTCGCAGGCGGCGGTCAAGTTGCGCCAGCCGGACGCCCAGGTGAAGGCGGTGGCCAGTGAGCTCGGCTACAAGAGTGCCGCGCATTTTTCGCGCGTCTTCAAGCAGTGGAGCGGGGCCGCGCCCCTGCACTGGCAGCGCGGCGAGACCGAACCGGTGGCGGCGGAGGCCTGAATCAGCAGCCGGGGGTTGGATCAGCGGCCTTGGCGCGCTTGCGGCCGGCGGGGTAGGTGACCCGTTCGACGGCCGTGGCAACCGGCTCGGGCGAGGGTTTCTCGGCGGCGATCGGCAGCAGTTTGGCCCGGGTGGCCTGCGCCTTGTCGACCACGGCGCCGGCGAGGTCGTAGCCGCAGCGGCGCAGGTCTTCGAGGCCGATCTCGATGGCGTCGCGCATGATCTGGGCGCGTGTCCGGCCCATGCGCAGGGCCGCCTCGTCGAGCCGGTTCAGCAGCTCGTCGGGAACAGCCAGGGGAATGGGGCGCGAGCGCTTGCTCATGGCACGGCCGTCATCCTAGCGCGCCGGCTTCGAAGGGCGAAACTTTTTCAGGGGAAAATGCGGGAAATGTTGACGTCGATATACGAATCTCATACAAGCGCGTCATGCCTTCTGGTTCCCGATCCGCCGCGCGTGGCCGCACGATCGTTCCCGTTGCCCTCAGCGCGGAAACGGAAGCGCGTTTGCAGGAGACCGCCCGCAGCCTGGGCCTGAGCCAGGAACAAACCCTTCTGCTGGGGCTGCGCCGCGGGTTGGAGCGGCTCGGTCGCGGCCCTGGGTCGCGTCCGCCGCCACCCGCGTCGAAGGTCTGAGTGGCGTGTCATGGCTGCCAGCCGCCGGCCGGGGGGGGCACAAGCGGCTGGAACAATCCAGAGAGAAGGATGTCAGTGCAGTTGCACGGTTGGCGGTTGCCGCAGCGTTGTCATGGCATGTCCCGAAGTCTGGTTGCCTGCCTGTCCGCCCTCGCCTGGGGCCTGTCACTCCCTGCCGCCGAGCCGCCGCGTCTGCGGGTGGCGGCGCTGGAGTTTGAGGCCTTGCCCGATCGCGGCGGGCTGACCGCCAGCAAGACGGGCGCGCTGGTGCGCGCGGTGGCCGGTCCGCTGACGACCACGGTGACCCTGCTCGACGACGGCGAGCGCCGCGTCTGCGTGATCGCCCCGCACATGAACTCGCCCAAGGGCGCCAACATCAGCCCGCTGATCCGGCGCACCGCCGCCGAGGCCCTCGGACTGCCGGTCGAGAACGTGCTGCTCATGCTCTCGCACAACCACACCGACTTCAACCTGGTGAGCAACCACCTGGAGGCGTTGGTGACGCTGGCGCTGAAGCCGGAGGAAATTCCCGCGCCCAAGCTGGTGCCGGCCGGCGAGGCCTACCTGCAAAAACTCACCGCCACCGCCCGGCAGTTGCCCGGCCAGCTGCAGCCGGTGACAGTCTGGTGGGCGGTGGGTCGCGAGGGCCGCCTCAGCTACAACCGCAAGGGCCGGCGCGCCGATGGCAGCACCTACCTCATGCGCGAGGAGGATCGCGACCTGCTGGGCACCGACTTCAAGGGTGATGTCGATGAGCAGGCACCCCTGGTCGTGCTGAAGAATCCGGCCGGCCAGGTGGTGACCGCGCTCGCCCATTTCACCGCGCATCCCGTCACCTGCTTTCACCCTGAGAAACCGGTCGTGTTTGGCGACTGGCCGCAGGTGGCTTGCGAGCATCTGGCGCGGCATCTCTCGCCCGGGCAACCGATCAGTGTCAGCTTCCTGCAGGGCTGCGCAGGCGACGTCAATGCCAAGGGCATGTTCCGCGGCGGCGTGGAGCTGTCGCGGCACTACGGCCGCCTGCTCGCCGACAGCTACATCGCGTCCCTCGGGGAGTTGCAGCCGTCGAGGCGCGACGGGTTGGATTACGCGGTCGAGAAAGTGCGCATCCCGCTGGCGCCGCTGCCGTCCGAGGACGTGCTCAAGGCGGAGATCGCCGAGATGGAGGACTTCCTTCGCCGCGCCGCGGCCGGCGATGAAAACACCCGCGAATGTGTCGGCCAGAACTTCCCGAGCGAGCTGACGCCCGCCTACCGTGGCAAGCTGGTCGAGATGATCCTGCCCTGGAGCCGCTGGGCGCTCGACCTGCGCCAGAGCGGTCGCGCCGACACGGTGGCGAAGTTTCTGGAGGTCGACATCCAGGTCCTGCGCGTGGGCGATGTCGGCATCGTCGGCATGCCGTTTGAACCCTTCCAGGGCATCGGCCGGCAGATCCGCGCGGGCTCGCCGCTGCCGCTGGCGCTGCCCTGCGGCTACACCAACCTGTCCTACGGCTACCTCACCGACGGACCGAACACCGGCGATCGCGAGTACATGAGCGCCAACCATCGCTACAGCAAATTTCGGCCACCCTATGCCAAGCCCGCCGGCGACGTCATCGCCGTGCAAGCCCTCCAAACCCTGCGGCGGTTTGCCGGGGAATAATCTCATGAGTCTGCCCACTGAACCCTTTTGTGAGATCGGCGCCCAGGCGCAGATCGATGCCGATGTCATCCTCGGCTACCGCTATCCCGGCGACTCGCAGCCGACGCGGATTGGCGACCACGCCATCGTGCGCAGCGGCAGCATCCTTTACGCGAACACGACGATCGGGCATCGGTTTCAGTGCGGCCACCAGGTGCTGATCCGCGGCGAGGTGGTTATTGGCGACCGCTGTGTGGTCCACCACAAGTGCACTCTGGAGGGCCGGCTCACTCTCGGCAACGGCGTCAAGATCATGGCGCATGTCTATGTGCCGAGCCGCACGACGATTGGCAACTTCGTCTTCATCGGGCCGGGCACGACGTTTTTGAATGCCAAATACCCGATGCGCGAGGGCACCGTGCAGGGAGCGACGATCGAGGACCATGTCTGCATTGGTGGCGGGGTCACCATCGGCCCCGGCGTGAGGATCGGTCGTGGCAGTTTCATCGCCGCCGGCGCCGTGGTGACCCAGGATGTGCCGCCCGGCACCCTCGCCCTGGGCGTACCGGCGCGCCACCGGCCGCTGCCGGCGCAGGTGCCGCCGGAAAACCTGCTTGAGCACCTGCTGCCGCAGACCGACCTCTTTGGCGCCCAGCAGGATGAGAGCTGGCGGGACGAGGGCTGGGGATGATTTTACCGCGGGGTCGCAGCAACGCCAGCTTGCCGCGGCGCGGGGCCGTCCCGCCAGGAGCATCTGAAGAAAGCAGTTCTCTTTCGTCCGCAAAAACGTCATGAATGGTGTTGAGCCCTCCCGCGAATGATCACGCCTGACTCTCCCAGCCTGCGCGCGGACGCCTTTCTGACGACGCGGTGGACCTGTGTGTGCCTGGCCAAGGCGGATTCGGAGGAGGGTCGGCGGGCGCTTGCCGATCTCTGTGAGGCGTATTACGAGCCGGTGCAGATTTATTTGCGGCACGTGCTGCGCGACGCGGACGCGGCGCGCGACATGGCACATGCCTTTTTCGCCGACCTGCTCGGTGGCGGCCGGATGGCGGGTGCGGAGCGGCAGTGTGGACGCTTCCGCTCTTATCTGCTGGGAGCGGTGAAGCATTTTGTTTCCCATCAAAAGCAGATGGCCCGGCGGTTGAAGCGCGGGGGCGGGGAGGAGGCTGTGCCTTTGGACCATGCCGAGATGTCTGGCGTGGTGGACAGGCATGCGCCCTCGCCGGAGGCCGAATTTGACCGGCGCTGGGCTGTGACGGTCATTGCACGCAGCCTGGAAAGGCTGCGCGCCGAATGCGAGGCGGAGGGTCGCGGCACGTTTTTTGAATCGGTGCGCGGTTTGCTGAGAGGCCAGGCGGGACATGGCGATCAAACCGCGCTCGCCGCGGCCTGCGGCATGAGTTTTGACGCCTTTCGCATGGCGGTGAGCCGCCTGAAAAAGCGGCTCCGTCACTGGGTGAAGGCCGAGGTGGCCGGCACGCTGGAGGACCCTGCCGCCGTCAAGGAGGAGATGGAGGCGCTTTTCGTGGCGCTGGGCCGGTGAAAAGTCGGTTCGGTTTCCGCGGCAGCGCGTCAGGATACGGTCATGAGCGAAAACATCCCAGTCCCGGCCTGCTCGCACTGCGGTTCCCCGCTGCCTTCCGGCGTTCCCGAGTCACAGTGCCCGCGCTGCCTCATGGCGCAGGTGATGGTGCCGACCCTGGACGGCGATCCCACGCCGCCGGTCCCGCCACTCACACCGGAGGAACTCGCCCCGCATTTCCCTCAGCTCGACATCCTTGAATGCCTCGGGCGCGGCGGCATGGGCGTGGTTTACAAGGCGCGTCAGAAGTCGCTGAACCGCCTTGTGGCCTTGAAGCTGCTCGCGCCGGAGCGCGCGGATGACCCGCAGTTTGCGGCGCGTTTCGCCAAGGAGGCCCAGGCGCTTGCCGCGCTGAATCACCCGCACATCGTTGCCGTCCATGATTTCGGGCAGGCGGGCGGCTTTTGTTACCTGCTCATGGAGTTTGTGGACGGCGTGAACCTGCGCCAACTCCTGCAAAGCCAACGTCTGACACCGCAAGAGGCGCTGAGCATCGTGCCGCCCGTGTGTGACGCCCTGCAGTGCGCGCATGACCACGGTATCGTTCATCGCGACATCAAGCCCGAGAATCTGCTCATCGACAAAGGCGGGGTGGTGAAGATCGCCGACTTCGGCATCGCGAAAATTGTCCACAGCAGCCCTCCCGCACCGCAAGAGGGGCAGGGCGCCCTGCCTCACGACGTGGCGACGCTGCCGTTCGGCACGCCCGACTACGCGGCGCCCGAGCAGCAAAACGGCCAGGCGGATCATCGTGCGGACATCTACAGCCTCGGGGTTGTGCTTTATGAGATGCTCACCGGTGAGCGGCCCAAGGGCAGGGTCGAGGCCCCTTCGAAGCGTGTGCAGGTGGACATCCGCATTGATGAGATCGTGCTGCGCGCGCTGGAAAAGGAGCCCGAGCTGCGCTTCGCCACGGCGGCGGAGTTTCGCACGCAGGTGGAGAGTCTTGGGCGGCAGGCGGCATCCGCAACCCGGGAGCGGGCGATCCGCTACGATGGCCAGTGGCGCCTCGCGGGCGGCATCTTGGCGATCCTGATTCTTGGCTTGTGGACCGTGCTGATGCTCGCGGATCATCGTGCTCCCCTTGGCACCCTGGAACTCCTGATCCTCATCGCCGTCAGCCTTGGATTGGCGCGGTGGTGGATCCGCCGCCGTCAGGGGCTGGCGGGTGCGGGAAAAACGCCTCGGCGGGGAAGCCTGCCGGTTGTTGCCGGGGGCACGCTTGGCCGTTGGGCGGGCGTGGCGACCCTCGTCGCCGGGTTCGGTCTGCTGTCTGTTTCACCGTTCATGAACGAACTTGTGGACGACTTTGGATTGACGCAGGGCGCGCGCAAGAACCTCCAAGAGCGCAACCGTGCGACGCAGGCGTGGAGTGAGGCGAAGAAGGCGGCCACGGAGGCGGTCCTGCGGCGGGACGAGGCGCAAAGGGTCGGCAAGGGCAGCGGGGAGATCGAACGCTTGACCCAGGCGGCGGAACAACTTCATCGGCTGGCCGTGCAGGCCGAAGCACGGGTGAAT
This sequence comes from uncultured bacterium, assembly GCA_966252325.1. GTDB lineage: Bacteria > Verrucomicrobiota > Verrucomicrobiia > Verrucomicrobiales > Verrucomicrobiaceae > Prosthecobacter. The sequence goes on along the minus strand of CBINON010000018.1, from coordinate 22,069 downwards.
CACGCGGCGGTGCTGAAGCAGGCGGACGAGCAGCGCCGCCAAGGCCTGTTTCAGTTCATCGCCGGCCTTCTCATCCTGGGAGGTGCGGCAATGTGTGGGTTCACTTGGATGCGCGCAACCGAGTCGTGCGGCAACCGCGCGGATCCGGCTCAGGAACGCGCTCTCGCGTGCAGGTTGCCGTTGGCGCTGCGGGTCGTCATCGGCTGGTTCCTGCTCCAGGGCGGTTTCGCGCTGATCCACATCGTGACGGAAACGTCCCGGAGCCACATGCATGTGAATTTCCTGGTGCTCGATTTGCTGGCCGGATTCGGCTTGCTGACAAGGCGCATGGGTTGGTGGCGGCTTGCCGTGGTGATGAATGGACTGCAGTTCGTCGTTTCCCTGGTGGCACTGCTGGTGCTGTTGATCTTCAGTCGCCCCCAGCTTTTCCAGACTCCGCAGCAGGCGTTCGCCACGCATCCGATCCGGGTCGTCGCATCGACCCTGCTTGTCGCGGTCCTGTGCGCGTTGGTTCACCGCACGCTGGTTCGACTGCGTGCCGAGGGGTGGTTTCATGCGGGTGAAGCCAGAATCTCCAAGGCTGACTTGTGAGTTGGAAGTGCGCAACCTCGTGGACACTGCTGTCTGCATGTTGAAAGCCCGTGCCGGCAGCAGCGTTAGCCAGCAGCACTGCCGTTGAAACCGGCGGTTTTACCGGCATGCCATTTCTTCACGCTTTTTGTTGTGCAACGGCCATCGGGCTGGTGCTTGCGGGGGCCCCGCTGTCGGCCGCCGATCTCTTCGACGAAAGCCGGGCGACCACCCTGTTCGCCTTCGATTCGGTGTCGATCCCGCACACGCAGAACCTGCGGCTGGAAATGCGCCAGCCGGTGCGGCATGCGGTCAGTCCGGTGCTGCAGCGCGGTGCACCGGGGTCGCCCGATGCGCTGGGCGTGCAGTTCTACGGCTCGATCCTGCGCGAGAACGACCGCTGGCGGATGTGGTATGTCGCCTTTGACGATGACGACTCAAACCGCGTGGCCTCGGCGCGCTGGCGGGCGGCCTACGCGGAGAGTGACGACGGTCTCACCTGGACCAAGCCCGAGTTGGGCCTGGTCGAGCACCGTGGCAGTCGGCGCAACAACCTGGTCGATATCGGCGGCCAACCCTGGGGCGTGATCAACCTGAAGGTGATCCGCGACGCCGCCGATCCCGATCCGGCGCGGCGCTACAAGATGACCACGCATGTGTATTTTCGCCACCACACACGGCTCGGCACCCTGCTCCCCTTGGTCAGCGCGGACGGCCTGCGCTGGACGCCGGTGAAGGACGTGCAGCCGCAGCGCTCAGAACTGCGCCAGCAGGACCTGCTGCTGCCGGGCGTGCACATCGAGCCGAGCGGCGGTTTGTATCAATGGGGCGGCTTTTATTATGCCTGCGGCCAGAATGCCCTGCCGGGTGTGCATACCTACCAGGGGCGCGTTTGCCGGCTTTACCGGAGCCGCGATTTCACCCACTGGGAACCGACCAGCAGCATCGCCTTCGTGCGCACGCCGCAGTTCAAGTACCTCGGCGCCGGGCGCAGCCGCGAGGGCGAGCAATGCCACGAGGGCATCAGTGTCTGGCCGCGCGGCAATGTCCTGCTCGGCGTGTACGGTTGCTGGCACGGCGCGGCCGAGTGGCGGGACGTGCGCGTTGATCTGGGTTTCGTGCTCAGCAATGACGGCCTGAACTTCCGCGAACCGAAGCACGAGTGGACCCTGCTGGAGCGCGGAGCCGACGGCGCCTGGGACCAGGGCGGGTTGCTGCAGGGACAGGGGTTTGAAAACGTCGGCGACGAGACCCGCCTCTACTACGGAGCCTGGGATCCGCGACCGACCGGCGGCCCGCCGCGGCCGCGCGGCGGCGTGGGACTGGCCGTGCTGCCGCGCGATCGCTTTGGGGCTTTGTCGGTCGATCTCGCCCGCGAGGGTCCGGGCGATTACCAACTGCCGCAGATCACCGCCGAACTGGTCACCGCCGTGGTGCCGGCGACGCGGCCGGATTTTTTCCTCAACGCCGAGGGCCTGGGGCCGCAGGCGGCGCTGCGGGTGGAACTGCTTGACGATCAGGAGCGACCGCTGCCGGGCTATGCCGGGGAGGAGGCCGCGGTGGTGCGCACCAGCGGTTTTCAGACGCCGGTGCACTGGCCTGGCAAGGCCGACCTGCCGGGGCGTGTGTGCGTGCGGATCGTGTTTGAAGGCGAGCGCCGCGCCGACATCCGCCTCAGTGCCATTTATCATCGGCCCTGAACTGGCGGGGCAAGCCGCAGTGGACAAGGGGGAGCAAGGCGGGCTAGGCTGAAGGCCGATGGCCCGCGCTTCACTGGTTCCCGATTTCCTGCACCTGCTGCGCGGGGGCTTGCTGGCCGTGCCGGTGGCAGTGGCGGCGGGATCGGCCAGCGCGTTTTTCCTGTGGGCGCTCGACGCGGTCACCCGCCTGCACTGGCAGCACCCCAGTCTGCTCTGGCTGCTGCCGGTCGCGGGTGTCGTGGTCGGCTGGCTGTACCACCGCCTCGGCAAGGACTCCGACAAGGGCAACAATCTGCTCATCGACGAGATTCACGAACCCGGCGGCGGCGTGCCGGCGCGCATGGCGCCGCTGGTCCTGCTCGGCACCCTGGCCACTCATCTCTGTGGCGGCTCGGCCGGACGCGAGGGCACGGCCGTGCAGATGGGGGGCAGTCTCGCGGGGCTGTTCGCGCGCCTGTTCCGGCTCGGTCGGGACAATCGCCGACTGATGCTGCTCTGCGGCATTGCCGCCGGCTTCGGCTCGGTCTTTGGCACCCCGCTCACCGGCGCGATCTTTGCCATGGAAGTCCTGGTCATCGGTCGCCTCCAGTACGACGCCCTGCTGCCGGTGCTGGTGGCGGGCATCGTCGGCGATGCCACCTGCTCGGCCTGGGGCGTGCATCACACGGTCTATCATCTCGACACCGCGCTGGCCGCCGGGGCACCCGCTCCCTTGCAGGCGTCGCTGCTCGCCAAGGCGGCCCTGGCTGGCATCGCCTTCGGCTGGGCGGGTCGCCTGTTCTCGCGATTGACCCACGACCTGCAGCGCGGTTTTGCCCGGCTGGTGCCGGTGGCGCCGCTGCGGCCGGCCCTGGGCGCGCTGCTCGTCATTGCCCTGGTCGGCCTTGCCGGCACGCGCGATTACCTCGGCCTCGGCGTCGAGACCCCGCCGGGCGGGCAGGTCTCCATCACCGCCGCCTTCCAGGCCGGCGGCGCCGAGCCCTTCAGCTGGTTGTGGAAGACGGTGTTCACCGCGGTCACGCTCGCCAGCGGCTTCAAGGGCGGTGAGGTGACACCCCTGTTTTTCATCGGCGCCACCCTCGGGCACAGCCTTGGCCTGCTGCTCGGCGAGCCGGTGCCCCTGTTCGCCGCGCTCGGCTTTCTCGCGGTCTTCGCCGGGGCCGCCAACACCCCGCTCGCCTGCACGATCATGGGCGTCGAACTTTTCGGCGGCGAGTACACCGTCTGCTTCGCGGTCGCCTGCTTCACCGCCTACCTCGCCAGCGGTCACTCGGGCATCTACGGCGCCCAGCGACTCGGTGTGCCGAAGAAGACCGTCGCGCCTGAGCTGCACGGTCGGCCGTTGCGCGAGGTGGGGCGAAGGCCGCAGGCAGTGAGTGGAGAGTCGTGAGTAGAGAGTCTGTGGCTGGCAACACGCGGCTCTTGAACCGCGTTTTCCTCGGCGGCCGTGTTCCTGCTGTCGGCCTTTTGCCATGATCCTTCGCGCTTTTTTCTGCCTGTTCGCCTGCCTGACCCTGCCGCTGGCGGCGCAGGATCCGATGCCCGAGACCTTTCAGATCGAGGGTCGCACGGCCTATGTTCAGGCGGCGCCGCAGCCGGCCGCGGGTCGCCCCTGGGTTTGGTATGCGCCGACCCTGCGCAGCCTGGCGTTCGGCGAGCGCCGCGGCTACTTTGAAGCCTTCCTGAAGGCGGGCATCAGCATCGCCGGCTTCGACCTGGGTGAGGTGCGGGGTTCACCGGCCAGCACGGCCAGGTTCACACGTTTCTACGAGGCGATGGTCGCGCGCGGTTACTCGCCCAAGCCGATCCTGCTCGGGCAGAGCCGCGGCGGGCTGATGACCCTGGCCTGGGCGGTGCGCCATCCCGACAAGGTGCGGGCCTGGGTGGGCATCTATCCGGTGTGCAACCTGGCGAGCTGGCCGCTGGTCCGCTCCGAGGCGGCGACCCTGGCCGACTACGGCCTGACCCGCGAGCAACTCAGCGCGCGCCTGGGCGAGTTCAACCCGATCGATCACCTGCAGGGTCTGCTCCAGCAGCAGGTGCCAATGTTCGCCGTGCATGGCGACAGCGATGTCGTTGTGCCCTACGACGCCAACACGAAGCTGCTGCAGGAACGTTACCAAGCCGGCGGCGGCCGCATCCAGGTGAAGGTCGTCCCCGGCGAAGGCCACAAGGTCGGCCCGTCCTTCTTTGCCTGCGAGGAACTCACGGCCTTCGTGCTCGGGCTGCGGTAGGGCGTCAGGCAAAGGCTTGCGGATCCTGCTGCAGTCGGCGCAGGGCAAGCGCATCGAGGCGGTCCTTTTCTCGCACCGAGGCTTCCTTCCAGCGGATCAGGGAAGCCTTCGAGGCGTAGGGGATCGCATGCCCGTTCAAGGCCAGGTGATCGGCGTCTCCGATCACGTCTTCATAGTGCCGGCCGCTCATGCGGGTGAAGACGTCGATCTGGCATTGCTCGACTTCCTCGACGATGCGGATGGCACCTTCGCTGTCATCGAAATCCTCCGGGCAGAGTTCGCGCGCATGGCCTTCGCCGTAATCGGCCAAGCACGCCAAGAAGCGCTGCACATTGTCCGGGGTGCCGTCAATGAGCAGGTCCACATCCTCCGTCAGTCGCACGTAGCCCTGAAGGGTCACGGCGACGCCGCCCACCACGATGAAGCGTACTTCGTGGTCAGCGAGTCGCGCCAACAGTTTTGCGAACGAGGGTTCCATGGTCCTGGGGCGGTTGCCAGACGCCGCCGCGCAGGAGCAGCGCATTGCGCTGGAGCATGGCCAGCCGCTGCAGCGGTGGCAGTCGCGAGAGACTGCCGCCCACACGCTTTTTGACCGGCTCCTGGAAGTCGTCCGCTTTCACTGGATCAATTTAAGGGGGCGCCCCCAGCGCGGCAACCCCAAATCGTGTGCCCGGCGGAGCGGAAACGTCCCTGCCTTGGGTGCTTGTTCTCAAGGTGCTTGTCGCGGGGAGTTGGCGACACTCAGAAGAACTGCACGCAAAGACGCCAAGGAAGGGGGCGTTCAGCCTTCACTCTCTTGCCTGACCGGTGCCAACAGACCGGCCAACAGCGCAGGCAGTAGAATCTTCCAAGCCATGGTCCAAACATCCACTTGGAGGCGAGGCTCGCTGGTGGGGCCGTAAGAACCGCCGGCTGGGAAGAACTCCGCATCGCTCCAGTCAGCCTCGGCGCGGCCCGTGAGGGCCGCGGCAGTCGGAGGATTCCAAAGCGGCGAAACGGGCGGTCGATACATGGCCTGACGTTGTTCCACTGAGACGGGCGGATGGAAATCGGCGCTGGCGAATTGGCAGCTGGCCACCCAGTCAGTGCGCCAGCTTTTCCAGATCAAGGCTGCGGCCAACACGATTCCGAAAAGGCACCTGCGGGAGGAAACCAAGGATGGCATGGGATAGACTCATGCATTGATGCTTGCTCGTCAACGACCCTGCATTCCGATGGGATTGTTGTTTCCAAGCGATGGGTCACGGTGGCCACGCTTGGGTTGCAAGGTAAAGCCGCGTGGCGGTTCGGGGACAGCGTTCCAAGCCTCTCGACGTGCTTCATGCTGCCCATGAATGCTGTGCGCCGTGCACTTTTCCTTGGCTGGGAAAAATGACCTTTAACTCGTGAGCCGAGGCCTTTGAGTTTGATGAGATCCACCTTGCCTTGGTTTGAACGCCCTCACTCCACCGCCGGCGGCAGGGTGCGCTGGATTTCGTCGAGGCGGTAGCCGAAGCCGGGGCCGGAGAGGCTGGAAAGGTCGACCTGGCCGTCGCGGCGGCGGTACAGGCCGGGGTGTACGCGTTCCTCGGGCAGGGAGGCCTCGGGATAGAATTGCATGGCGTTGCATTCGACGCCCTGGATCGTGCCGGCGTGGGCGGCGAGGCGGACGTGGGGGATGATGGCCAGCATCGGGTTGGTCAGGTCCTGGACCATGAGCGGCATGCCGTGGGCCTTGGCCCAGCACAGGCTGAGCAAGGCGCCGGTCTGGGTCTTGCAGGTCTTCAAGGCGACCCCCGACCAGCCGAGGCGACGCCCCAGGCGGACGAATTCCCAGTCGTGGGCGCTTTCGTCAAGGAACAGCGGCTTGCGCGCGGAAACGCTGCGCACGTCGATCTGGTTCGCCTCAAGGTCATGCGGGAAGGGCTGCTCGATGTACAGCGTGCGGGCGTAGATCTCGGGTTCGTCGCGCAGCAGGCGGTCGCTGATCTCGTTGACGTAGGCCGGGTTCTGGACGGTGCAGTTGAAGTCGCTGCTCAGCCAGCGCACGCCGAGCGGCAGGCCGATGCGGGCGACGCGCCGCAGGCGCTCGTAATCCCAGGCGGCGTCGTTGCCGCGCAGCTTGACCTTCAGACAGGTCAGGCCGTCCTGGCGGATCCAGTCGGCCAGCAGCAGGGGGTGGCCGTCGTTCGGCTCGCTGCCGGTGAGGTCGGCGGCTTCCAGGGCGTCGACCCCGCCGACCAGGTGCCAGACCGGCAGGCGCTTGGGGGCGTCGGCGACCAAATAATCGGCCGGGTAACGACCGGCAAAGTCGATGCCGGCGCTGTCGGGCTCGAGGAAGGCGGCGAGGTCGCGGTTCATGAACTCGCCGGTGTAGGTCGAGTAGGTGTCGCGGTTGAGCAGGCGGCCGTAGGCGTCGTGCACGGCGATGTCGAAGGCGCTGAAGGCGACCAGCGAGCCGAGGTAGGGCATGGCCGGGCCGCCGGCCTCCGTGTTGGCGGCGGCGAGGGTGGCCGCGAGCGGGCCGTGGATGAAATCGTGGCCGATCTCCATCGGGTGGCCTTCGAGGCCGCTGTCGACGAGGTGCTGGGCGAGGCGGACGGAGAATTCCTCCATGCGCTGGCAGCGTTCGGCGACGCCGAGCGTGCTCGGCCAGACCCAGGAGACGCTGAGCGGGGTTTCGCCCCAGCCGTCGGCGCGGTTGCCGCGGCGGTCGGTGACCTCGACGCGGACGCGCAGGCAGACGGCGTTGGTGACGGTTTCCGGGCCGAACTTCAGCGGCACGCGCATGGCAACGGGCAGGAAGTGGACCTGGGCGGCGGTGACGCGGATGTCGGTGGGTTTGGAGCTCATGGGGGCAGACCCTTATGCTGTCCGGCTGAGGCGGGGGTGCAAGAGGGGAGTCGCCCGAAGGCTTGAGGATCTGGGCTTCCGCAAGCCCAGCCCGCGGGTGAAGCCTTCTGTGGATGCGGGCAGTGACCGCGTGATTCCTGCGGGTCGTTGCCCTGCGCTACAGCCTGTTGTTCTGGCGAACGCTCTCAAAGGAAGTCGGACGCGGCGCAGCACGTCCCTACCAGTGTCACCAGAGGTCGATCGGCGCGTGCGGTTCGGGGCGGATGATTTGGGTGTCGCGACCGAGGGTTTCGGTGAAGCGGGCGCTGAACCAAGCCTGGGCCAGGGGTTCGCCGTGGACCATGAGCAGCTTTTTCGGGCGCACCTTCTCGACGTACTCGGCGATCGCCTCGCGCGAGGCATGGGCGCTGAGGTCGAAGGACTCGATGCGCGCGTGCACCGGCACGGCGGGCAGGTTGGGGGCGAGCTGGATTTTTTCGCCGGGCTTGGCGTGGCGCAGGCGGTAGCCGGGCGTCTCGACGTCGGTGTAGCCGACGAAGGCGACGGTGTTGCGCGGGTTGTCGATGAAGCGGGCGGCGAACTGGTTCGAGGTGGTGCCCTCGCTCATCATGCCGCTGGAAAGGGCGTAGATGGCGCGCTGCTGGTACTCGATGTGGCGGCGGGCCGGGCCCTTCTTGCGGCGCGGCGGCACGAGCATTTTCACATCGTCGAGCAGGCGGAAGCCGGCGTAGTTGCGGCGGGTGCGGTCGCTGTAATGATCGTACAGGACGGTGATCTTGGTGCCGAGACCGCCGATGTGCAGGGGCATCTCGGGGATGAGGCCCTCCTCGTGCAGTTCGTGCATCATGAGCATGACCTCCTGGGTCTTGCCGAGGGCGAACACCGGGATGAGCACGGAGCCGTTAGCCTCGTGGGTCTCACGGATCACGCGGGCGAGGCGTTCCTTCTCGGCCTTGCGCGAGTAATCGGCCGGGCGCTCGTAGTTGCCGCGCGTCGTCTCGACGATGAGAACGTCGATGCCCTCGGTCGGGAAATCGGCGGCGCGGGCAATGGTTTGCGGCTCGAAATTGACGTCGCCGGTGTAGAACAGCGAGTTGCCGCCCTCGCGCAGCAGGATGCCGGCCGAGCCGATGATGTGGCCGGCGTCGTGGAAGCTGGCGGTGAGGCCGGTGTCCCTGACCTCAAACGGGCGGTCGAGGTCGCGGTAGACGTAGCGGGCGCGGTTTTCGTCGAGCTCGCGGTGGGTGAAGAGCGGGTACTCGCGGATCGCCTTCTCCTCGCGCTGGCTGGTCATGACGTTGACCGAGTTGTGCAGCATGGCGCTGCCGACCTCGCCGGTGGGCTCGGTCATGAAGACGTCGGTGTCCGGCTGGGCGCGCTGGACGACCGGCAGCGAGCCGATGTGGTCGTGGTGGGCGTGGCTGAGCAGGATGGCGCTGGCGGCGCGGTGCGGCAGCGGGCCGAGGTCGGGCACGGCCTGGAAACCGGTTTCCTTGGGGTCCATGCCCGCGTCCAGCACGATCCGGTGCCCTCCGGATTCAAGCAGGTAACTGTTCGCCCCGATGTCGAGGCGGCGGGTGAGGTTGCGGAAACGCATGAGTGGGGGTCGGCGGGGGAAACCAAGACCCTAAGGCCGGCCGGGCGGGGTCGCAAGCGCGAAGCGGTGCGGGGAGTGGAGAGCGGGGAGCGGAGAGTCATGCAGCTTCGTCCGACTTGTCCGACTTGTCCGACTTGTCCGACTTGTCCGATGCCGCCGCTTCGGCGCCTGGCTCCTGGCTCTGCGCTCTCGGCTCCGGGCTCTCCGTCCTGGCTCCGAACACCCGCGCGATGAGGGTGCCGCAGGCGAGAGCGAAGACGGGCAGGGTGGGGGGACACCAGACGAGGGCCGCTTGGAAGCCGAGGAAGCCGGCGACGAGGGTGAGGAAGATCCAGCCGAGACCGGTGCGCAGGGCGCGGTGGCGGCGGGTGCGCGCGGCGATGCCGAGGGCGATCAGCCCGGCGAGGCCGCTCGCCAGCCATTGCTCGGTCGCTGTGAACTGGCGCAGGCGCGGCAGTGCCAGGATCTGCTGGAGCGCCTGGGCGTGCAGGCGGGCGGGCGAGCGGCCGTCGGCGCCCTCCACGCCGATCACGACGATGCGGCCCTGGCCGAGGGCGGCGCGTTCGGCCTCGGTGAGGGTGTCGGCGAGCGCGCCGGTCATCAGTGGCAGGGCGTTGACGGTCGGCACGGCGCGGGAGGGGTCCACCTGGAAACGGCCGTCGGCGGTCAGCGGCACGTGCACGCCCTGGTTCAGGTGCGCGCCGGCGCCGGGGCCGAGGCGCAGGGACTGGCTGTTGAAGGGGCTGCGGGTGTGGCGGGCCAGCGCCTGGGCGAGCAGGCTGGGCACCAAGCTGTCGCCCTGGCGCCAAACGTAGGGCAGGGCGGGCTCGGCACTGGCGGGACGCAGGCCGATCTCAGCCAGGCCGCGCAGTTCGGGGGCCGGCAGCAGGGCCGGCGGGCCGACCTTGGGCACGGTGGCACCGTCGCCGCGCACGCGGCCGAAGGCGGGCAGGGGCAGCGTGTGCGGGCTGGTCGCCGCCGTCGGCAGACCCATGACCACGCTGGGGTAGGACAGCAGGGCCTCGGCGACGGCCGGCACGAAGTCCGGCGCGGGCTCGCCCCAGTACAGGGGTTCGGTGAGCACCAGGACCTCCGGCGCATGGGCGGCCAGGCCCTTGAGCAGGGTTTGCCAGTCGATCGGCGGCGGTGGCCAGGCGGCGAACTCGTTGCGCTCGGTCTCGCGCAGGGGCACGAACACCACCTGGTCCGGCGCCTGCGGATCGGGCTGGGTGAGGCGGTCGCGGGCGTTGGCGGTGAGGAAGTCGAGGAACAGTTCGTCGATCTGCTGCAGGCGTCCGCCGCGTCGCTCCTGTTCCAGCCACCAACCGCCGGCGGCGAGGCTGAGCAGGCAGAGGACGAGGCGGAACAGGGTCATGAGCCGCCGCCTTACTCCGCTTTCAGCAACGACTCAAGCTGCGCTTCCGGCAGGCTGGACGGGTGGCCCTCCCAGACGATCTTGCCGGTCTTGTCGACGATCATCGCGTGCGGGATGCCCTTGATCTGGAATTGCTCGTTGAGCTTGCCGTAGGTGTCGTGGGCGACCGTGTAGTCGATGGGCACATCCTTGGTGAAGTTGCGCACGGTCTGGCGGTCCTCCTGGGTGACGCCGATGATCTCCAGGCCGCGGGCCTTGTACTTGCCGTAAATTTCGTTGAGGTGCGGGATGCTGGTGCGGCAGGGCGGGCACCAAGTGGCCCAGAATTCCAGCACGTAGGCGCGGCCCTTGAGTTCGGGCGATTTGCCGGAGTAGCGGACCTTGAGGTCGGTGATGACGGTGCCGACGTTGTTCTTGCCGGCGGTGGCATGGAGCAGGGGGATGCTGGCCAGGGCCAGGGCGGCGGCGAAAAAAAGCGTCTTCATGAGGCCGATTTAACCCCGGACCGGCGGCCCTTGTCGAGGCGAATCTGCGGGTCGGGCGCGCCGGCGCGCTGCAGTTCGCCGACGAAGACGCCGAGCACCTTGTCGCCGGTGCGGCGGGCGGCGGTGCCGGCGGCGATGCAGACCGGGGCCGGTTGGGGTTCGACCGGCTTCAGGACGATGCGCTCCGGCACCAGGCAGGCGATGCGTTCGACGACGACCGCCAGGCCCAGGCCCGCCTCGACGGCGCTGATCAGGCTGGTGACGCCGTCGCACTCGCTGGCGATGCGGGCGTTGATGCCCTGGCTTTTGAACCAGGCCGAGAGTCCCTCCCAGTAGTCGGGATACTCGCGCTGGTTGTAGACAACAAGGCGTTCGTTGTCGAGGTCGGCCGGCGTCAGGGTCTGGCATTGCGCCAGCGGATGCTGGCGCGGAACGGCGACGCACCAGGCCTGCTGCTGGACGGTCGTCCAGGCGATGTCCGGCAGTTCGCGGTTGGGCGGCACGGTGACGATGACATCGAGTGCGCCCTTTTGCAGGCCCTCGACCATTTCCAGGCTGCTGAGGTCGGAGAGTTCAACCCGGGCGCGCGGGTGCAGCTGGGTGAAGGCGGCCACCGCCGGCGCCAGGATGCCGGCGGTGAGCGAGGGCGAGTAGCCGACGCGCACCACCTGGGCCTGGGCGGCCGCGCGCACGCGCCGGGTCAGCAGGTCGGCGCGCTCGAGCAGGGCCGCGCCCTCGCGCTGGAGCAGTTCGCCGGCGGGTGTCAGGGAAAAGGAATGGGCGGCGCGCTCGAGCAGGGCGACCCCGAGTTCGTCCTCGAGCGACTTGATCTGCCGGCTGAGCGCCGGTTGCGTGACGTTCAGGCGCGCGGCTGCCTTGCTGATGTTGCCGTCGCCGGCGGCGGCGAGAAAGGAGCGGAGCAGGCGCAGTTCCATGGCGGCGAGCATACGCGGCGCGCAGTCTGAGGCAAACGGGACCGCATTGGCCGGCGGCCTGGGGCGTGGCAGCATGGGGCATGCAACGCCGGCACCTGCTGCGAACCCTGCCACCCCTGGTCCTGTCCGCCGCCTGTGCCGGCCCTCACTCACCCTCCACCCCTCCGACCATGAAACTCACCCTCCGTCGCTCCGCCGAACGCGGCCACGCCGATCACGGCTGGCTCGACAGTTACCACAGCTTCAGCTTTGCCGATTACTACGATCCCGCCCACATGGGCTTTCGCAGCCTGCGGGTCATCAACCAGGATGTCATCGCCCCGGGCGCCGGTTTCCCCACCCATCCGCACCGCGACATGGAGATCTTCAGCTACATTCTCTATGGAGCGCTGGAACACAAGGACAGCATGGGCAACGGCCGCGTGCTCAAGCCCGGCCAGATCCAGATGATGAGCGCCGGTCGCGGCGTCACCCACAGCGAGTTCAATCCCTCGGCCACCGAGCCCGCCAGCCTGCTGCAGATCTGGATTCGCCCCCGCCAGAGTGGCCTGACACCGAGCTACACCGAGTGGCATCCCGATCCGGCCCGTGAGGCGGATCCGAAGGTGCTCGTCATCTCGCCCGACGGCCGTGACGGCAGCGCCACGATCCACCAGGACGCCGAGGTCTTCCGCCTGCGCCCGCAGGCCGGCACCACCGTCACCCACGAGGTGCGGGCCGGTCGCGGGGTCTGGTTCCAGCTCATCCGCGGCCGTGTCCAGGTCGGAGGCGCCGAGCTCTCGCCCGGCGATGCCTTCAGCACCGATGACACCGGCACGCTCACCCTGACGGCCACCGAAGACGCCGAAGCCCTGCTGTTCGACCTCGCCTGATCCCCCATCTCCTATCTTCCATCTTCCATCTTCCATCTTCCATGAAACACCTGCCCACCCTCGCTTCCGCCCTGCTCGGTCTCGCCTTTGTCACCTTTGGCGCGAACTTCTTCCTGAACTTCCTGCCCATGCCCGAGGATCCATCTCCGGCCGACGCGCCCCACAAGCTCTTCATGGCGGCGCTCTATCCGACCGGCTACCTGACCTTCGTCAAGGTGCTGGAGATCCTCGGCGGCCTGTTGGTCGCTGTGCCGAAGACCCGCAACTTCGGCCTGCTGCTGCTCGGCCCGATCGTCGTCAACATCCTCGCCTTCCACGTCTTCCTGACGAAGGGCGCCGGCCTGATGGATCCACCCGTGCTGGCGATCAGCCTGCTCTCGGCCTTCGTGCTGTTCAGCGAGCGCCGCAGCTTTGCCAAACTGCTCAAGGCCTGAATCGCCCGCCACACGAGCCACGTAACCCTGCCCCCTCATGAAGCTTCTCACTCCGCTCCAAGCCGGCGCCCTCGAACTGTTCAACCGCGTGCTGATGGCCCCGCTGACACGCTGCCGCGCCGATGCCGACCACAATCCGACACCGATCATGGCCGAATACTACGCCCAGCGCGCCGGGGCCGGCCTGATCATCGCCGAGGCCACCATGGTCCAGGAAGGCAACTCCGCCTTCTGGATGGAACCCGGCATCTATTCGGAGGCGCAGGTGCGCGGCTGGCAGGTCGTGACCGAGGCCGTGCACGCCCGCGGCGGGCGCATCGTTCTGCAACTCTGGCATGGCGGTCGCGCCTGCCACCCGCTGCTCAACGGCGGCGCCCAGCCCGTGGCGCCGAGCGCGATCGCCATCACCGGCGAGGAGGTGCACACGCCCGAGGGCAAGAAGCCCTACGTCGTGCCGCGCGAGCTGCGCGACGACGAGATCCCGGGCATCGTCGACGGCTTCCGCAAGGCGGCCGCCAATGCCCGCGCGGCCGGCTTTGACGGCGTCGAGATCCACGGCGCCAACGGCTACCTGCTCGATGAATTCCTGCGCGACGGCTCCAACCTGCGCACCGGTCCCTATGGCGGGTCGCTGGCCAACCGCGCGCGGCTGATGTTCGAGGTGGTCGATGCCGTCACCGGGGTCTGGGGCGCCGACCGCGTCGGCCTGCGCATTTCGCCGCTCAACAGCTTCAACGCCATGCGCGACAGCGATCCGGTGGCCCTCACCGTGCACGTGGCGCGCGAGGCCGCCGCCCGCGGCCTGGCCTACCTGCACGTCATGCGCGCGGACCAATACGGCCTGCAGCAGGGCGACGTGCTGACGCCGGCGCGCGCCCATTTCCCCGGCGTGCTGGTTGGCAATGTCGGCTACACCGGCGAGGAGGCCGAGCGCGACATCGCCGCCGGTCGCCTGGATGCGGTTGCCTTTGGCGTGCCCTTCCTGGCCAACCCCGACCTGCCCGCGCGGATCGCCGCCGGTGCGCCGCTCAACGCGCCGCATCCGGAGACTTTTTACACCCCGGGCGCGGCGGGTTACACCGATTACCCCGCGCTCGCCGCGGCCTGAGCCTGCAGTGCAGGAATCCGCGGTCGCAGCGCCTGACAGGACGCTGCGGCTGCGCTAGTCTGCCTGTCGTCCATCTTCCCAATCCCATGAACACCCTCGAAGCCATCCACGCCCGTCGCGCCATCAAGCACTACGACCCCGAGCACCGCCTGACGGAGGACGAAATACGCACGCTGCTCACCGCCGCCCTGCAGGCGCCCACGGCCTTCAACCTCCAGCACTGGCGCTTCGTCGTCGTGCGCGACCCCGAGCTGCGCCGGCAGATCCGCGCGGTCGCCTGGGACCAGGCCCAGGTCACCGACGCCTCCCTGCTGGTCGTCCTCTGCGCCGACCTCGGCGCCTGGTGCAAGTCGCCGGAACGCTATTGGAAGGACGCTCCCCAACCGGTGCAGGATTTCCTCGTGCCAGCGATCGGGCAGTATTATCAGGGCCGCGAGCAGGTGCAGCGCGACGAGGCCATGCGTTCCTGCGGTCTGGCCGGCATGACCCTCATGCTCGCCGCCAAGGAACTCGGCTACGACAGCTGTCCGATGGACGGCTTCGACTTTGACGCCGTCGCCCGCCTCATCGACCTGCCCGAGGACCATGTCATCAGCTTCATGGTTGCCATCGGCAAGGGCACCCAGCCGGCCTGGCCGAAACCCGGCCAGCTGCCCTACGAAGAAGTTGTGATCGACAACCGCTTCGCCTGAACCGCGCTTGGCAGGGTGGCGGTTCGGGCTAGGCTGAGCCATGGCCCGCCGCCCCTCCACCGCCGCCGTGCGCATCCGCGCGGAGGTGCTGCGCCTGTTGGCTCTCATCCCGCCCGGCCACTTCACCACCTACGGCGCCCTGGCCGTGCACATGAACGTCGCCCCGCTCTTCGTCGCCTCCGTCCTGGCACGGTTGAGCGACGAGGAATCGGCGGCCCTGCCCTGGCACCGGGTCGTCGCCGCCGGTCCGCGGATCAGTCCGGCCATGGACCCGGAATTGCGTGCCGAGCAGCAGCGCCGGCTGGAGGCCGAGGGCCTGCGCTTCGACGCCAGGGGCCTGATCTGCGAGGCCGACACCCATTTCCACATGGTCGGGGTGCGGCGCCAGGTGCGCTGGAGCCAGCCGCCAGAGATGGAAGATTGAAGATGAGGAAACGCGGTTAATGTGCAACTTGACGAAGCATGCTCTTGGCAAGCGCCGTCACGCTCCCGTCCTTCAGGGAACCCAATCTCGGAAGGCTCCTTGAAGGGATCGCTCATCGCGCAGGTTGAGCGGATCCAATCATGGCACACTCTTTGGGCTGGACATGGTCCCGTCAAAACCCGACGATGCCTGGATGAGAAGCACGACTGACGCACGGGGGCGAGTCATCCTCGGTGCATCTGTCAAGCAGTTGCACACTGACCCCGTTACCCGTTACCCTCGGCCCTTTCCGTCAGCCAGGGCACATCACGATTTCCCGTGGGCCCTGCGAGACTTTTTCTGCAGGTATGGATTGGACGTCAATGACCCCGCCTTTGGGCGGTGGGTGAGTGAAGCTGATCACAAACTTTGGCATGAGCGGATGGCACCAAAATTTAATGACTTCTGGAAGACATTCATCCGAGATGAGCCACCTGCAGGCTATTCAATGCAACAAATATTGGACAAACTTTCAGAGGCTCGGTCACGTTACACCGTAAACAATGGAAACTAAATTGAAGCTATTTAGAGTCAGTGAGGATTCGTCGGGTGCCAAGGGCTTCGCGTGGGCTTCGGGATTTGGTCTCTTGCACTCACCAATGCCATTCTTTCATCCATTGGAACTCTCGCGTGAACTACGCTTTGCCGAAGTTAATCCTCGACCACCCGGGGTGGTAATTGATTCCGGTGCGAGCAAGTGGCCCGACTTCCTCGGGCATGGTGGCGGCACACCAAATTATTTCGTCTCCGAGAAAGTGGTTGAAGACATGAAGGCCGCGGAAGTGCCGATCATGCGCCTCACTGAAATGCCGGTTGCGGAAATCAACAGCAAGCGACTCAAAGACATCCCCCCACCACGCTACTTCGTTCTCGAAGCTGAACCGGGCATCGAAGTTGACCTTGCTGCCAGCGGCATTCCGTCTGATGCCGAGGGCAAAGCGATTTTAAATCCTCTACCCAAACCCTGGCCACCGGTTCTGAAGTTGCGGCAAAGTTCATGGAACGGAACGGACTTGTTCACCTTCTCCAATCTTGAAATCCGTCACACCCATATTTGTACAGAGAAGGTCGTCGAACTCGCGAAGATACGAGGTTGGTCAAACTGCCGCTTCGAACGCATCGGCGTAGTTTGAACCCCGCCACCGGTGACCGCAAACGATTGTGGCTCGCACAACTCGCCAACTCCGAACCCACCCTACGGTAACTACGACACAATGCGGAGTAGTATGCAGTAGGCCGCCACCCGCTCAAAGCAGCGGGACCCGGCGGCCTACTGTGCGCACGCAAAGCCTCGCCACACTACAGCGCATTGTGTGTAGTTACCTCCTTCCCAACAACAATTCGCACGCGCCGTTTGTGGTTCGTTTTGTGGACTGGAAAAGCGGTACGATCAGCAATGAGCTTTCGAATCCCGGGGGCGGCCCCGGCGGATCGGGAGCTGAGGCCTACAGGGGAAACGGGGTCAGTGTGCAACTGCTTGACAAAATGGCTAATGCCTTGATCCTGTCAGCATGGCACGCAGCATCCGCATCCAGGCCGCGGGGGCCTTTTATCATGTCATGGCGCGCGGCAATCGCCGGGAAGCCATCTTCCACGATGACGACGATCGCCGCTTCTTCCTGCACACCCTCGGCCAGGCCTGCGAACGCACGGGCTGGCGCGTCCATGCCTGGGTGCTGATGGGCAATCACTACCACCTCTTCCTGCAGACCCCGGAACCGAATCTTGTCGCCGGCATGTCCTGGCTGCAAAATACCCTGACGCGCCGCTACAATGTCCGTCACCGCCAGTGGGGGCGACTGTTTGGCGACCGTTACAAGTCGGTCCTCGTGGAGGGCGACGACCCTTACCACTACCAGACCCTGATGGATTACCTGCACCTCAATCCCGTGCGAGCGGGGATCATCCGACCCGAGGCAGGGGAGAGTGTGCTGGATTACCCCTGGAGCAGTCTGGCCGGCGGTTACGCGCTGCCGCCGACGAAGCGACCGAAGTGGCTGGCGGCGGAGAGCGGCCTGAAGGCCTTTCATCTCAGCGACACGACGGCGGGTCGCCGGGCCATGGTGGTACGGCTCGACAAGCGGGCGCGTGGTGAAGCCGAGAAGAGCTGTGGTGTGCCTGAGTTGGCGGAGGAGGCCGATGCGCGCGCAAGTCATCTGCGGCGCGGCTGGTATTGGGGAACGCAGGCCTTTGCGGAGAAGATGCGCAAGGTGGCGGAGGTGGCCTTGAAGCTGAAGGCGCCGCGGTCACGGGCCTATGAAAAGGACAGGCTGGTGCAGGAGCATGGCGAGCGCCAGGCGCAGGCCTGGCTGGCGCGGGGCCTGAAGGCGGCCGGAATCAAGGCGGCGGATCTGGAGAACGTAAAGGGGTCGGACGCGCGCAAGGTGCTGCTGGCGGAGCTGCTGTGGCGACGCACCGTGGTGTCGCAGGAGTGGCTGGCGGAGAAACTGCGGATGCGCTCGGCGGCGAACGTCAGCCAGCAGATGCGTCGACTGGACCGAAAGCGCGCGCTGGGTCGGGTGCCGGAAACGATGAGAACCTTTCTGGAGGAGGTGAACGGTGATGACACGTGATCCAGAAAGACTGTCAGGCAGTTGCACACTGACCCCGTTTGCCCGCGACTATTGGCCCAAAATTGGCGATTCATGGCAGCTCTACTTGGATGCGAAGGAACGCGCCATGGCTAACACGAACCTGCTGCCCTAACGCCTACAGCGATGAATTACGACTACACCTTTTTTGAGCAATCGCTTCATAAGTTGCGGAAACTCCGTTCTTGTGTATATGACGTAAGTTTTCTTCTCGATGCTCCTGGACGCTTATTTCCTGACCTTGACCTCGGAATGGCACCGCGTTTGCTGTCCGAGACAGGTGGAACTCCATTGGACGAGATCACGGAAAATTACAGGCATCCACCTGAACGAGTCATTCTCACTCGCAGTTACGCCCGCAAGCCGGGGCGAGGCGTAAAACTACTTGAAGATGACTTGCGGAATATGCTTCCGGAGGATTATCGCCAATTTCTCGAAACCTATGACGAGGCACTCGTAACCACACGAACATACCCGATCCATCTCTGGAATATGGACCGGATCATCGAGGGCATTCGGTTTTGGCGCGACATTGATTGCTATCCGCTCCGGTTCATTCGGATTGGAGAATATTGGAATCTGGATTCACTCTACTTCGGCCTCTGGCAATCCAAGATTGATTCACCAGACTGGTGTGTAGTGATTGCCGAGTGGGGTAACCGCGATCAAGACTACGATGTCGAAGTCTCGCCTGAATACATCCTCGCGCCCTCATTTCATTCGTGGCTCAAGAAGTTGATTGAAAGTGACGGATTGCCCGACCCTTACATGGAGATCGGACCTGACGGAGGCTTTCTCGATCCTGCGTAGCCTCGGCACCCACTTACGTTTTGAACGTGTTCCAGTCGCTCCTGCCACGCCCACCCCGGCCCGTGCCTGAGCTTGGGCAGTCATCGGCAAGGCCGATGACTCGTTACGCAGCAGGCAACCGGCCCCGGCAACTCCAGCGCTTCGCAAAGCTCGCGGCTCCGCCCGTTGCCCACCACCGACAAGCTCCGCCCTCTCCAACCCCCACCACAAGGAAGTGTGTCGCTTTCCATATCGCGCCAGCTTCGCACCCGAGACGGTAACTACGACACAATGCGGAGTAGTGTGCAGCAGGCCGCCCCCCACCTTCGCTAAAGCTACGGGAGGGGACCCGGCGGCTGACTGTTCGCTCGCAAAGCCTCGCCGCATGACTGCGCCATTGTGTGTAGTTACCTCCTTCCCGGTTCGTGTCGGTTCCGTTCGGCCCCCGCCTCACTTTGCCGCGTCCAAGCTCAGGCCGCATGGCCGTCAGGCGCCGCCATTCATGATGCATGGTCGGAGCGAAGCGAGACAGACTGCCGCAAGCAGCCCGAAGGGGGAGACGAACGAAGTGAGCGAGTCAATCATGCCCCGGCCAACCGCCTTCGCCCCTCCGGTGTCATGCCTCATGCTCGGGTCCTCGCCGAAACAAGGGGATGGCCTGTTCAAGCTCGACTTGCTTGACTGAGCCGTCGCCAACTTGAAAACTGGAACCTGGCACGTCTGCCGTCCGACGGCGGGCGGGGGTGCTTCTTCCCGGTTGCAGGGCGGGCCGCCCGCGCGAAACTGATCCTCCCCCATGCCGCTCGACCGACTGCTGCTCGCGCTCTCCACCCTCGCCTTCCTGGCCGGGGTGGTGCCGGCGCTGCGCGCGCTGGCCAGCGGCCAGTGGCAGCGCGGCCGCGGTGCCCAGCTCGCCGCCATGCTGGCCGGTTTCGGCCTGCAGACGGCGGCCGTGTACCTGCGCGGCCATGAGGTCGGTCAGTGCCCGATGAAGAGCCTGTCCGACATCCTGGTCTTCATCGCCTGGAGCATTGCCCTGCTGTATTTCCTGGTCGGCTCGACCTTCCGCGTTTCCCTGCTGGGCATGTTCACCGCGCCGCTGCTGGTCGCCATGCAGGGACTGGCCTTTGTCGTGCCGAACGCCTTCCCCGCCTACGCGGCCAAGGGCAAGATCGACGCCCTGGTCGAGGTGCATGTCGCGCTCGCCCTGATCGCCTACGCCGCCTTCGCCCTGGCCTGTGTTACGGGGGTGATGTACCTGCTGCAGGAACGCCTGCTCAAGCGCCACCTCATCGGCGGTCTGTTCTACCAGCTGCCACCGATCCAGGGCCTGGCGCGCGCCATCCAGCGCATGGTCCTGCTTGGGGTGATTCTGCTGAGCGTCAGTCTGCTCGTCAGCCTGCGCCTGACCAACCCGGTGGCCGGTCCCAAACTCGTCGTCGCCTGGGGTGTCTGGGGCCTCTATGCGCTCATCAGCCTGGTGATCTGGCGCCACGCCCTGTCGCCTCGGCAGACAGCCTGGCTGGCGGCGCTCGGCTTTGTCATTCCCCTCGTGTCCCTCTGGCTCGTCACCTGATCCATGCCCGAACCGACCGACACGAGCGAGCACCTGGTCTGTCTGGGCCTGAACTACCGCACCACTCCCGTGGAAGTGCGCGAGAAGGTGGCGTTCCCCGAGGCCCAGGTGCCGGAGGCCGTGCGCGAGGTGCTCGACCTGCCCGGTTTCAGCGAAAGCGTCGTGCTCAGCACCTGCAACCGCGTCGAATTGTATGCCGCCCACCGCCTCGACGACAGCGCCGCGGCCCAGGCCGCCCTGCGCGAGCACCTGGTGCGGCGCTTCGAACTGGCGCCCGACCAGGCCGAGGCGCTGGTCACCTATGGACTCGGCTCCACCGAGACCGCCCGCCACCTGTTCCGCGTGGTCAGCGGTCTCGACAGCATGGTGCTCGGGGAGACCGAGATCTTCGGCCAGGTCAAGGCCGCCTACAAGACCGCGCACGAGGCGGGCAGCACCGGCCGCACCCTCAACAAGCTTTTCCAGCGCGCCTTCGCCACCGGCAAGAAGGTGCGCAACGACACCAGCATCCAGCGCGGCTCGACGAGCGTCGGCAGCGTCGCGGTCGATCTCGCGGAGAAGATCCACGACCTGCGCGAGTGCCGGGTCATGCTCATCGGTGCCGGCGAGATGAGCCGCACCTGCGCGCAGAGCCTGCTCTCGCGCGGCGCCAAGAGCATCATCGTCTCCAACCGCAACTACGAGCGCGCCGTCGAGCTCGCCACGGAGATGAAGGGATCGGCGATCAAGTTCGATGCATGGGAGGCCTCCATGCACGAGGTCGACGTCATCATCTCCAGCACCAGCGCGCCGCACTTCGTCATTCATCCCGAGCAGATCCGCCAGGTGATGCGCAAGCGCCGCTGGGAGCCGCTGCTGATCATCGACATCGCCGTGCCGCGCGACGTCGATCCGCGCGTCAACGAGATCGAGGGCGTCTACCTCTACGACATCGACGCCCTGCAGGCGATTGCCGACGAGGGCCGCCGCGAGCGCGAGCGCCAGCTCGCCGCCTGCGAGAAGATCATTGAGGATCAGCTCGACAAGTTCGGGCTTGCCGGCCGCTGAAGCGGGCGGGAATCAGGCGTCGCGCTCGATGTCGGGCGTCTCGAATTCGACCCCGTGGAGGCGCTTGGTTTCATTCGGGGTGGTCAGCACTTTCCAGATGCACCAGCCGAAGAGGCTGGCGACGGTGCTCACGGAGAACAGCATGACGAGCAGGCCGGCGGAAGTCATGGGAAGGGGGGGGGTGAGGGTTCAGTCGGCATCCCTGGCGAGGCCCTGTTCGGCGCGGCGGAAGGCGCGGGCGCGGGCGGTCATCAGGCAGAAGAAGGTGGCGATCACGGCCACCAGGGCCAGGCTCAATTGCGCGGGCAGGCTGGCCTTGGCGCCGAACAGGTCGGTGACGTAGTAGGAGACCCCGCCGGCGGCGCCGGAGCTGAGGTCGACCCCGAGGATTTCCTGGAGGAACCAGAGGGCGAAGACGCCGAGCAGGAAGGCGGGGCAGACCCAGCGGATGATGGGCCGGAAAACCCACGGCACGCGCAGGGCGGCTCCCTGGTGCAGCTCGGCGAAGCCGCGGTCCATGCCCCAGACCCAGCCGAAGATGAGGATCTGGATCGTCGCCAGGGTGAAGATCAGGAAGGTGCCGACCCAGAAATCGAGGGTGTCGAGCGCCTTCAGGTCGCCGCTGAAGTACACGACAAAGCCGCAGCCGAGGCAGGTAAGCAGGCCGAGCAGGCTGACCGAGACCCGGCGGCCGACGCCGAGCGCCTCCTCGACGAAGGCGATGCCGGGCTGCAGCATGGAGATCGAGCTGGTGACGGCGGCGAGGAAG
>CBINON010000017.1:0-90557 GCA_966252325.1 uncultured bacterium | reverse complement strand
ATGGTTTCCGCACGGCTGTTGTCGTGATGATCCTGGTTTTCCAGGTCCTCGGCCCAGGTGACGTTGCCGCGGTTGTTGTAGGTGGGGCTGTCATCGCCATCGTTGTCCCAGCCGCGCCAGACAGTGAGGCTGGGGAACATGCTGCTCGTGTCAGCCAGGCCGTTGAGTTCCTCCGGGGCACTGGCCCAGGGGACATTGGCATCGCGGGACAGGGTGAGGTCGAGGCGGAGATGTTCGCGGATGTGGACGGCGACCCAGCGACTGGTGTGCGTCCAGCCCACGGGGGGATCCCCGTCCTCTGCGTCAAACAGGCTGTCGTCCTCCCAGCTCCAGGCGCCAACATGGTCGGAGTAACTGCCGCTGTCGCCGCGTCCGACGCTGAGGGTGCGGGCGTAGGTGATGCCGCCATCGGCGGGGTCGCCGGCCAGGTTGCCCTCCACCGCGTGGGTGTGGAAGGTCGCCTTGTAGCCCTGGCGGTTGGGGTTGGTGGCCGGGGCGTTGCTGCCAAGGGCGAGTGTGTATTCCCCCGGCGGCAGGCGCCAGGTGCGGGTGATGTGGTCCCCGGTGCTGTTGTCCACATGGTCGAGGTAGCGCAGATCCTCGGCCCAGGCGACGTTGCCGCGATTGTTGTAGGTGTGATGGTCGCCGCCGTCATTGTCCCATCCACGCCAGAGCGTCAGGCTAGGGAACATGCTGCTCGTGTCAGCCAGTCGCTCAGGTTCATCCATGCTTGGCCAGGGCACATTGGCGTCGCGCTCGAGGGTGAGGGTGAAGTAGGCTTCCTCGGTGAGCTTCAGGGCCACCCAGTTGCTGGTGTGGGTCCAGCCCACCGGCAGCAGGCTCTGGCCAGGGTTGCCGAAGAGGGCGTTGTCCTCCCAGCTCCAGGCGCCGACATGGCTGCTGAAGGTTCCTTCGTCATCGGCTCCGGCGACGACCGTCCAGGTGTAGCCGATGCCCTCCTCCTGCGGATCCGCCTTGTTCACCTCCGAGGTGGCAAAGCTGAGCTTGTAACCCTGGCGATTCGGATTGGTGGCCGGAGCGTTGCTGCCCAGGGCCAGCGTGTAATCACCGGCGCGCAGGAAGTAGGTGCGGGTGACAGTCGCCTCGGTGGCGTTGTCGACATGCTCAAGATACTCCAGATCCTCGGCCCAGTCGACAGGGCCGCGGTTGTTGTACGTGTGGCTGTCGCCGTCGTCGTTGTCCCAGTTTTGCCAAATCGTGAAGCTGGGAAACATGCTGGAAGTGTCCGCCTTGCGGTCAGGTTCCCCGACGCCCGGCCAGGGCACGTCGGCGTCGCGGCTCATGGTGAGGGTGAGATTCATGTCCTGCTCCACCCGCAGGGCCAGCCAGTTGGAGGTGTGGGTCCAGCCGACCGGAGGTTCGCCCGCCCCGGCATCGAAGAGGGCGTTGTCCTCCCAGCTCCAGGCGCCGACATGGCTGCTGAAGTGACCCTGTCCTTTCGGTCCGATGGTGACCTGATGGGCGTAGGGAACACCGCCCTCCGCAACGTCGCCCGTGACATAGGTGAAGACAGCGGCGGAGATCGTGCCGAGCAGTCCGTAGGACGTCGTGTCCTCTTGATCGGCAGAGTCAGCCCCGCCGACGAACACGGAATAATCCCCTGCGGGCAGCAGCAGGGATTTTGTCACCGTGCCATCGGCCGCACCGTCGCCCTCGATGCCTTCGGTTTCGCCAAAGAGGGTGGCATCGCCATCGGCGGCGTTGGCCACGTAGACGAAGGTGCTCAGACCGTCCTCGGCTTCAAAGTCGAAGGTCGGCCCGGGCTGATTTTCACCGCCGATGCGCCAGTCGGCAAGCGCGCGGAAGGCGCCCTCCTTGGCCGGACCGGGCAGGGTTGCGAGCCAGGCAAGGGTGATGGGCGCGGTGTCATAATCCGGGCTGCCGGGAGCGGCGGTCAGCGGTGGCAGGTGGGCCAGGCCGCGGTAGATTGAGAAGGCGGGTTTGAGGCCGCCATCCTTGGCGCCGCCATTCGTGGATCCGCTGAAGGTCAGTGTCACATAGGCGGAGGTTTCCAGCTTGAAGCGGAAGGCGCGCAGGTGGTGGCTGTCGCCGAAGTCGGCATCGGTGCCGTCGGCCCAACCGGCGCTGCCGGTGACGGCCTGGCCGGTGAGGGTGACGGGCGGGGCGCCGGGCACGAGCGTGCCAAAGTCACGGCCGGTGTAGCCGAGGTGCGCGGAGGCGGATGCTGCGACGAGCAGCAAGGTGGCGCCGAGCCAGCGTGGGTTGAGGAGGCGGGATGGTTTCATGGGATGGAGTGCGGTTGTCGTGGGTGTCGTGGTTAGGGGTGCAGCGAGTGAGAGGGTCAGGGCGCGGTGCCTTGGAGTTCGACGCGGCCGGAAAGGATGAGGCTGTTTTTCAGGGTGCTGGCCGGTGGTCCGGCGGAGGGCAGTTCAGCCAGGTTGAAAAAGCCGTAGCCCTTCCATCCGGCGCCATCGTTGACGATCATGCCGGTGAAGGCGGCGGACCGGTTCAAGGGTTTGACGGATGCCGCAGTCGGGTCGGGGTCGCTGAGCTTGAACTTGCCCTTGAAGCAGCCGGTGACGCCCGGCGTGAAGGCGCTGCCGCTTCCGGGAACGACCGTGAGTTGAACCTGTCCGGGATTGGCGGCGGGAGGTGGGGGTTTGGCCGGGCTGCCGGGCGGGAGCTGGAACGAGGTCCAATTCAGGCGGGTTGCCGGATCGGGGGCGCCACCCTCGCTGAAGGTCAGGCTCGCCAGGGCATCATCGGCAGGCAGGCCAAGCGCGGTTTCCTCCGTTGCGGGTGCGGAGTAGGCCCCCCCAAGCACGGTGAAGATCTGCGGGCCGAAGCCGTCGGGGTAACTGCGCGTGCGCGGCTGCGGATGCTTGAAGGCGTCGAGTGAGGAATCCGTCAGCATGCGGTTGCCGTCGATCTGCAGCCGGCCCAGCAGGGAACCGTGTTTGCCATGGGTCAGCGCGAAGACCGGGATGACACCCTCAGCAAGCAGGGGGGCGGCGAATTTCACCGCCGGTGATCCGTCGGCGAGCAGGACGACACCGGTCGCCAGTCCCTTTGGAGTGATCTTGAAGGCGCCGATGCTGCAGCCACGGGGGCCTTCTTCCTCTGCGGCGGGAAGCAGTGCGAAGGTGAAGTTGCCAAGCTGATCCGCGACGGCGGAGGGTTCGCTGGGCAGGGCGGCTGCCAGTTCGAGCGTTTGCTCGCCCAGGCGCAGTTCGGCCTCGCGCAGGCTGCGTGAGTCGCGGTCGAGAGTGAAAACGAGTGTCAGGGCGTCGCCCTCCTTGCGGGGAATGTCGACCCTTCCCGCCGGGTCGGCATCCGGCAGCATGTCCAGGCGCCCCTTGAAGGCGTGCTTGGCCGAGCCGAGCCAAAGCACGCCGCTGAAGGCGCCAAGCTTGGAGGGGGTCAGCAGGAGGCGTCCGCCCAGCATCCCCCCAAGGCCGGGGGCGGGATCTCGGGGGACGATTCCCTGGTACGTGCCGAGCGCGGCGCCAGGGAAGGGCTGAACGACCCAGGTGGCTTCCCGAAGGATGCCCGCGCCGGCGGCATTGGCTGCAGCGGCGCGGACACGGTAACTGCCCGGAGCGGCGAGATGTCCGGTAATCCTGCCGGTGGCACCATCGAGTTTCAGGCCGGGCGGCAGACCCGAGGCGGTGAATTTGGTGGGTCCGTTGGCAGCGGTGAGCTGCAGGGTGATTTCCTGGCCAATCACCGCCTCGGCAAATGCAAGGTCGGCCAGCACCGGGCGCAGCAGCACGGACAGCGTGGCGGGCTCGCTGGTGACGCTGGTGTCGCCATTGGAGATGATCACGGAATAGTTGCCGACATCCTGGGCGCCGACACCGGCAAGGGTCAGTGTCGCCTGGTTGGCGCCGCCGATCGGCGTGTTGCCGCGCCGCCACTGGTAACTGAGATGGGTGCCGGTGGCACTGACGCTGAAGCTGATGTTCGCACCTTCGTTCACGGAGCGCGCAACCGGCTGGCGGGTGATGACCGGGGCTGGCACGACGCTGAGCATGGCCGCCTGGCTGGTGCGCGCGCCGAAGCTGTTGGAAACCACCACTGTGTAGCTTCCCGCGTCGGCGGCGGTGGCGGCACCGATGGTGTAGGTCGGGGAATCGATGCCGACATGCGTCGTGCCCAGTTTCCACTGGTAGTGCAGATCCTTGCCTTCGGCGCCCACGCTGAGGGTTGCCGGTGCGCCGGGAGCCACGGCGAGACTTTGCGGTTGCAGGGTGATGCGCGGCGGTCCGTTCACCACGCCGGGTTCAGGGTCGTCGCCGTCGAGGACCCCATCCTCGTCCACGTCGATGCCCAGACGCGTGCCGGCACCCGGCAGCACGCCGAGGAACGTCAGGCTGTCGCCCTCGTCCAACGCCGCCAGCAGTTCGGCCCGGGTGCGTGTGCCGGTCGTCTGGCTGGCCGTCTGGTAGGTGGCGCCGTTCCAGAGGCAGGCTGTGGTTGTGCCGCTGATGCGACCGCGCACGATGAGGTCGCAGTCGGCAGGGCTGGCCGAGGCGCGTGCTTCCAGCAGGGCCAGGTCGGCGCCGAGGGTGGCGTCTCCCCGGTTGGCCGCCGTCACCGTGCGGCTGTATCCGACGGTTCGGGCGGTGCCGGTGTCGAAGCAGCGGATGAAGGCGGTGAGGTCGGCGAATTCCTGCGGTGTTTCCAGCAGGTCGAGCACGTACGGGTGCACCGTGGGCAGCGCTGCGGCGCCGCCCGTGCCGTCATGCAGCAGGCCGAAGCCGCTGAGCGAGGTGGCGCCGGGGCGCGAATCGTAGTCCAGTCGCTGGTACGTGGTTCGCAGTGGCGGGTTTTTGACCGGTTGGCTGAGGCCGGCCTCCTGAGGCAGGTCGATGTTGTGATCCGTACCCTCGGGAAGCAGATGGCAGGTGGCGCAGTGGGATTTGTTGTGATTGTTGAAGAGGTCGCGGCCGGTCACCGGATTGCCGGCGGCATGGGGCAGGCTGGTCGGCAGGGCGCGATCAAGGCGCCGGTTCGGATTGGAGTGGTGCACGAGGGAGAGCAGGTAGGCGGCGAGATCCTCCATGTCCGGCGCGTCGATCTGGGATCCGCCCATGAGGCGGTCGAAGGTGCTGTTGAAGCTCTGCAGGGTGGGCTTGTCGCCCCGCCAGTGAAAGGGAGCGCCATTTTGCATGCCGCGCAGGGTCTGGGTGACCATGGGACCCTTCATCGGGTGCATGACGCGCGGCCTCGGTTTGGTGTCGTGAACGCTGAGGTTGGCGCCGAGCACCGTCAGCATGTCGCCGCCGGGATCGCCCAAATCCCAGGCGAGGCCATCGCGGTCGGCGTCGATGTGGCAGATGCCGCAGGAGTTGGTGCCGTTGCCCGAGAGGCGTGCGTCGAAGAGGTAGCCTCTGCCCTCGCGCACGGCGCGTGGCATGGGGTCGTGCGCGCTCAACGGCATTTCGTCGAGCACTGTCTCCGTGTCGGTGGCGATAATTGTGAGGCTGGCGGAAAGCTTGTTCAGCACATACAGCCGCCCACGGACTTCATCGAGCGCCAGGCCGCGCGGTCCCCGCATCGCGGCGGAGCTGGTGTCGGCACCGGTGCGCAGGTCCACCCGGCTGGCGACCTCGCCGGTTTCGGGATCCAGCCGCGCGATGCGGTCGGAGGCGAAGGCGGCGATCCAAAGCCGGCTGCCATCGGCGCTGAAGGCCAGACTGCCCGGCTGGGCCAGGGCGGTGGACTGGGCGGCGGGGTTGGGCAGCACGGTGTAGTCGACACCGGGGTTGAGATCAATGAGGTCGATGTCGTCGGGGGTGACGACTGCGACGCGGTTGTCGACGAAGTGGCCGCGCAGCACCGGTTCGAAGCGCACCAGATTGAGGGCCTCGGTGTGGGTGACCCAGATTTCGTTGCTGCCCGGGCGTTCCTGCAGGTCGAACAGGTTCGTGCCAACCCCGCCGACATAGCGGATCACCTCGTGCGTGTCGGTGTCGATCTCGGCGAGGTCATGATCAAGGATCGTGGCCGTCACGCGTGGGTCGTCGGCAGGCACGATGAGGGCCGTGTCCGGGGCTTCGGGCAGTTCCGGGTTGGCTGGCGCGCCCTGGGACGGAGCCAGTTCCTTTTTGAGGATCGTGCTGCCATTGCCGGACAGCAGGAAGGCGGCGTGCAGTCTCGTGCCGCCGGCCGTCACGGCCAGGGCGTGCGGATAGAGGCCCTGAAGGGGGATCGTGTCCAGAGCGACGCGTGTGGTCGCGTCGTAGACACGAATCTGGCGGTCACGCGCACAGGCCACAAAGGCCTTGCCCGCAGCAAAGGCGACGTCGGTGGGTTCGTCGCCCGTGGCAAGGGTGTCGATGACACTCTGCGTGGTCAGGTTGATGATGCTGACGCTGTCGCCCACTTCGTTGACCACCCAAACTTCCCCGCTGGTGCGGGCTCGCACGGTGACCGGTTCCAGCCCAACGGGGATTTGCGTGACGGCGAGGGGGGAAGGACCGGAGAGATCGAAGACGGTGACGCGGGCATTCGCCGAGTCGGCGGCCACCAGGCGGGCGCCGTCCGGGGTCAGCGCCAGGGGG
The DNA here is from genome assembly GCA_966252325.1 of uncultured bacterium. GTDB lineage: Bacteria > Verrucomicrobiota > Verrucomicrobiia > Verrucomicrobiales > Verrucomicrobiaceae > Prosthecobacter. Next base: position 84,009 of record CBINON010000017.1, on the reverse strand, counting down.
TGCACCTGGCGGGCTTCAAAATGCCGGTAGTCCGCCCGGGCAGCGGTGATGAGCAGGAAAAGGCAGCAGAGGACTCTCATGGTTTCACGGGTTGCAGCGAGCGGATGTCGTAGAGCTTGGCCTTGTCGCCGAGCGCGGCGACGGCCTGCTCACGGGTGAGCGGGCGGCGCGAGCTCAGGCGCAGGCGCGGCAGTCCGCCCTTGGGGGCGGCGAGGATTTTCACGGACTCGACGCCGTCGATTTGTTCCAGGGCGGCTTTGACGTGGCTGGAGCAGGCGCTGCAGAAGAGGCCGGCGACTTCGCCTTCATAGACCTGCAGGGGGTCGGCGGCGAGAGCGGCGGCGCTGAGCAGGCAGGCAAGGGTGAGCAGGAGGGTTTTCATGGGATCGGATCCGTCAGGGTTCAGGGCAGGGAAGCGTCGAGCAGTTGTTCGAGATGCTGGTGCAGTCGCTCCGCCATCAGCGCGGCGATTTCCGGCTGCGGGTGGAAGACGGCGTAGTAGCCGCGCACGCGGCCTCGGTCGTCGATGAGGGCGATGCGCAGGTCGTGCTCATCGGTGTCGTCGGGGGTGAGTCGCTCCTCTTCCGGAATGGGCTTGGCGGGCGCCAGGCCGACCTCTTGGGTCATGAAGTCCCAGAGCTGCTGGCGGTCACCGGTGATGAACCACCAGGGCGAGTCCGGCCGGGCGCCGACGGCTTCGGCATAGGCGCTCAACTGGGATGGGGTGTCGCGCTCCGGCTGCAGGGCCACCGACAGCAGGTGCAGGCGGGGATGCCCGCCGAATTCGGCGTGCAGCTTCTGCATCTCGGCGGTGACGGCGGCGCAGCCGTGCGGGCAGAGGGTGAACAGGTAGGCGGCGACGACGATCTTGCCGCGCAGGTCGGAGAAGCGGACCTGCTTGCCGCTGCGCTCGGTGGCGGCGAGGTCGCCGTCGATGACGGCGAGCACCGGCAGTTCGGGGCGCGGCAGCAGGCGGTCCATGAAGCGGCCGTAGAGCAGGCTGGCCGCCACCAGTCCGGCCACCAGCGCGAGGCGCAGCCAGAGGCGGGCGGGAGCCGGGGACGGACGGGTGGCGGGCGTGGTCATGGCGGCTCAGTTCACGGGGATCTTGGCCAGTTCGGCTTCGGTCCACATGGCGGTGCGGGCCTTTTCCGCCTCGCGCACCGCCTTGACCTGATCGGCCGTGACGCGGCTGGCGCCCTTGCCAAAGTGGTGGCGGACGTAGCTGAGCACCGCGGCGATCTGGGCATCGCCGAGCAGGGCGCCCTGGGGCGGCATGATCGGCGCGGGGGTCGTGAAGGCCTGACCGTTGACCTGGATCGGGCCGGTGAGGCCGTGCAGCACCATGCGGATGAGCCGGTCGGGTTTGGCCGCGCTCACCCAGTCGGAACCGGCAAGGGGTGGGAACATGCCAGGCAGGCCGAGGCCGGTGGGTTGATGGCAGGCAAAGCAGACCTGCTGATAGACTTGCTGGCCCTGGGCGAGGTCGTCCGCGGTGGCGGCGTCCTGGGCCTGGGTGTGGAGGGCGACCTGGAGCAGGACGCCGGTGACAATCAAAGCGTGGTTCATAAAATCGAACGGGGGGTTGGGGGCCGGCATGCCATGGGGCAGTCGGCGGCGGCAGGTGATGTCGCTCCCGTCCGGAAACGGCTGGACGGGAGCGCCCGGCGCTGGAGAGGTCACTCGCTGGAAAACCTTCCAGCATTCGCCGGGAAAGGCGGGGGCAGTCAGGCGCCCGGCAGCACGAATGCGTTGGCATCCTGCCCGCACCCGGCAGAAAGAGCCGGGGGCTGTGCCGTGCGTTCGGAGCGCTTAGCTGACCAATGCCTGAGGCGGCGGAGTCAGCGGTTGTTCAGCTAGCCGCAGTGCCGTCTTGGAGATCGTGCTCCAATCGGCGGCAGGGGCGGGGGGAAAGACAAAGTGAGGCACGCTGACCAGCGTGAGGGTGAGCTTGAGTTCCTTGGTCTTGGCGGGAGGCCGATGGCCTTCGCGCGATTCGTTTTCCGCTTCGTAACCTTTGGCCACAGCCTTGCACAGCGGACAGGGGCGTTCACCGCTGAAGGTGTCGCTCAGGCCGTCCACAAGCGAGCCACGCTCGACGGTGTAAGCCACGGCCATGCCGGCCCAGGCGGCAGACTGCAGCAAGGCCCAGTGTGCCCCGATGGAAACCATCAGGGCGGTCACAAGCAGAGCTCGGATCCATTGCCGCACAAAAACAACATCTAATGTGTCCTTCCAGGATTGCAACGGCTGATTGGTTGCGACTGCCTAACTTTCGTTCCAACTCGTGCTGCCGGGGTCAAAGGGCAAGGGGTCGTCGATGTCAGGCACCCCGTCGCGGTCGGCGTCGCCATCGGCCTGGCGCGGGAAGGGCGGCGGCGAGTGGTCGGCAAGGGCCTGCCAGACGGCGCGGGCGAAGTCGCCCCGGCTGCGTGCCCCGTCGGCGTTGACGGCGGTGCCGGCCAGATGTGGCGCGCACAGGCGCAGCACCTCGGCGCGCCAGGCGGGCCCGGCGGGGGCGTCGGGTTGGAAATCGACTTCCCGGCGCGTCATCGGCAGCAGGCGGCGGGCGGAGAGGCGGTTGATGGCGACGAAGGCCGGGTGGTCGCTGGGCAGGTCGCGCCAGGGCCAGAGCAGCATGGGACAGTGGTCTTCATGGCACAGACTGGCGCGCACGGCCTCCAGCAGACCGGCATCCAGCGGAACCGCGCGGGGTGCCAACTGGCGCTGCAGGCAGAGCGCGGCGAGCGCGCCGGCGGTCTGGCCGAGGTGGACGCGCTGATCGTGCAGGCGCAGGGCCGAGCTGACGATGCTGCTGAAGCCGATGTTGCCCTGGGTGCCGATGAGGCCGTCGAGCCGCACGGGCACGAGGCTGCGCAACGGCACCAGGCTGCGGTCGCTGAGGTTGTGGACACCTCGGCCGGGTTTCTCGTGATGCATCCACGGGCCGGTGTGGTTCTCGCCGCGCAGGTAGGTGCGACCGGTGTCATGGAAGTCGTAGTGAAACTGCCAGGCGAAGATGCCGTCGGCATACATGCTGCGGGCAAAGGCCTCGCGCGCCTCGTCGCGGCCGCCGTCGGTATTGAGGGCATCCTGTTCGCGCATCATGTAGAGTGCCTTCAGGCGCAGGCCCTCGCGAATGTAGGGCTTGGGGGGCAGATGATCGGGCGTGCCGAACTCGCGGCTGAGCCGGTAACGGCGCAGGCTGTTGGCGGTGTCCCTGGCACGCTCGTGCACGCCGGTCTGCAGGTGATGGAGCAGGCCAAGGGTGTGTGCCTTGGCGTCCTCGAAAACGATCTGGCGCTGGGCCCGCGTCATCAGGACGAGGTTTTTGCCGGCGGCGCCGGGTTCGGTGCGCTCCAGGGCCTCGGCCACGTGACGCGGCAGGCGTTCGAGCGGGTAGTCCTGGCCGTTCGAGTAGCAGATCAGCGCGGAACTGCGGCCGTCGCGGCTGCTGCCGCCCTCGACGATCCGGCGCATGGTGAGGATGCTTGACTGGCGTGCGGCTTCACGGCCCTGGGCCGGCCAGGGCGGAATGCCACCGACACGCACCTTGCGGTCCCAGGCAAGCTTGGCCGCCTCCGTGCGGAAGGCCGGTGTGCCACTGTAGTAACGGCGTGCGTCGTAATGCGGTGGCTCCGGGATGACCGCCTCGGTGTCGGCTTCCTCGACGATCAGCGTCCAGGTCAGCGGGTTCATTTCGTTGGGCGGATTCAGCGAGACATCCTCCTGGGCGCTCGGTTCGCCGTAGCGGGAACGCGGGTCGGGGCCGACCTCGAACTCGGCGCCGGCGAGTTGCACCACGTCGCCCCAATCCGAGGCATCGATGGTCAGGGGCGCGCGCACCTCGAGAAAGGCGGCGGCGTCGGTCGCGGATTGGAAGCGCAAGCCCTCGAGGCGTCGACCGGAAGTGAGCGCAGCGACGGGGATCTGGTGCAGATGCAGACGCACCTGGCCGCTGTCGAGATGGGGTTGGAGCAGTTCCCGGAAGAGGGTTTCGGCCTCGGCGGGCCGGAAGGTGCTTGGCCCATGCATTGGCCGACCCGGCATGGGGGAGCCATACTTCGCCGTGTTGAAGGCCTCCATGCGGTCCATCAGTTCCTTGAACAAACCGAAGCGGTGGAAGGACCTCTTCATCGGGTGCCAGTCGGGGCCCCAGCCGACTTTGCCGACCCCCTTGTTTTCATCGACACAGGCCAGCCCCTGTTCCGTGTATTGGCCGCCGAGCCAGCCGCCATCGTGCACAAGCGCGATGGAGCGCACCCCTTGGCGCGCCGCCTGGATGGCGGCGGCCCAGCCGGATTCAGTGGCGCCGACGATGAGCAGGTCGGCCTGCATCGTGGTGCTGCCGGCGCGGACGCAGGGGGTTGCGAGCAGGAGCAGGACGAACAGGCGGTGCAGCATTGCCATGGGAAACGTCGGCGCGGGACGCTTCCATGCAGCTTCTGTTCAATGCTCCCTCTTGCCTGTCGGTGGTGGACTTTCAACCGGCGGCTTGATGCCGCCGCCCAGTGCCTTGTAGGCCTTGACGCAGGCGGTCAGTTGTCGCTGCTTGAGTTCGATCAGTTCGGTGCGTGATTCGAGGGCTTCACGCTGGGTGAGCAGCACTTCGGTGTAGTCGGCCCGGGCGGAATTGAACAGCTGGTCGGCCAGGTTGACGGCGTCGGACAGGGTCTGCACCTGCTCCTGCTTGAGGCTGAGGCTGCGGCCGAGGTTGCGGATTTCCGCCAGCTGGTTGACGGTTTCGACGTAGGCTTTCAGCACGGTCTGCTGGTAGGCTTGCACGGCGGCGAGCTGGCGTGCGCTGGCACCGTTGTAGGCGGCCCGAATCGCGCTGCGGTTGATCAGCGGTGCGGCGATGCCGGCGGCGGCACCGTAGAGCATGGATTCCTTGCCGGTCAGCAGCTTGTCGAGGCTGAAGGATTCGAGGCCAAGCGCCGCAGACAGATTGAGCGAGGGATAAAAGCGCGCGGCGGCGACCTTGATGTCGAGACCGGCGGCGGCCACTTCGAGTTCCGCTTGGCGGACATCGGGCCGGTTGCGCAGCAGTTCCGCCGGCAAGCCGGCCTGCAGCGGCCCGAGGTTCAGGCGGGTGAATCCCTGCGGCTGGCGTTCGACGGCGGTCGGATAGCGGCCGGCGAGACGGTTCAGGCGGTTTTCAGTGACCGTCACCTGCTGCAGCAGGATGTAACGCAGGCCGCGGTTTTTCAGGACCTCGCCCTCGAAACGCTTGACCGCCAGCTCCGTCACCTTGGCGGCGTTTTTCTGCACCTGGACGGCGGCCAGCGCACGTTCCTGCACCTCGATCATGCGATCCAGAATGATCAGCCGGTTGTCGAGGGCGAGCAGCTCATAGTAGGACTCGGCGATTTCGGCGATCAGCTGGGTGAGGATGAAGTTCCGGCCCTGTTCGGTGGCGAGGTAGCGCAGGACGGCGGCGTCGCGCTCGTTGCGCAGCTTGCGCCAGATGTCGATCTCCCATTCGAAGTCGGCGCTCGCGGCGAATTGCCCGAGTGGCTCGGGGAATTCCCGCCCCGGCTCGATCTCCAAGCCGTGCTCCACCGCCCCGTCGCGTGTGAAGCGGCCGACCTTGTCGGCGCCGATCAGGCCACCGACACTGAGGAAGGGAAGGACGGCGCCGCGGCGGGCCTGCGCCTCGCTTTTGGCCACGGTGATTTCCTGCAGGAGGATCTGCAGTTCCTGGTTGCGCTCCAGGGCCGCATCAATCAGGGCGGCGAGTTGGGGATCGTTGAAGAACCTGCGCCAGTCGGTGGCGGCGGCGCTTTGGCCGCCGGTCGCTCCGGGGAACTGCGCGGGCAAGGGCAGTTCCGAGGCGGGCGCGGGCGACTGCAGGGAGACGCAGCCGGGGGCGAGCGCGAGCAGGCAGGCGGCGGCCAGGGCTTGAAGGGGGGGCGTGGATTCGATCATGACGGGGTTCAGTCGTATTCGCCGAGTTCGCTGAGCGGGGTGTCGTGTTCGTCCGGCAGGAGTTTGCGCCGCTCGGCGAGTCGGGCGAAAACGTAGTAGAGGCCGGGCACGATGAGCAGGCCCATGAAGGTGCCGAGCAGCATGCCTCCGGCGGCCGAGGCGCCGATGGTGCGGCTGGCGAGCGCGCCGGCGCCGGTGGCGCGCAGGAGAGGAATCATGCCGGCGATGAAGGCGAAGGAGGTCATCAGGATGGGCCGGAAGCGCACCCTGGCGCCCTCGATGGCCGCCTCGAGAATGCTGGCGCCCTCGTGGTGCTTTTGGGTGGCGAATTCGACGATGAGGATGGCATTTTTGCCGAGCAGACCGACGAGCATGATCAGGCCGATCTGCGCGTAGATGTCGTTTTCCAGGCCCATGTTTTTGAGCAGCAGGAACGAGCCCATGACCCCGATGGGCAGGGACAGGATGACTGCCAGCGGCAGCATGAAGCTCTCGTACTGGCCGACCAGCACCAGGTAGACGAAGACGAGCACGACGATGAAAATATACAGCGCCTCGTTGCCGCGGCCGACCTCGTCGAAGGACAGGCCGGCCCAGCCGATGTCGTAGCCGCGCGGCAGCGTGGCGGCGGCCACTTCCTGGATTGCGCGGATGGCGTCGCCACTGCTGTAGCCTTCGGCCGGGGCGCCCTGGATGGAGGGTGCCGGGTAGGCGTTGTAACGCGTGATCTCGTTGAGGCCCTGTTTGGGCTTCAGCGTGACGAAGGCCGAGTAGGGCACCATCTCGCCCGCCTCGTTCGCCACGTAGAGGTTGCCGAGGTCATCCGGCATGCGACGGAACTTCGGATCGGCCTGGACGAAGAGCTTGAAGAACTGGCCGAACTTGATGAAGCCCTGCTCGTAGGTGCTGCCGATGAGGATGGAGAGGTTGTCCATCGCCTTGCCGATCGATACGCCCTTCTGCATCGCCACCTGGTTGTCGATGACGATTTCGTACTGCGGGTAGTTGGCGCTGAAAAAGGTGAACAGGCCGCGCAGTTCGGGGCGCTTTTGCAGTGCGGCCATGAAGGCGTCGTTGACCTCCTGCAGGCGCTCGTAGTTGCCGGTGTTGGTCTTGTCGAGCAGACGCAGGGAGAAGCCGCCGGCGGCGCCGTAGCCGGGCACGGCCGGGGGTTCGTAGAATTCCAGGGTCACCCCGGCGATGTCGCGGCAGCGCCGCTCCAGTTCGTGGATGATCTCGCGCGCGGTGTTTTTCCGTTGCGACCAGTCCTTGAGGTTGATCAGGCAGGTGCCGGCGTTGGAACCGCGGCCTTCGGTGAGGACCTCGTAGCCGGCCAGAGATGAGACGGAATCCACACCCTCGACGGTTTTGGCGATGCGCTGCAGTTCGGTGGATTTGGCGTTGGTCCTCTCCAGGGTCGAGCCCGGCGGCGTCTGCAGGATGGCGTAGATCATGCCCTGATCCTCGGCGGGGATGAAGCCGGTGGGCAGGCTCTGGCTGATGAAGTGGATGGCGGCACCGGCGAGGCCGAGCAGCAGGAAGGTCAGCGGCCAGCGGGGAACGATGCGGCGCAGCAGCCTGGCATAGAGTTCGGTCACGCCGTCGAAGACACGGTTGAAGATGCCAAGCAGAAGGCCGAGCGGGCCGCGCGGACTGCCGTGGCTGCCCTGGCTTTTCAGAATCATGGCGCAGAGCACCGGCGTGAGGGTCAGTGCCATCACCCCGGAGAGCACGATGGCGACCGCCATGGTGATGGAGAACTGCCGGTAAAAGACGCCGACCGGTCCGGTCATGAAGGCCACGGGCACGAACACCGCCGTCATCACCAGGGTGATGGCGATGACCGCGCCGGCGATTTCATGGAGCACCAGCTGGGTTGCCTTGTAGGGGGACAGGGTGGTGCCGTGCATCTTGGCGTGTACGGCCTCAACGACGACGATGGGGTCATCGACGACGATGCCGATGGCGAGAACGAGGGCGAAGAGGGTGACGAGGTTGATGGTGACGCCGAGCGTCTGCATCAGGAAGAAGGCGCCGATCAGCGAGACCGGCACCGCCAGCGTCGGAATCAGGGTCGAGCGCCAGTCGCCGAGGAAGAGGAAAACCACGAGGGCGACGAGGACGAAGGCTTCGATGAGGGTGTGCAGCACCTTTTCGATGGAGGCGTCGAGGAAGGCGGAGACGTCATAGCTGATCTTGTAGTCCATGCCCTCCGGGAAGGACTTCTGCTTGAACTCCGCCAACTTGGCCTTGATCTCGCGGATGACCTCATGGGCATTGCTGCCATAGCTCTGCTTGATGACGATGGCGGCCGAGGGAAGGCCGTCGAGGTCGGAGTAGAGGTCGTAGAACTCGCTGCCGAGTTCGACCGTGGCCACATCCTTGAGGCGCAACAGGCCGCCGTCCTCCCCGGCGCGCAGGATGACGTCGCCGTACTGCTCGGCGGTGTTGTAGCGGCCGGTGTAGGTCAGCACGTACTCGAGCGATTGTGAAGTCTTGCTGTCGGCGCGGCCGAGACGGCCGGGCGAGCCGATGACGCTCTGCTCGGCGAGCGCCTTCATCACCTCCTCGGTGGAGACGTCGTAGGCGCGCATGCGATCGGGATTGAGCCAGACGCGCATGGCGTACTGGCGCGTGCCAAGGATCTTCGCGGAACCGACCCCGCGAATGCGGCTGAGTTCGGGAATGAGGTTGATGTAGCCGTAGTTGAACAGGAACTGCATGTCCGCGTTCTTGTCCGAGCTGAACAGGTTCACGTACATGAGCATGTTCGGCGTCAGGTTGTTGACGATGACGCCTTCACGTTGAACCAGCGGCGGCAGGCGGCTCATCACCTGGTTGACGCGGTTCATGACGTTGACCGTTGCCTGGTTGGGGTCAGTGCGCATGTGGAAGACCACCTGGATGGTCGCCTCGCCGGCACTGGTGGCGTCGGAGGTCATGTATTTCATGTCCGGCACGCCGTTGATCGAGCGTTCCAGGGGGATGAGGCAGGATTCCTCGAGCACCTTGGCACTCGCGCCCGGGTAGTCGAGCGTGACCATGACCACCACCGGAGCCACATCGGGAAACTGCGAGATCGGCAGGGTGACGATCGACAGTCCTCCGAGAAAGAGGGTGATGAGTGAGATGACGATGGCCAGCGCGGGCCGGTGTAGGATCTTGGTGAACATGGACGTCCTTTCCGCTTCACTCGGCATGCAGTTTCAACTGTCCGAACACCTCGGCGGGCTCGGCGTCCACACACTCGGGCTTGTCGCCACCATGCACCTGGCGGACTCCCTCCACGATGATGCGATCTTTTTCAGTGACGCCCTCGCTGACAATGAAGACATCCTCCAGGGATTCCGCCACCCGGATGCGCTGCTGCCGGACGATGCCCTCGGCATCGACGACCAGCACGTAGCAATGGTCGAGCACCTCAAAGGTCGCCTTCTGCGGCACCAGCACGGCGTCCCGAAGCCGCTTGCTCAGGCGGATCTTGCCGGTTTCCCCGTGGCGCAGCAGCCGCTCGGGATTGGGGAAATCCGCGCGGAAGAGGATGGTGCCGGTGCGGTTGTCGAATTCAGCCTCAATGGCATTGATTTTGCCGGGGCTCTTGAAGCGTTCGCCATTGGCCATGATGAGCGCCACGGCCTGATCCTTGCGCCCCTCCGCCGCATATTCCAGATAGTCGGCCTCGGGCACGTTGAAATAGACCCACATTTCACCGTTGTCGGAGAGCGTGGTCAGCAGTTCGCCTTCCTCAAGGAGGCTGCCGCGGCGAACCTGCAGTCGGTCCATCAAACCCGTGAAGGGGGCCCGGATGTCGGTGAAACGCAGATGGGCCTCGGCGAGGTTCAGCTCCGCTTGCGCCTTGTCGAGATGCGCCTTGGCAAGGGCGAGTTCGGCCTGGGAGACCACCTGGTTTTCGGCCAGGCGGCGGGTGTTCTCATACTCGACCCGGGCCGCCTCAAGCTCCGCGATGGCACGCTGGCGCTCGGCCTCGTAGACGATGGGTTGAATTTGGAACATGGGGGCGCCTTCCTCGACGAGTTGGCCCTCCTTGACATGAACCTGTTCGAGGTAACCCCGTTCAAGGGCGCGCAGCTCAATGTTGCGGCAGGATTGAATCCGGCAGACATACTCGCGCTGCACGGTGACCTCCTGTTTCAGAGGACGACTCACCATGACCTTGGCGGGACCACCGCCATGGGCTGAGTGCGCTGGCGTGTGTTCGGTTTTGGGGCCATGTTCCTGGCCGGTGTCGTCTCGGTGGCAACCGGTGGACAGGAGGCAGGTCGTGAGACCCGCGAGCAGGAGGAGTGACCAGGGGGGGGATTCAGGCAGTGGCATCGCTGCCATTACTTACTGGCCGCGACCCATCCGCAGACATCACCCCCGGAGGGGGTTTTTCGCCCGGGCTCGACTGGAGGTAGTTCCCCCTGGCAGGGGCTAGCTCACATAAAGGTTTGCCGTAGCTCAGTCCGCCGCAGGCTTGGGCTCAGGCTTGGACTCAGGCTTGGACTCAGGCTGGGGCGCTGCCTCGGCTGGCGGGGTTTCCGCCGGTTCGGGTTCGTAGATGCAGGCGACGCGAAAGCCGAGGTCGTTCTGGCGGCTGTCCGGGGCCAGCCAACTGCGGCGGGCGCTGCGGCAGCCGCGGGCGAGATTGCTCCAGGCGCCGCCGCGGATGACGCGGTCGCCCTCGTCCGCGCGCAGCGGATCCGCGCCACCGGGCAGGGTTTCGCCATGGCTGTCGAGGCACCATTCCCAGACGTTGCCAAGCATGTCGTGGAAGCCCCAGGCGTTTGAGGCCTTGAGGCCGGCGGGCTGGGTGGTCTGGCCGGCGTTGTCATGGTACCAGGCGATCTCGGCCAGGCCCTTGTCGCTGCCCTTTTCGGATTCGAGGTTCCTGCCGCTCGGCAGGGCGGTGGTGGTGCCGGCGCGGCAGGCGTATTCCCACTGCGCCTCGGTGGGCAGGGTGAATTTCCAGCCCTCGGGCAGCAGGCCTTCCTCGCGTGCCTTGGTCGTGAGGTTGGCGCAGAAGACGAGGGCTTCCTGCCAGCTGACATTCTCCACCGGATTCACGGCGCCGCGGAACTCGCTCGGGTTGTCCTCCATCATCAGCAGCCACTGGGCCTGGGTGATCTCGGTGCGCGAGAGCAGGAAGCCGCGGGTGATTTCGGTTTCGACGGCCGCCTCGTTGGCGCTGCGTCCGGCTTCGTCGGGCGGACTGCCCATGCGGAAGCGACCCGGCTGCACCGGCAGCATCTTCAGGCCGGCGAGCAGCATTTGGGGCGGGTTCTCGATGGCCTTCATGCTCTGCTGGTGCTGCAGCAGGCGACGCCCGGCTTCGGCCTTGGCCTCCATCTCGGCTTCGGCGGCGCGGGCGGCCATTTCGAACTTTTGCCACTCCTCCTTGGCGCGTTGGCGGGCGGCGTTGATGGCGGCGTCGGCCGCCGCGCCGCTGGCATCGGCGAGGCGCTGCATTTCCGGATCGACCGTGATCTCCCCTTCGGGCAGCGGCTGCAGCAGGTCGGGCAGGCGCTTCTGCAGCCAGGTGGCGAGTTCACGCCCGCCCTGGTTGGCCTGGGTGAATTCCAGCGGTTCGCCGGCGCGGATCGGCAGCAGCCACCAGGCCTCGTTGCCGGGCTTGGCCTCAGCCGGTTGCACGGCGACCCATGCGCCGCCCTCGGCGGGAGCTGGCAGTTCGAAGCGGCCGTCGTCGCCGGTCTTTGCGGCCGGGGCTCCAAGGCTTCCGAGCAGGCGTTCCTCAGCCGGTGCAGGGAAGACGATCGGGTGACGCAGGCCGACCTGCTCGATCAGGCGGTCGAGCGCGGCGGTCTGTTCGACGATGACCTTCTGCGCCGCCGGTTTGTGGTCGCGCAGGGTGCTGTCGGCGGCGACCGCGTTGGCGCGCGCCTCAAGGGCGCGGCGGGCGCGCTCGAGGATGTCGAGGTGGGCGCGGCGCAGGGTCTGGTTGCGCGCGGCGGTGGCGGCCTCGGTGCGAAAACTTTCCAGGGCCGGTCGCGCGGCCTTTTCGAGGGCGGCCTCATCGAGCAGATGGACCGTGTGGGCGGGCACCTTGCCCTCGGCGGCGATGCGGCCGCGCAGGACGGGTTTCGAGCAGCCGGCGGCGAGGCAGGCCAGCAGGCAGGAGGCGAACAGGCGCAGGCTCATGGGGGTGGTTCAGGGAACGCCTGAATCGCGCGCTTTCAACCCAAATCCGGCTGCGGCTCAATCGGTCAGCGGTCGCACCTGCACGCCCTCTCCGGCGGCGATCTGTGCACCCGGCTCCAGGCGCAGCAGGGCGCCCGACTGGCTGAGGCCGAAGAGGGCGTGGCTCATTTGCAGCCCGCGCACGTGGAAGACGCCATCGCGGAGCGTGCCGCGCAGGTAATGCGGGCGGTCGCCGTCGTTGTGCAGATCCTGGCCGCAGATGGCCGGCAGCAGGACGGGCGCTTCGGGGCGCAGGCCGAGCAGGCGCTGCAGGGCGGGGCGGACGAAGAGTTCGAAGGTGACGAAGGCCGAGACCGGATTGCCGGGCAGGCCGAAGAAGGCGACGTGGCGATCGCCGCGCTGCTGGCGGGCGAAGAGGAAGGGTTTGCCGGGTTTGACGCGCACGCGCCAGAGTTCCATCGCCACGCCGAGGGCGCGCAGGGCCGGCTTGACGTGGTCGTGGTCGCCGACCGAGACCCCGCCGCTGATGAGGATCACCTCGCGCTCCGCGGTGAGGCGGTCGAGGGCGGCGATGGTGGCGTCGAGGTCGTCCGGGCAGTGCACGGCGGCTGTGTCACGCAGGCCGGCACCGCGCAGCAGGGCCTGCAGCATGACAGCGTTGCTGTTGTAGATCTGGCCGGCGGCGAGGGCTTCGCCGGGGGCGCGCAATTCATCGCCCGTGCTCAGCACTGCAGCGCGGGGTGGTCGGTGCACGGGCACGGTGGCGAGGCCCTGCGAGGCGAGCAGGCCGAGCTTGCCGGCGTTCAGGCGCTCGCCGGGCTCGAGCAGGACCTGGCCGGCGCAGAGTTCGGCACCGGCACGTCGAATGTTTTCGCCCGGCTGCACCGGTTCACGGCAGAGCAGGCCCTCGGGGCCGGTCTCGGCATCCTCCTGCATGAGCACGGCATCGGCACCCGCGGGCAAGGGGGCGCCGGTGAAAATCCGCACCGCCTCGCCCGGGCCGCAATGCAGGCCGAGGTCGAGGCCGGCTGGTTGGCAACCGGTGATCGGCAGGCGGTGGCCGGCGGCGCTGTCGGCGGCGCGCAGGGCGTAGCCGTCGACCATGGAATTGTCGAAGCCGGGCAGCGGCACGCTGGCAGTGAGTCGGCGTGCGGCACCGAGGCCGGTGGCCTCGAGCAGGGGCAGTTCGACCACCGGGCCGGGTTCAACGCCGGCGAGCACGCGCTGCAGGGCTTCGTCTTCGGAGATCATGGGGCGGCGGGCGGTGCGGTCGGCAGGTAGCCGGGGGGCAGTCCGGGCAGGGAGGGCAGGCCGGCCGGCGCAGGTGGCGCGGCGGGAGCGGTGGGGGACTCGGGCGGTGTTGGGGCCTCCGGAGCGGCGGGGCTGGCGGGTGCGCTGGCGGGACCGCGGCGGTAGATCACCAACTGGCGCAACTGCGGCTGGCCCTCGCGGATGTCGGCCGTCAGGTGCCGGCCCTTGCGTTCCGGCGCCAGCACCAGTTTCGACTCGCTGCCATCCGCGCCCACCGCCGTCAGTTCGGCCCGGTCCGGCAGCACGGGAATGACCTCGCAGCGGATGAGCACGAAGTCCTGCTCGGGATTGACGAGTTCGATGGTGCCGACCAGAACCTCGGTCGGTGCCTCGGGCGCCGTGTCGGCGGCCGGCTTCGTTTTGCCGAAGCGCAGCGAGCTGCAATGGGTCGCCAGCGGCAGCAGCAGGAGAAGGAGGAGGCGGCGCATGCGCCACAGCTAGCCCGGGTTTGCCGGCCCGCAACGGTGGCTCGCATCCGGGCGGACTTTTGCCAAAATCCGTTCGCCTCGCCGGCGCCGCGCGCTAGCATGGCGGCGTGAGTTACCAGGTCTTCGCCCGCAAGTATCGCCCCCGGACTTTTGCCGACGTGCTCGGCCAGGAGCACGTTGTGCGCACCCTGCGCAACGCCATCGCCCAGAACCGCCTGGCGCACGCCTACCTGTTTGTCGGCCCGCGCGGCACCGGCAAGACCTCGACCGCCCGCATTTTCGCCAAGGCGCTCAACTGCCCGGAGGGCCCGAAGATCGACTTTGATCCCGATGATCCGGTCTGCATCGAGATCGCCGAGGGGCGCAGCCTCGACGTGCTGGAGATCGACGGTGCCAGCAACAACGGCGTCGACCAGGTGCGCGACCTGCGCGAGAGCGTCAAGTACGCGCCCTCGCGCTGCCGCTTCAAGATCTACTACATCGACGAGGTGCACATGCTCTCGACGGCGGCCTTCAACGCCCTGCTGAAGACCCTCGAGGAGCCGCCGCCGCACGTGAAGTTCATCTTCGCCACGACCGAGGCGAACAAGATCCTGCCGACCATCATCAGCCGCTGCCAGCGTTTCGACCTGCGGCGCATCCCGCTCGGCATCATCGCCGACCACCTGCTGCACATCGCCGGCCTGGAGGGGGTCGATCTCGATCCCAAGGCGGCCTACGCGATCGGCAAGGGGGCCGACGGCGGCATGCGCGACGCCCAGTCGATGCTCGACCAGTTGGTCGCCTTCTGCGGCAACACGATCCGCGAGAACGACGTGCTGGAGATCTTCGGCTTCACTGCCGCGCAGACGGTCAGTCGCATGGCGCGCCACATCCTCGACAGCGACACCGTCGGCGCGCTGCGCCTGGTGCACGAGACCTCCGAGGCGGGCAAGGACCTCGGTCGCCTGCTCACCGAACTCATTCAGCACTTCCGCACGCTGCTGGTCAGCCAGGCCGATCCCGAGGCCGCCGCCGGCGACCTCGAGCCCGAGGTGGCGGCACAGGTGGCCGAGCAGGCCCAGATGGCGGGCACCGAGGCCCTGCTGCGCATCGTCGACGGTTTGGCCGAGGTCGACGCGCGCATGCGCTGGGCAACCAACAAGCGCCTGCATCTCGAACTCGGCGTCATCCAGGCCGTGCAGCACTTGAACGAGGTCAGCCTCAGCGACGTCATCGCGGCGCTCGATGGCGACGCCCCGGTGCCGGCCGCCGCGCGTCCGCCTGTCCGCCCCGCCGCCCCGGTCCGTCCGGCTCCCGTGGCCGCGCCTGCGCCGCGCGCGGCCGAGGCGATTCCTGCCGCGGCGCCGGCTCAGCCGGCTGCTGAGGCGGCCGCCCCGCCGCCCGCTGCGCCTGAAGTCGAGCCGCCGCCGGTGCAGCGCGTTCCGGAGCCGCCGCCGCCCGTGGCGGAACCCGAGCCGGCACCCGTACCCGAACCGATCTTGCCGCGCGTGGAAGCGCCGGCACCCGCCGCCGCCCCGGCTCTGACCCATGAGGAATTCCGTCTCGAGCTGATCGAGCGCGTGCGCGCCAAGCGCCCGCTCATTGTCCAGTGGCTGGAATGCACGACCGTGCTCGGGCGCGCCCGCGGCGTCGTCAAGCTGGGCTTCCCCTCCGAGGAAAGCCATGCGCGCGACAGCCTGGCGCGCGACAACCAGCGCAGCTTCCTGGAGGCGCTCGCCACCGAGATTCTCGGTGAGCCCATGCGCTTTGAACTGGTGGTCGATCCTGCGCTCAAGCCGCCACCCGCCCTGGAGCTGTTCGGAAGTCTGCCGGAGCCCGTCCGCGCCGCGCCGGCCCCGGTCACCAAGCCCGCCCCGGCTCCGACTTCGGCCGAGGAACCGTCGCCATCCGCCGAGGCGGAACCCGCGCCTGCCGAGGAGGCACCGCCCGCAACGGCCGAGGATTTCCACAATGATCCGCTGATCCGCAGTGCGATTGAAAAATTCAAACTCAAGCTCGCGGGCAACTGACCCGCCTCACCGATCATGAACATTCAGAAGATGCTGAAGCAGGTTCAGCAGATGCAGAGCCAGATGCAGAAGACCCAGGCCGACCTGGGTTCAAAAACCTTTGAGGGCAGCGTCGCCGGCGGCAAGGTGGTCGCCGTCGCCAACGGCCACGGCGATGTCCAGTCGATCCGCCTCGACCGCGAGGTGGTGGACCCCACCGAGGTGGAGATGCTGCAGGATCTGGTCCTGGCCGCCGTTCAGCAGGCGCAGAAGAAGGCCAAGGACAGCCAGGCGGCGGAGATGGGCAAGCTCACCGGCGGCCTTGGCTTGCCGCCGGGCATGGGTTTCTGATCAAGCCGCGGCGCGGGCGCGCCGCTCCTGCCACCAGAAGCCGACACAGGCGAGGGCGAAGGCGGCCTTGACGCTGTAGCCGATGTTGAGCGCCAGCGAGATGCCGGCGGTGAAGCCGTAGCTGTGCAGGCCGATGCTGAGCTGGTTGACGCCGAACCAGCTGAACAGGGTGATGGCGCCGAGCACGAGCGACAGCCCGTGCAGGCCGGTCTCGCGGATGTAGCCGCCGAGGCGGGCATGCAGGATGATCAGGCCCATGAGCACGATCATGAGCGCGCCGTTCTCCTTCGGATCCCAGCCCCAGAAGCGGCCCCAGCTGTCGTTCGCCCAGATGCCGCCGAGCACGGTGCCGACCAGCGAGAAGAGCAGGCCGAAGCAAATGATGCCGTAGGTGACGCGGGTCAGCAGGCGGCGGAATTCGACCACCTTGTCGCCCTTGGCGAAGAGCCGGAAGAGCACGTAGACCATCGACACAATCGAGCCGAGCAGGGCGCCGGCGTAGCCGATGTTGATGCAGGTGACGTGGGTGGCGAGCCAGAAGTTGGTGATCAGCACCGCCTCCAGGGTCGGCATGGTGTCCTGGCCATCGAGGGCCATGAAGCGGTTCGACAGGAACATGCCGAGCGCGCCGGCGAAGCCGGTGACCACGAGGCCAATGCCCTGGCGGGTGAAGCGCTCGATGAACAGGCCGACGAGGGCGCAGCAGCCGGCGATGAAGATGATGGTTTCGTAGAGAGTGGCGATCGGTGGGCGCTCGTTGATGAGGCAGCGCACGATGATGCCCCAGGTGTTGTAGCCGAGGGCGAGGATGAGGGCGACCCAGGCGACGCGGGCGGCCCAGCGCGACCAGCCGGTTCGCGGCGCCAGCAGGCCGGCGAAGGCCACCAGGAAGCCGAGCAGGTACCAGACGAGGGCGTTGGTGAAGTAGTCGGTCTTGTGGTAGGCGACCTCGCGGTCGACGTGCCTCAATTCGCCGCGCTTCTGCGCCTGCTCGCGGATGCTCTGAACGAAGGCCAGCACCGCCGGCTTGAAGGTTTCGGCCTTCAGGCTGGCCTCATGCAGGGCGTCGCGCATCTGCGAACGGCGGTAGTCGCCGGCGGAGAGGGCGTCGCGGTTCGCCTCGGTGCGTTCCGTGCCCTCGGCGAGCACGCCGGCGCGCATCAGGCTGGTGATGGTCTGCTCGACGTTGAGCCAGGCTTCCTCCTTGAGGTCGTCGGGCGGCAGGAAAGCCAGGGTTTTGCCGGGGCGCAGGGTGGTGTTGATGAAGAGTTCGAGCAGGCGGTTCGAGGTTTCCTGGCCGAGCGCGGCGAGCTTGTCCTCGCGGATCATGACGCCGAGTTTTTCGGCCAGCGACCAAACGGTCAGTTTGCCGTCGCCGATGAGTTCCTTCGCAGCGGTTTCCGGCAGGATGGCGGCGACCTCCTGGTTCCAGTCGGTGCGCGCGGCGGTGAGGAAGTCGCTGACGGCGTCGAAGTCGAAAAAGTTGCGCGCCAGGTCGATGACGTTGCGCTGCACGCCGGTGCGCTGGCTGGATTCGATCTCGCTGTAGGCCTGGGCGCGCTGGACGAGCTCGTCCTTGCCCTTGACGATTTCGTTCCAGGAATAGCGGTCGCGCAGATCCTTGGGATCAACGCCGATCTCGCCGACCGCCTGGGAGTTGTCGACGACGAAGAGCGGCAGGTCACGGGCGATGTCGGGGCGGAACCAGGAGAGCAGCAGCCACTCGGTGGCCTTGAGTTTTTTGACGCCAGGCAGGTCGGGGTGGTCGACCTTGATGCTCTGCTTGCCGTGCAGGCGCAGCAGCAGGAAGCGCGCGTAGGTGTCGAGCGGCTTGATGCGGCCGCCCTCCTGGATCGGCAGCGACTGGAAGGCGGCGACGACTTCCGGGTCGCGCAGCAGGGCGGGGTCGGTCTGCTGCGCGGGCAGCAGGCTGGCGACGGAGAAGAGCAGCAGGGCGAAAAGGGTTATCATGCGCGGGGTCAGGCGGTTTTGGGCTGCAGGGCGCGCCGCAGGAAGCGGACGAGGTGCATGAGGAAGTGCAGGCAGAGGCCGAGGGCGACGGCGACGCAGCTCCACAGAGGCCACTGGTCGGAGGGGTTCTTGGCGACGGTGAAGACGGACTGTTCGCCGCTGGCGCCCTGGCTGAAGCTGGCCTGATAGACGACGTAACCCTGGTCGCGCACGGGCACGTTCATGGTCACCACCTTGGGTTCCTCGCGGCCGTCGGTGATCTTGGTGACGTGGCTGGTGTACTTGCGCGCCTTCATCGTGCCGGGGTGCAGCTCGCGCTGGAAGTCCTCGAGGCGGATGGCGAAGGGCAGCTTCCACTTCATGCGGGCGAGGGCGAAGGTGTAGGAGGCGTCGCCGGCGCGCACGGTGAAGGGCTCGAAGGCACGCTCCCAGAGAATGGCCTTCTGCTCGCTGCCGTCCTTGAGCTTGACGCGGATTTCGACGGCGGAGGTGTTGGCCTCGTCCTCCTTGGCGTTGCTTACGGGCTGGATGCGGTAGCCCTCAATGGAGCCCTTCTCGTCGGACTGGACGACGTTGGCGTTGCGCTGGTAACCGGTGACCTGGACCTCGAAGGGCAGGTCGGCCGCGTGGAAGACGCGCGCCTTGCCGGGGCCGAGGTCGGCGAAGTGCTGCATCGGGATGACCCGCGCCGTCGGCTCGCCCTTGCCGGCGGCGTCGAAGCGGCGGATTTCGAGGATGCGCTCGTGGTAGCTCTGGTACTGGTCGCTGGCCTGGCCCTCAAAGAGCGGCATGGCGCCCTCGGTCTTGAACAGGAAGCTGACGAAGCCGGCGGCGAGCATGAACAGGATGGCGAGGTGCGAGATCAGCACGCCGACGGTGCGCCAGCCCTTGCGGATGCGGATGACCGCGCCGCAGAGCATGTTGAAGAAGAGCAGCACCATGAGCAGGCCACCGCCGGGCAGGGGCAGCGGTACCACCATGCGGCCGAGGGTGAAGTCATGGATCAGCCACCAGGAATCGAAATACTTCCGCTGGCTGTCGAGCAGGCCGAGATCCTTCTGCGAAATCGTGCCAAGGTAGGTGATGAGCAGAAGGAAGCTGAGCACCACGACCGCCAGCGCGTAGGAGGACAGGAACGCGAAGACGCGGGCGGGCAGGGAGGCGGACTTGGAGGGGGCGGGCATGGGGGTGGCGGCCGTCACTGCGGCATGCGGAGTTTCAGGGAGGCGACGAAGGCCTCAAAGGCGGCGGTGTTCGCTTCGACGAGGGCCTTGGGGCCGACCATTTTCACGAACAAGCCGGCTTCGCCGAGGCTGGCGACGATGCCGATGAGGCGATGGTCGGGCTTGGCCTCGGTGGCGCCGACGTTGGTGTAGGCGCCGTCGACCTCGACAAAGACGCCCTGAATGCCCATGAGGACCTTCTTCGGCAGCTTGTCGAGCTCGGCCTCACCGATGTCCGGCTGGCCCATCTGCTTGCGCCAGCGGTTGACGTTGGCGAGCACGCCGCCGGCGCCGCCGGGCAGCATGGCAAGGTAGCATTCGCCCTCGCCGTTCGGGCCAAAGGTGAGGTTGACCGGACGCATCTGGCTGCGCTCGGCGCGCGCCCAGCCTTCGGGCGTGGTCCAGGACAGGCGCTCGTCGCCAAAGCGCTCCTGCGGGTAGGCATGCAGCTTCGGCGTGGCTTCGTACTGGGAGATCTCGCGGGTCTGGGTGATCTCCATGCGCGAGCCGACGCGCTCGCAGGAGGTCAGGGCGGCGGCCAGGGCCAGCGCGGGGGCGCCGCGGCGGAGGAGGAGGGGCATCATGGGGGTACGATAAAAACGAACGAACGCCGTCCGGCTTGGGTTGGCCAAAGAACGGCGTTCATGACATGGCGCAGGCCTGGCCTGCGCGCCAGTCTCACTTGGCCTGGGCGGCCGGAGGTGGCGCAGCCGGCTTGGCTGGCGCCGGCGGCGAGTCGGCTTTTTTGACGGCCGGCTTGGCCGGGGCCGGCGCCGGTGGCGTGTCGGCCTTCTTGACCTCGGCCTTCGGTGCCGCCGGCTTGGCGGGGGCGGCAGCGGGTTTGGCAGCGGCGGCGGCCGGCTTGGCCTCCACCTTCTTGGCGGCTTCCTTCTTCGGTTCCTCCTTCTTGGCCGGGGCGGGCGGCGGCTCCGGCGGCGGGGCGGTGAGCTTGGCGATCTCCGCCTCGCTGAGGCCGAGGTTGACCTTCAGGCCGGGCAGCTGGCCC
This sequence comes from uncultured bacterium, assembly GCA_966252325.1. Lineage (GTDB taxonomy): Bacteria > Verrucomicrobiota > Verrucomicrobiia > Verrucomicrobiales > Verrucomicrobiaceae > Prosthecobacter. The sequence continues at coordinate 63,641 of CBINON010000017.1, read as the reverse complement.
TCCAAGGCCTTGGCGCCGGCCTGGGTGACGCCGGTCTGCCAGGCGAAGAGCTTTTTCAGGCCCTTGGCGGCGGCGAGCTTGGCGATGCCGGCGTCGGTGGTCTTGGTGCCGTAGAGGTTGAGGTACTCCAGCTTTTGCAGGCTGGCGAGCTGGGCGATGCCGGCGTCGCTGAGCTTGGTGTTCTCCAGGTGCAGGCGCTCGAGCGCGGTCATCTTGGCGAGGGTGGCCGCGGCGGCATCGGTGACCTGGCTGCGGGCGAGATCGACCCAGACGACGTGCTTGGCAATCGGTTCCAGCAGGGCGAGTTCCTTGTCGCCGAACTTGTCGGTGGCGTTGATGACGCTGAGGCGCAGCACTTCGGTGTCCTGGGCCAGCGGCATGAGGCTGGCGTTGAGGGCCTGGATCTTGGCGCTGACTTCGGCGATCTGCTTTTTCTCGGCGTCGCTGAGCGGCGCCGGCTTGGCCTTGGCGGGGGCGGCCACCTTGGCGTCTGTCTTCGGCAGGCCCTTGGCCAGCAGCACGGCGAGGGCGGTCTCGATTTCCGGCGTCGGCTTGGCGGCGGCGACCGTCGCGCTTTCCGAGGCGCCGGAAGCGATCCACCACTTCAGCACGGCGAGCTCTTCCGCCGTGACCTGCGGCTCGTCCTCCGGCGGCATGTGCTCGTCGTCGTCGACCGGCAGGTTGATGCGCACCAGCAGCAGGCTGTCGTCCGGCTTGCCGGCGATGACCGTGTTTTCGCCCTCGCTGCCGCCCTTGAGGATGGCGGCGAAATCGTGCAGCTGCAGCTTGCCCTTCTTTTTCTCCTCGCCGTGGCAGCTGACGCACTTGGCGGCCATGATCGGGGCGACGACGTCGCGGTAGACCACCGCCTGGGCGGCAAGCGCCGGGTCGAGCTTGCCGGCGGCCTTGGCCGGCGCGGCCGGCTTGGCCGCCGCCTTGGCGGCGGGTGCCGCGGCCGGTTTGGCGGCCTCGGCGGGTTTGGCGGCAGGGGCGGCGGCGACGACCGGGGTCGGCTTGGCGTCGTCCTCGGCGGTCCAGCCGGTGTTGAAGTGGGCGTTCGGCAGCTTGGCCTTGAGCTGGGCGACCCCGGCCTTGGTGACGCCGGTCTGCCAGAGGTACACGGCCTTGAGCTTGCCGAGGCCGGCGAGTTTGCTCAGGCCGGCATCGGTGACCTTGGTGTTGTACAGGTTGAGGTACTCGAGCGCGGCCAGGCCGGTGAGGTGGGCGAGGCCGGCATCGCTGATGCCGGTGTTTTCGAGGTGCAGCTCGGTGAGGTTCTTCATCGCCGCGACCGCCTTCAGGCCGGCGTCGGTGACCTTGGTGCGGGCGAGGTCGAGCGAGGCGATCTTGTCGGCCACCGGGGCGAGCGGGGCGAGGCCGGCGTCGGTGAAGTCCTTGGCGACGTTGAGCGCGGTGAAACGCCAGGCCTTGCCGTCGGCCGCCACGGGCAGAAGCATGGCGCCGGAGGCGTTGACCTGATCAACGGCGGCTTTCAGGGCCGGGTCGGCGGCGGGCTGGGCCTGGGCAAGGCCGGCCAGCAGGACCAGGGCGAGGAGGGGGAGGGTCGGACGCATAGGAGGGGGAAGATGAATTCGTCAGGAGGCGGGGCGACCTTTCAAAAGAGCGTCCAGGCTGACCTTGAGGTCGGCGGGCAATTGGGCGTCGTCGACGCCCAGGGTTTCCGAGGCGCCCGCCTGGATCCACCCGCGGAAGAGGGCGGTTTCCTCGGCGGTCATCTGCTCCTTGCCCTCCGGCGGCATGTGCTCGTCGTCGTCCTCGGGCAGCAGGATGCGCTGCAGGGCCAGGCTGTCATCGGGCTTGCCCGGCACGAGGCCGGCACCGCTGTCGCCGCCCTGCACAAGCAGGGCGTGGGTGTCCATGCGCAGGCCGCCCTTCGACTTGTCCTCGTTGTGGCAGTTGTTGCACTTGGCTTCGAAGATGGGCATGAGCACATCCTGGAAGACGAGGCGTTTTTCGCCGGGCTGGGTGCCGGCGGGGGGCGTGGCGGGAGCCGGCGGGGGGGGCGTCGGCGAAGGTGTCGGGGCATTCGGGGCCGGGGTGGGCGCGGTCGGCTGGGTCGGGTCCGGCGTGACCGCGACGGGGGCGGCCTTGGGTTTTTCGGCAAAGCTGAGCAGCCATTTTTCCATGCCGATCATCTGGCTCTTCAGGGGTTCCGGCGCGTGTTGGGTGAGGTACTTGCTGCCGTGGCTCATGTTGCCGCCAAAGTGGGCGCCGAGGCCCATGAGGCCGAAGGACAGATAGAACAGGGCGCGGTAGGCGTGCATCAGCTCGCGGTTGTCGCGGCCCATGGCGAGCAGGCGAACGACGGTGGCGAGCAGGACACCGCTGGTGCCGATGAGGGCCAGAGTCTGGTGCAGGGTGAAGTTGGCACCCTCGAAACCACCCTCGCGCGAGAGCAGGATGCCGGCGATGACGGCAAAGACCGAGCCGGCGGCCCCGACCAGCAGGGTGAGCAGGGCGGCGGCGCCGAATTTTTCCTCGCCGGCGCGGGTCAGGCAGCCGAGTTCCATCAGGCAGAGCAGGGCGAGCGCACCGACCGGCAGGTGCAGCAGGATGGGGTGGAAGCGACCGATGAACAGCAGCAGCGAGGACACTTCCCCGTCGACGTGTTCGTAGCGGGGCGGGAAGGCGAGCAGGGCGGCGACGTAGCCGAGGATCAGCAAGAGGGCGAGCAGCCAGCTGCCGGTGCGCGACGGGGTGGAGGTGAATTCGGGGGAGGACATGGCCGGGGGTTACGTGAAGTACGTGCGCTTGCGGGGGCTTTGTTCACGCGTGGCTTGCGCAAAGGTGCCCGAATCATGGCGGATTCAGGCTGGCGCGCCAGTGCCCGGACAGGGCGCTGGCGAGGTCTGCCGCGACGGCGAGGGCATCCGGGGCGACCCGCACCCAACCCGGCAGCACCGCCCAGGCGCAGAGCAGGCAGAGGGCGGTGTGGCTGTACAGACCGCTGCGGGCGATGCCGATGGCGAGCAGGGTCAGGAGCAGACCGGCGCCGCCGGCGATGGGCCAGACCCACGGGGCGGCCACGGGCAGGGCCACCGCGGTCATGGCGGCGACCAGCACGCCGGTGGCGACCCGGTAGCGGGCAAGCCCGGCCTGCCGGCGGGATTCGGCGAGGGCGCGCAGTTCGTCGCGCTCGCGCATCGACAGCCGGTTGCCGGACAGGAAGCCTGGGTCGGGGAGCATGCGGTGAACCGCGCTGAAGGCGGCTAGAGCAGGGTGTCGTAGGCGCGGCCGTCCTTCTTCTGGAAGAAGTTGATGAAGGCGCGGTTGACCGTGGCGTAGCCACCCGGGGTGGGGTAGTCGCCGCTGAAGTACCAGTCGCCATACTCGGGGCCGAGGGCGGCGTGCAGGTTGGGGATGGTCTGGAAGATGACCTTCACCTCGCCCTTCCAGGGGGTGTGCTGGGGGGCGACGAGCTGGGCGACCTTGTCGGAGATCTCCTCGTCGGTGAAGGGCGCGTAGATGGCCTTGACGGCGTTGCCCATCTGGTCGCGCGGTTTCTTCAGCTCCTCCTCGCAGGCCTGGCAGACTTCGCGCAGGATCGAGCGGTTGCCGCGCTCGCGGTGCAGTTCGACGGCGGCCTGGAAGGCGATGAACTTGCCGAGCTCGGACATGTCAATGCCGTAGCAGTCGGGGTAGCGGATCTGCGGGGCGGTGGAGACGACGATGATCCGGCGCGGATTCGTGCGCGCCAGAATGCGCAGCAGGGAGGTGCGCAGGGTGGTGCCGCGGACGATGGAGTCGTCGATGACGACCAGGTTGTCCTGCGGGGTGACGACGCCGTAGGTGATGTCGTAGACGCTCGACACCATCTGGTCGCGCCCGTTTTCCTGGGCGATGAAGGTGCGCATCTTGATGTCCTTGTGGGCGATTTTTTCGGCGCGCGGCCAATTGCGCAGCACCAGGTCGTCGAGGGCCGTCTCGTCAAAGGAACCCTCCTGGATCATGCGGACCAGGGCGTCCTTGACTGCCTGGCGGCGCGACTTGCGCAGGCCGTCGAGGAAGCCGTAGTAGGCGGTTTCGGCGGTGTTGGGGATGAAGCTGAGCACGGTGTGCTCGAAGTCATTGTCGATCGCCTCGATGAGCTGTGGCACCAGGCACTCGCCCAGCAGCTTGCGCTGGTGGTGGATCGCCGAGTCGTTGCCGCGCGAGAAGTAGATGCGCTCGAACGAACAGGGGCGCGGTTCGCGCGGCTCGGTGAACGGGGTGATCGTCAGGCCGCCGTCGGCCTTCATCACGGCCACATGGCCGGGGGGCAACTCGCGCACCTCCTCCTCCTCGATCTCGAACACCGACATCAGGGCGACCCGCTCCGAGGCGAAGGTCAGCATCTCGTCGTTCTCATAATAAAAGCAGGGGCGGATGCCGTTCGGATCGCGCATGACGAAGAGATCGCCGTTGCCGATGACGCCGACAATCGTGTAGCCGCCGTCCCAGATCGCCGCCGATTTCTGGATGATGCCAACCACGTCCAGCCGCTCGCTGATGTGGCGCGGGATCTCGGCGCCGGGCACACCGGCGTCGCGCAACTCGTGGTAGAGGGCGGTGTGCGCCTCATCGAGCTGGAAGCCGATCTCCTCGAGCACTGTCTGGGTGTCGGTGGAAAACACCGGGTGCTGGCCGCGCTGCATCATCACCTGGTTGAGCGCCGCGGTGTTGGTCAGGTTGAAGTTGCCCATCACCATCAGGCTGCGGGTCGGCCAGGTGGTGCGGCGCAGGTACGGATGCAGGCTGGCCTTGCCGAAGCTGCCCGAGGTGCCGTAGCGCAGGTGGCCGATGTTGATCTCGCCGGCCATCTCAAACTCGCGCTTGATCGCCTCCGGATCCTCCTCAAAGGGCGGCAGCTCGCGGCCGGTCTCGTGGCGCTCCTGCTTGCGCTGCTCGTCGATCCGCCGGGCGATGCGCTTGTACTCCTTGCGCAGGTCGGCGAAGACCTCGCCCATCTGCTCGACCGAGGTGTCGGAGCGCTCGCGGAAGAGGTAGGGCGCTCCCGGCGGCATGTTCAGCTTGCAGCAGCCCATGCCAATGCCGTCCTGACCGCGATTGCGCTGCTTGGTCATCAGCGCCGCCAGCATGTTGAAGCCGTACAACGAGGTTCCCTTGGTCTCCTGGTAGTAGGCCAGGTCTTTCTTCAGACGGACAACGGCAATGCCGCATTCGTGTCGGATGGGGTCGCTCATGCAGGAGGGGAGCGGGCACCCTTCGCCGTGTTTGCGGGGAGCGCAAGACGTGAGGCGGATTTTTCCGGCGAACCGACCACCGGGGCGGGCACGACCTGCCCGGCGATCGAACCCTGGAGAAATATTTTGGAAAAGTGAAACTTTGGCCGGCGCGGCTGGGTGAAGTTTGCAAATTTTCCACGGTTGATCTGCTGTGGGGTCACCCTGGCGGCTGGGAAGAGTTGTTTGGAAGTCTCAATTCCTGGTATTTAACTCGTTGAAATCGAGCTCTTTATGAATCGTTTTGAAATTTCACACCTTGACAGGGGGCTGGAGGTGGACACCCTGCGCGCCCCTCGGACAGGGGTTCGCCGCTGTTCCGGGTGTGACCAACCACCCCCACGTTTTGAGCCGACTCCTCCTCTGCCTTGCCCTGTTGCCCTCCCTCGCCGTGGCACAAAACACAACCCCGGCCCCGGACCCTCAGGTGCGGCAGAACCTTGTGCTCGAGGGCGTGCGCACCACGGCCTACACCCATTCAGAGAAGGATCACATCAAGTACGGCGCCCGTACCGCCGCCGGCACGGCCCTGAAATTCGGGGCTGTCCGCAGCGCCGCCGCCGACTGGTCGATCTACCCGGTTGGCACGGTTTTCCAGATTGAGGGCAATCCGGCTCTTTACATTGTCGACGACTACGGTTCGGCCCTGGTCGGCACGCGCACGATCGATCTGTACAAGCCCTCGCTGTCGTACGTCAGCCGCTGGGGGGTGCGCCGGGTCAACATCACCATCCTCAAGTGGGGCAGCTTCGCCAAGAGCCTGGCCATCCTCAAGCCGCGCGAAAACAAGGCGCCGCACGTGCGCCGGATGGTCGCCCGCCTCGAGGCGCGCTCGGCCTGAGCCGTGCAGCTTCCGCGGCTGCGTCCCTGAAGCGTCTTCCAGAGTCGCCCAGGTGGCCGCGCTGGCAGGCCCGAGCCGCGCGGCAGTGCCCCCTACCGCCAACGGTTCGGCCGAGGCGCCGGGGGAACGACGGGTAAGTCTGAGCCGGCTTACTTGCCGACCCGGAACAGCTTGTCCTGGGTGCGGATGAACAGGGCGCCGTCGGCCACGGCGATGCTGCTGCGCACGCTGCTGGCGTCGCCATTCGGCTTGCTGCCATCGCCCATGGCGTTGACCGAGAGCAGCTCAAACTGGCTGCCGCCGGCGCGGGCCACATAGACCTCGCCCCAGAAGTTGGTCATGTACACCTTGCCGTCGGCCACGGTCGGGCTGCCCTCGAACTTCGCCTTGCTGCCCAGGTCGCCCTGCCAGACCCGCTTGCCGGTCTTCGCCTCGACGCAGCTCAGCGTGCGGCGGTCGCTGTCGAGCACGTAAAACTTGCCGTCGTGGTAGGCCGGCGTCGAGACGTCGCTGCTGGCGTCCTTGGGGTCGGAGACCCAGGCGACCTCGGCCGTGCCGCTGGCGCCGAGCTTGACCGCGTAGATGGGGTTTTTCTTCGGCGCGCAGGCCAGGGCGATGCCGTCGCCGGCGACCACGCTCGGCACCAGGCGCCAGTGGCCGATCTTCTCGGTGTTCCAGGTGCCCCAGCGCCAGAGCTCCTTGCCGGTGGCGGCGTCATGGCCGGTGATGCAGTCGCCGCCGACGATGAGCAGCTGGCGCTGGCCGTTGACGTCGTGGGTGACCGGCGAGGAGAAACCCTCGAGGCTTTCAGCGACCGCGTCCGAGGGTCGCACGACCTTCCACAGGTCCTTGCCGGTGGCGGGATCGAGGGCGAGCACGTAGGAGGCCATGTCCTTGCCCGGGGTGCCCTTCTGGAAGCCCTGGAAGTCGAAGACCTCATCGCGCTGCAGCACCTGGATGTACAGCTTGCCGCCGTCGAGCAGCGGGCTGCTGCCGTAGGTCCACTGGGTGGCGAAGGCGCCGTGGGTCTGCTTCAGGTCGCGCTGCCACTGCAGGCTGCCGTCGAGCCCGTAGGCGGCGACCACGGCATCGGCGAAGAGGAAGACGACACGCTCGCCGTCGGTGGCAGGGGAGGGGGAGGCGAGGTTGCTCTTGTTGTCCCACTGCGGTCCGCCCTCGGAGACGGTGCGGCGCCAGAGTTCCTTGCCGGTCTTGGCGTCGTAGCAGAGACCGACCAGCTTCTGTTCCTCGGCGATCGGAGCGGTCAGGAAGACCTTGTCACCCCAGACCACCGGCACCGAGGCCGACATCCCGGGCACGTCCGCGGCCCAAGCCACGCCTTCGGTGCGACTGAACTTCACCGGCAGACCGGTCTCCGGGCTGGTGCCGTTCTGGGCCGGGCCACGCCAGTTGGGCCAATTTTCCGCTTGGACGGGCGTGAGGGCGGCAAGAGCGAGCAGGAGGAGAAGGCGGGAAAGTTTCATGCGTGGCAGGGGAAGACAAACGGCCCGCCTTGTCGAGAGATTTCAGGGCGGGAGACGGATTTGAGAGGCGGAAAAAGGTTTGCCGCCGGCTGCGTCTGGAGGCTAGTCTGCCGGACTATTCTGAGATGAGGATGCAAAAAATCCCCGCCCCAAAAACCGAGCCTGCAGCCCTCGGGCCACGGTCGTTGAACGCGGGTTGGCCGCCTTGCCAAGCCGTTTGTGCTTTGCTCGTCCTCGCTTTCGGGCTGTGCGTGAATTCTCTCGCGACCGCTTCGGAACCCAGGCTGGTTGTCACCCAAGTCGGCCTGCACTTCATCTGCACAGGGGATGGTCAGCCCGACATGTACAGCTGGCGGATCCCGATCCAGGACATGTCGCCTGGCGCGGAGCCGAATGCTTACCTCGTCCCGCTGGAGGGCGAGCCGGACGAGAACCTTGAGGCTTATGTCGACTCCCATGCTGACAGCAACACGACCCCGAATGTCAGTGGTGGCCGCACGGCTTTGGAGATTGACGAGACGGTCGCCAACCAGTTCGCCATCGCCATGCTGCCGCTCAGCAACCTAGCCATGGACGAGTTCAACATTGGCAATCTCGCTGCCGTGAACTGGGCCGGGCGCATTCCCAGATCGATCAAGTCGCGTTACTACTCGAACTTCCCGCCGCTGAGCACGGCCTATGTCACTCCGGAAGGCGACAGGCTTCCGGGCATGTACAACACCAGCCGGGAAGCCGGTGCTGACCCGATGCGCCACCCGATCCGTCACCCCGGCTATCGTCCCGAGAATTGGAATCACACCCTTGAGGTGGACACGCCGCTTGCCGTTGATGAGAAGCGCGTCCAGGCCCTGCTCTACTTGGAGCTTTATTTGCCGCCCTCGGAGGATCCGGAGGTGAGTGATGACTTCCGGTTGGTTTTCCCCGCCGCGCAGTTGAGTTCGATTGAGGTGAACGGGCTTGCGGTGTTTTCGACCACCCGGGATGTGGAGATCAAACTGCAACGCAGTCTGTTCGAAACCGCCGGCAGCAACGTCGTCGGAGGTTTTGCCGACGCGCGCAAGCTTCTGCTGGGACGCAGGATCGGTGGCATGGGAGCCATGCCAGCGGACGCAGGTTATGACAGCAATGTTCCCATCCCAACGGCCGGAGGCCTGTTGAATGCGGACCTTGTTTCCCATTTTTTTACCGTTTCCAGAGATGCGCCCCTGACCTTTTCTTCCGGCGTCATCGAGATCGGCGTTCACGCCACCCATGATCCGGAAGACACGGAACCCATCCAACGGGTTCAGTTCAGGCTGCCTGCCAGTGAGGCGCCGACTCCGGACCTGATCACGATGGGCTCCTACCGAGTCCTCTGGACCAGACCGGATGGCATCATTTACCACCATCCAGCGGTCCAGGCACCGCGCTGGTGGGGCTTTCATCGCGACGGTGTGCTTGGCCGTTCGCTCGGGGTCGCGCCGAGCGAGTCGTTGCGGGGGCGCTTCAATCGCAGTTACGTTTCTTACGGAGGACGGGTCGACAATGAAACCCGTGCGGTGAACAACTCGCCGGGAGCCGGGCAGGATCCCCTGCACCCCGGTCACCTGCGCCAAAGCGTGCCGGGGGCCCGGGCCCTGATTTATGCCAGGGACGAGGGCGGCTACATCGGTGTCCGGCACGTCGACCCAGCGATGGCGGCCGATCGGCGAAGGTATGGGCCGCGTTCCGGCGATGGCGAGTCCTCCTGGGACCGGCCCTGGCATTTCGGCACCGACAGCCTCCGGACCTTGGCGAACACGAACCGCCTCGTGCCCAAGTCTCTCGTCACGGTGGAGGATTGGATCACGCCGCCCGGGTATGATGCGGCGGAAGTGCATCTGGCCTATGGACTGGGCTTCGATGAACCGAGCGTCAGCCAACACCCTGCCCCGCAGGCCGCGGTCTTGGGCGAAGAGGTCACCTTCACGGCCGATGCCGCCAGCAGCAGCGCGGTGACCTGGCAGTGGCGTCGCAACGGTGATGCTCTGGAGGGAGCGACCCAGAACACGCTCGTTCTTTCGTCGGTCACAGGTTTTGATGCCGGGGATTACGACGTCCTTGTCACCAATGCGGCAGGCTCGGTGACCTCGAATCCGGCGAAGCTGACCGTGGCGTCGCCGATCCTGCTGTCCCAGCCGGAAAGCGTTCTGGCGTATGCCGGACTGCCCATGCAGCTCTCGGTTGTCGCCGAAGGGACCGGAACGCTGGGCTACCAATGGCGCCGGAACGGGGAGGTCATCCCGGGGGCCACGGCCAGCAGTCTGGCGTTTTCCAAGGTCACGTTTCGCGACCAGGGCCAGTATGAGGTCATTGTCAGCGACGCCGTCGGCGAAGTCACCAGCGTGGTGGCCCTACTGGAAGTCGTTTCGCCGGCGCCGCGAGTCACCGTTGCCCCCGCCGGCCGGCTGGAGGCTGTCCTGGCAGGGGAGGTGACTCTCACGGCCGAGGTAGCCGGTCCCGGCACGCCGGACAACTGCACCTGGCAGTGGCGCAGAAACGGCGTCAACCTCGCCAAGGCCAATGCGCCCAGCTTGACCCTGGGCAACCTGCAGCCCGGTCAGGCCGGTGTTTACGATCTGCTGGTCAAGAACAGCCATGGCAGCGCCCTGTCGAATCCCGTCGAACTGGGCTTCCCCGAGATCGGCCGGCCTGTGGGCCCGCAGGATGTGCAAATCGCCCCGGGCGGCGACGCCACCCTGACGGTTGCGGTCGAGGCAGCGGTCGCCTTCCAATGGCTCAGGGAGGGCAAACACCTGAAAGGCGCCACCGGCAGCAGCCTGGTGATCCCGGACGCGGGCTTTGAGGCAGCGGGCGTGTACAGTGTCGTTGTGACCACGGCGCAGGGCAAATTCACGACGCCCGGTGCGCAGTTGCGCGTGATCGACCCTGGTCTGCTGATCTATAAACTGGCCGGCACCGGCATCGCCCAAGAGGGTGCGGCAAGCCGCAGGTCGGCTTTTGGCGGCTGGCTCGTCCTCGACCGGGTGGGGCAGCGGGGAGGCTTTCTTTTCACTGGTGCGAACGGCAAACAGAAGATCCATTGGACGGAGATCCGCGACTCCCTGATGACGCGCAGCACCGGCCCCGTGCCCGGAAGCCTGACCGTGGTCAGCGAGTTGGTCGAAGGCGAGGTGGCGCTCTGGCTCAGTGGTACGGACCGCCTGCAGGCTCTTTCCAAAACGACCCGGACGATGGCGCCGAAGACCCTGTCCGGCATCGCCCACCGCTGGTTCGACGACACAGCCAGCCGTGTGGAAATGACCAGCCTCAAGCTCGCCATCGACACCGCGCAGACGGATGCCGCGCGCCGGCACGATGAAACGGTCGAGCAGGCCCTGGCCCGTTTGTCCCTGGAGATGCAGGCCATAGGCTCCGCGGTGGTCGGTGAAGACTAGAGTTTGACTGCCAATCCCATGAAACCCCTGGCCGAATACGCGGTCGTTGCCGTGATTGCCGTGCTCATGGCGGCCGTGGGGTATGTCGCGATCGACTGGCATGGCGGAGGACAGTGGCGCTTCCTCGACCCGAAGGACGTCGGCTGGACCCTCTGGACGTCCGGCGTCTCGATCCTGACCTGGTTTTACCTCTACCGTGTTGGGCGCCGGCTGCACTGGCTCGTGCTGCCCGTCCTCGGCTTGGTCAGTCCGTTGATCGGCTGCATCCTCTTTTTCCTTCCCTACTTCTTTGCACCTTGGCTGGTGATCTGGGAGCATGCGGTCGTGGTTTTCCCGACGGGCATCCTCTGTGGTTTGCTGATTTCCGTGGCGACCCTGCCCTTCCGGCCGCGGACCGTCTTGCACGGCAATGCCTGAAGTAAGAGCGGCACCCGGCTGCCTCCCGGCGAGGCCACGCCGAGTCGGTGCAGGTCGGCGGGCCTGCTGAAAGACGGGGAGCACGGCTGCGTTTTTGGCCGTCCATCCAGCTTGTATGGAGACTCACCCTGCGCCTAGATGGGAATGTCGATGAGCCAGTCCGTGCAGCCTCCTCCCAGCGAATACTTTTTCGAGCGGTTCCCGTGGAACAACCGCTGGATTTTGCTGGGGCTCGGCCTGGTGGTGTCCGGATTTGATTTTCTGGCGATCCAGACCCTGATGTTCCCGGTCCTGTTTCTCATTCCGGTCCTTCTGCTGGCTTGGAATTGCGGTCTGCGCACCGCGCTGGCGCTGGGCGCGGTGCTCTGCCTCGTCCGCGCCTGCGTCCAGTACGCCTGGGGCATTCCCTACGCGATGGATTTCGCCATCCTCAACGGCTTGACGCGGCTCGGCATCCTCTTCTTTTTCACCTGGTTGGTCGCCAAGCTGTCGCAGCAGACCCAAGCGCTGCGCGCGCGGGTGCGCACGCTTGAGGGCATTCTGCCAACCTGCTCATTTTGCAAGAACATCCGCGACGAGGACGGTCAGTGGCACCAGATGGAGGCCTATGTGGCACGCCGCACCGAGGCGCGCTTCACCCACGGCGTTTGCCCGGAGTGCACGAATCATCACTACGGCGACTTCATGCCGCCGCCCGCCGAGCCCTCCCCGGGGCCGCCGCCCTGAGCGAAGGCGGGCCTTGCCAGCGCGTTGCCAGCGCGTTGCCAGCGTCCGTCGTTGTGCTAGATGGAGAGTATGGGCGAGGCCTATCGACTCATCACCCCCGACGACCTGCACTGGCGGCCCTCGAACCTGATGCGCATTCCGAACGCGGATTACCTCGAGCGCACAGGCAGCGAACACCTGGGGGCACGGCTGTGGCGACTGCCACCCGGCAGTGCCAACACCCTGCACAAGCACCTGCGCAGCGAGGAGTTTTACTTGGTGCTGGAGGGCACCGGCCGGCTGCGGGTCGGCGAGCAGACCCTGACCGTTCCCCGGTACGGGGGCGTCTGGGTTCCGCCTGAGTCGCTGCGCCAGGTCTTCAATGACACGCCCGAAGACGTGCTCTGGCTGGTCGTCGGTGGCCCGGAGGAGAAGGAGTTTTTGCAGGGGGCGCTGTCGCCGATGGACCTCAGCGGCATCTACCCCACGGACCCGACTCAGATGCCGCCGGAACTTGCGGGTGTCACCTGGCCGCCGCGCGACTGAGCCAAGCCGCGCGCAGACTTGCCCAAGACCGGCAGAGCTGGAAAGCGCGGCAGCGACGTTGTTCCAACATGAAGTTCTGGCTCCTGCTGGTCCTGACGGCGCCGTTCAGTCTGGCGGCCGGCGAGGCGGATCGCTTTTTTCGCGTGCAGATCGAGCCGATCCTGGAGCGTCGCTGCTACGAATGTCATTCCCTTGAGCATGAGGTGGAAGGCGGTTTGGCGCTGGATTCCGGTGCCGGATGGCGGAGGGGCGGGGAGCACGGTCCGGCGGTGCTGCCGCACAACCTCGCGCAGAGCCTGCTGATTCGGGCGGTGCGGCATGGGGAGACTGAAACCGCCATGCCACCGCGGGCAAAACTGCCGGCGGTCGAGATCGCGTTGCTGGAAACCTGGGTTCTCCTGGGAGCCCCCGATCCGCGGCCTTGAGCGGCGCAACAGCTCAGGCGTTCATTGGTGATACAAGTGTCTTGACATAAGACACATGTATCATTTATCATGGAGATGCCATGAAACTCACCCCCCAGCAGATGGATCAGAGCATCGACGAGCACTTCGCCTATGAGGCGCGCGACGATGTCGACGGCGTTCTGGCGACCCTGGCGCCCGATGCCGTCCATGACATCGTCGGTCATCCGACCGGTCCGACCCGTGATCCAGGGGCCATCCGGGCCTTTTACGAGGGACTCTTTGCCGACTTGGCGGACGGCGAGGTGACGCCCTTGCGCCGGCTCTATGGCGAGCAGTTTTTGGTGGATGAGTCGCTCTGGCAGGGCCGGGCGGTGGGCCGGCCCTTTGGTTTCGAGGGATGCAATCGACCGCTCAGCTTCCGGCTGCTGCACGTCGTTGAATTCGCCGACGACGGCAAAATCCAGAAGGAGCAGGTCTGGCTCGATGGCCTGGCCATCCTGCAACAATTGCGCGCATGAAGGCGGCCCGCAGCAATGTCCAACTGCGCACCCGCAAGGCTCTGCTCGAAGCCGCCGGTCGGCTGCTCGATCGCGGGAGCCTGCCGACGATGAGTGAGGTGGCGCGCGAAGCCCTGGTCTCGCGGCCGACCGCCTACCGCTACTTTCGCAGCCTCGACGCCCTGCTGCAGGAGTCGGTCGTGGATGCGGCGGTGGCGGGCGCGCTCGCCGAAGCAGCCGTCCAGGAGGGTTCAGATCCGGAGACGCGTCTCCTCGCCGCCGAGGCGGCGCTGCACCGCAGTACCTGGGAAAATGAGGCGGCACTGAGGGTCATGCTGGCCCACGCCGTGCAGCGCGACTCCGCCGATGAGTCGACCCCAACGCGGCAAAACCGTCGCCTGCCCCTCATTGAAGCCGCCCTCGCCCCGGTGCGCGAGCAATTGCAAGAACCGGAGTTCCGTCGCCTGACCTCCGCCCTTGCCCTCATCTTTGGCACCGAGGCGATGATTGTTTTTCGCGACGTCCTGAGAGTCGACGAGGCCACAGCGCGCGAGGTGAAAACCTGGGCGATCCGCACGCTCCTGCGCGGTGCCCTGGCCGGCTTGGTGGCAGCGCCAGAGGTTGCCCCAGCCCACGCTCCTGCAGCGGTTGCTTCGTGATTCGCGCGTGAAATTGGCGTAACGCGTGCACGGAAAAGCAGGCTCGCCGAACGTTGCAACAGCTTGAATGAGGCGAGAGTTCTGTCTGATCTCGAGAATCAACGAAGGGATAGCGAGGCTCACTCTCTCAAGAGCCAATCCATTCGCCACGGCGGGTTGCGCGATTCTCATGCAAACAAAACAAATCCGTTACATAGAGAATTGGTGTATTGAAACCATAATTGATTTATAGAAAACGATCTAAGGTCGATAAAACGACAATAACGTGCCATAATCCTCGATGATTTCAAAGAAGAGCGCGCGAGCGCCAACGGCCAAATGTATCGAAAAAGACGTTACAGAAAACGTATAATCTCAATCAGCCGTGAAGGCTCTCTTGTTTTATGAAACGCTAAAATAACGAAAAAACAATGCTGAAGGGCTGGCGAGGGCTCGATACTGGTGCGTGGTTTGAGGTGCTTGATCTGCCAGGCACGCAGGCCCGAGGTTGAGGAGGTGCTGTGGCACAGTGTTCGAGATGGCTCCCGGCCCTGCAGGCGTCCGGCAGGTTGTGGACGGGGGTGGAAGATCGGCAGCGCTGGGGTCGACCTGGCCTCTGCATGCCTGGCATTTGGCGCAGGCAGGGGTCTCAATATGCCTGGCATGTTGGGAGTCGAGGCTTGCCGGGGGCGGGGCGTCCGGCTAGGAAGTGGGATGCCTGCCGACCGACCGCCCACGGACCTCTCTCTGGAGGAGCTGTCGGCCTGGCTGGTGGGGCAGGGGCTGAAACCCACCCATGCGCCGAGGCTGCTGCGCGTGCTGCTGGGGCTCGGCGGTGAATCGGCGGGCTGGCGCCTGCCCGAGGGGCTGTTGGCGCGACTGCAGGCCGAGTTTCCCGCCGCGGCCACCGAGCTGGTGCGCCGGCAGGTGGCGGCGGATGACACCACCAAGCTGCTGCTGCGCCTGCGGGATGGTCGAACGGTGGAATCGGTGCTGATGCCCGACTACCACCCGGACCGCGCCGCCGGCTGCGTGTCGAGCCAGGTCGGCTGTGCCATGGGCTGCGACTTCTGCGCCACCACCCAGACCGGTTTCGAGCGTCACCTGAGCTCGGGGGAAATCGTTGAACAGTTCCTGCACCTGCGTCGCGAGGCGGTGGCCGCCGGTCGCACGCTGCGCACCCTGGTGTTCATGGGCATGGGCGAGCCCATGCTCAATCTCGACAACGTGCTGGCCGCCGTCTGCCGCATAGCAGATCCGCGGCTGGGCGGTTTTGGCTGGCGGCAGATCACGGTGTCGACGGTCGGGGTGGTGCCCGGCATCGACGCCCTGCGCGAGGCCGGCCTGGGGGTGCATCTGGCGCTGTCACTGCATGCGCCCGACGATGCCACGCGTGCTGATTTGCTGCCCATGGGGCGGCGTTATCCGGTCGATGAGGTGCTGGCGGCGGCCGACCGTTATCAGGTGGCGAGCGGCCGGGTGACGACGATTCAGTATTGCCTGCTGGAAGGGGTCAACGACGCGCCTGAACAGGCGCGCGCCCTGGCCCGTCTGCTCAACGGCCGGCGCATGCACGTCAATCTGCTGCGCTACAACCCGACCGGGCTCAGCCTGCGCGGCCGCAACTACGTGCCGAGTTCCCCGGCGTGCACGGAGGCGTTTCTGGCCGAATTGCGCGCCTGCGGCGTGGTCGCGCACCTGCGCCGTGCCCGCGGCCAGGACATCGACGCCGCCTGCGGTCAGTTGCGCCGGCGGGTGCAGGCCGAGGTGGCTTGAGGACTCGCGGGGACCTCCTCAGCGGCCTTCCCAGACCTTGACGTCATCGATCTGGCAGGTGCCGAAATCGATGCCCTTGAAGTCGATCTGGGCCTGGCCGGCCATGTCGATGTGCGGGCTGTCAAAGCGGCGGGATTGGCCGTCGATCGTGAGCAGCAGGCTGCCCTTGCGCAGTTCGATCGCCACCTCGTGCCAAGTGTTGAGGGAGAACAGCGGGGCTTCGGCCTTCACCGTTTCGACGTCCTTTTTCAGGGTCAGGGTCGTCGTTTTTTCGCCGAAGACGAGGGTGTGGACATGGTGGCCGAGGTCGAGCAGGGGAAAGCGCGGGTGGTGGGCTTCGGCATTGTAGCGCAGGCGCATCGTGCAGACGAAGTTTTCCGGCACCCGCTTGAGCCAGATCACCGGCTTGAAACCGGCATGGGCCTTGTCGCCTTCGGCGATCATTTTTTCCTGAAACGCCTTGGGCGACTCGCTGCCGGTGAGCACGCCGTCGATGATGCGCCAGGTGCTGCCCTGGCGCACCTCCCAGTAGTCGGTGTTGAGCTGCGGTGCCTCAAAGGCATCGGCATAGACCAACTTCGTGCCTTGGAACAGTTGCGGTACGTAGGGGGCATCGGCGGCCGGCAGCAGGCAGGTGACGGCCAGGGTCAGGAGAAGCGAACGCAGCATGGTGCGCTGGGAACGCGGTCGGGACCGGAAAATTGCAGCTTGTGACGGCACTCGGTCAGGCTGTGCCGGGCAGCCGAGGGCGGGCGCTCACCCGAGGTCGTTTTCCAGCACCACCCGGTAGCGGGCACGGCCGCGGCGCAGGTGGTCGAGGGCGTCATTGACGCGCGAGAGCGGAAAGGTCTCGGTGACCGGTGCGATGGCGTGGCGGGCGCAGAAATCGAGCATGGTGGCGGTCACGGCCGGGCTGGCGACCGGTGAACCGGAGAGGCTGCGCTGGCCGCCGATGAGGGCGAAGGCCGGCACCGGGATGGGTTCGAGCACGGCGCCGACGAGGTGCAGCCGGCCGTGGGGTGCCAGCGTGTCGAGCAGGGCGGTCCAGTCGAGCGGCACGTTGACGGTGGAGATCAGGAAGTCGAGCGAGCCCTTGAGGCGGGCGAGGGCGTTGCCGTCGTGGGTGGCGATCACGTGCCGGGCACCCAGGCGCAGGGCCTCGTCGCGCTTCGATTCGCTGGAGGTGAAGGCATGCACATCGCAGCCCCACTTGGCGAGGAATTGCAGGGCGAGGTGGCCGAGTCCGCCGAGTCCGATGACGCCGACGCGGTCGGTCGGCCGGACATTGCAGGCGAGCAGGGGGTTGAAGACGGTGGCGCCGCCGCAGAAGAGCGGGCCGGCGCTGGCCTCGGTCAGCGCGTCGGGCAACGGCACGGCCCAGGCCCAGTGGGCGCGCACGCGGTTGGCAAAACCGCCGCGGCCGGCAATCGTCGAGGTGCTGGCCGCGCACAGGTGCGGGTCGCCGGCCAGGCAGTGCCGGCAGGCCATGCAGCTGCCGTTGAACCAGCCCAGGCCGACGCGCTGGCCGAGCGCCAAGCCCTTGGCCTGCGGGCCGAGGGCGGCGACAGTGCCGACGACCTCGTGGCCGGGTACCAGCGGGTAGACACTGTCGCCCCAGTCGTTGTCGATCATCGACAGGTCGGAATGGCAGATGCCGCAGTGGCTGACGGCAATCTCCACCTGTTCGGGGCCGAGCGGGCCTGGATCGAAGTCGAAGGCTTCCAGGGGCGCGCCCCTTTCCAGCGCGGCAAAGGCTTGGATCGTCGGGCTCATGGCATCAACAGCATAAGCCATTCACTGGAGTGCCGTCAACGCCTGCGCCGGGATGAGGATTGGCTGGCCAAACCGTCGCCGATCTGTCAGGATGCCAGCATGCGCTTCGCCCTGCTCTGCCTTTTCGCCGTTTCCGCCTTCGCCGCCGACCTGCCGCGCCCGCCCTCCAAGCCGGTGGCGCTGAAGAAGGAACTGCTTTTTGCCGATGACTTCCAGGGCGCCTCACCCGCGCCGCTTTGGCATCGCGTGGTCGACACCTTCACGGTCAGCGACGGCGTTCTGCTGGGTACCCAGACCCGCGTCAAGGATCAGACCGCGGCGGATGGACGGGTCATCAAGGCGCATGCCGCCGTGCATGGCCTCGAACAGCCGACCCGCGACAGCATCGTCGAATGCCGCATCCGGCTCGATGGCGCGACGATGGTTGATGTCGAGTTCACCGATCGCAAGTACAGCGGTTCCCACTACGGTCACATCTGCCGCGCCCAGGTGCGGCCGACCGGCGTCACCCTGATCGATGAGCGCGATGGCAACATGCGCAGCGACATCTATGCCATGAAGAAGGATCCGGCCAAAAAGGCCGAGGTGGCGAAGCTCATCGCCGGTCGCCAGGTGACCTACTCGCTCAAGATCGAGGCGGGGCGCTGGTATGATCTCGTCGTGGAGACCGCGGGCGACGAAATGCGTGTCAGCCTCGACGGCAAGGCGGTGGCCCACCTGAAGTCCTCCGGCATCGCCCATGCGACCAAGTCGAAAATCGAGTTCGGGGTCGCCGGTCAGACGGGCAGCTTCGATGACCTCAAGGTCTGGAACGCCGAACCGCGGCACCAGTGAGGCGGTGGCCGCTCCGACGGCGTTGAGCAGTTGGCCATGATCTTTGTACGGCCGGCGGCGGCGCTTGCCTCTTGCTGGCGCGCCCGGGTTGGCCGGGGTCGGCAACTGGCGGTTAAGCAAACCACGGGGTGGTGGCCATGGCATTGATGGTCGAGTGGAATCAACTCGAGGAATGGATCCCAGGCTTTGACGGGGTTTTTCTGGAATGAATTTTCGAATGGGATGGAAGAATTCCATCTTATTCCGGATTTAAGGCGGCTTGACTCGTTGTATTATTTCGAATTGTCATTATTCATGGGTTTTATCTTTGAGTAAGTTGAATGGACTCATGTTAGGAAACGGGATTTACAAGTTTAGCGGGTTTGCTTATTAGTGTCTGGAAATCCTGAAAATTGCGGTTAATCGGATTCTCTGGCCGCGGTTTGGGACCCGCTAACCCCCTCCTGTCCCGTGAGCACCCTGCGCCAACCCGCCCTCGGTCCAATTGTCGGTCACACCACCCATCGATCCTGCCGACTCTGGATTGCCGCCGAGGTGCCGGTGCAGGAGGATGGGGAGCGGCGCAGCCTGGGCGTGCTGGGCGTGGTTGGTAAGACCGGCAAGGTGCGCCAGTCCGACATTTTTTACTTTCGCCTGCGCCGCGAGTACGATCGCACAGGCAGCTTCAACCTCGGCGTCGATGTCTCGCTTTGGCAGGACGAGGCGATGCGTGAAAAGTTGAAGCCCTTTGTGCTGGAACCGGCGACCTCCTACCGGGTGCGTCTGGCGGTGCTTCACCTGGATGATGCCTATCCGGACGACAGCAATGTCAGCAGTGAGCAGATTGCCTCGAAGCTGCCGCCCCCCAGGGTCTGGGCCGACAAGTTGAATCGCGAGCCCTTGGAGGGCATTTATGCCGAGGCGGAGTTCACCACCCTGCCGGCACCGCCGGCTGTCGGATCGCCCGCGGTGGCGCCACTGGCCTTCCTCTTCGGTTCCTGTCGCTACCCGGGGCTGCTCTGGAAGCGCAAGGAGGCCGACCGCATTTTTGGGCCGATGCGCAAGGAGGCCTGCGCGGAGGGCACGGGGCGGCCGCCGGCCCAGTTCACGCTCATGGTGGGCGACCAGATCTATGCGGACATGTTCAACCGCCACGTGCCGATCGGTCTGGCCGACACCTACGAGGAGTTTCAGGAGCGCTATCACACCGCCTTCGGTTCGCGCAACATGCGTGAGTTTTTGCGGCGGGTGCCGACTTACATGATCCTCGACGACCATGAGATCGAGGACAATTGGACGCAGGATCGTCTGCATCACTCGCACAAGAGTCGCCAGCTCTTCAATCTCGCCATCGGCGCCTACATGAGCTACCAGTGGAGTCACGGGCCGCGCTTTGCCGACAGCTACGTGCACGGTTTGCCCGACGGCGAGTCGCCGCAGCTGCGGCGCATGGAGGCGCTGCAGCTTTACTACGACTTTGCCGCGGCCGGCTACCCCTTCTTCGTCATCGACACGCGCACCCAGCGTTACAAGCAGGCGCAGGGCATGGGCGACAACCATCTGCTGGGCAAGCCCGCGCTGCATCCCTCCGAGCCCAATCAACTCGACCGTGTCTGCGCCTGGTTGCAGCACATGCAGCAGCTGCGCGGCAACACGCCGAAGTTCATCGTTTCGTCGAGCGTCTTCCTGCCCAACGGCGTCGATGAGCGCGACGGCAGGACCCAGGATGCCAGCGATTCCTGGCCGGCCTTTCCCCAGACGCGCCGCGCCCTGCTCGAAACCCTCGTTCGCCACGGTGTGCAGAATGTGGTCTTCCTTTCCGGTGACATCCATTGTTCCTGTGTCGCCAAGCTGGAATTCGAAGGTCCGGGGCAGGGGCTGACGGCCTACTCGATTGTCTCCTCGGCCTTTTACTGGCCCTTCGCCTTCGCCGACGGCGATCCCGCGGGGTATGTGCACGACTCGCGCGATGAGCGCACGCCTGACCCGTTCCCGCTCGGCAAGAACCTCGGTGTGCTGCATTACCGTGCCTGGGGCTTCACCCAGGACGACAACTTCACCCGTCTCGATCTCGATCCGGCAACCGCGGAACTGCGCGTGCAGATGTTCGACTGGGACGGCGCGCCGATCGAGACCCGCAAGCAGGACGGCCGCTTCAGCAGCGCCGCCGAGCCCCTGAAGCTGACCGCTTGGTGAATCCCGCCTCTGCCGCCGTGACGCCGAATCCCCTCCAGCCCGCCCTGCGCGCCGATCGCAGCGAACGCATCGTGCCCTTCCGCGCCGGCGATGGCTTGGACTGCCACCTCATCCAGGTCCGTGGCCCGCGTCCGCCGACGCGTGGACCGGTGCTGCTCGTGCATGGCGCCGGCGTGCGCGCCAACATCTTTCGCGCGCCGGTTGAAACCAACGTGGTCGACGACCTGATTGACCACGGCTACGACGTCTGGCTGGAAAACTGGCGGGCGAGCATTGATCTGCCGCCGAACGATTGGACGCTCGATCAGGCCGCGATTTTCGATCACCCGCAGGCGGTGAAGACCGTGGTTCGCGAGACCGGTTGCGCCGAGATCCGGGCGATCATTCACTGCCAGGGCTCGACCAGCTTCACCATGTCGGCCCTGGCCGGCCTGGTGCCGGAGGTGCGGACGATCATCAGCAGCGCGGTGTCGCTGCACACCGTCGTTCCCCTGTTCTCGCGCTTCAAGCTGAACGCCGCGCTGCCGCTGCTCGGCCTGGTGACGTCGCACCTGAATCCGCGCTGGGGCCTGCAGGCGCCGACGCTGCCGGCCAAGGCGATCTCGCTGATGGTGGAACTCACCCACCACGAGTGCGACAACCCGGTCTGCAAGCAGGTCAGCTTCACCTATGGCAGCGGGTTCCCGGCGCTGTGGAATCATGCCAACCTGAATGACGCCACCCACGAATGGTTGAAGCACGAGTTCGCCGAGGTGCCGCTGCGCTTCTTCCGCCAGATGGCCCGCTGCTCGCGCCGCGGGCACCTCGTCGCGGTCGACGGCCGGCCGGAGTTGCCCGCCGACTTCGCCGCGCAGCCGCCGCAGACGGACGCGCGCTTCGCCCTCTTCACCGGCGAGGACAACCGCTGCTTCCTGCCGGAAAGCCAGCGCCGCACGCATGCCTGGCTCGACCGGCACCGGCCGGGTTACGACAGCCTGCACGTGCTGCGCGACTACAGCCATCTCGACCTCTTCATGGGCCGTCACGCGGCGCGGGATGTGTTTCCGCGGATCCGCGCCGAACTTGAGCGCGCGGCCTGATTTCAACCCATCCAGACCATGAGCGACACCCCGACAGGCATCACCTTCCGCGAAACCATGGCCGGCGGCTTCAGCCTCGGCGAGACTGATCCGCTGGTCGGCGACAAGAAGGGCAAGGCGTCCGGCCACATCCTGGCCATGCACGCGGTCATCACCATCCCCGACATGGAGCGCTTCATCGCCGATCCGGCACATGCCGGGCAGATCGGCGGCAGCCTCGACTACCCGCCCTTCGGCACGGGGCTGCCGGCCAAGGGCGGTGTCTTCAACCTGTTTTCGCCCACCGGTCAGCCCAAGCTCAAGCACATGGTCTACGAGATGGCCTTCGAGCGCGGCGGCCAGGACTACTACCTGGCCGGCTGGAAGGAGGTGCGCGACGAGGCCGGGCTCGATCTCTGGAAGGACACCACGACCCTGCACACCCTGCTGCACCGCGGGACGGACAAAAGCGCGCCGGTCGTCGGGGCCGGTCTGCTGACCCTCGGGCCGCTCGAACTGATGAAGCTGGTCTCCACCCTGCGCGCGGTCAACGCGCCGAGCGCCACCGAGGGCGGTCGCGCCATCGCCGCCTTCGGCCGGTTTTTCCTCGGCGAACTCTGGAACTCCTACCTGCGGCCATGAAGTACGACGTCATTGTCATCGGCAGCGGTTTCGGCGGCGCCATCACCGCCTGCCGCCTGGCGGAGGCGGGTTACAAGGTGCTCATCCTGGAGCGCGGCCGGCGCTGGGACCGCACGACCTACCCGCGCAAGCCGGACGACGCCTGGCTGTGGAACCACGAGCGGCCGGAAAAGGAAAACGGCTGGATCGACCTGCGCCAGTTTCCGCACATGGCGGTGGCCCAGGGCGCGGCGGTCGGCGGCGGTTCGCTCATCTACGCCAACATCTCCTGCGAGGCGCCGGCGCAGGTGTTTGAGCAGGGCTGGCCGGAGGAGATCACCCATGCCGAGTTGAAGCCGCATTACGACAGGGTCGCACGCTTCATGAACGTGCAGCGCGTCCCCGACAACCAGTGGACCGAGCGCATGAAGCTCATGCGCGAGGCGGCGGAGAAAATCGGCCAGCCCGGCCGCTTCCAGCCGCTGGAGCTGGCGGTGTCCTTTGATCCGGCCTGGACCTACGGCCAGCCCGACCCCTTCAACCTCGCGAGGTCGCGCCGCTTCACCAATGCCCAGGGGGTCGAGCAGGGCACCTGCGTCCACCTCGGCAACTGCGACATCGGCTGCGATGTCGACGCCAAGAACACCCTCGACCGCAACTACATCGCCTGGGCCGAGAAGCATCACGCCGAGGTGCGGCCGCTGCACCTGGTCAGCCGGATTGAACCCGTCGACGGCGGCTATCGCGTCGAGTACGATGAACTGCGCGACGGCCGTCGCCTGCCCGGACGTGAATGCGCCCGGCTGATCATCGTCGCCGCCGGTTCGCTGGGCTCGACCGAACTGCTGCTGCGCTGCCGCGAGCAATGGCGCAGCCTGCCGGCGGTCAGCGGCCGGCTCGGGCAGGGCTGGAGCAGCAACGGCGACTTCCTGACCCCGGCCCTGCATCCGGGGCGGACGATCTCGCCGACGCGCGGACCGACCATTTCCAGCGCCATCGACTTCCTCGACGGCAGTGCGGATGGACAGGTGTTCTGGATCGAGGATGGCGGGGCACCCGACCTGCTCGGCAACTACCTGCGCGAAAAGGTCGAGCGGCCGCCGCGCAACCCGCGTGCGCGCATTCTGGTCGAGGCGATGCGGCGACTGCTGCGCGAGCGCGATCCCTTCCAGAATGTCATGCCCTGGTTCGCCCAGGCGGTGGATGCCGCCAACGGCGAATTCAGCCTGAGGCGGCGCTGGGGCCTTTTTGGCCCGCGCCGCCTGCACCTGCGCTGGGACATCGACAAGTCCGAGGCGGCGATCAACGCCGTCGTGCGCATGCATGAAAAACTCGCGCACGCCACCGGCGGCACCCCCATGGTCCCGCCCACCTGGACGCTCGCCAGGGACCTGGTCACGCCGCACCCGCTTGGCGGCTGCGGCATGGGCGACAGCCCCGCCAACGGCGTCGTGAACCCTCACGGCGAGGTCTTTGGCCACCGCAATCTCTACGTGGCGGACGCGGCCATTTTCCCGCGCGCCATCGGCGTCAACCCGTCGCGCACCATTGGCGCCCTCGCCGAGCGCATCGCCGCCGGCATCATTGCCGAAGGGCGCTGAGCCTGGCTTCATCACCCGACCCGGCACCGGTCTCCGCAGCCACGCCAACTCGCCGTTGCCCGGTGCGCCGCAACTGTGGCATGTTTCTCCCGCTCCCGCCATGATCCAACCCGTCCACTCCCCCGTCAGGTTGTCCTTTCTGGGACGCCACTTCTACCTGCTCGCCTCGCTCGGCCTGCTCCTGCTGACCGCGATCGGCTTCCGCTTTTTCTACCTGGAAGGCAAGGCCTATCCGGGGCGTGAACTGGCGCCCCCCATCCGCAGCCTGCTCATCGGTCACGGCGTGCTGATGACCGTCTGGATGCTGTTTGCCGTGGTCCAGCCCCTGCTGGTCAGCCTGCAGCGCAAGCGCCTGCACCTGGCGCTCGGCCGCCTCGGCGCCCTGATCGCGCTCGGTGTCTTCATCACCGGCCTGCGCACCGGCATTGAGGCGGCCCGGGTGGCACCGCCCGACCTGCGGATCTTCGGCCTGCTGCCGAAGGAATTTCTCACCGTGCCGGTGGGCAGCATTCTGCTCTTCGGCGGCTTTGTCGGCGCCGGTGTGCTGTGGCGCCGCCGCCCGGCCTGGCATCGGCCCCTCATGCTGCTGGCTTCGCTGACGGCGGTGTCGGCTGCGCTCGGCCGCATCGAGGTGGTCAACGCCTGGTATGCCGGCACCTGGCTCGAGCAGACCTTCAGCGCCTTCCTGACCATGAACCTGATCGGCCTCGGCTTGCTCGGCCTGCGCAGTCTGTCGCTGCGACGCCTCGATCTGCCCTTCGCGGCCGCCTGGGGAGGCATGCTGCTCGGCAGCCTGGCCTTTTCGCTCAGCGCCCGCACCGCTGCCTGGCAGAACGTGGCGAACTGGCTGCTCGGCTGAAGCCGGGCGCTCAGTCCTGCAGGCCCAGCCCGGCACGCAGACCGCGCAGGGCAGGTTCCCGCACGGCCTCGCCATGGCCCGCGGCCTGCAGCCGCTCATGGGCGGCCTGAACCAGCGCCTGCGGATCCTTGTGGCGGCGCGCCTCGGCGAGCGCCGCGATCAGGCGCCGGCCGAGCGCGTCGAGCGCGGGCCGCACCTCACCGGTGAGGTCGGGCAGGGGAGTCTGCTGCCCGGGGCGATCCGCCCGCAGCCAGGCCTGCTGGGCCTGCTTGGCGGCCTCGATCTGGCCGGCGAAAAAGGCGCGCACCTCGGCGGGGGGCAGACCGGCGGCGGCGCCCTCACGGCTCATCGCCTCGAGCAGGGCGGCTTCACGGGGGGCGTCCTCGATCGGCCGGCCGCGCGCCTGCTTGTAGCGCGCCACCTCGTCCATCCAGGCCAGGCGCTCGACCAGCAGCGAGGGCAGGTCGTCGCGCGGCGCGGTGGCGCAGGCGACCAGAAACAGTGCGAGCAGGCAGCGCAGGGTGTTCATGCGCGGGGCGGCTTCAGGCGTCGTTCTGTGCCGGCGGTTCGGCCGCGGGCGGCGGTGGCGTCGGGCGCGGTTTCGGGGTCGCCGGTTTGGCACCGGGGATGAAGCCGCGGTCGGCGCGATTGCCGGTCCAGGTGGCGTCCGGCTGCTTGAAGGGGCGGGGCGAGCGATTGTTCTTCTTTTGACTGCGCATGGTCGTCGCCCCCACCTTGCGCGGCGCCGCGCTGCCGGCCAAGCGAAATCCTTCAGCGGGCCAGATCGACAAAGACCAGGTGCGAGGGATTGCCGACGGGCACGAATTGGCCGGTGAAGTCAAGCCGGCCGCTGGCCTTGTCGACACGGAACACCGTGACGTGGTCGGCGCGCTGGTTGCAGACGTAGAGGAAACCGCCGCCCGGTGCGAAACTGAAACTGCGCGGGTAGTTGCCGCGCGTCCACTCATCGGCAACGTGGCGGAGCGTGCCGTCGTCGCCGACGGCGAAGATGCCGATGCTGTCGTGCAGGCGGTTGCCGGCATAGAGGAAGCGGCCGTCGGGCGAGACGAGAATCTCCGAGCAGAAATTGCTGCCGGCATAACCGGGTGGCAGGCTGGAGATCGTCTGGAGTTCGCTCAGTTTGCCGGCGGCGTAATCGAAGAGCACCACCGTCGAGCCCTCCTCCTGGATCGAGTAGAACCAGCGACCGTTCGGGTGGAAGGCAAAGTGGCGCGGGCCGTCGCCGGGTGGCAGGCTCACCCAGGCGGGCTCGTGCGGGGTTAGGCGGCCCTGATCGGCGTCGAAGCGCCAGACATAGATGCGGTCGAGGCCGAGATCGACATGCAGGACGAACTCGCCACTCGGATCGGCCTCGATCATGTGGGCGTGCGTGCGGTCGTGGCCGCTGAAGGCAAAGCTGCCGGGCGGCGCGTGTTGGGCGCGGGTCGGCCCGATCTCACCGGCGTCGATCTTGACATCGCTGGCCTCGCCGAGGCGTCCGCCGGCCTGCACCGGCAGCACGGCCACCGAGCCGCCGAAATAGTTCGCCACCAGCAGGAAGCGACCCGAGGGATGCAGGCTGACGTAGGTCGGGCCGGCGCCGCCCGAGCGCACGGTGTTGAGCAGGGTCAGCGCGCCCGTCGTGCGGTCGATGCTGAAGGCGCTGACCGTGCCTTCGCCGGCGGCGTTGGCACGGTCGGTCTCGTTGGCGGAGTAGAGGCGGGTGCCGTCGGCGTTGACCGCGAGACAGCTCGGGCTGGTGCCCGATTCGAGCACGCCCGCCGGCGTCAGGGCGCCCGTGCGGCGGTCGACCCGGAACCGGTGGATGCCGCGGCCGTTGCCGGGCGGCAGGTCGACCTGGGTGGGCAGCACGTCCTGCAGCGGCGAGGAAAAGGTGCCGACGTAGGCCATGAGCGGTGCCTCGGCCGCGCGCGCGGCTGGCAGCAGGGCCGCACCGGCGAGCAGGGGGGTGGAGCGGAGCAGGGAACGGCGCGAGACGGGAGTGGACATGGGCAGCAGGCTACGCCGCCGGTTGAGGGCTTGTTGCAGGGCGCTTCCGGCTGAGGGCAGGGGCACTTGGCAAGATCCGGCCGGTCCCCGTTCGGAAAGCGCTGGTCAAGGGACCCCGCCGGGGTTAGGCAGGGACATGAAACTCGAACAGGGGCAGATCTGGCGCAAGGGCGACGACCATTACCGCATTGTCACCTGGGCGCGGATGTCGATCGAGTACAAGCACCTCAAGGATCCGGCGAGTCGCGAGGGTACGCTGCACACGGTGAGCAAGAAGGAGTTCTGCCGCCTGCTCAAGGGCGCGGAATTGGTGCAGGCCGAGCCGGGCTTGTCGGTGGAACCCTGAGCGCAGCGCGGGTTTCAGGGGGCGCTTGTGGATTGCCAGCGGCGCGCGGCGGGCGTAGGCTGCTGTGACGCCATGCCTGTCCGCCCTCTTCTCCTCGCTGTCCTCGGCGGCCTGCTGGCCGCGGTGCCCCTTGTTGCCGCCGAGGCGGCGCCGGCCTATGCCGGCAAGGTCGTGGTGATTCCGGTGGGCAAGGAGGACCTGATTTCCCGCGCCCGCTTTGAATTCATGTCGCGCACCCTGCAGCGCAGTTCGGATGAGGGTGCCGAGGCGGTCATTTTCGACATCGACACCCCGGGCGGACTGCTCTGGGACACGGTGGACCTGATGATGAACGACCTGCAGAAGCTCAAGCCGCGCAGTTTTGCCTTCGTCAACAAGCGCGCCCTGTCGGCTGGCGCGATGATCGCGGTCGCCACCGACGGCATCTACATGGCTCCGGCCGGCACGGCCGGCGCCGCGACGCCGATCTATGGCAACGGCACGCAGATGGACGACGCCGAGCGCGCCAAGATGAACTCGGCCACCATGGGCATGGCGCGCGCGGTCGCCCGCAGCAAGGGCCATGATCCGCGTGTCATCGAGGCGATGATCGACATGAGCAAGGAACTCAAGGTGGGTGACGTCGAACTCGACACCCAGGAGACGGTGCTGACGCTCGACGCCGAGCAGGCGGTGATGCTGCTTGACGGCAAACCGCTGTTTGCCAAGGGCATTGTCAACAGTCTCGACGAGATCAAGAAGGCGGAAAAGCTCAAGGGTGCCACCGTCATCGCCGAGCCGACCTTCTTTGAAAACGTCGCGATCTGGGTGACGACCTACGCGGCGATCCTCATCCTCATTGGCGTCGCCGGCGGCTACCTGGAGATGCAGGCGCCCGGCTTTGGCCTGCCCGGCCTGGTCTCGGTGGCTGCTTTCAGCCTCTTCTTCTTCGGGCACTATGTCGCCGGCAGCTTGGTCGGCCACGAGACGGCGGTGATGGCCGGATTGTTCGTCGTCGGCGCCCTGCTGCTGCTCATCGAGCTGGCCGTGCTGCCCGGTCTGATGGTGCCCGGCATCCTTGGCTTCCTCTGCATCATGATCGCCCTCGTCTACACGATGTCGGGCTGGCAGGTTGCCCCCCCGGCCGGCGAAGCCGAACAAACGGCCTCCGGCTGGAACTTCGATCTCGCCACCTATGCCACCGGCCTGCGCCATTTCGCCAGCGGCCTGCTCGGTGCCGCGGCGCTGCTGCTGATCCTGTTCCGCTTCCTGCCGGAGAGTCGCCCCTTCCAGAAACTCGTGCTGGCCTCCTCGGCGGGCGGTGTCGCCAGCGACACCCCCGCCGTTCAGGCCGCGCAGGCGCTGCGCCCGGGCGACACTGGCATCGCCATCAGCGCCCTGCGCCCGGCCGGCACCGCCGAGTTCGATGGCCGGCGCGTCGAGGTCACCGCCGACCAGGGCTACCTGCCGAACGGCACCGCCGTGCGCGTGCGCGAGATTCAGGGCCCCCGCATCGTCGTCGAAGCCGTCGCCTGAGCCATGCCGCCCTGGGTTGAACATTTCGGCGTCGCCGTCTGCGCGGTCTCCGGTGTGCTCGCCGCCGAGGGCAAGCGCATGGACCTGTTCGGCGCCCTTGTGCTGGCTTTGGTCACCGCCGTCGGTGGCGGCACGATCCGCGATCTCTGCCTCGGTGCCGAACCGGTGTTCTGGATTGAAAACATCGACTTCCTGCACACGGCCCTGGGGGCGGCGCTCATCACCTTCGTGCTGGCCCGCTTTGTCCATCCGCCCAACCGCGCGCTCGCCCTCGCCGATGCCTTCGGACTGGCCTTGTTCGGCATCGTCGGCACCGAAAAAGCCCTGCTCTACGATTCACCGGCCCTGGTGGCCGTCCTGCTCGGCGTCGTCACCGGGGTCGCCGGCGGCATCCTGCGCGATGTCCTGCGCCAGGAACTGCCGCATGTGTTCCGCACCGAGGTTGAGCTGTATGCGACTGCGGTCGCCGTCGGCGCCACCGCCTACGTCCTGCTGCGCCAGCACCTGCCGCCGGCGGAATGGCATCGCTACGCCGGCATGAGCGTCATCCTGCTGCTGCGCCTGGCCGCCATGCGCTGGCGCCTGCGACTGCCGGTGTACCGGTCGCGCGGCGGAGCCTGAGCGGCACAGCCTTCACGGCCGCTTGAGCCAGGCTTCCAGAAAGCGGTAAATGACCTCGTTCGACTCCGCGTTGGGGGAGTGGTCGGGGCGGTTCGTCATCGCCACGCGTTGCTCGTGACCGAGCAGTCGGTTGACCGCGCGCAGGTGGTTGAGCACGGTCCAGCGTTTGGGCGGATCCTCGGCGCCTCCCGAGACCAGGAAGGGGCGCGGCGCCATGAGGGCCTGCAGTTCGACGAGGTCGTGGCCGCGGGCGACGAGTGTCTTGTAGGCGCCGGTGCGCGGGTTGTCCGGCGTGACCAGGCCGGGTTTGCGCGTCACCTTGGGGTCATAACCGAGGTACCAGGGTTCCTGGTAATTGATGCTCTGGCGTGATTCGTCGAAGACGATGCCGGGGTCCGACCACACGCCACAGTCGAACTTCTCCCACAGGCAGGCACCGAACATCGCCCACTTGCCGCCATAGGAATGGCCGACGATGCCGATGCGATCGGCGCGCACCTCGGGTCGCTGCGCCAGGGCCTGCCAGGCGTTGGCCGAGACATAACCGAGGTAGCTGAGCGGCTGGCACTTGGCCTCGGGCGAGAGCACCGGCTTGCGGGCGTCGCCGCCGGGCGAGCCGATGCACAGGGCCACAAAGCCGCGGCGGGCGAGCTGGTGGGCGAAATCGCGGAAGGGTTTGTCGTTCAGGCCGGCGCTGGTCTCCGGATCATAAAATGGCACGAACACCGCCGGAAACGGCCCCTTGCCTTCGGGAACGAGCAGGTAGCCGTCGCCGGTCTGCTGCGCGGCGATCTGCAGCCGGATGTGATGCTGGGTGAAAGTCCCGCGCCGCGTGGTGGCCAGCACCTCCAGCGCCGGCCTGGCCAGCACCGGCGGCCAGGCGCCCATGAAGCCGTGCCAATCCGCCAGGATCTCTTCGCGCCGCTGCCGCCACTCGGCGGCTGTGGTGACGGCGCGACCGTCCTTGAACTTCAGGGGTGAGGCGTGGTCGCCGAGGTCGCTGGCGAACTCGGCCGGTGGTTGAAACGCCGGGGCGATGACATCCCAGGGTTCGGCGGCGGGCAGGGCGGCGGCGGCAAGCAGGAAAAAACAGGCGCGGAACATGGCGAGGCGTACGCGACGGGCGGGTCGGGTCATGCAGAGCCTCGGAAGAGTCGGCGCCCGCACGCGTTCTTTTTCCACCATGCCCGTGCTCAACTCCGACCAACTCAAGGACCGTTACGATGTCGTCATCGTCGGTTCCGGCGCGGGCGGTGGCCAGACCGCCTACGCGCTGGCGATGGAGGGTGTCAAGGTGCTGGTCCTGGAGGCCGGCCGCGCCTTTGATCCGGCCACCGAGGTGGCGATGTTTCAACTGCCGAGCCAGGCGCCGCTGCGCGGCGAGCGCACGCCCGACAAGCCCTATGGCTTTCACGACTGCTCGATCCACAGCGGCTGGGACATCCCGGGTGAACCCTACACCAATGCGCATGCCCAGCCGGAGCGGCAGTTCCGCTGGTGGCGCCAGCGCATGATGGGCGGACGCACGAATCACTGGGGCCGCATCTCCCTGCGCAACGGGCCTTACGACTTCAAGCCGCGCCAGCGCTGGGGCCTCGGCTTCGACTGGCCGATCGGCTACGAGGATCTGGCGCCCTACTACGACAAGGTGGAGCGGCTCATCGGTGTCTTTGGCACGAACGAGGGCCTCGAGAACTCGCCGGATTCCTCGCCCGGCGTGCTGCTGCCGGCACCGAAGCTGCGTGTCGGTGAATTGTACGCCCAGAAGCACGGTCGCAAGGCCGGTGCGCGCGTCGTCTCCATCCATCGCGCCGTGCTGACGAAACCCCAGGATGCCGACACGCTGCCCGCGCTGCTGCATCCCGGCAATGCCAAAGCCCAGCGCCTGCTCGCCGAGCACATGCGCTCGCGCGCGCCCTGCTTCTGGGCCACCGACTGCCACCGCGGCTGTTCGATCCGCGCCAATTACGACTCGCAGACCGTGCACCTGCGCCCGGCGCTGGCGACCGGCCATCTCGACATCCTGCCGAACGCCATGGCGCGCGAGGTGACGATTGATGCTGCCGGCAAGGCCACGGGTGTGCTTTTCATCGACAAGACCACCGGTCGCGAGGGCCGCGCGCGCGGCCGTGTGGTCGTGCTGGCGGCGGGGTCGCAGGAGTCGGTGCGACTGCTGCTCAATTCGAAATCGAAACTCTTCCCGGACGGACTGGCCAACTCCAGCGGCAAGGTCGGCAAGTACCTGACCGATTCCGTGTCGAGCAGCCTGAGCGCCCACATCCCGGCCTTCGAGGGCATGCCGGTTCACAACGAGGACGGCGCGGGCGGCCCCCATGCCTATGTGCCGTGGACGCGCCACGACGCCAACCGCAACGGCGCGCTCGGCTTCCCGGGCGGCTATCACCTTGAGTTCACCAGCGGCCGGCAGATGCCGTCGCTCGGCGTCACCAGCGGCATCGACACCCTGGCCGGTGGCAACGGCACGCTGTTTGGTCACCGGCTCAAGCAGGAAGCCAGGCGCTTTTACGGCAGTCGCCTCGGTTTCGGCGCGCAGGGCACCATGCTGCCCAACGACCAGTGTTATGCCGAACTGGACCCCGAAGTGAAGGACCAGTGGGGCATTCCCGTGCTGCGGTTTCACTGGCAGTGGTCGGACTTCGAACTCAACCAGGTGCGCCACCAGCAGCAGCACATCGCGGAAGTGCTCGATGCCCTCGGCGGCCGGCTGCTCAAGCCACCCGCCGAGAATCCGCTGCAGGCGATCCGTGCCGGCGGCACGGTCATCCACGAGGTGGGCGGTGCCGTCATGGGCGCCGATCCGGCCACCTCGGTGACCAATGCCTGGTCCCAGACCTGGGACGTGAAAAACCTCTTTCTTGCCGACGGCGCGCCCTTCGCCAGCACGGCCGACAAAAACCCGACGCTCACCCTCATGGCGCTGGCCTGGCGCATGGCCGACCACCTCATGGCGGAACTCAAACGGCAAAACCTCTGATGGCTTCCTCCCCCACACCCGCCCGCCTCAGCCGTCGCGAGTCGATCCAGTGGATGCTCGCCGCCAGTGCCGTGCTCAACGCGCCGGACGGCCTGCTGCAGGCGGCGTCGCCCGCGGTCGCCGCCAAGGGCTATGGCCCCGACCCGAGCATGGTGAAGATCTACCAGCCGGGCGATGTTTGGCCGCTGACGCTCGACGCGGCGCAGCGCGACACGGTGCGCGCCCTCTGCGACCTGATCCTGCCCGCCGACGACAGCTCACCCGCCGCCTCCGCCGTCGGCGTGCCCGACTTCATCGACGAGTGGATCAGCGCGCCCTATCCGCAACAGGCCGGCGACCGCCGCACCCTGCTCGACGGTCTGGCCTGGATCGACGCGGAAGCGCAGCGGCGGTTTCAGCAGGCCTTTGCCAAGCTCTCCGTCGCGGAACAGACCGCGCTGGGCGAGGACCTCGCCCGTCCGAAGCCGAAACCCGAGCACCAAAAGGCCGCCGCCTTCTTCAGGCGTTTTCGCGATCTGGCCGCCGGCGGCTACTACACGACGCCGGAGGGCATGAAGGCCATCGGCTATGTCGGCAACGTGCCCAGCGCCACCTTTGACGGCCCGCCGCCCGAGGCGCTGCGTCACGTCGGTCTGGCCTGACCCCCACGAAAGTGGGGGGAGGCCCCTGGCAAAGCGGCGCGGCTGCGCACGTACTGAACCGGTGTTCTCTGCCTCCAAAAGTCTGGTTGTGCTGCTCGCCCTGTGCGCGGCACCGTTTGCCGTCGCCGGTGTGGTGCGCGTCGACCTGACGGAACGGCGCGACCTCGGCACCCGCGGCTACGAGGAGTGGAGCGGACAACTGCACTTTGAGCTGGATCCGGCCCTGCCGCAGAATGCCGTCATCGCCGATCTCGACCTGGCGCCGCGCAACGCCGCCGGCCGCGTGGCTTTTCAGGCCGATCTGCGCATCCTGCGCCCCCGGGATCCGGCGCGTGCCCGCGGCACCACCTGGTTTGAAATTCCCAACCGTGGCGGCAAGGCCGGCTTGGCCGACTGGGTGGCCGATCAAGGCTTGACGGTCGTCCAGGTCGGCTGGGAATTCGACGTTCCCGCCAGTCCGGACAAGCTGCGCCTGCAGGCGCCACGCGCGCGGCAGCCCGACGGCCGGCCTCTGCGCCACCTTGTGCGCGCGGTCTTCACCCCGGACAAGCGTGTCGATGAACAGGTCCTCACCGACCTGGCCGACTATCCACCGGTCGCTCTCGACGGTCCCGACAGCCGGCTTATCCTGCGCGAGCGCGCCGCCTTTCCCGGCGGGGCGGAGGTGCCGCGCGCCTCCTGGAGCCTGCGTGACGGTCGCCTGCGCCTGCTGGGCGGTTTTGAGCCGGGGCGCACCTATGAAATCTTTTACCTGAGCGAAAACCCGCCGGTCGCCGGCCTCGGTTACGCAGCCATCCGCGACGCGGTCGCCTGGCTCAGGCATGCCGACGACGCCCCGGTGCGGGTCCGTCACGCCCTCGCCTTCGGGTCCTCGCAATGCGGCCGTTTGCTGCGCGACTTCCTCTACCTCGGCTTCAACACCGATGAGGCGGATCGACCGGTCTTTGACGGTGTCATCGCCCATGTCGCCGGTGCCGGCCGGCTCGTGCTGAACGAACGCGGCTCGACCCCGCGCGCGTTGGCGGGCTATCACACCGCCTCCTATCCCTTTGCCGACAGCGCCCGGGCGGACCCGGTTAGCGGCTTGCGCGAAGGGCTGCTCGACAACCCGCGCGTGCGCCATGCGCCCAAGGTGTTTTACACGAACATGGCCGCCGAGTACTGGGGTGCCGGCCGGGTCGCCGCGCTCATCCACACCGATCCGGAGGCCAGGCGCGATCTCGAACTGCCGGCCAACGTGCGCAGCTACTTCTTCGCCGGCACCTCGCATGGTCCGGCAGCCTTTCCGCCCACGGCGCAGGTGCCCGGCGCGCCGCTCGCCAATCCGGTCAACGCCAACGCCTGCCTCACCGCCCTGCGCCTGGCCCTGCAGCAGTGGGTGACTGAAGGCGTGGAGCCGCCACCGAGCGTGCATCCGCAACTGGCCGATGGCACGCTGGTGCCGGCCGCGGCCGTACGTTTCCCCCAGGTGCCCGGCCTGGCTGCGCCCAATGGCCTGAGTGCGGGACCGCGGGTGGCCAACCCGCGCTGGCCCGGCGGCGCCGGAGCCGGCACCGAACTGCCGCTGCTTGTGCCGCAGGTCGATGCCGATGGCAACGATCTCGGTGGCATCCGTTTGCCCGATGTCGCCGTGCCGCTCGGCACCGCCACCGGCTGGGTGCTGCGCCCGCTGGAGCTGGGTTCCCCGCACGAGCCCGTGCTGCTGCGCGGTGCCTGGGTGCCCTTCGCCCGCACCCGCGCCGAGCGCGAGGCCGCCCAGGATCCGCGACCCTCGCTGGAGGAGCGTTATGCCTCCAGGGACGCGTACCTCGACCTTGTCCGCGCCTGCCTGCAGGACCTTGTCGAACGCCGCCTGCTTTTGGCCAGTGACCTGGAAGCCCAGCTCCGCCAGGCCGGCGAGCGCTGGGACTGGGTGCTGAATCGCTCCAACCCCTGATCGCCTTCATGTCCCGCCTGCTACCCCTTCTTTTCGCCTGCCTGCTGACACCGGCCTTCGCCGAGCCGGTGCGTCTGCTCGTGCTCGGCAACAGCATCACCCGCCACGGCCCCAAGGCGGACATCGGCTGGTCCGGCAACTGGGGCATGGCCGCCAGCAGCGCGTCGAAGGACTACGTCCACCTCGTCGCCCAGGGGCTCGCCAAAAGCAGCGGGACACCGCCGGTGCTGCACGTGCAAAACATCGCCGACTTCGAGCGCGGTCACCGCGACTACGACGCGGCCGCCAAGCTCCGGGAAGCCCTCGACTTCCGCGCCGACCTCATCGTGCTTGCCATCGGCGAAAACGTGCCGCGACTGCAGACCCCGGCGGCGCAGGCGCAGTTCCAGGCCGATGTGATCCGCCTGCTGGAAACCCTGCGCGACGGCCGCCGGCCGACGATCCTGGTGCGCAGCTGCTTCTGGGCCGATGCCGCCAAGGACATGGCCCTGCGCGAGGCCAGTCGCGCGGTGGGAGCGACCTTTGTCGACATCGCGCCGCTCGGCGAGAACGAGGAAAACTATGCCCGCTCGGAACGCGAGTTCCAGCATGCCGGCGTTGCCAAACACCCCGGCGACCGCGGCATGGCCGCCATCGCCGCGGCGATTCTCGCCGCCCTGCCACCGCCCGCGGCCGCCACCTGGCATTTCGACGGCAGCGACGCGCTCGGCAGCTGGCCGAACACGGTGCCCGGGCCGCGCCCGCCGATGCACCCGCGTTTCGATGCCAACAACCTCGCCGCGGCCTTCACCGCGCCGGCCGACCAGCTGTGCGTGCCGCACGCGCAGGCGCCGGCGTTCCGCCATGGCGACAGCGTCACCTTCGAGGCCTGGCTGGCCCCGGACGCCGGGCTGCCGGAGAAGAAGCCGGTCTTCGTGCTCGCCAAGGGTGATCCGGCCCGTGCCGGCCGCGCCGATGACAACCTGCATTACGGCCTCACGCTCGAGCGCCTGAGTGCCAGCGCCATGCGCGTCGGGATCTGCTTCGCCGCCGAACCGGAAAAGCCGGACACTGTGCCGGAGCGCCACCAGTGGTGGAGCGGCAGCATCTCGCTGGCCGGGCTCGACTGGCATCACGTCGCCGTCACCTACACCTTCGGCGACCCCACCAGCGTCATGCTCTACGTCAACGGCCGCATGCAGCTGTTCTCCGGCAAGTGGGAGAAATCCACCCTGCGCGGGCCGGTGCAGCGCCCCGGTGACCTGACGATCGGCGGCGCCACGGGCGGCTACCGCGGTCGCCTCGATGCCCTGACCTTGCACCGCGGCGTGCTCAACAGCGCGGCCTTCGAACCGCGCTACGCCCTGCAGCCGCCGCCCCCGCCGGTGCAGCCTGCGGACGTACCTGCCGGGGCGGTCAAGGTGGAACTCTGCACCGAGGGCGTGCCCGGTCGCCGGGAATGGCCCGACCGCGCCCTGCCGGTGGCCGAAGTCCTCACCGAGCAGGCCTTCGGCTTCTTCGAACTGCCGCAGGTCTACACCGCCACCGGTGTGCGCGGTGATCCGCCGGGCAACACCCTGCTGCGCGCCTCGGCCCTCGTGACGCTGCCCAAGGGTCGCCATCGCCTGCTGCTGCGCGCCCGCGGGGTCGCCCGGCTGGTGATCGACGGTCGGCAGTTGCTCGACACGCCGCTCATGCCCTCGAGCCTGAACGGCCACCACCTCACCTCCGAGCAGGATCGTTACCTCGACCTCGGCCCCGATTTCCGTTTCGCCCCGCCCGGCAATCGCGAGGCCTGGTGCGAGTTCGAATCGGACGGCCAACGCCCGCACCTCGTGGTGTTGGAAACCGTCTTTGGCACCGTCCGACCCGGCCTCGGCGAAACCGTGGTGGCCTGGGCGCGCGAGGGGGATTCGCACTGGCAGCTGCTGGCGCCGGGCGAGCGCCGGGTGCCCTACACCGACGCCGGCTGGGCCGCTTACGAAGCCGAACGGCGCGCCCATCTCGACCGCGTCAACACCGAGCGCCGTCTGGCCCTGCGTGCCAGGCAGGCGCCGTACTGGCAGCAGCGCCGCGCCGCCGCGCAGGCTTGGCTGACCGCCACCCCGGAGGTGCCGGTGCCGGCGCTGCCGGACGGCCTGCCCGCGCTCAACGCGATCGATCACTTCCTCGGCGCCCGCCTCGCCCAGGTCGCACCCGCTTACCGCGATCTTCCGGCCGATGGCCCGGATTTTTACCGCGACATCCGGCCGCTGCTGGAGAGCCGCTGTTACGACTGCCATCAGGGCCGCAAGGCCAAGGGCGGCCTGCGTTTGGACCGGCTGGCCGACGCCCTGCGCGGGGGCGATGACGACGGTCCCGCGCTCGTGCCCGGCAAACCCGAAGCCAGCGCCCTGCTGCAGCGCATCCGCACTCACGACGAGGACAGCGTCATGCCACCGCAGGGCGATCGCCTCAGCGCCAGGGAGACGGCGCTGCTCGACACCTGGATCCGCCAGGGCGCGCGCTGGCCGGAATTCCAGGTGAGCACCCTGGAGCTGCCGCCGCTGGCCGATGACCTGACCTTCCTGCGTCGACTCAGCCTCGACACCGTCGGTGTGCCACCGAGCGAGGCGGAGATCCGCGACTTCCTGGCGGCACCGGCCGAGCAGCGCCGCGCCCTCGCCATCGAGCAGCGGCTCGCCGACCCGCGCTGGGCCGATCACTGGATGGGCTACTGGCTTGATGTGCTGGCCGAAAATCCCAACCTGCTTACCGGCAGCCTCAACAACAGCGGCCCCTTCCGCTGGTGGATTCATGAAGCCCTGCGCGACGACCTGCCCATGGACGCCTTCGTCACCGAGCTGGTGCGCATGGAGGGCAGCGCCAACAACGGCGGCCCGGCCGGTTTCGCCCTCGCCGGTCAGAACGATGCGCCGCTGGCGGAAAAGGCGGCCATCGTTGCCAGCGCCTTCCTTGGCGTCGAGATGAAGTGCGCGCGCTGCCACGATGCACCGGCGCATGAATCCAAGCAGGAACAGCTTTTCCAGCTCGCCGCCCTGCTCAACAAGACCCCGCTCAAGGTGCCCGCCACCAGCAGCGTGCCCACTGACAAACTGCATGCCGGGGGTCGCAAGGCGCTCATTCAGGTCACGCTCAAGCCCGACACCGAGGTGGCGCCGGTCTGGCCGTTCGCGAAGCTGGGCGACGAAGCCGCCGCCGACCGCCTCGCCGCCGATCCGAAGAACCCGCGCGACCGTCTCGCCGCGCTGATCACCGCGCCGCAGAACGAGCGTTTCGCTGAAGTCCTGGTCAACCGCGTCTGGCAGCGCCTCATGGGCCGCGGCCTCGTTGCCAACCCGGGCGACTGGGAGGCCTCCGAGCCCACCCACCCGGAACTGCTGCGCTGGCTCGCCCGCGAATTCGTCCGCTCCGGCTACAGTCTCAAGGCCGCGTCGCGCCTGATCCTCGCTTCGCACGCCTACCAGCGCGCCAGCCTGCCGCAGCTCGAGCAGACCGAACCGCTGTTTGTCGGTCCCGCGCCGCGCCGGCTCGCCGCGGAGCAGATTGTCGACTCGCTCTTCGCCAGCACCGGCACGCCCTTTGAGTTGGAGGAGCTCTGCTTCGACCTCGACGGCATTTCCAACATGCGCTCGCTCGGCCGCCCGAGCCGCGCCTGGATGCTCACCTCGACCTCGAACGAGCGCGACCGACCCAGCCTCACCCTGCCGCGCACCCAGGCGGTCATCACCGTGCTCGAAGCCTTTGGCTGGCGCGGCGCCCGCCAGTCGCCGGTCAGCCTGCGCGAAAGCGATCCGAACGTGCTGCAGCCCGCCGTGCTCGCCAACGGCACGGTCAGCGCCTGGGCGACCCGCCTCAGCGAGACCCACGGTCTCACCCAGTTGGCGCTCGAGGAGGCGTCGCTCGACCGCCTCATCGAGCGCCTGCACCTGCGTTTGCTCACCCGCCTGCCCAGCGCGGCCGAGCGCGCCGCCGCGCGCGAGTTGCTCGGCCCAGGCTTCGACCGCCGCCGCGTCGAGCCGCCGGCATCAGCGCCCGCCAAGCGTGAGCGGCTGAAGTTTGTCACCTGGTCGAACCACCTCGACGGTCCTGCCAACGCCCTGGCCGGCGAGATCGAAGCCCGCGCCCGCCGCGGTCAACCGCCCACTGCCCGGCTCGAGGCCGACTGGCGCGAGCGCTTCGAGGACCTCGCCTGGCACCTGATCAACCTGCCGGAATGGCTCCACCTTCGCTGACCCCATGAACCGCCGTCGCTTTCTCCAACGCAGCGCCGCCCTCGCCGCCGCCCCCTTGGCCGGCACCTGCCTGCCGGCCGGTGCCACGCCCGTCCACCTGCCGAAGGGCAGGGCCGAGCACTGCATCTTCCTCTGGCTCGGCGGCGGCATGTCGCAGCTCGACACCTTCGATCCGAAGCGCCGCGGCAACCCGCGTTCCGCGCCCAAGGTCGCCGGCTCCGACTACGCCAGCATCGACACCGCCGTGCCGGGCGTGCGCTTCACCGAGCACCTGCCGCAGACCGCGCGCCTGGCCGAGCGGTTGACGGCGGTGCGCACCGTCAACCACCGCGTCGTCGACGAGCACGCCTTTGCCACCAACCTGGTGCACACCGGGCGCATGATCAGCGGCACGGTCACCTACCCCTCGCTCGGCTCGCTGGTGGCCCATCAGCGCGGCGCCGCCTCGGAGGACGTGCCCGCCTACATGCTCATCGGCTACCCCAACGTCAGCCGCGGCCCAGGTTTCCTCGGCCCGCGCCATGCCAGCGTCTACCTCGTCGATACCGAGAGTGGTCCGGCTGGTTTTACCCAGCCGGAAGGCCTTTCCGCCCGCCAACTGGCCCGCCGCGCCCAACTCGCCGCCACACCCGCCAGCCCGGCTCGCGAAGTCGCCCTCGCCCATTACGCCGAGCTGCAGGAACAGGCCCGGCGCTGGGCCGGCCCGAAGTTCATGCGCAACTTCAACCTCGCCGAGGAGCCCGCCGCCCTGCGCGAGTCGTACGGCGGCGAGTTCGGCCAGCGCTGCCTGCTCGCCCGTCGCCTCACCCAGGCCGGTGTGCGCTTCATCGAGGTCTCCCACAACCTCAACTTCATCAACGGCACCGGCTGGGACACCCACTTCGAGGGTCAGCTCAACCAGCACATGCTGATCCGCGAGCTCGACACCGCCCTCGCCGCCCTCATCCGCGACCTGGAGGACAAGGGGTTGCTCGACAAGACCCTCATCGCCACCGGCACCGAGTTCGGTCGCCCGGCCCAGTTCGACAACCGCGGTGGCCGCGGCCACCAGAGCAGCGCCTTCAGCCTGGTGCTCGCCGGCGGCGGCCTGCAGCATCGCGGGGCCTGGGGGGTGACCGACGAGCTCGGCGCCAACATCGTCGAGAACCCGGTCTCCATCCCCGATTTCCATGCGACGATCCTCGCCGCGCTCGGCATTGATCCCGGCAAGGAACTCCATGAGGCCGGCCGCCCCGTGCCCATCACGGATGGCGGCCGCCCCGTCGCCGCCCTTTTCGGCTGACCGCGCCCAACCGCGATTTTGCCAAATTTCGCGTCCAAAACCGTATCCTTCCCGACTTCCTTTCGTGAACATCATGCCCTCCCGTCCCTACGCCCACGCCCTTCTGCTCGCCGGCCTCGCCGCCCTCCCGGCCGCGGCCGATGAGGCGCAGCATGCCGCGCTGCAGTTCTTCGAGAAGGAGATCCGGCCCCTGCTGGTCGAGCGTTGTTATGAGTGCCACAGCGGCACCAAGCAGAAGGGCGGGCTGCGCGTCGACCACATCGGTTACCTGAAAACCGGCGGCGACACCGGCCCGGCCGTGGTGCCGGGCAAACCCGACGAGTCAGCCCTGATCGAGGCGGTGCGCTACCACGACGCCGACTTCCAGATGCCGCCGAAGAACAGCGGCGGCAAACTCACCGACGCCCAGATCGCCGCCCTGGAAAAGTGGGTCGCCCTGGGTGCACCCTGGCCCGAGGAGGCGGGCAAGAAGGTCGTCGTCACCGAAGGCGGCTTCACCGAGGAACAGCGCAACTACTGGTTCTTCAAGCCGGTGGCCAAGGTCAGCCCGCCGGCGGTGAAGAGCAAGTGGGTGCGCAACGACATCGACCGCTTCATCGTCGCCAAGCAGGTCGAGCAGGGGCTGACCCCGGCGGCCGAGGCCGACCGCCATGAACTGGTCCGCCGCCTGTATTTTGATCTGCACGGCCTGCCGCCCACCAAGGCGGAGATCGATGCCTTCGTGAACGACAAGCGGCCCGACGCCTATGAGAAGCTGGTCGACGCCCTGCTCGCCAGCCCGCGCTACGGCGAGCGCTGGGCCCAGCACTGGCTCGATCTCGTGCGTTATGCCGAGAGCGACGGCTACAATGCCGATGCCTATCGCCCCTCGGTCTGGCCCTACCGCGACTACGTGATCAAGTCGCTCAACAGCGACAAGCCGTACAATCAGTTCGTGCGCGAGCAGCTCGCCGGGGATGAGATCGCGCCGGAGAATCCCGAGGTCATGATTGCCACCGCCTTCCTGCGCCATCCGGTGTATGAATGGAACCAGCGCGACGTGCGCGGCCAGTGGGACATCATCGTCACCGACATGACCGACACCACCGGGGAATTGTTCCTCGGCCTG
The DNA here is from genome assembly GCA_966252325.1 of uncultured bacterium. Lineage (GTDB taxonomy): Bacteria > Verrucomicrobiota > Verrucomicrobiia > Verrucomicrobiales > Verrucomicrobiaceae > Prosthecobacter. The sequence goes on along the minus strand of CBINON010000017.1, from coordinate 22,082 downwards.
AGCATGGGCTGCGCCCACTGCCACAACCACAAGTTTGACCCCATCCTGCAGAAGGACTACTACCGCCTGCGCGCCTTCTTCACGCCCGTGCACTGGCGCGACGACCTCAAGCTGGCAACCCCGGAGCAGCAGCGCGCGCATGACGCCCAGATGGCGAAATGGCAGGCGGCCACCGCGGAGATCCGCGCGAAGATGGATGCCCTGACCCGGCCGATCGTCGAACCGCGCGTCGAGCGCGCCCTCAAGCGCTTCACCGAGGATCTGCAGGCGATGGTCAACAAGCCCGAGACCGAGCGCGCCGCCTACGAGAAGCAGCTCGCCGGCCTGTGTGAGCGCCAGATGACCCACGAGCGCCGCACCTTCGACCCGATGAAGAGCCTCAAGGGCGATGCCCAGAAGGCCGAGTACAAGGCGCTCGAGGCGGAGCTGAAGAAGTTCGATCACCTCAAGCCGGAGCCGCTGCTGGACGCCTTTGTCGCCACCGATGCCGGGCCGGTGCCGCCGGCCAACGCGCTGAAAACGCGCAAGGGCGAGCAGGACATTGCCCCGGGTTTTCCCTCGATCCTCGAACCCCAGGAGCCGAAGATCACGCCCAAGGGCAACTCGACCGGTCGCCGCACCGTGCTCGCCGACTGGATCACCCGGCCGGACAATCCGCTGTCGACCCGCGTCATCGTCAACCGCGTCTGGCAGTACCACTTCGGCCGCGGCATCGTCGCCACCGCCAGCGATTTCGGCACCCTCGGCGAACCGCCGACCCATCCGGAATTGCTTGACTTCCTGACCCGCCGTTTTGTCGAGGGCGGCTGGCGCCTGAAACCCCTGCATCGCGAGATCCTGCTGTCGGCCGCCTACCGCCAGACCGCGCGCCGCGAGCCGGATGCCGTCGCCGCCAGGGTCGATCCCTCGAACCGCTTCCTGTGGCGCTTCCACCCGCGCCGCCTCGATGCCGAGCAGGTGCGCGACGCCCTGCTGGCGGTCAGCGGTGAACTCGATCCCGCCGCCGGCGGTCCGGCCGGTGACGGCAACGGCACGCGCCGCTCGGTGTACACGATGAAGAAGCGCAACAACCCGAACGAGCTGCTGCGCGCTCTCGACATGCCCGCCGGTTTCGCCAGCACCTCCGAGCGCCAGAGCACCACGACCCCGACCCAGGCCCTGCAGTTGCTCAATGGCGACTGGCTGCTTGCCCGTGCCCGCCGCCTGGCCGAGCAGGCGCGCAGTGTCGACGACGCCTGGCTGGCCGTACTCGGCCGTCCGCCGAGCGACCAGGAACGCGCGGTTGCCGAAGGCTTCCTGAAGCGCCGCTCCGGGGGTGCCCTGCCGGCCGCCAGCACCGATGCCGCCCAGGGCGATGCCTCCGGTTTCAAGGAGAACAGCCCGCACGAGCGCCTGCTCGTCCAGCCCGGCGAGAAGGAGGGTGATGAATTCACCGTCGAAGCCGTCGTCCGCCTCGACAGCATCGACGTCAATGCCTCGGTGCGCACGATTGCCTCGCGCTGGACCGGCGGCAAGGACAGCCTCGAATCCTTCGGCTGGAGCCTCGGCGTCACCGGCGAGAAATCACGCTACAAGCCGCGCAACCTCATCCTGCAGGTCGTCGGCGAGGATGAAAACGCCAACATTGGCTATCAGGTCGTCGCCTCCGACCTGCGCGTCACCCTCGGCCGCCGTCACCACGTCTCCGCCCGCCTGTCCTGCACCGGCCGCAGCGTCACCTTCACCCTGCGCGACCTCGACACCCCGGGCGCGCCGCTGCAGTCGGCCGTGGTGCCGCTCGACATCCGTTCCAAGCTCAGCCAGGGCGCCGCCCAACTCGTCATTGGCGGCCTGCACAAGCGCTCGCCCTCGCACCACTGGGACGGTGCCATCGAGGGCGTGCGCGTCGCCGCCGGCCAGCTGCCGGATGCCGACCTGAATGCCGATCCCGAACGCTGGCAGGCCGGACTTGTCGTCTGGCGCGCCGCCGACCCGCTCAGTTCGCAGTTCGCCTGGAGCGGCTCCGACTCGAGCACGGTCGAGGCCGACGACCCCTTCCGCCAGGCCATGAACGACCTCTGCCAGGTCCTGCTCAACTCGAACGAATTCTTCTACCTCCACTGACGCCATGAGCTGCCATCGCTACGACCTCCCCACCTCGCGCCGCGACTTCCTGCAGACCGCCGGCTGCGGCTTTGGCGCCGTCGCCCTCGCCGCCCTCACCGGCCAGGCCCAGGCGGCGCCGCTGCGCCTGCCGCAGCGCGCCGCCAAGGCCAAAAGCGTCATCTTCCTGTTCATGGAAGGCGGCCCCAGCCACCTCGACACCTTCGACTACAAGCCGCTGCTCAACCAGCTCGCCGGGCAATCGCTGCCCGCCAGCTTCAAGCCGCCGATCACCGCCATGGGCGAGACGAATTCGCCCCTGCTCGAGTGCCGGCGCACCTGGAAGCGCCACGGCGAGGGCGGCCTGTGGATCTCCGACTGGTTTGACAACGTCGCCCGCCACGCCGACGACCTCGCGGTCATCCACTCCTGCGCCTCCAGCGGCATCAACCACGCCGGCGGTGTCTGCTCGATGAACACCGGCTCGGTCTTCGGCGGCCGGCCCTCCCTCGGCGCCTGGGCCTCCTACGGGCTCGGCACGGAAAACCAGAACCTGCCCGCCTTCGTTGTCATCAAGGACAGCGAGGGCACCGTCGTCAACGGCGTGCGCAACTGGGGCAACGGCTTCATGCCGGCGGTGTACCAGGGCGTCGAATTCAACTCCGACGGCGTGCCGATCAAGTACCTCGACAACCCCAAGGGCGTCGACCGCCGCCGCCAGCGCGACAAGCTCGACCTGCTGGCCGCACTCAACCGCGATTACAACGCCACCCGCGCCAGCAACACCGAGCTCGACGCCCGCATCCGCGGTTATGAGCTCGCCTACCAGATGCAGGCCGAGGCACCGGACGCGGTCGATCTCAGCCGCGAGACCGAGGCCACCAAGAAGCTCTACGGCATGGACGAGGAGGCCACGGCCGTCTTTGGTCGCAACTGCCTGCTCGCCCGCCGCCTCGTCGAGAACGGCGTGCGCTTCGTCCAGCTCTACTCCGGCGCCGGCAGCAAGTGGGACAGCCACAAGAGCATCGAGGCCAACCACTCGCGCCTCTGCCATGCCGTCGACAAGCCGATTGCCGGCCTGCTCAGCGACCTGAAGTCGCGAGGCCTGCTCGAGGAAACCCTGGTCATCTGGGGCGGCGAATTTGGTCGCACACCGATGAGCGAGCAGGGCGACGGCCGCGACCACAACCCCACCGGCTTCACCATGTGGATGGCCGGCGGCGGCGTCCAGGGCGGCCGCACCTACGGCGCCACCGACGACCTTGGGTTGTATGCCGTCGAGGACCGCCTGCACGTGCACGACCTGCACGCGACGATCCTGCACCTGCTGGGCATCGATCACACCGCGCTCACCTACACCCACAAGGGGCGGCCGGAGCGCATCGATCAGAACGAGGGCAGCGCCTACACCAAGCTGCTCGGCGCCTGAGCACGGCCGCACGCGGCCCCGGGAACCCGCGCGCCCTGCCCGCGCGGCGGCGGCAATTCGTCGCTGGACATTTTTTCCCGGCTCGGCTCCAATGGCGGGGCGCGATGCAAGCGCTTGAAACAACCCACATTCCAACCCACATGGCAAACATCCAATTCGGCTCGGAAGTCTACACCTGGTTCATGCAGGGAACCGGCAAGGGCTATGACAACAAACTCGACCACATGATCCGGGTCGCCGCCGAGGCGGGCTTCACCGGCATCGAACCGATGGTGCTGGAGATCTCGGAAAGCGCCCTGGGCTGCTGCAAGTACTGGCTGGGCGATTTCTGCGATCCGGTGCGCCTGAAGGACACCCTGCAGCAGCACAACATGCAGCTTGCCGGCCTGGCCCTGGTCTGCGCCTGGGATGGCGAGGACGAGGCGCCCAATGAGCGCGCCGCCGCCGACTTCACGATCGACCTGCTCAAGCACTTCCCGGGCGCCATGCTCGGCACCGTCACCCTGCCGAGCGGCCGCGCCAAGGATGTGCAGCGCCGCCGCCTCAACGTCGCCCGCAACATCAACCGCGTCTCGCAGCGCGCCGCCGATCTCGGCATCAAGTGCTCCTACCATCCGAACAGCCCGCCCGCCTCGCTGGTGCGCACCCAGGAGGACTACGATGTCGTCCTCAGCAGCCTCGATCCGAAGGTCACCGGCTGGACCCCGGACGTCGGTCACATCATCCGCGGCGGCATGGACGTGATCGCCACGCTCAACAAGTGGCAGCACCTGGTGAACCACATCCACTACAAGGACTTCTCCGGCAACGGCGCCGAGCCCTGGGCGCAGATGGGCACGGGCAAGCTCGACTTCCACAAGATCACCGAGTGGCTGGTGCAGCGGAACTACTCCGGCTGGATCATCTGCGAGGACGAGGCGCACGCCGCGGTCGATGATCCGGATGGCGTCACCAAGCAGAACGGCCAGTGGTGCAAGGACAACCTGCACCCGCTGGTGGCCTGATTCTCCCCTGCGATCTCTCACGGGCGCGCCGCGGTCAGCCGCGGCGCGCTTTTTTGCGTCCGGGCTCGGGTGGCACGCAGCGACGAAGAGGGCGAGCCTCAGCGCAGCAGTCCCTGCAGCAGGTCGCCGAGGCCCTGGCCGCTCATCAGGTTCTTCAGCACGCGGTCGGTCTTCGGCCGCACCTTCGGGTCGGAGAGCGGGCCTCGCGATTCGATGTCGAAGGTCAGCCGGCCGCGTTCATCGGCGAGGGCGGCGACCAGGCCGCGGGCGACCGATTCGCCGAGCTTGGCCCTGGCCATGCCCTGCTGCAGGCGCTGCTGCAGTTCCGGGCCGCAGGTCAGGCGCACGTCGAATTCGTGGCGGTCGTTGACGGTGTCGAGCCAGCATTTGGGTTCCAGGGCGACCTCGTATTCGGGGAAGACAAAGAGCGCCTGCTCGCGCAGGATGAACGCACCACCCACCCAGCGGCCGGCGATGCGGGCGTCCTGCTGGAGCGGGCCGCCGATGCGCACCGGGGCGAGGTCGATGCCGAATTCCTGCAGCTTGCGGAGCTCCGAGCCGGCGGCGTCGCCAAGGGTCTGCTGGCCGGCCAGCACCGAACCCTTGGCGAGGGTGAGGTTGAGCAGGGTGTTGGGCTTCCAGCGACCGGTCTTGGCGTCGAGCGGCGCGATGCTGCCCGTGCCGCGCAGGTCCAGCACGGCGAGTTCGGCCTGGCGTTTGGCGCCGTCGATGCGGGTCAGGCCGGTGACGCGCAGGTGGGCGTCGAGTTCGGCCGCGAGTTCCGTGCCCGGCTTGAGCTGTTCGAGGTCGATGCCGCCGACGCGGAACCCGAGGCGGGTGATTTCAATGACAGTGTCCTTGGCGTTGAGGGTCAGGGCGCCGTCCTCACTGGCGGCCTTGGCCAGGGCGACGCTGAAGCCGCCGGCGCCGCGCGGCAGTTCCCCGGCCTCGTCGCTGGCGGCGGGTTGGGGGGCGGTGGGTTGGGGTGTCGCCGGTTTTGGCGCCAGCGTGGCGTCGGTGGCCGGCTTGCGAAAAATGGACTCCAGGCTGCTGCCCTTCGCATCGAGCGTTTCGCGGATGCTGGGACGGATGATGCGCAGGTCTTCGACGTGCAGCCGGCGGTTGAGCAGGTCCTCCAGGCGGACGTCGAGGCGCAGTTCGGCGACATGGATGTCGGCCTCGCCCTCGGCGAAGGCTTTTCTCTCGCCGGGCGGTTTGGCGGCTTCGTGGTCGCGTCGGGCGAGATGGACGTCCTTCAGCACGAGGGTGGCGGGGCGGGCGAGCAGGCGCAGATCGACGTCGCCGATCTGGGCGCGGCAGTTCCACTGGCTTTCCGCCTGGGCGACCCAGGTTTCCGGGCCGAACTGGCGCAGGATCCACCAGGAGGCGACGGCTGCGCCGGCGAGGACAAGCACGACCAGAACGCCGAGCAGGACAAGAAGCTTTTTCATGGCCCGACAACCTGCCTGCCGCGGGGCGGCCATGCAAGGCCGCAGTGCCGGTTCAGCGCAGGCTGCGCGGGATGTAGACCCATTGCATGCCGGCGGCCTTGGCGGCGTCGATCCCGGACTGGCCGTCTTCCAGGACGAGGCAGTCCTGCGGGGCGACGCCGAGGCGTTCGGCGGCGAGCAGGAACATGTCCGGCGCCGGCTTGCCGCGGGCGACGTTGCGCGGGGTGACAATGGTGTCGAAGAGGTGCAGCAGGTCGTTCGCCTCCAGGCAGGCGCGCACCAGCGGTTCCTCGCTGCCCGAGGCGACGGCGAGCGGATGGCGGCCGTGCAGGGAGCGGGCAAAGTCGGCGACGGGTTGCACCGCCGGCACCTGCGGGATGAACTCGCGGAACAGCTCGGCCTTGGTTTCCGCCACCGCGTCGGGATCGATGTCGGTGCCGTGCTCCTCATTGAGCAGGGCGACAACGTCCTGCTCGCGCACGCCGGCCATCGAATAGAAGTACTCCTCGGTGAAGTCGAAGGGCGCGCGGTGATGGGAGAGCGAGGCGGTCCAGGCCTGGTAGTGCAGCGGCATGGAATCGACGAGGGTGCCGTCGCAGTCGAAGATGAAGGCGCGGAAGGGATGGTCGGGGATGGACAGCATGGGGGACGGTCAAGAAACGGGAAAAGGGGGCGCCGGCAAAGGAAATCCGCGTTCCGAAAGCGCGGGCTTTTTCCACTAGGCGGGCGGCGGGCGTGCGGTTATAAGATCGCTCGTCCCTCCCGAGCCGATCATGAAGAACCTGCCCACGGCGTTTCAGCGCAGCATCCTGTGGACCGCGGTCACGGCGCTGTCCTTCACGGTCATCGGCGCCCTGACCGTCGGCTTCATCCTGCTCGGTACGCGGGTCATTGGCTTCCTGCAGCCGATCCTGACGCCTTTCGCCGTCGCCGGTGTGCTGGCCTACCTGCTGGAGCCGGGGGTGGAATGGCTGGAGCGGCGCGGCCTGCGCCGCCAGCCCTCGGTGCTGCTCGCCTTCGCGGTTTTCTCGGCGCTGCTCTTCGGCCTCGGGTGGTGGATCGTGCCGAAGTTGTCCGAACAGACTGCCAACCTGGTGAAGAAGGTGCCCGCCTACACGGTCAAAGCGCGCACCGCCGTGCTGGATTTTTCCGCGCGGGTCGAGCGCGACTACGGCATCGAGTTGATCCCGCACAGCACGCGCAGCGAACTGCAGCAGGGGCTTGATGCGGCACCCGTCGTCCTGCCACCGGCGCCCGATGCGGCGGCACCCGCGCCGGAGGTTGAACTGGCGCCGCTGGCGGAAGGCGAGCTGGATTTCAAGGCCCTGCTCACCGGCGACTGGGTGCGCACCACCCTGCCGGCCGTGGTGGCCAGTGGCTGGAAGTTCATCAAGTCCACCTTTGGCGGTTTCCTCGGCATGTTCGGCTTCCTGCTGTCCTTCATCATCGTGCCGCTCTACCTCTATTACTTCCTCATCGAGAGCGCCAAGATCAAGGAACAGTGGTCGGACTACCTGCCGCTGCGCGCCAGCGCCTTCAAGGACGAGGTCGTCGCCTGCCTGAGCGAGATCAACACCTACCTGATCGCCTTCTTCCGCGGCCAACTTTTCGTCAGTTTCATCAACGGCATCGCCACCGGTGTCGGCCTGATGATCCTTGGCCTCGACTTCGGCCTGCTCATCGGCCTGGCCCTGTGCGTGCTCGGCATCATTCCCTACCTGGGCATCGCCCTCTGCTGGATTCCATCGGTCCTGATCGGCGCGGTACAGGGCGGCAGCGCCCTGATTCCCGGCGATCCCTGGTGGGCCCTGCCGCTGGCGGTGACCGCCGTGTTCGCGGTCGTGCAGCAGGTCGACGGCCTGTTCATCTCGCCGCGCATCGTCGGCGAGGCGGTGGGCCTGCATCCGATGACCGTCATCGCCAGCGTGCTGGTGTGGACGCTGCTGCTCGGCGGCCTGCTCGGCGCGATTCTGGCGGTGCCGATGACCGCCAGCGTCAAGGTGCTGTTCCGGCGCTACATCTGGCAGGCGCGCATCGCGCCACAGACCGTGGGCGGTGCCCGCAGCGTTGAGCCGGCAGCGGAAGCCCAGGCCTGATCAGGGAGGGGTCAGGCGCAGCGCTCCCGACCAGGATGGCGCGGTTTTTTCACCCGGGGCCGGCGTTGCCGGCAGCAGGAAGTGGCCGCGGCCTCCCAGCAGGCGTGGCACAAGCAGGCCGCTGAGCACGGCCTTGCGTCCCTCATGGACAAAACTGCCGCCGAACAGGCCGGTTTTCGCCTGGAAGGGATTCAGCACGGCCGCCGAAGCGTTTTCCGGCACCAACACCTTCAGGGCCTCGGTGATTTCGAGTGGCAGGGCAAGGTCGTCGGCGAGGCCGCCGCCGTAGAGTTGCAACTGGCGCGCGCCGGCGGTCGGCGGCGTGTAGAGACCGCCGACCAACTCGAGCGCGTGCAGGGGGATGCCGTTGCGGTAGGTGCCGGAGGTGCGCGGCGGCACCGGCGCGCGGATGAACCAATCGAGGGCAAGGCCGTCGAGGTCGCCACCACTGAGACGGGCACTGCCGAGCAGACTGCCGGTTTTCTTCTGCAGCAGGGCGAACAGGCTGGCGCGGCCGTCCTCGCCGAGGTGGGCGGCGTGGGTGAAGCTGCTGCCGTCGGCCAAACGGCCGGCCCAGGTGCCGGTGGCCTTGGCGCTGACCTTGAAGGTCGCCCAGCCCTCGCCCTGCGGAAGGGTGGTGGCGTCGTCGAACGCTTCCTCACCGGGGGTCAGGGCGGCGTTGTAGACCGCGGCGACCGTCTGGGGGGCGCGCCGCCAGGCGCCGAGTGGGGCGGCGGGGGAAGTGCCGCCATCCTCGAGCTCGCCCTCGAGACTGCCGGTGTCGAGATCGAGCACGGCCTCGGTGACGGTGAGCGGCACCAGTGGCGCCTTGCGGGGGATGCTGAAGGAGAGCGTGGGGTCGCCGCCGCCGGCGGGCACATCGAGGCTGCCCTTGAAGGAATAGCTGGCGGCGCCAAGCTGCAGTTTGCCGCTGCAGGCGCCGGTCTGGGTGAGGGTGAGCAGAAGGGTGCCGCCAAGGCCGCCGTTCATGGGCTCGCTGCGGCCGATCACGCCACTGAAAACGCCGGCGGCGCCCGCGGGCAGCGGGTGAATCGTCCAGGGCAGCAGCGGTGAGACGACCTTGCCGGCGAGGTTGCTGACGGTGATTTTCACCTGGTAGGGCTGCAGCACGCCCTTGACGTGGCGGGCGGCGGTCGGCCGACCGCTGAGCACGCCGGTGAGGGGGTCGATTTTGACGCCGGGCGGCAGGCCGGCGGCGGCGAATTGGCCCGGGTTGTGCTGGCAGGGAATGGCCAGGCCGCTGACATCCTGGCTGACGCGGGCGTCGGCGAAGCTGAAGGGCAGCAGCTCGGGGGCTCGCTCGACCACCTGCACGATTGTGTCGCCCTGGGTGCCCTGGAAACTGCCGTCGGGGGTGGTGACCGTCACCCGACAGGTGTAGGTGCCGGCGCGGTCCGGCTGAATGCCGGTGATCTTGAGGGTTTTCGTGGTGGCACCGCTGACCCCGTCGCCGGCGGCGACCGGTTCGCCTTCATGCAGCCACTGGTAGGTGGCGCTGGCCTCGGGCGGCAGAGTGACCTTGCTGGCCAGGGTCAGGCTGCCCGCGAGCTTGACGGCGACAGCGGCCGGCGGTTTCGCGGCGACGGCCAGCCAGAGGTTGTTGGAGGTGGCCGAACTGTAGGTGTTGGTGACGGTTTGCTGGTAAACCCCCGCGTCGGAGGTTTTGAGAGTCTTGAAGAGCAGGCCGGCGGTGGCGGTCTTGAGTTCCTTGCCGTTTTTGCGCCAACGATAGGTCTTGGGATCGGCCCCGGTGATGAGCGGATCGAAACGCAGTTCGGTGCTGGCGATGGCAAGTTGCGAGGCAAGCGCCTGGCCGTAGAGCGGCTGCAGTGGCAGGCCCACGGCGGACAGGCTGACCTGCATGATGTTGGCGCCGACCGAGGTCGAGGTGAGGCGCACGGTGGCACTTTTGCTGCCGGCGAAGTCCGGTGAAAAAGTGACACGGAAGGTGGTGCTGGCACCTGGCTGCAGGCTGGTGACGGCCGGCGGCACGAGCACGAACTCGCTTTTGTGCGGGCTGGTGGCGGTGAAGGCGACATTCAGGCCGGCCAGCGCGGCGCCACCGGTGTTGCGAACCGTGAAGATGCGGGCGTTGCCGGTGGCTTCCATCAGCACCGGGTCAAAGGTCGCCGCAGCGTTGTAGGCGAGGGCGTTGCCGACCGGTTCTTCGACGGTGATGACCGGTGCGGTGCCGAGGCCGGTGAAGTGGATCAGGTAGGGGTTTTCGTCGGCATCGTTGCTGGCCAGACGCAGGGTGGTGCTGCGGTTGCCGGTGGCCTGAGGTGTGAAGATAACGCTGAAGCTCGTGCTCTGCCCGGGGGGCAGGCTGGGGGCGAAACCGGCGGTGACGATGGGGAAGTCGCCAGTGTGGGAGCCGGTCTGGCTCAGGGCGAGGCCGGTGAGGGTGTCGTCGCCGGTGTTTTTCACGAGGAACTGAAAGCTCGACTGCGAGCCCATGGGGGTGGCGGGGAAATCACGTCCGTCGCCACTCGTCAGTGTGCTGTTGACGGGTTCCTCGACGAGTTCGACGACGATCTCGGGATTGACGCCGGTACCGGTGAGCGGGACGATGTAGGGGTTTTCATCGGCGTCGTTGCTGGTGATGCGCAACTCGGTCGAGCGCGTGCCCCGTGCGCCGGGAGTGAAGGCGACTGTGAAATTGGCGGAGTTGCCGGGGGCGATGTCGGGCAGGGTGGCGGCACTGGGCGTGAAGTCGTCGGCCTGCTCACCCTCGGTGACCAGGGTCAGGCCGGTGAGCAGGGCGGTGCCGGTGTTGTCGAGGCGGAAGCTGAGGCTGCCGGTTGCGCCCAAGGCGAGGCTGCCAAAGCTGCGCGCCTCGCCGCTCGGCAGCTCGGTCGCCGCCGGTTGGCGCAGCGCGATTTCCGGTGCGGGCGGCACGCCGCTGCCGTTGAGGTGGATGACGTAGGGCACGTCGGGCGACACGCTGCTGACGACGCGCAGTTCACTGGCGCGCGGGCCAAAGTCGGCGGGAGCGAAGGTGACGGCCACCGTCATGCTCTGGCCTGGGGGCAGGGTGTCGGAGGCAAGGGCCGGGAAGTTGTAGTCGGCCGCCTCGGTGCCGACCAGGCTGGCAACGAGACCGTCGAGATCGGCCGTGCCGATGTTTTTGAAGGTGAAGTTGAGGGTCCTGTCGTAGCCGGTCGCCACCTCGCCGAAGTCGCGGACGGAGCCGCTGGGAAGGGGCGTGCCTGTGGGTTGTTCGATGACCAGCTCGGGCGCGGCGCCAATGCCGGTGAGGCGGATGTCGTACGGGCTTTCATCCTCGTCGTCGCTGAGGATCTGCAGGGCGGCGAGGTGGGCACCGAGCGTGGTTGGCTGGAAGGTAATGGTAAAGGTGCCGGACTCTCCGGGCTGGAGCACGGCTGGCAGGTCCGTTCGGTCAGCTTGGAAATCGTCGGCATCGGCGCCGCTGATGGCGACAGCCAGGCCAGTCAGGGCTTCCGTGCCTTGATTGAGCACGGTGAAGGTGCGGGTGCCGATGTTGTTGAGCAGCACCGCGCCGAAGTAGCGGCCACCGCCGTCGGCCAGCGGCGTGCCAACCGGTTGTTGCACGCCGATTTCCGGGCCGATGATCGGCACGCCGATGCCCAGCACGACGCTCACTTCACCGGCATTGGAGCGCGCCTCGGCGGGGCCGTCACCATTGGCTGTGCCGAGGATGAGATCGGGGACGCCATCGCCGCTGATGTCACCGGCGAGGACGGCGCGTTCGGCCGTGATTTGATCGCCGGAGTTGGCACCGTAAACGGTCACGTCGGCGGTGCCTGGGGTGCCAAGGTCGAGTGTCACCGGCAAATCGGCCCGGCCAAAAGTGACATAGACCTCGCCGGCGTTGAGGCGTCCGTCGGCGGTTCCATCGGCATTGAAGGCGCTGAGCAGCAGGTCGCTGTGGCCGTCGCGGTCGAGGTCGGCCAGGGCGACACCCCCGCCGGTTCCGCCCAGGGCGAGGTTGTCGTTGATGCTGGCACCATGTATCGTCACGTCGGCGCCTCCGGCACCTTGAATGGCCAAATCGAGCACGGTGGAGAAGCTGGCTCTGCCGAAGATGATGTAGGCTTCGCCGGCTTCGGGGCGTGTGTCGTCCGGGCCGTCGGCCAAGCCGGCGCCGATCAGCAGGTCGGCGAGGCCGTCCTTGTTGATGTCGCCCGCCGCCAGCGCGCCGCCGGAGCTGAGGTTGTCGCCGACGCTGGCCCCGTAAATGGTCACACTGGCACCGTCCTCACCTTGGATGGCAAGGTCGAGTTCCGGCCCGAAAAAGGGTCGGCCGAAAACCATGTAAACTTCACCGGCGCCCTTGTCGGCGGCACCGCCCTTGCGTGTTTCATCGGGTCCATCGCCACCTGGTGTGCCGATGAGCAGGTCATCAATGCCGTCGCCATTGACATCCGCCGCCAGCAAGGCGGCGCCGGAGGCAATCAGGTCGTTTTCACTGGCACCATAGATCGTCAGGCTGGCACCGTTGCTGCCCTGAACTTGCAAGTCGAGCGCAGGGGGCAGGCCGGGCCGGCCGAAGATCGCGTAAATGCGGCCGGCGCTTGGCCGTTCCCCGCCGGGGCCGTCGGCCGGCGTGGCGCCGAGCAACAAGTCGGGAATGCCATCCGCATTGATGTCGCCGGTGCGGATGGTGCCGTCGTAGCTGAGCTGTTCGCCGGCATGGGCGCCATGCAGTGTCACACTCGCGCCTTCCTCCCCCTGCTGGGCGAGGTCGAGGACGGCGACGAAATTTTCGCGACCGTAGATCACATAGGCTTCACCGGCGTCACCACGACTGTCGTTTGGACCGTCCCCTTGAAAGGCCCCTAGCAAGAGGTCGGTGAGACCGTCGCCATTGACATCCGCAGCAGTGATGGCTCCGCCGCTGGTTAGGCTGTCGCTGGCTGAGGCTCCCAGAATGGTTACGTTGGGACCACCCTCATCCGTCCGTGACAGGTCGATGGTGGTCGGAAAGTTTTCACGGCCAAAAAGAATGTAGGCCTCGCCGGCATCGTTGCGGCTGTTGCCGGGACCGTCCGCCCCATAAGCGCCGAGCAGCAGGTCGCCAATGCCATCACCGTTGACATCGGCCACGGTCAGGGCGCCGCCGGCACTCAGGGAGTCGGAAGCCTCGGCGCCCAGCACGGTGACATCGGGGGGGGATCCAGCCAAGCCCGCGGCATCACGGTTGCCCAGAAGACCCTCACCCCCAAACCAGATCCACACCCGCCCGGCATTGGAACGCCCCGCATCGGCACCCGCACTGGCGGAGGCGATGATGAGATCGGTCAGACCGTCACCGTTGAGATCGCCCGTGCGCACGACCCGGCCGAGGTTGTCATTCGCTTGCCGGCCGTACACCCGCAGGGCAGGGGAGGTGTCGCCCGAGGCCGGATCCAGAGCCAGGTCGTAGCCGGATTGAAACTGTGGCTCGGCGGCGCCGGCCAGACCGAGGGCGGCGAGCCAGCCAAGCGCCACCAGCGGACGCAAGAGGGTTGGACGAACGAAAAAAGTCATGGCGACAGCCGCGCCGGGCCGGACAGGGGGTGTGTGTCTGGAAATTCTAAAAAATATAAGCGAACAAGGGTGTTTTCGCAACAACGGTGTGCACGCGGGTTTTTGTCGCCTGTCCCAAGGCCGGGCTTGCCGGCGCGCCAGCCGGGTTCATCATGGCCCCTGCATGGCCGCCCCCGATCCCCGTTCCGCTCCGCTCGGCGTTTTTGATTCCGGCGTTGGCGGTCTGACCGTGGTGCGCGCGCTGCGCGAGTTGCTGCCGAACGAGTCCATCGTCTACCTCGGCGACACGGCCCGCGTGCCCTACGGCTCGAAATCGCCCGACACGATCCGTCGGTTCGCGGTCGAGGACACCCAGTTCCTGGCCGGGCGCGGGGTCAAGGCGGTGGTGGTGGCCTGCAACACGGCGACCGCCCACGCGCTGCCGCTGCTGCAGGCGACCTTTCGCGTGCCGGTGATCGGTGTGTTGGAGCCCGGGGTGGAGGCGACGCTGGCCGATCCGGGCTGCCAGCGGGTGGGCATCATCGGCACGGCCGGCACGATCCGCAGCAGCGCCTATCAGTACGCGCTGGCGATGCGCCGGCCGGACCTGCGCATCCACGCGGTGGCGACGCCGCTGCTGGTGCCGTTCATTGAGGAGGGCTGGACCGAGCACCCGGCCTTGAGGGCGGTGCTCCGGGAATACCTCGGGCCGCTGCTGGACAAGGGCATCGACACCCTGGTGCTCGGCTGCACCCACTACCCGCTGCTGGTGCCGCAGCTGCGCCAGCTGCTGGGCCGCAAGGTGCGCTTGGTCGACAGCGCCAGCACCTGTGCCGCCCGGGTGGCGGAGCTGCTGCGCGACCAGGGCCTGCTGCGCACGGCGCGCGCCAAACCCTCGCTGGAGATCTACCTGACCGACCTCTCCGAGCAGGCCGAGGCCATGGTGCGCCGATTCCTCGGCGCTGCCGCGGGACGGGTGCAGAAGGCCGTGTTGTGAAGCCCGGCATTCCGCTGGCGGGCGTGGCGCCGGTGGTGCAGGATGTCGCCATGCCGGCTCGCGCTCCCCTGTTCCTCGCCTTCCGCTACCTGCGGCCGCGGCGTTCCTTTGTCTCGGTCATCACCGTCATTTCGGTCTTGGGAATCGCCGTTGGCGTGCTCATGATGGTGGTGGTGCGCGCGGTCATGCTCGGCTTTGAGGCGGATTTTCGCGCCACCCTGATGGGCGCCGAACCGCACGTCCTGCTGGCCGCCGGTGCGCAGGCGCCGAACGAACCGGATTGGCGCGCCGTGCTCGAGCGCGTGCGCAGCCGGCCGGAGACCGTCTCGGCCGCGCCCTACGCGGGCGGCATGCTGTACCTGGCCGCGGGCGACCAGCAGACGGGCGCCCAGACCTTCGGCCTGGAGTCGGCGGAGGCGCAGCCGGTCCTGGCCAAGCTGGCGCGGCACCTGCTCGGCGGCGATTTGAAGCTGGCGCCGGGAACCATTGTCCTGCCGGACTACCAGGCCGGCGAACTCGGGGTGGATGTGGGCGATGAAATCAGCGTTTATGCCGGCGACAACGTCAACGCCGCCGTGCGCGACTACAGCCGCGCCAACGAGGAGCCGGATGCGGCGCGGAAAAAAGCCATTCTGGAGGCTATTCGACTCAACCCGCAGCCCCTGAAGGTGGCCGGCATCCTGCGCTCCGAGACCGGTGGCTACAACGCCTACGTCAGTCTCGAAACCGGGCGTCGCCTGTTCCGCCTCGCGGGCCAGTCCGTCAGCGGTCTGGCGGTTGAGCTGGCCGAGCCCGAGGCGGCGGCCGAGTACCGCGACCAGCTGCAGTCGGGCCTGTCCGGTTGGGACTTCACCCTGTGGACCGACGCCGGCGAGGCGCGCCTGGCGGCGATGCGCAACGAGCAAACCATGATGCAGTTCGTGCTGTCGATCATCGCCCTGGTGGCCGCCTTTTCGGTGATGAACACGACGATCACGGTCACCACCCAGAAGCGGCGCGAGATCGGCGTGCTCGCCGCGCTCGGCTGCCGGCGCGGCCAGATCCTTGGCATCTTCCTCAACCAGGCCGGGGTGGTCGGCCTGCTCGGCACCGGCCTCGGCCTCGGCGGCAGCCTGCTGGTGCTCTGGCTGCGCGACGACCTGCGCGCCCTGCTGGCCGCCGCCACCGGGGGCCAGGTGCACGCCGTCGAGGGGGTCTTCCTGTCGACCATCCCGGCGCTGCTGCGCCCCGGGGATGTGGCCCTGACCTGCCTGACCTCGCTTGGCCTCTGCCTGCTGGCCGGGCTGATCCCCGCCTGGTTCGCCGCCCGCGTTGATCCGGCGGTGGCGCTGCGGGACTGAGGCCAGGGCGGCGCGGAAGCGCTCTAACAAATCGCTTCCCCGGCCGTTGGAATTCCAGCAAAGTGAACAGATGCCCGTCCAGCCTCATCCTGACGAAGCCGCCCTCCTGGTCCGCAGGGCGCTCGACCAGTATGAAAGCAGCCTCATCGCCTACACGGCGGGCATCCTCAATGGCGACCTCGAGCGCGCGCGCGAGGTGGTCCAGGACGCCATGCTCAAGCTTTATCTCACCGACCCCGAGCGGGTGCGCGAGAACCTCAAGGCCTGGCTGTTCACCGTCTGCCGCAACCGTGCGCTCGACATCCTGCGCAAGGACCAGCGCCTCGACCTCGGCAACGAGGACGCCCTCGGCCTCGCGGTTTCTTTCGAACCCGACCCCTCGGAAAACGCCGACGTCCAGGAAATGCACGCCCGGCTCTGGCAGATGGTCGACCGCCTGCGCCCGAACCAGCGCGAGGTCATCCGCCTCAAGTTCATGCACGACTGCTCCTACCAGGAGATCGCCAATGTCACCGGCCTCAGCATTGGCAACGTCGGCTTCATCATGCACACGGCCATCAAAAAACTGCGCGACCTGATGCGCCGCGATTTTGCCCCCCAATCCCCCCCGTCCTCATGAGCCAGCCCGCCCACGACCTGACCGAACTCTCCGCCTACGCCCTCGGCGAACTCGACGGCGCCGAGGCGGCGCGCGTGCACCAGCTCATCCAGGACAGCCCGGCCGCCGCCTCCGAACTCGAGCAAATCGAGGCGGTGACCGACGCCCTCCGCCATGGCGCCCCGGTGCCGCAGGCGCGCCTGACCCCCGCCCAGCGCCACCTCATCCTGCGCCCCGCCTCGTTGCCCCGCCGCCTCGGCCCGCTGCAGCCGCGCCCCCTGCCGACCCGCCGGCCCGCACGCCTGCTGCCGTGGCTGGCGGGTTTGGCCCGCGTCGCCGCCGTGCTCACCGTGGCTGGCGCCGCCTACTTCGCCGGCCGCCACCTGCCGCTGCCGATCGATGGCGACCGCCTCGCCGAGTCGCCAGCCGCGCCATCGCCACGCGTCGAAGCACCACCCGTCATCGAAGTCGTGCCCGCGCCGCCAGCCCCGGAACCCCGACCCGAGATCGCCGTCGTTCTGCCCGCGTCCGCCGCATCCGAGCCGGCAACCCCGGCACCCGTCGAAGAGTTGCCGTCGCTGGCCGCGACCCCGGCTGCTGACGTTGCTCCGGTGAAGGTCGCCCCGGCTCCCGCGCTGGCCGTCGGTGCCCCCCCCGCTGGCGCCAACCGCCCTGCCGCGCCGCCCGCCGCGCAGACCCGCCTGGCCGCCGATTTTGTCTTCGTCAATGCCAGCCGCACTCCGCAGGATCAGTTTGCCCTGCGCCCGGCTGACATCCGCCCCGCGCCCCCCAAGGCCGCTCCCGGCAGCAACTTCGCCTCACCGGCGCCGCGCCATGCGCCGGCCCCGTCTCGCGAACCCGCCAAACCCCGCACCCCGGAGCTGTACATCCACTCCTGGAAGGCGGAGGTCGCCTCCTGCCCGTGGAACCCCGCCCATCGCCTGCTGCGCGTCGTCATCCAGCTGCCGGCCGATCAGCCCGCCGCCACCCGCCCCTTCAGCTACCCGCTGCAGGTCAGCTTCGATCCCACCAACGTGCGTGAATACCGCCAGCTCGGCGAACGCCACCTGCCCGCCGCGGAACTGCGCCGCGCCGGCACCCACAGCGTCTGGTATGAGTTCGAGCCCAACGGCCGCCTCGACGGCAGCAAGACCATCGCCACCGTCACCCTGCCGCAGGTCCGCTTCACCACCCAGACCGTCGGCCCCTTCGACGGCAGCAAACTGCTCGTCCAGGACCGCGGCCTCGACTGGCGCCAGGCGCGCACCGATTTCGTCTTCGACAGCGCCGTCGTCGGTTTCGGCCTGCTGCTGCGCGGCGCCGCCGCCGGCCCCGATCTCAACCACGAACTCGTGCTCAGCCTCGCCGAACAGTGCCTGGAAAGCGACAGCAGTGGTGAACGCCGCCGCTTCGTCCGCCAGGTGCGCGAAGCCCAGGCCGCAGCGGGTTTGTAAGCTGGAGTTCGGTTCTCGGGGGCGCAGGCTTGGCGCAGCCTGCCCGCTCCGAGTCCAGCGCGGGCCACCGCCCCGGAGCGAGTGACCTTCAGCCCACTCGCGCTGCTTCAGACCGTGCGAGACCTCCTTGGCAAAGAGCTTTCGGCACCCCATGCCCGGAGGTTCGAATCCGACCAATCCTGCTTGCTTTGAGTCTCAATTAGGTCATGTTGAGACTCAACATGGACGCGCGCATCAAAGAGCGGCTCGAGGCCCATTTGCAGGCCACCGGGCTGCGCCACACCCGCCAGCGGGAAACCATCGTCGAGGCGGCCTTCGCCACCGACGACCACTTCAACGCCGACGAATTGCTCGACAAGGCGCGCCGGCTCGACCGCACCATCTCTCGCGCGACGGTCTACCGCACCCTGCAGCTGCTCGTCGACTGCGACCTGCTCCGCGTGGTCGATCTCGGCCGCGACCAGACCTACTACGACCCGAACTTTCTCGACAAGCCGCAGCACAACCACCTCATCTGCCTCGATTGCGACCGCGTCGTCGAGTTCGAGGACGAGCACAGCGCCCTGCTGCACGACTGCATCACCCGCCGGCTCGGCTTCCAGCCGCAGATGAAGTCGATGCGCATCGAGGCGCGCTGCGACGAGCTGGCGAACACCGGCCACTGCAAGTACAAGGACGAGCACGACAAGGCCCTGGCGCGCTGAGCCCGCCCTGCGGGGTTGCATCCGCGCGGAATGCCGCTAGGCTCCGCGCCCCCGATTATGTGGAAAGGACGTTTTGCCCAGGAAACCAGCCGCCTCGTGCAGGCTTATGGAGAGTCCGTGTCCTTCGACTGGAGACTCTTTGCCCACGACATCCGCGGCTCGATCGCCCATTCCCAGGGGCTGCTCAAGGCCGGCATCCTGACCGCCGACGAGCAGTCGGCCATCGAGCGCGGCCTGCTTGAGATCCGCGCTGAGATTGAGCACGGCGACTTCGAGTTCAAGCAGGAGCTCGAGGACGTG
The DNA here is from genome assembly GCA_966252325.1 of uncultured bacterium. Taxonomy (GTDB): domain Bacteria; phylum Verrucomicrobiota; class Verrucomicrobiia; order Verrucomicrobiales; family Verrucomicrobiaceae; genus Prosthecobacter. The sequence continues at coordinate 3,116 of CBINON010000017.1, read as the reverse complement.
CACATGAACATCGAGGCCGAGCTGACCCGCCGCATCGGCCCGGCCGGCGCCAAGCTGCACACGGCACGCAGCCGCAACGATCAGGTCGCCACCGACGTGCGCCTGTACACCCGCGATGCCGTCGACGCCGTCAGCGCCCGCCTGCGCGACCTCCAGCGCGCGCTGGTCGAGGCCGCCGAACGTGCCGGCCAGGCGGTCGTGCCAGGTTACACCCACCTGCAGCGCGGCCAGCCCGTGCTCTTCGCCCACCACCTGCTCGCCTACGTCGAGATGCTCGAGCGCGACGCCGAGCGCCTCGCCGACGCGCGCCGGCGCATCGACGTCATGCCGCTCGGCTCCGGCGCCCTGGCCGGATCGACGATCCTGATCGACCGCGAGTACGTCGCCCGCCAGCTCGGCTTTGGCGCCGTCACCCAGAACAGCATGGATGCGGTGAGCGACCGCGATTTCGCCGTCGAGACGGTCTTTGCCATCGCCCTCTGCGGCGTGCATCTGTCGCGCCTGAGCGAGGACATCATCCTGTGGTGCAGCGCCGAGTTCGGCTTTGTCACCCTCAGCGATGCCCACACGACCGGTTCGTCGCTGATGCCGCAGAAGAAGAATCCCGACGTCGCCGAACTGACCCGCGGCAAGTCCGGTCGCCTGGTCGGCAACCTCATGGCGCTGCTCACCCTGCTCAAGGGCCTGCCGATGACCTACAACCGCGACATGCAGGAGGACAAGGAGCCGTTGTTCGACTCGCTCGACACGATCCAGGCGGCGTTGGAGGTGTTTGCCGAGATGATCGCCGGCATGGAGGTCAACGCCGCGCGCACCCGCGCCGCCACCGCCGACCCCATGCTGCTGGCCACCGACCTCGCCGACTACCTGGTCAAGCACGGCGTGCCCTTCCGCCAGGCCCACGAGGTCATCGGCAAGCTGGTCGCCCATTCGCTGGCGGCAAAGGTCGCCTTTGCCGACATCCCGCTGGCCACTTACCGCGAGTTCTCGCCCGCCTTCGAGGCGGACCTGTTCGACTGCCTCAACCTTGAGACCGCCCTGGCCGCCCGTCAGGCGGTGGGCGCCCCCTCGCCGGCCAACGTTGCCGCGCAGCTCAGCCGCTGGAAGGAGGCCTTGTCGGCATGATGCGCCCGGCGGTCGCCTGTCCCGAGTTTCCGCTCTTCCGCCCCGGGGCGGGGGAGGACTGGCAGCTGGTGTCCAGCGAGCGCCGCTTTGCCCACGAGCATGTCAGCGTCGATGAAAACCGCTACCTGACGCCGAGCCGGCGCGAGCCGGTGCCCTGGATGGTGGTCGAACGCAAGGCCGCCGTGGCGATTGCGCCGGTGACCGCCGACGGTCGCTACGTGCTCATTGCCCAGGAGCGCCTGCCGGTGCGCCAGACCCTCTGGGAATTCCCCGCCGGCCAGATCGACCTGCCCGCCGCCGAGATCACCCCCGAGGCGATCGCCGAGACCGCCCTGCGCGAGCTGCGCGAGGAAGCCGGCTGTGAGCTCGCCGCGGGCGGCAGCCTCGAACCGCTCGGCTGGTTCCTGCCCTCGCAAGGTTTCACCGACGAACACGTTTATCTCTTTCGAGCGGAGCCCGTGTGCGTCGCCAGCCGTCCGGAACCGGATGGAAGCGAGCACATCAGCGACGTGCGCCTGGTCAGCCCGGGAGAACTGCGGAGGATGATCGCTGCCCATGAGATCACCACCGCCCTGACGCTGGCCCTGTTCGCGCGGATGGCGGCCAAGGGATCTCTTTGAGAGCGGCTCACCCTTTTCCCCCAGCATTCGCACCATGTGGCAAGGCATCCTCAACAAAGTCTTCAAAGTCCGCGAGAAGGTCGCGCTCAACCTCGGCAAGGAGGATGAGGAAAAGCCCTTTCTCGAGCACCTCGACGACCTGCGCACCATGCTCGTGCGCATCGGCACGACCCTGCTGGTCTCGGTCATCCTGACCTTCTTCTTCTACCAGGAACTGTTCCGCGGCATCCAGTACCCGCTCATCCTCGCCGGACTCGCCCCGGATTACGAAAGCGCCCAGAAGCTGCTGCAAAACATCGACATCGCCGGCCCCTTCATGATGGCCATCAATGTCTCGCTCATTGCCGGCGTCATCCTGTCCTTCCCCCTGCTGCTGATCTTCCTGCTGCAGTTCATCCTGCCCGGCCTGCGCACCAACGAGAAGAAGGTGCTGTTTCCGGCCATCGCCATCGGCACCGGCCTTTTCCTCACCGGCTGCACCTTCGCCTACTGGGTCGTGCTGCCGCGCGCGCTCCAATTCTTTGACCAGTTCGCCGCCTCGGTGGGTTCGCGCCAGGACTGGACCTTGTCCAATTACGTCACCTTCAGCACCCGCTTCATCCTGGTCTTTGGCATCGCCTTCGAACTGCCGGTCATCGTCATGGCCCTGGTCAAGCTCGACTTCCTGAACTACAAGCTCATGAAGTCCACCTGGCGGCACGCGCTCGTCGTCATCACGCTCTTCGCCGCCATCGTCACGCCGACGCCCGACGTCCTGACGCTCATGCTCATGTCGGGACCGCTCTACGTGCTGTACGCCATCTGCGTCGTGCTCGCCTACTTCATGGAGAAGAAGGACCGCGAGGCCTACCCCGAGTACTACGCCCAGATCGAGAAGGACGAGAAGGAGCTCGAAACCGAGGTCAAGGACGACTGGGACAACGAGAACTACAACCCCTGGTTCTCCGAGGACAAGGACGACGAGGAGGACGAGTATCCCAAGCCCAGGGCCACGCCCTCGGCGCCGCCACCCGAGGTCGAGCGCGCCGCGAACACCGTGCCCATGAGCCCGGAACCGGCCGATGACGACGAGCCCACCTGGGAGGACCAGGGCTCCTCCGTGCCCGACGAGGACGACGAACCCTTCGTCAGCGGTCGCCCCGCCGACACGCCGCAAACCGAGAAGACCACCGAGGAACTCGCCCGCGAGGACGAGCAGCGCGGCGGCCTGCCGCCTGCCTGAGCCCGCCCTTTCAACCTCCTGCCACCCCCCTGACCTCCAAAAGGGGTCAGTGTGCAACTGCTTGACAAATGTGCAGGCGGCGCCGACACATCCTCATGGCACGCAGCATCCGCATCCAGGCCGCGGGGGCCTTTTATCATGTCATGGCG
>CBINON010000016.1:0-96254 GCA_966252325.1 uncultured bacterium | reverse complement strand
GGCGGCGGCGCTTTTGCGGCCTTGCCGGATTTCTCCTCGTCATCGGCGGCTTTTGTGACCGGCTTGACCAGCAGCGGCCGGCGCAGCGAGGGAGTCAGGACGATTTCACCCTCGCCCGTGAGGCCGGAAGCGGCGACCCAGGGCGGGCTGGCACCGGGGCCGGCCTGCGAGCTGTGGCGACGGAAGTAGGTGGCGGTTTCCGCCAGGCCCTCGACACCGATCTGCGGCGCATTGCCGTCGCCGGCATGCGGATGCTCGAGCCAGAGGGTGCCGTCCGCCGCGCGGCGGTTGCCCGGGGCGCCGAAGTTGATGCCGACGCGCCGCACGCGGTCGCCGTGTTGGCCGTCGAGACCGAACTGGCTGTAGGTCCACATTTCGACATCGGCCATCGGGATGAGGGCGAGCGAGGTCTGGTTCTGGTAGCCGCAGCTGCAGGTGCGGGTGTAATCGGGGGCGTTGAGCACGCCGTTGGCGACGACCAGGTTGGAGGTGCAGCCCGACTTGAAGCCGCCGAGGCTGCTGGTGCCGCTCATGCTCTCCAGGTCATAAAAGCCGGCGGCGCCGCTGCGGTAGGTGAGCAGGTGCTCGCTGGCGATGATGGTGTTGCAGCCGTAGGTGCGATTCAGCCGCCAGGGTTCCTTCTTGCCGGTCAACGGGTTGAGCACGAGGTGCGGTTCGCCGGTGAGCAGGCTGAAAGCGCCGCCGGAACTGGCATAGGAGTTGGCACCGGTCAGGATGAGGTCGTTGTGCAGGATGCAGGGTCCCGTGTGGGCGCGCTTGAGGTCGGCCCAGCGGCGTTTGCCGGTGGCGCCCGCGTAAACCGCCATGCCCTCGCCGACCTCGGACGACAGGCGGTCGCTGGCCTTGGCGCCGGCCTGCAGCAGCAGATCGTGTTCCTCGGAATAACCGAGCCAGGTGCCGAAGATCTCGCGGGTTTCCTCCCAGAGAACCTTGCCGGTGCGGGCGTCGAGGGCGACGATCCGGTAGTCCCTGGGCAGGTCGCGGCCGCGGCGCTTGAGCAGGTCCTCGGCGTGCTGGGTCAGCTTGTCGAGGCAGTAGATGCGGCCGTTGCCGGCGACGATGGCGTTGTGCAGAAAGCTGTGCCGCGCCTTGACCCGCCAGAGCGGCTTGCCGGTGTGGCGATCGAAGGCGGCAAGGCCGGCGCTGGCCGAGTAATCCTCGATCGTCGATTCCTTGCGGCTCTTGGCGCCGCCGAGGCGCAGGCTGAAGTGGGCAAAGTCGTCGCCGGCGAGCAGCAGGTCCCCGTGGACGCCGATGAAGGCCCACTGGGCCGGATCCTTGCGATGGTCGCGCAGGTGGATCGTCTCCTTGAGTTTGCCAGTGCGGGCGTTGAGCACCCGGCATTCGCCGCGCAGGGCAACGTACACCCGGTCCTCGGTGGCGACGAAGTTGGTGCCGCGGCCGTTGGCGCCGGGGATGTGCTTTTGGTTGTACTCCGTGCTCAGCGGCGTGTCGGCGTAAGTCTCATTGTAATAGATGCCGAAGGTGCCGAGATCGCCGAAGTCGTGCTTCCAGAGCACGCGCCCCGTGTACACATCGCGGGCGCTCAGGCTGTTCATGCCCTCGATGTAGAGGCGGCCGCCGATCACCTGCTCGGGCGGGCCGTGGCCGTGGCGTGGCAGGACGTCAAGGTTGGAATTGCCGCCGAACCAGAGCACGCCCAGCGGCGCGCGCACCCTGCGGTCGTCGGACTTCACGGTGTTGGCGATGTCGCCATACTGATGCGTCCAATCCGCCGAACCCACCAGGGCGCCGGTGCGGGTGAGGAAGGTGACCCCATCCGCGCCGCTCACCTCGACCTTTTCCAAGCCGGCCTGCCGGGCCAGCGCGGTCCAGTCGGCGTTGGCATCGAACAGGACCAGTCGGCCGCCGTAGGGACGCACCGAGGCGTAGGCGGCCTGCAGTTGCGCGGGTTCGGCGCGCAGGCGTTTCAGGACGGGGCCGCTGGCGATGACGACAGGGGCGATGAACGGGGGCGCTTCGAAGGCGAGCGGATCGCCGAGGTGGAAACTGACGCGTCGGCCGAGCAGGCCGCGGGCATCGAACTCGCGGCGCAGGGCCTCGATCGGTGCGGCATCGTCGGTCACTACGGTGAACTGCATCGACGAGGCCGCCAGCAGGGCGTTGAGCAGGTCCTTCTCGGGCACCCCGTAAAGCAAGCCGAACCCGCCCGGATCCTCGACCGACGCCAGCAGGCGTTGGGCGGTGGCGCTTGCGGTTTCCGGCACCCTGGGCTCGGCGGCCGGGGCTTCGGCCAGCACACCCGGGCCGGGTTTTTCGGCGAAGGTCAGCAGGCGGCCGTCGAGTGTGACGGCGATGAGTCGGTCCCCGGCGGCGAGCAGGCGCTGCACATCCTTGGGTATGGGCTGGGTCCAGACGACGCGTGCCTGAACCCCGTCGGCCGACAGTTCGAGGGCGCTCAGTTGGCCTCCGCCGGCGGCGTAGAGACGGCGGCCGGCACGAATCAGATCGCCCGAGCCATCGGCGGCCACCTCATAGCGGGTTTTGCCCTCTGCCGTCAGCACGCGCACGACCGGTTTGCCGGCCTTGGTTTGGGCGGCGGTGTAGAGGAGGTCGCCATCGATGACCGGCTCGCTGAGGGTCAGGTCGCCCTGTTCGCCGCTGGCCAGTTCGTAGTCGCGCACGCCGCGCTCGCGGGTGTGCACGTAGAAGCGCTTCGGGCCGGCGCTGACGAAGGAACCGCCGTTGCCCTTGCCGCCGTCGTCGAGGTGGAAGTACTGGAGCGCGCCGGTGGCGCGATCGAAGGCCGCGGGCACCGAGCGCCCCCCGGGCACAAGCAGTCGGTCGGCCGTGGCGACCAGCGCGCCCTGTGGCGCCACGCCGGCAAAGGAGGCGGCGCTGTGCGGCTGTTTGATGAAGTCGGCGCCGGTGCCGTCGTTGATCCAGATGACCTTGCCGGTGGCGGCGTCGAGGGCGTACAAAAAGGTGCCCATGAAGGGCCAGATGCTGGCGGCGAAGTAGACCCGGCCGTCGCGGATCACCGGACCGCCGCGTGCCGGCCAGGCGGAGATCAGGCGGCGGTTGCCCAGGGCCTTGCGTGCCGAGGGCGCGCCGCGGAAGGACCACAGCGGTTTGCCGGTCGCGGCATCGACGCAGTGCAGATGGCCGTCGTCGCTGGCGAAGTAAACCTTGCCGTCGTGACAGGCCGGTGGCAGCCGCACCGGGCCGCCGGCAAAGGCGGTCCAGACCTCATTGCCGGTGGCCAGGTCGTAGGCCACGACCTTGTCGCGATCGTTGAAGCCGACGAACAGCCGGCCTTCGGCCGCCACCGGTTCGAAGATTCGGTCGTAGGGCATCAGGTCATGATTGAGCGGGTCGTCCCAGACCGGCTCACGCGCGCCGAGGTGGCGTTCCCAGGCAGGCTGCAGACGGTCGGGCAGATCTCCGGCCGAGTTGGCGCTGCGGGCGGCGTCGAAGCGCCACTGCGGCCAGTCGGCGGCGGTCAGGGAGGTCTCGAACAGGGCGCAGGCAAGCAGCAGGTGGGCAAGGCGGGGCATGGGGAGCCGAGGTAACGCCACCAGCAGGGCGGATTTGTCCCGGTCTTCCTCTTGCGCTGATCCAGCCCGGTTGGGGATCAGGTGAGTTCAGCCAGGCTGAAGCGGCGCAGTTGCCCGCGCTCGTTGGCCTGGGTGAAGGTGCCGGCCCCGACATCGAGGCAGGTCAGCCAGCCGTCGGGATGGTACACCCGGGTGTCGATGCAGAGGGCATGTGGCAGCCGCGCCGGCAGGCCGCTGTGTTGGGCCGTGTGACCGCAGATCATGGTTTTGCCGGACACGTGCGGGTAGGCATCGGCAAAGCGCGTCCAGAACAGCCAGTCGTCGCTCTGCTCGTCGAGCGGCAGCATGGCATTCAAATTGGCATGCACGAAGATGTGGCTGGCGGTCTCATGAAGGCGCCGGCAGCGTTCGCCGAGGAACGCGCGGTGGGCCTCGGGGATCAGGTCGGGCGTCAGGGTCGAGCCACCGTAGGAACGCAGAGTTTGGCGACCGCCGATCGCCTCCCATTCGGCCTGGTTGACTGCGCCGGCCAGGGCCTCAAACAGCAGGATCTCGTGGTTGCCAGTGAGTGCGACGAGCTGGGTGCGGGTTTCCAGGTCAAGCAGCGTGTCGATGACGCCGCGGCTGTCCGGGCCGCGATCGACGTAGTCGCCGAGGGTGACAAGCAGGTCTGCCGCCCCGGGCTGGACGGCATCCAGCAGCGTCCGCAGGGCGGTTGAGCAGCCGTGGATGTCTCCGATGGCCAGAGTCCGCAGGGGACAATCTTGCGCGCCGCGCGTCTTGCGCAAGCCGGAGGATGCGGCTTTGATGGCGGCCGCGTGCGCAAGACTTGCCCGTGGGCGCGCGCTTTCTTCCCTCCGTGAACCTGCTCCAATCCCTCGACTACTCCGTGCTCCAGCAGTGCATGCACTGCGGCATGTGCCTGCCGACCTGTCCGACCTATGTGGAGACGAAGCGCGAGCGCAACAGCCCGCGCGGGCGCATCGCGCTGATGCGCGCCATCGCCGACGGTGACCTGGGGGTGACCCGCGAGTTTGCCGATGAGATGTACTACTGCCTCGGCTGCCTGGCCTGCCAGACCGCCTGTCCGGCCGGGGTGAAGTACGCCGAACTGTTTGAGACCGCCCGCGCCGAGGTCGAGCGCACCGGCGTGGCCCAGGGCCCGGAACGCGATTTCTGGCGCTGGCTGACCCTCGACGTGCTGTTCCTGCACCCGCGCCTGCTGCGCCTCGCTGGCTGGGGCCTGCGCCTCTGGCAGCGCACGGGGCTCGACCGCTTTTTGCGCCGCCACCGCTTCTTCGGCCTGCTGCCGCGCCGTCTGCGCGAGCTGGAACCGCAGACCCCGCGCATGGCCCCGGCCTTTTCCGACAGCCTCATTGAGCCTGTGGAAACCCCGGCGCAGCCGAGGTTCCGGGTCGGTCTGCTCACCGGCTGCGTCCAGGACCTGGCCTTTTCCAACATCAACCGCGACACCGCCGACGTGCTGCTGGCCAACGGCTGCGAGGTGGTGACGCCGCGCGCGCAGTTTTGCTGCGGCTCGTTGCATGCCCACAATGGCGCGGTCGAGGCGGCGCGCGAGCTGGCGCGCCGGCAGATCGATGCCTTCGATCTCGACAGTCTGGACGCCATCATCACCAATGCCGGCGGCTGCGGCTCGCACCTGAAAAGCTACGCCCACCTGCTGCACGACGATCCGCTCTATGCGGCGAAGGCGCGGCGCTGGGACAGCAAGGTGCGCGACATCCACGAGTGGCTGGTGCAGATCGGCATCCGGCCGCCGGAGCAGGGGGCGGGCCTTGCGGAGGTCACCTACCACGAGAGTTGCCACCTCTGCCATGGTCAGAAAATCTGCAGCCAGCCGCGCCAGGTGCTGCAGGCGATTCCCGGGTTGAAACTCACCGAGCTGCCGGAGAGCAACTGGTGCTGCGGCAGTGCCGGCATCTACAACATCACCCAGCCCGAGCAGTCGGCCAAACTGCTGCAGCGCAAGCTCGGCCACGTCCGCGCCACCGGCGTCAAGGTGGTCGCCACCGCCAACCCGGGCTGCCACCTCCAGCTCGCCGCCGGCCTTGGCGGCGAGGGCGAGGTGACCCAGCCGGTGACCCTGCTGGCGCGCGCCTACCGCGGCGATGCCTGAACCCCTCCCATCCCGTCTTTTCCATGCTCTCGCTCCCACGCCTTCTGCTTGTCCTCTGCACCGCCGGTCTGGCCCTGGCGCAGGAAAAGAAGCCGCAGCCCTTCACCCCCGGCGGCCTCTGGCGCGCCCACGACCTGCAGCGGCCGCGCCCTCCCGCCGTGACGCCACCCGCGCTCAAGCCGGCTCCCCCGCCTGCCGACGCGATCGTGCTGTTTGATGGCCGGGATCTGTCGAAATGGCGGGGCGAGCCGCGCAAGGAGGCGGCCGCAGGCGACACGGCACCGCGCTGGCGGGTGGTCGACGGCTGCCTGGAGATCGCACCCAAGAGCGGCGGCCTGCGCACGCGCGAAACGTTCGGAGGCGACGGTCATCTGCACCTCGAGTGGGCGACCCCGAAGGATGTTGTTGGCAGGGGCCAGGGGCGCGGCAACAGCGGCGTCTTCCTCGGCGGCTTCCCGGAGGTTCAGGTCCTCGACTCCTGGCAGAACGACACCTATGCCGACGGTCAGGCCGCGGCGTTCTATGGTCACTATCCGCCGATCGCGAATGCCTGCCGCCCGCCGGGCGAGTGGCAGAGTTACGACCTCTTCTTTGAGCGCGCCCGGCCGGCGACGAAGGATCGCCCGGCCCGCAAGGCGCGGATCACCGTGCTGCACAACGGGGTGCTGGTGCAGTATCAACGTGAGTTCGACAGCACGGCGCAGTCGGGCGATCTCTTCCTGCAGGACCACAACAACCCGGTGCGCTTCCGCAACATCTGGCTGCGCCCGCTGGGGGCGGCGACCGGTTTGAAAGCCGGGTCCGCGGCAGGATCGAAGTCGGCCGCCCGGACGTCGGAGTCGGCGCAGGTGCAGGCCGTGAAGATCCGCACAATGACCGCGCAGATGCGCTACGATCTGGAGAGCTTCACCGTCCGACCCGGAGCCTCGGTGCGACTGGAGTTTGAGAATGGCGATGACCTGCCGCACAACCTGGTTTTCTGCCAGCCGGGCACCGACACCGCGGCGATGGCGCTGAAGCAGATGGAGAAGCCCGAGCAGGCGCTGCAGCGCAACTGGCTGCCCGACGATCCGCGCATCTGGCTGCATAGCGCCATGCTCAATCCGCACCAGAGCGAGGAACTGCGTTTCACCGCTCCGGCCAAGCCCGGCGATTATCCCTATGTCTGTACTTTTCCCGGTCATGCGCTGACCATGCGCGGGGTGATGAAGGTGCTGCCGCTCGGCGGCGGTCTGCAGGATTTGCGTTTTGCGCTGTACCTGGGTTCCTGGCAGAAGCTGCCCGACTTCGACAAACTCAAGCCGCATCGTGAGGGTCGCCTGGAAGACAACCTCGTCCAGCTCAAGCTCGACGATTACAAAAACGAGTTCGGGGTCGTCTACACCGGCCAACTGCAGGCGCCGCGCACGGGCAACTACCGGTTTTACCTGGCTGGCGACGACGGCGTGCGCCTGCGCATCGACGGCCGCACGGTCGTCGAGCACGATGGCATCCACCCGGTGGAGATCCGCGAGGGCACGGTCAAGCTGGAGGCCGGGCCGCACGCCTTCCGCCTCGAGTACTTCCAGGCCCAGGGCCAGCTTGGCGTCTTTGCCGCCTGGAAGGGAGCGAGCTTTGACATCACGCCTCTCTCGCTTTGGAAACCCGGGGGCTGGGAAAAGGGCGCTCCGGCGAAGAAAAAGGCCGACTTCGACCCGATCCCGCTGGTCGTGAAGGAGGAGCCGGTCGTCTACCGCAACTTCATCGCCGGCGCCGGCAACCGCGGCCTCGGCGTCGGTTATCCCGGCGGCTTCAATCTTGCCTGGGACGCGGAAACGATGAACCTCGCCGTGCTCTGGCGCGGTGCCTTCCTCGATGCCTCACGCCACTGGAACAGCCGGGGTGGCGGTCACCAGTCGCCTCTGGGCTACGATGCCGTCCAGCCGGCGCCGGGCGTGCCGCTGGCGAAGTTGGATGCGCCCACGGCCGCCTGGCCGTCTTCGACCGAGGGATACGTCTGGCGGGGCTACCGGCTCGATGCCCGTCGCCATCCGGTCTTCGCCTACAGCTGGAATGGTCAGCTCATTCGCGAGCACTACGAGACCGAGGGCCAGGGGACCCAGCCCGGCGGGCGTCTGCGCCGCGTGCTCGAGTTCGACGCCGAACCGCCGGCCGGCACGGTGCTGCGTCTCGCGGTGGGGCGTCTGCAAGCCGTCGCCGACGGCCGTTTCCTGGTCGAGGCCGGCAAGGCGCAGGTGTCGGAGCGCCAGTTTGAAAACCGCCTGTGGATCCGCGCGCCGGGCGCGCAGGTGCAGGGCAACGAGCTGCGTCTGCCGGTCGCCGGCCGACGCCTCACGATTGAGTACGCCTGGGTGGACGGACCAGGGCCCGCCAGGCCATGACGCCGCCGCCGGCGACGAAGAGCAGGGGAAACCAGATCGAGTAGAGCGCCGCGCGGGTGTCGTGGCGCAGCACCGCCATCGTCGGATCGGCGGGATTGACATGGCAGACGGTTTCGCTGCCCACCGGGTAGGCCTCGAGCTTGCTCCGGGCGTTGTCCTCGTGCTGGCTGGCGCTGTCGACGCGCTTGATCCGGGTGCCGGTGAAGGCCTGGTCGCCGACGCGGTAGGCGTAGCGGATCTCGGCTCGGTGGGCCGGGTTCGAGTTGGGGGTGGGGCGCTCGCTGACGACGCGGGCGGAGACGATGCGGCAGGGCACGGCCGGCCAGCGCCGGGTCTCCTCGGCGCGCTGCCAGGCGGTCCACAGCACCCAGGTGAAGAGCAGGCCGGCGATGGCGAGAAACAGGCCCATCGCGGCGAGCCAGAGGCGGCCGGCGAGCGGGGAGGGATCGGAGTTTGTCATGAAAGGGGATCGAGGCTTTGACTAGCCTACGAGCCTGCTCCATACAAGGAGGTTGCACATGGCGTCCGTACCCGACAGTTCCCGGCCCAGCCCGCCTCCCCCCCGGTGGCAGCTCAAGCCGGTGCCTCCCGGCGCCGCCGAGTTGGCGGCGGACACTGGAGTGCCGCCGCTGCTCGCCACCCTGCTGCTCCAGCGCGGCATCACCGGCGCCGAGGCGGCGCGCGAGTTCCTTGTGCCGCGCCTCGCCCGCCTGGGCGACCCCACGCAACTGCCGGAAATGCCGGTCGCCGTTGCCCGCATCCTGCGCGCGGTCGACGAGGGCCAGAAGGTCGCGCTGTACGGCGATTACGACGTCGATGGCGTCACCTCAATGGCGCTGATGTTCCTGACGCTCCGGGCCTACGGCGTCACGCCCCACCTCTTCCTGCCCTCGCGCATGGAGGAGGGCTACGGTCTCAGCCTCGACGGTTTTGCGCGCCTGTTTGAGGAGTTCGGCAAGCCCGACCTGCTCATCGCCCTCGACTGCGGCACCACCTCCGTCCGCGAGCTGAACTGGCTGCAGGAGCAGGGGGTCGACTGCGTCATCGTCGACCACCACGAGCTGGCTCCGACCGGCCGGCCGCCCTGCATCGCCCTGGTCAACCCCAAGTTGGGCAAGGACTACCATTACTTCTGCACCGCCGGCCTGGTGTTCAAGGTCGCTCACGCCCTGCTCAAGACCCGCTTCGTCGAGGGCTTTGATCTGAAGGAGGCGCTCGACCTGGTGGCGCTCGGCACGGTGGCCGACCTCGTGCCGCTCATCGATGAGAACCGCCTGCTGGTTCGTCGCGGCCTGGAGGCCCTGGCTGAGACTCCTCGCATCGGCCTGCGTGCGCTCAAGGAATCCGCAGGGGTTGATGGTTTCATCCAAACCCATCACGTCGGTTTCCGTCTCGGCCCGCGCCTGAATGCCGCCGGCCGGCTCGACACCGCCTCGACCGCCCTGCAGCTCCTGCTGGCCGAGGATCCCGCCGTGGCCGCCGACTACGCCGCCCTGCTGGAGAGCCACAACCGCGACCGCCAGGCGGTTGAGCTGGAGGTCTACAACGAGGCCGAACGCATGCTCGCCGAACTCGGCGACCTGGAGCAGGTGCCGGCCATCGTGCTCGGCTCGCGCAACTGGCATCCCGGGGTGGTGGGCATCGTCGCCTCGCGCATCTCGCGCCTGACCCACCGGCCCGCCATCCTGTTTTCCTTCGATGAAAACGGCATGGGCAAGGGCAGCGGCCGCAGCATCCCCGGCTTTTCGCTTGTCGAGGCCATCGATTTTTGCCGCGAACACATCGTTCGCGGCGGCGGGCATGCCATGGCCGCCGGGGTCTCGGTCACCGAAGCCAAGCTCGAGGTTTTCCGTGAGCGCTTCTGTGAGGCCGCGCGCCTGGCGCTCGGTCCGCAGGCGCCGGTGCCGGTGCTCGAACTCGACCTGGAAGTGCGCCTGCGCGACCTGAGCCTTGATTTCCTCCAGGGCTACCGCCTCATGGAACCCTTCGGTCAGCGCAATCCCGAGCCGGTCTTCCTCTGTCGCGGCGTGCAGCCGCGCCTGCCGGGTCGCTGGATGAAGGAGAAGCACCTGCGCGTCATGCTCACCCAGGACGGCGCCTCGATGGAGGCCCGCTGGTTCAACGCGCCGGTCGGCCATCTGCCGCCACCGCCCTGGGACGTCGCCATGCGCCTGCAGCGCAACTTCTGGCGCGGCGAGGAGCAGTGGCAGATCACCCTCGACGCCGTGCGCAGCAGCGAGGCCCGTTGAGGCCTGGCCACCGAGGGAAGGAGCACGGCGGAAAGGGAGCCACAGGGGGCAAAAAAGCTTGCTGCGGGCGACTTTTTGTTGAATCGTTTAACGAAACCTGATAATTAGGACATTATGAAAATGCGCGGAACTCTTGCCTCGCTCGCTTTCTGCGGGCTCACCCTGCCGCTTTTCGGTGTTGATTCCGGTTATCCTCCCTATCCGACCGATGTCTCGGTGGAACCGCAGCTGCCAGCCCCCTCCATTGATTCGCCCTACGCCGGACCGACCCTGATGAATCCGCAGCCGCAGAGCTACGGCTTTGAACAGCCGGCGCCGACGAACAGCTGGGGCAGTGTGCAGACCGTCCAGCAGGGCATGCAGGGCAGCATGCTGAACTATCAGTACCTGGAGATCGGCTACCGCTACCGCGATCCCAAGGGCGGTGCCTACGATGGCAGCCACGGATTCGGTGGCAGCCTCGTCCTTGAACTGCCGGCCACCTTCTTCCTCAAGGCCTCGATGGACTGGACCAGCGGCTCGGGCGACCGCTCCGTCGCCGGCGTGCGCAACGCCGACTACGACCTGTCGACGATCTCGGTCGGTGGCGGTGTGTACATGGCCATCAAGCCGAACCTGCACTTCGTCGGCGAGGCCGGCTTTGTGTATGCGAACTTCGATGCCGACACTTCCAAGCGCAGCTACACCGAGGCGGGTGTCTACGTTCGCCCGAGCCTGCGCTACCAGATGGTCGACTGGCTGGAACTGCAGGCCGGTGTGACCGTCAGCAGCATGGATGACTACGACAGCAAGGTGGTCGACATCGGCGGTTATTTCCGCGTGCTGCCACAGCTCGACGTCAACCTCGGCATGGACTTTGGCGACGAAATCCGTTCGCTGCGCGCCGGCGGTCGTCTGCGCTGGTGATTCTGCCTCAAGATCTCCCTCAAGACAAAACGAAGAAGGCGCTCCGGCAACGGGGCGCCTTTTTTTCAGGCCTTGCGCGTGGCCTTCGCGCGCCGGCGCGCGGGAAACAGCTCGCGGCAGAGCGGGCAGACGGTGCCGTCGCAGCCGCGCGCACTGCAGTGTTCGCGGCCGTAAAAGATGATCTGCAGGTGCAGGCGGTTCCAGGCCGATTCCGGGAACAGCCGCTTCAGGTCGCGCTCGGTCTGCACGACGCTGCGGCCCGTGGTCAGTTCCCAGCGCTGGGCCAGGCGGTGGATGTGGGTGTCGACCGGAAAGCTCGGCACGCCAAAGGCCTGGGCCATGACCACCTGCGCGGTCTTGTGGCCAACGCCCGGCAGCTTTTCCAGGGCCTCCAGGTCGGCCGGCACCTGGCCGCCGTGTTCCTCAACGAGGATCTCCGACAGCCGGCGGATGGCGCGCGCCTTTTGCGGGCCAAGCCCACAGGGGCGAACCACGGCTTCAATCGCCTCGACCGGCACCCGCGCCAGCGCCTGCGGGGTGCGTCCGAGGGCGAACAGCCGCGGCGTCACCTGGTTGACGCGGACGTCGGTGCACTGGGCCGACAGCAAAACGGCCACCAGCAGGGTGAAGGCATCGTCATGGTCGAGCGGCACCGGCGTGCTCGGGTAGAGCTCGTCGAGCCGTTGCTGAATCCACCTGGCCCGTTCCGTCTTGGTCACGGGAAATCAGCTGCGCTCAATGCGGCTCACCATGCGCTTCACGTGCGGATGGTGGGCGCGCGGTTTCATGATGGCGAGGCTCTTCGAGAAGGACCCCCACTTCAGCACCCGGATGTTGACGTTGCGCACGCCCCAGGCCTTCATGTGCGCCTTGGTCGGCTGGTAGATGTCGATCGTGTTCGTGCCGACCAGGGCCGAGCCGTAGTCGTCGACCTGGTAGATGTAGGGGCTGCCCTCGATCTGAAAAATGGTGCCGACCGGGTAGACCGACCAGTCCGCCGCCGCGCTGCGCACGGTGCCGTGGCGCAGGCCGGTGCCGACCGCCGTGCGCGCGCCATACTGAATGTGGTCCGACTCCGTGTGCGTGTAGGCCGTCGTGCGCACCGAGGTGATGCGGGTGCCGTTCTTGGTGACGATGCGACCGCCTTGCGAGGAAGCGCAGGAGCACAGGGCCGCGGCAGCGACGCACAGCAACAGGGTGGAGGCGGTTCTCATCATTCTTTTGAAAAGGCTGACTTTCAACAAGTGCTGAGTCACCTCCATTGTTGGGCTTTTTGGCCGGGAAATCAATCCCGGATTTTCGACCTCAGGCCTTGCCCTTGGTGAAGCCGTCCTTGAGCGCGACCGTGCGGTTGAACACGGGGCGGCCGGGCTGGCTGTCCTTGGGATCGACGAAGAAGTAGCCGACGCGCTCGAACTGGTAGTGGGCACCCGCCGCGGCCGCGCCGAGGGCGGGCTCGGCCTTGGCGGTGAGGGTCTCGACCGACTGCGGATTGAGGAACTGGGTGAAGTCGCCGTCCTCGCCGGCGGCCTCGTCGGGCTGTTCGACGGTGAATAGTTTGTCGTAGAGACGCACCTCGATGTCGGCGGCGTGGGGGGCGCTGACCCAGTGGATCGTGCCCTTGGGCTTGGGGCGGCCCTCGGGCTTGGCGCCGTGGCGGGTGGCGTCATCATAGGTGCAGCGCAGCTCGACGATGCGACCCCCGGCGTCCTTGACGACCTCGCGGCAGATGATGCAGAAGGCGTACTTGAGGCGCACCTCGCCGCCGGGCACCAGTCGGTGGAAGCCCTGCACCGGCGTTTCCATGAAGTCGTCGGCATCAATGAAAAGCTCGCGGCCGAGCGGCACGCGGCGGGTACCCTCGTCGGGATTCTCGGGGTTGTTGACGAGCTCCACCTCCTCGACCTGGTCCTCGGGGTAGTTTTCCAGCACGACCTTGATCGGCCTCAGCACCGCGTAGGCGCGGCGGGCGGTCTTGTTGAGGTCCTCGCGCACGCAGTGCTCAAGCAGGTTGAGCTCGGTGAGCGAGTTGTACTTGGTCAGGCCGATGGTTTTGCAGAAGGCGCGCACGGCGGCCGGCGTGTAGCCGCGGCGGCGGATGCCGCTGATCGTCGGCATGCGCGGGTCGTCCCAACCGGAGACAAAGCCCTCCTTCACCAGGCGCAGCAGCTTGCGCTTGCTCATCACCGTGTAGCTGAGGTTGAGGCGGGCGAACTCGCGCTGGTAGGGGCGGCCGGGCAGGCCGTCGACCTGGGCGATCAGCCACTCGTAGAGCGGCCGGTGATGCTCGAACTCCAGCGTGCACAGGCTGTGGGTGATGCCCTCAAGGGCGTCGCTCAGCGGATGCGCGTAATCGTACATCGGGTAGATGCACCAGGCGTCGCCGGTCCGGTGATGGTGCGCGTGCAGGATGCGGTAGATGACCGGATCGCGCAGGTTCATGTTCGGCGAGGCCATGTCGATCTTCGCGCGCAGGACGCGCTCGCCCTCCTTGAACTCACCCGCGCGCATGCGCCGGAACAGCTCGAGGTTTTCCGCGGCGCTGCGGTTGCGGCAGGGGCTGTCGGTGCCGGGCGCGGTCAGGGTGCCGCGGGTGGCGCGGATCTGGTCCGGCGTCTGGTCGTCGACATAGGCCAGGCCCTTGCCGATGAGCTGCTCGGCGAAACCGTAGAGCTTTTCAAAGGTGTCGCTGGCGTAGTAGAGGTGCTCGCCCCAGTCAAAGCCGAGCCAGCGCACGTCCTCCATGATCGAATCGACGTACTCGACCTCCTCCTTGGTCGGGTTGGTGTCGTCGAAACGCAGGTGGCAGCGCGACTTCGGCGCGTGCTCGAGGGCGAGGCCGAAGTTCAGGCAGATGCTTTTGGCGTGGCCGATGTGCAGGTAGCCGTTCGGCTCCGGCGGGAAGCGGGTGATGACCCAACCGTCGTTGCGACCCTGCGCCAGATCGGCGGCGATCAGTTCACGGATGAAATCCTGGGAGGCAGGGGCGGGGGCGGCGTCGGACATGGGGCTGCGACCTTGGCCGGAAGCCGCCCGGGAGTCAAGGCAGGCGTAGCGTGCCTCGTCGGCACCTTCGTCAGCCGGCGGATCCGGTCGCGTGGCACAGCCTGCTGCCCCCAGCCCTCATTGTGGCGAACGAGCCTGCGGGCAGGGAACCCTCACGCCGCCAGCGGCGCGCCGTAGGGCAGTTCGTCGGGCAGGGGGCAAAACTCGCGGATGCACTGCCAGAGCTCGCTGTAGTCCTTGTTGACGTCGCCCGACAGGCAGTCGGTGATGGTGCCGCCCATCTCGGGGTACTTCATGACCACGTCCTTGAAGGAGAAGTCGGGGTTGTAGAAGGCGTAGACCAGCTTGCGCATGTTCTCGACCCCGACACGGAGCTGACTGGCGTAGTCGGCAAAGCGCTCGGGCGAGACATCGTTGGCGGCCAGGGCCGCGTGGATGGCGTCGCCGGCCATGACCCCGCTCTTCAGCGCCAGCATGACGCCGCTGCTGAACACCGGGTCGAGAAAGGCAAAGGCGTCGCCCACCAGCAGCAGGCCGGGCGAGGCGCCAAACTTCGAGTGGCGCGAGTACTCGCTGGTCAGCCAGTATTCGCCCTCGCAGGTGCCGGCGGCGAGGTGTTCCTCGATCCACTTGTTTTCGCCGATCTCGCGCTGAAAAATTTCCTTTGGATCGCGCACGCCGCCGCGGGTCAGGTACTTGCCCTCGGCCACCACGCCGACGCTGACGCGGTCGTCGTGCAGGGGGATGTGCCAGAACCAGCCCTTGTCGGGCACGAAGGCAATCGTCGTCGCGCCCTCGTCCATGCCGGCCTCGCGCTTGGAGCCCTTGTAGTAGGTCCACACCGCCACCTTGTTGAGGTAGGGGTCGCCGATCCGCCAGCCTTCCCGGTTCGAGGCAAAGGCTTCCTTGCCGGAGGCATCAACGACGAGTTTGGCAAACAGCGTCTGGCGCTGGCCCTCGCGATCCTGAATCTCGACCCCGATGACGCGGCCGCTGTCGTTCTTGAGCAGCTTCGTGACGGTGGTTTCCTCACGCACCTCGGCGCCCTTTTCGCGCGCGTTGTCGAGCATCATGACGTCGAACTCCGCCCGCGTCACCTGCCAGGTCTGGGCGATGGTGTCGATGTCGTAGCGGGTGTGGAAGTAGAACGGCACCGACTTGCGGCCGTCGGGTTGGACGAAGCTGACGCTGAACTTCTTGGTGAAGCCGGACGACTTCATTTTCGGAATCACGCCCAGGCGCTCGAGCGGGCCGTAGGTGAAGGGGATGAGCGACTCGCCAATGTGGTAGCGCGGGAACTTTTCACGCTCCAGAACGAGGACCTTGTGGCCGTGCTCGGCGAGGATGGCGGCAGTCGAGGCGCCGGCGGGGCCGCCGCCGATGATGAGGACGTCGTGTTCGGGCGAATTCATGGCTGTCTTCATTTACGACGCAAAGCGCCCTGGGTGAGATTCTATTCCAGCATGGTTTTCATGCCGCCCCGGCATGACACCCGTCTCAGGGCCCTCGGTGGAAGCTGCTTGCCAGTTCGCGCGGGCCGGCGCAGGCTCGGGGCATGAAAGTCGCCCTGTTCTGTCTGCTGACCACCGTCGCCGCCCTCGCCGCCGAGCCGGAGTTCCCACTCACCGCCGATTCGAAACCGCAGCCGGGTGTGGCCAAGGGCACGTTGCTCAAGGGCCGTTACACCGCCCGCGCGGGCAGCGTCTTCCCGGGCACGGTGCGCGAGTATCAGCTTTACCTGCCGGCCGGGTTCGACAAAACCCGGCCGACCCCCTTCATGGTCTTCCAGGACGGGGTCCTCTACCAGGCACCGGTGGTGTTCGACAACCTCATCGCCCAAAAAGCCATCCCGCCGCTGGTGGGCATCTTCATCAAGCCCGGGGTCCTGCCGGCGGCGAATGACAACGCCCTGCCGCGCTTCAACCGCAGCTACGAGTACGACAGCGTCACCGACACCTACAGCCGCTTCCTGATCGACGAATTCCTGCCCGCGCTGGAGGCCGAGCACGGCCTGCGCTTCAGCACGGATCCCAACCAGACCGCCATCGCCGGCAACAGCAGCGGCGGCATCTGCGCCTTCATGACCGCCTGGCACCGGCCCGACCGCTTCCGGCGCGTTTTCACCGGGGTCGGCACCTACGTCGGCATCCGCGGGGCCGATCGCCTGCCGGTGCTGGTGCGCAAGATCGAGCCGAAACCGCTGCGCGTGTTTTTGCAGAGCGGCACGGGCGACAACAACCTGTACTGCGGCGACTGGTGGATGGCCAACCAGATGATGGAGCGCAGCCTCGCCTGGGCCGGTTACGAGGTGAAGCACGCCTGGGGCGAGGGCGGCCACAACCAGAAGCACGCCAGCCAGGTGTTTCCCGAGGCGATGCGCTGGCTCTGGCGCGACTGGCAGACGGACCTCGAGGTGAAGGCGAACCCGAAGGGCGAGTCGAAGTGGCGCGGGTATGAGGTGGTGGGGGAGGGGGCGTGGGAGCGAATTGGCCTCGGCGAAGGACAGCACAGCGTTCTATTCCATATCACATCGAATCTTCACGGCGATGTATTCGCCACCAGCAATTATACGCCAACCAGCGCCAAAGACGGAGCGCACCGCGTGTCGCGGCGGATCATTCTCAAAGTGGCTCCGTCAGGCGAGTGGACTGTGATGTCCGATGAGCGAACCTTCGCACTGGGCCTTGCCTTTGACTCTGATGGTGCGCTTCGAGTCTCCGAGCAAGGAAGACCGTCAAATAAGCAGATCATCGTGGGACTGGACGACCACGGTAGACAAGTGGGCAGGGAATTAACTTGGCCTACATTGCCCAATGGCATGGAAGTGGAGCCAGAGCGCCTTTGTTTCGCTCATTCAGGTTTTTGCATTTTCACAACGCGCTCGGGAAACATCATGCGCGGAATCTTTCCCGACGGCAAGACCCTGGATTTTCCCGTCAGTGCGACTGAGTTCGGGGGGCAGCCCAATGCCATCACGCTTTCGCCAGATCAGACGGTGCTCTACTTTACGACGGGACCACTCAGTGAGTATGTCGGCTGTTTCAGTCTCCTGCCCAGTGGCGCCATGGTGAATGCACAGCGTTTCTGTCGACTCGATCGCGATGGAAACGAACGCAATTCACGTTTGAATGCCACTGGCCTCTGCGTCGACACCAACGGCTGGCTCTACGTCGCCACCTCCTTGGGCATCCAGGTCTGCGACCAGGCCGGTCGGGTGAACTTCATCATCCCGACTCCAAAGCCCGCGCATGATCTCTGCTTCGGTGGCAAGGATCTCAGCGAGCTGTTCATCGCCTGCGGCGACACGATCTACAAGCGTCCGACGAAGGCCAAGGGCGTCGTCAGTGGTCAGCAAGCGCCGATCAAGCCGGCGCCGCCCAAGCTTTGAGTTTCCCCAACTCGTAGGCTCGTTTGCCAGAACGAGAGGTTTGGCAAGAACGTGTTCCTCGCGCCGAGCCCATCCTCCCCGTCTGCAGAATCTGCGAAATCTGCGGACCTTGAGGTCTTTGGAGGCACGACATCCCTCACCTTTTCGTCTGGCTGCGCGTCGCGGATGGCGTAAATTTCAGACTCACACCCCGCATGAACGCCCCGCACCCGCTGCTGCCGAAGATCGACCGCCTCTGGCGGGCGGCGGAGATAAACGTCTTTGGCAAGACGCGCGGACCGGACTTTTACCTCGCCGCCCACTGCTGCGCGCAGAGTGTCTGGCAGGAGGGGTTGCCGGCCCAGGCCATCCTCATGCTCAATCGCGCCCTGTCGGCACCGCTGCCGGGTTCGGAGCCGATCCTGCAGACCTGGCCGCTGCCCTACCGCGCGCTCGCCTGGCTGATGCTGCACCGGCCCGACGGCCAGTTCATGGGCAACCCGCGCCGTCACTGGCAGCATCTGGCGACCCGCATGGTCGAGCCGCACAAGGAACTGCGCACCTGGCGCGCCTGGGCCTGCGGCTACCTGGCCCGGGAAATCCTGCCGGAACACGAGTTCCCGCCCGACCTCGAGCAAATCCGCGCGGAGGGCGTCGTCGAACCGGACCACGCGACGATCACCAGCCAGCTTGCCACGCTGTCGCCGGCCAACGACCTTGAGGTCTGGTCGGACACCCTCGCCTGGTGCCGTTCGCAGCTCGGTCGCTCCGCGCGCTCCGCGCCTGCCGCCCGCTTGCGCCGCATCGGTCGGGAGGAACTGCCGGTGGTGCAGCGGCTCGGCTGGGAGATCTGGCGTGCCTGCTACCCGGGCATCCTGAGCGACGCCCAGATCGACTACATGCTGACCATCTGGTATCAGCCCGAGGCCATGGCCCGTGAGATGGTGGCGCGCGAGGTCTGGTATGCTCTGGTCGAAGCCGAGGCGCTTGGACCGGTCGGTTACCTTTCCTTCGAGATCTACACCGGCGGCGAGGTCGCCTTCCTCAACAAGCTCTACCTGCAGCCGGCGGTGCATGGGCTGGGCCTGGGGGCGGTCGCCCTCGACTGGACGGCGCAGCGGGCGCGCGAACTCGGCGCCCGCCGCCTGCAGCTGCGCGTCAACAAGCGCAACGCCCCGGCGATCCGCGCCTACCGCCGCGCCGGCTTCGTCTTTCTCGAGGACGTCTGCACCGACATCGGCAGCGGCTTTGTCATGGACGACTTCCTGATGGAAAAAGTCCTCTGACTCAGATCCAGCCGCGCCAGCGGTAGACGATGAGGCCGAGCACCTCGTGCAGCCAGGCGGAGTAGATCGAAAAACCGCCGGCGTGCGGCAGGTGCAGCCACTGCACCTCGTCGCTGCGATTGAAGCTGCTCTCATAGCTGCACGGCACGGCGATCACCTGCAGGCCGGTCTTGGCAAAGGTGGCGGCGGCGCGCGGCATGTGCGAGGCCGAGGTGACGAGCAGCACCTTCTTCCAGCCGCGCTGCTGCGCCAGCGCCGCGGCCTTGACCGCCTCATCGTGGGTGTCGGCACAGAGCCCCAGACTGAGCGTCTCCACCGGCAGCGGCGCGATGCGCGCCAGTTCGGCGGCAATGACGTCGGCCTGGGCAATGACCTCGCCTTCACGCATGCCCCCCCCACCGCCGAGTACCAGGGCCGGTGCCTGCCGACGCACCGCCAGAGCCAGCGCCGAGGTCAGTCGATCGGCCCCGCCGGTGGTGAGATGAATGCCGGTCGGTTCGCGGCGCCCCGGCTCCATGCCGCCGCCGAGGCAGACAATGAAGTCTGCCTGCGGCAGATCCTCGAGGCGCACCGCCGGCAGCCGGTTCTCCAACTGCGCCAGCAGCCAGGAGGGCAGGGGCGTGCAGGTGGTCAGGGTCAGGATCAGCCAGCCGAGCCGCAGCAGGCGCGTGCCGGGGCGACGGCGCAGCAGCGCCACCCCCAGCCACAGGGTCAGGATCAGCCAGCCCAGGGTGAGCGGCTGACTCAGTTCGATCAGCAGGTAGAGGAAGGATTTCATGCGCGGTGTTTCACCTGCTCCCAGATCGCGTCCATCTCCTCCAGGGTCGCCTCACCCAGGGCCTTGCCCTCGGCGGCCAGCCGGGCCTCGACCGCATGGAAGCGACGGGTGAACTTCTCATTGGCCGCCGCCAGCGCCGCCTCGGACTCGACCCCGAGCTTGCGCGCCAGGTTGACGACACTGAACAGCAGGTCGCCGATCTCGTCCTCGATCGCCGCGCGTTCGCCGCCCGCCACCGCCTGCTCGAGTTCGGCCGCCTCCTCGCGGATCTTGGCAAAGACCGGCGCGGCCTCGGGCCAGTCAAAGCCGACGCGCGCCGCCTTCTTCTGCAGCTTCTGCGCGCGCATCAGGGCGGGCAGACCGGCGCCGGTGCCGTGCAGGTGCCCCTCCTTCTGCGTGCCCTTTTCCTGGCGCTTGATGGCGTCCCACTGCGTCAGCACTTCGCCCGAGTTGGCCACGGCGGCCTCGCCAAAGACATGCGGGTGCCGGCGGATCAACTTCTCGCTCAGGCGGTCGGCCATGCGGTCCAGATCAAAGCGACCCGTCTCGGCGGCGATCTCGGCATGCAGGACCGGCTGCAGGAGCAGGTCGCCCAGTTCCTCGCACAGCAGGTCGGGGTCGCCCGAGCGGATGGCATCGACCACCTCATAGGCCTCCTCGAGCACGTGCGGGATCAGGCTTTCATGGGTCTGCTCGCGGTCCCAGGGGCAGCCGCCGGGGGCGCGCAGGCGGTGGACGATGGCGCGCAGGCGGGCAAGGGCGTCGGGGGAGTCCGGGGTCATGCCATGCCGATAGCCGCAAAAGCCGGCCTGAAAACGCAAAATTGCGTTGATTCGCCCGGGGCCATGCCTACCTCATGCATCCCGCACCGCGACGTTCGCGTAACCTCATTCAAACCTTCCTGTCATGGCTTCCGCTGCTGTCCTCACTCTCAACGAATCCAATTTCCAAAGCGAAATCGCCGCCAGCGACGTGCCGGTGCTCGTCGACTTCTGGGCCGAATGGTGCGGCCCCTGCCGCATGCTCGGCCCGATCCTCGACCAACTCGCCGACGAGAAGGCCGGCTCGGTCAAGGTTGCCAAGGTGAACGTCGACGAAAGCCCGGCCCTCGCCGCCCAGTTCAACGTCCGCTCCATCCCCATGCTGCTCTTCATCAAGGGCGGTGAGGTCAAGGACACCGTCGTCGGCGTGCAGTCCAAGGACGCCCTCATCAAGCGCCTCGAAGCGCTCGCCTGATCTTCCTGTTGCGTTGACGTCCGCGTCGGTTCGCCGGCGCGGACGTTTTGTTTACAGGCGTTCGCCCTCCCGTTCCGCCCCCTTCGGGGAGCGCACGGTGATGAAGGCACTGGCGGCGACGATGCCGATGCTGCACAGGATGGCCAGCGTCTGGAACGACATCACGCTGAGGGCCGCAAAGGCCAGGTAGGGGGCGAGCAGGCCGCGCAGGCCGGTGAAAAAGCTATGCACGCTCATGTACTCCGCCACTGCGTGTGCCGGCGCCAGCTTGGTCACCCACAGGCCCCAGGTGACGTTGCCCCCGGCGTTGGCCACGCCCCAGAGCGCCATGCCCACCGTCCAGCCCAGCCAGCCCTCGGCCAGGTAAAAGCACAGGATGCCGGCGGCAAAGATCAGGTTCAGGATGGCGCGCACCTTGAACAGCCCCACCCGGTCGTAGATGACGCCCCAGGGGTAGGCACAGAGCATGCGGAAGGCCACCGGCACCACCCCGGTGATCCAGGCGACGTCGCGCTCGGGCAGGTTGATGCCGTGGCGCGGGTTGGCCAGGTATTCGACAAAGAGACAGGCGGCGATCAGGTTGCCCACCCCCATCATCATCCAGGAGATGAGCAGCGTGCGGAAATCGCGGTCGATCTTCACCCAGCGCAGGGCCGCCCACAGGCCGGGCGGCGCATCGGCGTGGGTGCTCCATTCCACCGAGGGCAGGCGCTGCGTCAGCCAGCCGGAGACAAAGGCGCTGGCGGCGAACCCCCAGAGCAGGCCGCGGTAGTGATCGAGATTGCGACCGATCAGCCAGCCGCCGAGGAAGCCAAAGCCCACCGCCGTCGCCGCGCGCAGCACCCCGGCCAGGGCGAAGAGCCGGCCGCGCGCCGCCTCCGGGTAGTTGAGCCGGTAGATCTGGGTGAGCAGGGGGATCTGCATCGAGAAGCAGAACAGCCCAAAGCTGCTGCCGAGGATGAACAGCCAGGGCGACGCCGGGAACAGGGCCGACAGGGCCAGGAAGGCCCCGCCGACAAACTGCACCCGTGCCGCGGTTGCCGCCAGGGTCGTGCGGGCGCGCAGCAGCAGCGGCACGACGAAGAGACTCGTCATCAGGCCGCCGCTCGTCGAACTGAGGAAGATCGACTTCGCCAGGTCATCCATGTGGAAGACCCGCACGGCAATCAGCATGCCAAAGGTGCCCGACAGCGTTTCGAGCACCCCCGAGGGCAGCGACCGCCAGACCTCGTTGCGGAAGGTCAGGCGCGTTGCGTGTTCCGAAGCTGGTTGGACCTGGGGGATGACCTGCGGTCCATCCGAAAGCTTGGCTTTGCAATGCGAATTTGGTGGCGCCGGTTCGCGCAAAGAAGTCGTTGACGGCGGACGCGGAAGGAGTGTCTTGCGCCATGCCCAACCCCTTGCTCATCCGCCATGAAGGGCACACTCCGCGGGAGCGCAGCATTGCCGGATGGCGCGATCGCCTGATCAGCCGTGAAGACAGCGCCCTGGGGCCCGCCGCCTGGGTGCATGCGGTGGACATCGACGGTGCCAGGCCGCACTACCACAAGCGCTCCACGGAATTGTATTACGTGCTGGATGGCGCGGGCGAGTTGGTGCTCGACGGCGTGGTGCAGCCGGTGGTCAAGGGCTCGCTCGTGCACATCCCGCCCGGGGTGGTGCATGGCG
The DNA here is from genome assembly GCA_966252325.1 of uncultured bacterium. GTDB lineage: Bacteria > Verrucomicrobiota > Verrucomicrobiia > Verrucomicrobiales > Verrucomicrobiaceae > Prosthecobacter. The sequence continues at coordinate 73,701 of CBINON010000016.1, read as the reverse complement.
CACGCGGGCAGATGCGCGTGCTGGTGGTCGGCATCCCCGACATCGCGGACGACGACTGCTTTGAAGTCGAGGATCCGGCACGCTGAAGCGCCAGGCGGTCGGCTTGCGTCACTGCCACTTCAACTCCGTGCCTTCCGGCAACAGGCGGGCGGTGCGAACGATGTCCCAGTTGGTCATGCGGAAGCCACCGACGCTTTCCTGGCGGTTGAGGTAGCCGGGGATGCTGGTGCCGTGCAGGCCGTAGGGCAGAGGGGTGTCGCTGCCTTTTTTGGCGAGGTGCAGCCAGAGCAGGCCGGCGGGATTGTTGGGGCCGGGGGGCAGGACAAGTTCCGGGGCGGGCGGCGGCGGGGCGCCCTTCTTGGCATCCGAGGGTTCGCCGGTGCTGATGAGGCGGGGTCGTGGCACGGTGCCGAGCACCTTCCAGGTGCCGCGGCCGCGCAGGCCGGGGCGGGCGGCGGAGACCGGCAGGCGGGCGATGAGTCGCTCGTGCAGGCGGATCTCCAGGCGGGTGCCGCCGATGATGCTGGCGGTCACCGGTGCGGCGGGATCGGGGCGGGGGCGGATGGGGTCGGCGAGGGCGTTTTCGATCTCGAAGGGGGCGACGTTCGGCACCAGGAAGACGCTGCCGGGGCGCTCGGGATTTTTGACGCCGGGATTGATGCGGCGCAGGAAGGACTCCGAGCAGTGGAAGCGTTCGGCAACAAATTCCCAGGCGCTGCGGTAGGCGAGGAAGGGTTCGGCGATGAGGGCTTCCCAGGTGGGCTCGGGCGGTGTGACGGGCGCCTTGCCGCGGCTCTTGTCGGCCGGGGCTGGCGGGTTGATCCAGCGCAGGTCCTCGTATTTGAGGATGTAATCGGTGAAGGCCTCGCCCATCGCCTCCAGCGCGGCGGGTTTGCGACCGGCGTCAAAGGTCAGCTCGCCGGGGTGCTCGGCCTCGTAGGCGGCGAGGGCGGCATCGAACATCATGCCCTCCTGGCCATCGATCGGCCCGGTGGAGAAGCCCTGGCGGTCGAGGTAGGCCTGCAGCAGCACGATGCGGGCGCTGGCGCGCGCCACCTGCGGCAGTTGCCGTTCCGGCGCCTTCTTCGGGGCGGGCGCAGGTTGACCGGGCTTGGGTGGAGGCGGTGGCGGCTGCAGGGTGCGCAGTTCGGCCATGGTCGGGATGCGCAGCACCTGACCGGGGTGGATGATCTCGGTTTTGAGGTTGTTGGCGAGCTGCAGTTGCTCAATGGTCAGGCCGTAGCGACGGCTGATGGCGTAAAGGGAATCTCCCCGGCCGACGGTGTGTTCACTTGGATTTTCCGGGGGGCGGGTGAGCGTTTGGCCGCCGGGGGCCGTGCTGCCGGTCGCACTCGGGTCGTTGGCCAGGCGCCAGCCCCAGACGGAGGGATCGGAGGTGGCGACCTGCCAGCGCCATCGCACGGCGGTTTCCAGGCCGGCCTCGACCGTGCGGGGTGCGGTCGGGGCCTGGGCGGGCAGCGGGGCTGGAAGGTGCAGCAGGGCGGCGACGAGGCCGCAGCAGGCGGTCGGAAAGATCCGGGCGGTCATGCGGCAACCTGCCTGCAAAGCCAACGCTTGCAAGACCGGCTCGGGCAGGGGTGGCGGGCACAAAAAACCCGGCCGGGCGACGGGGCGCCGGGCCGGGTGGTGAGGGTTAGGCTGGCTTATTCGCGGGCGACGCCGTTGTTCCAGGCGGCGAACATCTCTTCGACCGTCGGGATTTCCAGAGGGCGGACGATGCGGAAGCCGAGCCAGGTGGCGTCGGTCAGGTACCAGATGCTCTTCGGCAGCTGCGGGTCCTGCTGCTTCCAGCCGGGCTCCGAGGCGCGGCGGGCGGCGCTGCGCAGCATCTCCGGATCGTCGTCGTAGTGACCACCGCGGGCGACATGCGGGTAGGGCGTCTTGGACGGGATCCACTTGTTGCCAACGCCGAGGGCGGCGAGCTGCTGGTAGCCATCGGGCAGGTACTGGTCGAGCGTCCATTCGCAGACGTTGCCGTAGATGTCGTAGAGGCCCCAGGGGTTGGGCTTCTTCTTGCCGACCTGGCTGTACTGGAAGTTGGCGGCGTTCTCGAAGAACCAGGCGTACTCGCCGAGCTGGGCGGGATCGTCGCCAAAGAAGTAGGCAGTGGTGGTGCCGGCGCGGGCGGCATACTCCCATTCGGCCTCGGTGGGCAGGCGGTAGAAGTGACCGGTCTGGGCGCTGAGCCACTGGCAGTACTTGTTGGCGGCATGCTGGGTCATGCAGATGGCGGGGAAGCCGTTGCGGCCCATGCCGAAGTCCATCGGCTGGTACGGCGGCGTCGGCTGGGAGATGAGGTCCTCGGGCTTGTCGGAGGGCGACCAGACCTTGCGGCTGCCGTCCTTGTTGCGGCCTTCGGCAGTGAGCTGGAAGGGTTCGTACTCGTCCCAAGTGATCTCATGCTTGCCCATCCAGAAGGGCTTGATCTGGATCTTCACCTGCGGGCCCTCGTCGTCGGTGCGACCTTCTTCCTTGTCGGGGCTGCCAAGCAGGACTTCGCCGCCCTTGATGGCGACCATCGAGTAGGCGACGCCGGTCTTGGGGACCTGGGTGTCATAGGACTTCATCTCCGCCTCGGCCTTCTCCTTGGAGGTGGCGACGATGAAGGCGTGGATCTTTTTGACCAGCTCGAGGTTGTCAGGGTTGTTGGTGTCGGTGGCCGCCTTCTCCTTGGCGGTGAGCTTGACGCCCTCGGGCCAGACGGCGCCCTGTTCGATCCAGGACTTGAGGATGGCGATCTCGTCCTTCTTCAGCGGGCCGCCGCTCTTCGCGGGCGGCATCAGGTCGTCGTCGTCCTCGGCGAGGGCGGTGAGGGTGTGCAGCGCGCTCTTGGCGGCGTCGAAGGCGACGATGTTGGGGGCGTTGTCACCGGTTTCGAAGGCTTCCTTCTTGCTGCTGAGGATCCAGCCGCCCTTGTCCTTCTCGGGGTTGTGGCAGGAGACGCAGTTCTGCTCGAGGATGGGCTGGACGTTTTTGACGAAGTCGATGCGCGGCTTCACTTCCAGCACGGTGCCGGCGGGCCAGTCGGCACCCTGCTCGATCCAGGCCTTGATGACCTCGATCTGCGACTTGTCGAGCAAACCTTCCTTGGCGGGCGGCATGACCATGTCATCGTCGGCCGGCAGAATCAGGGTGGTGTAAATCGAGGACTTGGCGGGATCGCCGGGCACCAGGCCGGGGCCGTTGTCGTTGCCCTTCTTGAGATCCTCAAGAGTGTGCAGTCGGAAGTCGCCCTTGTCCTTGTCGGCACCGTGGCAATGCGTGCAGGCAGACTCGAGGATGGGCTTGACCTGTGTGGCGAAATCGACCTTGGCCGCGGCGGCCGGGCCGGCAAGCAGGGCGAGGGAGAAGACGACGGGCGTCAGGGGGCGGAACTCAGGCATAGAACCGCCAGCTTGCACGGCACCGCGGTTTTGTCCAGCCCGGCGCGCAGTCGACAGCGGCTTGAAATTTCAGATTCAAATGAAAGGCGGAGGCGGGTTCGCCCCCGAGCCGGGTGGGTCAGAGAAAAACCACGACTCCGACCGCCGCCGCCACGAGGGCGGCGACCAGCACGGCACCGGCGGCGGCATCCTTGATGCGGCGCACGCGCTCGTCGCGGGCGGGCTGGACGAGGTCGCAGAGGCCCTCGATGGCGGTGTTGAGCAGTTCGGCGCTCCAGACCAGGCCGATGGCGAGCCAGAGGGCGACCCATTTCCAGTCGGGCAGGCCGGCGATCAGGCCGAGGCCGAGGACCGTGATCGTGGCGACGGCGTGGATCTTCAGGTTGCGCTGGTGGCGCAGGCTGGCCGCGAGGCCGCGCAGGGCATGGCGGAAGCTGGCGAGCAGGCCGGCGAACATGGCGTCACTGCGGCAGGTTGGCGCTGGGAGCCGCGGGCGCAACCTCGTTGAGGGCGCTGCGCAGCTCGCCCAACCAGCCGGGGGCGTCGGCATGACCGGGGAACTCCTTGATCAGGGCGAGCATGTCGGCCAGGGCGTTGATCTTCGAGGGGCCCTTCTCGACAAGGTAGCGGGCACGCTCCCAGCGCAGGGCCGGCACGTTGTCCTGCAGCCAGAGTTCGTATTCCGGTGCCGGCAGGGTCTCCTTGCGCAGGGCGCTCTCGGCGTTGATGCGCTCGGTCCAGAGCGTCGGCAACAGCTCGGCCTTGTACTTTTCCGCGGTCGGCAGCAGGGTGTTCTTGTACATGCCGCCGATGTCCATGGCCTGCGTGGTCCAGTCCTTTGGCCTGAGAAAGGGGCTGAGGCGAAGGGCGTCGACGATCGGGTTGCGGTCGCTGACGGCGCTGGCCAGGTACTGCAGCGAGCGGCCGCGCAGGCTGGGGGCGCTGCTGACCAGCTCCTGGATGTAGGCCTGCAGCTTTGGGATCATCGCCGCCTTGTCCTCGGCCTTGAGTTCGTTGGCTTCCAGCGTCAGGGCCAGGTACTTCAGCCCCAGCTGCACCGACAGCGAGAACTGGCCATCATCCTCCGCGTTCTCGTTCTTCTCGCGCCGCTCCATCATTTCCTGGCGACGGCGCGCCTCGGTCTTGTCGAGCTCCTTGCGCTCGGCGTTGACGATCTTGTCGCACTCCATGTACAGGTTGAGGGCGTCGCGCGGACTGGCGACGCCGGCGCGGATTTTTTGCAGGGCGGCGGCCAGCCGGCCATCGCGCATGGCGGCAATCTGGTCCTCCAACTGGGCGATCTGGTTGAGCACGTTGGTGAGCTGGTCCGGTGTCAGGGTCTGCGGCGTGGCGGGTTGCTGGGCAAGCGCGGACAGGCTGGCCAGGGCGAGGAGGAGGGCGGGGAGCTTCATGGCGGGATGCGGTGGAACAACGTGGCTGCCCGATGGTTTCCTAGGAAGATTCGGCGGCGATGGCCCATGGCGAGGTTTTGCTTGCCGCGACGCCTCGTTCGTGGAATGCCGGTGCATGCGCTGGGACCGTCCATTGCTGTTCACGCCCCTGTACCAGAACCGCGTCTGGGGCGGGAGGCGTCTGCAGACGCTGTTCGGTCGCCAACTGCCCGAGGCGGCGCTGCCCTGCGGCGAATCCTGGGAGCTCTGCGACCGACCCGAGGCGCAGAGCCTGCTGCGCGAGCCGGTCGCCGGCTGCGCCAGCCTGCACGACCTGTGGAAGCGGCACCGCCGGGAGGTTTTTGGTGCCGCCGCGCTCACCCACCCGGCACCGCGTTACCCGCTGCTGATGAAAATCCTCGACGCGTGCGAGGATCTGTCGATCCAGGTGCATCCGCCCGCCGGGGTGGCGGAGGAACTCGGAGGCGAGCCGAAAACCGAGATGTGGTATGTGGCCCACGCCGAGCCGGGTGCCAGGCTGTATGCAGGGTTGAAGGCGGGCGTCGACCGGGCGGCCTTCGAGCAGGCCCTTGCCGATGGTCGGGTGGCGGAGTTGCTGCACGTGCTGGAGCCGCGCCCGGGCGACGTCCTGTTCCTGCCCAGCGGGCGTGTGCACGCGATCGGCGCCGGCCTGGTCATCTTCGAGATCCAGCAGAACAGCGACACCACCTACCGGGTGTTCGACTGGAACCGCCTGGGGCTCGACGGCCGGCCGCGGGCCCTGCACGTGCGCGAGTCGCTGCGCAGCATCCGCTTTGACGATGCCGAACCGGCCCTGGCGCAGCCGGATGGCGAGGGGCGTGTGGTCGCCTGCGAGCACTTTCAGGTCTGGCTTGGAGCGCCGGTCGCCGGGTGTGCCGTCGGCGCGCCGGGTGAGGCCCGGGTGCTGGCGCTGACCCGGGGCGAAGCCAGCTTCGGCGGGGTCCGGCTCGGGGCGGGGGATTTTGCCCTGCTGCCGGCGGCCCTGCCCCTGGTGGCGCGGGTGCCGGAGGCGTTCGCACCGGACACGGCCTGGCTGGAGGTGCGACTCACTCCTCCGCCAGCATCGCCTTGAGCCCGGCGAAGAAGTTGCCGGTCTCCTCGACCGGCACCTGCTCCTTCATGTGCTTGCTGTAGTCGAGCTCCTCCAGGTAGGTGCGGTCGAGCTCCTCAAGGAAGGGACTGGGCAGCTCGCTTTGCTTCTGGCCCCACTTCATGCGGTGGCGCACGTGCGACATCGTCAGCTTCTTCTGGGCGCGGGTGATGCCGACGTAGAACAGGCGGCGCTCCTCGTCGAGCCGGCCCTCGTCGTAGCTGCGCTTGTGCGGCAGGATGCCCTTTTCCAGGCCGGGCAGGTAGACGATCGGGAATTCCAGCCCCTTGCTGGCGTGCAGGGTGATCAGGCAGACGCCCTTTTTCTTCTCGATGTCGTCCTTGTCCTCGCGTTCGTCGTTGAGCGAGATCTCGTCGAGGAAGCCGCCGAGGCCGTCCTTGCGGTTGCGCTCGTCGTAGTTGGTGATCTGGGTGAGCAGGCCCTTGAGGCCGTTTTCCCAGCCCTGCATGTCCTCGGGCTTCTTCGCCAGCTTCTTGAGGTAGTCCATGTAGCCGATCTCGAGCATGAGCGCCTCGGCCATCGGCGCCAGCAGGGTGCCCTGGGTGTGGGCCGACTGGTGGAACTTGTTGATCAGGGCGGTGAAACCGCGCACCGCGGTGCGCGACTTGTCCGGGATCTGGCGCAGAAAATCCTCGTCGCAGAGCGCCACCCAGACGCTGCCACCGCGCTCCATGGAGCGCTCGCGCGCCAGCTCGGCGGTGGCGTTGCCGATGCCGCGCGTCGGCGTGTTGAGCACGCGCAGCAGGGCGATGTCGTCGTGCGGGTTGTGCGCCACCGTCAGGTAGCTGACGATGTCTTTCACCTCGCGGCGGTCGAAGAAGCTGCGCGCGCCGACCACGCGGTAGGGCAGGCGGTGCTGGCGGAAGGCCTGCTCGAGGATGCGGCTCTGGTCGTTGGTGCGGAACAGCACGGCGAAGGACTCGAAGGGCTCGCGCATGGTGAAATGGGCGCGCTCGATCTCGCGGGCGATCATTTCCGACTCCTCCTTGTCGTCCTCGACCGCCACCAGCCGCACCGGGTCGCTGCCGTGGTTGCGGCTCCACAGCTTCTTCGGCCGGCGGCCGGCATTGTTGACGATCAGGCTGTTGGCGGTGTGCAGGATCGGCGTCGTCGAGCGGTAGTTCTCCTCCAGCTTGATCACCGTCGGATTCGGGAAGAAGTTTTCGAACTCGGTGATGTTGGTGATCTCGGCCCCGCGCCAGCCGTAGATCGACTGGTCATCGTCGCCCACCACGCAGACGTTGTAGGGCGCCGGCACCAGGGCGCGCAGCAGGCGCATCTGCAGCGAGTTCGTGTCCTGGAACTCGTCGACCATCAGGAAGCGGTGACGCTCGTGCAGGCGCTCGCGCACGTCGGCATTCTCCTCCAGGAGCCGCACGCCAAGGCAGAGCAGATCGTCGAAGTCCATGACGTTGAGCGCGCGCATCTCGTCGGCATAACGCTCGGCCACGGCGGCGTACAGGTCCTGCTTCGGGTCGCCCAGCGACTCGCTGTGGTTCTTGGCCTTGCTGATCTTCGACAGTGCCGCCTGCGGATCGAGCGTCTCGTCCTTGACCAGCAGGTCCTTGAGCACCCGCTTGATCAGACTGACCTGCTCCGACTGGCTGTAGATGACGAAGTTCGGCTTGTAGCCGACATGGGCGGCGAACTCGCGCAGGATGCGGGCGCAGAAGGCGTGGAAGGTGCCGAGCACCACCTTGCGGCCGAGACCGTCGCGGACCATGTCCTTGACGCGCTCGCGCATTTCCGTGGCGGCCTTGTTGGTGAAGGTGACCGCCAGAATGTGCTCAGGCAGGATGCCCTCGTTGACCATGTAGGCAATGCGGGCGGTGATGACGCGGGTCTTGCCGGTGCCAGCCCCGGCCAGGATCAACAGCGGACCGTGAATGTGGGTGGCCGCTTCTCGTTGCTGGGGGTTGAGTGTACCGGTGAATCCGCTCATGCGCCCGCCCTGTTTGCGGCAGGGCCGACGCCCACGCAAGCGGCAAGCTGCAGGCCCGGAAAAAAAGTCGGCGACGCCATGCCGCAGCGGCTTCTCCGTCTCGACGAACACCCCCGGGACCACGGGAGGGCGCCGTCAGCGAGGGGAGGCGCCAACAGGCCCGAGAGGCAGCTGTCAAGCTCACAGCTTGGTGCAAAATGTAACGAAAAAGTCGCTACACATGCAAAATCGACTCAAAACAGCATCGGCTGATCCTCATCCGCCGGCAGACGCACAGCCCGCTTGGTCAAACGCGGCAGTTTGCCGCTGGACTCACCTTCCTCGGCTCCCTCACTCCCCCTCGTTTCGACCTGCGAAGGCGGTGCATTTTGTTCGTCTTCTGTAACGATGGTATCGTTATCTATTGGCGACTCTTCGCGTTCGACGTCTGGCTGAATTGAAGGATGAAATTCCAGAGGTGCATCATTCTCGATCAGTGAATCCTGTATGTTTTCCACACAGGATTCGGTATTTTTTGTGCCGGTCTCTGGCAACACCACCGGCGTTGATTCCTCCATTGCTTCAGCATGGAGGACTGGCTTGGGGCTGGGCTGGCGTTGGCGATGTCGTTCGACCCGTTTGGCGGTCTGTCCACGGATCTTCGAAGCGTTGCCATTGTGACGCTCAAAGTTCGTAAATTGTAACGCGTCGCCAACCGCCTTCAGCCAGCCGGCAGCTTCCAGGGCTTCGGCGAAGCCCTTGCGTCCTACCAGTTTGTCGATAAACTCTTTTGTAACGCCAATATCGTTTCCGTCAATGCGGTTGACTTCGGCCCAGGACCAGAGGCGGACCAGCTTGCCGACAACGCTGTCGGTGTCGATCCGCAGGCGGGTGGCGATGGCGCAGATTTCCGGTTTGTCCGGCGTGGCGGTTTCGATTTTGATCCAAGGGCGACGCATAATTCCCCAAAATGCACCGATTTCGCGCTGCCGTCAATCCAACGCGTTCAGCGTTACAGTCGCGTCAGGGTTTCAGGCGGGCATCGAGTTCGGCCAGCTTGAAGCGGACGCTGACCACGTAGGCGGGTTCGCCCTCGGTCCAGTGGCCGTAGGTGGTGGTCACGAAGGTGCCGTCCGGCAGCACTTCGACCCCCGGATAGGTGCAGTCGGCGCCCTTGGTGTTGTCCATGATCCGCACCCGGTACTGGCCTTCGCTGCCGTTGACGAGGTCTTCGTAACGCCCCACCCAGCCCACCCAGTCGCCCTTGGTCGGACTGACGTGCGTGGTGTCGCGGAAGCTGAGGAAAAGACGGCCATCCGGCGCATACCGGCCGACGTGGCGATCGCCGGTGAGGGCGGCGGGCAGTTCCCGGGGTTCGGTCCAGGTCTGGCCCTCGTCGTCGGAGAAGATGACGAAGCTGTTGTACTTGCGCGAATTTTCGCGCAGCAGCACGGCGATCTGGCGGCCGTCGGGCGAGCGCAGGGCACCGGGTTCGCAGAGGTTGGCGTCTGGCAGGGAGGCGATCGGTGTCGGGGCGCTCCAGGTCAGGCCGCCATCGGTGGACAGGGTGGTGTACACCCAGAACCGCCAGGGTTTGGCGGCCGTGCTGACGTGGTCGCTGTGCGGGCTCTGGACGCGGTATTTGGCCTCGCTGCCGCCACGGATGAAGCGACCGTCGTCGTGGAAAAACGCCAGGTAATGGCCGGGTTGCTTCAACTCGATCAGGCTCGACATGGTGACGATGCCGCCGAAGTTGCCGATCGGCCGCAGTTCACTCCAGGTGGTGCCGTCGTCCTCCGAGACGGCCATGCGGATCGGGTGCAGGCCGCTGAACAGGATCAGGCGCTTCTTGCCCGCCGCGTCGACAACCCGGTGCAGGGTGGGCACTTCCAGCGAGGTCTGCCAGCTTTTCGGCGTCGGCAGGCGCTCGCTCCAGGTGCGTCCGGCGTCATTGCTGCGCTTGTAGACAATGGCGCCGCGGCCGTGGCCCTTGGGGTAGACGGTCAGCAGGGTCTTCTGATCCTCCAGCAGCACCGTGGTCGGGTGGCCGAGGTACTGGCCGGGTTCGCGATCGACGACGACCTGGCGCTGGGTCTCGGCGCTGAGGTCGACCACCGGGATCGTGTAACCCGGCGACCGTTTTGTTTTGAGGTTTTTGGGCGGGGCCAGAACGACGTCTTTCTTTTGCTGGGCCAGTGGCTGGCCGGTGGCGGGCAGGGCCAGCAGGAGGGCGAGCGGCAGGGCAAGACGGCGGTTCATGACAAGCAAACGCCCCGGGCAACCGCGGCATTGCAGGGCGGGGCAGGGTAAAAAGCCGGAAAGATGCCGGCTGCCGCCGCCTTTGTGCTCGGCTGCCATGCGCTGCTTCTCCCTGTTTGTCCTGCCGGTCCTGCTCTGCCTGTGCCTGCGCGCCCCTGCCGCCGACGCATCGCCGGGGCTGGGCTATTTCCTGCCGGTGGCCGGTGCCGATTACGATCCGGCCGTGCCGAGTCCCGAGCAGGCGCTGGGCTGGCGGTTTGGCGAGTGGCACCTGCATCATCATGAGCTGGTCGCTTACCTGCAGCTGCTGGCGGAGAAATCCGACCGTCTGGTCGTCGAGGAATATGCCCGCTCGCACGCTCGCCGGCCGCTGCTCTGCCTGAAAATCACCGCCCCCGCCAACCACGCCCGCCTGGAGCAGATCCGCAAAGCTCACGTGGCACGGGTGGAGTCGCCCCAGCCGGCGGAGGTGCCCGCCGACGCGCCGGTCGTGGTCTGGATGGGCTACGGCGTGCACGGCAACGAGCCGAGCGCCTCGAATGCCGCGGTCCTGCTCGCCTACCACCTGGCGGCGGCGCGCGATGCGGCGACGCGGGAGCTGCTGGAGAAGTCGGTCATCCTGCTCGAACCCTGCCTGAATCCCGACGGCTTTGAGCGCTTTGCCGACTGGACCAACAGCCACCGCGGCCGGCGGCCGAGCGGGCACCGGGCCGACCGCGAGCACCAGGAGGGCTGGCCGAACGGTCGCTCCAACTACTACTGGTTCGATCTCAACCGCGACTGGCTGCCGGCGGTGCATCCGGAATCGCAGGGCCGGCTGCGGCTCTTCCACGACTGGCAGCCGAACCTCGTCACCGACTACCACGAGATGGGCAACGTCAACCGCAGCTACTTTTTCCAGCCTGGCATCGCCAAGATGGTGCACCCGCTGACCCCCGAGGAAAACCAGTCGCTCACCGAGCGCATGGCGCAGGAGCACGCCCGCGCCCTCGACGCCATCGGCTCGCTCTACTACACCGGCGAGTCCTACGACGACTATTACATTGGCAAGGGCTCGACCTACCCGGACGTCAACGGCTCGGTCGGCGTGCTCTTCGAGCAGGCCAGCTCGCGCGGCCATCATCAGGACACCGAGCACGGGCGGCTGACATTTGCCTTCACGATCCGCAACCAGCTGGCCACCTCGCTGTCGAGCCTGCGCTCGGCGCTGGCGCTGCGTCCGGAACTGCTCGCCTACCAGCGCGAATTCTACCGCGAGGCCCTGGCCGAGGCGGGGGCGGCGAAGGTGCAGGCCCACGTCTTCACCGCGCCCGGCGATCCGGCCCGCGTGCAGGCCTTCCAGGAACTGCTCGCCCGTCACCGTATCCAGAGCCACCGCCCGGCGGCCGATGTGCGCGCGGACGGCCGGACCTTCCGCGCGGCCGAGTCGCTCGTGGTGCCGGTGCGGCAGCGTCAGTTCAAGCTGATCCGGGCGATCTTTGAAACGCGCACCGAGTTTGCCAGCAGCAACTTCTATGATGTCTCGGCCTGGCATCTGCCTTCGGCCTATGGCCTGGTCGGTGCCGAACTGCCCTCCGTGCCCGCGGCCGCGAAGCCGGCGCAGCACAAGGTTGCCGGCGCCCTGAGCGGGGTGGATCCGGCCTACGCCTATGTCTTTTCCTGGGAGGCGCGCCAGGCACCGCGGGCGCTCTTCCGCCTGCTCGAAGCCAAGGTGCGCTGCTGGGCGGCGACCCGCCGTTTCACCACGGCGGGCGAGCCGCGCCGGACCTGGCCGCAGGGCAGCATCGTGGTGCCGGTGGGTGTGCAGGAGTCGCTCAGCGCGGCGGAACTGCGCGAGCTGATGCAGGTGATCGCCCGCGAAGACGGCCTGCAGGTGCAGGCGCTCGCCACCGGGTACCACGGCAGCGTGCCCGACCTCGGCAGCCCCAGCTTCCGACCGGTGCGGCTGGAGGGGGTGCTGCTGGTCACCGGTCCGGGCGTCACCTCAACGCTCGCTGGCGAGGTCTGGCATCAGTTCGACCAGGTCTGGCAGACGCCGCTGGTCATGGCCGAGGCGACCCAGCTCAGCCACACCCTGCTCGCCGATGTCTCCGCAGTCATCCTCGCCGGCGCCTCGTTCAACGCCCTGCCGACCGGCGCGCGCTCGGCCCTGCAGGCTTGGGTGGAACGCGGCGGTTGCCTGATCGCGCTCGGCGGCGCCACCGGCTCGTTGGCAAGCCAGGACTGGTGCAAGGTCGAACTCGCCAAGGCCGCGCCGGAGGCGGTGGCCAAGGACCGGCCGACCCAGCAGGCTCTGCCCTATGACGAGGCCGACGAGCGGCGTACGGCCCGCGAGCTCAACGGCGTCATCGTCGAGGCGGTGTTCGATCGCACCCACCCGCTGGCCTGGGGGCTCGGTGACCGCCCGCGCATCCAGCTCATGCGCGACGGCACCACCTTCCTTAAGCCGTCCGCCAGCGCCTATCTGAACCCCCTGCAGTACACCGCCAAGCCGCTCGTCTCCGGTTCCGCCTCGCCGGAAAACCTCGCCGCCCTGCAGGGCACCACTCCGCTGCAGGTGCGGGTTGTCGGCAGCGGGCGTGTGGTCCTGTTCACCGACAACCCGGTCTTCCGCGGCCACTGGCTGGGTACTGAGAAGCTGCTGGCCAACGCCCTCTTCTTCGGCGGCTGGGTCAGTTCCAGTGGCGGTGGCAGCAGTGGCGAGGACGAGCATTGAGACGCGCCGCCGCCCGGCCACCGACTTTTTGAACAGCCCGGTCCTTTCTTGACTCTGAACCCCGCCCCATTGACGTTTTCTTTTCCCATGCCCCCCGATTCCACCCCAGCCAGCGTCCCCGATTCGGAAACCATCGCCCGATCCGCCGCCTGGGTCCAGCCGCTGCGCAGCGAAATCGCCCGCGTCCTGATCGGCCAGACCGAGTTGGTCGACCGACTGCTGGTTGCCCTGCTCACCAACATGCATGTTCTGCTCGAAGGCGTGCCCGGCCTGGCCAAGACCCTGGCGGTGCGCACGCTGGCGAACGCGCTCAAGGCTGACTTCAAGCGCATCCAGTTCACGCCCGACCTGCTGCCGGCCGACGTTATTGGCACCATGGTCTATCATCCCAAGGACGGCACCTTCAGCCCGCGCCTCGGCCCGGTGTTCGCCAACCTAGTGCTGGCCGACGAAATCAACCGCGCGCCGGCCAAGGTGCAGAGCGCCCTGCTGGAAGCCATGCAGGAACGCCAGGTGACGATCGGCGAGAACACCTACAAGCTGCCCGATCCCTTCATGGTGCTGGCCACCCAGAACCCGATCGACCAGGAGGGCACCTACACGCTGCCCGAGGCCCAGCTCGACCGCTTCCTTTTCAAGGTGCGCGTGGTCTATCCGACGCCGGCCGAGGAACGTCAGGTGCTCGATGCCATGGCCACCTCGGCGCCCAAGCTCGACGTCAGCCCGGTGGCCCAGGCCGCCGACATCGTTGCCAGCCGCGCCCTGGTCAACGCCATCCATGTCGACGAGAAGATCCGCGATTACATCGTCGCCATCATCCAGGCGACGCGCACACCCGAGGCGGTGGCGCCGCATCTGAAGCTGCTCATCCGCTGCGGCGCCTCGCCGCGCGGCACCATCAACCTCGCCCTCGCCGCCAAGGCGCTCGCCTTCCTCAACGGCCGCAACTACGTCACCCCCCAGGACATCAAGGATCTCGCCCCGGACATCCTGCGCCACCGCATCCTGCTGTCCTACGAGGCCGAGGCCGAGGGCGTCACCAGCGAGGAAGTCATCCGCCAGCTGCTCGACAAGCTGCCCGTGCCGTGACCCCCGGGCGCGCCTCCGTCGCGCGCCGCCGAACCGCCGCCATGTCCATCGCCACCGAGACCGACGACGAAAAGCTCGCGCGCATCCTGAAACGGGTGCGGCGCATTGAGCTGATCACCCGCGGCATGGTCAAGGAGACCCTCGGCGGCCAGTACCACTCGCGCTTCAAGGGGCAGGGGATTGAGTTCGACGACTTCCGCGAGTACCAGGCCGGCGACGACGTGCGCTTCCTCGACTGGAACGTCACCGCGCGCATGAACGAACCCTTTGTGCGCAAGTACATCGAGGAACGCGAGCTGACCGTCATGCTCGTCGTCGATGTCAGCGCCTCGGGCGACTTCGGCAGTGTCGAGGACAGCAAGCGCGAGCGCGCCGCCGAGGTGGCCGCGGTGTTCGGTTTCAGCGCCGTGCAGAACCAGGACAAGGTGGGCCTGCTGCTGGTCAGCGACCGCGTCGAACACTACCTGCCGGCGCGCAAGGGCAGCGCCCACGCCCTGCGCATTCTGCGCGACATCCTCACCGTCCGCCCGCAGAGCAGCGGCACCGATCTGGCGCCGGCGCTCGACACCGCCCTCAAGCGCATCGCCCACCGCGCGCTGGTGGTGATCGTCTCCGACTTCCACACGCCCAATCCCGCCTGGGAAGCCAGCCTGCGCCCGCTCGCCGCCAAGCACGACGTCGTCGCCGCCGAGGTGCGCGATCCGCAGGAGGAGGAACTGCCCGATGCCGGTCGCATCTGCCTGCAGGATCCCGAGACCGGCGAGCAGCTCGTCGTCAACACCAGCGACCCGGCCGTGCGCCGTCGCTACGCCGAGGCGGTGGCCGCCCGCGACGAGGAACTGGCGCGCCTGCTGCGCAAGAACGGGGTCGAGCGCATCGAGGTGCGTCTCGACGAGGATTATGCCCCGGCGATGAAGGCCTACTTTCGCGCAAGGAGGAGACGCAAGTGATCGCCTGGTTGCTCGCCCAGCAGGCGGCGCCCAAGGGCCCGCCCCCGCAACCGCTGCCGCATCCGGAATTGCCGACGATCGAACTGCCTGCCGCCGGCCTGCCACCGGGTCTGATCGTGCTCGGAGCGCTCGGCCTCGCCGCCCTGCTCGGTCTGGTGATCTGGCTGCTGCTGCGGCCGCCGGCGCCGGCCGCCCTGCCGCCCAAGCGTCCCTTCCAGAAGGCCCTGAAAACCCTGCGCGAGATCCAAGCGCGTGCCGCCTCCCAGGAGCCGGGCCTGACCTCGGCCCAGGTCTCCGCCGCCCTGCGTGCCTACTTCCTCGAGCGCTACCACATTCCCGCGCCCTTCCGCACCAGCCAGGAACTCTTTGCCGGCGGCGCCATCCCGGCGACCTCGCCGCGCCTGCATCGCTACGCGCCGCTCGCCGACCTCTGGGATCGTTTGTCCTTCGCGCCCATCCCCGCCAGCCGCGAGGAGGCGGAGCGACTCGCCGCCCAAGCCATCGCCCACCTGGAGGAGGACCGGCCGTGAACGTTCCCTTCCTCAAGGACTTCATCTGGGCGGAGCCGGCCTGGCTCTGGACGCTGCTGCTGCTGCCCGTGCTCGCCTGGTGGCGCGGTCGCCCCGGCAGCGCCCCGGCGGTGCTGTTCCCGACCGCCTTCCTGTTCCGCCAGCCCGGCTTCAAGGCGCGCTCGCGCCGCGGCGGTTTTGTCTTTGGCCTGGTCCTGCTCAGTCTCGCCGCCGCCATCGTCGCCCTGGCGCGACCGCAAAAGGTCATCTCCCACGACGAGGACAACACCGAGGGCATTGCCATCTGCCTGACCGTCGACGTCTCGCTGTCGATGCTCATCGAGGACTTCTACATCGACGGCCGGCCGGTCAACCGCCTGATCGCCGCCAAGCGCGTCATGCGCGACTTCATCCGTGGCCGCAAGAGCGACCGCATCGGCATCGTCGCCTTTGCCGGCGCGCCCTACCAGCCCTGTCCGCTCACCCTCGACCACGAGTGGCTGGAAGCCAACCTCGACCGTGTGCAGACCGGCGTCATGGAGGACGGCACCGCCATCGGCTCGGGCATCGCCGCCGCCTCGCGCCGCCTCGACAAGGAGACGGTGCCGAGCAAGGTCATCATCCTGCTCACCGACGGCGCCAACAACAGCGGCAAGCTCAACCCGCAGGACGCCGCCAAGCTGGCGGCCACCCTCGGCCAGAAGATCTACACGATCGCCATCGGCACGCCCGGCGTGCACATGATCCCGCTGCCCAACGGCCGCGTCATCACCAGCGGTCGCCAGGAGTTCGACGAGGCCACGCTCATGGAGGTGGCGCGCATTGGCGGCGGCCAGTTCTACATGGCCCAGGACCTCAACGCCCTGCAGGAGATTTTCTCGACCATCGACCAGCTCGAGAAGACCGAGATCAAGCGCCGCAGCATCGTCGAGACGCGCGAGATGTTCTTCTTCCCCCTGCTCGCCGCCGCCGCCCTGCTGGCCCTGGCCCTGACCCTGCGTCTCACCGTCCTCAATGCCGCCCCGGTGGCGGTCGCCACATGAACCTCAGCTTTGCCGAACCCCGCCTGCTGCTCTGGCTGCTCGTCCTGCCCTTGCTCGCCCTGCTGCGCTTCGGCGCCGGCTGGCGCGCCCGCCGGGCCGTGGCCAAGCTCACCGCGCCACGCCTGCGCGCCGCCCTGCTCGTCGGGGTCTCGCCCTGGCGCGCCGGCCTGATCTTCACCCTGCAGTTGCTCGCCCTCGCCTGTTTCCTGCTCGCCCTCGCCGGCCCGCGCTGGGGCGAGGATCGCCAGACCCAGATCGAGTCGGGTCGCAACGTCATCCTCGCCATCGACACCTCGCGGTCCATGCTCGCCGATGACCTGTCGCCGAACCGCCTCACCCGCGCCAAGCTCGCCGCCCAGGACCTCATGGGCGCGCTCAAGACCGATCGCGTCGGCCTGATCGCCTTCGCCGGCAACGCCTACCTGCAGGCGCCGCTCACCACCGACCACGAGGCCATTGTCGAGGCCATCGATTCGCTTGACTTCACCTCCGTGCCGCGCGGCGGCAGCGAGATCGGCCGGGCGCTGCGGCTCGCCATCGAGACCTTCGAGAAAAACCCGGCGCGCAACCACGGCCTCATCCTGTTCAGCGACGGCGGCGAACCCGATGCGGAGGTGCGCGGCCTCGCCGAGCAGGCCGCCAAGAAGAACATCCTCGTGCTCACCGTCGGCGTCGGCACCGAAAGCGGCGCCCTCATCCCCGATCCGGATCCCGATCGCGCCGGCGAGTATGTCCGCGACAACGAGGGCAACGTCGTGCGCACCCGGCTCGAGGAATCCGTGCTCGTCGAGATCGCCCGCCTCACCCGCGGCCGCCACCTCCGCCTCGGTTCCCAGCCGCTGGCCGCCGGCGTGGTCCGCGACCTGCTCTCCGCCCTGCAGGCCCAGGCCAATGAAGCCCGGCAAATTGTCAAACCCATCGAACGTTACCAATGGCCGTTGTCTATGGGAGTACTGCTGCTCATGATCGCCTGGTTCCTCCGCCCCTCGCCCCGACCAGCCCGCGCCGTGCCGGCGGTCGCCACCCTCCTGCTGTTTGCCGCGCCCCCGGCCGAGGCCGCGCCGTTCTGGGCCTCGTGGTTCAGTCGCGGTGGCGACAGCGCCGAGCGCGCCCGCGAAGCCTTTGCCAAGGGCGATCCCAAGCAGGCCGCGGACCTGCTCGACCGCAGCCTGCGCGAGGGCCTGCCCGCGCGCCAGCGCCCGGCCTTTGCCCAGGCGCTGGGGTACTCCGCCTACCAGGCCAAGGATTTTGATCGCGCGGTCGCCGGCTTCAGCCAGGCCCTGCAGGAGGACGATCCCGCCCTGCGCGAACGCGCCCACCAGGGCCTGGCGCACAGCTTGTACGATCAGGGCGACCAGGCCCTGGCCAAGCAGCCGAAGTTCACCGTGCGCGCCTGGCGCGACTCCGTGCGCCACTTCGATGCCGCCCTCGAGCACAACCCCAAGGATGCCGCCCTGCGCGAGAACCGCGAGTTCGTGCAGAAGCGCCTGGAGGAACTGCAGGAGCAGATCAACCAACAGGAACAGAAACAGAAGGGCGACAAAAAGAAAGGCGAGAAGGGGGACAAGGGCGAGGAAGGGGAGGAAGGCGAAGAGGGCGAGGCCGGCGACAAGGACGGCCAGGGCAAGGAACGCAGTCGCAAGGAAAGCCTCGGCAAAAAGCAGGAGGGCGAAGGCGAGAAGGAGGAACTGCCCGAGGGCCAGATCCAGGCCGCCAATCAGGGCGAGGAAGGCCAGGAGGGCGAAGAACAGGCCGAGTCCGGCGAGGATGGCCAGAACGAGGCGACCGGTTTCAGCCGGAATGAGGCGCGCGCCTTCCTGCGCACCTACGCCGACGACCAGAAAAAAGCGCAGTTGGTGCGCCCGCGCGACCCGGCGGTGAACGGGAAGGACTGGT
The DNA here is from genome assembly GCA_966252325.1 of uncultured bacterium. Classification (GTDB taxonomy): domain Bacteria; phylum Verrucomicrobiota; class Verrucomicrobiia; order Verrucomicrobiales; family Verrucomicrobiaceae; genus Prosthecobacter. The sequence continues at coordinate 55,370 of CBINON010000016.1, read as the reverse complement.
GACCCATCATGACTGGCCGACTTGACTTTCGCTTTCTTTACCTGGGACTTTTCCTGGCCATGGCCGCGGGCCTGCACGCCCAGGAAATCAACGCGCGCGTCGTGCCCGGCACCGCCCGCCCGAACCAGATCCTCAGTTACGTCATCGAGGTGCGCGACGGCCAGATCGATTCCTTCACCAACCAGCTGCGCCTGCCCCTGCAGATCCAGCAGACCTCCGTGGCTTCAACCTCCACCCAGGTCAGCATCGCCAACGGCCGCCGCTCGACCGCGGTGCGCCTGAGCTGGGGCATCATGCCGCTTGAGCCGGGCGAGTTCGTCATCCCCGCCCAGGAACTCGTCTCCGGCGGCCGCACCCTCGTCACCAACGAGGTCAAACTCGTCGTCGAGCAGGGCAGTTCACCGGTCGCGGCCGGCGACGACGCCCTGCAGCCGATCCTGCAGATCGAGCCCGGCCGCAAGGAGATCTTCCAGGGCGAGGTCATGCAGCTCAACTGCAGCCTCTATGTGCCGCGCCAGTTGCAGCTGCGCCGGCTCGGCCTGGTCGAGATCGAGAAGAGCGACTTTGCCATCGCCCGCTTCCCGCAGCAGAGCGACCAGACGATGACCACCATCGACGGGGTCGGCTACTACGTGCTCACCTTTCGCAGCACCCTGTCCTCGCTGCGCACCGGCGAATTGAAGGTCGGGCCGGCCTTGATGGAGATCCTCGTTGATGTGCCGATCGAGAATGTCGGTCGCCAGGGCAACTTTCCGCCTGGGTTCCCGCCCGGCTTCTTCAATGTGCCGACCGAGCCGCGCAAGCTGACCGTGCAAAGTCAGGCGGTGACTTTGAAAGTGCTGCCGCTGCCCGCGGAGGGGCGACCCGAGAACTTCAGCGGCGCGGTCGGCGAGTTCACCCTCACCGCCAATGCCACGCCGACGACGCTGACGGTGGGCGACCCGCTGGCGGTGGATCTGGTGGTGTCGGGCTCCGGCAACTTCGACGCGCTCACCGAGCCGCGCCTGCTCGAACAGGGCGGCTGGAAGGCCTACCCGTCCAAGCGTTACGCCATCGAGGGCAACCTCGACCAAAACCAGACACCGACCCTGGAACGCAAGATCGGCTTCTCCCAGGTGTTCATCCCCGAGGCGGTGCACCGCGAACTGCCGCCCTTTGAGATCAACTTCTTTGATCCCGGCAAGCGTCAGTACGTCACTCTGCGCACCGAGCCCATCCCGCTCGCCATGACCCCGGCACCGGCCGTGGCGCCGACCGAGTCCGCCCAAGGCGGAATGACGGTCGCCACCGAGACGCCGCCACCGGTCGCCGATCCCCAGCCGGAGCTGGCCGACATCGTCATTCGGCCGCGACCCGAGGCGCGCTGGCTGGCGCCCACCGGCACGCTGCTGCTGCACAACCGCCTGTTCTGGAGCGTGCAGGCCGCGCCCGTCGGTCTGCTCGCCATCGCCTTTGTCGCCGCCTGGACACGCCGCCGTCGCGAGACCCTGCAATCCGGTCGCGCCGGTGAACTGCGCCGCGCCTGGGCGCCGCTCGAAGCCGCTTCGCGCCTGCCGGATGCCGAGTTCCTCCATCACGCCGCGCAGTTCGTCCACGTCGCCCAGGGCCTGGACCACGTCGAGGATCCGGACCTGCGCCGCCTGCTCGAGCGCTACCAGTCGCTCAACTTCGCGCCGACCCCGCAGACGCCGCTCGACAAGGCCGAGCGCTCGCGCCTGCTCGGCCGCCTGCGCCGCCTGCTCCAGGAGTCCCTGGCCCGCGCGGTCCTGCTGCTCCTTTTGCTCGGCGCCACGCCGCTGCTCGCCGCCGATGAAAGCCCGGACGCCGTGTACCGCGAGGCCGTGGCGCTCTTGGAGAAGGGCGACTTCGGCCGCGCCCAGTACCTCGCCGAGGGCCTGACCAAGCTGGAGCCGCCGGTGCTCGGGGCCGACCTCTTTGAAGTCATCGGCCACGCCCGTTACCGCCAGGAAGATCCCGGTCGCGCCGCCCTCTGGTACCAGCGCGCGCAGTTGCTCGATGGCCGGTCGCCCGAGCTGCGCCAGAACCTGCGCCACCTGTTTGAGCAGTACCGCTTCTTGAGCTTTGGCGACACCTCCACGCTCGCCGGCTGGAGCCTCAAGCTGACGCTCAACGAATGGCTGCTGCTCGCCGCCGCCGGTCTCTGGCTGACCCTGCTGCCGCTCGCCTGGCGCGTGCTTTCGCGTCGCCCCGCCTCCTGGCCGCTGACCCTTGCCGCCTGCGGCCTGGCCCTGCTGCTGCCCTCGGCGGCCTTGGCCGCCCTGCGCCCCGGCAGTGCGGAACGGGTCGACCAACTCGCCATCGTCACCGCGCCCGACATCCGCGCCTACACCGCCGCCACCACCACCGCCGGCACGGTGATCGATCTGCCGCCCGGCAGCCAGGTGCGGATCCTCGAACAGCGCGGCGCCTGGATCTATGCCGAGGTGCCCTCGCGACCCGAGAACCTGCGTGGCTGGATCGAAAACCGCGCCCTGACGCCGCTCTGGCCCTGGGACGCCTCGCTCATTCCCTGATCATGGCGGCCGTTGCCGAGGAGTCGCTCGAGTGCGACCTGCTGGTCGCCGGCGGTGGCATCGCCGGGGTCTGCTGCGCGCTCGCCGCCGCCCGCCTCGGGGCGCGCGTGATCCTCTGCCAGGATCGTTCCGTGCTCGGCGGCAACGCCTCCAGCGAGGTGCGCATGCACATCGTCGGCGCCACCGGCCTGCACGGTGGCACGGAGCTTGTCGATGAACTGCGCGAGGGCGGCCTCATCGAGGAGATCCGCCTCGACCTTGCCGTGCACAATCCCCAGCGTTCACCGGCGCTGATGGACCTGCTGCTGTACGACAAATGCCGGCGCGAACCCAACCTCACGCTCCTGCTCAACACGACGGTGGTCGCCGCCGAGGTCGAGGGCGGGTTGATCCGCTCGGTGCGCGCCGAGCGGCCCTCCACCGAGCAGGTCTTCCGCATCCGCGCCCCGATGTTTGCCGATTGCACCGGCGACGGCCGGCTCGGCCTGGAAGCGGGCGCGCCCTTCCGCCACGGTCGCGAGGCCAAATCCGAGCACGGCGAATCCCTCGCCCAGGAGGTGGCCGACGCCTGCACGCTCGGTTCCTCGATCCTCTTCCAGGCGCGTCGGCACGACCAGCCCATGCCCTTCATCGCGCCGCCCTGGGTGCGCCGCTTTGAGGCCGGCGATTTCCGGCTGCGGCCCTACGCCCAGAGCGGTTTTGATCTCGGTCTCGAGTATGGCTACTGGTGGATCGAATGGGGTGGTTGCCTTGACACCATCCGCGACAACGAGCGCATCCGCGACGAACTGCTCGCCATCACCCTCGGCGTCTGGGACTTCGTCAAAAACCGTTCCGAGGTCGATGCCGCCCACTGGGCGCTCGAATGGATCGGCTTCCTGCCCGGCAAACGCGAGAGCCGGCGCTTCCTGGGCCAGCACCGGCTCAGCGAGAGCGACCTCCTGCAGTCGCGCGCCTTCGCCGATGCCATCGCCTTCGGCGGCTGGCCGATCGACACCCATCCGCCCGAAGGCGTCGATGCCCCCGACCTGCCGCCCTGCACCCAGCACGAGCTGCCGTTTGTCTATGACATCCCCCTGCGCGCCTGCGTCTCGGTGGGGCCGCGCAATCTCTTCTTCGCCGGTCGCAACCTCTCCGCCACCCACATCGCCTTCGCCTCCACCCGCGTCATGGCCACCTGCGCCGCAGTCGGACAGGGGGTGGGCACCGCCGCCGCTCTCGCCCTGCGCGCAGGCGTCGCCCCCGCCGACATCGCCGGCCAGCCGCAGCTGATGCACGCCATCCAGCAGCGCCTGCTGCGCGACGACGCCCACCTGCTCGGCATCGGTCACGCGGATGCCGACGACCTGGTGCCGCGCGCCTGCGAGATCGTCGCCTCCAGCGCCCAGCCCGGGGCCGGGCCGGAGCAGGTGCGCAGCGGTCGCACCCGCCTCATCTCCCGCCTGCCCGCCGAACGTCGCCAGCCCGGCCTGCACCGCTGGATGAGCGAACCGGGCCTGCCCGCCTGGCTGGAACTGCGCTGGGCCGAACCCGTGACGATCCAGGAGGTGCAGCTGGTTTTCGACACCGGCCTGCACCGCCTGCTCACCCTGTCGATGGCCGATGGCTACACGCAAAAGATGCTCTGGGGTCGCCCCCAGCCCGAGACCGTGCGCGACTACACCCTGGCGGCAGCCACTGCCGACGGCTGGCAGGAACTCGTCCGTGTCGAAGGCAACCACCAGCGCCGCCGCGTTCACCGCCTGACCACCCCCATCAGCACCCAGGGCTTGCGCCTCACCCTCACCGCCACGAACGGTTTGGACCATGCCCGCGTCGTTGAAATGCGGGCGTACGGAGGCGCGGAGCTGGTGTCGGAGGTCACTTGTAGCCGGTGGCAGTGACCCCGCGGCTTGGGGCTGCCCCGGTGACGGGTCGCGTTGCAGGTTTCACCACTGAGGACACAGAGTTCACGAAGATCCTCGGCAAGCCCCCGGCCGCGCGCAGCGCTCTGGAAATTGTGGAGGTCCACCTCCGCTCAGCCACCTCATCCGGTCAGCCAGTGGAACCCAAGAAGGTCCGCAGATTGCACAGATGGGACAGAGGGGGCAGAGGGGGCAGAAGGGATATCGCGGAGGGGAGCGGTAGGGCGCCGCTGCGTCGGCGCCGTGGCTTTCTGGGAGCTGAATCCGTCGGGGTGCCCTTGGGCCGCAGAGGGGCGGAAAGGCCGCTTTTTCTTGACGGGTTGGCCCGTGTCGAAGAGCCTTTTGTCATGCCAGACTTCCAGGAACCGTGTCGGAGCTGCCGCGCGGTCTTGGTGCGGGAACAGCCTCTGTGGGGAGGACTTGTTCTGGGAACGGGTGGCTGAAGAATGGTGTTCGGCCATGAGCCCAGCATAGCGCCAATGCAGACTGAAATCATCACTGCTCCCTCAAGAGATTGGCCGTGGTTCACCAAGAGTCTCGTGCTAGGTAGCCTTTTCATGTTCATCTTGGTTCTTGAAATTGCGGGAGTGACTATCTTTGGCTGGCTAGGTGTTCGAGGTTTACTGGGCCAGAGTCAGCACTGGATGGGGACTGGTATTGCACTTGTCGCTGCTCTGGGCCTTGGACTTTTCATTCCCCGCCAGATACCATTTATGGTGGGAGAGATTGTTGGGCATTACACGCTCCAGATTGCGCCCGATAGTGCTGTGCTTTGTGTGCGCCAGCCCTTCTCTGCCGTAGCCCGCCGCATCCGCCTGATCCACCCTACTGCCGTTGGTGCACTTCCATTCCTTCCCGGTATGACCCTCATCATGCTACAGAGTGAGGATAGACTTTGCTTCGGATCGACGCTGCCTCATGGCGAGCAGCTTCGCCTTCAGAGGCTGATTCAGAATGCATTGCTCCCGGAATCAGCACCTCAACCGCCATGAATAACTACCATGAAACAACGGGGGCTACATGCGCTACTGCGAACCCCGCCATCGTGTCGTGGTTGCAATCCAACGCCCTCGCGGACCGGCTCGCTGAGCCTTGGGTCGCACCTCACCACTTCTCCAGCACATCCAGCCTCAAGGTGGCGAGGTAGATGGCGGACTTGCCTTCGTGGCTGGAGTAGTAGCTGACCAGTACGCGGTTTTTGTCGGGTTCGACGACGAGGCCGGCGTAGCTGCAGTCGCCGCCGCTGGGCAGGTCGACCAGGGTCGTGAAGCGGGCCTTGTCGACGTCGAGCAGGCCGAGGCGCATTTTTTCGCCGGCGCCGCGGGTGGCGGCCAGCCAGCGGCCGCCGGGCAGTTGCACGAGGTTGGGACCGCCGAGCGGCAGGTCGAGTTCGCGATACTGCCAGTCCGTGAAGGGTGGCTGGCTGAGGCCGAGCCAGCCGACGCTGGGGGCGGGGCCGCTGCGGCGGATGAGGGCGAGCATGCGGCCGTCGTGGAGGAAGCGCAGGGTGGTTTCCGAGGGGAAGGGCACCTGCATCGTGTGCACGGCCTCCCAATTCAGGGCGTCGCGGCTGCGCACGAGCTGCAGGGTGCGCGGCTGGCCGGTCGGCACCTGTTGCACTGCCGCCCAGGCCAGGCCGTCGTGCCAGGTGATGCGCCAGAGCCAGTCCATTTCGGTCTGGATGCCCGCTGGCATCGGGATGGACTGCGGTGGGCTGAAGTTGCGGCCCTCGGAGTCGGAGAAGGACACGCGCGACTCCATCTTCAGGCGGGTTTTGCCATGGTAAAACGAGCCGCCGAGGTTGATGCAAAGACGCTGGTCGGGGGTGACCGACAGCTTGGGGTCGCGCAGGTCGACCTGCGGCTCATCGAGCAGGGCCACCGAGCGCCAGTGCTGGGCGTCGTCCGACTCGAGCACGCGGATGAGGCCGTTGAGGCCCGGGATGTGGCCGCTGCCCTCGCGGAAGGTGCAGTAGTAGCGGCCCTTGAAGGCAATCAAATCGGTGAAGGCGCTGTGTTCGGCGCGGTCCCAGATGCGTTCGACGGCGATGACGATCCGTTGTTCCGCGGTTTCTTCCGTGGGTTTTTCCTGGGCGGTGAGCAGGGTGGGAACGAGGCAGAGCAGGGCGGTGGCGACTTTCATCGCGGAAGACAACGCACGCCGGCTCGACCGGCTTGCGAAAAGCGGTTTGGCAGCCTGTTGAGAAACTCGGCCGCCAAGCCCCGGATGGAGTTTTTCCACAGGCTGTTAGGCGAGGGTCAGGGCGAGCAACTGCTCGCGCAACTGGCGACGCCATTTGTCCAAGTAGGCCAGCCGGGCCTGGCAGGCCTGCAGGTCGGTCCAGGCTTGGCTGTCGCCCGCGGTGAGGCGGCTGTCCAACTCCGGCAGGCGGTCTTCGAGGGCCTTCCAAGCCTCGGCGATTTCGGTGCCCAGGTCTTCCAGGGCCTCGCGCTGCTGCAATTCCTGGCGGGCGAGCAGGGCCTTGGCGAGGGCACTGGCGGCGGCTTGCTTTTGGCTGAGCAGGGCCGTGCCGCGCTGGAGCAGGGGACCGAGGCGTTCGAAGAGCTGCATCAGGCCGGCGTCGAGCGGCACCGCGCGCCAGGGAACCTGATGCAGTTCCAGCAGGTGCTTGAGGCGGCTGACCGGCGACTTCAGCGTGTCGAGCGCAGCGTTGAGTTCCGCCGCGTGCGCGGCATCGCCGCCGGGCTGGTCCGGATGAGCCGAGCGTGCGGCCTGGCGCCAGGCCTCCTGCAGGGCGGCTTCGTCAAGCGCGGCACGCGGCGGCAGGCCGAGGAGCGCAAAGGCATCGGTCATGACCGGATCAGGCGGAGAAGCTTTCGCCGCAGGAGCAGGTGACGACGGCGTTCGGGTTGGTCACCTTGAAGCCGCCCTGCTGGAGGTCGTCGCTGTAGTCGAGTTCCGAGCCGGTGACGAAGAGCGCACTCTTCGGATCGATGACCACGCGCACCTCGTTGGAGGTGACCAGGATGTCGCGGTTGGCGGGTCCGTCGACGAGGTCCATCTTGTATTGCAGGCCCGAGCAGCCGCCGCCGACCACGGCGATGCGCAGGGCACCGTTCTCGGCGCGGCCCTGGCGGGTGAGCAGGCTGGTCAGGCGCTGGGCGGCGTTGGGCAGTACCTTGATGAGCTTCTCGTTGCCGATCTTGTAGGCGGGCGCGTTCATGGGGACGATACGAACGGGGTCAGGCCGGCTGCTGTGCTTTCCAGGCGTCGAAGGCGCTTTTTGGCGTCTTGAACACGGCGGCGCAGCGCGGGCAGGTGATGGTCGCAAAACCGTCCTCGAAGATGTACTCGAGATCCTCGGCCGTGAGGCGGGTGAGCAGGGGGTAGAGCCGATCGACAGTGCAGCCGCACTCGAAGACGTAGCCGCGGGTTTCCAGCAGCGACAGGGTTTCGGTCTCCGCAAGTTTCGGGATGTCGGCGTCGGTCAGGCTGTTGAGCCAATCGAGGTCGGCATCGGGTTCGGCCGAGATCTGCACGAAATCCTCGTCGGGCAGGCGGAAGAAGCGGGTCGGGCGCTGCTCGCTCTGGGTGTAGAACTGTTCGACCGCGGCGAGCAGGTCGGTGCCCTGGAACTCGATCATGCTCTGGCGCGGCTGCATGTGCGGCCGGGTGGTCTGGGCGATGAACAGGCTGTTGCCGCTGTCCTTGATGTCCTCGGTGAAGATGCGGCCGGTGACGCGGCCGGGGCGGCTGCCGCCGGTGACGAAGAGGTTCATCAGCGGTTCGTGCAGGTGGATCGTCCAGGCGGAGCCCTCGTCCTGCGGGCGCGAGGCCAGGTGCAGGGCGAGGGCGGCCAGGGAATCCTTGAGCATCTGGTCCGGGCCGTCGGCGTATTTCAGCCCGTGCTGCATCAGGTGCAGGTAGTAGTCCATGTACAGCGGGCTGAACTGCCCGCGCACGAGCAGGCAGTTGCGCCCGCGCACGAACTCGCTGCGGACTTCGACGATGGCCAGGTTGGGATCGCTCACAGGGGGCGGATCATGAGGTCCTTGTAATAGACCACGCTCTGCGGGTCGTGGGCCTGGATGGCGATGGTGCCCTCGCTGAGCTTGCGGCCCGGCATGTTCTTCAGCGCGGTGGCCGGATCCCAGCCCTCGGGCTCGGTCCAGTCGGTCGTCACCTTGCCGTTGATGGTGATGGTGATGTGCTTGCCCTCGACCTTGATGCCGTAGTCGAACCATTCGCCGTCGGCGACGGGAGCGGTGTCGAGCACGTCCTTGACCGCGTACAGGCCGCCGGTCTTCTTCGGATCCTTGTGGCCGGTGCTGTTGACCTGGCACTCGTAGCCGGCGTCGGGCCAGCCCTTTTCCTGGAACTTCGTGTGGATGTAGATGCCGGAGTTCGAGCCGGGCATGTGCTTGACCTTGGCCTTGAACTCGAAATTCGTGAAGCTGGCGTTGCCGTCGATGCCGGCATAGAAGAGGTGGGCGCGGCCGTTGCCAACCTTGAGCACGCCGTCCTCGACGGTGAAGGAGCCGGGGGTTTCGCCACTGTCCTTCCAGCCGGTCAGATCCTTGCCGTTGAACATCGGGATCCAGCCGTCCTTGACCTCGGACGAGGCGGCCTGGCCTTGCGGCATTTCGGCGGGCGGAGCTTCGGGGGCGGCGGGTTTGCAGGCGGCGAGCAGGGCCAGCGCGGCAAGGGCGGAGAGTTGGGTGACTTTCATGGGAAGCCGGATTTACACCGGTCCCGGCCTTTTACAAGCCCGCATCCGCGAGCAGGTCGGGGCGGTTGCGGCGGGTCCGCTCCAGCGCCTGTTCGGCACGCCATTGGGCGATTTTCGCGTGGTTGCCGCCGAGCAGCACCTCGGGCACGGCCAGGCCCTCGAACTCGGCCGGCTTGGTGTACTGCGGCGCCTCAAGCAGGCCACTGGCACCGAACGACTCCTCGACCGAGCTCTGGTCGTCGCCGAGCGCGCCGGGCAGCAGGCGCACGAGGGCGTCCATGACGACGGCGGCGGCGAGAGTGCCGTTGGTGAGCACGTAATCGCCGATGCTGAGTTCCTCGTCGACCCAGCGCTCGGTGACGCGCTCGTCGACGCCCTCGTAGTGGCCGGAGATGAAGATGAGATGTTCCTCGCCGGCGAGCCGGCGGGCGGCGGCCTGGTCGAAGCGGCGGCCGGCCGGGGTCATCAGGATGACCCGGCTGCGCGGGGTGTGGATGGCGCGCAGGGCGGCGAACAGCGGCTCGGGGCGCAGCACCATGCCGGGACCGCCGCCGCAGGGGGTGTCATCGACCTGGCGGTGGCGGCCGAGGCCGTGCTCGCGCAGGTCATGCACCGCGAATTCGACCAGGCCCTTGTCGCGGGCGCGCTTCATGATGCTGGTGCTCATCGGCACCGACACGAGTTCGGGAAACAGGGTGATGACGTCGAGGCGCACGGGAATGGGTTCATGCCATGGCGCGCGCGCCGGTGCAAGCCCGGCGGCGGCTCACTCGAAGTCGATGCCGTGGTCCTGGCCGATCTTCTGGTCGAGGAACTCGACCAGCTTGTCCATGCCGAGGCCGGTCTCGGCCGACACCGGCAGGATTTTCACGCGCTTGAAGCGTTCCTTGAGGCGGGCGAGGTTTTCCTCGGCGCCCTCGACGTCCATCTTGTTGGCGATGATGTGCCAGGGGCGCTTGGCGAGTTCCTTGGAGTAGAGCGACACCTCGGTGCGCACGGTTTCGAGGTCCTGCACCGGGTCGCGGCCCTCGGTGCCGGCGGTGTCGACCACGAAGAGCAGGATGCGGCAGCGCATGATGTGGCGCAGGAAATCGTGGCCGAGGCCGACGTTCTCGTGCGCGCCTTCGATGAGGCCGGGGATGTCGGCGAGCGTGCCGCGGCGGTTCGGGCCAAAGGGGATGACGCCGATGTTGGGCTGGAGGGTGGTGAAGGGGTAGTTGGCGATCTTCGGTTTCGCGGCGCTCAGCTTCGACAGCAGGGTCGACTTGCCGGCATTGGGGAAGCCGACGAAGCCGGCGTCGGCGATGCTGCGCAGTTCGAAGTGGAAGCGCCCCTCCTCGCCGGCTTCGCCGGGGGTGAACTCGCGCGGCGCCTGGTGGGTGCTGGTCTTGAAGTGGACGTTGCCCTTGCCGCCCTTGCCGCCCTTGCAGAGCACGAAGCGCTGGCCCGGTGTGGTCAGGTCGGCAAACGGCTCAAAGGTCTCGACGATCTCGCCGGTTTCCGGATCCTCCACCTCGACGATTTTCGAGACGAGGGTGCCGCAGGGCACCTTGTAAATGACCGGCTCCGCGCTGCGGCCGGTGCACAGGTTGGCGCCGCCCTTGTCGCCGTCCTTGGCGAACAGCTTGGCGTTGAAGAAGTAGTGGCGCAGGCTGTCGGTGCTGGGGTCGGCCTCGAGCACGACATCGCCGCCGCGGCCGCCGTCGCCGCCATCGGGACCGCCCTTGGGGCGGAACTTGCCGCGGTGGAAGTGGGCATTGCCATCACCGCCCTTGCCGGCGCGGGCGTAAACTTTGATCTGATCGACGAACATTGGGCCGCTCCTGTAGCCGCAACCGGGGGGGATGGCAACCGCGGTCTGGTGGCGCGACGTGCTGGGGGCAAAAACAACGCCGCGGATCCGGGGGGGATCCGCGGCGATAGGGTTGAGGCTTTTTCAGCGGCCGAACGAGAAGAACCAACTGACGCTGCGATGGGACGGGCGGTGGTAGTGCACCGGCGGGCCGTAGTGGACCGGCGGCGGGCAGACCGGGGCGACCACGCGCGGCCGGCAGACATGGCAGCCGCAGGCGCGGTGGTCGCTGACCCAGCGGCCGATCGGCCGGCCCCAGGCGTCGTGGCCGCAGATCTGGTAGGAGCTGTACACCGGTCGGCCGCAGGAATGGTAGCCGGTGACCTGGCGGTGCGAGTGGCGACCGTCCCAAGCTTTGGCCTGGGTCGGAACGAGGGCGCCGAGGCTGGCGGCGGCGAGCAGGAGGGTGAGCAATTTTTTCATGGCGGTGAACGTGGGGTTCGTTCGTTTCGACGGGGGCACCGCGGCTTTATTCAAGCCGCAGTGCCCGTCGTTGCCGCCGGGGCCTGGCTCAGGCCTTTTGCAGGCCGGGTTGGCCGGACTCGACGACGAATTCCGCTCGTGTGTGTAGCGCTGCGCCGGGTCGGCTCACGTATTCGATGCCCTGATACTTGCTGCGCCACAGCCCCGGGGTGATTTCACAACTGACATAGCCTCGCTCGGTGCTGTGGAATTTGACGAAGGGATTCTCGGCGTAGGTCTCGTCGAGGGTCTTGGGTTTGAGCACGCCGTCGCCGCCCGAGGAGATGGAGGTGCCGACAAACTCCGTGCCGACCACCCGGCGCTGGCCCGGTTCGAAGTCGGCGATCAGGTTGTTGGCCCAGTTGCTGTGGATGTCGCCGGTGAGCACGACGGGATTGCGGACGCGCTGCTCGTGGAAGTGGTTGAGCACACGCCGGCGCTCCATTTCATAGCCGGGCCACTGGTCCATGCTGTGGGTGATTTCCTCGCCGGCCTTGCGGTCGACACGCGCCATCATGACCTGCTGGGCGAGCACGTTCCAGCCAGCCTGGGAGTTGGCCAGGTTTTCGAACAACCAGTCGCGCTGGAGTTGGCCGAGCAGGCTGGCGTTCGGATTCAGCGACTCGGGGCAGGGCGGCTTGTTGCCGTCGCCGCAGGGCTGGTCGCTGCGGTACTGGCGGGTGTCGAGCACGTGGAAATCGGCGAGCCGGCCACAGGGCACCCGGCGATAGAGCAGCATGTCGGGGCCCTTGGGCATGGCCGCCACGCGCAGCGGCATGTTTTCATAGTAGGCCTGGTAGGAGGCGGCGCGGCGGCGGAGGAAGTCCTCGCGACTGACCCCCGGTTCCTCCGAGATGTCGCCCGCGCAGTTGTTGTCGAACTCATGGTCATCCCAGGTCACCAGCCAGGGCGCGGCGGCGTGCATGGCCTGCAGGGCGGGGTCGGACTTGTACTGGGCGAGGCGGACGCGGTAGTCGTGCAGGGTGGTGATCTCCGGTCCGTGATGCATGCGCACGCGCTTCTCGATGCCGGCGTACTCGTAGATGTAATCGCCGAGATGGATGACCAGATCGGGCGCCTCGGCGAGCATGTGTTCGTAGGCGGTAAACAGGCCGGTTTCATAGTGCTGGCAGGAGGCAAAAGCGAAGCGCAGGCGCTCCGGCAGGGCGGCGGCGGCGGGGAAGGTGCGGCTGCGGCCGACCGGGCTGGTTTCGCTGCCGGCCTTGAACTGGTACCAGTACCAGCGCTCGGGGCGCAGGCCCTGAACCTCGACATGCACCGAGTGGCCCCACTCGGGGGTGGCCACGGTCGTGCCCTTGGCGACCACCTTCGTCATCGCCTCGTCCTCGGCGACCTGCCAGGCCACCTCGACCGCTTCCGGCGCCATGCCACCGTCGCCCTCAAGCGGGCGCGGGGCAAGACGGGTCCAGAGCACAAAGCCGTCGGGGGCGGGATCGCCGGAGGCGACGCCGAGGGTGAAGGGATAGCCGGCAAACTTCGGCAGGCGGGTGGTGGCACCGCGGGCCTGCTCGCGGCCGAGCGCGGCGAGGGCGAGGGAGGCGGTGCCGGCGAGAAAGCTGCGGCGGGGGAGTGTACGGGGGGAAATCAGCGGGTAGAGGGGCGGCGGCATGGCTGGACAATAAGGGCATCAAGCCCTGCAGCTTTCAGCCGACAAGATCGTCACCAGCGCAGGATTTCATCGAGCACCGCCTCGCGCAGCGCGGTGGCGGCGGCGCCACTGGTGGCGTGGTTGAGGATCAGGGCAAAAGAGAAGGTCTCACCCGAGGCCGCGCGGGCGAGGCCGGTGAGGCTGCGCACGCCGGACATGGCGCCGCCCTTGGCGAGCACGGCGCCGTCGCGCAGGGCGACCAGACTGTTGCGGTAGACCTCACCCTGCGGGCCGCTGGCGGCGAGGCGCTGCAGTTCGGCAAGGTCGCGCGGGCGGATGCAGTCGGCCCGGGCCAAGCCGCAGCCATCCTCGAGGCGGAGCCCGCGGAATTCCAGGCCGCGTCCACGCCAGTGTGCGCGCACGACCGCGTCCGGCGCCTGCCCGCGCTGCAGGCCGAGTTGGCGGAACAGGCATTCGGTCTCGTGATTGTCCGAAGTCGCGTGGATGCGTGCAGCGAGTTCGTGCAGCGGGGCCGAGGCATGGGTGAACAGCACGCGGGCATCGCTGCCGAGGGGGCTTTCGGCAACACCCGCCGCACCGGCGACCTCGATGCCGGCCGCGACCAGCGCGGCGCGCAGGTGGTGGGCGGCGAAGGTTTCCGGATCGGGCACGGCGCCGCTGACGCGGAACTGCGGCCGGTCGGCCGGCACGGTGCCGCGCAGGTGCAGACGCGCGGTGCGTTCGCCACCGTGGATCATGACGCCGTCGCCGCTCTCCGGCGGGCCGGTGCGGACCTCGTTGATCCAGGTGATGCCGGGCACCTCGGGGACGGTTTCCACCAGTTGCGCGGGCCGGCCCTCCGCCGTGCCCGGGGCGAAGACGGCGGTGTAGCGGTTGTGCTCGAGGTTGAGGCCGGCGACCGGACTGCCGTAGCCGTTGCCAATGTCGCCCCAGCTCCAGTGGTCGTCGAACAGTGAGCCGGTGAACAAGCTGCCGTCACCGAGAACGCGGCCCGTGATCCGGCGCAGGCCCTGGCGCTGCAGTTTCGCGGCCCAACGGGCGAGGTCGCCGAGCGAGAGCAGGGGATCACCGCCGCCGCGCAGGATGAGGTCGCCCTCGAGCACGCCGTCGCGCGGTTCGGCCCTGGCCAGCAGGCGGGTCTCAAAGCGGAAGTCCGGACCCAGGACTTCGAGGGCGGTGGCCGTGGTCACGGTTTTCAGGCTGGACGCCGGAATGAAGGCGGTGTCGGCGTTCACGGCGGCCTGCACGGCGCCGCTGGCGTCGAGCACGCACAGGCCGATGGCCGCGCCTTCCAGGCCGGGTTCGGCAGCGGCGCGCTCGATCCGCGCGGCAAGCCCTGCGGCACGCGCTGCGGAACGGTCGCCCGGCCCGCGGAACAGAAGCAGGGCGAGCGCGAGGGCAGCCAGGGCGAGCAGCAGACGTTTGGACACGTGCCCAGTGTAAGGCCTTTGCCGTGGCTGGCAATGCGGGTGAGCCGTCTGCATTTGGCCCTTGGAAAAGCGGCGGCCCCTGTCCATGGTGGGTTATGGCATCCGCCACCCGCCGTGTTCTGCGCCTGTGCCTGCGCGCCCTTGTCCTGCTGCTGCTCAGCGCTCTGCTGCTGGGCGCGGCGGTCTGGGGGTATCTGCATCCCGGGGCCGAGGTCACCCGCGGCGTCGTCTACGGACGGCGCCAGGGCCAGGACCTGCTTCTGGAGGTGCACCGGCCCCGCCACGCCAATGGGGTCGGTCTGCTCATTCTGGTCAGCGGCAAATGGAAGTCGCACCCGGGCAAGTTCGATCCCTGGCTGGCCGGACCGGCCCTGCGCCAGGGCCTGACCGTTTTTGCCATCACCCATCTGCCGCAGCCGCAGGCGAGCGTGCAGGAGATTGTCGAGGACATGCATCGCGCGGTCCGGTTCGTCCGCCATCACGCGGCGGACTACGGGGTGGATCCGCAGCGTCTCGCCGTCACCGGCGGCAGTTCCGGCGGGCATCTCAGCCTGATGCTCGCCACCCGCGGCGGTCCCGGCCCGGTCGACGCCCCGGACCCGGTGGATCGCGAGGACAGTTCGGTGCAGGCGGTGGCCGTGTTCTTTCCGGTGACCGACCTGCTCAACCTCGGCAGCTCGACCGAGAACGACGGCACCGGTGGACCGCCGCGCAGTTTCAAGAAGTCCTTTGGTCCGGCGGCGGCCGACCCCGCCCAGTGGCGTCGCATCGGCCGCGAGATCTCGCCCATCTTTCATGTCGGCGAGCGGCTGCCACCCGTGCTCATCGCCCATGGCGATGCCGACACGCTGGTGCCGCTGGAGCAGTCGGAGCGATTTCGCGAAAGCGCCGCCCGCTTCGGGCATGACATCCGCATCCTCGTGCGACCCGGCGCCCGCCATGGCTGGCTGACGATGCCCTGGGACATCCGCACCTTCGCCCTCTGGGTCAACGAACGCCTCGCCGCCCTGTGACCGATCCGCTGCTCACCCGTTGCCCCGTCCTGCACCGCGACCGTTTTCTGATCGGGGTCCACAAACCCTCGGGCGTGCTGTCGCACCCGAACCCCGGCCGCCGCGGCGAGTTCGCCGCCTTCGAGGGACGCTACGACGAGAAGGCGCAATGCTTCGAATCCGCCGCCGGTCGCGTCTGGCTCATGCACCGGCTCGACCAGGACACCTCCGGCGTGCTGCTGGGCGCACTCGATGCGGTGACCGCCGGCAAGTGCCGAGAAGCCTTTGAAAGCGGCGCGATGGCCAAGACCTACCTCGCCGCCGTCCGCGGCAATCCCGGGCGCGAGGGCGTCTGGCTCGACCACCTCGCCACCTCCCACGAGCGCGGCCGCGTTCGCACCGCAGTGGTCAAGGGGAGGCTGCCGAACGCTGAACTGCACTTTCGCCAGCTCGGTTACGATCCTGTGCGACGTCTCTCGCTCCTGGAAATCCGCCTGCTCACCGGCAAGACCCACCAAATCCGCGTGCAGGCGGCCTCGCGCCAGCACCACCTGCTCGGCGACGATGTGTACGGCCACTTTGAGCTGAACCGCCGGCTGCGCGCGGAGGCCGGCCTGAAGCGGTTGTTTCTGCATGCCGCCCGTCTGGAGTTCAAACATCCCGCCAGCGGCCAACCCCTGCGCCTGGAAGCGCCGCTGCCGGAGGACCTGGCGACCGTGCGCGCCCGTCTCGGCTTGGGTTGAAGTGGCCGGGCGGACCCGGCCTTGCATGGCGGTCGGTGCCGCCTATGCTGACCTTTTCCGTCCCAACCCCGCCGACCTCCGACCGTGCCGAAGAAACCCGCCAAGCCCGCCGAAGACGACTCCCCCATCCTGGCCGACAGCGCGCCGATCGAGATCAAACCCGTCGATGATTTGTATGGCGACTGGTTCCTTGACTACGCCAGCTACGTCATTCTCGAGCGTGCCGTGCCGCACATCCATGACGGCTTCAAGCCGGTGCAGCGGCGCATCCTGCACAGCCTTGATGAACTCGAGGACGGTCGCTACAACAAGGTGGCCAACGTCGTCGGCAACACGATGAAGTACCATCCGCACGGCGACGCCAGCATTGGCGACGCCTTCGTGCAGTTGGGGCAGAAGGACTTGCTCATCGACACCCAGGGCAACTGGGGCAACATCCTGACGGGCGACAACGCCGCGGCGCCGCGTTACATTGAGGCGCGGCTGTCGAAGTTCGCCCTCGACGTCGTCTTCAGCCCGAAGGTCACCGAGTGGGCGGCGAGTTACGACGGCCGCAACAAGGAGCCGGTGACCCTGCCGGTGAAGTTCCCGCTGCTGCTTGCCCAGGGTGTCGAAGGCATCGCCGTCGGCCTGTCCTGCCGCATCCTGCCGCACAACTTCATCGAGCTCTGCGATGCCAGCATCGCCGCCCTGCGCGGCGAGGAATTCAGCCTGGTGCCCGACTTTCCGCAGGGCGGCATCATGGATGCCGGCGACTACAACCAGGGCCTGCGCGGCGGTCGCGTGCGGGTGCGCGCACGCATCGAGGTCGGCACCAAGAAAAACACCCTGCGTGTCGTCGAGATTCCCTACGGCACCACCACCGGCAGCATCCTCGACAGCATTGTCGCCGCCAATGACAAGGGCAAGATCAAGATCGCCCGGGTCGAGGACAACACGGCGGAGAACGTCGAAATCCTCATTCAGTTGCCGCCGGGGGTGGATCCCGACCAAACGATCCAGGCTCTGTATGCCTTCACCGACTGCGAGATCTCGCTGGCGCCGAACGCCGTGGTCATTCAGAACGACAAGCCGCGCTTTGTCGGTGTCAACGACCTGCTGCGCGAGAGCGCCCAGCACACCAAGGACATCCTGCGTCACGAGTTGGAGATCCAGCTCGGCGAGCTCGAGGAGAAGTGGCACTTCAGCAGCCTGGAGAAGATCTTCATCGAGAACCGCATCTACCGGCGCATCGAGGAGTGCGAAACCTGGGAGGCCGTGCTCAAGGCGATCTGGACCGGGTTGAAGCCGCACCTCGGCCTGCTGCGACGTGAGGTGACCGACGACGACGTGGCCCGCCTGACCGAGATCAAGATCAAGCGCATCTCCAAGTACAACAGCTTCGAGGCCGACGAGCAGATCCGCGCCCTCGAGAAGGCGATTGCCGAGGTGCAGAAAAACCTCAAGCAGCTCACCCGCTACGCCATTGCCCATTTCGAGCGGTTGAAGAAGACCTACGGACCGGGGCGCGAGCGCCGCACCGAGGTGTCCAGCTTCGATCGCATCGCCGCCGCCGAGGTCATCCTGGCCAACGAGACCCTGTATCTCGACGCGAAGGAGGGCTTCGCCGGCACCGGTCTGAAGAAGGAGGGTGAGCCGGTCTGCAAGTGCTCGCCGCTCGACGACCTCATCTGGTTCACCCGCGAGGGCGTCATGACCGTGTCCAAGGTGGCACCCAAGCTCCACGTCGGCAAGAACCCGGTCTACCTGAACCTGTTCAAGAAGGACGAGGAGGCGGTGTACACGATGATCTACCGCAACGGCAAGCAGGGGCCGGTCCTGGCCAAGCGCTTCCGGATCGGCGGCATCACCCGCGACAAGGCCTACGTGCTCACCAAGGGGGCGCCCGGCACGATGGTGCTGTTCTTCGCCCGCCACGAGACCGAGGCCGAGAGCGATGCCCAGAACCTGCTCATCCATCTCAAGCCGGCCCTGTACCTGCGCACCCTCAGCCTGAAGTTCCCGGTGGCGGCGCTCGCCATCAAGGGCCGCGACTCCCTGGGCAACATCGTCACCAAGCACGCCGTGGACCGCATCGTCAACGAACGCAAATCTGCCGCGGCGGAGGAGAAGGACGCCGAGGCCGGCAAGTGACCCCTGGGGGCTTGCGTGAAATGTGGCAGGGTTTTTGCTTGTGACGGACTTCGACGGGGGCATCGGTGTCCCTGTCGGTCCACATCCTCCACACCCATGAGCTCCACCCTCCATCTCAGCCGCGCCTTCGTCGAGTTCGGTCCCTTCACCGCCGACGAGATGCGCGCCTTTCTCGCGCGCGGCATCCTGAAGTCGACCGACTACATCCGGGTCGGCAGCTCCGAAACCTGGCTGCATGTCGACGAGTGGGCGGCGACCGCCCCCAAGCCGGCGGCGAAGCCGGCCGCCGAGGCGAAAGCCGCTCCTGAGGCCAAGCCGGTGCCGGCCAAAAAAGCCCCCGCCAAGAAGGCCGCGGTGAAGAAGGCGGCGAAGAAGTGAGGCCTCACTTCTGGCGTGAGGCGTAGCCGGGCAGGGGCTTGCCGTTCTCGCCCAGCTTGCCGCAGCTCCACAGCAGGCCGCGCGCCACCAGGTCGAGGAAGACCGGGTCTTCCATCGTCGAATTGTTGTGGCCCATCGTGGTGCCGAACACCCGGCCCTTGCCGTAGGTGTTGACCCAGACCAGGAAGTGATCCTTCTGGGTGTCCTCGCCCCAGGCCTTGGCCAGCGGCACGAAGTTCGGGTACAGCACCTCGTTCTTGTAGAGTTCATCGGCCTTGTCGAGCCACTCCATGGGGAAGCCCTTCATGACCGGGTGCTCGGGCGCGACGTTTTTGACCAGCAGATCGCGGTTCTTCTCGTGGCTCATGCTCTTCTGACCGAGGCACTTTCGCCATTCGTCGGTGGCCGCGGCGCGGTAGCTGTGGGCGGAGCAGTGCAGCATGACCGCGGGAACGCCGTCGTGGTGGGGTTTGGCGATGCGGTTGACGAAGGCGTCGTCGGTGATGCCGCCGAAGCACTCGTTGTGCAGGACCACGTCATAGCCCTTCGCCCAGTCGTCCTTTTCGTAGATGCTGATGCGGTGGGTCTTGTCCTTCTTGCCGTCGGGCCCTTCCTCGTGAACGATGGTGAACTCGACGTTCGCCCGCGCGCTCAGGCCCTCGGCCAGGATCATCTTCTGGTTCTCGTAATCGTGGCAGCAGCCGCCGGTCACCATGAGCACGCGCAGCGGCTTGGGAGCCTCGGGATCGGCGGCGACGGCAAACAGTCCGGCCATGGCGAGGCCGGCGAGGAGGAAGAGATGAAATTTCATGCGGACCGACTCTGACAGCGGCGCGGCCCGGGCTCAAGGCGGAATCTGCGTTGTTCAGCGCGCCAGCAAGCGCGCCTTGTCGGCCGGATCCGCCGGTCGCGGCGGTCCGAAGGTCAGCAGCAGGGTCGAGCCATCGCCCTGCAGCACGCGCAGTTGCACGAGGCGGGCGCCATCGGCGCTGATTTGCAGGTCGAGCTGGCGCAGGTGACGTCGGATCACCGGCAGCTTGGGGCGCAGGCTGACGGCCGTCACTTCGGCGGTCTGTGCCTCGGCATCGACCAGGAAATGCCGCTGCAACTCCTCGGGGCTGGCTTCGCGGCCGCTGAGGAAGCGCGTCCACATCCGCCAGCGCGGATCCTCGGCATCCAGTTCCCGCCACTCGCTCGCTCCCGCCTCGCGCACGCGGAAGCTTTCCTGATCGTGCACCAGCACCGTGGCCGCCGGCCGGCCCAGTTCCCAGCGGAAGCCGCCGTCGGCAAAGTGCCAGAAGCGGCCGGGCGTGAGGATGGGACGCGCCAGCGCCGGGGTGGTGCGCGTCTGCTGGAACTCGACCTCGACATCGCCGCGGCTGCGCTGGGCCTCGGCCCAGCGCAGCAGCGCCGGCGGCAGGGGCTTGGGCGGGGGAGCGGGCGGCGCGACTTGGCCCAGGACCGGGCCGGCCACCAGCAGGAGCAGGAGCAGCAGGCGCATGAGGGTCAGGGCAGTCGGGCTTTCAGCTCGCGCACCGCGGCGCGCGGGTCGGCGGCCTGCAGGAAGGCGGAGACGACGACGACCCGTCGGGCACCGGCGGCGAGGATCTCGGCGAGGCGCGAGGCGTTGACGCCACCGATGCAGAACACCGGGGCGCTGACCCGCGTGTGCACGGCGGCGATGTCTGCGAGACCGATCGGCACATAGTCCGGCTTGGTGCCGGTCGCATAGAGCGGGCCGAAGCCGAGGTAGTCCGCCCCTTCGGCCTGGGCCGCCTCGGCCTGGGCGAGGCTGTGGGTGGATTTGCCGACGAAGATCCCGGGGCCGACCGCGGCGCGGGCGGTGGCGACGGCGTCGTCGTCCTGGCCGACGTGCACACCATCGCTGCCGACGCTGGCGGCGACGGCAACATGGTCGTTGAGGATGAAGGGCACGCCGAGGTCGCGGGCGATGGGCAAAAGCTCGCGGGCCAGGGCCTCGACCGCAGCCGGGGCCAGGCCCTTGGCGCGCAGTTGCAGCAGGTCGATGCCGCCCTCGCAAAGGGCGCGGGTCATGGCCGGCGCAGCGGCCGGGGCGACGTAGCCCAGATCGACAATGCCGTAGAGGCGGGCTGCGGAGAGCAGGGGATGCATGGCGACCTCATAGGCGCGGAATCGCGGCGGCGTCAAGCGGCGGCGGCGGGTCGGGGGACGGGTGGATTTTCAGGTTGCCACTGCGTGCAGGGGATGGGAGTTTGCTGGAATGCTGCTGGAGTTTCCCCCGACCACCCTGCTTGCCGCCTCCCAGGTGTTTTTCGCCCTGTGCATCGGCCATGCGCTGGCGGATTTTCCCCTGCAGGGTGAGTTTTTGGCCATTGGCAAGAATCGCCGTTTCCTGATGGCCCTGGGGGATCCCGCTCGGCCGGCGAGCATCTGGTTCGTCTGCATGGCGGCCCACTGCCTGATCCATGCCGGTTTTGTCTGGCTGATCACCGGTTCGTCGCTGGTGGCGGCCGTGGAGTTTGTGCTGCACTGGGCCATCGACACCGCCAAGTGCGCCGGCAAGACGACTTTCAACCAGGATCAGACTCTGCACGTCGTCTGCAAGATCGGTTATGTCGCGGCCGCCAGCTTCTGCGGCGGCGGCGCGGAATGTTGTCTTGGCATTTGACCGGGGCCGGTTTGAACGGAATTTGCCGTCCCATGCCCGTCCCCCTGCTCGACGTCAACGCCCAGAATCACCCGCTCGAATCCGAACTCGTCGAGGCCTTCCGGCGCGTGCTTGGCCACGGTCGTTTCATCATGGGGCCGGAGATGGAAACCTTTGAGCAGGAGGTGGCTGCCCTGCTCGGCTGCCGGCACGCGCTGGCCGTGTCCTCGGGCACCGATGCCCTGCTGCTCGCCCTCATGGCCCTCGACATCCGTCCCGGCGACGAGGTGCTCTGCCCGGCCTTCACCTTCTTTGCCACGGCCGGTGCCGTCGCCCGTCTCGGCGCCGTGCCGGTGTTCACGGACATCTGTCCGGTCTGCTTCAATCTCGACCTGAAGGATGTGCGTGCCAAGATCACGCCGCGCACCCGTGCTGTCATCCCGGTGCACCTGTTCGGCCAGAGCGCCGACATGGATCCGCTGCTGGAGCTGGCGCAGGAGCACGGCCTGCGGGTCGTCGAGGACGGGGCCCAGGCCATCGGCGCCACCTACAAGGGCCGCGCCTGCGGCACACTGGGCGACTTCGGCACCTACAGCTTCTTCCCGAGCAAGAACCTCGGCGGCTTTGGCGACGGCGGCATGCTGGTCACCAACGACGACGCCCTCGCCGAGTATGCCCGCGTGCTGCGCGTGCATGGTTCGAAGCCGAAGTACTATCACCATCATGTTGGCGGCAATTTCCGTCTCGACACCCTGCAGTGCGCCCTGCTCAGCGTGAAGCTCAAGCGTTACGGCGAGTACACCGCCCAGCGCCAGGCCAATGCCGAGCATTACACCCGCGAGCTGTCGCAACTGCCGGGTGTCGCGGTCGCCAACCCCGCCCACTGCAAGTGCATCACCGCCCAGGACAACTGTCTGGCGGAGCAGGGCACGCGCGTCGTGCTGCCGGTGGCCTATGCGCACAACACCCACATCTGGAACCAGTACACCCTGCGCGTGCTCGGTACCGGTCGCCGCGACGCCTTGCGCGACCATCTGCAGCGTGCCGGCATCGGCTGCGAGATCTATTACCCGCTGACGCTCGACCAGCAGCCCTGCTTTGCCGGTCTGCCGGAAAGCTCGCGCCGCGGCTGCGCCATCTCGCACCGCCTCGCCGGTGAAGTGCTCAGCCTGCCGATCTACGGCGAACTCACCGAGGCCCAGCGCCTCGAGGTCATCGCTGCCGTGCGCGACTGGCTCGGGGCCTGACGGGGCAGGGGCATCACCCCATTACCTTCGTGAAGATTCGTGTTCTTCGTGGTTCCCCCGGTTCCTGCTTCACTTCTTGAAGATCAGAAACTTCCGGCAGAGGAAGTTGACGGCGACCGAGGTCAGGATGAAGCCGAGTTGGGCGACCGTCGAGGGCAGGCCAAGATGGCCGGCAAGCCAGTCGACGACGAGCAGGCCGGGGAAGAAGCCGAGGGCGCCGACGACGGCGAAGAGGCTGGCCTCGACGAGTTTGGAGTGGCGGCCGGGGGTGAACACGAAGGCGGTGTTCATGACGTAGGCGACGACCGTGCCGAGGGGCCAGGCGAGGGTGTTGGCCCAGAGCAGGTGGCGGTTGCGCACCACCTCGTCGAGCACCTGACCGTCGATGAGCATGCCCTTGCCGGCGGGCAGCACGGTCAGGGTCAGCGCGAGGACCAGGCCGTTGTGGGCGAGCGCGGCGACGACGCCGGCGAGGCCGTACTTGACGAACTGCAGGAAGGGATGGGCGTCGCGGCGCAGGAAGGCGTCGCGGATCGTGCGCCAGTCGTTGGCGCGGAGGAAGCGGCAGGTGGCGGCGAGTTCCTTGACCATGGGGGTGCGGCGCCATACGCGGGGAGCGCGGCGCCTGCAAGCGGGGATCAGGCGAGGCGCTTGACGAGCACCTTGGAGTTGCGCCCGCTGCGCACGTATTGCTCGCGGCGCGCGGCGGGAAGGCAGGCGGGATCGCTGACCTGGAAGCCCATCTTTTCCTCAAAGAAGCGGAAGGCCTGGGTGCTCAGGGCGACCAGCGTGTCGCAGCCGCGCTTGCGGGCAATTTGCTCCGCGTAGGCGACCAGCCGGCCGCCATGGCCGCGGTTTTTGTGCGAGCGGCGCACGAACAGGCAGGCAAGTTCGGCGATGCGCCGTCCCTCCTCCTCGTAGCTGTGCACCGCCACGCTGCCAATCGGGTTGCCGTCGACCTCGAGCACGTGGAAGTCGCCGATGCGCGCGAGCATCTGCTCGCGCGTGCGCGGCACCAGGGCGGCGTCCTCCATCGACTGCTGCATCATGGTCAGCAGGGTGCCGACGTCGGAGGCGTGGGCCTCGCGGATCTGCTGGTAGTCGTCGGCATGGATCATGGTGCCGACGCCCTCGTTGCTGAAGAGCTCGGCGAGCAGGGCCTCGTCCTGGGTGCCATCGACGATGTGCACGCGCGGCACGCCTTCCTGGCAGGCGAGGGCGGCGTGGCGGAGCTTGGAGAGGATGTTGACGTCGTGGCGCGGGTCGCGGCGGCGCTGCATCTCGCGCGCCTCGGCCACGGAGAGCTGGGCCAGGCGTGAGCCGTCGGCGGCGCTCAGGCCGGCCTCGGAGACGAAGATGACCTTGGCGGCCTTCAGGGCGATGGCGACCTCGACGGCGACGGCGTCGGAGTTGAGGCGCAGGGTTGTGCCGCGGCCATCGTAGCCAAGCGGCGGCAGCAGCGGGATGATGTCGGCCTTGAGCAGCACGCCGAGGCTGTCGGTGTCGACCCGCTCGATGCGGCCGGTGTATTCCAGATCGATGCCGTCGATGACACCGGCCGGATGCACGGCGAGGGCGTTGCTGGCCGCCACCGGCATTTCCAGGGCGGTGAGATCGGCCATGAGCTGGCTGGCCTGGCGGGTGATGGCGGCGATCGAGACGTCGAGCGTGGCCGCATCGGTCCGGCCCATGCCGTCGTCACTGCTCAGGGTCACGCCGCGTTCGGCGGCCAGACGGCGAATCTGGGCGCGCGCGCCGAACACGAGCACCACCTCGATGTTGAGCGACTGCAGGACGGCGACGTCCTGCAGCAGGCTGCTGAAGCCGGGCTGGTGCAGCAGGGCGCCGTCGATGGCGATGACGAAGACACGCTGGCGGAACTGCGGCACGTAGCGCAGGATGCCGCGCAGGTCTTCGAAGCGCGTCGGGGATTTGGTGTCGGGGTCGGGCACAGTCGAAAAACTTCGCCCATTCCCGCGCGGACGCAAGGGGCGACGCGGCCTCGGCATGGGCGGCCTCACTGGTGGCCTGCAGGAGCGCGCGAAAGGCGTTTCCCCAAGGCCGTTCGTTCCGGCGCGCGGGGGATCAGCCGGCGATGAGGGCTTCCAGGCGTTTCACGCTCACCGGTTGGGCTGTGCCGAGTTCCTGGGCGAAGACGGAGACGCGGTACTCCTCGAACAACCAGCGGAAGGTCTCGCGGTTGGCGGCGGGCACCTCGCGCTCCCAGCCGTCGAAATCGCGGATGAGTTCAGCCTTGTCGGCGTCCTTGGCGGGGTGGTTGGCGGCGCGCTCGGCACGCAGCAGCACGGCCTTGAGGTAGCGCGGCAGGTGCTGCAACTGGGCGTGCGGGGTGCGCAGCAGCAGGTCCGGTGGCAGGAGCCGATCAAGGTCCGCCTGCAGGCCGGCATAGGGGCGCGGGAAGGCCAGGATTTTGCGCTTCAACTCGTCGGTCTGCCGCAGCAGCTCGCGGACGCGGTGGGCGAGTGCCGGCCAGTCGCGGCGTGCGCTCTCGAGCATCCCGCGAAAGCGCGCCTCCTGCAGCGGCAGCAGCGGTTCCAGGCGCAGGCTGTGGGCCAGCAGGTGCTCGCAGGCCTGCTCGGACAGCGGGGCGGATGCCGTGGGTTTGGCGGCGGGTTGGGCGAGCTTGGCGACGTCGAGTTGCGCCAGGCTGGCCAGACCGCCGGTCTTGGGCGCGGGCGCTGCATCGAGAGCACGCAGCTCCTTGCGCAGCCAGGCCAGGTCCTTGGCAAGCGCCTCTTCGGCGAGGCGGCGCACGGCGGCGGGCGTGGCGTCGAGCGACTCCGCCAGCTGGCGGAACAGGCGCAGGCGGAGGCCTTCGGCCGAGACTTCCAGACCCGGGTAGCCGAACACCGGAGCGCCGCCGATCTCCTCGATGAGGATTTTCTCCGGCAGATCGCCAAACGACCAGGCGCGCAGGTCGTGTTTCTCGAAACGCGCCACGGCTTTCTCCCAGGCATCGGAGCGACGGGTCTGCTTGCGCGCGAGTTCCTGGACGCTGGCGAGGTCGCGGGTGGCGAGTACCGGGCGGTCGCCGGCGCCGACGATTTCCAGTCGCGGACGCAGGTGGGCGGGCAGGCAGTCGGCGGGCCAGTCGCCGGCGCGCACCGGCAGGCCGTGGCGCTCGCGCAGGAAAACGGCGAAGGCCTCGAAGAAATCGCCGCGACCGGGCTCAAACTCGCGGGCGATGGCGCGCGCGCTGGCCTCCAGTGGCATGAGGCTGCGGCGCATCGCCTTTGGCAGGGCGCGCAGCAGGGTGAGGGCGATCTCCTCGCGCAGGCCCGGCACCAGCCATTGCATCTGGCCACTGCTCAGGTGCTCGGCCACGGGCAGGGGCACGCGCACGGTGACGCCGTCGTCCTCCTGGCCGGGTTTGTAGGCGTAGGCGAGCGGCAGCACCGAGTTGCCGAGCGGCGCCTGGTCGGGAAACTGGTCGAGGCCCTCGCGCACGTCTTCGCCGCGAGTCAGATCCTCTTCACGCGCACAGAGAAAGTTCGGGTCGCGCTGTTCCTGAATGAGCTTGTTGAGGTCGTGCACCGAGGACACCGCCGGAAGGCGCGCGCGGTAGAACTCGTAGAGGTATTCCTCGATGGCGTGCACGCGACTGCTGCGCACGCGGGTGAGGGCGGCCTCCAGGCGGGTGCGCAGCTTCTGGTTGTGCTGGAAGAAGCGGTGCGGCAGGGCGGCACCCTCCTCGAGCAGGGCGCCGCGGATGAACAGCTGAGTGGCCGCCGGAGGATCGATCTTGCCGAAGTCGATCTTGCGCCGCAGCACCTCCAGTCCGTACAGCAGGTGGCGTTCGCTGACCAGCACACGGCCGGCCTTGGCGCTCCAGTGCGGTTCGCTGTACTTCTTCACCGCCAGGTGGGCGCCGAATTCCGCCGCCCACTCTGGATGGATGCCGGCGACCGTGCGGGCGAAGAGCTGCGAGGTCTGGACGATTTCCGCGGCAACGATCCACTCCGGCTGGCGGGTTTTTTCCGCGCCCTTCTTGTCGTGCTTGTCGCGCCGCTCGTAGAGGTGCGAGCCGGGGAAAAGGGTGACCTCGCGGTTGCCGGCCGCCTTGTAGAGGTTGCGCTCGCTGCGCTGGGCGAGGTGGCCGAGGTGACCGGCGAGGATGCAGCGGTGCAGGCGGTCGCCCGGGTTCTCGGGACCGCCGCTCCGGGCTGGACCGGGGCTCGGTTCCAGCTTGCTCTCCGCGGGGGGTTCCGGTGGGGTGTTAGCGGTTTCCGCAAACAGATCGCGCAGCTGGCGCCAGAGGTCGCGCCACTCGGTGAGGCGGGTGAAGGAGAGGAAGTTCGTCTTGCAGAACTTGCGCAGCGCGTTGCGCGAGCCCTCGCCCGGCAGTGGCGCGGCGCGCCAGATCTTCAGCAGCGTCAGGAAGTCGGACTCGGGGCTGGCGAAGGCCTTGTGCGCGGCCTGGGCGAGCTCCTTCTTTTCCTCGGGCCGCTCGCGCGGGTCGGGAATGCTGAGGCCGGCGGCGAGCACGAGCATGTCGGGCAGGCAGCCTTCCTCGCGCGCCTGCAGCAGCATGCGGCCGAG
Organism: uncultured bacterium; assembly: GCA_966252325.1. Taxonomy (GTDB): domain Bacteria; phylum Verrucomicrobiota; class Verrucomicrobiia; order Verrucomicrobiales; family Verrucomicrobiaceae; genus Prosthecobacter. The sequence continues at coordinate 28,186 of CBINON010000016.1, read as the reverse complement.
GGTGGGATCGAGCGGCAGCTGGGCGAGTTCGCGGCCGAGCCCGGTCATCTCGTGGGTGTCGTCGAGCGCGCCGAGTTCGTGCAGCAGGTCGTAGCCGCCGCGGATGGCGGCGGCCGAGGGCGGATTGAGGAAGGGGAAATCCTCGATGCGGCCGAGGCGGAAGGCCTTCATGCGCAGGATGACCTCGGCGAGGTTGGCACGCTGGATTTCCGGCTGGGTGAAGCGCGGGCGTTTGAGGAAATCCTCCTCGCTGAACAGGCGGATGCAGACGCCGTCCTGGAGGCGGCCGGCGCGACCGGCGCGCTGGTTGGCGCTGCTCTGGCTGACTGCCTCGACCGGCAGGCGCTTGGTGCGGGTGCGGGCGTTGTAGCGGCTGAGGCGGGCCAGGCCGGTGTCGATCACGTAGCGGATGCGCGGCAGGGTGATCGAGGTTTCGGCAACGTTGGTGGCGATGATGACGCGGCGTTTCGGGCCTGGGGCGAAGACGCGCTGCTGGTCCTGCGCGGCCATGCGACCGAACAGCGTCAGCACCTCGCAGCCGGGGCCGAGCCGGCCCTCGAGCAGATCGCGCGCCTCCCGAATGTCGCGCTCGGTCGGCATGAAGACGAGGACATCGCCCGATGGCGACTCGCGCAGCGCCTCCATGGCCGCGCGCACGGCGGCTTCGACGTGACCCGGGTCCTCGTCGTCGTCGCCGGCCGGCTGGTGGCGGATTTCCACCGGGTAGAGTCGCCCCGAGACCTCGATGACCGGGGCGCCCCCGAAGTGGGCGCTGAAGGCCTCGGTGTCGATCGTGGCCGAGGTGACGACCAGCTTGAGGTCGGGCCGGCGCGGCAGCAACTGCTTCAGGTAGCCGAGCAGGAAGTCGATGTTGAGCGAGCGCTCATGCGCCTCGTCGAGGATGAGCACCGAGTAGGCCCGCAGCAGCGGATCGCTCTGGATCTCCGCCAGCAGGATGCCATCGGTCATGAACTTCACCCGCGTGTCGCGGCGGGTGTCATCGCTGAAGCGCATCTTGCAGCCGACCACGCCGCCCCAGGCCACGCCGAGTTCCTCGGCGACGCGTTTCGACACGCTCAGGGCCGCCACCCGCCGCGGCTGGGTGCAGCCGATGCGTCCGGGCAGGTGCAGTTCCTCAAGCAGCTCCAGGCACATCTTCGGGATCTGCGTCGTTTTGCCCGAGCCGGTTTCGCCGGCGAGCACGACCACCGGGTGCGCCCGCAGGGCGGCGAGGATGTCCTCGCGGCGCGCGGTGATGGGGAGGTCGGCGGGATACTGGATCAAGGGCCGACCACCTTGCGGAGGAAGTGGCGGGCTGCAACCGCAGGCGTTGCCGCGCAGGTTTGCGAAGATCCGCCCATCGGCCGCATCTTCGAAGTGTTGCGAGAGCACCTACTCGCGTCCGGGTTCGCGCGTGCCCTTGCCTTTCGGGAGTTGTTTCAGGTTGTCGCCGAGTTCCTCGCGCATTTGTTGGGCGTAACCCTGCAGGCGGGCGACGACTTCCGGATGCTGGGCGGCGACATCCCGGGTTTCGCCAATGTCGGCGTGCAGGTCGTAGAGGGCCGCTGCCGTGACTTTCAAGGGTTCGTACTTCACCGGCAAGCCACCCTTGCCGCCGGGGCGACCGTTGAGGCTGCGGTAGCCGTGGGGCAGGACCAGCTTCCAGCGGCCGTCGCCGCTGGTGACGGCCTGCAGCTGGTTGTTCTGATAGTACCAGGCGTAGAACTCATGCGGGTTGGGTCCGTCGCCGGCGACCACCGGCCAGGCGTCGCGACCGTCGATCGCGTGCCTGGGCAGTTCGGCGCCGAGGCGGCCGGCGACCGTGGGCAGCAGGTCGATGGTGGCGAGCTGGGTGTCGCTCGTGCTGCCGGCAGGGATCTGGCCCGGCCAGCGCATCAGGCAGCTGACGCGCGTGCCGCCTTCCCAGGCGGTGCCCTTGCCCTCGCGCAGCGGACCGGCCGAGCCGGCGTGATCGCCGTAGCTCAGCCAGGGGCCGTTGTCGGAGGTGAAGATCACCCAGGTGTTGTCGGTCAGGCCATGCTTGTCGAGGGTGTCAAGGATGCGGCCGACCGAGGCATCGACCTCCATCATGACATCGGCAAAGAGGCCCTTGCCGGACTTGCCGGCAAAGGTGTCGCTGACGAAGAGCGGCACATGGGTCATGCTGTGGGCGAGGTAGAGGAAAAAGGGGCCGTCCTTGCGGCGCTCGATGAAGTCGACCGCACGCTGTGCGTAATCGGTGGTCAGACGTTTCTGATCCTCGGGGGTGACCTCGGCGTCGAGGACCTGGTCGTTCTCCAGCAGCGGCAGTGGCGGGTAGGTGCCGGGCTTGGCCTCGGGATGATGGGGCCACATGTCGTTTGAGTAGGGCAGGCCGTAGTACTCATCAAAGCCGTGGCGGGTCGGCAGGAAGCTGGACAGGTGGCCGAGATGCCATTTGCCGACCGCGGCCGTCGCATAGCCCTTCTGCTTGACCAGTTCGGCCAGGGTCATTTCGTCGGCATGCAGGCCGTGCGTGGACTTCGGTCCGAGCGCACCATGAATGCCGATGCGGTTGGGATAGCAGCCGGTGAGCAGGGCGGCGCGCGAGGCGCTGCACACCGCCTGGGCGACGTGGAAGTGGGTGAACTTGCGGCCTTCGCGGGCGAGGCGGTCGATGTTCGGCGTGGCGTAGTCCTTCGCGCCAAAGCTGCCGATGTCGGCATAGCCCATGTCGTCCATGAAGATGACCACCAGATTGGGGGTTGGGGCGGCCGGCAGCAGCGGCGCGGCGGAAAGGGCGAGCAGGCAGAGCAGGGAACGCATGGCCGATGACAACGTCTGGCGGACAGTGAACTTTCCTGGCGACGGGGGCGTTGCAGCCCGCGGTCCGACCGCTGTGGCCACTGGCGGCCCTTGGGCCGCGAAAAATTTTTGTCTGGTTTCGCCGGTCGCTGCGGGCATAAAGTCGCCCTCCCTCCGCAGCGGAGGTGTCCCATCGTCCCCTGTCATGCGCTTCCTGATTCTCCCCCTCTTCCTCGCCCTCGTCTCGGTGTCGGCCCAGTCGCCGGCGCCGAAAAAGAACCCGCCCAAGGGCAAGGCCGGCATGGCCTCGGTGAAACTGAAGGGCGACAAAACCGATCCACGCAACTGGCCGGATGCCAGCAAGGGCAGTCCGACCCCGCACGCGCCGCAGGAGGAACCGCCGGCCGCCACCCGCAGCCGGCCGCAGACCGCCACCGCGCCGCTGCCCGGCGAACGCATCGTCTTCCTCGGCAACGGCCTGGCCGAGCGCGATGTCTATTTCTCGCGCCTGGAGACCGAGTTCCACCTGCGCTACCCGAACGAGAAGCTGTTCATCCGCAACATGGGCCGCCCCGGCGACACCCCCGGCTTCCGGCCGCATCCGGCGCGGCCCTCGCAGTGGGCCTTCCCGGGCGCCGAGGTGTTTCATCCGGAGCTGCAGTCGCACTATGGCAAGGGCTTCTTCTCGACGCCCGACCAGTGGCTGCACCATTTGAAGGCCGACACGATTGTCGCCTTCTTCGGCTACAACGAGTCCTTCGACGGCCCGGAACGGGTTGGCAACTTCGAGGCTGAACTGACGGCCTTCGTCAAGCACACCCTGAGCAAGGCCTACAACGGCAAGGAAGCCCCGCGCCTCGTGCTGGTCTCGCCAATCGCCTTTGAAAACCTCTCGGCCAAGCGCGATCTGCCCGACGGCGTTCGCGAAAACGCCAACCTCGCCCTGTACAGCGCGGCGATCGAGAAGGTCGCCCAGGCCCACGGCCTGACCTTCGTCGATCTGTTCTCGCCGACCCGCGACCTCTACGCGAAGGGCGGTCCCGCCTTCACGATCAACGGCTTTGCCCCGACCGAGGCCGGCTACCAGCAGCTGGCGGTGCTGCTGGCCAACGGCCTGTACGGCCATCAGTCGCACCAGTCCAAGGCCGATCCCGCCCAGGTGCATGCGGCGGTGAAGCAGAAGGACTGGTTCTGGAACAACGACTACAACCTGGTCAACGGCGTGCACAGCCACGGCCAGCGCTACAATCCCTACGGCCCGCAGAACTACCCTGATGAAGTGCGCAAGACCCGCGAGATGATGGCCCTGCGCGACCAACTCATCCACGATCTCGCCTCGGGCGTTAAGACTGAACTGGCCGTCGACGATGGCACCACCCACAAGCTGCCGCCGGTGCCGACCAACTTCGATCCCAAGGATTCCAAGGGCAAGATGGGCAGCATTGAATACAAGAACGTCGATCAGGCGCTCGCCAGCTTCACCATGGCCGAGGGCTACAAGGTCGATCTGTTCGCCTCCGAGGCCGAGTTTCCCGATCTGAAGAACCCGGTCCAGCTCAGCTTCGACAGCAGGGGTCGCCTCTGGGTGGCGGTCATGCCGGCCTATCCGCACTGGAAGCCCGGCGACCCGGCGCCGAACGACAAGTTGATCATTCTTGAAGACACCGACGGCGACGGCCGGGCCGACAAGCAGACGACCTTTGCCGACGGCCTGCACCTTCCGATCGGATTCGAGCTTGCGCCGGAGGGCGTGTATGTCTCCGAGGAGCCGAATCTGGTGCTGCTGGTCGACGAGAACGGCGACGACCGCGCCGACCGCAAGGAGTTGATCCTGCACGGGTTCGACACCCATGACACCCACCACGCGATCTCGGCCTACTGCGCCGACGCCTCGGGCGCCATCTACATGGGCGAGGGCCGTTTCCTGCACAGCCAGGTCGAGACCCCGTATGGCCCGCGCCGCTGCAATGACGGCGGTGTCTGGCGCTTTGATCCGAAGTCGTTCCGCCTGGAGCGCTACGCCCAGGTCGACGTCTCGAACCCCTGGGGCATCAGCTTCAACGACTGGGAACAGTGCCACATCTCCGACGGCTCGCCTGGCGAAAACTGGTGGGGCCTGCCGATCTCGGCGAAGATGCCCTATGGCATCGAGAATCCCAAGGTCGGCCAGTTCGTGCCCAAGCGCTCGCGGCCGACCTCCGGCGCCGAGTTCGTGTCGTCGCGCCACTTCCCGGACGCCCATCAGGGCGCGTTCATGATCTGCAACAGCATCGGCTTCCTCGGCACGAGCCTGGGCATGCCGCGCGACAACGGCGCCGGTTACGAGGGCGAACTGATTGCCGATCTGATCTCCTCGACCGACGGCAACTTCCGGCCGGTCGACATCGAGTTCGCCCCCGACGGCTCGCTGTATCTGGTCGACTGGCACAACGCCCTCATCGGCCACATGCAGCACAACGCGCGCGACCCGAACCGCGACCATGACCACGGTCGCATTTACCGGATCACCTATCCCTCGCGGCCGCTGGTGCAGCCGGCCAAGGTGCATGGCGCGACGATTCCCGAGTTGCTCGAGAACCTGAAGCTGCCGGAATACCGCACGCGTTACCGCACCCGCCGCGAGCTGCGCGGTCGCCCGGCCGACGAGGTCATCCCGGCGGTCAAGGCCTGGGCGGCGGCGCTCGACAAGACCGACCCGCGCTACGAGCACCACCTCTGCGAGGCGCTGTGGGCAACCTGGGCGCAGAACCACCCCGATGTCGAACTGGTCAAGCAGTGTCTGACCGGCCAGAAGCATGAGACCCGCGCCGCGGCCGCCAGCGTGCTGCGCTTCAACCCGGAAAAGATCCCGGGTGCCACCGACCTGCTGCTCATGGCGGCGCGCGACGCCCATGGCCGCGTGCGTCTGGAGGCGATTGTCGCCGCTTCCTGGCTCGACAACGCCGATGGTGCCCGCATCGTTCTCGAGGCCCTGAAGCTGCCGCTCGACAAGTGGATGGGGCCGGTCACCAAGCACATCCTCGAGTACACCCTCAAGGACGACATTGCGGCCCTGCAGAAGTCGGGTCAGCTGGACCTTGCCGGCAACCCGAATGCCGCCGGCTGGCTGGCTGGCACCTTCAAGATCGAGGATGCCGCGCCGAGCGCCGAGGCGGCCGCCTACGGACCGACCCGCAAGCTCAGCCCGGCCGAGGCCAAGGTGTACGCGCTCGGCAAGGAGGTGTTCACCCGCGACGCCCACTGCGCCACCTGCCACCAGCCGAACGGGCAGGGGATCCCGAACATTTACCCGACCCTGGCGAAGAGCGACTGGATCCACGACGACGAACGCCTCATCAAGATCGTGCTCAAGGGCCTGTGGGGACCGATTGAGGTGAATGGCCAGCACTTCGACCCGAGCAAGGGCGTGCCGCCCATGATGGGTTTTGCCGGCCTGCTCAACGACGAGGAACTGGCCGCGGTGATCAGTTACGTGCGCCAGAGCTTCGGCAATGACGGCGAGTTCGTCTCGCCCGAGAAGGTGAAGCAGGTGCGCGCCGCCACGGCCGACCGAGTCAACTTCTACATGACCGACGAGATCCTCAAGGAACACCCGCTCAAGCCGTAGGAGATCGAAGATGGGAGATCGGAGATGGGGGCTCAAATCCACGCTTCCGGCCCTTGCAGTCTGTCCCAACCTTTTCACCATCCCGCCCACCATGAAGCGCCTGCTGCCCGCCCTCTGTCTGTTTGCCGTCCTGCTCACGGTCGTCCTCGCCCAGAGCGAGGCGCGCCTGCGTGTGCTCATTGTCGACGGTCAAAACAACCACAAGTGGGACATCACCACGCCGGTGCTCAAGCATGCCTTGGAGAGCAGCGGCGCGTTCACGGTTGAGGTTTCGACCGCGCCGCCCAAGGGGTCCGACCTCGAGGCCTGGGCCGCCTGGAATCCGAAGTTCACCGATTACGCGGCCGTGGTCAGCAACTACAATGGCGAACCCTGGCCGGAAAAGGTGCAGCTCGCCTTCGACGCCTATGTCCAGGCCGGCGGCGGTTTTGTCGCCGTGCACGCCGCCAACAACTCCTTTCCCGAGTGGAAGGCCTACAACCGCATGATTGGTGTCGGCGGCTGGGGCGGTCGCGATGAGAAGTCGGGCCCCTGGCTGTACGTCAAGGACGGCAAGCTGTTCCGCGACACCCGCACGGGCAAGGGGGGCGCCCACGGTCCGCAGCATGAGTTCCTCGTCGAGGTGCAGAACGCCGACCATCCGGTGACGCGCGGACTGCCGAAGCGCTGGAAGCACACGAAGGACGAACTGTACAGCAGCCTGCGCGGACCGGCCGAGAATGTCGAGATCCTCGCCACGGCGAAGTCCGATCTCACCGGCGAGCAGGAACCGAACCTGATGGTGCTGAGCTATGGCAAGGGCCGGGTTTTTCACACGACGCTCGGTCACGCCGATTATTCGATGCTCTGCCGCGGTTTCTACCTGACCCTGCAGCGTGGCACCGAATGGGTGGCCACCGGTGACGTCAAGGCGACCGCCGCCGTGCCGGCGGATTTCCCAAGCGAGGCGGCCACCTCGGTGGTGGCCCTCGAAGGCCATCCCAAACAGACGCCGCCCGAGCCGAAGAAGTAAGGACGGCTCAAGCCAGCCCGGCGCTGCCCTAGCGCATCAGGCCGCCACGCGGGTCTGACGCACCGGTTTGCCCTGAGTGGTGCGCGCGGCCGTGGCCGGTCGCAGGGCCTCGCCGAACAGGGCGCGGCGAATGCCGTCGATCTGCGCCAGCACCGGCTGCAGCCACTTGGCCAGCAGGGGTTCGGCGGCCGGAACCATGAGAGCCTGGGCCAGCGTCAGCCGACGCGCACGCAACTCCGTTTCCAAGCCGGCCCCTGCTTCAGGCAGGTAGAGCTCGGCGGTCTCAAACATGTCCATGACCCGCGCCGCGTAGCTGCGGTCCCAGTCGCGATCCTCGCTGTCATAACAGCCGGAGAGCAGATGGGCGATGACGTATTCGGCACCGTCGGAGTAGGTTTCAACCGCCTCCAGCACCGGTTCAAAGCTGTCGGGATCGGCGGTGACCGGCAGCACCACGGTCAGGCTGATGTCGCTGCCGGAGAGCAGGCCGGCCCAGTCGCCGGCGGCAAAGCGGCGCGCAAACGGGGCGGCGCAGCCGGTGGCCAGGTCGAGGATGACGACCGAGGCTGAGTCGAAGAGCGACAGCAGGCGCTGCGGCTGCAGCTGCGCGAGCTCGACTTCATCCGCGAAAAGCGCCTCCTCGCCCACCGCCAGGCAGCGGTGGGGCACCTCGTGCAGGTCCAGGTAGCGGCTGAGGCAGCGGGCAAGCGTGCTTTTGCCGGTCGCCGGGACATCGCTGGGCAGGAGGATCAGCTTGTTCATGGAATTTCGGGAATTGCGACGAGGATAAAAGGCGGAAAATGATAAAGCAATCCTGAATATCAGGATTAATGAAATAAATACGGAAAAAAAAGACGCGCCGGGTGGGCGCGTCTTTGCGGGAGGGGTGGGTCAGCGACCGCCCTTCTTTTCCTTGGGCTGTTTGCCGCGCACGCTCATGCGGAACGGCACACCGGGGGCGGGCCATTCCTTGCGGATGACGCTTTCCAGGAAACGCAGGTAGCTGTCGGTCAGCTTGGCGGCGCGGTTGGCGAAGAGCACGAACTGCGGCACCGGCACCTCCTCGTCCTCGGGGCTGTTGGTCTGGGTGGCGTAGAGCAGCTTGAAGGCGTGCTGGCTGCGGCCGAGCGGGCCGGGGGTGTTTTCAATGGCCTGATGGAGCAGGCGGTTGAGCACGCCGGTGCCGATGCGGGTCTGGGCACCGCGGCGCACCGCCTCGATCTGCACGAAGAGCTTGCCGATGTGTTCGCGGTTCTTCGCCGAGATGGCGACCAGCGGCGCGTAGTTGAGGAAGAAGAATTCGCGGCGCATCGATTCCTCGAGCTCCTCGATGCGGTCCTTCTGCTTGGCCGAGGGATGGAACAGGTCGTACTTGTTCATCACCAGGATGCAGGGTTTTTTCTCCTCGAGGATGAGCTGGGCGACCTTGCGGTCCTGCATCTTGGCGCCGCCGGCGCAGTCGATGACGAGCAGGCAGATGTCGGCGCGCTTGATCGCCTGGTAGGAGCGCTGAACGCTGAAGATTTCGACGGCCTCGTCGAGCTTGGCCTGGCGGCGGATGCCGGCCGTGTCGATGAGCTGGTAGGCGCGGCCGTTGAAGCTGCAGTGAATGTCGAGGCTGTCGCGGGTGGTGCCGGGCACGTCGCTGACGATGGCGCGCTCCTGGCCGAGGATGGCGTTGACCAGCGAGGACTTGCCGGCGTTGGGACGGCCGACGATGGCGAGCTTGAGCGGTCGCTTGGCGCGGCGCTGCTCGGCCTCCTCTTCGGTCTCCTCATCCTCGAGTTCGAGGCGGTCGCTGATCTGCTCGACGAGTTCCTTGATGCCCAGGCCGTGCACGGCGCTGACCTCGGCGCTGTCGCCAAAGCCGAGCCGGCCAAACTCGCCCGAGCCCAGCCGCCGCTTTTCGGAGTCGGCCTTGTTGAGCACGAGGATGACCGGCTTGTTGACGCGTCGCAGCAGGCGGGCCAGCGATTCGTCGACCGGCGTCGCTCCCTCGTGGATGTCGACGACGAAGAGCAGCAGGTCGGCGACCTCGAGGGCGATGGCCGCCTCGGTCTGCACCTGCTCGGTGAGGATGTCGCTGGTGTTTTCGCCGATGCCGCCGGTGTCCATGATCTGGAAGACCTTGCGGCCGCGCCGGCACTCGGCGGTGATGCGGTCGCGCGTCACTCCCGCCAGGTCGTGGACGATGGAGATGTTCATGCCGGCGAGGCGGTTGAACAGGGCGGACTTGCCCACGTTCGGGCGGCCAACGATGGCGACGGTTTTCATAATCAGGGACGGTCGGAGACGGCGGTCGGCTTGCCTGAGGGCGGGGGAAAAGACCGACCCCCTACGTCCGCTCCCCGGTGCGCCCTGTCAACCGCCCCTTGGGCTTTGGGCAAAAAAGCGGGAAGAACCGAGAACCGAGAACCGGGGTCACCCCACGTGGCGGACCTGGCGGATGCCGGCGGCGAGGTTGATGAAGCCGGAGAGGGCGGTGAACAGGCCGGCGCCGAGAGTGGGCCAGATCAGGCCGGGGAAGTCGAGCATGAGCCAGAGCACGGCGGTGATCTGGGCGAAGGTGGCCACCTTGCCGGTCCAGTGCGGCTGGATCTGGCACTGGCCGGCGAGATGCTGGATGAGGAAGGCGCCGCCGATGCTGGCAAGGTCGCGAAAGATGACCAGGGTCGGGAACCAGAGGGGAAAATGCTGGCGCCAGCCGGTGAAACTCAGGGTGACGATGGCCGAGAGCAGCAGCAGCTTGTCGGCCAGCGGGTCGAGGATGGCACCGAGGCGGCTGCGCTGGTTGAAGCGACGGGCGACAAAGCCGTCGATGGCATCGCTGACGGCCGCCAGGGCGAAGACGGCGATGGTCCAGAGGCGCAGGGATTCGTCGGCCGCGCCCGCCGCGACGCTGGCTCCGTAGTAGACGGCCAGACCGACGAAAACCGGGATCAGCAGGATGCGGAAGATCGTGATTTGGGTGGCAACGGTCACGGCGGCGCGCCGGGGGCTCCGGTCTAGGTTTCAACCTTACGCCCGGCCGCGGGTGGATGCAACGGCAGTCGCTGAATTCTGCTCGACAATGACCGGTCGCGCCGGCTAAAACGAGCGCGTTCGCATGAAAAGAATCCCCTTCACCCGTCGCCAGTTCCTGACGCGCTCCGCCGCCGCCCTGGGTTTCCCCAGCATCATCCCCGCCAGCGTGCTCGGTCAGAATGCCCCCTCGAACCAGATCACCATGGCCGTCTTCGGCTGGGGCATGATGGGGCCGGGCAACACCAACAAGTTCATGGCCGAGGCCGACTGCCGCGTGCTGGCCGCCTGCGACATCGACAAGCGCAATCTGGAGAAGGCGCTGAACACGGTGAACGGCTACTACAAGAACCAGGACTGCAAGGGCTACCACGACTACCGCGAGGTCATGGCGCGCAGCGACATCGACACGGTCATGCTGGCTTTGCCCGACCACTGGCACGCGCTGACGGCGATCGAGGCGGCGAGGAACGGCAAGGACATTTACGGGGAAAAGCCGCTGGCCCGCACCATCGCCGAGCAGCAGGCCATCGTGCGCGCGGTGAAGCGCTTCGGCCGCATCTGGCAGACCGGCTCCTGGCAGCGCAGTGAGGACAACTTCCGCATCGGCGCCGAGGTCGTGCGCAACGGCCTCATCGGCAAGCTGACCCACGTCGAGGTCGGCCTGCCCTCCGGCCACAACGATTTCGCCAAGACCGGCGACAAGCGCAGCGTCACGCCGCCGCCGCCGGAACTCGACTACGAGATGTGGATCGGGCCGTCGGCCATGCAGGATTACATCGAGTGCCGCGTGCACAAGAACTGGCGCTGGGACTACAACATTGGCGGCGGCCAGCTGCTCGACTGGATCGGTCACCACTGCGACATCGCCCACTGGGGCATGGACATGGACGGCAGCGGCCCGCGCGAGGTGCTGCCGATCCAGGTCGACATGCCGCCGCGCACCGACATCTGGAACACCGCCACCCGCTACCGCGCCGAGGCCAAGTACGAGGGCGACATCGTCATGACGATCGCCGGCGGCCACGACGACATCCGGATGGGCACGCGCTGGATCGGCACCGACGGCTGGGTGCACGTCAACCGCAACGGCGCCTACGACTCCTCCAACCCGGCGCTCAAGCAGGTCATCAAAAAGCGCGAGGGCGACAAGGTGGTCGAGGCCGCCAAGGCGCCGAAGCTCGGCGATGACGTCATCAAGACCCGCCTCTACGAGACGCCCGGCCACCACCGCAATTTCCTCGACTGCGTCAAGAGCCGCAAGCCGACCGTCACCCCGGTCGAAACCGCCCACCGCAGCGCCGTGCCCGGCCACCTCGCCCTCATCGCCTTCCTGGTCAACCGGCCGGTGAAGTGGGATCCGGTGAAGGAGGAGATCATTGGCGATGCCGAGGCCTCGAAGTTGCTCGGCCGCGAGTACCGCGGGCCGTGGAAGCTGGAGGCGTGAGCCACCCTCACGGTGTCACCCAGACGTCCGTGCCGACCGGTACGCGCTCATACAACTCGATGATGTCGGCGTTGCGCAGGCGCACGCAGCCGTGGCTGGCGGGGCGGCCGACCGCGGCCTCGTCGTTGGTGCCGTGGAGGTAGATGTAGCGGTCAAAGCTGTTGGCGTTGCGTCGCTCGCAGCCGTCGAGGCGGAGGATGCGGGTGAGCACCAGGTCCTCCTGCGTGTCCATGCCGGGCTGCCAGAGACCGACCGGCTGGCGCGACTTGAAGATGGTGCCGGCGGGGGCGGCGTCGCCGTGCTTTTCCTTGACGGTGAAGCGGCCGACCGGCGTCCGGTAGCTGCCCTCGGTGAAACCCAGGCCAAACTTCGAGGTGCTGCAGGGCCACTGGCGGACGAGACGCGGGCCCTCAAACAGGGACAGGGTCTGGCTGCCGACGCAGACTTCCAGGCGGAGCGGGGCGGGGGACATAAGGCTTTCAACGGTCGGCGGGTGCCGGTGTTGCGAGACCGTGGCGTGTGGCGACCGCGCGCACGGCGGCTTCGATGAAGGGCGTGTTGGCCGGTGATCTCTGTTCGTCCTCGCTCCAGCGCGTCAGGGCACGGGCCTGAAAGGCCAGGTCGTCGGCGCGGCCAAGCTCGGTGAGCAGGTCGCGTACGAAAGCCCAGCCGGCGAGGTCGGGGTCGCGCAGCACGGGCTGGCCGTTGACGTAGCGTCGCTCGGTCAGCGGCGCGGGCAAGTCCGGCAGGCGGCGCTTGGCATCGACCTGCAGCAGCAGCGGTTCCCAGTACTGCCCGGCCGTTTCGTAGGCGAGATCATCGAGTTTCAACGGGCTGGCAGGAGGCCAGGTCGCGGCCTTGAGGCCGCGGCTCACGGCCCCCGCCCCGAGACCGGCCTCCGACCAGCGGGCGGTGCCCTCGGTGAACCAGCGGTTCTTGAAAAAGGTCGCGCCGTTCTGGATCAGGTGGAAGAACTCGTGCGCGGGCGTCAGGTTTTCGGTCGCCTTCACCGAGGTGGCGACACTGAAGCCGAGCGAGCGCGTGCCCGCCGGATCACCGGGCTTGCGGTAGGTTTGCAGCTCGTCGTAGGCGACCCCGTTGGCACCGAGCGAGTCGCGGTGCCGCAGGTGGACGTCGAGAAACGTCGCCTCGCGGTAGCGCTCGCTGACGAAGGGATCGGGGTAGCCGAGCGCGCCGATCCAGAGCTCCCGGGCGGCGAGGATTTGTGTGGCGATGTCCTCGATCGGGTCGGGCGTGCCGTTGCCATTGGCATCGGTTGGATCGACCGCGTGCCGGCCCTCGAGGGTGTAAAAAATCCGCAGCCGACCGTCCTGATGCACCTGCTCCGGACGCGGGGCCGGCTCGGCCGCCCCGGCGGCGACAGCGATCAGGGCGGGCGCGAGGCGGAGCAGCGGCATGGTCAGATCGGTCGGTCGTAGATCTTCTGGCAGACGGCAGCCGGACCCTCGGCGGCGCGGTTGGGATCGAGGATGGTGATGCCGTCCTCGCCAAAGCGGGCGGTGACCGGCGCGCCCCTGCCTTCCTGCAGGTACTGAAAGTTGAGGTCGCGCACCCGCGCGGCGGCGTCGACAATCGCGCAGGTGATGCGGGCGTCCTCGGCGGTGGGATAGAGGTCCGCCACGGCCTCGCGGCTCTCGCCGGCGAACTTGACGCGGGCGACCGCGACCAGGCCGACCGTCAGGCTGTCGACCCCGTAGCCGACGTAGGCCTTGCTGCCATCGGCGCGCAGGACATCGCGGGTGAAGTGGTTGTTGCTGGTGCGCGAGCCGCCGCCGGCGTTCCAGAAGCGGAAGCCGCGGTACTGCTGGTCGCTCTCCACCTTGCCGTCGGCACCGACGATTTCATGGCCCTGGTTGACCGGGCCCTCGAAGTCGGCCGGCGTCACCCAGTTGTTGTTGAAGGCAATGCTCATGCCGTTGGCGAAGTCGACCCGCACCTGCACGGCGTCGTAGGCGTTGATGCCGTCGCGCACGAGGCGCTTCTTCTGGCCGACGGCGGTGAGCGCCACCGGCTTGGACTTGTAGTAGGACCAGATCAGGTCGGTCCAGTGCGGGCCGACGTAGCTGAAGGGGTCGCTGCTCTCCACCCACTTGAAGGTGCTGGTGCTGACCTCGAGCGGCTCTTCCAGATAGGCCGTGCCGTAGAGCGGCGCGCCGATGCGCTTCTGAATGTCGTCGCGGATGCGCAGGTGGTCGGGGTCGTAGCGCTTGTGCATGTCGACGGCGACGACGCAGTTTTTTGCGACGGCGGCGGCAATGATTTCATCGGCCTCCTGGATCGACAGGCACATCGGCTTTTCGGTCAGCACATGCACGCCCCTGGCGAGGGCGGCGAGGATGGGCTGGGTGTGCAGGTGGTCGGGCGTCGCCACGGCCAGCACGTCGAGATCGGGGAAGTCGCGCAGGATGTCGTCCCAAGGTGCGTCGCCAAAGTAGGCCTTGGGTTCATGACCAGTCCAGTCCTTGAAGGCGGCGGCCGACTTGCGGGCGGAGGCCTCGGAACGAGTGGCGACGGCGACCAGATCAAAGCTCACTGGCGCCAGGTCGCGGCTGAAGCGGTCGAGACCGACACGGGCGAGCTGGCCGGCGATGCCGAAGCGCTGGAGGTCGGCGTAGGCGCGCAGGTGGACGTCGCCGCCGAACATGCCGGCGCCGACCAGGGCGATTTTCACGGTGGGTTGCATAGACGTTCGGTACTGGACAGGGGGCAACCGTTTTGGCAAGGCGGCAGGCAGGTATCGAAATGACCAAGACTGGCATTCAGGTGATGGTCGGTCCTGCCGTGAAATCAACAGGAGCAAAATGTTTTGATTTATTTCAAATTGAAAATATACAGTGCCTTGGCTGCCGGGTTTTTGCCGCCTGCTGCTTCGGGAGCGTGCGGCGTTCGCTGGTGGCGTGTTTCTTGCAGCATGACATTCCAGCCTGACTTTTCATGGCGCCGCCGAGTCCTGATGCCGGCGGGCGGGGGGTGTTGCCATTCCGCGTGCTGGACAGAGACGTTGCTTCATGGCATGGTTTCCCTTTACGCTTTATGAATTCCAACCGTCAGGCCGCCTCGCGCCCGTCCCACATTCTCGTCGTTGACGACGAGGTTCAGGTTTTGGCCGTCGCCAAGGCCATCCTCGAGGCTCACGGTTTCCAGGCCAGCATTGCCAAGTCGGGCGAAGCGGCGCTGGAGGTCCTCAACCAGCAGACCGAGGCCTCGCCGATCGACGTGGTCGTGCTGGATCTGAGCATGCCCGGCGGCCTCTCCGGCTTCGAGGTGCTGGAGCGGGTGCGCAAGCAGAACCAGGATCTGCCGATCGTTGCCTGCAGCGGTTACTTCCAGGAGAACGCGCGCGAGATGTGCCAGGCGATTGGATTCTCCGACATCCTGCCCAAGCCCTACACCTTTGATCAACTCATTGCCGCGGTCCGGCGCTGCATGGCCGGTGAAGGCGAGTTTCAATCGAGCCACTGATGAAGTTTCACGTCAGCCTCCCGGGTCGGTTCATGGCCTTTGGCATCCTCGCCATCGCGGCGGCGGCGGCCGTCACGGCGGTGGCTTCGCTCTGGCAGGAGTTGCAGGTCCTGCGGGCGGCCCAGCGGGCCTACCTGGGCTCGGTGGTGCAGGCGGCGCAGACGGAATTGCGGCGGCAGGATGCGAATGGACCGGTGCCGACCAGCATTGCTGAACTCACCGACGCGGCGGCCAACCGTCTGAAGATGCGCGTGCGCACCGTCGATGCGCCCTCCGACATCCAGCAGCTCGGCCTGCGTCTGGAAATCGCCACGCCCAGCGTTGCCCGCGCGGGCGAGGCCCTTTCCAAGGTGCCCTACCTGGAGGTGCGGCCGGCGCAGACCCAGGAAGCCCTGCCCGATCCGGATGCCAACCAGACCCAGGAGATCATCTTCCGCGTCATGGAGGGGTCTTTCCTGGTGGTGGGGGACGACCCCATGACCATGGGGTCCAATCTTGACCTCGCCCGCGGCTGGCTGGCCGCCGGCGCGCCCATGGACGGCCCGGACGGCCGCGCGGTGGCTGTGCTCATTGCCCGCCAGCCGCGGGTGCAGTTCCATCATCTGGTGTATTTCCCGCGTCTGGTCACCCCGGTGCTCGGCGTGGTTGCCGGCCTGATCTTCGCCGGTCTGGTCTTCTACCTGCTCGGCTGGGGCTTCATGCGCAAGATCAACGCCCTGAAGCAGGGCTTCCACGCCCTCGGCGAGGGCAACCTCGGGCACCGTCTGCATGTGGTCGGCAGCGATGACCTCGACGACCTGCAGCGCCAGTTCAACGATGCCATCCACTCCTTCCAGCAGGAGGACGAGCGCCGTCGCCACCTGCTCGAGGAACTCCAGCAGGCGCGCTGGCAGGCCGAGGTGGCCACTGCCGCCAAGGGCGATTTCCTCGCCAGCATGAGCCACGAGATCCGCACGCCGATGAATGGCATCATTGGCACCGCCTCCCTGCTCATCGAGGCCGGTCTCAATGAGGAGCAGGAGGAGCTGGTGCGCATGATCCGCTCCTCCGGCGAATCCCTGCTGCACGTCATCAATGAGATCCTCGACTTCTCGAAGATCGAGTCCGCCAAGATGGAGATCGAGAATGCGCCGGTCGAGATGGAAAAGCTGCTCGCCGATGTCGCCGATGTCTTCTCCTCGCGCGTGGCCGAGAAGCACATCGAGCTCAACACCCACGTCGACCGCGCCCTGCCGCGCTTTTTCTTCGGCGACTTCCAGCGCCTCAAGCAGATCCTTGTCAACCTGGTCGGCAACGCCATCAAGTTCACCGACAAGGGAGGCGAGATCCTCATCCTGGCGCGCCTGGTGAGCCGCCACGGCGAGCAGGGGGATGTGCCACACCTGCACTTCTCGGTGCGCGACACCGGCATCGGCATTCCCTCCGACAAGATCGCCCACCTGTTTGAGGCCTTCACCCAGGCCGACACCGACACCAACCGCCGGCACACCGGCACCGGCCTTGGCCTGGCGATCTGCAAGCGCCTGTGCGAGTTGATGGGCGGTGTCATCAGCGTCTCCAGCCAGGAGGGGCAGGGCTCCGACTTCTTCTTCGAGGTGCCCCTGCGCGCCGCGCTCGACGACACCGTCACCGAGGACGAGCTGGCCTGGGAGGAGATCCTGCGGGGCAAGCGCATCGTCTACCACAGCCCGCACGCGACGACCCGCTACATCCTGCACCAAAACCTGCACGAGTGGAGCGCCCAGCCCGTGCTCTCGCCCTGCGCCTCGGCCGAGGAACTCGCCGCCGTTCTCGATGCCAACAGCGTCTTCGTCTTCGACATCAGTGCCCTGCGCCCTGCGGCCGCGGCCCCCTTCATTCTTGCCGCCGCCCGCAAGCGCGCCGGCATCCTGCTGCTGGTGCCGCTGTCGCGCTGGAAGTTGCGCGCGCGCTTCGTGCCGCTTGGCCACACCCGCGTCAAGAAACTCGCCAAGCCGGTCAAGCACCGCGAGCTGCTGCGCTGCCTCGCCGAGCTGTTGAAGATGCCGCCACCGCCGCCGGCGCTCGAGCTGGCGAGGTTCGACCACGCCCCGCCGGTCAGCCCCGCTGCCCCGCCGCCGCGACCGATCACGACACCGCTGCCCACCGCTGGCAGCGCCTGGAACCGGCCGCCCGACCTCAACCAGGTTTTCCGCTCCGACGGCACCCAGCCGCCCTCACGCAAGAGCCGTCCGGTCGGCCTGCTGCCGACCACCCCTGACAGCTTTGCCGCGCTGCATCCCGCGCGCATCCTGCTCGTCGAGGATCAGCCGCTCAATCAGAAGATCGCCGTCATGCTTCTGCACCGGCTTGGCTACACCGAGGTCGATGTCGCCAATGACGGCCGCGAGGCGATCCAGAAGGCCGAGAGCGGGGGGTACGACCTCGTTTTCATGGACCTGCAGATGCCGGACATGGGGGGAATGGAGGCCGCCCGCCTGATTCGTGCCAATGTCCAGGCGGGTCGCCAGCCAGTCATCATCGCCATGACCGGTCACGCCTTCACCAGCGTGCGCGATGAGTGCATGGAAGCGGGCATGAACGCCTTCCTGACCAAGCCGGTCAGCCTCGACGACCTGCGCAAGATCATCCCGCCCTGCCTGGAGCAGCGCGACACCCTGCGCTCGCTGCCGAGCTGACGCGCGTGCTGGGTCGCGAAGGGCGCCCCAGGGACGAGCCGCTCAGCGCTGCACCCGGGCGTCGCCACCCGCCGCCAGCTTGCGCACCTCATCGAGCGTCGCCATGCTGGTGTCACCCGGCGTTGTCATCGCCAGCGCGCCATGCGCGGCGCCGTAGTCGACCGCCCGCTGCGCATCGCCTTCCTGAAGCAGGCCGGCGATCAGGCCCGCGGCAAAGCTGTCGCCGGCGCCGATGCGGTCGAGGATGTCAAAGCGGGGGTAGTCGCGGCTGCGGAAAAACCGCCCCTGATGCCAGCACAGCGCGCCCCAGTCGTTCACCGAGGCGGTGTGCACGCGGCGCAGCGTCGCGGCAATCGTTTGCAAATTCGGAAATTCGGCGGCGAGTTGTTCCATGGCCGGGCGCAGCGCGCGCTCCTCGGCGCCAAACAGGTCGCCGGCTTCCGCCGGGCCGACCGCCGGCGGCTCGTCGCAGAGCACGCCGATCATGACGTCGACATGGGGCGCGAGCCGGCGGTTGAGCGCCTGGGCGGCGGCAAAGCCGCCGCGCTCCTGCCAGAGCGAGGCGCGGTAGTTGAGGTCATAGCTGACGGTGACGCCGTGGCGCTTGGCGGCGGCGCAGGCGGCGACGACGAGTTCAGCGGTTGACTCGGACAGGCCGGCGAAGATGCCGCCCGTGTGCAGCCAGCGGCAGCCGAGGGTGCCGAACAGGTGCTCGAAATCAAAGTCGTCCGGCCCCAGTTGCGAGGCGGCGCTGTGACCGCGGTCGACGCTGCCCTTGGCACCGCGCACGCCGAAGCCGCGCTCGGTGAAGTTGATCGGATTGCGCACCCGCTTGCCCATGCCGTCATAGGGCACCCACTTGAGGTGCGAGGTGTCGACCCCGCCCTGCAGGATCAGGTCCTCGAGCAGGCGGCCGATCTCGTTGTCGGCAAAGGCGCTCAGAATGCCGGCGCGCAGCCCAAAGCAGCGGCGGGCGCCGCGGGCGACATTGTATTCGCCACCGCCCTCCCAGGCGGTGAACTGGCGCGAGGTGCGCACCCGGCCCTCGCCGGGATCGAGGCGCAGCAGGACTTCGCCGAGGGAGAGCAGGTCGTAGAAAGGCGGGTTGGGCATGAAGCGCCCAGCATGGCGCGATGATGCCGGACATCAAGCGTGGAGGCGACCCGCCTCACAGGGCCGGCACCAGCTTGGCCAGTTCGGCGGGCAGGGGCGATTCGAAGCTCACCTCGCGGTCGCCATCCGGGTGCGGGAAACGCAGGGCCGTGGCATGCAGGGCCAGCCGCTTGGTGCCACTCGCCGGTTTGCCGCCGTAGGTGACATCGCCGACGATGGGGTGGCCGGCCTCGGCAAGCTGGACGCGGATCTGGTGGCGGCGGCCGGTCTCGATGCCGACTTCCAGCAGGCTGCGGCCAAAGCCGCTGCGCCGCACGCGGTAGCGGGTCACCGCCTCGCGCGTCGTCGGTCCGGCTTTGGTGACCGCGTAAACGCGGTGTGGCTGGGTCTCGTCGAGTTGGCTGCGCAGGGTGGCCTCGGCGGGTTCGGGGCGGCCCTCGACCACGGCCAGGTAGGTCTTCACCGCCTGCCCCCAGTTCTCCTGCAGGAAGAGCTTGGCCTCCTCGGACTTGGCCAGCACGAGCAGGCCCGAGGTTTCGCGGTCGAGCCGATGCACGATCCACAGCCGCGCGCGGCCGTCGCGGGTGGTTTCGCGCAGGTAGTCGGTCAGGATGCGGAAGGCGGTGCGCTCGCGCTCGGTGTCGGTGGCGACGGTGAGCAGGCCGGCCGGTTTGTGGACCACCAGCAGGCTGCCATCCTCGAACACGACATGCAGACCCGGCGGCAGCGTTGGGGCGGGCGGCGGGGCCTTCTGCGGGCGGATGGCAATGACATCGCCGGCCTGCAGCGGGTGGTCGTGGCGGGTGACCACGCGGTCGTTGACGTGCACGGCGCCGAAGCGCAGCCACTGTTTGACGCGGGTGCGCTTGGTCTCCGGCCAGAAGGCCTGGATCTGTTCCAGCAGCGGGGCGGGGGCGGGGACGGTCTTGGGCGACATGAGGTCGGGGGCGGGGAACTCAGTCCTCCATGAGCTTGACGGCCAATCGGCGCATGAACTGGCGGTGGCTGTCCTGGCCGGAGCGTTCGAAGGCCTCGTCGAGGTTGCGCAGCATGCGCAGCAGGATGGCGTCGGTGGAGGCCGGCTGGCGGATGATTTCCTCCACAGCCGGTGTCGCCGCCGGATGATGGCGGGCGACGTCGGCGGCGAGCATGAAACGGCCGCGGTTGAAGCAGTCGACCAGCCAGACACGGTCGGCATGCTCGGTGCGCGCCAGGAAATGGCCGGGAAAGTTGCAGCCCTCAATGTTCAGATCGAAACGCTGGCCGAGCAGTCGGTACAGGCAGCCGAGGCTGATCGGATTGCCCAGGCCGGTCTCCAGCACCCAGAAGAGGTTGCTGTTCTGCGGGGCGTAGTACTCCTTGTTGTTGCCGCGGAAGCGCACGCCGCCGTCGCGGAAGGCGAACAGCCACTCGGCCAACTCGCGGGCGTCCATGCGGCCCTGGTCGCGGAAAGCTTCCTCGGCCAGCGCATCAAGGCGCTTGGCCAGGTCGCCCGGCTGGGTGCGCCAGCCGTGCAGGTAGGCGGAGATCTGGGCGATGCCCTCCTCGAGCTGCGCGGTCGGCTGGTCCAGCCAGCGCCAGCGCATCCAGGTTTCCTCCAGGTCGGTCTGCCGCGCCGGCAGCAGGATGCGGTTGAGATGACGCTCCTCGTCGGCCGTCAGCGGCCGGTCGATCAGCCGCAGGTGCTCGGGCAACTCGCGGCGGATCGGCGCCAGCTCGCGCTGCAGCGCCTCCTGCACGACCGTGGATTCGTCGTCGAGCAGGGTGATCAGGTGCCGGATGTTCGCGAGCGCGGTCATCACCTGCTTTGTAGCCAAGGACGGACCAACTGAAAAGCCGAAAATTCAGGACGGCAGCGCGCGCAGGCGCTCGAGCAGCGGCGGATGGCTGTGGTGCAGAACCACGGCGAGCGGGTGCGGCTGCGGATGGGCGAGCTGGTCGGCGCAGAGCCGCTTGAGCGCCGCGCCGAGCGCGCCACCACCGCCACAGGCCGCGGCGGCGAAGGCGTCGGCCTGAAACTCGTGGCGACGGCTCAGCGCCAGCCCGACCAGGGCGGTGAGCAGGCTGAAGGGGCGAAACACCACGCCGGCGAGCAGCAGACCGATGCCCACCGGCGTGCCGGTCACGGCGAAGGCGGCAAAGAAGCCCGGCGCGTCCAGCGCCCAGCCGAGCAGGGCCAGCAGCAGGCCGAGGTCGGCCAGGCCGAAGGCGAGCTGGCGCGGCACGTGACGCAGACGCCAGTGGCCGATCTCATGGGCGAGCACGGCGAGGATTTCCTCGGGGGGATGCTTTTCCAGCAGGGTGTCGTAGAGGGCGATCCGGCGGGTGCGCCCGAAGCCGGTGAAGAAGGCGTTCGCCTTCGAGGAGCGGCGCGAGCCGTCGACGACGCTGACCTCGGCGACCGGAAACTGCAGTTGCTCCGCCAGTTCAAGCACCGCGCGGCGCAGCGGGCCGTCCTCGAGCGGGCGGAACTTCAGGAACAACGGCAGGATCAGCCGGGGCGACAGCCAACTCATCAGCAGGCTGAACCCGGCCAGGAACAGCCAGGCGTAGAGCGGCGCACGCGCCTGGGTTTCAAACAGGGCGACCACAGCCGCCGCCACCGGCAGACCGAGCAGGGCCGAGAGCAGCAGCCCCTTGAGCTGGTCGCTGACAAAGGTGCCGGGCGTGGTGCGGTTGAAACCGTGGCGGGCCTCGATGCCAAAGGTGTCCCAGATCTCGAAGGGCAGGCCGAGCAGCGTCAGCGCCAGGCCGGCGAGGGCCAGCACGAGGACGCCGGTCAGGATCGGGCCACCGCCGAGGTCGAGGGCCTGGGCGGCCGCGAACTGCTGCAGCCAGGCAAAGCCGCCGCTCCACCACACCCCGAGCAGCACGGCCAGGCCGGCGGCGCGCTGCAGCAGGTCCAGCCGCTGTTTCTCCGGCAGGTACTCGCGCAGGCGTTCGCGCGTCTCGGCGGTGTACACCTCCTCCAGTTCCGGAGGCAGCGGTCGACCCAGGCGCGCGCTGTTGAGCAGGGCGGTCAGCAGATCGAGGTGGAAAAGGCCGAGCACGCCGGCGAGGGCGGCAAGGAACCAGGGATTGGCGAGGGACATCCGCGCATGTTCGCCCGGGCACGTCCCAACCGCAAGCCAGGCGCGGCAAAGCCAAGGTTCGGTGGCGTTTTTTCTCGAAAGGACGGCTCCGGCTCCGGTATAACTGGAGAAACCCGTTATTGCATGTCCAAGAACCTCAGCGCCCTGTCCTTTCGCAAGGGCATCGAAAAAAATGTCTTCGAACGCATGGTCGAGGCCGCCCAAGCCGACGGCAGTGCGGAACAGAACGAGCTCGTCCATCAGATGGGTCAGGAGCATTTGTTCGGCGATGCCATCACGCTCGGCGCGGTGTCGTTCTACGATTTCCTGAAGAAGGAAAACGCCGGCAAAAAGGTCTTCCTCTGCAACGGCAGCGCCTGCCTGTGCGCCGGCACTCAGGACGGTCTCAAGCAGAAGCTGCACGGGCATTTCCCGGACGAACAGATCGGCCACATCTGCTGCCTCGGCCGCTGCCATGAGGGCGGTGCCTTCCAGTATGAGGGCAAAAACTACTCCGGGCAGTCCGAGGCCGCGCTGACCACGCTGTTCGAAACAGGGCAGGGGGATGCAACAGACCGTTACGCTGTGGTCTCGGCCCTGCAGCCGGCGCAACTGACCGCGGAGTTCCCGGGCATCGACGCCTATTATGCGCCCTTCAAGCAACTGCTCGCCGGCGGCGATCGTGAGGCCCTCGGCGCGGAACTCAAGGCCAGCGGCCTGCGCGGTCGCGGCGGCGCGGGCTTCCCGCTCGCCATCAAGTGGGCCGGTTGCCGTGCCGCGGACGGCGAAGTCAAGTATGTCGTCTGCAACGCCGACGAGGGCGATCCCGGCGCCTACATCGACAAGTACCTCATGGAGCAGCGACCGCACAGCGTGCTGCTCGGCATGATGGTCGCCGGCTGGTATGTCGGGGCCGCCACCGGCATCCTGTACATCCGCGCCGAGTACCCGGATTCGCTGACAGTCGTCAACCAGGCCATCGCGGACCTGCAGGCCGCGGGCTTGCTGGGCGACAACATTCTCGGCTCCGGCTTCAGCTTCCGTTTGAAGACCCTCAAGGGCGCCGGCGCCTACATCTGCGGCGAGGAAACCGCCCTGCTCGCCAGCATCGAGGGCCAGCGTCCGGAGGTGCGCACGCGGCCGCCCTTCCCGGTGCAGGAGGGCCTGTTCCGCAAGCCGACCATCGTCAACAACGTCGAGACCTTCGCCAACCTGCACGCCATCCTGACCCTCGGCGGCAAGGGTTATGCCGCCATCGGCACCCCGCAGTCCACCGGTCCGAAGTTGCTCTCGCTCGACAGCCACTTCGTCCGGCCCGGCATCTACGAGGTCGCCATGGGCACGCCGCTGCGCGCGGTCTTCGACCTCGCCGGCGGCTTCAAGACCGCCGTCAAGGCGGTGCAGATCGGCGGTCCACTCGGCGGCATCGTGCCGATCGCCGAGGTGGACCGTCTCACCGTCGATTTCGAAAGCTTCAAGCAGGCCGGCTTCCTGCTTGGTCACGCCGGCGTCGTCAGCCTGCCGCAGGCGTTGCCGATGATCGAGTACATCGAGCACCTCTTCCAGTTCACCGCCGACGAGAGCTGCGGCAAATGCTTCCCCTGCCGCCTTGGCAGCACCCGCGGCCGCGAACTCGTCGCCAAGGCTCGCGCCGATCACGCCTTCCGCATCGACCGCACGCTCATTGGCGACCTGCTCGAAACCATGGAGCAGACCTCCCTCTGCGCCCTCGGCGGCGGCGTGCCGCTGCCGATCAAGAACGCCCTCGAACACTTCGCCGACGAACTGCGCCCCTACTTCCAAGACTGACACCGCCATGGTCCAGGATCTCTCCACCCTCACCGCCTTCCTCGACGGCGAACCCGTGCGCTTTCAGGAAGGCGACACCGTCCTCAAAGTCATCGACGCCCGCCACGGCCGCGGCCATGTGCCGACCCTCTGCGACGCCCCCCAGCTCGAGCCCTACGGCGCCTGCCGCGTCTGCTCGGTCGAGGTCGCCCTGCAGCCCGACGGCCCCCGTCGCGTCGTCGCCTCCTGCCACACGCCGATCACGGCCGGCATGCACATCTTCACCGAGTCGCCGAAAGTGCGCCGCCTGCGCAAAAACATCGTCGAGCTCGTGCTCACCGATCACCCGCTCGACTGCCTCACCTGCGAGGTCAACGGCAACTGCGAGCTGCAGACGGTCGCCGCCAAGGTTGGCATCCGCCAGGTGCGCTACCCGGCCGGCGCCAACCACCTCGACCGCCCCAAGGACCGCTCGCATCCCTACATGACCAGCGAGCTGTCGAAGTGCATCAACTGCGCCCGCTGCGTCCGCGCCTGCGACGAGATTCAGGGCCAGCACGTGCTGTCGATGCACGGCCGCGGCTTCAACGCCCGCATCATCAAGGGTCTCGACCAGTCCTTCATGGACTCCACCTGCGTCTCCTGCGGCGCCTGCTCCCAGGCCTGCCCGACCTCGGCGATCAGCGATGTCTTCTTCTCCAAGTCCATCGAGGCCACCAAAAAGACCCGCACGGTCTGCACCTACTGCGGCGTCGGCTGCAACCTCAACGTCGCCACCAAGGGCGGCGAGGTGCTCAGCATCCAGGCGCCGGCGGATTCGCTGGTGAATCACTCGCACACCTGCCTGAAGGGCCGCTACGCCTTCAAGTTCGTCAACCATGCCGACCGCCTGCGCACGCCGCTGATCCGGCGCGACGGCCAGCTCCAGCCCGCCACCTGGGACGAGGCCTACGAGCACATCGTCACGAACCTGCGCCGCCTCCATGCCGAGCACGGTGGCGACGCCATTGCCGGCATCTCCTCCGCGCGCTGCACCAATGAGGAAAACTACCTCATGCAGAAGCTCATCCGCGTCGGCTTCGGCACCAACAACATCGACGCCTGCGCCCGAGTCTGCCACAGCCCCACCGCCTGGGGCATGCAGAAGGCCTTCGGCACCGGCGCCGCCACCAACCAGATTGCCGACCTGCAGTTCACCAACTGCATCCTCGTCATCGGCGCCAACCCCACCGAGGGCCACCCGGTCACCGGCTCGAAGATCAAGCAGCGCGCCATGAAGGGCGTGCCACTCATCCTCATCGACCCGCGCGCCATCGAGCTCGCGCCCTACGCCACCCATCACCTGCAGTTGCGGCCCGGCACCAACGTCGCCCTGCTCGACATGTTCGCCTACTACATCTGGCAGGCGGGCCTGGTCGATCAGGACTTCATCCGCCACCGCTGCGAAAACTGGGAGGAGTTCGAGGCCGGTCTGAAAAGCCTCGACCTCGACGAGCTCGAGCGCATCCACGGCGTGCCGCGCGGGCAGGTGCGCGCCGCCGCCCTCGAGTATGCCAAGGCCGAGAACGCCATGGCCTTTCACGGCCTCGGCGTCACCGAGCACAGCCACGGCTCGAAGACCGTCATGACCATTGCCGACATCGCCATGATGACCGGCAACATCGGCCGGCCCGGCGTCGGCGTGAACCCGCTGCGCGGTCAAAACAACGTCCAGGGCGCCGCCGACATGGGCTGCCAGCCGCACCAGGGCGCCGGCTACCTGCCCGTCGATGATCCCGAGGTGCATCGCCGCTACGAGGAATTCTACGGCGTCCACCTCTCCAACCGCATCGGCTGGAAAATCCCGCAGATGTACGAGGCCGCCCTCGCCGGCCAGCTCAAGGCCCTCTGGATCATGGGCGAGGACGTCGTGCAGACCGACCCCAACACCGAGCACGTCAAGGCCGCCCTCGGCGCCCTCGAGTTTGTGGTCGTCCAGGAACTCTTCCTCAACCCCACCTGCGACTACGCCGACGTCGTCCTGCCCGCCTCCTCCTTCCTGGAAAAGAGCGGCACCTTCACCAACGGCGAACGCCGCGTCCAGCGCGTCAACGCCGCCATCCCGCCCTTGGCTGGCACCAAGCCCGACGGCGTCATCCTCTGCGAAATCATGCAGCGCCTCGGCCTCGACCAGGCCGACTACACCCCCGACGGCGTGCTCGCCGAGATCGCCCGTATCGTGCCTTTCTTCAAGGGCGCCACCTGGGAGGGGCTCACCGACCAAGGCACCCAGTGGCCCATCCAGGAAGGCGGCGCCGGCACCGAGATCCTCCACACCAGCGAGTTCAAGCGCGGTCGCGGCAAGTTCCACTTCTTCCGCTTCCAGGAATCCAAGGAGATCGAAAAGCACGGTGGCGAGTTCCCCTTCATCCTCACCACCGGCCGCATCCTCGAGCACTACAACTGCGGCACCATGACCCGCCGCACCGGCAACGCCCGCATCGTCACCGAGGACCTGCTCGCCGTGAACCCCGCCGACGCCCGCCACAAGGGCATCGCCGATGGCGACCTCGTCCGCGTCTTCTCCGCCCGTGGCGACGTCCGCCTCAAGGCCAGGGTCAGCGACGAGGTCAAGCCCGGCGTCCTCTACACCACCTTCCACTTCCCCGAAAACCTCGTCAACGTCGTCACCAGCAGCGAGTGCGATGCCGACACCCTCTGCCCGGAATACAAGGTCGTCGCGGTGGATGTGGAGAAGGTGGGGAGGTAGGGATAAGGGAAAAGGGATAAGGCAAAAGCGGAAGCGTCACGATGCCGATCCTCCACGTGCAGGGTGATTTGCTGGACCAGGACGTCGACGTCATCGTCAACGCCTGGAACCGGAACCTGATCCCCTGGTGGCTGCTGCTCCCGCAGGGCATCTCTGGCGCGATCAAGAAGCGCGCCGGCCTCGCCCCGTTTCGGGAGTTGCGGAAGTTTGGGGTGCTGCCGCTCGGTGGCGCGGTGGTCACCGGGGCCGGGCGACTCCCCCACAAGGCCATCATCCACGTCGCCGGCATCGGCCATCTCTGGCGCTCTTCCGAGGCCTCCATCCGTCAATCGGTCCGCTCAGCCCTCGCCCGGGTGCAGGAACACGGCTTCGAATCGGTCGCCTTTCCCCTCATCGGCGCCGGCACCGGCGGCGGCAGCCCGGACCACGTCGAAGCCCTGCTTCACGAAGAGATCGAGCACTCCGGCTACCCCGGCCGTGCCCTCATCGTGCGCTACCGCCCGCCGGGGTGAAAGGGGCAGGTTTCAAGTTCCAAGTGGGTACCCCCACGGCCTGCGTGCATGTCTCTGAAGGTCGAATTTCGGCCGCGCCGACTTCCGGATGTCCCCTTTGCTTGCGGTCGACCTCCTCGGTCCAGCGACACTTCAGCAGGTTTCGCACGAAGGCCACGGAGCTCACGGAGGCCCCCCCCGACCGCGCGCAGCGCCGTGGAGTGCGGAGGCCCTCCTCCGCTCTGCCACCTCGGCCTGTGAGTTGCCCGACAACGCAAGCCACATTCGTCCTCGCGACCCGTGGGGGCATGCGCTAGCATCCGTGCCATTGCCCAGACTGCAGTCGCATGATGTATCTCCTCGAAGGTCTGATTTTCACGATCCTGGCTTCTGACAGCAGCGGCATCCAAGGGCATTGGGCGCGGGAGATCCAGCTTCCGTTGGCCAGTGTGGCAGCAGACATCTGGAGGGTGGTGCCCCTACTGTTTGTCCTCGTCGCCCTACCGCCGATCCGGAAGTGGCTTGGAAGCTGGCAATATGCGGTTCACGCCCTCGCCATCGGGTGTGTCTTGTTCCCGATACTGGTGTTCCATGCCCAGACCCGGCAGATTCCACTGCAGGGTTTGCCGGACGCCAAAACCGTCAATGCTATCCGAGAGCGATTCAACTCTCAGGTTTGCTTTGTCTCCAGTGGCGGCGGCGCGACCGCCTACCTGTCGCAGGCCCTCAACCGAGATGAGGTCGCCAAGGTACTTTTCGAACTCGATCCGAAACTCCATCCGAGCCAGCCCGAACAAGAAGGCACTGGACCAACGGTGACTCCTCCCTGACTGGGGCGTCTCGCTTCAGGGGATTCGAAGCAGGTGTTCTTGGCCGCAAGAGAACGCAAGGGACGCAAAAAGGGCAGGGGGAAGGCGGGGCTGTGGATGGCGGATGGTTGATGGCGGATGGTTGATGGTTGAT
>CBINON010000015.1:0-97100 GCA_966252325.1 uncultured bacterium | reverse complement strand
GAGTGGCGAGTGGCGAGTGGCGAGTGGCGAGTGGCGAGTGGCGAGTGGCGAGTGGCGAGTGGGGAGTCCTAAGCTCCAAGCTCTTGGCTCCGCGCTTTACTGGATGAAGATGAATTGCTGGGTGTTGAGCAGGGCGTAGATGAGGTCTTCGATCTGGGTCAGGCCCTGATCGGCGGCCTTGCCCCAGGCGTCTTTTTCACGGGCGGAGGGCGGGCGTGAGAGCAGGGCCAGGTAGGCGGCCTCGACCTTGTCGTCGGGGTAGGGGGCCTTGCGGATCGACAGCATGAGCTGGCTGTGGCGGTGGAGGATGTTGGGCAGCAGGTTGCCGTTCATCAGGAACAGGCTCTGCGGCACGCTGGCGTCGCTGTTGGCATTTTCGATGGTTTCGCGGTCGCTCTGGCCGAAGTCGCGCAGCGGGTGGCCGCGCGGCGCCGGGCTCTGCTCCTCGGCGGCGCGCACGTAGGTGCGGTTCTGCTGGTCGCGCGAGCGGAAGTAGTCCTTCAACTCCTTGTCCGACAGGCCGTAGAACTCCGCCTCCTCGGCGTAGCCGTCGCGAGCGGCCTGCTCGCGCGCCTTGCGCTGTTCGGGGCTGAGTTCGGGGCGATCATAGCCGGGGATGCTGACGCGTTCGGCGCGCACGCCGGTGGCCATCATCATCATGCTGCTGTCGCCCGCCATGGCGGCGGGCAGTTCGGCGCTGCCCGCGGCGCCGGCATAGGGTTTGCCGGTGACTTTCTCGTACAGCTTCTTGTGGCCGGCGACGAGGATCTCCTGGGTGGAGGTGCGGCGGCCCTCATTCTGGATTTCGTTCACCTGGCGGCGCAGTTCATCGACCTGCTTGCGGGCCTCGGTGACCTTGGCCAGGGCGGCCTCGCGCTCGGGGCCGGGTTTGAGCAGGTCGGCCGCCTCCTCGAGGTCCTTGTGACGGACGCGGGCTTCGAGGTACTGCTTTTGGGCGGCCTCGGTGCGCTCGCGGTTGCGGTCGTAGACCGCGGCGCTCAGCTTGATGCCGCGCAGGGCCTCCTCGACGCTGAGGGCGTCGACACCGTCGGCATTCTTGCGTGCCTGCAGGATGCGCTGCTCGGCGTCCTCACGCAGGCGCAGGTTGGGCATGTCCGGGTTGGGATTGATGAGGGTGACGAAGGAGTCCCACATCTGTTCGGCGGTCATGCGGCGGAGCAGCGGGCCGGTGAAGTGGTAGGCGACGCCGGGGGCGACGTCGTCGCGGGTGACCTGGCGCTGGTAGGCGGAGGTGTTGAAGAGCACGCGCAGGTAGGCCTTCATGTCGTAGCCGAGCTCCTTCATCAGGCCCTCCAGATGCGCCTGCAGTTCGGGAATCATTGGTGTGGTGCCGTCCATGAGTTCGTCGAGTGGCTCGATGAGGGCGAGGCCGAAGGCCTTTTTCCACAGGCGGTTGGCGATGACGGAGGTGAAGCGCGGGTTGTCCCTCGAGGTCATCCAGCGGGCGTAGGCCTGCAGCGGTGTCTCGCCGGGCTGGGTGACGGCTTCATGGCCCATCATGACGGCCGCCTCGACGGTGGAACGCGGCTTGGCGTCGCTGTACTGGTAGTCGTGCGGCAGGGTGAGGCGGCGGTCGCGGCTGCCGACGGCGGTGTAGCGCATCGTGTTGCGCACATCGGTCATGGCTTCCTGGTAGTTGCGCTGCTCGCGGCGCAGCTTCTGGCGCGCCTCGTCGCGCTGGCGGTTCACCTCGGCGACCTTGCTCTTGTACTCCTTGTCGAGGTTCGCCCATTCCTCGGCGCTCATCTCGCGGGTCTTGCGCGGGCGCGGCGGTTCCTTGAACTGGGCGCGCAGCTCGGCCTCCTGGCCGCGCAGACGCTCGCGCACCTCGTCGATCGAGCCGCCGTAGTAGTCCTGGGTCTCGACGTCGTAGGTGAAGGCCGCCATCTGGTAGAACTGCATCTGCGTCCACTTGTCGAAGGGATGGTTGTGGCACTGGGCGCACTCGATGCGGGTACCGAGGAAGACGCGCACAGTGTTGGCCATGTTGTCGAGCGGCATGCCGCGGTCGCGCATGTAGTAGCCGATGGCGCCGTTGTCCCAGGCCTTGCCCTCGGCGGTGACGAGTTCGCGGACGAGGGTGTCGTAGGGCTTGTTGGTGCGCAGGGCCTCCTTCAGGTAGCCGGCGTAAGCGGCACCGGTGATCGGGCCGGCCTGCTGGCCGTTGGTCTGCACGCGCAGGACGTCGGCCCAGTAGTTGTAAAAATGCTGTACGTAACCCTCAGAGGCGAGCAGCTTGTCAATGAGCTTGGCGCGCTTGGCGGGATCCTTGGAGGCGAGGAATTCCCCGGTTTCGCGGCTGGTCGGGATGCGGCCGATGAGGTCGAGGTGGATGCGGCGCACGAAGGTGGCGTCATCGACCTCCGGGTTGCCCTGGAGACCGTGTTTTTTCCAGTCGGCCTCAAGCAGGGCGTCGATCTGGCGGGCGGCCTCCGCGGGGGCGGGGGCCGCCTGCAGGCCGGCGGTGGTGAGGGTGAGGGCGGCGAGCAGGCTCGAAAGTTTCATCACCCCGCAATAACGCCAAGCCAGGCGCACTTTATCGCAAACCCAACAAATCGTTGGTTGCGCGCCGGCGGCAGTCAGCGCACCCGGATCGTTTTTTCGCCGGCGTCCATCTCGGCTTCCCACTGCGCCAGCCGGGCCTTGAGGTCGCGCAGGATCTCGGGGTGGCGCCAGCCCAGATTGACGCGCTCGCCGGGATCGGCGGCGAGGTCGAAGAGCAGGTCCATGCTGCCGCCGTCGTTGACGTATTTCCAGGTGCCGCGGCGGATCGCCTTCATCTTGCGGTTGCTGCGGTCCATGCGCCAGCAGAGGTCGCGCTCGGCCGCCGCGACTTCGCCGCGCGCCAGCGGCATGAGGTCGATGCCGTCGAGGGGGCGGTCGGCCGGCAGTTCGACGCCGGCCGCCTTCAGGAAGGTGGCGTGCAGGTCCATGGTGATGGCGGGTGCGGCGCAGACGGCGCCCTTGGGCAGGCGGGCCGGCCAGCGCATCAGGCAGGGCACGCGGATGCCGCCCTCCCAGAGGGTGGCCTTGTGATGGAAGAACGGCGCGTTGCTGGCGTAGCGTTCGCCGCCGTTGTCGCTGGAGAAGACAAACAGGGTGTTGTCGAGCACGCCCTGTTTCTCCAGCTCGGCGAGCAGCTGGCCGACCCCCTGGTCAACCCGCTCGAGCATGGCCTTGTAGACGGCGCGACTGCCCTCCAGCATGTTCGCCTTGGTGACGGCCGGGGTGCCGGGGGCATCCGGCGGCTGGAAGGGGGCGTGCAGGGCCAGGTGCGGCACGTACAGGAAAAAGGGCCGCTTGGCGTGCTCGCGAACGAAGCGCACGGCGCGCTCGTTGACCAGATCCGTGAAGTAGCCCTCGGCCTTGACCGGCCGCAGACCTTCGCGCAGGGCCTGGGTGCCGTCGTAGTAGTGATGACGGTAGTAGTCGGCGTGGCCGAGCAGTTCGCCGAAGTACTCGTCGAAACCGCGCTTCAGGGGGTTGTACTCGTCCTTGTAGCCGAGGTGCCACTTGCCGAAGGCGCCGGTGGCATAACCGGCGCGCTGCAGGCGCTGGGCGACCGTGGTTTCGCCCTCGGGCAGGCCGAGGCCGTGGATGTCCGGTTCCGGCACCCAGTCGCTGCCGACCCTGCGCCACTGCTCCACCTGGTAGCCGAAGGCGAACTCGATGCCGGTGCGCTGCTGCCAGCGGCCGGTCATGAAGCCGACGCGGGTCGGCGTGCACACGGGGGCATTGGCGTAGAAATCCGTGAAGCGCACGCCCTCGGCGGCGAGGCGGTCGATGTTCGGCGTGCGGATGTCGGTGCTGCCGGTGCAGCCGAGGTCGCCGTAGCCCATGTCGTCGGCGAGCACGAAGACGAGGTTGGGCGGGGTGGCGGCCTGCAGGCAGGTCGTCAGGGCAAGCAGAAGACAGGCGAAACGAGACGGGGACATGCCTCCAGCCTAGCGGCAGCAGCCCCCTCGAGGCAACCCGGAAACGCGTTCAGGCCCGGCCTGCGCTTCGGCGTGCCTGCCAGGCGAGACCGCGGCGGACGATCCACACCGCGCAGCCGCCCACGAGCAGGCCGAGGCCGATGGACGGCACGACGTCGCTCGGCCAGTGGGCGCCGACGTAGATGCGTGAGTAGCTGACGAGGGCGGCAAGGGCGAAGGCGACAGCGCCCCAGCCGCGGCGGAAGCGGGCGATGACCATGGCGGCGGCGAACAGGTTGACCGTGTGGCTGCTCGGGAAGGACTTGCCGTGCTCAACCGGTTTGGGGCGCCCCGGCCGCTGCGTCGGTGCCTTGAAGAGACGGACGAATTCCGGCCAGGCCTTGCCGAGGTCGCGGACGCGTACATCGGCAGTGACGTCCTGGGGACGGACGCGGCCGACGGCGTGCTTGAGACCATGCGAAACAAGGCCGTCGCCGAGGCCGATCGCCACGACCATGCAGAGCAGGAACTGCCGGCCGTCGCGGCCGCCGCGCCAGGCCAGCCAGAGGCTGGCGAGCACGAGCAGGGGCAGCCAGGCGTGGATCGAGGACACCGCGGGCATCAGCCAGTCGAGCAGCGGGTGGGTCCACTCCCGGTTGATGCGCAGCAGCCATTGCAGATCCCAGTCCATCATGAGCCGCTGCCTCCGGGTTTGGGCCAGGCTTGCAGGTGGCGGCCGAGAAAGACATCGAAGGCGCGCAGGCCGCCGCCGTCCAGTGGCACCTCGACGCGGCCCAGCGTTTCCACGGCTTCAAAGCGCCCGGCCAGGCGGGCGGCGAGCGGCCGCGGCGCGGTTTTGCCGGCCTGCAGGATGAGGGCGTCGTCGCCGAGGCGTTCCTCGGGCCCGGGCCAAACTTCATACTGCGACTCAATGGCCTCCGACTTGCTCCAGCGGTAGATGCGCGGCTGCTGCGGCAGGGTGAAGGCGAGCTGGGCGGCGTCGTAGCGGTAGCCGGCGACCAGCACAAAGGTGTGCTGCGGGCGCGGCACGCGTCCGAGGAAGGCGCCGGCGCGGCGGCCGGTTTCGCTCCAGCCCTGGGTTTCGGCGATCTTGCCGGGGGCGGGCAGGGCGCCGAGCAGGATGGCGCCGAGTCCCAGGTGCAGGACCACCGTGATGACGATGGCAGTGCGCAGGCAGGCGCGCCGCCAGCCGGCTCGGGCGGCGGGCAGGCCGCTGAGGCGGCCATCGAGCCAGGCGGCGGCGAGCAGGAAGAGCGGCAGGTAGAACACGGCGGGCCAGTTGGGATTGATGTGCTGGCGCAGCGACAGCAGCAGGAAGCCGAGCAGTGGCGGGACCGAGAAGATCAGCAGGAAGCGTTCCGGCCGACCGAGGTGGCGCCAGCGGCGCAGGCCGAGCCAGGCAACTGCGACGATGGCGGCGAAGGTGACCGGCGTGTAGACCAGGGCCTGGACGGCGGGGAATTCAAGGGTGCGCACCAGCCAGTCGCCTAAGCCGAGGCTCTTGGCATCGAAGTGGTGCTTGGTGTGTTCGACGGTGATCCAGTCGTGCTGTTGGTTCCACTGCAGCACCGGCACCAGCCAGGCGGTGCCAGCGACCACACTCAGCCAGAGTCGCGGGTTGCGCAGCAGTGGCCGGTCGGTGGGCGAGGCGAGGCCAAAGAGCAGGATCAGGAGGGGGAAGACCAGCATCATTTGCTTGCTGAGCACGCCGAAACCGAGGGTGAGGGCGAGGCCGGCCCAGGGCAGCAGGCGGCGCGGTTGCTCGATGGCCTGCCAGGTGCAGAGCAGGCCGCAGGACCAGGCGAGCAGGAGCGGGGCGTCGATCGTGAAGAACAGGTTGAGGCCCGCATTGCCGGGGGTGAGCACCAGCAGCAGGGCGGCGAGGAAGGCGGTGCGGGCGCCGAACAGGCGGCGCGCCAGGGCGAAGGCGGCGGCCAGGGTGGCGCTGCCGAGCAGCAGCGGCGCGAGGCGGATGGCCCACTCGGCGTTGCCGGTGAGGCGGCCGACCGCGGCCATGAGCCAGCCGATCATGGGCGGCTTGCTGAAGTAGCCCCAGGCCGGCTGGCGGCCCCAGTCCCAGTAATAGGCCTCATCGCCGAGCAGGTCGGCGCGGTCGCTGAACAGCAGGCCGAAACCCACCCGGAACAGAACGAGGCCGATGAGCAGGCCACCGAAGCGGCGCGTCCACAGGCGATCTTCGGCGTGGCAGGAGGGCGGGTTCAAAGGACAAATCTAGGCGCGGACAGCGGGCGCACAAGTGCGCGTCCATGAAAATCCCTTCACAAAGGATGCCTGGCGGCGGCGGTTCAGGCCGCCAGCGCGTCGGCGACCCCCTTGAAGAAGTAGTAACCCCAGCCGCGCTCGGCACCCTGCCAATCGGGATCGTAGTGGGTCTCGCGGCCGATGAAGCGTTCCGGATGCGGCATGAGGCCGAAGATGCGACCGGTGGCGTCCTGCAGGCCCGCAATGCCGGCGCTGGAGCCGTTGATGTCGGTGCCGTAGAGCAGGGCGGCGCGGCCGTCCTTGACGTACTGCTCGGCATCGCCGGGTTCGCCGACGAAGCGGCCTTCGGCGTGGGCCACCGGCAGTTCGAAGCTGTCCGGCAGGGCCTTGAGGAAGGGGCTGGTGTTGCCGTTCTTGCGCAGCGGCGCCCAGCGGCAGAGGAAGCGGCCGCTGGTGTTGTGGATCAGGCTGCCGCGCGGCAGCAGGCCGAGCTGGGTGAGGATCTGGAAGCCGTTGCAGATGCCGAGCACGTAGCCGCCACCAGCGACGAAGGTCTGCAGGCGCTCGCCGAGTTTCTGGCGGGTCATCAGGCGGGCGATGCGGCCGCTCATGACGTAGTCGCCGTAGCTGAAGCCGCCGGAGAAAACGACCAGCGCGGCGCGGTCGAGCGCCTCGGGTTCGAGCAGGGCGACCGGCACGATTTCACTCGTGAAGCCCGCCGTCTCCAGGGCGCGGGCGGTCTCGGCATCGCAGTTGGTGCCGGGGAACTTGATGAGAAGGGCGTGGGGCATGGATCAATAGTAGGGGGTCAGGCCGTTCTGCCAGAGCGGCTTCAGGTCGGCGAGGGCGGAATCGACGAGGGTGGTGCCGCGGTGGGTGAGGTGCAGCCAGCGTTCACCGGTGCTTTCCCCGATGACGACGGCGCCGGCGGCGGTGACGGCTTCGACATGCTCGGGCGCCACTTCCAGGAGCAGGCGGCCGGGCGTTTCGCCAAACAGAATTTCGGCGGTCGTGCAGGCCTTGTCGGCCGGCACGTTCTCGAGCTCGATCTTCAGGCCGGCCTTGCCGCTGAAGGCCATCTCGGCGAGGGCGACCGCGAGGCCGCCTTCGGAGACATCGTGGGCGGCGAGCACGGCGCCCTGCTTGACCAGCTCGTGGTAGCGCGCGTAGGCGGCCCACGTTTCGGCTTCGTCCCAAGTCGGGGCTCCGTCAACGCCGGCCCCCTGGCTGTGGCGGGCGAAGACGCTGCCGCGCAGGCCCGGGGTGCAGCGGCCGAGCAGGCAGAGCTTGCTGCCGGCGCGGCGCAGCGAGGCGCCGGTGACGTGGCGGGCGTCCTCGACGATGCCGAAGCCGCTGACCAGCAGGGTGACCGGGATGGAAACCGGGCCGTCCTCGGTGATGAAATAGTTGTAGAAGCTGTCCTTGCCGGAGACAAAGGGCGCGCCGTAGGCGAGCGCGGCCTGGGCCATGCCCTTGGTGCACTCCACCAGGGCGCCGAGCTCGCGCTCGTTGTCCGGGTTGCCCATGCAGAAGTTGTCGAGGATGGCGATGCGGCGCGGGTTGGCGCCCATGGCGACGAGCTGGCGCACGCATTCATCGACGCAGGCGCGGCCCATGGCGTGGGGATCGGTTTTGCCCCACTCGGGCAGCAGGGCGCAGCCGAGGGCGACGAGCTGCTTGCTGTCGTCGACGCGGATCACCGCGCCGTCCTGGGGGGCGTCGCCGCTGGCGCCGGCGAGCGGCTTGAGCACGGTGTTGCCCTGCACCTCGTGGTCGTATTCGCGGATGATGGGTTCGCGCGAGACGATGGCGAAATCCGACAGCAGGGTTTTCAGCACCTGCGTCCAGGATTCCGGGCGCATGGCGACCTTGGGGGCGCGGCTGGCCGGCTGGCGCCAGTGGGCGCGCAACTCGCGGCGCGGCGCGCCGTGGAGTTTTTCCACCGGCAGGTCGCAGACGGCCTCGCCGTGGTGCCAGACCTTGAGGCGCTTGCTGCCGTCGGCCTTGGCGAGGGTGAAAATCTCGGTCTGCCAGGTGTCGGCCAGCTTCTGCAGCTCGGGCAGGTTTTTTTCCTCGACCGCGAGCACCATGCGCTCCTGGGATTCGGAGATGAAGACCTGCCAGCTCTCCAGGCCGGGCTCCTTGAGCGGCACGTTTTCCAGCCAGACCTCGCCGCCGACCTCGCTGAGCATTTCGCCCGCGGCGCTCGAGAAACCGCCGGCGCCGCAGTCGGTGACAAATTCAATGAGACCGGCCGCGCGTGCGGCCAGCACGAAGTCGGCAGCCTTTTTCTCCTCGATGGGATTGCCGATCTGCACGGCGGTCTGGTCCTCCTCGTGGGAGTCGGTGGTCAGTTCGGCGGAGGAGAAGGTGGCGCCCTTGAGGCCGTCCTTGCCGGTGCGGCCGCCGGCGGCGATGAGCAGGTGGCCGGGTTTGACCTCCTTGGCGATGTCCTGAATCGGGATGATGCCGGCGGTGCCGCAGAAGACGAGCGGGTTGTAGATGAAGCTCTCGTCGAACTGGATGGCGCCGTTGACGGTCGGGATGCCCATGCGGTTGCCGTAGTCGCGCACGCCGCGCACCACACCGCGCAGGATGCCAAGCGGATGGATGACGTCCTTGGCCTTGAGATCCTCCTGCTTGGTGTCGGGCGGGCCGAAGCAGAAAACGTCGAGCGAGGCCACCGGCTTGGCGCCCTTGCCGGCACCAAGGATGTCGCGGATGACGCCGCCAAGGCCGGTGTTGGCGCCGGCGTAGGGCTCAATCGCGCTCGGGTGGTTGTGCGTCTCGACCTTCAGGCAGACCGCCTTGTCGGCGTCGAGCTTCACGAAGCCGGCGTTGTCGACGAAGGCGCCGAGCACGAAGTCGGGCTTCTCCGTCATGATCTTTTCGGTGACCGAGCGCACGTAGGTCTTGAACAGGCTGTCGACCTCCTCCTCGCGGCCGTCGAGCGTGTGGCGGATGCGGGCGTTGAAGATGCGGTGCTTGCAGTGCTCGCTCCAGGTCTGGGCGATGACCTCGAGCTCGACGTCGGTCGGGTCGCGACCCTCGGCGTCAAACAGGGCGCGCACGGCCTCCATGTCCGCGCGGGACAGGGAGAGCTTCATCTGCTTGGAGAGCTCGAGCAGGCGGTCGGCGTCGAGGCCGCGGACCGGGATCGTGCGGAAGACCGCACGCTCGGTGCGGGGGGCGGAGGAGGGGGCGGATTGCAAGGCGTGGGGGAGGTTGACTCGGCAACCACCGATTTGGCGAGAAAACCGGACCGGTCAACGGCGGAGGCGCCGGGCCTCAGATCATGCCCAGCTTCATCTTGCCCTCGATCGAGATCATGCCCTGGTTCCACGGCGGATCCCAGACCAGTTCGACGACGGCGTCATCCATGTCCTCAATGGTGAGGATCCGGCTCTGGGCGTCGGCGGCAATCGTCGGGCCCATGCCGCAGCCCGGGGCGGTCAGGGTCATCTTGACCACCGCGCGGTTCTTGCCGTCCTCGGTTGCCTCGACGTGGCAGTCGTAGACGAGGCCAAGGTCGACGATGTTGACCGGGATTTCCGGGTCGTAGACATTTTTGAGCTGGTTCCAGACGGCGCCCTCGAGCTCGCTGGCGTCCTCGGGCACGTTCGAGGAGGTGCTCTCCGACTCCCTGCGCGCAGCCTCGGGGTCGATGCCGAGCGCGTCGGCGTCCTTGGCGGCAATGCGGGCGAGGCCGAAGTCGGTGGCGACCGTGTAGGTGCCGCCGAGCGACTGGGTGATGATCACCTTCATGCCCAGGGGCAGCTTGATGGCGTCGCCACTGGGGATCTGGATGGCGTCGACTTCGCGTTTGAGTTCGAGGGAGGAATGCATGGCGGTGGTGGGGCCGGAGACGGGGTCTGCAGGGGTTACGCGTGCGGACGCGCGCCGGTGTGTTCATACCGCGTTGCCGCGGTCTGTAAAGCCCGGGGCGGGGTGGGCGGCCGGACTTTGACGCAAAACCTCTTGCTCGCGGCTAAGAAATTGGCTATTTTCACGTATTGACTGCAGGCGGGCTTTTCCGCCCGGGCAGCGCAGGACAACAGAGCCCGCACTGCCGCCCCGTTTTTTTCGCCGCATGACAGCCCACACGAAGACTTCCGAACGCCCGCATGATCGGGCAGGGGAGCGGTTGTTCATGCCATCCAAGGTTCGCATGGCTTGACCCGTCAGCTCGCGCGCCCGCACGCCTTTCAAAGACATCCTGCGCTTTGAATTCAACCCACCCGGAGGTTCCCCATTAGCAATCCATTCCAAAGCATCAACAGCGGCCAGTTCAAACCCGGACAGGGAGGACCGGCCGGTCAGTCCCCGCAGGGCCGTCCCGTCGGTGGCCCGTCTCGTCCCGCCGGCCCCGCTGGACCGTCCGGACCCGCCGCCCCGGCTGGCCCCGGCGGGGCGCCCCGCCCCGCCGGCCCCCGTCCGGCACCCTCCGGTCCGCCCGCGTTCCGCGGCGGCATGGGTGGCTTCGGCGGCAACCGCGGCCCGATGCGCAACAACCGCAACAGCCGCTACGTCGATCAGACCCGCATCAACGAGCGCATCCGCGCCCCGAAGGTGCGCGTGATCGATGGCGTCACCGACCAGCAGCTCGGCGTGCTGCCGACCGCCCAGGCCCTGCGCATGGCGCGCGAGCGCGGCCTTGACCTCGTCGAAGTGGCCTCGAATGCCGAGCCGCCGGTCTGCAAGATCGTCGATTACGGCAAATACAAGTACCTCCAGGAAAAGCACAAGAAGGAGGCCCACAAGAATCACAAGGGCGGCAAGGTGAAGGAAATGAAATTCCGCATCGGCATCGACCCGCACGATTACCAGATCAAGATCCTGCACGCCGAGGACTTCCTCGCCGAAGGCCACAAGGTGCGCATCCAGCTGCAGTTCAAGGGGCGCCAGATGGCGCACCAGGAACTCGGTCACGCCCTCGCCGCCAAGATCAAGAACGACCTGCTGACGATGGGGCACGCCGACCAGGAGCCGAAGATGGCCGGCCGCAACATCAACATGCAGATCAGCCCGCTGCCGGAACGCCAGCGCGTGCGCAAGTTCAAGACCCACCTCAAGGGAGTCACCGCCCACGAGGACATCCAGCACCACGAGGGGCACGATCCGCGCGAAGACAAGCACGACGCCGAGGACACCCCCGACGAGGATCTGCCGCACGGCTGAAGCGCAGGCCGGCCGGGGCGCCCGCGTCCCGCTGGCCTGGCGGCTTGATCGAGTCCATCCTGGCGCCATGCCCACGGACGCCACCCGCCAGCGCACCGCCCGGCGCGCCATGCGCCTGTCGCTGTTCGCCAGCTTCCTGCTGCTGGCGCTCAAGCTCGGCGCCTACGCCCTCACCGGTTCCGCCGCCATCCTCGGCGACGCCGCCGAGTCGGTCGTTCACCTCGCCGCGGTCTTCTTCGCCTCGTTCAGCCTCTGGCTCTCGCAGCGCCCGCCCGACGCCAACCATCCGTACGGCCACAGCAAGGTCGCCTTCCTCTCGGCCGGAGTCGAGGGCGCGGTCATCCTCGCGGCGGCGGTCTTCATCGCCGTCGAGTCGGTGCGCCGCTGGGCCGGCGGCCAGATGGTCACGCAGGCCGGCGTGGGCATGGGCCTCACCGCCGTCGGCATTGCCGTCAACCTGGCGCTCGGCCTCGCCCTGCTGCGCACCGGCCGCCGCCACAACCTGCTCATCCTGCGCGCCAACGGTCGCCACGTGCTGACCGATGCCTGGACCAGCTTCGGCGCCCTCGCCGGCCTTGCCCTGACCCTGCTCACCGGCCAGCCCTGGTGGGATCCGCTCTGTGGTCTGCTCATTGCCGGCAACATCCTCGTCTCCGGCTACGGCCTCGTGCGCGAGAGCGTCACCGGCCTCATGGACCAGGCCGATCCCCACTTGGCGCGCGATCTGGAGGCGGCGCTGGCGCGTGAAACCGCCGCACGCGGCGTCAGTTTTCACGCCCTGCGCCACCGCAACGCCGGCGACCTGCATCACGTCGACGTCCACCTGCTCTTCCCCGACGACATCCTGCTGCGCGACGCCCATCGCCTCGCCACCGAGATCGAGCGCGCGGTCGCCGCCGCGGTCGGGGCGCGCCTGCAGATCACCACCCATCTGGAAACCGCCGGCGACCACGACCACATCCATCCGCGTGAATTCGACCTCTGAACCGACCCCGCTCGACGAAGCCCTGCTGCAGGCCGGCTGCGTCGAGGCCGGCCTGCCCTGGCGCGTGCGTGTGGTCGGCGAGACGGGGTCCACCAGCGATGACCTGCGCGCTGCCGCCCTCGCCGGCGAGACGCCGGGAGCCGTGCTTTTTGCCGAGGCGCAGACGGCCGGTCGCGGCCGCCGCGACAACCGCTGGCTGGCACCGCCCGGGCGCGACCTCATGGTCTCACTGCTGCTGCGTCCCGAGGCCCCGCCCGTGCTCTGGCCGCGCCTGACCACCCTCGCCGCGCTGGCGGTCTGTCGTGCGGTGGAGGCCGTGCTGCCGCTGCAACCCCGCATCAAGTGGCCGAACGACCTCTATCTTGGCAGCCGCAAACTCGCCGGCCTGCTGGCGGAAACGGTCAGCGCCCCCGGGAAGATGACGCTGGTGCTGGGCATCGGTCTCAACGTCAACAGCCGCGAGTTCCCGCCCGGGCTCGACGGGATCGCCACCTCGCTTGTGCGGGAGTTGCCCGCCACCTGGACGCTGGCCCTCGATCGCCACGAACTCGCCCTTGCCCTGCTCGGCGAGCTGCACGCCCAGCTGCCCCGGCTTGACGACGGTTTCACTGAGGCCCTGCACGAGGTGCGCGCGCGCAGCCTGCTGCTCGGCCGGCAGATCCGCGCCCGGCATCAGGGCGTCGAGGTCTTTGGCCGCGCCGTCGATCTCGACGATGAAGGGCGGCTGCGTTTGGAGCGGGCCGATGGCGGCACGCTGCTGCTCGACAGCGCCGAAAACGTCCGCCAGGTGTTTTGATTTGCCGTGCGCGCGGCCCAACCCGTCGGGGGCAAACTCAGCCGCGCAGCGGCACGATCTTGCGGTCGAGGTTGTGGCTGGCGCGGATGTGGCGGACGGTGCCGCTGCGCGAGCGCATGAGGATGCTGTGTGTCTCGGCGCGATGACCGACAATGCGCACGCCGGGCACCAGCGGACTGTCGCTGATGCCGGTCGCGCAGAACAGGGCGCTCTCGCCGCGCACCAGGTCGTCACTGCGGAACACCTGGGTCATTTCCTCGGCCGGCGTCGTCGCCGCCACCTCGGCGCGGTGCGCCTCGGTGTGGAACCACATGCGCACATCCATGTCGCCGCCCAGGCACTTCAGGGCGGCCGCGGCCAGCACGGCCTCGGGACTGCCGCCCATGCCGACGTAGAGATCGACGCCGCCCTCGGGCAGCGAGGGTGCGACCGCGGCGGCGATGTCGCCATCGGTGATCATGCGCAGGGCTGCACCGCAGGAGCGCACGTCCTCGATGATGCCCTGATGGCGCGGCCGGTCCATGGTCACCACCACGACATCGCGCGGGTTTTTGCCGAGGGACTGGGCGACAAAGTCGATGACGTCCTTCAGCGGCAGATCGAGCAGGCAGCGGCCGCCCTGGCGCTCGAGCTCGCGCTTCACCGCCGGACCGTAGGCCAGCTTGTGGCAGTAGAAGCTCGGGATCGACTTCATCGCGCTCGGCGCGCCCTCGGGCTTTTGCGCGGCGGCGATCACCGAGATGCTGTTCGGTGTGCCCTTGGCGATGTTCGTGGTGCCGTCGATCGGGTCGAGGGCGATGTCGAAGCGCGGCGCGCCGTCCTTCCAGGTGCCAAGCTTTTCGCCGATGAAAATGCCCGGGGCGTTGTCCTTGATGCCCTCGCCAATGACCACCTCGCCGCGGATGTCGAGCAGGTCGAAGACCCCGTAGATGGCGCTGCAGGCCGCCGCATCGGCGAGTTCCTTCTGGCCGCGACCCAGCCAGTGCACGCTTTCCAGAGCCGCGTTCTCGGTGGCGCGAACGAATTCAAACTCGAGCACGCGTTCCAGGTCGAGCGGGCTGCGCAGAGGGGGGAGTTCAGCAGGTGACATGCGGGCAAGCGATACGGGGAAATGCCGCCAAAGAAAGTGAAAAGGCAGGAGGCTGGCGCCGACCCAACCGCCTAAGCCTGAGGCGCGAGGAATGGCTTGGGCCTTGCCCGCTTGGCCCACAGGGAAAGCCCCAACAAAGCTTCAGGAAAAAATCGAACCCGCAAAACGCCTCCCGAGCATCAAAATACAATACATATTATAATTACAATAATAACTATTTATTTCTGCGATTTCTGAAATTCAGCAGCCAAAAAAGAGTTGGCCAGCCACAATTTTCGGGAATTCCAGCGGTAAGAAAAATACAAAGTCCGAGGATTCGTGCTTGATTTGATCCGCATTCGGTTGAATGGACGATCGTTGACCCGGATTCTGCCCGAGTTGATTAAAAATCGACCAATCACCCGCTACGCCATGAAAAACCTGCTCAAATCCTGCTGTGCCGCGCTTCTGAAGCGAAGCAAAAGCCAAGTCGCTGGTCTCGTGCTCATGCTCTCCGCCGGCGCGGCGCTCGCGCAAAGTGCGCCGAGTGTGGTTGGAACGCCCTATGCGGAAAGCAAGCTGGAGACGGACTTCAATCTCACGGCAACGGTCAATCCGAATGGCGAGGACACCAACGTCACCTTCCAATACTCGACCGATTCCACCTTCAGTGCCGGCGTCAGTTCGGTCGGACCGTTCAATGTCGGCTCCGGCAGCTCGGGCGTCGAAGTTGTTGGGCCGATCAGTGGACTGAGCAAGGCTTCGACCTGGTTCTGGCGTCTGCAGGCGACCAATGCCACCGGCACGACGACTACGCCGGCCCAAAGGATCTTTAAGGTTGCCGTCATGCCCAGCTATGCCCAGGGGGTGAAATACGGCAAGGTGCTGCTGGGCAGTGCCCGCAATGTCTGGGGTAAAGTTTGGGGCGGTGTGGCTCCCTACACCTACGAGATCGACTACGGCGACGGCACCTCCGCCACGGGCAGCGTGACGGATGTGAACTACATCCAGACCAACAAGACCTACGCGACATCGGGCACCAAGCGCTTCACCCTCAAGGTGATCGATGCCAGCGGTCATGTTACGGCGCGCAGCGGCACGATCCGTGTGCTGCCGTATCAGTCGACCGCTGACCGCGTCGACATGGCGATTGAAAAGGGTCTGGTTTACCTCTACCGCAACACGGTCGTTTCCGGCATTGATGCCGCCAACATGCTGTACTGGCAGTGGGGAACGAATGCGGAGAACAGCGAGTACAACATCGGCACCACGGGTGCTTCCCTGCTGGCGTTCGCGGAAAACGAGCACCTTCCCTCCGAGGATGCGGTCGAGGAAATCTATGCGCCGCTCACGGTCAAGACCCGCAACTACCTTCTGTATTACGCCGCTGAGGCCAATATTACCGACCACACCGACGGCATTGCCGTGCGTGACTCGGATTCGAATAACAACGGCAAGGGCGTGTACTTCCCCGGCTCCGGCAGCCACTTCACCTACTCCAGCAACCAGGCGGCC
This sequence comes from uncultured bacterium, assembly GCA_966252325.1. Classification (GTDB taxonomy): domain Bacteria; phylum Verrucomicrobiota; class Verrucomicrobiia; order Verrucomicrobiales; family Verrucomicrobiaceae; genus Prosthecobacter. The sequence goes on along the minus strand of CBINON010000015.1, from coordinate 81,378 downwards.
ATCGCCATCATCATGACGGTGAAGAGTGCCGCCGAAGCCCAGGGCATGCAGGTGCCCTATGGTCCGCTCGCCAACACGCGCACCTACTACGAACTGGTCCGCGATGTCTGCGACCAGTTGCTCTGGTCGCAGGGCGACGGTGCGGTTCGCGGCGCCTACGGCTATCAGCTGAACACGACTTCGCAAAACTACGACGGTTCGACGATGCAGTGGCCGTCCCTCGCTCTTGGAGCAGCGCGTGACCGTCTGGGCATCACCATGCCGGACTGGTTCAATGACAATGCGGCTTATGGCTTCCAATACTTGACGGATGCAACGACCGGTGGTGTCGGCTACGGCTCGAGCTCGAGCTGGCGCAACCTCGCCAAGACCGGTGGTGCAATGGCTGCGCTTTCCTTCGGTGGTCGTTATGTCGACGACAACACCCAGGCCACGACCTATCGCAATTATGTCCAGAGCCGCTGGCTCAACGCCCCGAGCTGGAGTGGCGACCATGCCGGCTGGGCGGGTCAATGGTATGCCATGTACGGCCTGAAGAAGGGCCTCAGCCTGCAGGGCATTGTCGGTTTGACCACCTCAACGGGTGTTCGCGACTGGCAGCAGGATTTCAACGCCTGGCTGCTTGGGGACGCCACCCTGCTCGATTCCCAGGGCGGCACCCTCGGCAATGGCTACCGCACGATCACCAACATGTTCGGCCAGGAGACCGATGGCAGGTGGCGTTCGTCCATTTCGCCCTCGACGGATGGCGCGGCCGACAAAATGAGCACGGCCAATGCCATTCTGGTCATGTCGTCCTCGGTCACCCGCGCGGTGCCGGTGGCGGTCATCGAGCCGATCCCGCAGCAGACCAACAAGCCGCTGGGCCGCTCCTTTGAAGTGGATGGCTCGAAGTCCTACCACCTCGACTCGAACAGCGCCATCGTGCAGTACCTTTGGGACTTTGACTCCAGCGACGGTCTCGACTGGGACTACCCGGACGCCACGGGTTCGATCGTCGACAATCCGGGCTACAGCACGGTTGGTACCTACACGATCACCCTGTTGGTGCGCGACAATGCCAATCCGGCCGCCACAAGCCTGGTGGCGACCACGGTTTCCGTCACCGACCAGGACGTGGCGCCGATCGCCATCGCCAAGCCGCGCGGCACGGTGGGCAGCTATGCCGGTCGTGTGGGAGAGCCGATCACCCTCGACGGTTCGGATTCCTATGACCCGGATGGTGACGCCATTGTCTCCTACAACTGGGACTTGGATGGCGACGGCCAGTATGACGACGCCACCGGCGTGACCACAGAGGTCACCTTCAATACGCCCTATGAAGGCTCGATTGGCCTGCAGGTCACCGCCAATGGCAAGACCAGCAACAACCGCGCCACCCTCGATATCCAGGCCGGTGAAAAGGACTTGGATCTGGAGTCGGCGACCTTCACCAATGTCACCCCGCGCGTTTCCGCCGACCTGGCCCTGGTGTTGAAGAACGATCCGATCTCCGGCCTGGCCTTCAACGGTGTCAAGCTGCGCCTCTACAACGGCAATCCCTATGCCGGCGGCGGCCCGATCGGCAGCACTTACACGGTGGATTTCACCGCCGGTCAGACGGTGAATCTCAATCTGCCCGCGGCCAGCCTCGGTGGTTCGGCAGTGGTCTGGGTCTATCTGGACACGGACAACTCGGTCGTCGAGTTTGACGAGACCAACAACGTTCTCGGGCCGTTCTACCTCGACTCCGAAATCGCGGTCGAGGACGCCCTGGCCAACAGCCAGACCGATGGCCAGCTCACCCCCAGCTTTGGCACGGTCAGCGTTGAGACTTCCAGCGCTGCTCGCACCTACACCATCAAGAACGTCGGCACCTTCGATCTGACGGGCTTGGCGGTGACGGTGGACGGCACGAACAGCGGCGACTTCACCGTCACGCAGCCGGCTCTCACCACCCTGGCGCCGAATGCCAGCACCACCTTCACGGTCAGCTTCGCCCCGACCGCGATTGGCGAGCGCTCCGCCGTGGTCAAGATCGCCAGCAGCGACTACGACGAAAATCCCTTTGACCTGCGCGTCTCCGGTACCGCCAACCTCAACCGGGCCCCGACCGCCATCAGCCTGTCGAGCGCCAGCCTGGTGGAAGGCAATGCCGCCAACGCCACGGTCGGCAATCTGCAGACGACCGACCTCGATGACGGTGACACCTTCACCTACACCCTGGTCGCCGGCGCCGGCGACACGGACAATGGCAGCTTCACCATCGTTGGTGGCGCCCTCAAGATCACGCCGGTCACCGACTATGAGACCAAGACCAGCTACAGCATCCGCGTCAAGACGACCGATGCCGGTGGCCTGAGCTATGAAACCACCCTGACCGTCACCGTCGTCAACCTCAACGAGGCTCCGGCGGGCACGGATGGTGTTTCGCTGGTCATCATCAACGAGCCCTACACCTACGGCACTGCCGACTTCGGTTTCACCGACCCGAATGATGCCCCCGCCAATGCCTTTGCGCGGGTGAAGCTGACGACCATCCCGGCTGCCGGTCGCGGCACCCTCGCCCTCAGTGGCGTGCCGGTCTCCGCCGGTGACTTCATCACGGTCGCCGACCTGAATGCCGGCAACCTGGTGTACACCCCGCCGACGGATGTTTACGGGCTCGACTACACCCAGCTCACCTTCCAGGTGGAAGACAACGGCGGCACCGCCAACAGCGGGGTCAATCTCGATCCCACGGCCAACACGCTGCGGATCCACGTCGGCAACATCCCCGTCGTCGTGACCACGGCCGATGTCTTCGACGTCACCGCCTACACGGCACGTGTCACCGGGGCGGTTCGCCTCTATGGCATCACCACCAGCATCTGGTTCGAATACTCGCTGGATCCTGACATGGAGGGTGCCCTCACCGCCTCGGTTCCGGACATGGAAGGCTTCAGTCTCGAAACCCTGGAGAAGGTCCTGACCGAGCTGACGGTGGAGAAGAAGTACTACTACCGCCTCGTCGCCTCCAACCCCTACGGTTTGGTCCGGGGCGAGACCCGCAGCTTCATCACCAGCTTCCCGATTTCCTCGGCGGAAACCGTTGAAGACCTGCCCCCGGAAACGGAAATCTACCGTCCGATGCCGGGTCCGATCAATGCGGCCGGGAAGATTCTGACCAAGATGTATGCCTACGTTGGCATCGGAGGCATCACCGCTCGCGACGACGTCTTCCTGATGACCGACGCCACCGTTGCCGGCAACATGGCCGTCATCGGCCGTGAAAGCCAGAACGCTGCCGGTCTCGGCACGATGCGCGGCTTCTTCGACAACCTGCTGCTTACCGACAGCGGCAAGAGCCTGTTTACCGAAAACTTCTCGGCCAGTGGCCGCAGCCACACGGCCCACCTGCTTGCTGACAATGGCGCATTGCCCTTGGAAGTCGTTGCGCTGACCGGTGACACGGTCAACGAGGGCGGGGTTCTGAAGGTGCTCAATGGCGTGCCGGTGGTCGATGCTTCCGAACGCATCTACTTTGGCAACTCCCGCAGCGGTGCCGGCATCAACGCCAAGAATGACACCGGCATCTGGTACGACGAAGCGGGTTCGATGAACCTGCTCGCCCTGGAAGGCGAGGATGCCCAGCTCGCGGATGCCGCCTGGATCGGCAACATCCGCAATGACGTGGTCGCCGGTGGCGGTGGCGCAGCCTTCATCTCGACCCTGCAGAACAATCCTGCCAACACCCGTCAGCGCACCGCGGCGGCGAAGAACATGGCAGTGTTCAGCACCGATGTCGCCGGCGCGGGTGTGCCCGAAGTGGTGGTGCGCAAGGGTGACTCTGTCCCCGGCACCACCGGCGTCTGGACCAACCTGACCGCCGTCTCGCGCAGCACCACGGAGCATCACCTTGTGCTCGGCCTCATGGCCCGCAAGGCCGGCATCACCCTGGCCAACGACCAGGTCCTCGTCGCCGTGCTCGCCAGTGGCGACCAGCATCTGGTGGCGCGCGAAGGCATCACCGTCATTCCTGGCACCGGCCTGGTGATCGAGCGCTTTGCCCAGCACTTCATCAGCACCTCCGGCGATGTCGTCTTCCGCGGTTACCTGCGCGGCGGCAACCAGGTGGTCTGCCGCTGGACTGCCGCGACGCAGGCACTCAGCCTGGTCGTTGCCCAGGGTTCGGATCTTTCGGAGTTCGTGGCTCCGGCAGACCTGCCCGCGGATCTGGCCACCGAATCGGTCGGTCTCATTCAGCGCGTTTCGGTCAGCCCGGCCGGTCACATCGGCATGCTGTTCGTCAGCAGCCGCGCAGGTGCCCGCAACGTGGTGCTGCGTGACATGGCGGGCGGCACCGGCCTGGAAGTCATGGAGTATGCCGGCCGTCCGGTCTGGTACCGCAACCAGGAACTGCCGATCGTCACCCTGTCGATCTATGAGCGGAATTCGCCCGCGGGCGCCACCGGTGGCATGGGTTGCGGCATCAATGACAATGGCGAGATCGCCATCACCATGGACCTTGGCAACCTTGACCACGTCATCCGCGTCTATGACGACAACGTCATCACCCTGCTCAGCCGCTACTAAACGGCTGGCCACAGCCACCCGTTGACACACCGTCACCCCGCGCCGCAGTCCGCCAAGGGCTGCGGCGCCCTTGTTGACAGTCCCGCCAGCCCGCCCCACCTCCTCTCATGTTCCGACGCTCCCTTTTCATTGTCGTGCTGCTCGCTGGTTTTGCTCTGGCGTGGTTGCTTCTCCAACCCGGGGCGACGCCGCCGGCGAGCAGCGGCGATCCTGCCAAACCGGCGCTCCAGAAGGTGCCGGAGCAATCGCCGCAGGTGACCTCGCGGCCGCCCGCCCAACCCGTCATCCCCGCCGCTCCCGCGCCCGCGGTGAAGGCTCCGGATGCCAAGGCGGACTCCGGCTTCGAAGTCTGGCTGGGGCGTTTGGCGACCGCCGCGACCCCCCAGGATCAGGCGCAGATCCTGAAGGAGGCGGCTGCACGCGAGCCACGCGCACGCTTCCTGGAGCTGATCGGCCGGCAGTTGCGCTCGGCAAAGCCCGATGACCGGTTGGCGGCCCTGCAGGCGCTCAAGGAGCAGTCTGGCGAGCAAGTCGTCGACCTTTACAAGCAGGCCTTGGATGACAGTGAAGTTGGCATTCGTGAAATCGCCCGCCACTATGCCCTGGAGCGGGATGAGTCGTTGCGATTGGCGGTGCTCGATCACGGGTTGAGTTCTCCCCATGAGGATGTGCGGGTGCGCTGTTTCGACGCGCTCCTGCAGGAAAGCTCCAAGCAGGTCATACCGGCGCTGATCCATGCCCTCGCCTCCAACAACCGTGCCATGGCTGAGGAGGCTGCGCGGCAGTTGGCCGCCCGCCTGGGCCCGGCAGCGCCGGTCTTCAAGCAGTCCGGGGCCGCCAAAGACTGGTGGGAACAGAACGCCAACCGCTACGGCGATGACATGCGTCGTCTGGACTGAGCCGCGTCTTCAAACCTGATTGGCCGCCAGCACGCGCAGGACGTTGCCGCCGAGCACCTGGCGGATCGTGGCGTCGCTGTGGCCGCGCATGACCATGCCGAGCGTGAACAGCGGCCAGTTCGACCAGGCGACGCTGCGTTCTGCCTCGGGCGTGGTGCGGAAGTCGTCCTGCGGCCAGAGGTGCTCCCAGCGGTCGCCGGAACCGCCCAGGGCCGAGCTGCCGTCGGGCCGGCGCAGCACCTTGGCGCGTTCCTCCTTGTCGAAGCGCGAGGTGTAGGCGGTGTCGACCCCGATCGCGGCGTGCTCGGCGCCGAACTTCTTCAGCACGTGATCGAGGTGGTCCATCATGGCAGTGATGTCGCCCTTGCCGCCGAGGAAGCGCGGGATGCAGCAGATGCCGATGTAACCGCCGGTGTCGCAGATGGCGCGGATGACGTCGTCGGGCTTGGAGCGGAAGTGCTTGTACAAACCGGCGCAGGCACTGTGGCTGGCGACCATCGGCTTGGCCGAGGCCTTGGCGGCGTCGAGACTGGTCTTCCAGCCGCTGTGGGCGACGTCGACGATGACGCCGGTGCGGTTCATCTCGGCGACCACGGCCAGGCCAAAATCGCTGAGACCGCCGTCGCGGGGTTCACCGGCGCCGTCGCCGATCGGATTGCGGCGGTTGTAGGTGAGGTGCATCATGCGGATGCCCAGCTCGTGGAAGATCGGGATGAGGCGCATCTCGTCGCGCACGCTCTTCCATTCCTGGCGCAGCGGCACGCCGTTGCCGGTGAAGCAGAGGCCGACCCGGCCGCTCTTTTTCAGTTCCTCCACCTGTCCCGGGCGCGTGACCTTGACGAGGTCGGGCTGCAGGTCGGTGGCGCGGGTGAAATGAGCCAGGCGCTTGAGCAGGCGCAGCGGGTCGCTGCCCTCCTCGCCGGCGTTCTGGAAGATGCAGGTGACGCCGGCGGCGCGGAAGGCCTCGAAGAACTCCTGCTTCTCGCGCTCGCTGCGCGTGTGGCCGTTCATCGACATCGACTCGCGCAGGTCGGCGAGTTCATCGCTGGCGGCGCCGGCGCGCACGGCCTCGTTGAAGGCCTCGCCATCGACCGCGCAGCGCGGGGCAAAGCCGTAGGACTCGAAGACAAGGGAGCCGAAGTGCAGTTCCCAGGCGCGCTCGATCTGCGCCTGGGTCGGCTGCAGCAGCTTCAGGGCGATTTCGCGCGGGCCGTCGATCGAGGCATTGCCGGTGCGCCAGATCTCGCGCGGCGACTGGGCGCGGACGTGGAGGTTCCAGCCACCGGCCAGGGCGGCCAGGGGGAGCTTTTGCAGGACGGCGCGACGGGAGAGGGAAGTCATGTCAAACCTACGGTGCGCTGGCAGCAGCTTTGCGCGGTCTTTGGAGCGGCTCTGGATTTTGTCGGGAAAGCATGGAAGATGGGCACTCGCCATGCCCCTTCCCCCCATCCTGACGATGGCCGGTTCCGATGCCTCCTGCGGTGCCGGCGTGCAGGCCGATCTCAAGGCCATCACCGCCCTCGGCGGCTACGCGCTCAACGCCCTGACCAGCGTCGTTTCGGAGACGCCGGGCCGGGTGTCGCGCGTGCAGTTGCTGGAGCCGGACTTCATTGCCGACCAGATCCGCGTGCTGTTTGAAGGCTTTCCGATCGCCGCCGCCAAGACCGGCATGCTCGGCGGCGAGGCGCAGGTGCGGGCGGTGGTTGCCGCCTGGCAGACCCATGCCCGCCCGGGCCTGCCGCTCGTGGTGGATCCGGTCATGGTCGCCACCGGCGGCGGCCGCCTGCTGGAGGAGGGCGCCGTGCGCGCCGTGCGCGAGCTGCTGTTGCCCCTGGCGACCCTGGTGACGCCGAACATGGACGAGGCCGGCGTGCTCTGGGGCCGGCCGGTACAGACGCGCGCCGACATGGCTGCCTGTGCCGAGGCATTGGCGAACGACTTCGGCACCGCCGTCCTCGTCAAGGGCGGTCACCTTGGGGACGGCAGCGCTGCCGACGTGCTCTCGGCCGACGGGGCCCTGCACTGGCTGGAGGGAGCACGCACGCCCGGCGTGCACACCCATGGCACCGGATGCAGTTTGTCGGCCTCGATCGCCACCGGCCTCGGCCAGGGCCTGACGCTGCGCGAGGCCGTCGCGCGGGCCAAGACCCACGTCGCCGGCGCCATCCGCCACCACCTGGCCTGGCAGGGCGGTCTCGGCGAGGTGCACGCCCTCGACCACGGCTGGCAGGCGCGGGGGTGAGGGTCTCAGCCGTTCAAGCCCCACCTGCGGTGCAGGAAACGCTCCCAGGGCGAGAACAGGATTTTGTCGGCCAGCAGGCCGATGACGACGATGACGAGCATGACGCCGGTGACCTGTTCCATGGCATTGAGTTCGCGACCGAAGTGCAGCAGGTGGCCGAGGCCGTAGCCGCTGAGCAGGGTGACGTAGATTTCCGCCGCCATCAGTGAGCGCCAGGCGAAGGCCCAGCCCTGCTTCATGCCGCTGATGACGTAGGGCATGGAGGCCGGCAGGATGACGTGGCGCAGGGTGTGGAAGCCGGTGCTGCCCATGGTGCGCGCGGCGCGGGTGTAGATCGGTGGCAGGTTGCGCACGCCGTTGTCGACCGAGATCAGCACCGACCAGAGCGTGCCCATGACGACGACGAAGAGCATGGCCGATTCGCTCTGGCCAAACCAGATGAGGGCCAGCGGCACCCAGCAGACGCTGGGCAGGGTCTGCAGGCCGAGGGCGAGCACGCCGAGGGTGTCGTTGAGGGTGTTGCTGCGGGCGGTGAGCATGCCCAGTGGCAGGCCGGCGAGGCAGCCGATCAGGTAGCCCACCATCAGGCGCTTGAGGGTGACCCAGGAGGAGGCGGCCAGGCTGCCGTCGAGCAGGGAGGCCCAGAGGTACTCGCCGACCGCGGCCGGGCCGGGCAGCAGGACGGGCGACCAGATTTCCGCGCGCACCAGCAGGTGCCAGGCAAGCACCAGCAGGGCGAAGAAGGCGGTGGCGATGAAGAGGCGTTTCATGGAACGGAAAGCGGCTTGGAACTTTAAACTTGAAACCTTCAACTTGAAACTCCCCGTTAGGCCGTGTGGCTTTTCAGGGCGCGGGTGATTTCGCCGGCGAGCACGGAGAGGGCGGGGTCGTTGATGTCGCGCGGGCGCGGCAGGGCGACCTTGAACTGCTCGCGGATGCGGCCGGGGTTGGGGGAGAAGAGGATGACGCGGTCGCCGAGGCAAACGGCCTCGCGGACGTTGTGGGTGACGAACAGCACGGTCTTTTTCTGGGCGGCGCTGATCTTCTGCAGGTCGGCGTAGAGTTGCTCGCGGGTCATGGCGTCGAGGGCTGCGAAGGGCTCGTCCATGAGCAGCACGCGCGGATTCGGCGCCAGGGCGCGGGCGAGGGCGACGCGCTGGCGCATGCCGCCGGAGAGTTCGTGGATGCTGGCCTTCAGGAAGCGTTCGAGCCCGACGAGCTTGAGGTAGTACTTGGCGACTTCGACGCGCTCCTTGGCGTCGAGACCGGGCTTGAGCTTGAGGCCGAAGAGGACGTTGCCGAGTACGTCGAGCCAGGGGAAAAGCGCGTGTTCCTGGAACATCACCATGCGCTCCGAGCCCGGACCAGTCACGGGTTTGCCGTCCATGAGCACGCGGCCGCGTGTGGGGGTGTCGAGGCCGGCGACGAGGTTGAGCAGGGTGGATTTGCCGCAGCCGCTGGGGCCGACGAGGCAGACGAACTCGCCCTCGTCGACCGCGAGGGTGGTGGTGTCGAGGGCGAGCACCTCGCCGCGGCTGTTGCGGAAGGTCTTGCTGACGCCGTCGATGAGCAGCTTGGCCGGCGGGGCTTGGGGATCGTTCATGAGGGGAGGCGGACGGAGGTGCAGTGGCGGAGCAGGGCAGTCAGGTCGGGGGAGGAGCGCAGGAAGCCGGCGGCGCGCGCCTGCTCGAGCAGGGTTTGCAACTGGACGGCCTCGATCTGGTCGGTGAGGACCAGGCGGCGGCGGGCGCGGGCGAGCAGGTCGGTGGAAACCTCGGCGCCGGTCAGTTCGCGCAGTTCGGCGCGCACGCGCGCGTCGGTTTCGTCGGCATGGCTGCTGATCCAGGTGGTCAGCTCGCGGTGGGCGGAGGCGAGCTTGCCGGCCAGGTCGGTCTGCGTTTCGGCAAAGGCGGCGCGCGCGACCAGCAGGGTGGCGCAGGTGTCGCGATCCTCGAGGAAGACGCGGGCACCGGCCTCCATCTCCAACCGGCTGGCCCAGGGTTCGGTGGTCCAGACAGCATCGAGGTCGCCGCGGGTGAAGAGGGAGAGCTGGTCCGCGTTCTTGGTGGGCAGGACGTACACCTCGTGCTGGGTCAGGCTGACGGCAAAACCCTGGGCGCTCAGCCAGGCGCGGGCCTGCACGTCCTGGGTGTTGCCGAGCTGGGGGGTGGCGAGTTTTTTGCCGCGGAAATCCGCGGCCGTGCGGATGCCCGAATTCGGGTGGACGAGCAGGGCGGCACCGCCGTTGACCGCGCCGGCGAGGGCACGCATTTCGCGTCCGGCGCTGCGCACGTAGGCATTGAGCATGGGGCTGGGTCCCATGTAGGCGGCGTCGAGCGACCGGGCGAAGATCGCTTCGGCAACACTGGGACCCGCGTTGTAGACAAACCAGCGCACTTCGCGGCCGAGGCGTTCCTCGAACCAGCCGCGGCCTTCGCGGGAGAAGCTGCGTGCGACCAGGGCCTGCAGGTGGGTGACGTTGGGAAAGTGGCCGAGGCGGAGCAGGCCGTCGGGCGCCGGCGCGGGCCGGCAGCCGGCGAGGGCGGCGGCGCTGAGGAGAAAGCGGCGGCGGTTCATGGCGGAATCAAAAGGCGGCGAGGCTGACCTCGAGGTAGAAGAAATCACTGTCGCGACCCTTGCCGCGGGCGCGCGTGAAGGCACCGGGCAGGAAGTGGGCGTAGCCGAGAATGGCCTGGGCGCGAGCGTGGAGTTTCCAGATGGCGCGGGCGTCGAGTTCCTGGCCCATGAAGCGACCGCTGTCGCCACCCGGGTCGCGCAGGCCGGCGTTGCGCCAGCCATCGGTCTTGCTGGCCAGCCAGTAGGCGCTGTAACCGAAGTCGACGGCAAGGTTCCGGCGCGGCTGCAGCTCGACCCGTGTTTTGAGCGCATGCAGGTTTTCCCAGGTGAGGTAGTCGTTGGCCGACCAGGGGCGCCCGAAACCGTAGTACTTTTCGAAGCTGTTGCTGGTCCGGTCGTTCGGATCGCGGTCACCGCTGGCGTAGCCGTAAAAGGCACTGGCGCGAGGTTGCCAGGGAGCCTGGAAGCGACGGCCGATCTCGCTGGTCCAGCCGAAGGCGCGGTGGCGTTCGGCGCCGTTGCGGCCAAATTCACCGATGGCCGCGAGGTCGTAGTCCCAGCCGCTGGTGCCGACGTCGCCGTAGGCGCGCAGCCCGGTGGCGTGGATGTGCTTGGCGACGACACCCGGTCGTGCCTGCTGCTGCAGGCTGAGGAAAAACGGCTGCAGGGTGACGATGTCCGACCAGCGCCGCCAGTCGCCAATGGCGGCGTAGAGCCACTGGCCGTCGCGCGGCTCGTCCCACTCGTAGGGCAGGCGTTCGAGCGGCTGCACCGCCAGCAGGTCGAGCTGCCAGTCGTTGGCCTGCTGACCGAGCTGCAGGCGCAGGCCCTGGAAGTTGTTCGTCGTGTTGCGCCACTGGTTGTTCGCGAGCAGGCGGCGGTCGAGATATTCGAAGGCCAGGCGACCCGCGCGCAGGCTCAGCGGCCGGGCGTTGCCGCGGGCATCGCGGCCGAGCAGGTCGGCAAAGTGCAGTTCCGCCCAGAGTTGGATGAGTTCGGCCTCGTTGATGTCGCGGCCGTCGCGGGCAAAGCCGCCGCCATAGCGACGGGCGTCCTCGAATTCGACGCCGAGGCGGAGGGGATCGAGTTTTTCGCGGATGCCGAGGAAGGCGCGGGTGCGCAGCAGGTGCGGATCATCCAGGCCGGCGATGTCACGGCGCAGATCGTCGTCGCGGTACTCGTAGCGCCAGCGGAAATCCAGGCCGGCATCCAGCCAGTCGAGGTCACTCCAGGCGGCGTCGACGGTCGACAGCGGCTTGGCGTATTTGGGCGGGTCGGTGTCGGGCTGGGTGCCGTAGCTGCGCGAGGGCCGGAAATAACCCTCCGCCCCCGCAGCACCGCCGGCGAGGGCGATGAGCAGCAGGAGGGCGACGCGAAATCTGGGGGTCGGCGACATCCGGCAGCTTAGAGGTTGGCCGAGTAGGCTTGCAACTGCCGGTAGCCGCTGAGGATCGCCTTCACGGCGGCAACGCAGGCGGCCACCTGCAGGTCCATCGGCGCACGACCGGGTGTTTCAAAGACGATTTCCAGAGCCTGCGGCCGTTGTTCGGGCGGAGCACTGAGGATGCCTGGATAGCCCTCCCTGATGATGCCGCGCTCGGCGGCGAAGCCGTCGATCACCGGCGCCATCTCGCGCGGCAGGTGGGCCGCGGCGGCGTCGAGCGCCGGATCGATCAGGTGCTCGCTGAGCAGGGCGCCGCTGACAAAGCCGTAGCAGCCTTCGACATCGTCGTCGGCATGCAGAGCGATGATGCCGTCATAGCGCTCGCGCCGCAGTTCGCCTTCGAGATAGACGACCTCGGGCTCGGTGGAACCGGCCCAGAACTCGCGGTTGAGATCCAGGCCGCGGTGGTTGTGGCGGGTGCCGAGGTTGCGGCCGGTCGGGTTGCAGACCGGATAAAAATGCAGCTCGAAATCGCGGAATTCCGGGTGCCCCGGCTCGCTCATTTCACGATGCAGTTGGCCGGCGGCGCGGATGCCGGCCAGTTCATCGCCGTGAATGCCGGCAAAGATGCCCAGCTTGAAGCTCGGTGCGGCCCCGGCAGCCTTGCGCACCCACTTGGTCAGCCGCCAGTCTGCGGTTGGACGCGGGCGCTGCAAAGCGACCGTGGTCAGCGGGCGGGATGCGAAGGGCAGAAGGGTCGGCGACATGGCGGCGAGGAAGTGTGTCGGCTAATAAACCCTATTCTCGATAGAGCAAGTAGATTTTAGAGTTTGAGGCTGTTCCTGCCGCTGCCTTGAGGACGGCGGAAGGCAAAAGCTGCCAGTGCGGAGTTGAACTTGCCTTTTCCTGATGTTTGCTACCCAGCTTATGTCCGACGGATGCGGCACGGTCGCCACCCAGTTTTTCCACCTCGGTTCCGCTGACGAACCCTTTGAGTTCGCCAGCGGCGAGCGGTTGCCGGGCATCACCGTGGCCTATGAGACCTACGGCAGGCTGAATGCCAATGGCAGCAATGCGATCCTGCTTTTTCACGCCCTGTCCGGCAGCCAGCACGCGGCTGGCCTGAACACCGCCATTGAAGGCGTGGGCGAGCGCTGGACCGAGGACGTCCACCTCGGCTGGTGGGACCTCTTCATCGGTCCGGGCAAGGCGCTCGACACCGACCGCTACTTCATTGTCTGCGCCAATTACCTCGGCGGCTGCTACGGTTCGAGCGGCCCGACTTCGATCAACCCGGCCACCGGCCGTCCCTACGGCCGCGAGTTTCCGGCGGTGCTGTCGGTCGACATCGTGCGCAGCCAGGCGGCCCTGCTCGACCACCTCGGCATCCGCCGCCTGCACGCGGTGATGGGCGCCTCGGTTGGCGGCCTGCTCGCCATCAATTTCGCGACGCTCTACCCGGAGCGCGTGCGCATCGTCGTGCCGCTGGCCACCGGCCTGAACACGACCGTGCTGACCCGCCTGACCCTGTTCGAGCAGGTGCTGGCGATCGAGAATGACCCGCACTTCAACGGCGGCGACTACGAGGACTCGGCGGCGCCGGAGTACGGCCTCGCCCTGGCACGGATGATCTCGCACAAGACCTTCGTCCATCTCGATGCCATCGAGCGGCGCGCGCGCCAGGACGTCAGCCAGCCGAACGGCCAACTGGCCTGGTACAAGGTGGGGCACAACGTCGAGAGCTACATGCTCCACCAGGGCAAGAAGTTCGTGAAGCGCTTCGACGCCAACACCTACCTGCGCATCATCAACATGTGGCTGCGCTACGATCCCCTGCGCGATGCCGGGGTCGGCAGTTTCGCCGAACTCTTCGCGCGCAGCCGCGTGGCCGGCCACCACTACCTGGTGTTCAGCATCGACTCCGACTTCTGTTTCTACCCGGAAGAGCAGGCGCAGCTGGTCGCCGAACTCGAGCGCACCGGCGTGTCCAGCATGTACATCACCGTGCACTCCGACAAGGGGCACGACTCCTTCCTGCTCGAGCCGGAGCTGTACACGCCGCACCTGGTCTACACCCTCGAGGGTCGCTGGGGAAAGAACTCGCTGCACTCGCAGGTGGCCGAGGTCGAGTGAACCGCGTCAGGACGGGGCCGCGGGTCGCGTATTGGTGGCATGCTGCCGCGCCTGCTCCCGCTCCTGTGTGCCGTTTCCGCCCTGGCGACCGAGCCGCCGGTCTTCCGTCTCGCCACCTTCAGTGTCGATGTCACGCCGCCGGTGGGGCACCCCTGCATGGGCGGCGGCATTGCGCCGGTGCGCGAGGTGGCCGATCCGCTCTTTGCCAAGGGCTTCGTGCTGACCGGCGGTGATCGTCCCTGGGTGCTGGTCAGTTTTGACTGGTGCGAGATTCGCGGCACCTCGTTTGACAAGTGGCGGCGCGGCCTGGCCGAGGCGGCGGGTACACTGCCGGAGCGGGTCATGGTGCACAGTACGCACGTGCATGACGCGCCGGTGATGGATGAGGATGCGGAAAAGCTGCTGCGCGCCACCGAGGCGACCGGGGCCTGGAAGGATCTGCCCGCGCCGGCGCCCGGTGCGCCGGTGCAGGTGGCCTCGGTGTGCTGGCCGGACTTCAATGAAGCCTGCATCCGACGTGTGGCCGAGGCGGTGCGCGCGGCGCTGCCGAAGGCGCGGCGCGTGACCCATCTCGGGCTCGGCCGGGCGGAGGTGCGGGAGGTGGCCGGCAACCGCCGCTTTGTCCGCGCCGATGGCAGCGTGTCCTACGCGCGCGGCAGTCGCACCACGGATGCCGAGGCCCAGGCGGCCGCGGCGGGTGAGGTCGATCCCTGGCTGCGCACCCTCAGTTTCTGGGACGATGACCAGCCCCTGTGTGCGCTGCACGGGTTTGCCGTGCATCCGATGAGCCGGTATGGCGAGGGCCGGGTGTCGGCCGATTTCCCGGGCCTGGCGCGGGCGCGCAGGCAGGCCGAGCAACCGGAGGTCGAGCAGATCTACGTGAGTGGCTGCGCCGGCAATGTCACGGCTGGCAAATGGAACGCCGGCGGGCCGGAGGGGCGCGAGGTTTTGGCGGACCGACTGCATGACGCCATGCGCCGGGCCTGGGTGGCGACCCAGCGCGTGCCGCTGGCGACGGCGGAGTTCCGCGACGTGCCGCTGGCGCTGGGCGCGCGGCGCACGCCGGGGCACACGGAAACGATCTTGCGCGGCCGGCTGGCGAGCGAGGCCCGGCCCTTTGGTCGTTCCGAGGCGGCCATGGGGCTGGCCTGGTACGAGCGCGTGCGCGCCGGTCACCGCATCGATTTGCCCTGCCTGGACTTTGGCGCGGCGCAGGTGCTGCTGCTGCCGGCGGAAGCCTACGTCGAGTACCAGCTCTTTGCCCAGGCCTGCCGGCCGGACAGCTTTGTCTTCGTCATGGGCTACGGCGAGTGCGGTCCGGGGTACATCCCTGTCGAGCGCGCCTGGCGGGAGAAGGACAGCAACCTGAACGGCTGGACCTGGGTGCCGCCGGGCAGCGAGGCGGTCATGCAGGCGGCGATCCGCGCCGTGCTCACTCCAGGTTCTGGACCTGCTCGCGGATCTTCTCCAGCTCCGTCTTCGCGTTGACGACATCGTGGGCGATGCCGGCGTGGTTGCACTTCGAGCCCATGGTGTTGAACTCGCGGAAGAATTCCTGCAGGAGGAAATCGAGGCTGCGCCCGATCGGTTCGCCGGAGGCGAGGTAGGTGCGGAACTGCTTCAGGTGACTGGCGGCGCGCGCGAGTTCCTCGGAGACGTCGGTGCGATCGGCGAACAGGGCGATCTCCTTGAGCAGCCGCTCGTCGTCGAGCGGCAGCGGCAGGCCGGCCTGCTCGAGGCGCTGGCGCAGGGCCGCGCGCTGCAGCTCGGGCACCTGTGGCGCCTTCTCGGCGATGCGGCCGAGCAGGGCTTCGATCGTGGCCAGGCGACCCTCGATCTCCTCGCGCAGGTGGGCGCCCTCGGTGGCGCGCATGTGCTGCCACTGGCTCAGGGCCGCGTCGAGCGCCTCGCGGATCGCCGGCCAGGCTTCCTCGGGATTGGCTTCCTCGGCTTCGACGCCGAGCACGCCGGGCAGGCGCAGCAGTTCGCTGATGGAGATCTCCGCCGAGATGCCGAGCCGGCCGGCGAGGCTGAACAAGCGCGCCAGGTAGTGCTCGATTGCCGCCTCGCGGATCTGTGGCAGGTCGGTCGCCACCTCGCCGTCCTGGCGCTTGATCGACACCTGCACCCGCCCGCGCGAGCAGGCGGTCGCCACCCGGTTGCGCACTTCGCCTTCGAGCGTGCTGAGGTCGCGCGGCAGGTTGACCACCACCTCGAGCTGCTTGCGGTTGACGCTGGCGCATTCGACCTGCCAGAGGCGGTCGCCCTGCCGCGCCTCGCCGCGGCCAAATCCGGTCATGCTGTTCATGCCGCACCCAAGCTGGCGCGTGGCGGTCGTGCAAGGGCGGGTTCGGAAAACCGCCCGGGTTCGGCGGTCCGGCGGCGGCATGGCAAGACCGCGCCGTGGCCGCGCTTTGACATCGGCCTCCGGCCCGCCACTGTGCAGGCATGTCCGACACCGCCGATCTCCAGCGTTCGCCCCTGCATGCCAAGCACCTTGAGATCGGGGGGCGCATGATCCCCTTCGCCGGCTGGGAGATGCCGGTGCAGTACTCGGGCATTGTCGAGGAACACAAGGCAGTGCGTGAACGGGTCGGTCTGTTCGACATCTCGCACATGGGCCAGTTCCTGGTCGGCGGCACGGCGGCGCTCGACTTCCTCAATGGCGCCCTGACCAATGACCTCTCCAAGCTCGAAGTGGGGCAGGGGCAGTACAGCCTGCTGCTCAACGAAGCGGGCGGTGTCATCGATGACCTCATCCTCTACCGCGTCGCCCGCCACGAGTACTTCCTCGTCGTCAACGCCTCGAAGATCGCCGAGGACTGGGCGCAGTTGCAGGCCCTCGCGGCCGGCCGTGACGCGGACGCCGACCTGACCCTGCGCGACCTCAGTGCCCGCACCGCCGGCCTGGCCGTGCAGGGGCCGCGCAGTCGCGCGGTGTTCACGCGCGTCTTTGGCGAAGCGGCGCCGTTTCCCGAGCACAACACGGTGCAGGTCAGCCTGCACGAGGGCGATTTCCTCTGGCTCTGCGGCACCGGGTACACCGGCGAGGAGGGCTTTGAGTTTTTTGCGCCCGCCGCCAGCGCCGGAGCCTGGTTCGACGCCCTGCTCGAGGCCGTGCGCGCCGAGGGCGGCCTGCCCTGCGGCCTGGGTGCGCGCGACACCCTGCGCCTGGAGATGGGCTACCCGCTGAACGGCAATGACCTGTCGCCCGAACGCACGCCGCTGCAGGCGGGCCTGGGATTTTTCGTGGCTCTCGACAAGGAAAGCTTCACCGGTCGCGAGGCGCTGCTGGCGCAGAAGGCGGCCGGTTTGCCCGACAAGCTGACCGCCTTTCGCATGACCGGCGCCGCGCCGCCGCCGCGCCCGCACTACCCGGTGCTGCATGACGGGGCCGTGATCGGCGAGGTCGCCAGCGGCACGCAGTCGCCCAGCCTCGGCTGCGGCATCGGCATGGCCTACCTGCCGCTCCCTGCCACGGTGCCCGGCACGGCCCTGGAAATCGAGATCCGCGGCCGCCGCTTTCCGGCCGAGGTCGTCAAGAAGCCGTTTTGGCGGCGGCTGGGGTGAGGCTGGCCTGCGGTGGAATAGGTCACATAGGACCTATGCGACCTATGGGCTGCAGAGATCCTGAATCGTCGGATCGTGCCTGACCCATTCACCCAACCGCTCAGGAGCAGAGCGGCAGCAGCTTGCCGAGCAGGTCGCTGATCTTCACGCGTTCCTGTTCGCCCCCGTCGCGGTGGCGGAGGGTGACGGTGTCCTGGAGCTCCGGGCCCTTTTCGCCGAGCGTTTCGAAGTCGATGGTGACGCCGAAGGGCGTGCCGACCTCGTCCTGGCGGGCGTAGCGGCGGCCGATGCTGGCGGTCTCGTCGTAGAAGCAGTTGAGGTGCTTCTTGAGCAGGGCGTAGACCTCGCGCGCCTTGGCGACGAGTTCCGGCTTGTTCTTGAGCAGCGGGAAGACGCCGACCTTGATCGGGGCGACGCGCGGGTGGAAGCGCAGGACGGTGATCGTCTCCTTCTTGCCCTTGTCATCGGTCTTTTCGAATTCGTCGTAGGCCTTGGCGATGACGGCCAGCGCCATGCGGTCGAGGCCGGCGGAGGGCTCGATGACGTGGGGCACGTAGCTGCCCTTGAACAGGCGCTCAAACCAGGCGCGCACCTCGGCCTCGGGAAGGGGACTGCCCTTGGTCTTGGCGGCTTCGGCGGCGAGGCGCTTCTGGATGAGGGCCTCCTTCTGTTCGTCGCTGAGTTTGGCGGCGGCGTTCTTGAGGTCCTCGTCGAAGACTTCCTGGGTCTTGCCGCTGTGCTTCTGGTGCTGGCCGAGGTCGAAATCGCCGCGCGCGGCGATGCCTTCCAGTTCCTCGGTGCCGAAGGGGAATTCGCAGAGGATGTCGACGCAGGCGCGGGCGTAATGGGCGAGGTCCTCGGGGGTCTGCCAGTAGTACTCGAGCACGTTGCCGAGGCCGATGCCCTGGTAGAACTTCGTGCGCTGGTCGACCCAGTAGCGGTGCCAGAGTTCCCAGCCCCAGTTCGGCTGGGGTTCGCTCAGGTCGGCACCCTCGTGCCATTGGGCGACCTCGCCGCAGATGATTTCGACGGCCTCATCCGGCTTGATGAAGAACTCGAGCTCCATCTGCTCGAACTCGCGGCTGCGGAAGGTGAAGTTCTTCGGCGTCACCTCGTTGCGGAAGGCCTTGCCGATCTGGCCGATGCCGAAGGGCACCTTCATGCGGCTGGAGTCGAAGACATTCTTGAACTGCGCAAAGATCGCCTGGGCGGTCTCCGGGCGCAGGTAGGTGACGTCGTCCTCGGTCGCCGTCGGGCCGAGGTAGGTCTTGAGCATGAGGTTGAACGGGCGGGCCTCGCCGAGCAGGCCGCCGGTTTCGGGGTGGAAGTCGACGCTGCCGGCGACGACATCGATTTTTTCTTCGTCAAGCAGTTCGATCTCCTCCGGCTTGCCGGCCGCCTCGCCGGCATTCTGGGCGATGAGGGCGCGCACGCGCTTGCGAAAGCTCTCGATGTGCTCGCCGTTCTTGAGCAGGGCGGTGATCGGGCGATCCCAGCGCCAGCCGTTGGGGGCGTGGGCGGCGCTGTAGCGGAGCACGGTGCCATCCTGCGGCTCGACGTGGTCGGCGCGCACGCGCTTGTTGGTGAGCGAGCACTCGCGCATGAGGTCGGCAAAGGTGTCGACGTGACCGCTGGCCTTCCAGATGGCCGGGTTCATGAGGATGCCGGCGTCGAGGCCGAGCACGTCCTCGCGCTCACGGGTCATGGTGCGCCACCAGATGTCGCGCAGGTTGCGCTTCAGTTCGGCGCCGAGCGGGCCGTAGTCCCAGATGCCGCCGCAGCCGCCGTAGATCTCGCTGCTCTGGAAGATGAAGCCGCGGCGCTTGCAGAGCGAAACGATTTTTTCCATGGAGGCGGCGGAAGTCTTGGCGTCAGTGGACATGGCGGTCGGGGGTGCGGGGATGGCCTGACCGCTGGCATGCGGCAGGGGGCCGGCAACAAGCGCCATGCCGGGCGTTTCGCAAGGGAAACCCGTCCCCGCTGCGTAACTCAGCGGCGGATCCAGCGTGTGCCGAGGGCGACGCTCCACTGGTACTTGCGGGCGTGCTCGCGGATGAGGAAGGGCAGGTCCTTCTGCAGTTCCAGCTGAAAGTCCCCGGACAGGCGGCTTTTCAGCCAGTCGAAGGTCGAGCCCTGGGGCCAGGATTCGCGCGGGGTGTAGTCCTCCAGCCAGGTGCAGGGGGTGGCGAGCAGGAGCTGGCCGCCGGGTTTCACCAGGGCCGGCAGACGGTCGATCAGCCGCTCGGGATCGGTCAGCCGGCAGAGCAGGTTGGCGGCATGGACGAGGTCGTAGGCACCGAGGTCGGGGCGCAGGTTCATGGCGTCGCCGGTTTCAAAGCGCACCTGCCCGGGCGGGGCGAAAGCAGGCGCGCGGGCGACCAATTCCGTGGCGGCCGAGCCCTCGTCGAGGCGTTGGTAGGCGAGAGGTTCGCCGGTGGCCAGGGTGGTGGCGGCGTCGATGAAGCGCTGGCTGAAGTCGATGCCGAGCACGTCGAGGCCGCGCTGGGCGAGTTCAAAGCTGGAGCGACCGACCGCGCAGCCGAGGTCGAGGGCGGTGGCGGGTTGGCGGCTGAAGTCGGCCAGCTCGCTGACCGTGCGTTCGGCGAAGCCGAGGGCGCCGCGCGGCCCCTCGGGCCAGGGCAGCACCTCGGCGGGGCTGCCGTAGTGGAAGAGCAGGTACTCGTCGAGCAGCCGCGTTGTCTCGTAGGGATTCACGGCGTCAGTCGGCCGCGAGGGCGTCGAGCAGGTACTTGGCGGGCTGGAAGTGCTCGATGAGGATTTCCTGCTGGTCGCCGCGGAACATTCGCACCTGGCGGATGTCGAAGTTCGGCGTCTTGTGGGGCGCGAACAGGATGTCGTCGTGGGTGGCGTTCTGCCGGCGCTTGAAGAGGTCGGGCGTGATGTGGCCGCCGAGGTGGTCGTCGCGGCCGGTGGCGAGGTGGCAGGTGCCGAGCACCTTTTCGTCCTGGATGTCGGCGCCGGAGACCGGCAGCACCTGGGTGCCGAAGCCGAGTTCGCCGAGCACGCCGGTCATCGGGTCATCCTGCAGGCGGGCGTTGTGGGTGTCGATGGTGGCCTGGCTGCCGGCGATGAGTTCGCTGCGGATGATGCGGCCGCCGGTGACGGTGAGCTTGCCGAGCGTGCCGTCCTCGTACTTCATCGGGAAATGGCCCTCGGCGCCGGTGGGCACAAAGTAGACCTCGCCGGCCGGCAGGTTGGCGATGTCGGGGGTGTCGCCGCGGCAGAGGCCGTGGCTTTTCTGCGCCTCCTGGCCGCCGAGGTCGAGCGCGGCGGTGAGCACCTCGCCGCTTTCCAGGGCGAAATCGATCTCGACGCGGTCGGCGCGGGTCATGGCGCGGCGCAGCTTTTCGGCGTCGCGGCTGACATCATTGTAATCGACCGCCAGGCCGCTGTTGAGGATGACTTCGTTGAGGCCGTGCAGGGTGGCGCCGCGGAAGCCGTACTGCTTGGCGAAGGCGGTGAGCGGGGCGGTGGCCGAGAAGGTCGAGATGCAGAGGATGAGGTCGTAATTCGGGTAGATGTCGCGCTCCAGGCTGAGGCGGTTGCCCTGCATGTCGGCGCACTCGTCCGGCAGGTCGAGGTTGCTGCCGCCGGTCTGCACGTAGGCGAACATTTCACCGCCCTGGAGGGCGAGTTCCTCCATGACGCCGTCCTGCAGGCCAAGGTAAAAATACTGGTGCGCGCGGCGCTGGATGGCGCGGTCGGGGTTGTGCAGGAAGGCCATGTCCTTGGCCTCGGCGAGGTCGGGCAGGTCGATCAGGATGCAGACCTTGCGGCCGTAGGTGGGCTCGAAAACGGTGTGCAGCAGGCGGGCGAGATCGAACTTCGGGAACTGACGGCCCTTCGCGGCCGTTTGGACGGTGGACATGATGGCGTTCATCGTAGAGAGGGGGAGGGGTTTTGGCAAAGGCGGATACGGGTCGAAGGCGCTTCGCGGCGCTTTTTTTGTCGACGCATGTCCGAGTCTGCGGGTGCCGGGGCCCGAATCTGCGCTTTGACGCCGGCGCAAATCCGGGGAAAATGGCATTGAATAAGCGCTCCCGCGGTTCCGTCTTCACCTCTGACATCCGAGCTCATGCCCGTCTCTCCTGCGCCTGAACCCGGCGAAGTCCCGGACCACGACCTGGTCAGGCGCAGCCAGGCGGGTGACTCGCGCGCCTTCGACCAGCTCGTGACGCGCTACCGGGGGAGGATCTACGCCATGACCTACCACATGATCCAGAACGAGACCGAGGCCTGGGACCTCGCGCAGGAGGCCTTCATCAAGGCCTGGCGCGCCTTGCCGCGGTTCAAGCTGGATTCGGCGTTCTACACTTGGCTGTATCGGATCGCCCACAACGTCACTTACGACTGGCTGCGCAAGAAGCGCATCCAGGGCGATGGCGAGTTTGATGACGAGCGCACCGAGCACCGCGTGGCGGCCGGGGCGGAGACCGCGCCACACGGCGCCGCTGCGCCGGACGAGGCGTTGCGCCATGCCGAGCTCGGCCGCCGCATCCGCGCCGCCCTGGGCCAGCTCAGCGAGGATCACCGCCAGGTGATCGTCATGCGCGAGATCGAGGGCCTCTCGTATGAGGAGATTGCCGCCGCCGTGCCCTGCTCGCTAGGAACGGTGATGAGTCGCCTGTTTTACGCCCGTAAGAAGCTGCAAGAACTGCTGAAGGACACCCATGAAAACGCCGCCTGAAGAGACCGACCTGCTGCGCTGGCTCGACGACGAAATGACGCCGCTCGAGCGCGAGCGCTTTGCCGCGCGCCTGGGCGTGGAACCCACGCTGCGCCGCGAGGCGGAATCGCTGCAGGCGCTCAGTCGCAGCTTGCGCGAGCACCTGCCGAGTGAGATGGCGGTGCCGCATGCCGACTTCTTCAACAGCCAGATCCAGGTGCGACTGGCGCGCGAGACCGCCGGAGCGGAACGCCGCCGCGGCGCCGGTTCCTGGCTGGCCTGGTTCCGGTTGCCCCGGCTGGCGGCCGCAGCCGTTCTGGTGCTGCTGACGATCGTGCTGGTGCGCCAGCCGACGGGCAGCGACAGCCGCGTGCTCGCCACTTACACGCCCGATCCAGGCGTGCATGCCTCCACCCACTTCTCCGAGGCGGCCGAGGCCACGGTGCTGCTGCTCGAAGGTCTCGAGGACATGCCGGCCGACAGGCCGCTGGTCGGCTTCCGTCAGGGCGCGGCGGATCAGCAGCTCTTCTCCGTGCATCAGCAGAACGCCCGCTCGGCGCCACCACAGCCGGAGGTTGCCCCGAAGTCGGCCCTCACCGCCACCGCCCGCTCCGAATGAAACGCCGTGCCGCCCTTGCCTGCCTCACCGGCACCGCCTTGTCGCTGACCGCGGCCGAGGCGCCGCGCCGGCCGGCCGATCCGGCCACCGAGGGCAAGGTTTGGGGGGCGCTGATCCATGCTTTGCCGTCGGCGCCCGTGGGGGCCGCGGCGGCCGAATCACCGCATTTGCCCAACTTGAGCGCAAGGCTGGCGGCGGCGTTTCCGGAAAGCGGCCATTTTGAGGTGCTGGGCGAGCACCTGCAGGACGTCTTTCGCGCGTATGAATCCTGGGTGGTGCCGTCGAAGGACCTGTTTCTCAAGGTCGACTCCAAGGGGCCGGCACCTGGGGGCGGCGTCAACCTGCACCTGCAATTCTGGCGCGATCAGCAGGTGCTGGTGAAGACCGACGCCGTGCTGCGGCCGGGCAGTCCGCTTTTCATCGGTGGACCGCGCTGGCGCGAGGGTCGGCTGATCTTTGTGCTGGCGCTGCAGCCCTGAGCCGTTCAGCGTCGCCCGAAGGGCCAGGCGGAGGTGAGCCAAATGCTGGGGGTGTGGTTGTGTTCCCAGATTTCGCCGCCGCGACGCTGCACGGTCTGCTCCATGAAGCCCACTTCGAGGCGGGTGAACTCGCCGAGCCTGCGGCCCAGTCCGATGAAGGCGCGGTTCTGGTCGAAGACATTGCCGGAGACGTTGCTGCCGAAGTTGACGAAGGTCTCGTTCCACAGCGCCAGGTAGGTCTTTTTGTCCTCGCTCAGCGGCAGGGTGGTGCGAAGCAGGTAGCGGACGCGGTTTTCGTAGCGCCAGTTTTCCAGGTCGTAACCGGAGCGGCCACTCGCGGCCATCTCGCCGATCCAGCGCTGCTCGAGGCGCAGGCGCTGCTGCCATTCCAGGCCGAGGGCCTGAAAACGGTGCGTCACCTGCTCCCAGGCGCGGTGTTCGGGGAACTCGGTGTCGGCCGGGTAATCGCCATACGGGTAGGTGCGAACATAAGCCCAGCCGGCGCTGACCGACACGGTGGGGCTGATCTGGTAGTTCAGGCCTGGGCGGAGGAGCAGTTGCTGCCATTCGCGGCCGAGTTCCTCACGGCGGTTCTGCACCTCCAGATGCAGGCCCCAGGGGCTGCCGAACAAGGGGTGGTCGCCAACGTAGTTGAGCCAGAGGTTGCCATTGGAATCGGAGAGCTCGGCCGCGGCTGGCGCGGCGAGCGCCAGGCCTGCGGCAAGCGGGATCAGGAATTTGAGCATGGGTGGGGCGGGAAACCCTCAGGCCTGCGCACGCAGCAGGCGAGCCGCCTGGGGATGATCGGAGACCGGCGAGTGACCGTCGAGACCCTCGATGATCAGTTCGCGGTTCTCCAGTTTCCAGTCCTGCACCATCTCCTCAAGCTTTTTCATCACCGAGTGGTCGACAAAGTGGGTGTTGGCCAGGCAGACCCGCACCCTGGGGTGGTTGCGCAGCCCGAGCAGCTTCTTGCGCAGCGGCAGCCAGTTGCTGAAGATGACGGCCTGGCGCACGCGCACGACGGGGTGGCCCTCGTCGGGGCAGGTTTCGACCTTCGCGTGGGGTTTCAGCAGGTTGGCCGGGCTGACGCCGCTGCAGACGTGCATGACCAGCTTGACCACGATGCCGAACGCGATGCCGAGCAGCAGGTCGGTGGCGAGGGTGGCGATGAGGGTGGCGACGAAGACGACGAGCTGGCCCTTGCCGACGTGCAGCATGTGGCGGAATTCCTTCGGCGAGGCGAGGTTGTAACCGGTGAAGACCAGCATGCCGGCGAGGGCGGCGAGCGGGATGTGGTTGAGCAGGGAGGGCACGCTGGCGACCAGCAGGAGCAGGAACATGCCGTGCCAGAAGTTGGCCCAGCGGGTGCGTGCGCCGTTGTTTTTGTTCGCCGAGGAGCGGACGATTTCGGAGATCATCGGCAGGCCGCCGATGCAGGAGACAAGGGTGTTGGCGATGCCGACGGCGAGCAGGTCACGGTTCAGATCCGTGCGGCGCTGCCAGGGGTCGAGCAGGTCCACCGCCTTGGCGCTGAGCATGGATTCGAGGCTGCCGATGAGGCAGAAGAGGACCACCCATTTGAGGCTGGCGGCACTGAAGACGGCGGAGAAGTCCGGACCCTTGATGCCGTCGAGGATGTTGAGGGGCAGGTTGACCAGCTTGTCGGGGCCGACTTCGTAGGCGTGGCCGTGGAACTGGTACATGTGCTGGTGGGAGATGTCGAAATAGAACGAGAGGGGCACGGCGGCGAGCAGCACCATCAGCGGGCCCGGAATGGCCTGGATGAATTTGTTTTTCACCAGCAGCCGGCCGAATAGTAGAGTCAGCGAGAGCGCGCCGATGAGGGCGATCTCGGGGTTCAGGTTCATGATGCTGTGCGGCAGTTCGGCCAGCAGTTCAAGCGGCTCCTTGGCGTGGGCGGCGACGCCGAGGGCCACGTGGATCTGCTTGGAGATGATGATGACGCCGATGGCGGCCAGCATGCCGTGCACCGCGGCCACCGGGAAAAATTCACCGAGGGTGCCGAGGCGCAGGGCGCCGAAGAGGATCTGCAGGCAGCCGGAGACCATGCCGACGGCCAGAGCCTTCTCGTAGCCGAGTTCGTTGACCGTGCCGAGCACGATGGCGATCATGCCGGCGGCGGGTCCCTTGATCGTGAGCTCGGAGTTGCTGAGAAAGGGGGTCAGCATGCCGCCGACCACGGCGGTGAAGATGCCGGCGATGGCGGGGCAGCCACTGGCCTTGGCGATGCCAAGGCAGAGGGGCAGGGCGATCAGGAAGACGAGGAAGCCGGAGATGACGTCCTTGCCAAAGTGTTGGCGGAAGCCGGCAAAATCGCCGACGGGTTTCGGACCCGGGGCGACGGCGGTGGGGGAGGGGGCGGACATGGTGGTGGATGTGGGGACGTTGAAGATAGACGCACGTGGGGCGGAGGAATAACATCCCCCCGGCAGGGGATTCTCCGACCCCGCCGGGGGTGGGTCAGAAGGTGACGGAGAGCTGGGCGTAGCCGAAGTGGGCGTTGTCGCTGGCGCCGGTGTCGGCCAGGTAGCGGCCGGCCAGATAAAAGGCGTAACCGGTCTGCAGGCTGACGTGGGTGTTGAGCTTGTACCAGGCGTTGACGTCGAGTTCGGCGCCGCGGTAGCGGCTGGCACGGCGGGCCGCGGCATTGACCGGCCGAACGGTGGTCGTGGTGTTGGCGCCATACCAGGCGTCGGCAACCGTCGCGTTCCAGAAGGTCATGGCGTCGAACGTGAGCTTGAGCCGCTCCGTGGGCTGAACGGAGAAGTTGAGCTGCGGGTTGTGCAGGTTCATCCAGCCGGTGGTGTCCATGAAGCCGTAGAGGGCATGGTTGCCGGGGAAGTAATTCTGGAAGGTGCGACTTTTCCCGTCCGTCGGGTTGTTGTCGCCCGAGGCGTAGTTGTATTGCACGCCCAGACGGGGTTTCCAGGAGCCGGCAAAGTTGTAGCCGACGCCGCCGTGGCCGGCGAAGGCGCGGTGGGTGAGGCCGCCGGCCTGGCCGAGTTGCAGGACCGTTTCCAGTTCGTAGTCCCAGCGGGCCAGCTTGGCGGGGTCGCCCTTCATCAGGGTGCCGAGGCTCCAGACGTTGCTGTGACCGACAGCGCCAAGCGGGGCGCCGGGGGAGCCGGCCAGCTTGTCCAGGCGCTGGTGGATGACGTAGAAATCCGTCTGCTTCTGCCAGGGAACCAGCGTGCGCGAGGAGAACCAGGCGCCGCTGTCGACGGCATCGCGACTCTCGTGGGTGTTGAAGTAGTCGGACTTGTTCCACTGGTTGTTGACGAAGGTCACCGGGCTGCCGGAGAACAGGTCGATGCTCCAGCTTTCCGCCGCATAACGAAGCCGCAAGGCATCCCAGGCGCGGGTGGAGTTCAGCCACTGGGGGTTGCCGAGCAGGCGCTGGTCGCCATAGTTGAAGGGCTGGCGACCGGCGCGCAGGCTGAGGCCGCGGCTGTCGTCGCCAAGCTCCGTCCAGGCCTGCAGCACGTCGAAAACGTCGTCGCCGTCGGCACCCAGGGTGCCGACGTTGTTGGGGCGGCTGCCGCCCAGTTCGCGGATGTCCTGGCCCTGGACGTACACCTTGAATCCGTCGGCCGGGTGATAGAGGGCGCCCAGGCGGAAACGGGTGAGCAGCCAGGTCGCGTCGGTGGGCGAATTGACGTCGGCATTGAAGTCATTGCAGTTGTCGCGGCCTTCGAAGCGGGTGTTGGCGTGAGTGTCCAGGATCAGGGCACCGCCGGCAAAGCTCAGGGGGTTGTCCCGGAGGCCGGAGGCCTCGGCCAAGGTTGGCATGGCAGGGCCGGCCGTGGCGGTCAGGGCGGGCAGGAGGCTCGCGGCCAGTGCGGCGAGCCCCAGGCGGGCAGGCTGGGGGGGCGGGGTGGGGGATGGCATGGGCGTGAAGGGTGGATGGGGATGCCAGTTGCGGGTTGGCAGCTGATCCATCGCCCCGAGCCCCGCGTTTTGCCCTCCCCTGCGCAGGTCAATCTTTCGACGGGCCGGGGGGGTCCCCTGCTCAGGGCGAAAATACCCCCTGCGGATGGGATGGAATAAGGGTCGGTCCTGCCGTTTGTTCTCCAACCCCATGAACGCACCGTCCTGCTCCGAAACCTGCGACTGCACGGCGGCTGCGCCGGTGACTGGCACGGAGGCCCGCCATGACAAGATTCAGCATGTGCTCGAGCATGCGGCCCACTGCCTGCCGTCCCAGGGGCCGATGGGGGTGTTCGTGCATCACAACACGCTGCACGCCTTTCAGCATCAGGATTTCGAGAAGTCCGTCATCGAGGCGGCACAGCTATTTGAGGCCGAGCCTTTTTTGAGCGAGGAGGACTACCAACAGGCCCGGCTCGCGGGCCGGATTCTCGACGAAGACATCGATGCCGTGCTGGCGGGTGAGCCCGATGCCGACGTGCTGCCGGGACGGCTCAGCCGCCGCAGCCTTCGGCGGGCGCTGCTCATTCCGGGGGTGCGGCGGGTCAATGGTCTCGACATTGCCTGGCAGCTGGAGGAGGGCGACTGGTTGACCCGTTTTCGAGACGACCTGCCGCCTGCCTCCGCCCACATCCTCACCGGTGACACGCCGGCACAGCTCTGGCAGGCCTGTCTGCTGAGGGTTGAGCCGCTTGAGGAGACAGCCCCGCGCGTGCCGCGGCGTCCCCACGAGGCCGTGCTCGCCGTGACCGGCGAGGACCTGGACCGTGTGGTGCATCCGCCACTGATCCGTCTGGTGGGCGCTTATCTGGACCAGGGCATTGCCTACTGGCCGATGCCGTACCGTGAACTGGGCCTGCTGGCCGCGGCGCGGCGCATCATCTCCCAGCCCTTCGCCGTTCAGCGCCGCCATCTTGGCGCCGTGCGCGACGAGTTCCTGCGCCAGGAGCAGAAGGCCATGTCGCCCAAGGCCGTCGTGCTGGATGCCCTGGAGCGTCTGGGGGTGCCGGAGGCCGAGTGGGAGGCGTATCTGACGGCCGAGCTGCTGCCGCTGCGCGGCTGGGCCGGCATGGTGCACATGCTGGAGAAGGACGTGACCCTGGCGCCGCATGACCGGGTGCGCTGCTCGCTGATGGAATTCGTGGCGTTGCGCCTGACCTACACGCTTGCCGCACTCCGTGAGCTGCTGGGCGACACCCAGTCCTGGCGCCGGCAACCGGTTGCAGCGCCCAAGGCCGACCGGCTGACGCCTGTGGCGCGCTTTTTTGATGCGGCCCAGCTGGTCGGTCTGCCGAGCAACGAGCTGATGGCCCTGCCCGAGGCCGACTTCCGGCGTCTGACGGCTGAGGTGGTTGCCTGCAACGAGACCGAGCGCCGGCGCCTGCTGCATCTGGCCTACGAGCGCCGGCACGAGCGCAGCATCCTGATCCCGCTGGCGAAGCACCGTGCCCGCCCCCTGAGCAAGCCTGCCGACGACCGTCTTGCGGCCCAGGTCTTCTTCTGCATCGACGAGCGCGAGGAGTCCTTTCGCAGGGCCCTGGAGGAGGTTGACCCCTGCATCGAGACGGTCGGGGCGGCCGGCTTTTTTGGCGTGGCGATCAATTACGCCGGACTCGATGACGCCGGCAGCGTGTCCCTCTGTCCGGTGGTGGTGACCCCGGCGCATGCCGTGCGCGAGGTGGCAGTGGGTGACCACGCACACCTGCAGGCGAAGCGCCAGTGGCTGCGCCGTGCCTGGGCCCGGGTGACGCGCAACGCCTTCATCTCGTCGCGCACCCTGGTGCGCGGCTGGATCAGCACGGCCTGCCTCGGCCTGCTCTCGCTCTTTCCCCTCGTCTTCCGTGTGCTCAGCCCGCGCAGCTACGGGCGGCTGATCCGGCGGCTCAACCGTGCCTTCCTGCCCGAGCCCAAGACCGAGCTGACCTTCATGCGCGACGATGCCGAGTCGCGCGACGCCACCACCGGCCTGCTGCAGGGGTTCACCGAGGAGGAGATGGCCGAGCGCGTCCTATCCGTCCTCGGTCCGGCCGGCCTGCACCGGGCGCACGCGCGGCTCGTGGTGGTGCTCGGCCACGGCAGCACCAGCCTGAACAACCCCTACGAGTCGGCCTACTGCTGCGGCGCCTGCGGCGGCCGCACGGGAGCCCCGAACGCCCGTGTCTTCGCCATCATGGCGAACCGACCCGGCGTGCGCGCGGTCCTGCGCACCCGCGGCATCGTCATCCCCGAGGACACCTGGTTCCTTGGCGGCTATCACGACACCTGCAGCGACGACATTGAGTTCTTCGACACCGACCTCATGCCTGCCTCACACCGTGGCGACCTCAACCGCGTGCAGCAGTCCCTCGACCGCGCGCGCGTGCTCAATGCCGACGAGCGGGTGCGCCGCTTTGGGACCGCCGGACCGGGGATTCGCGGCGAGCGCGCCCTGCGCCACGTGCAGGCGCGTGCCGAGCACATCGCCGAGCCGCGCCCCGAATACGGGCACTGCACCAACGCCGTCGCCTACGTCGGCCGGCGCGAGCACACGCGCGGTCTGTTCCTCGACCGGCGCGCCTTTTTGGTCAGTTACGATCCGGATGCCGATCCGGAGGACCGCGCCCTGGCGCGCGTGCTGGCCGCGGTCATCCCGGTTTGCGGCGGCATCAATCTGGAGTATTATTTTTCCACCGTCGACAACGAGGTTTACGGCAGCGGCACCAAGCTGCCCCACAACATCACCGGCCTGGTCGGGGTGATGAACGGATTCCAAGGCGACCTGCGCACCGGCCTGCCGCTGCAGACCGTGGAAGTGCATGAACCCGTGCGCATCCTCTTCGTGATCGAGACCACGCCGCAGCGTCTGATGGGGGTGGTGCGGGCGAATCCCGAACTGGTGGAGTTTGTCTGCAACCGCTGGATCCGCCTTGCCACCCTCGACCCGCAGGATGGGCACATCGAAGTGTATCGCGGCGGAGACCAGTTTGAACCCCTCACCGGCGACGAGGAACCCCTGCCGGTGACACCGGACTCGCGCACCTGGTACCAGGGCAAGTCCGGCAACCTGCCGCTCGCCCGCATCGAACCCGTTCGTGCCGCCTGAACATGAATCCCGATTCCCTCACCCTCCTGCTGGTGGGCGCGCCCGGCGCCACCTTTGTCGTCCTCGGCCTGCTCTGGCTGCTCGGGGTCGGCTTGTCCGAACGTTTCATGGCTCGTCTTACCAAGGCGCTTTACCTGCTGCTGGTGCTGGTGGCAGGAGCCCTGTTTTGGCAGATGTGGCGCGGCGGCCTGACCTCGGTGCGGGTGTCGGCCGGAGACTGGTTCAGCGTGGCCAGCTACCATTTCCCCCTGGCCCTGCTGATCGATCGTCTGTCGCTGCCGCTCGTAGGCGTCACGTTGGTTCTGGCCGGCGTGGTGGGTGCCTTCAGTGTTCGCTATCTGCACCGGGATCCCGGCTTCTTCCGGTTTTTCCTGCTGCAGTATCTGTTCACGTTCGGGGCCCTGCTGGTCTTCACGGCGGACTCGCTCGACCTGCTGTTGTGTGGCTGGGAACTGGTTGGCATCACCTCGGTCCTGCTGATCGGCTTTTTCCAGAATCGTCCGGATCCGGTGCGCAACGCCCAGCGCGTGTTTGGCATTTACCGCATCGCCGACCTCGGCTTGTTGCTGGCGGTTTTCTTTGCCCACCACTGGTTCCACACGGCCTCCTGGCACGGCTTCTTCAGCGGGGACTGGCCGGGGCATGTCAACCAGTTGGATGGCGCCGCGGCCTCGGTGGTGGCGGTGCTGCTGGTTTTTGCGGCGAGTGGCAAGTCGGCCCAGGGGCCCTTCTGTGGCTGGCTGGTACGAGCGATGGAGGGGCCGACGCCCTCGAGCGCGGTTTTCTACGGCGCCATCTCGGTGCATGCCGGCGCCTATCTGCTCCTGCGCATCGAACCACTGCTGCACGCCTCTTGGATGGCGACCTCGCTGGTCATCTTCATCGGCCTGACCACCGCCTTTCTGGGCACGCTGGTGCACCGCACCTGCGCGGATGCCAAGACCTCGCTCGCCTATGCCGCGCAGACCCAGCTCGGCCTGATCTTTGTGGAAATCGGCCTGGGCTGGACCACCTTTGCCGTGGTGCATCTGGTGAGTCACGCCGCCCTGCGCACCCTGCAGTTTCTGCGTTCACCCTCGATGCTGCGCGACTACCACCGCGTCCATGCCGCCGCCGGGGGGCAGATCGACCCGACGGGCGAGCAGTACGAATCGCTCCTGCCCAAGCCGGTGCAGGTCGCTCTTTACCGCATGGCGCTCGGGCGCGGCTTTTACGATGCCGTTCTGGACCGCTTCATTGTGCTTCCCGCGATCGCCGTGGCGCGGTTTCTGGGGGTGTTTGAAGGTTGGACGGGACACCTGCCCGCCAGCCCCGCCAGTTCCACCCTGCCGCCCGCCGCCACCAAAGTGATTTCATGAGCCAGCTCGCCGTCCCCTACCTTTCGCTCGGCATCGGCACCCTGCTTGCCGGTGCCGTGTCCTGCCTGCTTGTGGCGCAACCGCGGCGCCTGGCCGCTGGTGCGGCCCTGGCGGCACTGCTTTGTTTCTCGCTGGCGGCTCGCGAGGTGGCCGCGGCCGGCAGCGGCAGGTTGTTCGATCCCTGGCTGGCCTGGTTTGAAGCCGACGCCCTGGACGCGGTACCGATGGCCTTTTTTGCCGCGCTCACCCTGGCGGTCATTGTGCTGGCGCCGCGTCGTGATGCCGGCGGCCGTTCCCTGGCCGGCCTGCTGCTGCTGGCCGCGGCCACGCAGACCGCCTATGGCGCGGCGAATCTTGCGGTTTTGGCCACCGGCTGGTGGCTGACCGGCCTGCCGTTTGCCCTGCGCCTGTTTGGTGAGGACCGCAGCCGTCGCTCGGTGCAGGTCTTTCTGGCCGCCAGCAGCCTGGCGTTGAGCCTCGCGATCGTCCTGATGCACGGTGTCGAGATGCAGGAGATCGCCCATGCCAGTCGATTTGCTTTTGGCCTCGTGGTGCTGGCGGTGGCCCTGCGCAAGGGGCTGTTCCCGCTGCACGGCTGGGTGATCCGCCAGTTTGAGCACGGACCCCTGCTGCCGGTGGCCCTGCTTTTCAACGGTCACCTCGGCGCCCTGCTCGTCGCCCGCAGCGAGGCTGTGGCGCTGACCCAGGCCGAACAGCACGTGCTCGACGGACTCGGCATCGCCGCCCTCGCCACCGCCCTGATCACCAGCATCCGTGCCTTTGCCGAATCGCAGCCGCGCCGCCTGCTGGGATTGCTCTGTCTCTCGCAGGCGAGTTTCATCCTCGCCGGCATCGCCACCGCGAATGCTGAAGGTGTTGCCGGCGCCCTGCTGCACTGGCTCGTGGTCGCTGCCGCCTCGACCGGCCTGATCGCCATTGTGCGCGTGCTGGAGGTGCGCGTTTCCGGCACGGCCGCGCCCGAAGGACACCTCGGGCTGGCCGTCAAGGCCCCGCGTCTGGCCACCTTTTTCCTGATCTGCGGCCTGGCCCTGGTCGGCCTGCCCGGCACGCTCGGCTACTGCGCCGAGGACCTGATTTTCCATGGCGCCCTGGAGAACCATCCCTGGCTGGGACTGGCGCTGCCGGTGGCGACCGCCTTCAACGCCATCAACCTGTTGCGGATCTACAGTCTGCTGTTTCTCGGCGTGTTGCCGAAGCGGGTCATCGACATTCCGGATGCCCTGCCGCGTGAACGCTGGCCGCTGGCGGCCTGCGTGGTGTTTTTGGTGGCGGGCGGACTCTTGCCCGGACGGGTGCTGGAATGGCGGCGGGCAGCGGCCGAGGCCGTGGTTTCAGCGGGTGGACACGGGCAGAAAAGCGCCGAATAAGAAAAACCTTTATTCGGTTCGATATTGTCGATTTGACAGAGGAAGCGGTTGTGAAGAGCGTACTTCCACGCCCACTTCGCCCGAAGTGGGCACCGGCCCAACCCGCCTCCCACCATGACCGGACTCAAATCCACCGCCACCCTGCCCAGAGACCTGATCGCGGGTCTTGTCGTTTTCCTCGTTGCCCTGCCGCTTTGCCTTGGCGTGGCGCTCGCCTCGAATGCGCCGCCCATCGCCGGTCTGATCGCCGGCATTGTCGGCGGCATCCTGGTGGGTTTGCTGAGCGGATCGCACACCAGTGTCAGCGGGCCGGCCGCCGGCCTGACCGCAGTGGTCGCAGCCCAGATCGCGGCGCTGGGATCCTTTGAGGCCTTCCTGGTGGCGGTCGTTCTGGCGGGCGTCCTGCAGGTGATCATGGGCATTTGCCGCGCGGGCTTCATCTCCGCCTTCTTCCCGCTCAGCGTCATCAAGGGCCTGCTGGCGGCCATCGGCGTCATTCTCATCCTGAAACAGATACCGCACCTGCTGGGTCACGACACCGATCCGATGGGCGACAAGTCCTTCCAGCAGCAGGATGGCGAGAACACCTTCTCCGAACTGGCCGTGGCCTTTTTCGACGTTCATCCCGGTGCGATTTTGGTCGGCTTGGCTTCCATTGCCCTCATCGTTTTCTGGGACAAGGTGAAGGTCCTGAAGCAATCGCCCGTACCGGCGCCGCTGATCGTGGTCGTGCTCGGTGTGCTGCTCAACCAGCTCTTCCAGGCCATTGGCGGTTCGCTGGTCATTGAATCCAGCCACCTGGTGGCGGTGCCGGTCACCGCGGGGCCGGGCGACTTCATCCGCAACGCCCTCATGTTCCCCGATTGGAACGTGCTGTCGAACCCGGTGGTGTACACCTCGGCGGTGACGATCGCCGTGGTCGCCTCACTGGAGACGCTGCTCAACATTGAGGCGGTCGACAAAATCGATCCGAAGCAGCGGGCGACCCCGCCGAACCGCGAGCTGCTGGCCCAGGGCGTCGGCAACATTGCCGCCGGCCTGATTGGCGGTCTGCCGATGACCAGCGTCATCGTGCGCAGCTCGGTCAACATCAACGCCAAGGCGGAAACCAAGGTCAGTGCCATCTGGCACGGCGTCCTGCTCATCGGCTGCGTCATGCTGGTGCCCGCCTTGCTGAACCAGATCCCGCTCGCCGCCCTGGCGGCCATCCTGCTGATGACCGGCCTCAAGCTCGCCAGCCCGAAGCTGATCCGCCAGATGTGGAGCGAGGGCCAGAAGCAGTTCCTGCCCTTCATCATCACGATTATTGCCATCGTGCTGACCGACCTGCTCATCGGTGTGCTCATCGGCCTCGCCGTGTCGATCGGATTCATCCTGCACAACAACGCCCGCCGGCCGCTGCGCCGCATTCTGGAAAAGCATGTCAGCGGCGACGTCATGCACATCGTTCTGGCCAACCAGGTCAGTTTCCTCAGCCGTGCCTCGCTGGAACAGGCCCTGCGCAGCGTGCCGCGCGGCGGCCACATCCTGCTCGACGCCAGCAACACCGACTACATCGACCCGGACGTGCTCGACCTGATCACCGACTTCCGTGACACGACCGCGGGTGCCCTGGGCGTCAAGCTCAGCTTCAAGGGCTTCCGCGACCGGTACCCGCAGCTGCAGGACCACATCCAGTTTGTCGACTACAGCAGCCGCGAGCTGTTGCAGGAACTGACCCCGGAGCGCGTGCTTCAGCTGCTGCAGGAGGGCAACGAACGCTTCCTCGGCAGCCGGCCGCTGACGCGCG
The DNA here is from genome assembly GCA_966252325.1 of uncultured bacterium. Classification (GTDB taxonomy): domain Bacteria; phylum Verrucomicrobiota; class Verrucomicrobiia; order Verrucomicrobiales; family Verrucomicrobiaceae; genus Prosthecobacter. The sequence goes on along the minus strand of CBINON010000015.1, from coordinate 46,666 downwards.
ACCAGAACCGCCTCGTCGAGGCGACGTCCGCCGGCCAGTTCCCGATGGCAGCGGTGCTCGGCTGCATCGATTCGCGCGCGCCCGCCGAGGTGGTGTTCGATCTTGGCCTGGGCGACATCTTCAGCGCCCGCGTCGCCGGCAACATCGCCACGCCGGAACTGCTGGGCAGCCTCGAGTACGCCTGCGCGGTGGTCGGCTCCAAGCTGGTCGTTGTGCTCGGCCACACGAGTTGCGGCGCGGTCAATGCCGCGGTCGATCTACTTGCCGCCGCCAAGAAGGCCAGCGAGGCCACCCCCTGCGGCAACCTCGACGGCCTGGTCACCGAGATCCAGCAGTCGATCAATCCCGCCACCCTCAAGAAGCCGGAGCAGTGGTCGCCGGTCGAGAAGGCGGCCTATGCCAATGAGATCTCGCGCCACAACGTCATGCGCACGATCCGCATGATCCGCCAGCGCAGCGCGACCCTCGACAAGCTCGTGCTTGAGGGCAAGATCGCCATCGTCGGCGCGCTCTATGACGTGACCAGCGGCCGGGTCGATTTCTTCCAGACGACCGAGTCCAGCCTTCAGCCCCTGCCGGTGCCGATGACCGCGCTGCCGTCCTGATGGGCGGCGACGCGGATCTCGATGGCCATCACCGCCAGCCGCTGGTAAAGCCGGCGGCGGCGCAGCAGCGGCCACCAGCGGTAGAGATAAATCTCGATCGGCTTCCACAGGGCCACCCAGCAGAGCACGGTCAGACCCTCGCGGACGATGGCCTGCCAGCCCTGGGAGCCCGGCAGCAGCGTCTGGGCCGCCATCTGACAGAGCGCGATGAAGGCGAGGCCGATGAGCAGCGAGGCGCGGCCCTCGCGCATGAGCAGGCGGAACTCGCGCCAGAGCAGGCCGGCGCGGTAGTCGAAGTAGTGGCGGATCGAGTCCTGGACAGAGTCGAGGTCGGCCAACTCCCCGACAGGCGGCCGGGCGAGGTGGATCAGCAGGCGCAGGTCGTGCTCGCGCGGGTGTTCCTGCGCCCAGCTGACGATGAACTCCTCGGCATTCTGATCGAGGTCACGCTCGTGGAAGGGCGAGGGGTCCATGAAGTTGAACAGCTGTGCCAACTCCGCGACCTTGACCTCGATCAGGCCGGTCATGACCTCAGGCTTTGGCCGCCTCGTAACCCTTGGTCACGGCGCCCCAGTTGACGACGTTCCACCAGGCGCTGATGTAGTCGGGCCGCTTGTTCTGGTACTTGAGGTAGTAGGCGTGTTCCCAGACATCGAGACCGAGGATGGGTGTGCCCAGCTCATTTTCCGGCACAAATCCCTTCATGAGCGGGTTGTCCTGGTTCGGTGTCGAGGTCACAGCCAGGCTGCCGTCCTTCTTGACGATGAGCCAGGCCCAGCCCGAGCCAAAGCGCTTGGTGCCGGCTTCGCCGAAGAGTTTCTTGAAGTCGTCGAGGCTGCCGAAGGTGCCCTGCAGGGCGGCGGCGAGCTTGCCCTCGGGCGCGGCGGGGCCGCTGCCGGCGGGGGCCATCCACTGCCAGAACCAGCTGTGGTTGACATGGCCGCCACCGTTGTTGCGCACGGCGGTGCGCTGGGCTTCCGGCACCTTCGAGAGGTCGCTCACCAGTCCGACGACATCGCTGCCGGGCAGGCCGGCCGGTTCAAGGGCCGCCTTCAGGTTGTTGATGTAGGCGACGTGATGGCGGCCGAAATGGATCTCCATGGTGAGCGCGTCGATGTGCGGCTCCAGGGCCTGCGGTGCGTAGGGCAGCGGCGCCTGTTCGAGGCCGATGACGGCCGCGTGGACCGGGGAGGTGAGGACCGAGCCGGCAAGGGCGGCTCCCGACGTGGCGAGGAAGGTGCGGCGGTTCATGGTGCTCCATGAATACGGCGTTGCGGCGCAAATGTCACTGCGGAAATCGCTGGCGCGGGCCGATTCGCGGGTTGGCAGCCCTCCCGCGTGGTGCTGCAGGCCGCAGTGGACAGGGGCGAGAAATGCGGGCTACTCTCGCCGCCGCATGTCCGCCCTGTTCCTGCCCTCCGATTATTTCCGCGAACTGCCGCGTGCGGAGCTCTGCGCCGATCCCGCCCGCCCGCTCGAAGTCGAGCTTGGCTGCGGCGACGGCAGCTTTCTCGCCGCGCTGGCGGCCCACCATCCCGAGCGCGACTTCCTCGGCATCGAGCGCATGCTCGGCCGCGTCGGCAAGACCCTGCGCAAGATCGAGGCGGCCCGCCTGGACAACGCCCGCGTGCTGCGTCTGGAAAGCGGTTATGCGACCGGCTGGCTGCTGCCCACGGCCGGCGTTTCCCGCCTGCACCTGCTCTGTCCGGATCCCTGGCCGAAGAAACGCCATGCCGGCCGTCGCCTGGTCAACCAGGAGGAGTTTCTCGCTGGCCTCGCCCGCGTCCTGCAGCCGGGCGGCGAGTTTTTGCTCAAGACCGACGACCGCGTGTACTGCGAGGACGCCCTCGCCAGCCTGGAGGGGCGCGCGGAGTTCGAGCGGCTCGACTGGCCGGATGACGCCTTTTATTACCCGACGACCGACTTCGAAAGCCACTGGCTGGGCTTGGGCCGGCCGATCCATCGCGCGCGCTGGCGGCGGCGCTGAGCCGGTTCAGGGCCGGCGGCGGATGTCGCTGCGGTCGAGCACCTCGCCGCGCAGGTTCTTGAGTTCCGCGCGCAGCACGGCTTCGCCGGCGCGCGCGGTGATCAGCAGGTAGTTGTCCTCTCGTGCGTGGAAGGCGGATTTGGGGTCCTTGTAGAGGTCGCCCGTGCCCTTCAGACAGGTGTTGTAATACGGCAGGCCGCCATCGAGCACGGCGCGTTCGGCGAAGTAGCCGAAGCCGGTGATGAGGGCGCTGCCCTTGCGAAAGGGCTCGTGCCAGGCGCCCTTGGCGAGCCCCTGCAGCTGGGTCTGCTTTTCGTTCATGACCGTCAGCACAAAGCCGGCCTGCGTGGCCTGCATGAGGTCGGCATACCAGCGGAACTGCGGCGAGCCCGGCTGCCAGGCATGGCAGGTCTGCCAGGTCGTGCCGTGATCCTGGATGTGATTGAGATCAAGAGCGATGAGGCGCAGGTCGAAGCCCGGCAGATCGAAGTGCCACTTCCACTCATCGCCCGGCAGTGCGAAGAATTCCCGGTAGGCGGTCGCCTCGACATCGTAGACCGCGTGCGCCGGCGGCTTTGGGCCGCGCGGCGTCAGCTCGCGGTCGTGGTTGCCGAGCACGGGCAGGAAGGGCACGCTGCGGAACAGCTCCGGCTGGCGGTCGATCAGGGCGGCAAAGGCGCGCAGGCCCTCGCGGCCGGGCCCGTGCAGGTCGGGCACGTTGTCGCCGGCACTGACCAGCAGGTGCGGATCGTCGCGGCGCAGCGCGGCGAGGTCGCGGTCCGGAGCGAAGCCCCAGTCGCCGACGATGGCGAGGCGCAGCTCGCGCGAGGGCGGGGTCTTGCAGCGGAACACCTCCGAGGCTCTGTCGCCGCTGCGCACGCGGTAGTGCAGGTGGCTGTCGCGACCCTCGAACGGGATCTCAACCTGATGATGCGTGGTCTTTGCCTCGACCGCGACCCGTTGCCCGAGGTTGGCGCCGGGCCCATATTCCACGATGGAGTTGCCGGGGGTGTCGGTCTGCCAGTTGACGACGAGGCGCGAGGGATCGGGCGAGGCATGACTGAGCCAGACGCGCTCAATGGGCGCGGCGGTGGCGGCGGAGACGGTCAGCAGGAGGAGCAGGCGCATGCACGGCTAAGTACGTGCGCCGGCCCCAGCAACCTGCGGCTGATCTCAGACCAGGCGCGACTCGATGTCGCGTTCCAGCCAGCTCCAGAGGGCGTCGAGCGAGGCGCGTACGCCGGTTTTGGCGGCGGCGAGTTCCTGCGCGGTCAACCGGGCGCCCTCGGCGGGCATCCGGCGTGCGAACATGTAGTACTTGATCTTCGGCTCGGTGCCCGAGGGGCGGACGGCAAAGCTGCGGCCGTCGGCGAGGTCGACGAAGAGCATCTTCTCGGTGGCGACCGGCTCGCCCTCCTCGTCGAGGTGGCCGGGCTTGCGGAAGTCGCGGACGCGCACGACGGCGCTGCCGTCGACCTCGGCCGGCGGCTGGGCGCCGTAGCTGTCGGCGAGTTTGGCAATCTTGGCGGCCCCGCTGGCACCCTCGAAGACCTTGCTCTGGTTGACTTCAAGGAAGTAACCGAACTCGCTGTAAACCTCGTCGAGCAGGCCGGCCACGGTGAGGCCGCGGCTGGCGGCGTAGGCGGCGAGTTCGGCAAACATGACGACGGCACCATTGCCATCCTTGTCGCGACTGAAGTCATCGCCCATGTAACCGTAGCTCTCCTCGCCACCGAAGACCAGGAACTTGCTGTGGGCGAGGCGGGCGCTGCGCGATTCGGCGGCGTCGAGGTCGCGGTACTTGGCGCGAATCTCCTCCGGCAGGGCCGCCTCATACTTGGCGAGTTTGGCGCTGATCCACTTGAAGCCGGTGAGGGTGTTGACGCAGCCGACTCCGAAGCGGGCGGCGAGGGCGTCCTGCAGCGGGCTGGTGACGAAGGTTTTCAGCAGGACGGCGTTGCCGCGGTTGGCCTCGTTGAGGATGCCGAGGTCGAACATGGTGCGCAGGCGGTACCAGGCCATCAGCGAGCCGGTCTGGTTGCCGGTGAGCAGGACCATGCGGCCGTCCGCATCGCGCACGCCGACGCCCATGCGGTCGCAGTCGGGGTCGGTGCCGATGATGATGTCGGCGCCCTCGCGGTCGGCGAGGTCGACGGCCATCTTCAGGGCCGAGGCGTTTTCCGGGTTGGGCGATTTGACGGTGGGGAAGCGGCCGTCGCGCACGTCCTGCTCGGGCACGGTGAGGAAGCTGAAGCCGAGTTTTTTCAGCAGCACGGGCACGAGCACGCCGCCGGTGCCGTGCAGGGCGGTGTACACGATCTTGAGTTTCTTCGCCGCCTCGTCGCGCAGCAGTTCGGGGCGCAGCATCATGGTTTCGACGCGGGCCAGGTACTGGGCGTCCATGGCTTCGCCGAGCATCGTGATGCGGCCCTGCTGATCGGCGGGCAGCGGTGTGTAGGCCTCGTCCTTGAGGGCGTTGACCTCGGCGATGATGCCGCTGGCGTGCGGCTCAACGATGCCGGCACCGTCGCTGAAGTTGACCTTGTAGCCGTTGTCATGCGGCGGGTTGTGGCTGGCGGTGAGCATGACGCCGGCGTCGGCGCGCAGCTGGCGCACGGCGAAGCTCATCTCGGGCGTCGCGCGGCAGCCGTCGAAGAGGTAGACATCCGCGCCGTTTTCGATCGCGATCTGGGCGCAGCGGCGGGCGAACTCCGGGGAGAACAGGCGGGTGTCGTGGCTGAAGACAATCGCCGGCTTGCCGGCGAGGCCGGCCTTGGCGCGCCAGGCCCTGCAGTAGGCAACCAGGCCGCGGGTGGCGCGGCCGACATTGTAGAAGTTCATCGCGTTGGTGCCGACGCAGGGATGGTCGGGCTGCGCGTCTTCGGCGGCGGCGCCGCGCTCGGCGCGGGTGACGATGCGGCCGATCGTGCGGCCGCGCAGACCGCCGGTGCCGAATTTCAGGGCCTGGAAGAAGCGGTCGTTGAGTTCCTCCCAGGCACCCGCCGCGGTGAGTTCCTCGATGCTGGCGCGGTACACCGGGTTGGTGCCGGCCGCGAGCAGGGCCAGGATGTTGTCGTGGCTGGACTTCAGGAGCTGACCGGCGTCAGCAGCGGCTTGGAGGGAGACTTCGAGCGACATGGCGGCCCGAGAATAGCGCCGCCCGGCCACTGCGCAATGGCGCGGGTGAGGCGTTTTTTGCCGGGCCGGTCAGCGGGAGCCTGCCTTCCCGGGCCGGCTTGGCCCCGGACATGGCGAGGGGATGGCAGGGGAGTCGGCCGAGTTCAGCGGGCCAGTTCGCCGAGCATTTCAATGAGAGCATCCACCATCTTCACCGAGGCGTCGAGCTGCACCTTGTTGACGCCAATCCAGGTCTCGTAGCCGCCGAGTTTGTGTTGGGCGGGGGTCGGCAGGTAGCCGTGCGAGCCGTTGGCGATGGAAAGGTTCATCAGCGGCTGGATCGGGCTGCGCTGCTTCAACTCCAGGCCGATCTCCGCGAACACCTCGAAGGGCATGGCGGCCACGGCGAGGTCCCCGATGCGATGCGTCTGCACGATCACGTCGAGGGTTGGCGGCATCTCCGGCGAGGCATAGGCGAGCACGGTGCTGTAGGTGCTGTAGCGGCTGGTGCTCATGGGTTTGATGCGCCTGGCCTTGACCGACTCCGCCCAGGCGACCTCCTCCTTCGTCGGATAGCGTCGCTCGAAGGTGAGCGTGCGCTGCAGCGAGGCGAGCTTCACATGGTCGTGCCATTGCAGCGTCTTGTGCGCCTCCATCACCTTGTCGGCGCACAGGTGCGCCACCTCGCGGGCCTTTTCGAAGGGCTGATACCGCTTTGTCTGCTGTGGGTCGCGCCTTGCCAACTCCTCGTCGGAGTATCGCGCCAGATTGTTCACGTCACCGCTGGTGCCGTTGGCCATGAGGCCGACAAAGGGCGGATCCTGATGCCGGCCAGCACCGAGCAGCTCGCCCATCCGGTCGGCGAAGATCGCGAAGTAGTCGGCCGAGATTGTGTTCGGCGGGATGCCGCCGACGTAGTGCAGCCCGTAGGAGGCCATCAGCGAGATCGGTTTGCCCGAGGTGGATCTCAGGGAAAGAAAGGTGATCTGCGGATCAACGGGGCCGGCGGGCTTCAGCAGGCCTTTGTAACCGGGGTTGGTGTCCACCTGCTCGATGTTGTCGTGAGCGCCATAAACCGGGCGGCTGCCGGGCATCAGGAACCACCGGCGGTTGAAGACCTGCGTCGGCTCCTCGGCGACTCCCCAGGCGATCTGCGCCGGTTCCAGTTGGTTGTGCGCGCGCAACACGCCGTCGGCGATCCGGCGGGTGAGGAAGGCGGCGTAATCGTAATAGGCCTCGCCCTCGCGCTCCTCCAGCTTCGCGCCGCCCGAGGTGTGCGTGTGCGTGGCGGAGATGACGACGCAGTGCGGCGGGATGCCGGTCATCGTTTCGATGATCTGCTTCGCATCGGCGGCGACCTCCGCCGAGATGTGGCGCAGGTCGCAGACGACCAGCGCCAGCATGGACTGCCCGTCATCGAGCACCAGGCAACGGGCGTGCAGCTCATCATGCACATGAGTCGCCGGCGGCCGGCTCGTGCGAATCCGCGGGTCGGCGCCGATGGCCGGCGTGATGTTGCTCGTCGCCGCGCCGGCTCGGAAAGCCGGCGGCGCCGCCTCGCAAAGCCCCAGTGAGGCAAAGACCACACACAGGCGGGTGATGATGCACAGGCGTTGGCTGTGTGTTTTGGGCGGCTTCATGGGAGTGCAAAGAGCAGGCCTCATCCAAGTGCGGTGAACTGGCTGTTCAGGGCGTCATTCGCTGCAATTTCACAGACTCAACGAAATGCACGCCACATTCCTTCACTCATCCGGAATCTCCGGTTTCTTGGGGCATTGTCCGTCGCAAGCTTGCTTGAAGCTGGGGCCATCAAGGACGCGCGTAGCGGCCATGCCAGCGGTCATCGCGATCGAGCCAGCGATCCAGCCAGGCAAGGCTGAACTGCCGGGCCACGGGCGGGTAGCTGTGACCTCCAGGGTAAGAGAACCAGGCGAAGCAGTCACCCGCGCCAAGGCTTGCCAACTCGGATTCCATCTGCTTGGGGGTAATGTTGGAGCGCTCCTTGTAGTAGCTCAGGGTCTTTTGATGACTCCGCCTCGCCTTGCGTGCCGCAAGCACGCTGGGCAGGCCCTCCACATCCCGCCAGTCGCGATAGACCTTGGCGACGTCGAGGCATTTCCCCAGCAGGTTGCGACGGTTGTGAAACTCCCATTCGCTGGAGAGGATCAGCAGCGGACGCGGCGCCACCAGCATCATCAGTTCGTCAAAATCCACCGGCACCGGCCGCGCGGGATCATCCACATAAGGACGGAATTTTTTGATGTAGATGTATCTGCCGGCACCGCGCGCCCAGTGCTCGCCGGGGCGGTGCCAGTCGAGCACGCCGCCCACGCTGATGGTGGCCGCGAGTCGCGGCTCAAAGGCGCCTGCGAACAGGGAGGTGTGCCCCCCCAGGGACAGGCCGATGCAGCCGATCTGGGCGGGAACGACAAAGTCCAGCGTCTGCAAAAAATCGACGCTGCGCATGATGTCCCAGGTGTTCTTGCCGACGATGGACCATTCCGGGTGACGCGCATAAAAGGGCCGTGATTGCATGACTTGCTCGCCGGGTTCGACGCGTTCGCCATCGGTGAGCAGGTCAATGCTCAATGTCACGTAACCGTAGCGTGCGAGATGCAGGCCGTAGGACCTGCCGCCGTCGGTGGTATCCGGTGGCGAAACGGGCGTGGCACCGCAAAGTCCCACGGCCTGATCCTTGCCGGAGCCCTGTGTGGTGCTGTGAATGCAAATCATGGCGGGCGCGGGCTGGCGGCGCGCGCTCTCCGGCACCAGCAGCCAACCGGTCACGCGGTCGTCCGCTTCGGTTTGAAAACTGACGTGGAAACGCTCGATGCCGCCCTTCTCCTCGGCCATCTGCTGCTTGAGCACGGTGAGCTGTTCCGCAGTCAATCTTTCCGAGGGACAGCCGGCATCCAAAGTCAGCCTGCGCAGGATTGGAGCAAGCGGCGGGAGGGTGGTGGGGAAATCACCCAGCAGGTCGAGCCAGGCGCGTTCCACCTGGGCGCGGCGTTCGTGCCAGGGAGCGTCTTTCTTCATCGGCTCGGCGGCCTGAGCGGGAGCGGGGTGCAGCAAGGACGCGCCGGCCAGAGCGGCGGCAGCTCCGGTGATCAACTCACGGCGGGTCGTTTCAGTCGGCGTGTCCATGAAGCGCTGGAGGAGGCCAGGGCAGCCATGGACTGGCATCCAGTGACAGGGTTCCGCCCCTCCAATGGACTTCAGAACGCTCAGCCCCCATGGACCTTGCCGGCATTGTCGGCGGTCTCGGCCACGACGCCGCTCCGCTGGAAATCGGGCAGGCTGTCGAGGTAAAGCTGCTCGACCTTTTGCCGGGCCCAGGGGGTGCGGCGGAGGAAGGTCAGGCTGGACTTGATGCTGGGCTGCCAGTTGAAGCAGTTGATCGGGATGATGCGCCCGAGCATCTCCCAACCGTAGTGGGCCTGGAGCTGGGTCACCATCTTTTCGAGGGTGATGCCGTGCAGGGGATTTTTGGGGCCGGCGGCGTGCATGGGGCGCGCCGGTCAGGCGAAAAGCTGGGTCACCGGCTTGGCCTTCACCAGCTCGCGCGGCTGGTTGAGGTGGTTGTAGACGATGGTCTCGGGATCGATGCCGACCGCGTGATAGATGGTGGCCAGCAGCTCGGTCGGGTGCACCGGATTTTCGGCCGGGGCGGAGCCGGTCTTGTCCGACTTGCCGTGCACGTAGCCGCGCTTGATGCCGGCGCCGCCGATGATGGCGGTGTAGCAGTAGGGCCAGTGGTCGCGGCCGTCGGCACTGTTGCCGTTGCCGGAGGTGGAGACGCCCTTTTCCGGGCTGCGCCCGAACTCGCCGAGGGCGACGACGAGCGTCTCCTCGAGCAGGCCGGAGGCGTCGAGATCCTCGAACAGCGCGCTCAGGCCCTGGTCGAGCATGGGGCCGCTCTGGTTCTTCATGCGCTGGGTGAGGCCGACGTGGTGGTCCCAGGAATGGTTGTCCGAATTGGCGACCTTGGGCCAGATGAGTTCGACGACGCGGGTGCCGGCCTCAAGCAGGCGGCGGGCAAGCAGGCAGCTCTGGCCAAAGGTGTTGCGGCCGTAGCGGTCGCGCAACTTGACGGATTCGCGCTCGAGAGCGAAGGCGTCGCGGGCGCGGCCGCTGGCGATGAGGCTGAGCGCCTGGTCATAGTAGCCGTCGAGGCTCAGATCCTTGACCGCGGCCTCGATGGTCGGCATCTGGTCGTTGATGGCGTCGCGCAGCTTGGCGCGGCGCTGGAGACGCAGGCTGAACAGGTCCGGGCGCAGCTGCAGGTCATCGATCTTGAGCCGGTCCATCTTGCCCATGTCCAGGTCGTCGCCCTCGGGATAGAGGGTGTAGGGATCGTAGGCCTTGCCGAGGAAGCCGGCGGTGCCGCCCTTGCCGACGACGTTGGATTCCTGCAGCGGGCGCGGCAGCATGACGAAGGGCAGCATCGGCTCGTCCATCGGCTTGAGGCGGATGATGTTGCTGCCAAAGTTCGGGTAGTCCTTGGCGTTCGGCGGTTCGAGCTGGCCGGACGGGCTGACCTTGTCGGTCGTGTAGCCGGTCATGATCTGGTAGATCGCCGCCGTGTGGTTGAACAGGCCGTTCGGCGTGTAACTCATCGAGTTGATCGTGGTGAACTTGTCGTTCACCTTGGCGAGCTGCGGCAGGATCTCGGTGAAGTGATGGCCGGGAATCTTGGTGGGGATGGTTTTGAAGGCGGAGCGCACCTTGTCCGGCACATTCTCCTTGGGATCCCACAGGTCGAGGTGGCTGGGGCCGCCCTGCAGGTAGATCATCAGCACGTGCTTGGCCTTGCCCCAGCCGGCGCGGCCCGCGGCGGCCGAACCCGCGGAGGCGGCCTGGGCACGGAACAGGTTGTTCAGGGTCAGACCCAGCATCGAGGCGCCACCGACGCGCAGGATGTCGCGGCGGGTGAGGCCGAGGTCTTTGTCGCAGAGGTCTTTGCCTAGGGCGCCGGGAATGCGGAACATGGGAGGAAGTGGGTTCGGTCGTGCAAGTCTGGCAGAGCGCGCCTAACCAAGTCAAGCGCGCAACACACCTGCGTGAAACGGTGCCGGGCGGCGGTTCTTGCCGGGCGGGCGGGCCGCGGCCGGAAAATGCATGGGGGCGGCAGTCCAGGCCATCCGGCTTGTCAGGGCCGGCCGAGCAGGCGCCGCACCTGTTCCTCGCTGTAGGCCGGGTTGCGCCGCTGCTCCTCGAGTTCAATGATTTTCGGTCGCTCATTCTTCTGCTGGCTGCGCAGCGCGTCGCGATCGGCCTGGGTGCGAAACAGGGTGGACGCCCCTGCAAACACCTGGCTGCCGGCGCGAGCAGCCTGGTCGCCGAGCGCGCTCTCGGCGGTCTTGAAGCCGGCCTCGGTTCCGGTCGCCACCTCATCCCCGCGGGCGTAGGCCTGGCCGGCGAGGCCGCTGTCGCGGTCGGCGCCCGACCAGGTTTCCGCGCGGTAGGACGGCGTGCGGGCGTAGGGTTTGCCGCCGGCGAAGGAGGAGGCCTTGTAGTTCTTGCCGGACATCGCCCTGCCATTGCCGCTCTGGCGCGCCAGGGTCGACTGCACGCCGGGATCAAAGCGGCTGCGGTCGTTCGGATTCTTCATGCGCTCGCGCGCGGCCGAGAAACGCTGCTGCATCGTCTGCGACATGAGCGGCGTCGGCTCGCGCGCCGGTCGCGACGAACCGCAGGCGCCGAGCAGGGGCGTCAGCGCCAGCAGAAGGCGGAGGGTCTGGGAGGGCGTCGGCACGGTTCAGCGTTTGGTCGTGGCCAGCTTGCCGGCACGGGCGGCGAGAAACAAGACTTCTTTTTCGACTCCGCCGGGCAGGTGGTGCTTCGGCAGTTCGGCGGCGATGCTGTTGAGTTTGCCCCAGGCGTGGTACAGGTCGACGAGCAGTTCTGCGGTCTCGCCGGGCAGGGCCCAGTTGCGACGCCTGAGGAAGTCCTCCGCGGCCTCAAAGCTGCCCTCCTCGATGAGGAAGCGAACCCAGGCGGTGCAGAGCCCGGCGTGCAGCGTCTGTCCGCCGTCGTTGCGCTCGAGCGCGGCCTCGAACAGTTCGCGGGCAAGACCGCGTTCGCCAATGGCGGCAAAGGCCTGCGCCCATTCGACCGGCTGGCTGCCGCCGGGCTGGCTTTTGCGCACGACTTCGGCGAACAGTTCGCGCACGCCGGCGCTGTCGCCCAGGGCATGGGCGATGCGCACCATGAGGGGTCGCTTGCGGCCGTCCAAGCGCAGGGAGGGCAGCTCGAGAAGGGTCTCGCAAGCCTGGCGGGCCCAGGACGGGCGACCGAGCTCCAGCAGCACTTCGGCGCCGAGTTCGAGGCAGGCGTGGTCGCCTTCGCGGGCCGCGGCCCAGCCTTCGGCAAGGTCGTTGGCGGCGCTGTCGGGCAGGGTCTTGGCGAAGGCGGCCAGGGCAAGGGCGGCCGCCGGGCGATCAAGGCCGGCGCGCGTCTCTGAACGCAGCACATGGACCCAGGCGCTCTGCTGCGGACCGCCGGCGCGGTCGCGCATCCAGTCGGCCAGGGCCTGCAGCGCCTCGCGATCGCGGCTGCGGGCGCGGAACAGGGCGGCGACCTGCGGCCGGCCCAGTTCCGGAGTCCAGTCGGGATCGGCGCTGTGCAGCTTGAGCTGCTCCAGGCGCAGGCGGAAGCGGTCGGCGTCGTCGCGCAGGCTGCGCTCGGCCTGGATCAGGTAATTGAGCGCCTCGGCGTCGCGGTCACGGGATTCCAAAAGACGGGCGAGCTCGAGGATGGCGGAGAGGGTTTTTTGGTCGACCGCCAGGGCCATGAGGCTGCGGAATTCTTCCCAGTTTCCCGCGTCGGCGAGCAGGCCGGCGCGCAGGGCGAGCGCATCGCGCCAGTGCGGGTGGGGTTTGCCGGTGAGATCGACCTCGGCCAGCGCAGTGAGGGCGTCTGCGGCGCGGCCCATGCGCTGCAGCAGGCGGGCGCGGCGCAGGCTGGCCTCCATGTCCTGGGGCACGTTCTTTTCCGCGTTGACTCGGTGGGCCAGGTGCAGCCGTTCCCAGGCGGCAAGCGCGGCCGCGTCATCACCGGCGCGCTCCTGCAGCAGGGCAAGCTCGCGCAGGTAGGGCACCTCGTCGGGCACCCGGCCCTGCAGCACGCGGGTGACTTCGGTGCGGAAGCCGAGCTGTTGCAGGGCGGTGAAGTCGAAGTTTTGGGCGAGGAAATGGGCGTGTTTTTCGCGCAGCACCTCGTCGCCGGGCTGCGGCGGTTTCATCGGTGGCTCGGCGGCGAGCAGCTGTTCGGTGAAGGCAAGACCGCTGCGGGTGTCGCGGGCGGCCTCGCAGGCGCGCAGCAGCCAGAGGGCGTACTCGGGGTTGGCGGGAGCGCGGCCTGGCAGCATCCGGTAGATCTCGACCGCCTCACGCGCCATGCCGTTGCTCTCCAGGCGGCCGCCCAGTTCGCTGAGGGTGTCGACGGAGACCTCCATGCGCATGTCGACGCTGGCGAGGTGCTCGCGGATGAGGCGCAGGCGCGTCGGGTAATCCTCCTGGCGCAAGCGGCGCAGCAGGTGGCCGAGGCGCCACTCGCCAAACTCGAAGCCGGTGCGCGAGCTGAGGGTCAGGTTGCCAAGGCGTTCTTCGAGCCGCCGGTTCGCCTCTTGAACGACGCCGCCCAGCCCCTGCTGGACGAGAACCGCCTGGATTTCCCGGGTCTCCTCCCAGAAGCTGCGCAGGTGCTGCGGTTCCTCGTGGCGGACGGAGCCCTGGGGCAGCAGGATGCCGCGGATCTCGCCCATGGGCCGGGCGGCGACGAAGTCACCGGTGACCAGGCGTTCGAGTTCGCCGGCGGCGGCGTGCTCGGCCCCGGCGAGGCCGGCGACCACGGCCTTGCGCAGGCGTGTCATCGCCGAGTCGGGGGTGCGCTGCAGGTGTTTCCAGGCCTCGCCCAGGGTTTGCTCGCGTTCCTGCAGGGAGACCGCCAGGCGGCTGGCGGTGGCCAGGCTGTAAACGTAGGGATCGTAGGTGCCGCGGTAGGGGCCCGGCCGGGCGGGGGCGCGCACGACCTGGCCGAGGTACTGGCGGGCCAGGTCCCAGCGTTCGGCGGACTCGGCGATGCGCGAGAGAAAGTAGGCGTAGTCGGCGGCGAGCGCCGGCGAGTTGCGACGCAGGCTTTCGCCCAGTTCCAGGGCCTCGGTGTAGCGCTGGCGATCCTGCAGCGAGCGGGTGATTTCGAGTACGGCGGCATTGGCCAGCAGGCGCGAGGCGCCGAGCGCGGCGAGTTCACCGCGGGCATAGCGAAAGCCGGTGAAGTCGGTCAGCAGGGCGACCGCAGCCTGCAGCAGGCGTCGGCGAGCTTCTTGTTCGGCGAAGTTGAGACCGGTTTGGCCGGCCCAGGCGAGGGCCTCGTCCATGCCGTGCGAGCGCAGGGTGAGCCAGACCCGGCAGAAGTGCGCTTCCAGACCGGGAGGATCGCCCAGAACCTCATGCAGCGCGGTGCGGAAGCCGTCGCCATCGCCAGCGTAAAACAGCGCCCACAGCCGTTCGACCGGCGCCCGCCCGGCCGACTGCCAGTCGCGGTTCCAGGTGGCGAGTTCGGCGGGGGCGCCGCGGCGGCGCAGCAGGCGGGCCAGTTCCTCGATGGCGCGCAGGCGAAGGAGCTCCACGTTGTCGGGCAGGGCAACGAATTCCGGTCGCGGCAGGTTGAAGAAACTGCGCAGGCGGCCGGCTTCCTCGTGGGTGAGGCCGGCGGCGGCTTCGACCTGGCCGGCGAGTTCGGCGAGGGGGCCCGGTGCGCCCTCCCTGCGGGTGTCGGTGAGCGGCAGGGGCAGGCGCGCCGGATCGGCGGGACGGACATGGGCGGCGGGCTGGGTCCTGGCGAGGATCTCGCGCAGCCGGGTCTCGGCGGCGTCGTCGTCGGCGAGGCGCAGCGCCTTCAGGGCAATGCGGAATTGCGATCGTGCGTCCCACGGGCGCACGCGCGCCACCTGCTCGTAGACGCGTCGCTCGGCCTCCTCCTGGCCGGTGGCACGGTAGTGCTCGGCCAGGCTTTCCAGCGCGGCGGCATCCTGGGCGAAGCGGCTCTCCAAGCGGCGGCGCACGCGGTCGGCCTCGGCGATTTGGAAGGTTTGCTCGAGCAGCTCGACGAGGCGGCGCGACTCGGCCGCCAGGGTGGCTGGCGGTGCGGCGGCGGCGATCTGTTTTTGGAAGTAGATGGCGGCGTCGAGATCCTGGACACGCAGGGCGGCATCGCGCAGTTGGCCGGAGGAGAAGGGCGTGTCGGGCGCGGTGTAGTAGGCCTGCTTCATCGCCTGGAAGGCGCGCGGGTGATCGCCCTTGCGTTCGTAGACCTGCGCCAGCGCCTCATGGTAAAAACCGTCGAAGGGATGCTTGCGCGCCAGGCTGGCGAGGCTCTTCTCGACGAGATCAAGGCGGCGGGTGGTTTCTTCGGCGGCGAGTTCGCCGCCGCGGCTGTCCCAGAGCAGGCGGTCGAGGAAGCGTTTGTAGGTTTCGCGCCGGCGTTGGATGTCGGTCTCGCGCTCGGTGATGGCGGTCTGCACGGCGACGAATTCGGCGAGCTGGTTCTGGCGCAGCAGCAGTTCGGCCTGGCGTTCCATAAGCGGGATGGCGGCGCTGTCGCCCGCGCGGCGGATGGCCTCGCGCCAGAGGGCGGCCGCGTCGTCGGGGCGCTGCTGCAGCAGGTAGCACTGGGCGAGCGCGGCGATGAGGGGTTCGGCATCCGGATGGCGACGCAGACCGGCCTCCAGCAGTTCGGCGGCTTCTCGCCCCGGCGGCGGTGGCCGCTGATCCGAGCGCCAGCCGCGGCTTTGCACGGTCGACAGGGCGGCCTGCTCGGCCTCCAGCAGCAGCTCGCTCAGGCGCAGCACATGGCGGACGCGACCGGACTCATCGCGTTCGATCAGGCGGCGCAGCAGGCGCTCGGCCAGCGACCGGTTTTGATCCGCCAGCGCCAGTTCCAGCAGCAGCTTGTCCGCTTCCAGCGAGAGGCCGCTGTCGCCCGCGGCGGCCTGCAGGCGCTGCAGCATTGGATAGGCGGTTTCGTGCTGACCGGTGCGCAGCGCCCACCAGGCGGCGCGAAAAAGCGCGGCGGCGTCGTTGGGCGCAGCGTTCGCGGCCAGCCCGCGCGCTTTGTCGAGCACGGCCTCCGGCAGGGTTGGCAGTCCGGGCTCCTCGACCGCGCCGGCGAAGCCGCGGCCGGTGAAGGCATCGGGCAGGCGAAAGTCGCCGGCCGTGCCCTGGCGCACGGGCGCCTCGACACCGGCGTCGCCGAGCAGAACGGCGAACAGCCGTTCATCGACCTCGGCCCGTTCCTCATCGCTGGTGGAGGCGGTCCAGGCTTTTTCCAGCCAGGCTGCGGCCTCCGCGGTGTCGCCCTGTTCACTGAGCAGGTCGGCCAGCCTGAGCCACTGGGCGCGACCGGCCTCGGGCCGGGCGACCTGCTCGCGCGCCAGCACGAGGGCATGGGTGGTGTCCTGGCCGGCGGCGAGAAACCCGGCGGCTTCGTCGAGCCGGCGGCCGCGTTCCACCTCGCCGGACGCGGCGTCAATGTAGCGGCGCAGCAGGGCATCGGCGGCGGCGCTGTCCTTGCGGGCGCGATGGAAGGCGGCCAGTTCGAAGACGGCCTCCTGGCGGCCGGGTTCGCGCTCGACGCGCCGGCGCAGGATGAGTTCGACGATGCTGTCGAGCGCGCGCGCCTGGGCAAAGGCCAGCGCCTGCTTTTCCAGCTCGGCGTCCTCGCCTTCCAGCAGGGAGCGCAAACGGGTGGCGGCGGCTTCAGGGGCACCAAGGCGCAGGTCGGCCTCGCAGCGCAGGAAGACCAGCGCCGGGTTGGCGCCGTCCGCCAATCGCTCGTCGAGCAGCCTGGCTGCCTCCTGGGCTCCCTCATGATCGAGCAGCAGACGCACGAGTTCCCAACGGTAGGCCTCGACTCCGGGCAGCGCAGCCACCAGGGCGCGCAACGCTGCGAGCTGGCCATCCGGGTCGATGATGACGGCGCAAAAGCGGGCGAGGTCGCGCAGGGCGCGCTCGGAGACAGGGGGTGTGGCAGCTGCCTGCTCGAGCTGGGCGCGCAGTTCCTCCAGCCGGCCGAAGCGCTCATGCAGGCGCACGCGCCGGCGAAAGAACCCCTCGTAACGAGCGTCGCGGAAATCGAGCAGCGCCAAGCCGTCGCTCAGGGCCGCGTGCGCCTGCTCGAAGTCACCGGCGAGTTCATGGATGCGAGCCAGGTCGTGGTAGGCCTCCAGGCGCCGGCGCGGGTCGCTTTGCTGCGCGAGCTTGGAGAAGAAGGCGGCGGCCTCGGCGGGCAGGCCGGCACGCAGCAGCAGGTCGGCGACCCGGCGCGCGAGGTCGAAGTCGTCCGGGCGCAGGGAGGCGGCTTTTTCCCAGGCGGCGCGCGCCTCGGCGGTTTGCCCGGCGGCGAGGGATTGGGTGCCGAGCTCGAGCCAGGTCTCGGTCGCGGCGGGATCCTCGGCGGGCAGCAGTCGTGCCAGGCGTTCGAGGAAGCGGCAGGCACCCTCGGGATCGGCCAGCTCGCGCGCCGCCTCGGCGCGGGCCCGCAGGGCGGCGCGGTGGTCGGGCGCGGCGGCGAGCACCTCGTCGTAGAGTTTCGCGGCGCCGGCGAGATCGCCGCTGCGGCGCAGCAGGTGGCCCTGAACGAGGCGCAGGGTCGGGTGGCCGCTGCGCCCGGCCTGAGCGGCAACGTGGTCGAGCAGCAGGCGGGTGGCACCGTGCTTGTCGTAGAGCGCCCAGAGCAGGTCGACGACGCGGCCGTATTCGGGTTGGGTCACCAGCAGTGAGAGGTACTCGTTGGCCAGCCGCGTCTCGCGATCGGTCCAGCCGGCCGGCGTTTCCTGGGCTGTGGCGGTGCAGCCCCAGCAGGCCAGTGCCGCGAGCAGGGCCCGCAACTGGCGGATCATGGGGGAGGGCGCGGGCATCGGCGGAGAAAACGAAACTAGCACACCGGGTCTTGGCGGCCAAGACAGGAAACGGTCGCCCTTGCGCGGCCGGCTGCGAAAAGCGCCGCCGCCCCGGCGTTACTGGAAACGTCCCATGCCCGTTTTTCGCCCTTCGCTCTGTGTTCTGCTTGGCCTGCTGCCGGTGCTGCCCGGCGCGGCCGCCGTGGATTTTTCCCGCCAGATCCGGCCCATCCTCTCGGAAAACTGCTTCTTCTGCCACGGACCCGACGAGAAGAAGCGCGAGGCTGGCCTGCGCCTGGATGACGAGGCGGAGGCGAAGAAAAATCGTGACGGTGTCACCGCGGTCGTGCCCGGCAGGCCGGAGCAGAGCGCCCTGCTGCAGCGCATCCTGTCGACCGATCCCGATGAGGTCATGCCGCCGCCGAAGCAGCACAAGGTCATCCCGCCGGAGCAGGTGGCCCTGCTGCGGCAATGGATTCAGGAAGGCGCGCCCTGGGGGGCGCACTGGAGCTATCAGCCGGTGCGCCGGCCGCCGGTGCCGGGCGCTGCCACCGGCCAGGCGCGCAACCCGGTTGACGCCTTTCTGCTGGAGCGTCTGGAGCGCGAGGGGCTCGGGTTTGCCCCCGAGGCCGACCCTGTCACGCTGCTGCGCCGCGCCGCGCTCGACCTGACCGGCCTGCCGCCAAGTTTGGAGGAGCTGCAGGCCCTGCGTGAGGCGCCGCTGGAAGCCGTCGTGGATCATTACCTCGCCAGTCCGGCCTATGGCGAGCACTGGGCGCGGCAGTGGCTCGATCTGGCGCGCTACGCCGACAGTTCGGGGTATCCGAGCGACCAGCCACGGACGATCTGGGCCTGGCGCGACTGGGTGATTCGCGCCTTCGACGCCAACCTGCCCTTTGACCGCTTCACGATCGAGCAGATCGCCGGCGACCTGCTGCCACAACCGACCCCGGAGCAGCACACGGCCACCGCCTTCCACCGCAACACCATGACGCAGAATGAGGGCGGCACGAGCGATGAGGAGTATCGCGTGGCGGCGGTCATAGACCGGGTCAACACGACCTTCGCGGTGTGGATGGGCACGACGATGGCCTGCGCGCAGTGCCACACGCACAAGTACGATCCGATCACGCACAAGGAGTACTTCCAGGTCTACCACCTGCTCAACCAGACGGCCGACGCCGACCGCAAGGACGAGTCGCCGGTGCTGGAACTGATCGATGCCAAGACGGCGGCCGAACGCGCCGGCTGGCAGCGTGAGATTGCGGCGCTGGAGGCGCGGTTTGCCAAGCCTTCGCCCGCCTGGCTGGAAGGGTTCGAGGCTTGGCTGGCCGGCAAGCCGCAGCTCAAGGACAAGAGACTGCAGGAGGCCGCGGCGGCGGCGGCGCCGACACCGGCGCAGCTGCAGAGCCTGCGCCTGCATTACGCACGTCAGGTGGCACCCGCGGCCCGCGCTGAGCGCAGCCGGCTGGCCATCCTGCAGCGCGATCTCGCCAGGACGGCACCGGTGACCGTGCCGGTGATGCGGGAATTGCCGCCGAAGGAGCGGCGCAAGACCCAGGTCCAGCTGCGCGGCAACTGGCAGGATCTCGGCGATGAGGTGACCGGTGGTGTGCCGGCGGCCTTTCATCCGCTGCCGCCCGGGGCGCCGGCCGACCGTCTGGCACTGGCGCACTGGCTGGTCAGCCGCGACAATCCGCTGACGGCGCGCGTGGTGGCCAACCGCCTCTGGGAGTCGGTGTTCGGCACCGGTCTGGTGGCCACCAGCGAAGAGTTCGGCAGCCAGGGCGAGCTGCCCTCGCATCCGGAACTGCTCGACTGGCTGGCGGCCGAGCTGATGGACAGCGGCTGGAATGTGAAGCACGTGCTGCGCCTGCTGGTCACCAGCCGCGCCTGGCGACAGCAGTCGGTGGCGCTGGCCGAGCTGGTGGCGCGCGATCCCGACAACCGGCTGCTGGCGCGCGGGCCTCGGTTCCGGCCGACCGGCGAGCAGTTGCGCGACCAGGCGCTCTTTGTCAGCGGCCTGCTCAGTCCGAAGCGCTTCGGGCCGCCGGTGCGACCCCTGGCGCCCAACCTTGGCCTGAGCACCGCCTTCGGTCGCAGCAACGACTGGACGATCAGCGAGGGCGAGGACCGCCATCGCCGCAGCCTGTACACGGAGGTGCGGCGCAACGCGCCCTACGCCAGCTTCAGTGCCTTTGACGCCGGCAACCGCGAGGTCTGCCTGATCCGCCGCGGCCGCACCAACACACCGCTGCAGGCTTTTGTCACCCTCAACGATCCGGTCTTTGTCGAGGCGCATCAGGCCATGGCCCGGCGTTTGATCGCGGCGGCGCCGGCGACCGAAGCCCGGCTGAGCCTGCTGTTCCGGTTGTGCCTGGCGCGCGAGCCCGGCGACAAGGAGCGTGCGACCCTGCAGGCGCTGCTGGAAGAGGCGCTGGGACGTTACCGCGCCCACACCGGCAACGCGCGGCGCATGGCCATGGTTCCGCTGGGGCCCCTGCCTGACGACGCGGATCTGGCTGAACACGCCGCCTGGACGGTCGTCGCCAACGTCGTCATGAACCTCGACGAGTTCCTCATGCGCCGCTGACAGGCCGCCGGTTCACTTGCCGAGCAGGCCACCGAGGCTTTCGAGGAGGCGGGCGCCGGATTCGAGGGCCTTGCCGCCGGTGTCGGTGGCGTTTTTCAGCAGCGCCTCGGGTGGCGCGATCGGCTTGCCGAGCAGGGGTTCAAGCAGCAGGGCACCGCCCTGGGCGGCCACTTCCGCTGGCAGGCCGAGGGCCGCCTTGCCGGCGCCCTCGACGAGGCGCTGGCTCAAGTCCTCGCGCGGTGCCTGGCGGGTGCCGGTGAGATGCAGGCGCGTCCAGCGCAGGCCGGGCGGTCCGTCCGGCGCGGTTTCAGTGAAGACATGCTCGCTGGCACCAGGCAGCCAGCGCAGGGTCTCCGGAGTGACGCCCAACCAGAACTGCCCGTCCAAGCGATCACCGCGCACGGTCAACCGTCCCTGCAGGTGCAGCAGACCGTGCGAGGCGAGCACCACCGGATCAAAAACCTGCTCGCTGGCGCTGGCAGTGACCTGAGCTTTGGCGACATTGAGCACCAGCCTTTTGAAGCGCTCGACACCACTCCAGGCAGCCAGGCGGTCGAGCACCGGCAGGGCGGTGAGCACGCCGTTGTGCACCCGCAGCTCGCCCTTGCCCTGCGGCGCCGCGGAACCGCTGGCACTCAGGCTCAGTTCACCCGCCAGTTCACCGGTCAGTCGCTGCCGCCAGTCCGCCGCCACCCAATCGGCCAGCGGCACCCGCTGCCATTCCAGTTCCGCCTGCCAGGCAGGGACTGCGCTGCGCAGCCGGCCGCGCACCCGCAGTTCGGCCTCATCTCGGCGCAGGATCGCCTCCTGCAGATGGCACTCTCCCGGGGCCAGCCGGGTCACCGCACGCTCGAGTTCGAATCGCAGCACCGGGCCGCCGGCGGGTGGCCGCAGCGGCGTCGTCAGCGAACCGCCTTGCAGGGTGGTCAACAGACTGACCTCGCCCTGCCGCCAGTGGCTGACGGCCAGGCTGGCGCCGCTGAGTTGCCAACCGCCTGGATGACGCAGGCCAAAACGCTGGACACGCACGCCATCGACCGCCGTGCGGTTGGGCAACCAGGAGCGCAGCCAGCCGGGCAGGGCAGGAGCCGTGGCGGCGGGGGCGTCAACCGGCGTCGACGGTTTTGCCGTGGGGGCAGGGGCTGTCAGTTCAAGGTCCAGCCGGTCGGCGCCGGCGCCAATGATGTGCCAGAGCCCGCGCCGGAAGGCGCCCCAGTTGATCCCCAGATGCAGACCGTGCGCCTCCGCCCGGCTGCCGTCGGCGAGCACGAGGCTGGCACTGGCCGTGCGCACCTCGTCACCCGACCACCGCAGCGGCTCGATCCGCACCTCGGCACCGAGTTGGCTGCCGGTCACCGCTTCGAGCCGGCCGCGGAAGGAGCTGTCCAGGAGTTGATGCCGTACCCAGCCCATGAACAGAGCTGGAGTCACCACCGCCAGCAGGGCGAGCAGGCCGCCGCCGCCGAGCAGGGCGACAATCCAGCGGCCATTTGGGCCGCGGGAACGGCGTCTGGAGAGGGGGTGCATCCGGGAGTGGGAGTTTGAAGAATCCTAAAATTTTAGGAAATTAATACGGGAATGAAATTTTGTCACGCGGGATACGTATGGGCGGCGAAACCTCCGCCGAATCTTTACGCTTGCCAGGGAAGGCAGATTTTGCGGCTATGCTGCCCTGATGCTGGAAGCCCACAACGTCTGTCTTGAAATCGACGCCCCACCCGGAGCCGAGCAACCGACCCTGCACCTGCTGCGCGAGGTCGCCTTCCGCCTGCCGCAGGGGCATCTGATGGCGATTGTGGGGCCTTCCGGCTGCGGCAAGACGACCCTGCTGAAGGTGATTGCCGGCATTTTGGAGCAGAGCGACGGCCGCCTGCTTTGGGAGGGGCGCGACCTGCAGGAGGAGGAGGACCTGCACCCTGGGGAACTGGGCTATGTGCCGCAGTTCAGCGTCGCCCACGACCCGCTCACGGTCGCCGAGTGTGTGGCGGCAAGCATGGCGCTGCGCACGCAGCTGCCCGGGACCGACGACTTTGAGCCAAAACTGGAGCACCTGCTCAAGATCACCGGTCTGGAGGCGCTGGCGGACCGGCGGGTCAAGGTGCTGTCCGGCGGCCAGCGGCGGCGCTTGGGGCTGGCGCTGGAATTGGTGACCAATCCCTGCCTGCTGCTCTGCGACGAGGTGACCAGCGGCTTGGATCCGCAGTCGGAGCGCGAGATCACCGAATTGCTGCGCCTGCTGGCGCGCGAGAATCCGCGCCGCGTCGTCATCAACGTCACCCACAGCCTGGCCAGTCTGGACGCGTTTGACAGCGTGCTGGTGATGTATCAGGGGCGACTCGTCTATCACGGCCCGCCGGGCATGCTCACCCATTACTTCAGCGTTGCCCATCCCGAGGAGGTCTACCTGCGCCTGACCCAGCGCGAGGCGGCGGCCTGGCAGGAATCCTGGCTGAAAAAGCGCGAGCATTACGAGGCGATGCTGGTGGAGGCGGCCGCCGCCGAGGCGAAGGCACCCCACGAGGAGGAGGGGGTCGCCCCGGAGGAATTGCCCGGGCTCTGGCGCCAGGTCGGCGTGCTGCTGCAGCGGCGCTGGACCATCTTCCGACGCGATCCCGGCCAGGTCTGGCTGCACCTGGCCATGCTGCTCGGTTTTCCCCTGCTGGTGGTGATCTTCGGGCTCGACGGCATCAAGCCGCTGCGTCAGCTCGATCCGCGCCAGGGCAGCGACGTGCTCTACGAGCTTCAGCGCCTGACCCAGCACCAGCTGGAGCAGTTGCAGGCGGGCAGCCTGGTCAGCGGGCTCATCATGCTGCAGGTCGTTCTGGTCACCCTCATGGCCAGCAACAACGCCGCGCGCGAGATCGCCGGCGAACGCCTCATCCTTGAGCGCGAAAAACTCGGCGGTCTCAGTGTCAGCGCCTATCTCATCAGCAAGATCCTCTTCCTCGGCGTTTTCGTGCTCGCCCAGAGCCTGTGGATGGGGGTTTTTGTCGACATGGTCGTCGGCGGCCTGCCCGGCCACCTGCTGGTCAAGCTGCTGCTGCTCGTGCTCGCCTCCGCCGCCATGACCTCGGTCTGTCTTGGCATCAGTGCCCTCAGTCGCAGCCCGGAAAAAGCCACCATCCTGAGCATCTACCTGGTGGGCTTCCAATTGCCACTGTCTGGTGCCGTTCTGACTCTGCCCTCCTGGCTCGAGGGCGTCGTCAACCCCTTCATCGCCGCTTTCTGGGCCTGGTCCGGCAGCCTGCGCAGCATGACCGACACGGTTTTCTACGACGCCGTCAAGAAAGTCACCAGCACCTCCCTCGTCACCCCGGAACTGGCCGCCTTCGTGCTTGCCGCCCACCTGCTCATCGGCCTCAGTCTCGCCTGGATCGGCAGTCGCAACAGCCAGTGGGAATAGGGGCGGAGAGCGAAACGGGTTGTTGATGGCCTCTTTGCCCTCAGCTCTTAGCTGCCCGCGCCTTCACGTAGGCGAGCACCTTGGCGTCGTCGTCGCCGGCCGCCCAGACGACGCGCAGGAAGTCGGCGGGGTGGATGTCGTGCTTTTCCAGGAAGGCGCGGTCGCCACCGCAGCCGAACATGGTGTCCGGATCCATCTCGCCGCGCAGCTTGGCGCGCGCCTTCACCAGGATGCGCGGCAGCCAGACAAGGCCGTCCAGTTCCGCCGTCTTGGCCGGCAGTTCCGAGGGGGCGACGATGCGCGTGCTCGGCACGCCGTTTTGAATCGTCAGGAAGTAGTCGCGCCGCACCGCCGCCACCAGCAGGGCGGTGATCGCCGTCGGATTCTCGCCGCCCGAGGTGACGTTGTCCTCGACGAAGTCGAAAAACTCCCGTTCGCGACAGCCAATGCTGCGCAGGAACTCCTGATCCTCGTCGCTGAACCAGCTCTCAAAGTCGCGGTTGCCCTCGTCGTACTCGTCCACGCAGGCGTCGAACAGTTCCACGAAGTAGGAATCCCAGAGGTAGTGCTTCATGGAGCGAAGATGGCGGGTTTCGACCGTTTCGCACGTGGAAAGTGGCTGGTGGGTGGGGCAAGTCCGCCGGTGTGAGGCCGTCCCTGTTCACGAGGCTGGTTGCGCAGGGGACTTGAACTTGACCCGGATGCCGCAGCGACAGGTTTTTTCGCCGGCAAAAATAGTCTCGACAGGGCTTGCCGAATTCGGTAACAACTACGGGCGAGGGAAAATTCGGAAAATCCTGCTCACCATGAATGCCACCACCGCCATCACTCTGTGCCTGTGCCTCACAGGCGCCCAGGGCCTGCTCGCTCAGTCGGCTGAAACGCCGCCGGTGGGGTTCGTGAGCAAAGCGGTCCCGGCTGGAGCGGATGTGACCTATGCCCCCGCCTTCCACCGCAGTCCTGCCTTCACTGGTGAAGTGGCCACGGTGGTCAATGCCACCACCCTGCAAGTCGCGGGTGAGCCGGGCTGGACGGTCGATCAATTCAAGCAGACGCACTACCTGCTGGTCTCCAGTGGCCCCAAGGAAGGGCTGTTTGCGGAAATCTCCGGCAATACGGAAACCAGTCTGAGCCTGACCTTTTTGATCGGCAACCTCGGCACGGAACCGGGTGATGCCGTTGTCAGCGGCGACCAGGTTAGAATCATTCCCTACTGGACTCTCGGCACCCTCATGCCTCAGGACTCGGTGCCCAACAACACCCAGGTGTTCCTGTACAACCGCAATCAGACCGGTGTGAACAAATCGGCTTCCGCGATTTACACCCACTTCACCGGTTACGGATGGTACAGCGGCCCGACCAACGGCAACAACCAGATCCTGTACCCGGATGAGTCCGTGGTGATTCGTGCTCCGGCCGGCGTTTCCTTCACGCTGACCCAGTCCGGCAGCGTGCCGCTCGACAATGTGCGCACGCTTCTGAGCAACATCACGGCCGGTCAGGATCAGGATATCCGTGTCACCTCAACCCTGCCGGTGGGGACGCCGGTCGGTTCGCTGTTCGCGCCAGGCAGTGCCGGCAACGGCGACAAGTTGCTCATCTTCGACGAGGCTTCCTCAGGACGCAACAAGAGCGCCTCCATGATCCTCACCTACTATACGGGTTTTGGCTGGTACAACGGGCCGAGTGACATGAACAGCCTGCAGATTCAGCCCGGGCAGGGGGTCGTCTACCGCAAGGCCGGCGCCAATTCCGCCCAGAACATCGTTGTCAATTACGCGCCCCCCTACAATCCCTGACCGGACTTCGACTCCCGCTCCACTCTCCCCTTTCGCATGAAAAGCTTCCTTCACCTCGCCGCCGTTCTTGTGCTGCTTACAGCCGGCGCCCGCGCTAGTGTCACCTTCCAGATCAACAGTGCCGGTTGGGGAGATGCCACCACCAGTGGTGTCAATGACATGGCTTGGGGCATCATCATCAGCAGCGACAATGCCGGTTTTGGCGGCTCTTTTCTGAGCGACATCTCCTCGGCCCTGGTCGATTTCTCCCTGCCAGCCCTCGGCAATCCGTCCACGCCGGTGCAGATTGGCAGCACGGGCTACTACTTCGCGCGTGCCACGACCGACACCAGCAGCAGCGGTCCCCCGAGTTTTGCCAACGGCTACATGGGAACCGCCAATGTCAACCTGACTGCACCGGTGGGTTCGGGGGATCCTGTCGGTTTGCTCTGGTTCCCCTCCGGTACCAGCAATGGCTCCGCTTTTGGTTTCCAGAACCTCAGCATGACCATGCCTTCGGACGGTTCCACGGAGACAGGCATCAGCACGACGCCGGGTCTCGCCACCAACACCATCGGCGTGGCCGGCGTGCCCGAGCCCGGGCGCGTGATGCTGGCCCTGTTCGGCCTGCTCGGCCTGACCCTGCGCCGCCGCCGCTGAAGCGGCTGCGTACTTCGTTTCCTGCCACGGCTCCGGGTTTCCGGAGCCGTGCTTTTTTTCAGCGTTCGCCCAGCCAGAGGATCGCAGTCGCGCCCTGGCCGATGCCGCCGCGGACGACGGCGGCGACCTGGCGCTCGAGGTCGCCGACCCTGACCCGCACGAGCAGGCGCTTGGTGGCGCTCTGGGTGCCGAGGAGTTGCGCCCAGCTTTCCGGCAGGCCGGGCAGGCCGAGTACGGCGAGGGCGCTCGCCAGGTCGGGCATGGGCAGGTCGTCCTGGGTGTTGAGGATGCCGTCGCGGCCGATGCGCTGGCTGCGCAGGTTTTGGGCGAGGCGGGGGTCGGCGCCAGTGACGGCGACGAGCAGTTCCGGCGCGGCCTCGTTGACGTCGAGCAGGCCGCCGGCGTGGACGCTGAACCACTCGCGCCAGTTCGGGTAGGCGGCTTCGACGACCTCCATGCCCTGGACCAGCGCCATTTCCTCGACCGAACGGAACGGCCGGTTGAAGGGGAAGCCGGGGCGGTTGTAGGCCTTGCTCTCGGCGCCCTGGACGCGCGCGAAGTCGTCGGCATCCACCCAGTCGAGCAGACGGTCGATGAGGGTGTTGGCCTGGGCGAGGCTCATGCCCCAGTGGCGAAAGACGCGCTGCAGGGTGGCGCGGTCCTCGCGCTGGAGCAGCAGATTTGGGTTCAGCAGGCCGTCCTCGCCGCGCATTTCCACCAGCCAGGCCTCGTCCTCGGCAATCTGCCGGCGCAGCAGGGGGTCGTCAGCCTTGATGTCCGGGTTCATGGCGATGGCCAGCGCCGATTCGGCGAGCACGCGGGCGCGAAACACCTGGCGCTTGGTGGCGGCGAGGTCGACGTCCTGCATGAGCAGCAGGGAGACGGCGGCGACCAGGCCGATGAGCAGGCTGATCACCCAGAGCACCGCCAGCAGGGCGGCGCCGCGAGGGCGGCGGACCGGAGGCGGCGGGTTCATGGCGGGGTGGGAGTCGGCGCTTCCGGGGCGTTGGGATCGCCGGGAACTTGCGGCGTGCCCGGCACACCCGGAGCACCCGGTTGGACGGCGTTCTGGCGGACGATGGGCGGGATCCAGAACACCGCGCGGGTTTCAAAGCCGTCGTCGAGGCGCAGGCTCATCTCGGCGAAGAGGGGGCGGCGCGGTTCCTTCCAGGTGTTTTCCCAGCGGTTGCTGGCGCCGTCGTAAAACCGCCACTCGAAGCGGCTGACATTGTCGAGCAGGGGCAGTGTCTCCTGGTTGCGGGCGTAGCGCACGGGCTGGCCGCTGCGCAGGGACTGGGTCTGGCTGCTGTCGAGCAGGCGGAGGCCGACCCGCAGGTAGCCGCCCGGCCGCTCCTCGGCGAAGAGATCGACGCTGGTGTCGGGCGGCAGCGCGGCGCCGGGGGTGAAGGAGGAGCCGCCGTTGACGATGTTGAGGTTGGGCAGGTAGGTGCCGCCGCGGGCCTGCACGGCGAGCCGCAGCTCGGCCTCGCCCGGCAGGCTGCGGAAGGAGCGGCGCAGGAACTCGATGAAGTTGAGGCGGATGCGCGAGCGGTCCTGGGCCACGGCGAGGTCGTTGCCGAGTTCCATCGTGCTGTTGGCGATGGTGAAGATGCCGCCCATGAGCAGGACGAAGGCCGACAGCGCCACCAGCATCTCCAGCAGGGTGAAGCCGCGCACGCGCCGGCGCACCGGACGGGCGATCCGGCGGGAGATGGGGCGAGGCGGGGGGGGCATGCGATGGACCTCAGTTGACCGGCAGGTAGGCGCCGGCGTAGCGCAGCGTTTCGGCGCTGACTTCCAGCGGCGCGCCGCCCTCATCCCAGCGGGCGGTGACGAGGATGCGGTAGGTGTTCTGCAGGAAGCGGCCGTCCTGGTTGCGCAGGTCGCGCACCAGCTCGATGGCGACCCGGTAGGCGACGCCGTCCGCGCCCGGCTTGAGCTCCTGCTCCATCTCGCGGAGCTGCGGCATCTTGCCGTACTCATCGAGGATCGACTCCAGGCCCTGCTCGATCTCCAGCAGTTTCTGCGACTCGATGCCGGCGGTGGCAATCTGGTTGATGGTGCCGACGAGGGCGAGTGCGGCGATGCTGAAAACGGCGAGCGCGAGCACGACCTCGAGCAGGGTCATGCCGCGCGGGCGCGGCAGCGCGCGGCGGGGACGGCCGGGCTCGGGGACGGTGGCGCGCTTCATGGGATCATTCGACCAGGGTTCCCGTCAGCGGATGGAAGGCCAGTTCGCGGAAGGCGGTCTCGGTTTCCAGGCGCAGTTTCACCGGCTCGCAGATGCCCTGTTCGCCGAACGGCCAGCGGTGGCCCTCGGCCTTCTCCCAGTTCTTGGCGCCGTAGCGCTGGATGAGGAGCTTCATGTCGCCGGGCAGGCTGCGGCGCGCGCCAACACCCTCGCTGACGCCGATCAGGCCGAAACCCTCCTTGTCGAAGGCGAGGGTCATGCCGCGGTGCTGCAGCACCGCGGTCTGGTGGGCGAACTTCGCCATCTGCACCAGCTCTTGAGCGGTCTTGTCGAAGGGATCGCTGTCGTCGAGCAGGTTGAAGCTGGCGAAGCCGATGCCCATGACGACGATCATGATGCTCAGCACCACGACCATCTCCAGCATGCTGAAGCCCTGCTGCCGGTGCCGGGTGCGGAAGGTCTTCATGCGCAGTCAGGGCGACCGGCCCGGTCAGTCCACGTAGATGTCGTCGTCGCCGCCGTCCTTTTTGTCCGGCCCCATCGAGTAGAGGTCGTAGGCCGTGTTGTTTTTGCGGCCGGGGGTGCGGTACTGGAACTTGCTGCCCCAGGGATCGAGGATACCCTCCTCCTTGACCAGTTGGCGTTTGACGCGGGCATTGGCCGGCGGTGTCACCAGGGCCTCCAGGCTGGGCGGCATGGCGCGGTTGAGGGTCTTGTACTGGGTGATGGCGGTCTTCACCGTGTTCATCTGCGCCTCGGCGGCGGTGAACTTGGCGTTCTCATCGACCTCGCCCAGGGTGACGGCGCCAATGGCGATGAGGATGGCGATGATGGCGAGCACGAGCATCATCTCCATCAGGGTGAAGGCGGCGCGCAGCGGACGGTGGACAGCGGAGGTCAGTTTCATGGGCGGTTGGAATTCTCTAGGGATTGAGAGGGGGCAGGATGGCAAAACGTTCGGGATTCGTCATGAAGAATCTCAGCCGCGGCTCTTCAGGGCGGAGACGGTCTGGAAAATGACCGAGATCATCATGTAGGCCATGACCCCGACCAGGGCCGCCATGACCAGGATGATGACGGGCTGGAGCATGGCCATGACCTTCTCCAGGCTCTTGGACAATTCACGGCCGCAGCGGTCGGCGGCGCGGCGCAGGGTGCCGCTGAGGTCGCCGGTGTGCTCGCCGATGCGCACCATCTCGAGCAGCTTGATGGGAAACAGGGCGGTCTTTTCCAGGCCGCGCGACAGCGAGGCGCCGTCGCGCACGCTGGCGATGACGTATTCGAGCTGCTTCTGCACGTGCAGATTGGCCGACACGCGCGAGGCGAGTTCCAGGCCCTTGAGCAGCGGCAGGCCGCCGCTGGTCAGGCTGGCCAGCGTTTCCAGGAACTGGGTGTGGAAGCTCGTCATGAGGACGTTGCCGACAAAGGGCAGGCGCAGTTTCGTGCGGTGCCAGGCCGGCTTGCCGGCGGGCGACTGGCTCCAGGCCCAGAAGCCGAGCGCGGCGAGCGCGAGCACGGCGAGCACCAGCCACCAGTAGACCTGCATGAAGGCCGAAATGGCGAGCACGATCTGAATGCCCTTGGGGATGCCGCCCTGCATGCGCTCCATCATGCCGCTCAGGCGCGGGATCAGGAAGGTGGTGAACAGCACGGTGACACCGACCGCGGAGAAGAACAGGAAACCGGGATAAATGAGTGCCACGGCCACCTGGCTGCGCATCTCGGCGACGTTGCCCAGGTAGAGCGCCTGTCGGCGCAGGGCCGTGCCCAGCGAACCCCCGGCCTCGCCGGCGGCGGCGACGGCGCAGAACAGTTCATTGAACGACGGAGAGGTCTGGCGCAGGGCGCTGCTGAAGGGATGGCCCTCGCGGATCAGATTGCCGAGCTTGCGCGCGACACGGCTGGGCACACCCTTGTTGCCCTTGCCCTCCATCAGGCGCAGGGCCGCCTCCAGGCGCATGCCGGCCTCGAGCAGTTCGGCCAGTTCCTCGGTGAACAGCTGCATCTGGCCGGCGCTCAGCTTGAGCGGCCCGCTCTCCTCCTCGGCGGCGTCCTCGGCCTTGGCCTGGGCACGCGCGGCAGCCTTGGCGGCACCGTTCGCCGATTCCGCCACTTTGAACGGTTGCAGGCCACGGCCGGTGAGCTGCCGGATCGCGGCGGCGCGGTCGGCGGCCTCGACGGTCCCGCTGACGTCGCGGCCGGTGATGTCGGCTGCCTGGTAGGAAAAGGTGGGCATGAACGGTCTGAGACAAGCACAGTCCGTCCGCGTTGCAAAGCAGCTTCTCCGTTGCACACAGGCGCGCTTTTTTTTCGCCTTCACGCCGACTTCAGGCGCGCTGTGGTGAAGTGGCAGCGTGACGGGCCGATCCCCGGTTCGTCCGCCAACACCCAACCCCAGCCGACCATGAAAACGCATTGCCGCACGAACGGTTCCAGTTTTCTCACCACGGCGGTTCTGGCGCTCGCCTTTGGCAGCGCCGCCGCCCAACCGCCCGTCGCCGGGCCCATCCCGCGACCGGCTCCCGGCCGACCCGAAACCGTCGCCCCCGCGCCGAAGCCCCGCCAACCCGCCCCCCTGCCGCCGCGTCGGAATGAACCCCTGCCGCCGGCCTTGCCCGACGGCTTTCTGTTGCCCGAGGAGTTTCGGTCGATCGACGGCTCCGGCAATCAGCCGGAGCAACCGCAGGCCGGCACGGCCGGTCGGCCTTTCCGCCGACTCGCCCCCAACGCCTACGCCGACGGCGCCGGTGCACCGGCAGGTGCCGACCGCCCCTCGGCCCGCGCCATCAGCAACGCCGTTGCCGCGGCCAGCGGGGCACGGCCGAATGCGCGCCACGCCAACGATCTGTTCTGGCAGTGGGGCCAGTTCCTCGATCATGACCTCGATGAAACCCCGACCGCGGTGCCGGCCGAAGCCTTCGCGGTGCCGGTGCCGGCCGGCGATCCGAGCTTTGATCCCACCGGCAGCGGCACGGTCGTCATCGGTCTCAACCGCAGCGCCTACACGGTGGTCGAGGGCGTGCGCGAGCAGACCAATGCCATCACGCCTTGGATCGACGGTTCCATGGTTTACGGCTCCGACGCCGCCCGCGCCCTCGCCCTGCGCGCCGCCGATGGCAGCGGCCGCCTGAAAACCTCGGCCGGGCCCGACGGCGACCTGCCGCCCTACAACACGGAGGGCGTTGCCAACATCCCGCCCGGCCCGGGCTTCTTCCTGGCCGGAGATGTGCGCGCCAATGAGCAGGTCGGTCTGCTCGCCCTGCACACCCTGTGGGTGCGCGAGCACAATCACTGGGCCGATCTCTACCGAACCGCCAACCCGGAGGCCGACGATGAGGAGATCTACCAGTTCGCCCGCCTGGTGGTCATCGCCGAGATCCAGGCGGTGACCTATCGCGAATTCCTGCCGCTGCTCATCGGTCGCGGCGCCCTGAAGCCCTACCGTGGCCATCGCCCCGGCGTCGACCCGGCCATCAGCAACGAGTTTGCCACCGCCGCCTACCGCCTCGGTCACAGCCTGCTGTCGCCCACCCTGCGTCGCGCCAATGCCGACGGCAGCGACGCCCCCGAGGGGGCGCTCACCCTCGCAGGCGCCTTCTTCCGGCCGGATGAAATCGCCGCCCACGGTGTCGACACCCTGCTGCGCGGGCTCTGCCTGCAGCGCTGCCAGGAACTCGACGAGCAGGTGGTGGATGACGTTCGAAACTTCTTGTTCGGCGCCCCGGGCAGTGGCGGGCTCGACCTCGCCTCGCTCAACCTGCAGCGCGGCCGCGACCACGGCCTGCCCTCGTTCGCCGCCTTGCGTGCCCATCTCGGTCTGCGGCCGGTGCGGAGCTTCCGCGACATCAACCCGCAGGGTGGCGTCGCCGCCCGCCTCGCCGCGGTCTATGCCTCGGCCGCGGATGTGGACCTGTGGATCGGCGGCCTGGCCGAGGCGAAAAAACCCGGCTCCATGGTCGGGCCGGTGTTCGAGCGCATCCTCGTCGATCAGTTCACGCGCCTGCGCGATGCCGACCGCTTCTGGTATCAGGCCTATCTGCCGCCGGAGATGGTGCGCATGATCGAGCGGCAGACGCTGGCGGTGATCCTGCGCCGCAACACGACGCTCGGTGCCGAGATTCGCGAACCGGCCTTCCTGGCCCCGGTGCGAGCCGTGCCGGTCCGGCCGGCGCCGAGGACGCGCTGATCTCGGGGGGGGTGCCCATCCGCGCTGCATGGCGCGGATGGGCAGTTAGAGAAGTCGCGCGCGGCGCGTTCCGTTCCGATGCACCGTTTTGCTCTGTGGTTCTGTCTGTTCGCCGCCCTGCCCGTCGCCGCGGAGGTCGTGCGCCTGGAAATCCGTGAGACGATTCCCTTTGCCGGCGGTCGCGAATTCGGCGCGGCGGGGGCTTACGAACGCATCCGCGGCCGACTCTGGGTCGCCCTGGATCCGGAGGCTGCGGCCAATGCCCGCGTGCACGACCTGCGCCTGGCGCCGCGCAACGCTGCCGGCCGGGTCGAGGGCTGGACCGACTTCGATCTGCTCAAGCCGGTTCAGCCCGGCAAGGGCAACGGTCGCCTGCTCTACGACGTCGCCAACCGCGGCAACAAGCTGGCCCT
Source organism: uncultured bacterium (assembly GCA_966252325.1). Classification (GTDB taxonomy): domain Bacteria; phylum Verrucomicrobiota; class Verrucomicrobiia; order Verrucomicrobiales; family Verrucomicrobiaceae; genus Prosthecobacter. Next base: position 13,831 of record CBINON010000015.1, on the reverse strand, counting down.
GTGGACCTTCAACGGCGGCGAGCGCAGCAACGATCCGCGCAGTGAGGCGCATGTGGGCAACGGCTTCCTGATGCGCGCCGGCTGGTCGCTGCTCTGTACCGGCTGGAACGGCGAGGTTCAGGACGACGGCAGCAACCGCCTGCTCGCCGGTCTGCCACCGGCGGGGCAGGGCATCACCGGTCCGGCCCATCTGGAAATCAGCACGACCGAAAAAGTCTTCAGCCGCGCCTTTTCCTGGAGTCCCTGGGGCATCTCGGCCGCCTTTCCAGCGGCGGATCTCGACACGCGCAAGGCGCGGCTGACGATGCGGCCCGACCGCTTTTCGCCGGCCTTGGAGGTGTCGCCCGATGCCTGGGCCTTCGCCCGCTGGGAGGACGGGCGCGCCGTGCCGGATGCCACCCATGTCCATGTCCGAGGGGGCTTTCAGCCGGGCTGGCTGTACGACCTCGTCTACACGGCCAGCCAGCCGCGCGTGAATGGTTTCGGGCTGGCGGCGCTGCGCGATGCGGTCGCCTTCTTCCGCCATGCCGAACGCGACACCCAGGGCGTGGCCAATCCGCTGCAGGGCGTACTGCGCCAGGCGGTGATCTTCGGCATCTCCCAATCGGGCCGGCTCGGTCACCACTTTCTCCACGAGGGCTTCAACACGGATGAGGCCGGTCGCCAGGTCTTTGAAGGCGCGCTGCTGCACGTCGCCGGTGCCGGCCGCGGTGCCTTCAACCATCGCTTCCGCATGACGACCGACTACGCAACCCAGCACGAGGGGCACTTGTCCGGCTCGGAACTCTTCCCGTTTGCGCCACTGCCGGTCGCGGATCCGGCCACCGGTCGCCGTGGCGACAGCCTGGCGCGGGCGCGGGCCGCCGGGCATCTGCCGAAGGTGATCTTCACCCAGACCTCGACCGAGTACTGGAGTCGCGCCGCCTCGCTCCTGCACACGGACCCGCAGGGCACGCGCGACCTGGAACTGCCGCCCGAGGTGCGGGTCTATCACATTGCCGGCGCCCAGCATCTCGGTGGCGGCGAGACCACTCGTGGCATCTGCCAGCAGCCGCGCAATCCGCTGGATGACCGCGGCCCGGTGCTGCGCGCCTTGCTGGTGGCGATGGAACGCTGGCTGACCGGGGGGCGCGAGCCGCCGCCGAGCCGCTACCCGCGCCTGGCCGATGGCACCCTGGTCACGCGCGAGGCCGTGCTCGCCGCCTTCCCGAAGATTCCGGGGCTGAACTTGCCGGCCCATCATTACGAACCGCCGCGTCTCGATTTCGGTCCGCGCTTTGATCGCGAGGGCATTGCCGACCTCGTGCCACCGGTCGCCGGCGAACGCTATCGAACCCTGCTGCCGGCCGTCGATGCCGATGGCAACGAAATCCGCGGGATCGTGCTGCCCGAGGTGGCCGTGCCGCTCGGCACCTACACGGGCTGGAACCTGCGCGCGCCCGAGTTCGGCGCACCCACCATGCTGTCGCCCCTCGACGGCATGTTCCTGCCCTTTGCGCGCACCGCTGCCGACCGCGCCGGGGATCCGCGGCCCTCCGTGCACGAACGCTATCCGACCCGCGCCGATTACCTCGACCGCCTCACCCGAGCGACGCTCGACCTGCAGCGTGAGGGCTTCCTGCTTGCCGAGGACGTGGTCGCCATCCTCGAGCGAGCGGCGGCCCGGGATCTCTGGTGAGACTGGCGCGCTTCAGTCCTGCTTCGGTGCCTCGGTCGTTCCCAGCACTTCGCCGGCAGCGGCGACCACGGCGGTGACGACGGCGCCCACCGCCTCGCCGACCGTCGGCGGCTCGACCGGTGCCGGGGTCTCCTGATTCTCCGTCTGTTCCTCAATGAGTTCGTCGAAGACCTGGTTGTACTCCCCCTTGGCCTGGACATAGCGTTCGGTGGCACGGCGCAGGCGGGTGGCCAAGCTTTGGCAGAGGTGGGACAAGGCTTCCCGGGCAATGAGCAGATCGTCCGCGAGCATGGCCTCGAACTGTTCGCGGCGGATCTTCCAGAGTTCGCCGGCCGTGACCGCCTGGATCGTCGTGCGCGAGGGCTGGGGATGGAAGAGGTTCATCTCGCCGAAGCTGCTGCCGCGCTTGGCGGTGCCGACGGGTGCATAGGAATGCTCGTCGATGCGACGGCGCAGCACCAGGGTGCCCTCGAGCACGAGAAAGAGTTCGGTGTGCGTGTCGCCCTCCTGAACGATCGTTTCCCCCTCGTCGAAGGTCCAGAATTCGCCGCAGATGGCGAGCAGCTGCCGGCGCTCGGGATCCAGGTTCTTGGCGAAGCCATACGCAGGCAAGGTGAGGTGCTTGATCTGCATCATGGCAACAGTGTAACAGGCCGACCCCGACGCTGTCAGCCTTTTTTCCGCAGTTGAGTTTCGCGGTTCCGGTTTCAGGTTCGGCGGATGCCCCTCTTTTTCCAGCAGTGGCGCGGTGAACTGCTCAAGCTGTTTGCCCGCCGGCGCACCTACCTCGGCTTTGCCGCCTTCCTGGCGCTGGAGCTGGTGCTGCTGCTGGTCTTTCGCCTGCAGGGCGTGGAGCGACTCTTTGAGCGCCTCATCTCGCGCCAGGGCCAGGCCTTTGCCGATTACTATTCGGCGCTCACCCTCGGGCACATGATCCTCGGCTTCTCGGTGCTCATTCTGGGCGCCATCTACCTCGCCCTGGTCGCCGGCGACATTGTCGCCAAGGAGGGCGAGGACGGTCACTACCGCCTGCTGCTGGCACGCCCGGTCAGCCGGGTGCGCCTGCTCGGCCTGAAGTTCCTCACCTGTCTCGGCTACACGGTCGTGCTCATCCAGTTCATTGCCTGGTCGGCCTTCGCCCTCGGCGTCGTCGTCAGGGGCTGGGGTGGCGGTTTCTTCGCCCTGGCGCCCGAGGTCGGGCTGCTGGTCTTCCACGACTGGGCTGCCGGCCTGCGCCACTACGCGGTCGCCTCGCTCTTCCTCGCCGCGGCGATGACGACGGTCAGCAGCATCGCATTTTTCTTCTCCTGCTTCCCCATCAAGCCGGCGGCCGCGACCATTGGCGCGCTCTCCTACGTGCTGGTCGACATGATCCTGCGCAACACCGGCTTCATGGAGGATTACGAGCACCTGCTGCTGACCAAGCACATGGCCTGCTGGGCGCGCCTGCTTGCCGAGGAGGTGCCGTGGGCGGTCGTGCTGCGCAGTTACACCGTCATCGCCGCCGTCAACGCCAGCCTGTTCGTGCTCGGTGCCGCGGTCTTCACTTCAAGGGATCTCAAGTCATGAATCACATGGATCGTGTCGCCGACCTGCGTGACTGGCGCCGCCGCGCCGGCCGGGTCGTTTTTGTACCCACCATGGGCGCCCTCCATGAGGGGCATGCCGCCCTGGTGCGCGAGGCGCGCCGGCTCGCCGGCACGGAGGGGCGCGTCGCCGTCAGCATCTTCGTCAATCCGCTGCAGTTCGGTCCGAACGAGGATTTCAGTCGTTACCCGCGCACTCTCGAGGCCGATCTCGCGATCTGCGCTGCGGCCGGCGCCGACCTGGTGTTTGCGCCGCCGGTCGACGAAGTCTACTCGCCCGACCGCAGCATCCAGGTCAGCGAAAGCCGGCTCTCGCGCGTGCTCTGCGGCGCCAGCCGCCCCGGTCACTTCGACGGGGTCTGCACGGTGGTGGCGAAACTCTTCAACCTCGTTCAGCCCGACGAGGCGGTCTTCGGCAAGAAAGACTACCAGCAGCTCGCCATCCTGCGCCGGCTCGTGCGCGACCTCGATTTTCCGGTGCTACTCCACGGGCTCGACACCGTGCGCGAGCCGGACGGACTGGCGCTCAGTTCACGCAACCGCTATCTCTCGCCCGAGGAGCGTGCCCAGGCGCCGGCCTTGCAGGCCGCCCTGCAAGGCGCGCGAGCGGCCTGGCGCAAAGGTGTCACCGAGCCGGAGGCCTTGCTGGCCGGCGTGCGCAACCACCTCGCCACCGCGGCGCCCCTGGGTCGGATCGATTACGTCGCCCTGGTGAACCGTCACACGCTCGAGCCGCAGACGCAGGCCGATGCGGAGGGGTTGTTCGCCCTGGCGGTGTTTTTCGGCCGCGCACGTCTGATCGACAATTTGGAACTCGACTGAGCCATCACAGCGTGCCGCCCGCGACAAAGTCCGGCATGAGGCGATGCTGGCTGCGCGTGCGCACGCCCTCGGTGAGGCGCAGCACCAGTCTGGCCACCGCGGCTGCCCAGCGCCGAGGATCGCTGACGTAGCGTGCCGGCGCCGGCACGGCGTGAGCGAGAAAGGCATCGCCATCGCGCGCGATCAGCGCCACGTCGCGCGGCACGCGCAGGCCCTCGCCCAGCAGGCAGGTCAGCACGGTGAGGGCATGGACGGAGCGACCCACCACCAAGGCGTCGGCGGCTTCGCGGCCGGCGCAGGCGTTGCGCACCTGTCGGCACAGACCCATCGGCGTGCCGTCGTGACGCAGCACGCGCGCCGTCGGGAAACCTTGGAGAAAACCCTCGGCACTCTCGGCGTCGCCCGGTGCCGCGGTGTCGGGCAGCAGCAGCACGGGGCGCTGCCGCCCCTTCGCCCGCAGCAGGCCGGCGGCGTGGCGGCAGACCGCGCGGTAGTCGAGATCCACGGAAGGCAGATTCACACCCGTCGCGGCTGAACCGGCCACCAGGGCCGGCAGACCGCGCGCGGCAAAGGCCCGTTGCAGGGCCTCCGGCGCGAGATGGAGAATCCAGACGCCGCCCGGGTGGCTGCGCTCGAGATGCGCCAGTCCGCGGGCACCGCGGCTCGTCGAGATCGTTGACCGCACCACCAGCTCCAGCGCATGACCGGCGGTGGCGAGGCGCTCGCGCAGTTCGTCCAACCAGCAGACGGTCAGCGGTGGCATTTCGCGCAGCGGAACCGGCGTCAGCACGCGCACCACGCAGGCTCGTTCGGTTGGGCCGCTGCCACCTTGCAGCACGCGGGTCGGCATGCCCTGGCGACGCTCCAGCCAGCCTTCGGCAGCGAGGGTGTCGAGCGCGCCGCGCAGGGTGGGGCGGCTGACGCCCAGCCGCTCCGCCAGCAGTCGTTCACCGGGCAGGCGCTCACCCCAGACACCGTTTTCAATCTCCGCGCGCAGCACGTCGGCGGCCTGGCTGCTCAACGAGGGGCGCGGAAGGCGGGTGGGCATGGGACAAAAACGCACCTGCAGCGCCACTGGTCAAGAAAACTAACCAGCGAACTTGCGAGCTGGCGGACGTTGAAGGCAGGGTGATCCCCGACCTGTTTCGCCGCCTTGCTTCGCTTGTCCTGCTCGCCGCCCCCGTGGCGGGGGCCGTTGAACCCTTCCTGGAAAAGCAGGATCTGTTCACGGTGGGCGATGACCCTGCCTACCAGCTCTACCACATCCCTGGCATCGTCGTCACCGCCCGCGGCAGCGTGCTGGCCTGGTGCGAGGCGCGCAAGCGCGCGGCCGGCGTCAGCGACTGGGATGACATCCGCCTGCTGCTGCGCCGCAGCACCGACGACGGCCGCACCTGGAGCGCCCCGCGCAGCATCGCCCAGATCGAGGGCCCGAAGCGCAAAAACCCCTTCGCCCTGCGCATGAAAAATGTCGATCCCAACGATGTGACCTACAACAACCCGGTGCTCATCGCCGACCGCGACGGCACGGTGCACATGCTCTTCTGCCTGGAGTACGAGCGGGTGTTTTACCAGCGCAGCGGCGACGACGGCATCACCTGGAGTCCGCCGGTGGAGATCACCGCCTGCTTCGACGCCTTCAGGAAGGACTACGCCTGGAAGGTGCTTGCCACCGGACCCAACCACGGCATCCAGCTGAAAAACGGCCGCCTGGTGGTGCCGGTCTGGCTGTCCACGGGCGAGGGCGGCAACGCCCACCGGCCGAGCGTCACCGCCACCGTCTTCAGCGACGATGGCGGCCGCACCTGGCAGGCGGGCGAGATCGCCGTTCCCTGCACGGACACCTGGATCAATCCGAATGAGACGGTGGCGGTCGAACTCGCCGACGGCCGCGTCATGCTCAACGTGCGCAGCGAGTCAAAGGCGCATCGCCGGCTGGTGACGACGAGTCCCGACGGCGCGACGAACTGGAGCGAGCCAAAGTTTGACGAGGCCCTGCTCGAACCGATCTGCATGGCCGGGCTGGTCCGCTACGATCATGGCGGCCAGCGGCTGCTGCTGTTCTCGAACCCGCACAACCTCGAGGGCGGGCGCGGTGGTGAACCCGAGCCGGGCAAGAGCCGCGCGCGCAAAAACCTCAGCGTCAAGATCAGCCGCGACGAGGGCGCGACCTGGCCGGTGAACCGTTTGCTCGAAGACGGCCCGAGCGCCTACTCGGATCTGGCGGTGACTCCGGCCGGCACGATCCTGTGTTTCTACGGGGCCGGTTCCAAGCTCAGCTTTTCCGGTTCTTCGCTCCGCCTTGCCCGCTTCAACCTCGCCTGGCTGGAACAGCAGCCTTGACGATTCCGTCTCTGATTCGCCACTCTAGCCGCACATGAAAATCGCTCCACTGGCCCTGCTCTCCTTCGCCCTCACCGCTGCTGCCGAGGAAGCTCCCGACCTGCCCCTGCTCGATCTGTCGGGCGATACCGCCCGCCATGTCGTCATTGCCCAGGGCACGCCCGAGGTGTACCAGGGCCATCCCACCACCGTGACCCTGCCCGACGGTCGCACGATCTTCTGCGTCTGGTGCATCAACCACGGCGGGGCCGCCGGCCCCATGGCGCGCAGCGACGACGGTGGTCGCACCTGGACACGGCTCGACGCGCAACTGCCGCCCGGCTTCGCCACCCATCAGAACTGCCCGAGCATCTACCGGTTGGTGGGTCCCGACGGCAAGGCGCGCCTCTGGGTCTGGTCGGCCGCGCTCGGCAAGCGCGGCGGCCCCGGCATGCCCTCGATCCTCAGCGAGGACGACGGCAAAACCTGGCGCGAGATGCCGCCGCTGAATTTCCCCTGCGTGATGACCTTCAGCAGCCTCGTCCAACTCAAGGACGGCCGCTACCTCGGCCTCTACCACAAGGGGCCGGGTGGGGCCGACAAGGCGCCGCTTGAGGTGCTGCAGACAATCACCGCCGACGGCGGTTTCACTTGGTCGGAGCCGCGCGTGGTCGCCTCAGTCGAGGGCAAGAACCCCTGCGAACCCTTTGTCTTCCGCTCGCCCGAAGGCAGCGAGTTGTGCTGCCTGATGCGCGAAAACACCCACAAGGGCCGCAGCCTGATGATGTTCTCCACGGATGAGGGCGCGACCTGGAGCCGGCCGGTCGACACCTCCTGGGGACTCAGTGGCGATCGCCACATCGGCGTGGCCACCGGCGACGGCCGCTGGCTCTTCGCCTTCCGCGACCAGGCCCCGGGCAGCCCGACCAAGGGCCATTTCGTTGCCTGGGTCGGCACCTACGACGACCTCAAAAACGCCCGGCCCGGCCAGTATCGCGTCAAACTCCTGCACAGCCACGCCAGCCGCGTCGGCGACTGCGGCTACCCCGGTGTCGAGCGCCTCGCCGACGGCAGCTTGGTCATCACTACCTATCTCAAGTACAAGCCCGGCCCGGAGAAACACTCCGTGGTCAGCCTGCGTCTGACGATGGCGGAATTGGACAAGCTCGCGGCGAAGTAAGCCGGCTTCAGGCATCGGGTCAGCGGCAAAGCCCGTTCCACCAACGCGGGCTGGCGAGATTTTCCCCAAAGCCACGCACCCGTGTGTGGTGGCGGGGATGGCGTGCGTTGTTGTTCGGATGCAACGCTTGTGCAGGCTCTTTCTCTTCCTGGCGGTCGGGATGTCCGTCGTCGCGCAGGAGCCACCCGCGGTTTCCGGTTCCCGATCCCTGCCGCCCTTGCCGGAGGGGGCCTTCACCCTGATTGTGATCCCCGACACCCAATCCTACCGCGGCCGCGGCTGCAAGGCGACGCCCGACAGCACCGAGCCCGTCAGCAACCCCAACCTCGCCGCGCAGGTCGACTGGATTCTCGCCAACCGGCAGGCGCAGAATGTGGTTTTTGTCACCCACGTCGGCGACATCGTCGATCGCAACACGCCCGAGCAGTGGGCGGTCGCCAGGCAGCACCTCGACCGTTTGCGTGGGGTCCTGCCCCTTGCCTTGACTGTCGGCAATCATGACATGACCAGCCGCGGCGACGCGCGCCTGTTTCAGCAGCACTTTCCCGCGGCCGGCTTTGCCGGCGAAGCCTGGTATCTGGAGAGCTACGAGCACGGTCGCGCAGACCGCCAAGTGTCGCGTGACAACGTCAACAGCGCCCAGGTGTTCCGTGCGGGGGGCGTCGACTTCCTGCACCTCAGCCTGGAATGCAACGCGCCCGATGACGTGCTGGCCTGGGCCGGTGGTTTGCTGGCGCGCCATGCCAGCCGGCGGGCCCTCATCACCACGCACATGGACCTCGGGATTGTGGAAAAGCCCGAGACCACGGAGGGCTACATCCACGATCCCAAGGGCCGCATGAACTGGATCAAGATCCACGGTGCACGTGGCAACACCGGCCGGCAGATGTGGGACAAGTTGTACCGGCGGCACGCCAACCTCGACTTCGTGCTGTGTGGCGACCAGAGTCGTGTCACCGCGCTGCGCCGTGCGGATCCCGCCGACGACGGTCATCTCGTGCACGCCCTGCTGAGCGATTACATGAGCCTGCCCGTTCTGCGCCTGATGCGCTTTGTGCCCGGCGAGAACCGGGTCGACGTCCTGACACTGGAGGTGACGAAGGAACGCCTCGTGCAGTCCAGCCGCCACGTGCCCGATGCGGCGGCGCACCTGTTTTCCCTGCCGTTTGGCCCGCGCCCCTGAGGGGCGCCGGGAAAGGGGATTCGGGGCCGCGCTGTTTTACTTCGACTTCAACCCCACCGTGTTGACGGCAATGACGCGGTAGCGGTGTTTTTCGCCGGGCTTGGCGCCGCGGTCGGTGAAGGTCATTTCGACCAGCGGCGCGGCCGGGGTGTCGCTGTACTGAAGGCCCTGGAAAAGCGGGCGACCGAACGGGTTCTTCGGCTGCTCGGGCACGGTGGCCAGCGGCTTGCCGTCGCGCTCAATGAGGAAGTGGCCGAGTCCGCTCTCCAGATCGGCCTCGGCCTGCCAGGTCAGGACGTTGTCCCGGACCTGCAAGTTCGTCGGCGACGGCGGCGGCGTGGTGTCGGTCACCTGGGTGTCCTTGACGTACTGCATCCACTGCTTCGCGACCGCTTCGTTGGGCAGCCAGATTGCCAGGCGCGGGTCACCGTCAAGACGCGTCAGCGGCGCGGCATCGGTGGCGAGCAGCGGTGCCATCCAGGCCTCGCCGAGCGGCATCGGCCGCAGCGGGTCGCCGGGCTTGGCCGGCAGGCGGGCGCTCAGGCAGGCGTCGAGCCAGGGGATGGCAAGGTACCTCTGGTTGCCGCACTCGTGGCTGGTCAGCGGATCGACCGCGACCGCGATGAGGGCGCCGCGGCCGCGCATGGCCTTGAAGAAGGTTTCGTTGGCCGGCCAGACCCCGGCGAAGCGGCCTTCCTTGACGGTGACGCCCTCCTTGGTGCCGGGATTGCACATCACCGGCACGCCAAGTGCGGCCTCGGGAATGACATGCGGCTTGATCGTGGCGCGGTCCGGGTTGGCTTCGAGCAGGGGCACGCCCGAGCGCAGCCAGGCGGCGGCGACGCGCTCCGGATGCAGCAGGGTCATGCCGCCGGCCCAGTGACCCCCGCCGCTGTGACCCCAGAGCGCCCAGGGTACGCTGGCAAGTTCGGGGTGACCGCATTGCGCGCCGAGATCGGTCAGTGCCTTCTGGAAGGCGGCACCGGAGCCGTTGCGCGGGTCGCACCACATCTGGCAGTCAGCCTTGTCGGGCTGCTCGTAAGACGGCGACAGCAGGGCGCAGCCATGCTTCTTCGCCAGTGCCTGCCAGTGCAGATCAAAGGCACCGGTCTGGCCGGACTTGCAGGAGCCCTCGCCGCAGCCGTGCTGGTGGACGATGACCCCGCGCAGCGTGGCGGCGCCCGGCGGAATCCAGGCGGTGTACTGCACCGGGAAAATCAGGCCGCCGGGCGCGGTTGCGGCCTCGTAGCGGACGCGGTGGTAGGGCGGCTTGACCGGCGGTGCCTGGTCGTAGGGCGCCTGCTGCGCGGAGAGCAGGCCGGCGAGGAAGGGGAGCAGGAGCAGGGAAAAACGCATGGCAGGTAAGCCGGAACGCCGCAGCGCGCGGTCCCCTTGCAAGGCCCGTGGCACCGAACACACAGCCGCCCTCCAGACCGCAACGGTGCGATCCCCCGCAAGGGTGGTGCGGGCGCTGCGTTGTGCTGTCTTCCACCATGCGCTCTCGATTCTTGTTCGCCACTCTCTGTCTCGCCGCCGTTCTGCCCCTGGCCGCCCAGCAAGCCGCCGTTGCCCTGCTTGCCGACAAGGCCCTGCCGGCCGAGGAAACCGGTCTGCCCGGCGAGGGCGCGCTGCGTCGCTATGACGCCTATGTCAAACGCTGGCAGGAGGCACGCAGTCGCTGGGCCGGCGAGGTGGCCAAGGATCAGGGCGCGGTGGTGTTTCTCGGCGATTCCATCACCCAGGGCTGGGGCGCCGATTTCAAGGGCCTCTTCCCCGGCATGAAACTCGCCAACCGCGGCATCGGCGGCGACACGACCCGCGGCATGCTGATCCGCCTCGAGGAGGATGTGCTGGCGCTGCAGCCGTCCGCCATCGTCCTGCTGCTCGGCACCAACGACATCGAGGTCGGCATCGAGCCGGCGGCGATCGGACGCAATTTCCAAAAGATCCTCGCCGCCATCCACAAGCGCCTGCCGCAGGTGCCGGTCGTGCTGTGCCGGATGTTCCCGAGTTCGGCGAGCAAGAATCGGCCGGCGGACACCATCCGCCAGGTCAACGCTCTGTACGAAGCGGCGGCGAAGGGCGATGCCCGCGTCACCGTGCTCGACACCTGGACCCTGTTTGCCGATGCGCAGACCGGTGACATGAATCCCGCCTGGGCCAAGGATCTGCTGCACCTCAATCCGGCCGGTTATGCCCGCTGGGCAGCGGCGCTGCGACCGATCTTCGCCACCCTCGGTTTCCTCGAAACCGAAGCCGAGATCTTCACGCCAGAGCCGGGGTTTGAGAGCCTGTTCAACGGTCGCGACCTGACCGGCTGGGGTGTGCGCCCGACCCCGCCGCGCAAGGCACCCGCCAAGCCGCGGCCGGACGCGCCGGTCTTTGTCGAAGTCAAGGAGGCCGCGGCCTTCGACGGTCAGACCGTCAGCCCGGACGGTCGCTACCGCGCGGTCAACGGTCGCCTCGTCGTCACCACCCCGGCCGAGGGGCGTCGCATCCAGCAGCTCTGGACGACGCGCGAGTTCGACGGCGATTTCATCCTGCGCCTGGAGTTCCGCGCGACGCCGAATGCCGACAGCGGGGTCTTCCTCCGCCAGCCGCAGCTGCAGTGCCGCGATTACCCGCTCGCTGGTCCGTACTTCGAGTTGAAAAACTACCGGCCGCAGGACTGGAACGAACTGGAAGTGACCGTGAAAAACGGCGTCGCCCGCGCCACCTGCAACGGCGAGCTGCTGGTCGACGATCTGGCCGTGCCGGCCAGCGGGCCGATCGGGCTGGAGGGCGACCGCGGCCAGATGGAATACCGCCGCCTGCGCCTGCGCCGGCTGCCCTGAGATCCCGCGCTTTTCCGGCAACAGCACGGGTGGCGGGTGCGTTGCCAGCCGATGCACCGCTTCTGCCTGTTCCTTCTCGCCGCCCTGCCGCTGCTGGCCCAGCAACCCGCCCCCGGCAAGCGCGCGGGCAAGATCGGCACCCCGCCGCCCACCCAGCCGCCGCTGCAGGCCGCCGACCCCGCCAAGCTGCCGGACGGCGTGGAACATCTGGATCTCTTCCTGCTGCTCGGTCAGTCGAACATGAAGGGCAGGGGCGTCATGCCCGCCGAGCCCAAGCGCGATCCGCGCCTGCTCATGCTGCACCTGCGCGACGACCGCTGGTATTTGGCGCGCCATCCGCTGCACCTGACCGGCAACGCCCAAACCTTTGCCGGCCATGACAATGCCGGCGTCGGCCCCGGCCTGGCCTTTGCGGAACAGGTGCTTGGCGAGAAGATGGCGATCGGGCTGGTGCCCTGCGCCGTGGGGGGCTCGCCGATCCAGCTCTGGCAGAAGGGCGCGAAGCTCTATGAAAACGCCGTGCGCCGCGCCCGCCTGGCGCTGCAGGCTGCGCCGAAGAAGGTGCGCCTGCGTGGCGTGCTCTGGCTGCAGGGCGAGGCCAATGCCAACGCCGCCGATTTGCCTCTGCATGCCGAACGGCTGCGTGCACTGGTGACCGACCTGCGCGCCGATCTCGGCCAGCCGGACCTGCCCTTCATCGCCTGCACGATTGGCGAGATGAACGAGGATCCGGCGCGGCAGGCCGATCAGCAGGCGATGAATGCCCTCCTGCTCGCCCTGCCGGCGGCGGTGCCGGGCACGGCCTGTGTCGATGCCCGCGACCTGCGCAGCCACATCGGCGACCGCGTGCACTTCGACACGGCCGCCCAGGAGGAGATCGGCCGACGCATGGCGGGGGCCTGGAAAAAGCTCGCCGGGCCGTGAGCGACGAAACATCGCGGCGCAGCGGTCGTTGTCAGCGCTCATGCGCCGCTTGGTTTTTCTTGCCCTTGTCGCCCTTGTCGCCCTTGTCGCCCTTGTCAGCCCCGCCTTCGCCGCGGAACCCGCCCGCAAGGGGCTGGGTGCCGGGGATCCCGCCGGCGAGCTGCGCGTCTACAAACACTCCGCCGGCCAGCCGCGGAAGCTGGAACTGTATTTCCCGCCGAACCACGACCCGGCGAAGGCGAAGGTGCCGGGCTTGATCCTGTTTCACGGGGGCGGCTGGGGCGGCGGATCGCTGGGACAGTTCCGCGCGGCCTGCGCCTACTTTGCCAGCCGGGGGTTGGTCTGCGCCACGGCCGAGTATCGCATGCTCAGCAAGGCCGAGGCCGCCGCCCTGCCGGCCGGCGAGACCCGCAAACGCGTTTGCATCACCGACGCGAAGAGCGCGATCCGCTGGTTCAAGCAGCACGCTCCCGAATTCGGCGTCGATCCGGCGCGCATCATCACCGGTGGCGGCTCCGCCGGCGGCCACATCAGCGCGCTCGCCACCCTGCAGCCCGGTCTCGATGACCCGACGGACCCGGCGGGCATCGACACTTTGGTCGTCGCCTACGTGGGTTTCAACCCGGCCTTCGCGCCCGACGACGCCAATGATCCCGAGGTCGATGTCCTGCGTTTCCTGAAGCAGGACCTGCCGCCGGCCATCGTCTTTTTTGGCGACCAGGACACCTGGAAACCCGGCTGGGATGCGGCCCACAAAAAGCTGCGTGAGTTGGGCAACACAACGACCGAGCTGTGGATCGCCGAAGGTCAGGCGCACAGCTTCTTCAACAAGGAACCCTGGCGTGCGGTCACCCTGCGTGCGGCCGACGTTTTCCTGCAGCAGCAGGGCCTGCTGCAGGGGCCGGCAACCCTGGCCGAACCCGCCGATGCGGTGTTGAAGCGCGCGGTGCCGTGAAGGCCCGGTGTGGTGGCCAAATGGAGTCGGACCGGCTTCAAAATCAGCGTCCCATCAGCAGTTCCATGCAGGTTGAAGCCGGGTAATCTTAACTGGTCAAAACTTTTGACCAGTCAACTCGGTGCCGCCGCCGGCCTAGCGGGGGCTTGCAGGCTCGAAGTCTTTTTTCTTGGCTGGGGCTGGATTTTTTGCTCCAATCGTTTCGGTTAGGTAAATCCCCGAAATTCCAACCTGAGTTTTTGGCATGAAGTCCACGACCTCTCCCAATGTCGGCGGCGCGCCTCGCGCTCGCCGAGTTTCGAGTTTCAGACTCTTCCCCACGACGGCGGCCCTGGCTCGTTTGGTTG